>NZ_JBEKRB010000062.1:0-42081 GCF_049519115.1 Bradyrhizobium sp.
CTGCTGTGGCCGACCCGCGAGGTGACGCGCGCGGTTGCCGCCGTGGCGCAAGGCGACCTGCTGCAAGCCGTGAAGCTGGACGTCGACGGCCGCCCATTGGGCGGCGAATTTCTGCAGTCGGCCACCATCGTCAATACCATGATCAAGCAGCTTTCCGTGTTCACCTCCGAGGTGACGCGTGTGGCGCGCGAAGTCGGCACCGAAGGCAAGCTCGGCGGCCAGGCGCAGGTTCCGGAAGTGACCGGCGTGTGGAAAGACCTGACCGAGAGCGTCAACTCGATGGCCAACAACCTGACCGGCCAGGTCCGCAACATCGCCGAGGTCACGATCGCGGTCGCCAACGGCGACTTGTCAAAGAAAATCACCGTCGACGTGCGCGGCGAAATCCTTCAGCTCAAGGAAGCCATCAATACGATGGTGGACCAGTTGCGTTCATTTGCGTCGGAAGTGACGCGCGTCGCCCGCGAAGTCGGCACCGACGGCAAGCTCGGCGGCCAGGCCATCGTGCCCGGTGTCGCCGGCACCTGGAAAGACCTGACCGACTCCGTCAACGCGATGTGCGGCAACCTGACCGCACAGGTCCGCAATATCGCCAACGTCACCACCGCAGTCGCGCGCGGCGACCTGTCGCGCAAGATCACGGTGGACGTGCGCGGCGAAATTCTGGAGCTGAAAGATACCATCAACACCATGGTAGACCAGCTCAACTCGTTCGCTTCGGAAGTGACGCGCGTGGCGCGTGAAGTCGGCACCGAAGGCAAGCTCGGCGGCCAGGCCCAGGTGCCAGGTGTCGCCGGCACCTGGAAGGACCTCACCGACAACGTCAACTTCATGGCCTCGAACCTGACCGCGCAGGTTCGCAACATCGCCGACGTTGCGACCGCGATCGCCGGTGGCGACTTGTCCAAGAAAATTACAGTGAACGTGTCGGGCGAAATCCTTCAACTGAAGGAAACGCTCAACACCATGGTCGACCAGCTCAACGCGTTCGCCGGCGAAGTGACGCGCGTGGCGCGCGAAGTCGGCACTGAAGGCCGGCTCGGCGGTCAGGCCAACGTGCTCGGCGTCGCCGGCACCTGGAAAGACTTGACCGAAAGCGTCAACTCGATGGCTTCCAACCTGACCGCGCAAGTCCGCAACATCGCGGAAGTGACGACCGCGGTCGCCAACGGCGACCTGTCGAAGAAGATCACGGTGGACGTGCGTGGTGAAATTCTCGAGCTGAAAGACACCATCAACACGATGGTCGACCAGCTCAATGCGTTTGCCGGCGAAGTGACGCGCGTGGCGCGCGAGGTCGGCACCGAAGGTAAGCTCGGCGGTCAGGCGCAGGTGCGCGGCGTCGCCGGCACCTGGAAAGATTTGACCGACAGCGTCAACTCGATGGCGTCCAACCTGACCGGACAGGTGCGTAACATCGCCGAGGTGGCGACCGCCGTGGCGAAGGGCGACCTGTCGAAAAAGATCACGGTGAACGTGTCGGGCGAAATCCTTCAGCTCAAGGAAACGCTCAACACGATGGTGGACCAGCTCAACGCGTTCGCCGGCGAAGTGACGCGCGTGGCGCGCGAGGTCGGCACCGACGGCAAGCTCGGCGGGCAGGCGCAAGTGACTGGCGTCGCCGGCACCTGGAAGGACCTGACCGACAGCGTCAACTCCATGGCGGGCAACCTGACCGCGCAAGTCCGCAACATCGCCGAAGTCGCCACCGCCATCGCCGGCGGTGACCTGTCGCGCAAGATCACGGTGGACGTGCGCGGCGAAATCCTTCAGCTGAAGGAAACGCTCAACACCATGGTTGACCAGCTCAACCGCTTCGCGGGCGAGGTGACGCGCGTGGCGCGCGAGGTCGGCACCGAAGGCCGGCTCGGCGGTCAGGCCAACGTGCCGGGCGTAGCCGGCACCTGGAAGGACCTCACCGACAGCGTCAACTCGATGGCGGGCAACTTGACGGCGCAAGTCCGCAACATTGCCGAAGTGACCACCGCCGTGGCGCGCGGCGACCTGTCGCGCAAGATCACGGTGGACGTGAAAGGCGAAATTCTCGAACTGAAAAACACCATCAACACCATGGTGGACCAGCTCAACGCGTTCGCTTCGGAAGTGACGCGCGTGGCGCGCGAAGTCGGCACTGAAGGCAAGCTCGGCGGCCAGGCCGAAGTGCCCGAAGTGGCCGGCACCTGGAAGGACCTGACCGACAACGTCAACTTCATGGCGTCGAATTTGACGGCGCAGGTCCGCAACATCGCCGAAGTCGCGACCGCGATCGCCGGCGGCGACTTGTCGAAGAAGATTACAGTGGACGTGCGCGGCGAAATTCTGCTGCTCAAGGACACCTTGAACACGATGGTAGAGCAACTTCGCTCCTTCGCCGCCGAGGTGACGCGCGTCGCGCGCGAAGTCGGCACCGAGGGCCGGCTCGGCGGCCAGGCCGTGGTGCCCGGCGTCGGCGGCACCTGGAAGGACCTGACCGATAACGTCAACCTCCTGGCCGCCAACCTCACCACGCAAGTTCGCAACATCGCCGAAGTGACGACCGCCGTGGCCCGCGGCGACCTGTCGCGCAAGATCACGGTGGACGTGAAGGGCGAAATTCTCGAACTGAAAAACACCATCAATACGATGGTGGACCAGCTCAACGCGTTTGCCGGCGAGGTGACGCGCGTCGCGCGCGAAGTCGGCACGGAAGGTAAACTCGGCGGACAGGCGCAGGTGCCGGGCGTGGCCGGTACCTGGAAGGACCTGACCGATACCGTGAACTTCATGGCGGCCAACCTGACCGAACAGGTGCGCGGCATCGTCAAGGTAGTGACCGCGGTCGCCAACGGCGACCTAAAACAGAACCTGACCGTGAAATCGAAGGGCGAGGTCGCAGCGCTCGCCGACACCATCAACAACATGACGGAGACGCTCGCAACCTTCGCCGATCAGGTGACGAGCGTCGCGCGCGAGGTGGGCGTGGAAGGCCGGCTCGGCGGTCAGGCCAACGTGCCGGGTGCTGCTGGCACCTGGAAGGATCTCACCGGCAACGTCAACCTGCTCGCGGCCAACCTGACCTCACAGGTTCGCGCGATCGCCGAAGTGGCGACCGCCGTGACCAAGGGCGACCTGACCCGTTCGATTCAGGTCGACGCCAGAGGCGAAGTTTCGGAGCTGAAAGACAACATCAACACGATGATCACCAACCTCCGGCTCACGACGGACCTCAACACCGAGCAGGACTGGCTGAAGACCAACCTCGCCCGCTTCACCAACATGCTGCAAGGCCAGCGCGACCTTGCTACCGTCGGCCGGCTGCTCCTCCCCGAACTGACGCCATTGGTCAACGCACATCGCGGCGTGATCTATCAGGTTCAGAACGAAGACCGTCCCCAGTTGCGCTTGCTCGCGGCTTACGCCAGCGACGGCGCCAACCCGCATGCTCAGGTGATCCAGGTCGGCGAAGGCCTGATCGGACAATGCGCCATGGATAAGCGGCAACGGCTGGTTTCCGATATTCCGGACGACGCGATCCCGATCAACTCGGCGCTGTTGCGCATGGCCCCGAAGAATCTCGTGGTGCTTCCGGTGCTGTTCGAGAACCAGGTCAAGGCCGTGATCGAGCTTGCCTCGGTTTCGACGTTCACAACGTCGCAGATGGCTTTCCTCGAACAGCTCACGGACTCGATCGGCATCGTGCTGAACAGCATTGAGGCCACGATGCAGACCGAAGGACTGCTGACGCAATCGCAGCAACTCGCCGGCGAATTGCAGACCCAGCAGAAGGAATTGCAGCAGACCAACGAACAGCTGGAGCAAAAGGCTCAGCAGCTTGCCGAGCGCAATGTCGAGGTGGAGCGCAAGAACCAGGAAATCGAGCAGGCCCGGCGTGCGCTGGAGGAAAAGGCCACCGAGCTTTCGCTGACGTCCAAATACAAGTCGGAATTCCTGGCCAACATGTCTCACGAGCTGAGGACGCCGCTCAACAGCATTCTGATTCTGGGCCAGCAGCTGACCGAAAATCCCGACGGCAACCTTACCGTCAAGCAGGTCGAATTTGCCCGCACCATCCACGGTGCCGGCACCGACCTGTTGAACCTGATCAGCGACATTCTCGACCTTTCGAAGATCGAGTCGGGCACGGTCACGGTGGAGGCCGAGGACATCCTCACCACCAACCTGCTGGAAACCGTCGGCCGGCCGTTCCGCCACGAAGCCGAAAACCGCCAACTCACCTTCGATGTCGCGATCGATCCTCACCTCGGACGAAGCATCTATACCGACTCGAAGCGGTTGCAGCAGGTGTTGAAGAACCTGCTTTCCAATGCCTTCAAGTTTACCGCCGAGGGCGGCGTTCGCCTCAGCGTCTCGGCTGCACTTGGCGGCTGGAGCGCCGAACATCCCGTTCTCGATCACTCGCCCGCGGTGGTCGCCTTCGAAGTGTCCGACACCGGTATCGGCATTCCGCAGGACAAGCAGAAGCTGATCTTTGAAGCCTTCCAGCAGGCGGATGCCGGCACCAGCCGAAAATATGGCGGCACGGGCCTTGGCCTTGCGATCAGCCGCGAGCTTGCCAGCCTGCTCGGCGGCGAAATCCATCTGCAGAGCACGCCCGGCAAAGGCAGCGTCTTCACGCTGTATCTGCCGCTGAAATATTCCGGACCGACGATCGCGCCGCGCACCAGCACTCCGTCGCAGCATGGCGCGGCGCCGGCGCTGCCTGCGGTCACGCAGGAACGCGTCACCGAGCAGTTGCCGGACGACCGGCTGAGCCTCGAGCCCGGCGACACCATTCTTTTGATCGTCGAGGACGATCCGCATTATGCGCGGGTACTGGTGGATCTGGCCCGCGACAAAGGCTTCAAGATCCTGGTCGCGGCAAGAGGCGCGGAGGCCCTCGACCTCGCCAAACAATACCAGCCGGCCGCCATCTCGCTCGACGTTTTCCTCCCCGACATGCTCGGCTGGACCGTGTTGAGCCAACTCAAGCACAATCCGCTGACCCGGCACATTCCGGTCCAGATCATCACGCTTGACGAAGACCGCCAGCACGCTTTGGCGCGCGGCGCGTTCTCCTTTGTCAACAAGCCAACGACCACCGAAGGGGTCGCCGCGGCCCTTTCCCAGATCAAGGAATACGCCAAACCCCGCCGCAAGCGTCTCCTGATCGTCGAGGACAATGCGGCGGAGCAGATGAGCATCAAGGAGCTGCTTGGCCATGACGACATCGAGATCGTCACCGCCGACACCGGAGCCGGGGCGCTAACGACGCTCCGGGATCATCCGTGCGACTGCGTGGTCCTCGATCTCAGGCTGCCTGACATGAGCGGCTTTGAGGTTCTGGACTCGATCCGCAAGGACGATTCTCTGCCGGATGTTCCGGTCGTGGTCTTCACCGGCCGCGAGCTATCGGTCGAAGAGGACGCCGAACTCCACACCATGGCCCGCAGCATCGTGGTCAAGGGCGTGGAATCGCCCGAGCGCCTGCTGGACGAGACGTCGCTGTTCCTGCATCGCGTTATCACGGAACTGCCGACCGAGAAGCAACGGATGCTGGAAAAGCTCAACAGTTCCGATGAGGATCTGGTCGGCCGCACCGCGCTGCTGGTCGATGACGACGCCCGCAACATCTTTGCGCTGTCGAGCGTTCTGGAACGGCGCGGCATGAAGGTACTGACCGCGACAACCGGCAGCGAGGCGGTCGCGCTGGTCGGGTCGCATCCGGAAATCGCCGTCGTGTTGATGGACATCATGATGCCGCATATGGACGGTTATCAAACCATTGGAGTCATCAGGACCGACCCGGCGTTCCGCAGGCTTCCGATCATCGCATTGACCGCCAAGGCGATGAAAGGAGACCGGGAGAAATGCCTCGAGGCAGGCGCTTCCGATTATCTCGCCAAGCCGGTCAATACTGAGCAGTTGCTGCTCGCTATCAGAATGTGGCTTCATCGCTGACTGGGCACGAGAGCATGGACCATGAACAGGTAGACATCCTTCTGGTGGACGATCAGCCGGCCAAGCTGCTCGCCTATGAGGTCATTCTCAAGGAGCTTGGCGAAAATCTCGTGGTGGCGACCTCGGGGCGTGAAGCGCTGGAATATCTCCTCAAGAACGAAGTTGCCGTGATTCTGGTAGACGTCTGCATGCCCGAACTCGACGGGTTCGAGCTTGCGGCAATGATCCGCGAGCACCCGCGCTTCCAGAAAACCGCGATGATTTTCATTTCCGCCATTCAGGTTTCCGACATCGACCGTCTCCGCGGCTATGAAATGGGAGCGGTCGACTACGTGCCGGTTCCGGTCGTCCCGGAAGTGCTGCGCGCAAAAATCCGCGTCTTCGTAGATCTGTATCGCAAGACGCGACAGCTCGAGCAATTCAATGCCGAGCTCGAAGACCGGGTTCGCGCGCGGACCAGCGAGCTTGAATATTCCAACGCGCGGCTGCTCGAAAGCGAGCAGCGCCGCAGCCTTGCATTGGCCGCTGGACACATGGGGTCGTGGGATTGGGACTGGGTCAGCGGCGACTGGATGTGGGACGAAGGTCAGTTCCGGATTTTCGGCGTCGATCCGAAAAACTTCACCGTTACCCCGAAAAGTGTCCGCGCCTTGCTGCATCCCGACGATATGGGCGAACTGCGCAAAGCGATGGTCCATTTCGACAAAGGCATCAAATCCTACGAAACCGAATTTCGCATCGTTCGCCCGGACGGCGAAATCCGCTGGCTGTTCGGCACGGCAGCCGCCACCGTCGACAAGACCGGCCGGGTCGTCCGCGTCAGTGGCGTGACCGTCGATATAACCGAACGCAAACGGGCGGAAGAGCGGCAAAATCTGCTCACCCGTGAGGTCGATCACCGCGCCAAGAACGCACTGGCGCTGGCCCAGTCGATCGTCCGGCTCACGCGCGGCGAAAGCGCCAAGTCCTACATGCAGGCGGTCGAAGGCCGCATCGGGGCGCTGGCGCGCGTGCACACCATCCTTTCGCTGTCGAGTTGGCAAGGCGCGGAGATCACCAAGCTCGTCGATGAGGAATTGGCGCCCTATCAGGTCAACGACCAGATTGTATTCAGCGGATCGAATGTTCAGTTGCAGCCTGCGACCGCACAAACCTTGGCGATGGCGCTGCACGAGTTGGTGACGAACTCGGCCAAATACGGCGCTTTGTCCACGCTGACCGGCCGCCTGGCGATCCATTGGAAAGTCGAGGCGGACGTTCTGACCATCCTGTGGGAAGAGCGGGAGGGTCCAACCGTCGTGGAGCCGGTATCGCGCGGCTTCGGGACGCGAAGCGTGATCGCCAGCATCGAATCCCAGCTTGGGGGCCAGGCCGAATTCGACTGGCGTTCGGAAGGTCTGATTTGCCGGCTCTCGGTACCGTTGAAGCCAGCGGCCACGTCGCGGCTAACCGGTTATCGTCAAGCAGCGACCCTGACCAGCAATGAGCGGACTGTCGAAGCCCAGAAGATCGCGAGCCAGTAACTGATCATCCACGGGTGGGTGGCGTGCGGTCGGAAAGCTCCTGGCGCGACGCCCCTTCGACACGCTAGTAAGTCGACATGCTAGTAATTGCTCGCGGGCAATTTATTCGGGATGCCCTCGATCGGGCATTCCTCGGTCCCCGCGGTCGGGCGGGTCATCGCCTCGACCATTTCGCGCGTACCTTCCGGATCGGCGATCCAGTTCTTGTAGAAATCGTAGGGACAGGCCGCGACACCGCGCGAGCTTTCGCCCGAATTGATCATGCCGGTATAGCCGCGATGAACCAGCTTGTAGAGGTGGTTCTGCGACTGGCCGTTGCGGCGCGCGTCGCGGATCAAGCTCTTTGAGAGCTGAGCATACTGGATGCCGTACTCCTCTTCGCCGGTCTCACCCAGAGTGCGGCCGTCAAAGCCGATGATCGCAGAGTGGCCGAAGTAGGAATAGACGCCGTCAAAACCGGCGGCATTGGCGACCGCGACATAAACGTTGTTGGCCCAGGCCATCGCCTTGGAAATGAGGACCTGCTGTTCTTTGGCCGGATACATGTAACCCTGACAGCGCACGATCAACTCGGCACCCTTCATGGCGCAGTCGCGCCAGATTTCGGGGAAGTTGCCGTCGTCGCAAATGATCAGACTGATCTTCATGCCCTTCGGGCCTTCGGAAACATAGGTGCAATTGCCGGGATACCAGCCTTCGATCGGCACCCATGGCATGATCTTGCGGTATTTCTGGACGATCTCGCCCTTGTCGTTCATCAGGATCAAGGTGTTATACGGCGCCTTGTTCGGATGCTGCTCGTGGCGTTCGCCGGTAAGTGAGAACACGCCCCAGACCTTGGCCTTGCGGCAGGCCTCCGCGAAAATTTCAGTCTCGGGACCCGGGATCGCCGAGGCGGTCTCGTACATCTCTTTCGAGTCATACATGATGCCCTGGGTGGAATATTCCGGGAAGATCACCAGGTCCATGCCCGGCAGTCCAACCTTCATGCCCACCAACATCTCGGCGATCTTGCGGGCGTTGTCGAGCACCTCGGCCTTGGTGTGCAGTCGCGGCATCTTGTAGTTGACGACCGCGACGCCGACCGTGTCGTTGCTGCTGGAAATGTCACCGTGAAGCATTGGGACCGCCTTCTGTTTCAGTTTGGGTTCGACGATCACAGGGATCGTGCATCAATGGCTGATCATCCATGGCCGCGCAGTCGGAAAGCTCTTGGCGCCGCTTCTGGTTTTCTTGACAAGCCGCGACGGTTTGGTCGAACAGCAGCCGCAGCCGGCTCCGTGTGAGGCCTTGTACTCGCCAAGCGTCTTGGGTGCGTTCGCGCTGCGCTCGTTGGTGGCGTGCGCCTTCCGCCGTTCCGCCGGCATGCAAAAGAAATTCGGCGCCCTTAAGATCGCGCGTGGCGAGGCGCTTTCGCATTTCGGACAATCTTGCGGTTCGTCGCATTCGGCCATCGGCCGCATGTCCGTGAACGGACCGCAATCGTTGCAGACATAATCATAAACCGGCATTTCACTTCCCTGCGTCAAAAAATCCCGAAACCCGCGGCGGATGCGGGGCGGCCTACCCCAGAAGACCGTCCCGCATCCTTCGCAGGGAGACCTACGTTCGGAGCATAATCTTGCCGGAAAGCCGGCTTCCACTTTTCCCGATCATGCTCATTTGTCCTGCGAGAGCGGCATCTGAATGTCGCCCTTGATGTGTTTGATCGGGCCGGCCGACGACGGCATGATATCGAAATCGAAGATTTCGGTCGGCAACCAGAGCGTGGCGCAGGCGTTGGGCACGTCCACCACGCCTGAGATATGGCCCTGGCACGGCGCCGTGCCGAGGATCGAATAGGCCTGCGCGCCGGAATAGCCAAACTTCTTCAGATATTCGATCGCGTTCAGACAGGCCTGACGATAAGCGATATGCACGTCGAGGTAATGCTGCTTACCCTGCTCGTCGACCGAAATGCCTTCGAAGATCAGATAGTCTTTGTAGTTCGGCGTGATCGGCGAGGGCTTGAACACCGGATTCTTGATGCCGTATTTGGCGACGCCGTCCTTGATGATATCGACCTTCAGGTGCAGCCAGCCGGCCATTTCGATCGCGCCGCAGAATGTGATCTCGCCGTCGCCCTGGCTGAAGTGCAGGTCGCCCATCGAAAGCCCGCCGCCCGGCACATAGACCGGGAAGTAGATTTTCGAGCCGCGCGACAGATCCTTGATGTCGCAGTTGCCGCCATGCTCGCGCGGCGGGACCGTGCGGGCGCCTTCGGCACCGACCTTGGCTTTGGCGTCGCCCTTGGCCTGGCCGGCATGGGCCGTCGCCGCGAACGGCGGGTTGGCCAGACCCGGCACCCGGGTCGGATTGGTTGCGATCAGCGCGGTCTCGCGCTCGTTCCATTTTGCCAGCAGCTTCGGATCGGGCAGACAGCCGATCAGGCCGGGATGGATGAGGCCGGCAAAATTCACGCCGGGAATGTGGCGCGAGGAAGTGTAGAGGCCCTTGATGTCCCAGATCGACTTCTGCGCCAGCGGGAAGTGATCGGTGAGGAATCCGCCGCCATTCTTCTTGGAGAAGAAGCCGTTAAAGCCCCAGAGGCTTTCCTTCAGCGGACCGACGTCAAGCAGGTCGACTACCAGGAGGTCGCCGGGCTCCGCACCTTTGACGCCGATCGGACCGGAGAGGAAGTGCACGATCGACAAATCGATGTCGCGGACGTCATCGGCCGAATCGTTGTTCTTGATGAAGCCGCCGGTCCAATCATAGGTCTCGATTATGAAATCGTCGCCCGGATTGACCCATGCCACGATCGGAATATCCGGATGCCAGCGATTGTGGATCTTGTCGTTTTCATAAGCCGATTTGGAAAGATCGACCTTGATCAGTGTCTCTGGCATTTCAACGCTCCCCTGTTTTTACAAGCTATGTACAAATCAAACCGATAGATATTTGGAGATCTGCGCCGCATCGATGCCGTCGCGCGAATCGTCGTGAACGATCTCGCCGTTTTCGATGACGAGCACACGATCCGCCACGTCGAGCGCGAAGCTCAGGACCTGCTCCGAGACCACGATCGAAAGGCCGCGCTCGTCGCGGATCCGCTTCAAGGTCCGCGCCATGTCCTTGATGATCGACGGCTGGATGCCTTCAGTGGGTTCATCCAGCAACAGCACTTTCGGTTTGGTAGCGAGCGCGCGTGCGATCGCCAATTGCTGCTGCTGACCGCCGGACAGATTGCCGCCGCGACGGCCCTTCATTTCCAGCAACACGGGAAACAATTCGTAGATGCTGCCGGGCACCTCCGTCTCGCCCGAGACAACGAGGCCGGTTTCGATGTTTTCCTTGACAGTCATGGTGGAAAAGATCATGCGGCCCTGGGGAACATAGGCCAGGCCCTTGGCCACGCGATCGTAACTCGGCAAATTGCCGAGCTCAGTTCCGTCCATGGTCACCGAGCCGCTTTTGGTCGGCACGATCCCCATCAGCGACTTCATCAGCGTGGTCTTGCCCATGCCGTTACGGCCCATGATCGCGACGATCTCACTCGGTGCGACGGACACGTTGAGGCCGTGCAGCACTTCGCTCTGGCCGTAGGCGACGTGAAGGTTCGAAATTGCCAGCATCACAAAGCTCCTTGCCTCGCCTTAACTCGCCCGCCCATCTCGGCACTCAGTGTCCAAGATAGACTTCAATGACTTTGGGATCGTTCTGGACGTGGTCCATCGAGCCTTCCGACAGGACCTGGCCCTGATGGAGAACAGTGACCTTGTGCGCGATGTCCTCGACGAATTTCATGTCGTGTTCGATCACCAGAACCGAGCGATCCTTGATGATGCGGTTAAGCAGTTCGGCGGTCTTGGCCCGCTCGCTCACACTCATGCCCGCGACCGGTTCGTCGAGCATCAGCAACTCGGGGTCCTGGATCAGCAACATGCCGATCTCCAGCCATTGCTTCTGGCCGTGGCTGAGCAGTTCGGCTTTCACGTTCAGCCGGTCGTTGAGGAAGATCATTTCGGATACTTCATGAACGCGGTCGCGCACCACGGCATCGCGAGTGAAGGTCAGTGCCCCGAACACCGTGCGGCCGCGCGGAAACGAGATTTCCAGGTTCTCGAACACCGTCAGGTCGTCATAAATCGATGGGGTCTGGAATTTGCGGCCGACGCCCGCCTTCACGATCTCGTTTTCCCTCAGTTTCGTAAGTTCCTTGCCACGAAACTGGATCGAACCCGATGTCGCTTTGGTCTTGCCGCAGATCAGGTCGAGCACCGTGGTCTTGCCGGCCCCGTTGGGGCCGATGATGACGCGGATTTCGTTCTCCTCGACATAGAAGGAAAGGTCGTTTACGGCCTTGAACCCGTCGAAAGAAACCGTGAGCGCCTCGACCGCGAGCAGAAACTCCTTGGGCTGGTGACCTATCAACATGATCTACCTCCTCACTCCGCCGGTGCGCCGTCGGCAACCGAAGAGTCGGTCCAGCCGTTGCCGGGTTTCAATTTGCCTGATGAGAGCATGCGATCGATGCGTGGCTGCACGTAATCGCCCCAGATACCGGCGAGCCCGTTCGGGAACGCGAGCACAACCGCGATGAACAAGCCGCCGAGACCGAACAGCCACAATTCAGGAAAGGATTCCGACAGGCTGGTCTTGGCGAAATTCACCAGCAACGTGCCGTATATCGCACCCAGGATCGAGAGCCGGCCGCCAACCGCGGTATAGATCACCATTTCGATCGACGGCACGATGCCGACAAAGGACGGCGACATAAACCCCACATTGAGTGCGAACATCGCGCCACCGATGGCAGCGAAGACGGCGGCGACGCAGAAGGCGAAGATCTTGAAGTTGGCGACGCTATAGCCGGAGAACCGGACGCGATCTTCCTTGTCGCGCATCGCGACCAGGATTCGCCCAAGTTTCGAGTGCCGAATGAACTGGGCGATGAAGATACAAACGAACAGGCAGCCCACCTCGAAGAAGTAGAGAACGACCTTGGCGTGGTCGGGCCGGATATCCCATCCGTGCAGGGTGCGTAGATCGGTCATGCCGTTGATGCCGCCGGTGTAGCCCTGCTGCCCGACGATCAGGATCGTCAGGATGGCGGCGACAGCCTGGGTGATGATGGCAAAATAGGTACCGCCGACCCGGCGTTTGAACATCGCCGCGCCAATGATCAGGGCGAAAATGCCAGGCACCAGAATGACGGCGGCGATGGTCAAAGTGAGACTATGGAAAGGCTGCCAGAACAACGGCAGTGAGGTGATCTGATTCCAGTCCATGAAATCGGGAATACCGGGTGTCGACTGGATCTTGGTGTTTTCGACGCTCGATGCTTCGAGCTTGAGAAACATCGCCATGCAATAGCCGCCGAGGCCGAAGAACACCCCCTGCCCGAGGCTCAGGATGCCGCCATAGCCCCAGCAAATCACCAGGCCCAGCGCCACGAAGGCGTAAGTGAGATATTTCGCGACCAGATTGAGCCTGAAGACATCGAGACAAAGCGGCAGGACCACCACCAGGAATACGGCGAGCACCAGAATTCCGATGAGTTCCGATCGATTGAAGTAGCGATTGTCGGTCATGGCTCCAGCCTTTTTGTTATTTGCGAACCTTGAGGGCGAACAGACCCTGCGGGCGCAGCATCAGGATTCCGACAACGGCAAGAAGCGTCAGGACTTTTGCCATCGACCCGGACATGAAGAATTCGAGGGTCGATTGCGTTTGTGAGATGCTGAACGCTGAGGCGATGGTACCGAGCAGGCTCGCGGCCCCGCCGAATACGACAACCAGGAATGTATCGACGATATAAAGCTGGCCGGAGGTCGGGCCGGTGGAGCCGATCATGGTGAAAGCGCTTCCGGCAACCCCGGCGATGCCACAGCCAAGCCCGAAGGTATAGCGATCGACCTTCTCGGTGTTGATGCCGACCGCGCCGGCCATAATGCGGTTTTGCACCACGGCGCGGACCTGACGCCCCCAGCGCGACAAGTACATGACGTAGGCGACCGCGATCGTAATCAGGACGGTAAGGCACATCACGAAGATGCCGTTGATCGGCACCTCAATGCTGTCGGTAACCTGCAGCGAACCGAGCATCCATTGCGGCAGCTCGACGCCGACTTCTCGCGCACCGAAAACCGAGCGATAGGCCTGCTGCAGGATAAGACTCAATCCCCATGTGGCGAGCAGTGTATCCAACGGACGCTTGTAGAGATGGCGGATCAGCACCCATTCCACCAGCATGCCGAGCGCTCCGGAGGCGATGAAGGCCAGTATCATCGCGAGGAAGAAATAGCCGGCGAACAGGCTCGGAAGGTGCGACTGAAAGAAGTTTGAGGTCATCCAGGTGACGTAGGCACCGAGGATCATGAACTCGCCATGCGCCATGTTGATGACGCCCATCTGGCCGAAGATAATCGCAAGACCGAGTGCCATCAGCACGTAGACCGAAAACAGGATCAGGCCCGCGAAGCCCTGCATGACGAAGATCGAGCCTAAATCACCAATCGAATAATCGCCGAACATCAATCCTGTCCTATGTCGCCGGAGGTTATGAACCCACGAACAGGGTTCGCGAGGAAGCGCTTGTCCAGGGAGGGCGTGGACCGGATGGTCCACGCCGTAAGGATTTGAGGTGGGAGCGATCGCGTCAGGAAACGCCGCTGCCCACCGACGACCCTTACTGATAGCCCTTGGGGAACGGATCCGGCTCGACGAGATCGGCGGTCTCATAGATCAGTTCGAACTGGCCATCGAGCTTGGCGCGGCCGACGCGCGTCTTCGACCACAAATGATGGTTTTCGTGGATGCGGACGTAGCCTTCCGGCGCACCCTTGAATTCCACGCCGGGCGAAGCGGCGGCAATCTTGTCGACGTCGAAGCTGCCGGCCTTTTCCACCGTTAACTTCCACAGCCACGGGCCCAGATAGGCAGCCTGGGTGACGTCACCGATCACGGTCTTCTCGCCCCACATCTTCTTGAACGCGGGAACGAAGGCCTTGTTGTTCGGATTATCGAGCGACTGGAAGTACTTCATGCAGGCATAGGCGCCCGCGATGTTTTCACCGCCGATACCGTCGATTTCGTCTTCGGTCACCGAGATCGTGAGCAGCGCCTGCTTCGACAGGTCGATGCCGGCCGCCTTGAGCTGCTTGTAGAACGCGACGTTCGAACCGCCGACGACGTCGGTGAAGATCACGTCGGGCTTGGTCAGTTTGATCTTGTTGATGACCGAATTGAACTGGGTGTTGCCGAGCGGATAATATTCCTCGCCGACCACCTTGCCCTTGAGCACGTTCTCAACGTGCTTGCGGGCGATCTTGTTCGAGGTACGCGGCCAGATGTAATCCGAACCGACAAAGAAGAACGACTTCGCGCCCTTCTCCTTGGCGATCCAGTTCAGGCCGGCCAAGATCTGCTGGGTGGCTTCCTGGCCGGTGTAGATGACGTTCTTGGATTGCTCGAGGCCTTCGTAGAAGGTCGGATAATAGAGCATGCCGTTATATTGTTCGACGACCGGCAGCACCGCCTTGCGCGAAGCCGAGGTCCAGCAGCCCATGATCGCGGCAACCTTGTCGTTGACGAGAAGCTTCTTGGCCTTCTCGGCGAAGGTCGGCCAGTCGCTGGCGCCGTCTTCCTGAATGAACTTGATCTTGCGCCCGAGCACACCGCCCATGGCATTGATCTGCTCGATGGCAAGCTTTTCTGCCTCGATCGATCCGGTTTCCGAAATCGCCATTGTGCCGGTGGCGGAATGAAGAATACCGACCGTCACTTCGGTATCGGTGACCGCGAGCCCCGTGGTGTTGACCGCGGAAGTGGCAGGCGTATCGGCCCATGAGGACCGCGGAAGCAGGGAAATGGCAGGAAGTGCAGCGATTCCCGCGAGCAGCTTGCGCCGAAGCGGCGACTTCAGGCCCCTTTTGATTTCGTCTGACATGACTACCCCATTGGTTTTCGAGGACGTGGTCTTGATCAGGCGAGGATTGCTTAAATTGTGCACTGCACAGATACGCAAGATCGCGTATATTGCACCGCAAAATAACGACGTAGGTTTTGGCACTGGAGTTGCAGTCCAAATTGCGGAAGACCGCTTAGAAACCGGGAGTGCAGAGTGGCAGGGCGGCAGCGGATCGACCGCGTCAGACGCCAGTATAATCAATGGGTTGCAAACCAGACGCTGGAGGATTACGCGCTTCGCTTCACCGCCAAGAGCGCCCGGCGCTGGTCCGCGGCCCGCGTGGCCAATACCGCGCTTGGGGCCATTTCCTTCCTGGCCCTGGAAGCGATCGGCGGCACGATCACGCTCAATTACGGCGTCACCAATGCCGCCGCCGCCATTCTCGTCGTCAGCGTCATTATTTTCTGTTGCGGCCTGCCTATTGCCTATCATGCCGCGAAATGCGGCATCGACATCGATCTCCTGACCCGCGGCGCCGGCTTCGGCTATATCGGTTCGACGATCACCTCGCTGATCTACGCGTCCTTCACTTTCATCTTCTTTGCCATCGAAGCCGTCATTCTCGCCAGCGCGCTTGAGATGTGTCTCGGAATTCCGCGACCGGTCGGATATCTGATCAGCGCCGTCGTCATCATCCCGCTGGTGATCTACGGCATCACGCTGATCAGCCGTTTCCAGCTCTGGACGCAGCCGCTTTGGATCGTTTTACATGTCCTTCCCTTCGCGGCGATCGCTTATGCGAACCCACATTCCTTTGCGGAGTGGACTAAATTCGCCGGCGAACACGGTAACCCTTCCGGCCATCTCGATCTTCTCTTGTTCGGCACGGCGGCCTCCGTGGTTTTCTCGCTGGTGGCGCAGATCGGCGAGCAGGTCGACTTTCTGCGGTTCCTGCCGCGCGACCGGCGTACTTCGAGGAAGGCGTGGTGGATTGCGTTGCTCAGCGCCGGCCCCGGCTGGATCATTCTTGGTGCGTTGAAGCTTCTGGCGGGATCTTTCCTGGCTTTCTTCGCGCTCAATCATGGTGTCAGCGAAGAGCACGCTGCCGAACCCGCCTACATGTATCTTCAGGCGTTTCGCTATGTCCTGTCGGAGCCTGGTCTGGCATTAGCCCTGACCGGCTCCTTCGTGATCCTCTCGCAGGTCAAGATCAACGTCACCAACGCCTATGCCGGCTCGATCGCGTGGTCGAATTTCTTTTCGCGATTGACCCATAGCCATCCGGGCCGCGTGGTCTGGCTGGTGTTCAATGTGCTGGTCGCGCTGCTCTTGATGGAAATCGGCGTCTACAAGGCGCTGGAACAGACGCTCGCGCTTTATTCGAATGTCGCTATCGCCTGGGTTGGCGCGCTGGTCGCCGATCTCGTCATCAACAAGCCGCTTGGCCTGCGCCCGCAGCACATGGAATTCAAGCGCGCGCATCTTTACGACGTGAATCCCGTCGGCGTCGGCGCCATGACCATCGCCACCGTCGTTTCCATCAGCGCTTTCTATGGCCTGTTCGGACCGACCGCAAAGGCGCTATCGCCTTTCGTTGCACTGCTCGTCGCGCTCGTCGTTGCACCGGTGATCGCGTTTGCGACGGGAGGAAAGTATTACATCGCGCGCAAGCCGAAGCGAAGCTGGCAGAACGTCGAAGCGATCCAGTGCTGCATTTGCGAACATACCTTCGAACCGGAGGATATGGCGTCCTGCCCGGCTTATGCCGGGCCGATATGCTCACTGTGCTGCTCGCTTGACGCGCGCTGCCACGACCTCTGCAAGCCGCATGCGCGCATTCAGGCACAGGTATCAGAAACGCTCGGCAAATTGCTGCCGCAGCCGATCTACGCGCGGATCAACTCCCAGCTTGGCCATTATCTCGGCGTCTTTGCGGTCTCCGCGGGCCTCGTCGCGCTGACGCTCGGCCTGATTTACCTTCAGACGTCAACCACCATTGATGTCGATCACGTCCTGCTGTCGGAGGTACTCTGGAAGGTCTTCTTCGCGCTCACGATCATCATCGGCGTTGTCGCCTGGTTGTTCGTACTGGCGCAGCAGAGCCGGCGCGCCGCGGAAGAGGAAACCCGGCGGCAAACCACGCTGCTGATTCAGGAAATCGACGCCCACAAACGTACCGACGCCGAATTGCAGCGCGCCAAGGAAGTCGCAGAGTCCGCGAACCTCGCAAAGAGCCGTTACGTCGTCGGCCTCAGCCACGAATTGCGCTCGCCGCTGAACGCGATTTCCGGCTACGCGCAGCTCCTGGAGCAGGACGCAAGTCTCAGCACCAAGCCACGCGATCAGGTGCGCGTGGTGCGTCGTAGCGCCGACCATTTATCGGGGTTGATCGACGGTATCCTCGATATCTCGAAGATCGAGGCCGGACGGCTGTATCTGTCGCGCGACGAAGTCCGTATCGGCGAATTTCTCGATCAGCTCGTCGGCATGTTCCGCCTTCAGGCTGCCGCCAAGGGGATCGACTTCGTTTTCCGCCGCGCGCCGACCTTACCTTCTGTGGTTTATGCCGACGAAAAGCGGCTGCGCCAGATTTTGATCAACCTGCTCTCCAACGCGATCAAGTTTACCCAGTCCGGCAGCGTACAGCTGGTCGTGCATTATCGCAGCCCCGTCGCCGAATTCGAGGTAACCGATACCGGTCCCGGCATTCAATCGAGCGACCTCGAACGTATCTTTGCTCCGTTCGAACGCGGCGCGCTCGGCGTCTCGCAACCCCAGACCGGAACTGGACTGGGGTTGACCATCAGCCGGCTGCTCGCTGGAGTGATGGGCGGCGATATTCAGGTGGCCAGCACGGTCGGCGGCGGCAGCACGTTCCGCGTCAAGTTGCTGTTGTCGGAAGTGGCCAATCCGAAACAGATCGCTCCCGTCGACGCAATACCGTCCGGCTATCACGGGGCGCGCAAGACCATCCTGATCACCGACGACGATCCGATCCAGCGCGATCTGTTGCGCGAGGTGCTGACGCCGCTCGGCTTTATCCTGCTCGCCGCACCCGATGGCCCGGGTTGTCTCGCGCTTGCCCAGCACTGCCGTCCGGATCTGTTCTTGCTGGATATTTCGATGGCCGGCATGGACGGTTGGACGGTTGCGGAAACGCTTCGCGCAGACGGCCACCACCAGGCTCGTATCCTGATGGTGTCGGCCAGCGCCCTGGAAGCGCACGGCGCGCCGCTCGCCCAGCCCTTTCACGACGGCTATCTGATGAAGCCGATCGATATTCCGCGCCTGCTCGAATTGATCCGCCAGCTCCTGAAGATCGAGTGGCAGTATGACGATGAGCAGGTGACGGTTGCGAAGTGGCAGCCAGGTCACGGCTTGCAGCCACCGGCAAACCATGTCGAAGAACTCATCAGTTTGGGCCAGCTTGGCTATATCCGCGCGATCCAGGTCAAGCTCGATGAGATCGGGACCGATTATCCAGAGCACCGGGATTTCGTGTCGGAAATGCGGTCTCTCGTCGATCGCTTCGATCTGGACCGGTACATGGCGACCCTGAAGGGGCTGCAGAGCCATGATCGCTGAATCCAAGAAACGCGACATTGCGTTGGTCGTCGATGATTCTCCGGAAACGTTGCGTCTTCTGACGGACGCGCTCGACGGCGCCGGAATGACGGTCATGGTGGCGATGGACGGCGCCGCTGCGTTGCGCATCGTCGAACAGATCACGCCCGACATCGTTTTACTCGACGCCATGATGCCCGGCATGGATGGCTTTGAAACCTGCCGGCGGCTGAAACGCGACGCGGGGTTGAGCAACGTGCCGGTGATCTTCATGACGGGATTGGCCGAGACCGAGCACATCGTCGGCGGACTGGAGGCCGGCGGCGTCGACTATGTCACCAAGCCGATCGTGATCGAGGAAATGCTGGCGCGCATTCGCGTGCATCTCGCCAATGCCCGGATGACGCAGAGCGCGCGCGCCGCCCTTGACGTGTCGGGCCGGTATCTGCTCGCCGTCAACGGGCAGGGCAAAATCGTATGGGCCACGCCACAGGCGCAAAAGATGCTGTCGGAAAATCTCGTATCCAGCGCCGGCGAAGAGTTCGCACTTCCGGAGCCTATGCTGCAATGGATCGCGCAGATGCAGAAGGGAAGGCCCAAGCCGAAATCCCAAACCGCGTCTTTTCCGGAAAATGAACAGCTTCAGCTGCAATACATGGGAAAGCTTGGGCCCAACGAATTCCTGCTGCGTCTGGCCAAGGATTCGAGCGCCGACACGCCTGCGGAGTTCTCAAGCGAACTCGGGCTGACCACGCGCGAAGGCGAGGTCTTGTCCTGGCTGAGCAAAGGCAAGACCAATCGCGATATCGCGCAAATCCTGGGGCTCAGCCCCCGGACCGTGGACAAGCACCTCGAGCAGATCTACGCTAAGCTCGGCGTCGAGAACCGTACGGCGGCAGCCGCCATCGCAACCAGCACCGGGCGCCGAAACACCTAACCGCCCCACTCCCCCTCGCCACCATTGCAAGGACTGGCGCAAAGCTGCCCGCCATGTTAGCGGCTGGCGCCAGTGCGAGCGGGGAAAACCATGTTTGAAGCGGTGATCTGGGATTTTGGCGGCGTCTTGACGTCCTCGCCCTTTGAGGCGTTCGCCCGTTTCGAGGCCGAGCGCGGCCTGCCTGCCGACATCATCCGCCGCACCAACACGGCCAATCATCTGGAGAACGCCTGGGCGAAATTCGAACGGGCCGAGGTGGATATCGAAACATTCGACAAACTATTCGCGGCGGAATCGCGGGTCTTGCGCCGAGGTCCGCGGGGCGGGATGTATTGCCGCTACTGGCCGGCGACCTCCGCCCCGAAATGGTCGAAGCGCTCCGTCGGATCAAGTCCAAATTCAAGACCGGTTGCATCACCAACAACCTTCCAGCCAATGCGATCGGCAGCGCCGGCGGGCGCACGCTCTACATCGCCGTGGTGATGCACTGTTGGACCACATCATCGAATCGGCGAAGATCGGACTGAAAAAGCCCGATCCGCAGATCTATCGGATGATGGCCGATGTACTCGCGGTCGATCCCAGGCGCTGCATCTATCTCGACGATCTCGGCATCAACCTGAAGCCGGCACGCGAGATGGGCATGACCACGATCAAGGTGCGCGACGCCCGGCAAAGCTCTTAACGAGCTTGAGGCCGCAACCGGCCTGCCGCTTCGATGAGACGCTGACGGCGCGCTTTAGGCGTCGATCGCGTCCTTGATCTTGATCCGCGTCAACGGCAGATCGCGCAGCCGTTTTCCGGCAGCGTTCGCAACCGCATTGGCGACCGATGCCGCCGCCGGCCCCTGCCCGGTTTCACCGCTGCCCAGGAACGGCTGGCCCGGACGATTGATGATGTGGACATCGACCTTTTCAGGAATTCCGTCGAAACGCAGGATCGGATAGGTCTGCCAGTCGATGCTCGTGATCCTGGTGTCGTCGAAGGTGACGGCTTCATAGAGCGTCCAGCTCATCGACTGGAGGATGGCGCCCTCGACCTGGTTGATGATCCCATCGGGGTTGACGACCTGCCCACTGTCGACGGCAGCCACCGCACGCACCAGACGCGGACGCCCGGTCTCCCGGTCGATTTCCACCTCGCTGGCGATGGCGCAGTAGGCCGCGAGGTTTTTGTATCGCGCAAAAGCGAAACCATAGCCGCGGTCCTGCGGCGCCTTCTGTTCCTTCTGCCAGCCAAACTCCTTGGCGGCTTTCTCGACGACATCGCGCGCGCGTGGATCGTCAAGATGCTTCAGGCGGAATTCGACCGGATCGGCGCCAGCCAATTCGGCGAGTTCGGTCATGAAGCTCTCGATCGAAAATACGTTGTGGTAGGCGCCAAGCGCCCGCATCGCCGAGATTCTGACCGGCATTGACGGGATGAAGTGATGCACCACATGCGCATTGGGGAATTTGTAGATCGGAATCGCGTTACGGTCGCCGCCGCCTTCCGGCAATGGCAGCGGCTTCGGCTCCGGTATGGCAAGCGGATTGGCCATGTGTTGGGCCGCCAGCAGGCAGCCGCCACCGCCCGGCCGCATCGAATGCGTGTTGCTCCAGACTTCAAAATTCCATGACGCGATCGCACCGCTGTCGTCGAGCGATGCCTTCAGTTTGGTGACCATCGCCGGACCATAGGGCTCCCAGCCGTGTTCCTGTTCGCGCATCCATTGCACGCGTACGGGAGTTCCGGGCAGTTCGCGCGCGATCAAAGCGGCGTCGGCGGCCGCGTCGTCGGCGCCGTTATGGCCGTAGCAGCCGGAGCCTTCGACGTGAATCAAACGAACTTTCGCCGGCGGCACGCGCAGCATTTCGGCGACGCCCTGGCGGTCGGGGTAAACACCTTGCGTGTGCGTCCAGACCGTCATGACGTCGTTGTTGAGCTGCGCCACCGCGCAGGACGGGCCGATCGAGCCATGCGATTGGTAAGGTCTGGTGTAGGTGGCTTCGAGAGTTCTTTGGCCTGAGACTGCGGGATCGCTGACTTCGAAGATCACCGAGTCCTTCGATGGCAATCCGGTGATGACGCTTGGCAGGTCATTCTGGTTCGGCAGGGCCGGCTTTTCGTTCCATTTTGCGACGGCCGAAAGCGCCCGCATCGCCTTGATGGCCTGAAATTCCTTTTTTGCGATGACAGCCAGAAAATTGCCGTTGCGAACAACCTTGACGACACCCGGAAGCTTTTCGACCGACGACGTATCGCATTCGCTCAACTGGGCGCCATAGCTCGGCGGACGGACGAGACGTGCATGCACCATGCCCGGCAATCGCATGTCCTGGACGTAAGCCGCACCGCCGGTGACCTTGGCCGGAATATCGACACGCGGCACCGGTTGTCCCATCACCTTGTAGGTCGCGGGATCTTTCAAGTTAGATTTAACCTCGGCCTGCACGTGCAGCATGTCCCCCGCGACCAGATCGCCGTAACCAAGGCGTTGGCCATTCGGTGCGACCACCGAACCGTTTTCGGTACGAAGATTTTCCGCCGGCAGATCGAGCCGTCGCGCGGCCTCGGCGATCAGAAGCGCGCGGACCTGTGCAGCCGCATGCAGGATCGCCGTGCCGCTATCCTGCATCGAGTGGCTGCCGGCCGTGTAGCCTTCATTGGCAGTGCGGCCGGTATCGGCGGTCACGACCTTGATGGCCTCGAAGGGAACATCGAGTTCTTCCGCAGCAATTTGCTGAAACGCAGTCTTGAAACCCTGGCCGAGTTCGGCCTTGCCGGTGAAAGCCGTGATGCCGTCCGCGTCGATACGAATCCATGCATCGAGGTAAGGAGAGGTCGCAAGGCTGCCGGGTGGCTTTGGAGCGCCCGCGGCGGCATGCTCCTGCGCAAAAGCGTCCGACAGCGAGAAGCTGACGACCAGGGCCCCCCCACCGGCCAGAACCTGACGACGATCGAGATATACGGGACCGTTCATTGCGCGCTCCCCTGGCCACTTGTCGTCAATTCAGCGGTATCCATCAGATGCGCGGCGCGATGCACGGCGCGAAGAACGCGCATGTGGGTCCCACAACGGCAAAGATTGGTTTGCAGCTCGTTGCGGATCTGCGCATCGGTCGGCTTTGGATTTCGTTGCAGCAGCGCTTGCGCGCGCATCATCATTCCGGCGATGCAGTAGCCGCATTGCGCGGCCTGCTCTTCAATGAAGGCGCGCTGAATCGGCGCGGGCTTCTCCACCGTGCCCAACCCTTCCAGGGTCGTCACTTCCTTATCCTTCAGCAGAAGCAGCGGCGTGACGCAGGACAACACAGCTTTGCCGTCGACGATCACCGTGCAGGCGCCGCACTGGCCGAGACCGCAGCCGAATTTGGCGGCATTGAGCTTGAGCTCGTCGCGCAGTACATAAAGCAGCGGCGTATCGGGATCGGCATCGATCTCGTGATCGTGACCGTTGACCTTCAATGTTGTCATGGTTTTTCTCGCTGCATGGAACCGCCGGCAATATTTTCAGGCCCCGGCGAAGTCTGGAGAGATACGGTTTCGCTATGCCTTGCATCCCGGATGATCTGTTCGACGCCGCTCCAGGCTGGCTGCGCGCTGAAGCGGCCGCGGAGATAATTCAGCAATGCCGCAATCTGATCGTCCGTCATGCTATCGGCAAAACCCGGCATGATGGGGCTGCGTTCCCCGCCTACGGGACGAATGCCGGATAGAATGACGTTGGCTGCGTTACGCGGATCCGGCGCGCTGAGCGCTGTGCTGAGGCGAAGGTTGATTCCGCTGTAGGGCAACGGCCGGTCGGAGTCATGGCAGGTTGCGCAGGCGGCCTGATAGACCAGCGCAGCGGGATTATCAGCTGTGGCAGGCTGAGCGGAGGCAGGCTGAGCTTGCGGCGATTTGATGTCCGCACGCGTGGCCTTGGCTCGATCGAGGTGGTCCTGCGTCGGAGGCCCGAACACGCTTCCCATATAAAGAGCGATCGCGCGGACGTCGTTTTCCGGCACCGATGCAAGGTTGGCAGCCACTTCCGCCATCGGCCCGCGCGCGACGCCGTGATCGGGATCCCAGCCCTGACGCAGATAATGAAACAGCGCGTCGGTAGTCCAGGGCAGTGGCGAGCGCGATTGCGCATTAATGGCGTAAGCGTGCCAGTTGTCGACGTCACCACCGGAAAATGACGCACTCGCCTTCTCCGCGCCGAGCGCGTTGCGAGGGGTATGGCACGCGCCACAATGGGCCAAACCGTCGACGAGATAAGCGCCTCTGTTCCACTCCGCACTTTGCGTACTGTCGGCCTTGTAGGTCCCGCCTTTCAGGAAAAGCAGCTTCCAGCCGGCAACGGCGAAACGCTGATTGAACGGAAATGCGAGATCGTTGGCGCGAGTGGCGGCGCGAACGGCGGGCCGGGTCATCAGGAACGCATAAAGCGCGCGGTCGTCCTCGTCGTTGACGTTGGTGAAATGGTCGTAGGGAAAGGTCGGATAGAGATGCTGTCCGGTACGGTCGACGCCTGCGCGCATGGCGCGGCGGAAAGCGGCTTCCGACCAGCGGCCGATACCGGTTTGCGGGTCGGGCGTGATATTCGACGAATAGATCGTGCCGAACGGCGTCGGCACCGGCAGGCCGCCGGCAAAGGTCTTGCCACCCTTTACCGTATGGCAATCGCTGCAATTGCCGATGGCCGCTAGATCACGGCCGCGTTTGACAAGCGCCGGTTCGAAGGATTGCGGCGCGGGAGGGTCGATTCCCTCGATCGCCGGCCGCCAGACCACCGCAAAGACGGCGATCGCCCCACCCATCAGCGCCGCTAAGGCTGCGCCCGCGATGATTCCCGACTTTGACATGCGTCCCAAGCTCTTATTGCTTTGGGACGCATTGCTAGCACAACTTGCCGGATTGCGTCCAAATTCGCGCCGGGTTTTCAGCGCTGTAACATAGCGTCCGGGTCGCAAAATGGGACGTTTCGCGACCGTTCGGGCAGGAAGACGGATATCGACCGGCCATTTTACTGCTTTATTTCCGGGGCCGGCGCCGCCGCGGCAAACTCGCGCTCAAACACCGCGAGATCCGCGCTCGGCAAATCGCCTACCGCAACGTACGTGAAATTCCCGTCGCTCCAGCTTCGGACATTATAGCCGGCGATCGTTTGCTCAGGAACGGTTTGGCCGGGCCGTAGCGTCGTGAGGCTGACGGTATGTGCCGCATGCTTGTAAACGATGGTCGCCACCGGACGATTGTTGATCACATCGACCCGGCCGCCCAGGAGCGCAAAGCCTTGCGCGGCAAGGTCCGGCACTTGCGGCGATTCCGGCAGCCGCGACGTGAACCACGGCTTGACCGTGTGACGATCGGAGGATGCGATATCGAACGGCTGCGGCGCCAGCAGGCCCCGGATATGACCGGCGACAACTTCGCTCGCGATGGTATCTTCTTGTCCAAAACGATCGATCGTTTTCAGCACCGAACCCGAGATCACAGCACCGAACACGGCGGATGCCGCAAGCGCCTGGAACGACCAGTTCCGGCGGCGCAGGACTGTTACGTTGCTGACGTTGCTCGGCCGCTCTGTGGTCGACCGCTCCGTCTCCGCTTTCAGCCTAGCCTGAATTTTAGCCTGCAAGTCCGACGGGACGTCGGCCTGCGGGAGCGAACGAACGGCCTGCCGCAACGACATCAGCCGCGTATAGCGCGCTTTCAGCAATTCGTCGGCCGCGAGCCGACGCTCGAACTCACCCGCCGCGGCTGGGTCGAGCTCGCCGTCGCAATAGGCGGTTAACTGCAGTTCGTCGTTATCTCGTAAAGACGCGGCCATAATTACTTCCGATCCCCGAGAAGCTCTATCAGGAGCTGCCTTCCTCGCGACAGACGGGACATCACGGTGCCGATGGGAACGTTGGTGATCTCGGCGATATCGCGATAATTCATCTGATTGATTTCCCGCAAAACGATCACCTCGCATCGGTAACTGCTCCAGCGCTTTCTGAATCGCCGTCGCGTCTGCCTTGAACTGGACGACATCTTCCGGCGTTTCTACTTTCGTACCGTGGAGCCCTTCGTATTCGATTTCCTGTTGCTCCGCCGGATTGAGGTCATTGATATAGGTAACTTTTTTCGGTCTGTTCTTGGTCAACCAAGTCAGAGCCGTGTTACGAACGATGGTCAGCGACCACGCCCGGGCATTGACGGCTCCGAAACCGTTGATGCCCCGAAACGCCCGTATCGCGGCTTCCTGGACGATATCTTCCGCATCCGATGCATTGCCGGAAAGCCACTGTGCGAGGCGGTAAGCCTCAGGCAAATACGGCGCGAAGATCTCGTCAAAGTCGTTTTTAGCATCCTTGTTTTGCACTACGGAGACCGACGTTTTCTGCTGGCCAGACACTCGATCTGAGCCTTCCAGCCGGTCTTTTAGCATGTCGTTTTCAAGTGCGGTACACCGGAAAGCCACCCGGTGTACCGCTAGAGTTGCCGTCATGTCTCGTCAATCAGAGCCCTCACGGCGTGGTTACTTGACGATGATCTTTCCCTGCATATGCGGATGCAGGCCGCAGAAATAATCGAAGGTGCCGGCACTGGCGAACGTAAAGGAATACGAATCGTCGGTGTCGAGCGCCTTTGACCGGAAGACCTTGTCCTTGTTGACCACGTTGTGCGGAATGTCGTCGTGATTGACCCATTTCACCGTCGTTCCGACCGCAACGGTCAGCTCGTTCGGACCGAAGGTGAAGTTGTCAATCGTCACCTCATTTGGCTCCTGCGCCGCGATCGCTCCGAACGCCAGCAACGCGCCGGCGACCGGACCGAGGAGCATCGCAACGACGACGGCGCGACCGGAAGAAAATCGCGCCATAACGATGCGCAGGTGGCTCATCAAAGCTTGCATGATAGTCCTCAGATTAGCCGGCCAGCGTATTATCGATGAAGGCGAGCGGTTTGTTGCCTTGCAAGACCGTGACGGTCGACAGTCCAAGCTTGCTGCGGAGTTGATCGGCGGGGACAAGCATCGGCCCGGGTGACGGCGCACTGCCGGGAGCCGGCTGCGGGAACGCCGTCGACAACGCGGTGTGGAAGGTCATGTTGCCTTCGACCTTCTGCGCCAGCTGATGGATGTGACCGTTGAGGATAGTGACCGATCCGAACCGCTTCAGCAGATCGAGCGCGCGGCCGCCGTCCTCGGTGCCCCAGCCCCATTCCTTGTAGAGGATCTGCATCGGGATATGGGCGAACACGACGATCGGCGTGCTGTTCGACTTGCCCTTCAGATCAGCCTCGAGCCAGGCGAGTTGCTCGGCGCCGAGATTGCCGAGACCGCCGCCCTTCAGGTCGACGACGTTGACGAGGCCGATGAAGTGGACGCCGTGATCGTCGAAAGAATACCAGCCTGCCCCCTTCGAACCCTTGCCGTAGCGATCGAGATAGGCCTTGCCGCGGTCTTCATCGATGATGTCGTGCTCGCCAGGAACCCAATGCATCTGCACGCCGGTCTCGCCAAATACTTTATCGGCATTGTCGAACTCGGCGGCCTTGGAGAGATGGGTGATGTCGCCGGTGTGGATAATGAAAGCTGGCTTGGTCGGCATCGCCTTGACCTTGGCGACCGCTTCGCGGAGCGTGCCGAGGGCGTCCGGGTTGGCTGCCTTGTCGAAGCCGATGTGGCTGTCGCTCATTTGCAGGAAGGTAAAGCCGGTCGCGGGCTCGGCGGCTGCCGCTTCCCCGATCAGTCCGATCGAATGCGGAACACCCCCGCTGATGGTCCAAAGGACACCGGTTCCCGCCCAGACCATGCATTCCAGCACTTCTCGGCGGCCTAATCCCTTTTCCTGATCGTCGAGGCCCTTTTTAGCCATGTCATATTCTCCCTATGGAGCCTGGCGCGGCTCCAACTGGCGCAGGATTGCGCCGTACGGGGAGAAGACTCGGGCTTTTCGGGCTTTATTCCCGGTGCTGTGGAGGTGGGTTCGCTCCGCCTGCTGACAGCACAGGCCCTGTTACACCTGTTATTTGACGTTTTTGCATCAATGGCGGGCGAATCCCTCCGCATGATACTGAATATATTGACAAAACTGTATTCGCCGGGGTTTTTTCTTTGCGAATAACAGGGCTTTTCTTCAGATAACAGGGCTCTCCGCGTCAAAGATCGCAGGCGATCTCATACCATCGCGTCGGCCTCGCTGATGGAATAACACATTGGCGGCGGCGCTTGCCAAGGCCCAGGCCGCGATCGCCAATCCGGAAAAATCCCTGACCGCGACCATCGTCTCTCCCTTTCCACGGGAGGCAAGCCGGATCTTTCGTTATGCCCCGCTCTCCAGTGGTCTTGATCTGGTCCGCAAGTGTTTAGGCCAGCACGAGATCGCGACCGTTCAGACCACCGCCATCGACCGCGAGTCCAACCTGATCAGACTTACCACCACGCTCGTGCATGCCTCCGGCGAATGGGTATCCTCGGATTGGCCGGTCTGCCCGATCAGCGAAACGGCCGCTCCCCATCGGCTGGGCGCGGCCCTCACCTATGCCCGCCGCTACGCCCTGTTCACGCTGGTAGGGATTGCCGGCGAGGACGACCTGGATGTACCTGATATTCCATCCGGAAACGGTGCGTCGCACGACCACTTTCCGGCACCCGTGGGACACTCCCTGCATACGTCAGCGAAGCACGCTCGTCCGACTCGACCACCAACTCTGCCGGCCCAGGATTCCGATGTTTTGCGCCGCCAGCTAGCATCTGAGATTGAACGGCTAACGAGTTCTGAGGCCCTCGCGAAATGGGCGCATCGAGTCCTTCCCTTAAAAAGCCAGCTTTCGGTAACGGATGCTCGGCTGGTTGAGGATCTGTTCTCGACAAAACTGATCCAGTTCGAAAGTCTAGAGGCACCACCGAACCAAGGTCCAACCGACCTTTTGGACCCGACTGGACACTTTGGCCCGAGCGAACAGCAGGTCACCGTCATCGGCAAACCGGTGCGAGAACGTGACCGAGACCACCTGAGGTTTGTCGCCTCTCAACCGTGCCTGGTTTGTGGCAGAATCCCATCGGATGCACATCACATCAAGTTCGCCGAGCAAACCGCGATGGGTCGCAAAGTCAGCGACAAATTCACCGTCCCCATCTGCCGACTTCACCACCGCGAGCTTCACCGTCGGGGCGACGAACGCGTTTGGTGGAACGCGCAGGGGATTGATCCTATGGTCACGGCCGCCGACCTTTGGAGCCAAACCCGTAAGGTCGTGGAACCCGCCAAGGCAGTTCAGCGTTACAAGTCCTATGATCCAGCCTCCGGGACCTATCTCGGGTACGATGGTCGGAGACATCCTTGCGAATAGGGATTGAAAAAACAGCGGCTCAAACTGAGCCGCTGTTTTTTATGCGTGCGTCGGCGCATCTTGATCACCAAGCTCTGGACTGTCTGCTCCGCGGATCTAGGCCGCATTCGCCCGGAACGAAAGCTGGATTGTGGAAGCAAGCGGTATCAAGCGTGGGGTCCCAACCGCCGCGCTCTCTCCATTTACTCCACATAATGTAATCACACAGCCGACTGTGCGGGTTACCTGGTTCTCTGGTAGCGCAGTATATGCTTTCACCGACAGGGCGCGCAAAGGCTGGCCCTGAAAGAAACGAAATAGCCAGCGCCGTCGCGCGAATAAGTTTGAAATTCATTTTGGTTTTCCTCCGCTCGATTCAGATCATGGATAAGTATTGTCGAACGCCGCTTCTTGAATTTCTAAAATATTTTTAGAGGAACGTGACGATTCCAAAAGGCGGGGCTGATTTCCTTCCTAGAGGCAGCGCTGATATTTTCCTGCGCCATGGCGCAGCAGCCATAGCCCACCGAGAGAAATACAAGACCGGCCACGAGCTTTTGCATGCCATTCCGATCGTCGTCATCCCCTTATGTAGCGATCACAAAACGCGGTAAGCTACCGTGCTCAAACGCGCAAATTGGCAAGTGGAACAGGGGAGTAAAGTTCCACGTCCGTCTGGCCAGATTCTGCGCGGCGATCCTAATTTATTTATTAGTTTCGCGACGCATAATGCTCTCATCGCTGAGGCGGCTCTCGCAGCTTCTGTCTTTGCGCGATCTGTTCATCCGTGAGCCTTGCATCATAAATCGAACGTGGTTCGATCATCCTAGAAACCAGCGTCGCGATAACGACCGCAAGCAATAAAGGCGCAACGAACGACCTGTCCCGCCCGGTCAGTTCCATGATCAGTACGACCGCCGAGATCGGTCCTTGGGTGGCCGCCAGAACGGCTCCCGCACCTATCAAGGCAGCGAGTGCAGGCTGCATTTCAGGCCGAAGCGATGAACAGGCGTGGCCGACAACCCCGCCCAGCAGCGCCCCAAGCGCAAGCGACGGTGTAAACAAACCTCCCGGTACACCACTTCCAAGGCACAACACCGTCGCTGCGGGTTTGAGCAGTAGCAGCGCCAGCAACAGGGTGAACGGGATCTGATCCGCGAACGCGAGTTGTGCAATGTCTTTGCCATTTCCCAGCAACTGCGGGAAAGGAATAGATACCAGCCCGAGCAGCCCGAGCACCAGAATGGGAGCCATCAGCCGCCGGCGATGCTTTGGCCTGTATCGGTCGGCGAGCGCGATAATCCGCACGAACGCCACCGAAACAAGTCCGGCGATGGGTCCAACCAGCATAGCCAAAACGAGATTCGCGAAGGAACCCTCGAAATGAGGGAGCTCATAAGTTGGTGCATTTGGCAGCGCCAGCCATGACGTTGCGGTGGCGACGACCGACGTAAGTATCGCAGGTAATACAAGCCGCAAAGCCAGCATTCCCCCAAAGCACCTCGAGCGCGAATAGCGCCCCACCCAGCGGCACGCCATAAGCCGCGGCCATACCTGCCCCGGCGCCGCAAGCAACCAGCAGTCGGCGCTGTTCGTCAGAAAAGTGGACCTTGTCCGACAACACGTTGGCGATGACCGCGCCCGCCTGTTTCGGTGCTCCCTCGCGACCGAGCGAAGCGCCCATTCCGACGACAATAACTGACAACACCGCGCTGCCCAGAGTTCGCAATGCCGGTAACCGTCCCGCGGAGAGCCAGATGGCTTCCGTGATGTCTATGCTGTTACCGGCAGTCAAGCGTACCAGAATGATCTGGCCGGCACCGGTCGCCAGTCCCGCGCCCATAAGTACAAGAATATGCCGCCAAGGGGTCGCCTGTTCGGCCGCGTCCAGCAACGTTCCGCCGGCACCAGGCCAAACGAAATGCTGGACGGCCTGTAGGATCAACGTCAGCGCAGCCGCACTCGCGCCCGTCCCAATGCCTGTCAGCACGATCGCAAACCAAAAGCGCCAGCCGGCGTGCGGGCCAAGTTCAATCAGAGCTGCAGCGGGAGAAGAATGTTTGGCCACGTCGTTTCAACGTCTTTCAAGCAAGTCATATCTCACCGTATGATCGTGATGCCCACCACTATCGTTATAAGACAAGACCAGATCAAATGGATACACTACCGCTTCATGTTCAAGGTCGATTCTGACAGCGGCACAATAGCAAAACAGGACCGCCCTAAAGCGATCCTGCTTGCCGAATTACCAATTCAATTTAGACCAACAACGAAAGCAGGGGCTTCCTGCCGCACTTCAGCCCGACAAAATCGATCAGGTGTTGCTCGGATACTTGTACTCCGGAGCAGCCTTAAGCTGGTCAGCGTTAGCATCCATATTTGCGTGCCACTTTTTGTCTTTGGCGTCATAGCTGAGCTTGATCGCGGTAGGACGAACCGCGACATAATGATCGCCCATTCCAAGAAATCCACCGACGCCGAGGATATAGCCGTTCACGCTGGTGCCGTTGTAGGCCACATCCTTGATCGTACCGATATTTTGATTGGCATTGTTGTAGACATCGAGGCCGACCACTTTTGAGCTGAGCTCGTCCTTGACGGGAATGTTGGTGAACATGCCGCCAGACTGCATGTCCGCTTTGCCGCCGGCGTTTGAACCTGATGTCTGATCATTTGATCCGATGGATGTAAATTCGGTTGCCGAGTTCGGTCCGATGAACATCGTGACCGGATTTCCCGATTTATCATTTGCCTGAACCAGAAATGAATCCGGAACAATTTTGATATCGGTGAAGCCAGACTGTTGCAAACTATTCGTCAATTGCTGTCGAAGGCCTGGTCCACCCGCCTGTGGTTTGGCAGTGGCCGAGGTAGGCGGCGCACTGGAATTGGGGCTTGTTGCCTGCGCCAGTGCTGCCGACGAAACCGTCGTCAGGATAGCTGCTGCCACCAAAGTCGTTCTCTTCATCGCTTGATCTCCATTCTTGCGTTGTTGACTATCGAATTAGCAACAGAATGGACGTCGCACCGTCCCGGATATTGAGGCGTCGGTGAAAGTTAGATACTTCTTTAGAATGCACTGACACAAACAACTTGCGGCCGTCAACCGCTCGTGCGTTTTGCCGTTCGAGTAAACACCGACAACGACAGCGGCCGCGAACGGACACGCGTTAGAACACTGTTCTTGTTGGCCGCCTGAGCTTTTTTCGACCGGCTCGATGACTTCCCCGGAAGGTTCACAGAGCGCTTGCCTGCCGGTTCCAGATTCTCGTCGCCCTCACCGACGCGCCCGAAAGCTTCAAACCTCGGCCTGGAACCCTGGCCTGCATCAACAGTTGCCTGCCGACGGAGGTGAGGAAGATGTGGAATCGCTGGATACTCGCGTATCGCGCTTTTATCGGGGCTCGCTGCGCAAGCTTTGAAGCGGGTGAATTCCATCATATGTCCTGCGTCGTTGTCCGGCTTTACGTCGCAAAATATTCGGCTCCAGCTGCTGAAGCATGGGCGCGGAGCCGGGGCGCTACCGAGGCCGAAATCATGGTAGCGCGACGTTGTCTGAGAGATGAACCGGTTCGTACCGCGACTGATCTCAGTGCAGGAGCTCACTAATGGCTCTGGTATGACAGACGTACTACCAACGATCGACCACGAAGAGGAAGACGCTTTCAATCGCGGGACAAGGAATTTGAGAACGACCGACAATAAGAAACCGCTTGCCCGCAAACTGCATTCAATGTTGCTCTCGATTGGACCGGACGCGGACGACGAATGCTTTATGAGCGCTGTCGAACTGCTCTCTCTGGAACAGATGAATTCACGCGAACCAGACGATTTCATGCTCGACGCTTTCATTGCTGTACAAAGCGTCGCGGAGGCGATCTCCAATGACGCGTGCCAATCTGAGCGAAATCGGCTCCTTTTGCACCGGTCAATTGCGCTCACAGTTGGCTGAATGCGCGCAGATTTCCGGGCCCTTATTGATGACGTCGACCGCGAGTAAAGCAACTAGAGCAGCAATAACGGAGTCTTCTCAACCTCTTCAACCTCTCCAGCTTGGGATAATCCACGCGCTCTTCCAGAAAAGAATCGGCGCCTTCACAACCCGGCGCGGTCAGGATAAATGGCCTGTTCGGATCTAGAATATCGCTCCGTGGATCGCCTAACGATTACGGCCCGCGGCAGCAGGGTGCTTCATCCATCTAACTTCAAATCTCGCGCGTCTTGCTGCTTCCCGAGGACCGTTGATGGACCGGACCACCCGCACCCATCAAGTTGCGCGCTGTATTGATCAGCGCGAGATGTGAGAATGCCTGCGGAAAATTACCGAGCTGGCTCTTCGAAATCGGATCATATTCCTCGGCGAGTAATCCGACGTCATTACACAACGACAAAAGCTTGGTGAAGAGCATTCGAGCTTCATCAATCCGCCCTTGCAGCACATAATTGTCGGCCAGCCAGAAGCTGCAAGCCAGAAAAGCACCCTCGCCAGGCGGCAGTCCGTCCGTCCCTGTAGTGGTGTTGTACCTCAGGACAAAGCCATCCCTAACAAGGTTCCGCTCGATCGCAGATAACGTCCCGCGTATGCGCGCGTCAGTTGCGGGCAGAAATCCGACAATCGGGATTAAAAGAAGACTGGCATCAAGCTCGGTCACACCAAAGGATTGAACGAACGAATTCTGTTGAGCGTCAAACCCGTCATCGCAGACTCTTTTATGAATTCTATCGCGAACAGTTTGCCAGTGCTCCAAAGGAGCTTCTAGACCGAACTCCTCGGACGATCGAATTGCTCGGTCAAAGGCAACCCAAGCCATAACTTTGGAATGCGTAAAATGCTTGCGTCCACCACGGACTTCCCAAATTCCGTCGTCCGGTTGATCCCAGATCGTTTCCAGATGTTCGATCAGCGCGCATTCAAGCCCCCAACTAGCGTCGTTTTCAGCAAGGCCAGCTCGTCTGGCAACATACAGCGCATCGAGGACTTCCCCGTAGACATCGAGCTGAATCTGGCCAGCCGCCGCGTTGCCAACCCTGACCGGCACTGAGTTTTGATAGCCCGCAAGCCAAGGTATCTCATACTCCACAAGGCGCCGTTCTCCCGCTATGCCGTACATGATTTGCAGATCATCCGGATTTCCGGCAACCGATCGAAGCAGCCAACGGCGCCAAGCCTTCGCCTCATCGAGAAAGCCCGCCTCAAGCAAGGCATACAATGTGAACGTCGCATCGCGGAGCCAACAAAAGCGGTAGTCCCAGTTGCGCGCTCCCCCAATTTTTTCCGGCAAAGAGGTAGTGCCCGCGGCAACGATCCCACCTGTCTCGCGATGCGAGAGCGCCTTTAGCGTTAGCAAAGACCTCAGAACCGGCTCGGACCACTCCCCTGCCCGTTTGATTGGCGCGGCCCAGTTCGACCAAAACAGTTCGGCCTCAGCCAAAGCATCATTGGCTCGGAAAGGAGGAGGTAACGGTCGATACGAATGGCTCCAGCTCAATGTAAACGTAACTTCTTCCCCAGCCGCAACGTCGAACTCTCCGATCGACTTGAAATTTGCGCCACGAAGCGGAACGCGCGTTTCCAATATCAGTCGTTCTGGGCCAGCTGTCAGTTCGAGCCTGCCGTCTTCCTGCCGAGAGACCCAAGGCACAATCGAACCATATTCGAATCGCACGATTAGCTCGGCGTGCATGGCGACCGTGCCGCTTAATCCTCGTACAATCCGGACAAGGTCCGATACGCCATCTCGGCGCCACATGAAGTCGATGACGCGAGCCGAGCCAGTTTCGGTTTCGAAGGTCGTTTCAAGTATCAAGGTGTCGCCGCGATAGCGTCTTGAGATTTGAGTACAATCAGCAGCCGGACCAATGAGCCACCGGCCCTGCTGGGCTCCTCCAAGCAAAGCGGAGAAGCACGCAGCGCTGTCGAACCTTGGAAATCCCAGCCAATCGATGGATCCATTGCGACCGACAAGCGCTAACGTTGCACAATTGCCGATCGCAGCGTAATCCTCAATCTGGTTCGGCATCATGCTGTCAATCGCAGCTTGATTTTCTCAGCCACGCGCAGTGCGTTTGCAATAATCGTCAGAGTCGGATTGACCGCACCAATCGACGGAAAGAAACTGGCGTCGGCCAGATAGAGGTTGTCGAGCTCATGTGCCTTACAATCGAGATCAAGGACTGACGCCCGCGGATCGGTCCCGAACCGTGCGGTTCCAGCCTGGTGAGCTGTGCCTCCGATCGGAACGTTTTGGCCAAGATACAGGCTTCGCTCCAGCAACATGGGATGCGCTCCAGCCTTGCTCAGCATTGTTCCAAGCTTCTTCTTAAGACGATGGTGGGCTTCCATGTTACCCTCCGTGAGGTCCAGCACCACGCGGTCGCCATCATACGAAATACGGTTTTCCGGCCGCGGCAAATCCTCGCTGGACAGCCAAAAATCCATCGAGCGCCGGGCCATTTCCTCGAACGGCATTTTCGGCATCCATTCGAGCCAGCTGGGAAGTGCTTCGCCCCTGATCTGAGCACCGTGCGAGGTCGCACACATCTGGATCAGACCGAGCGGAAAAGCCCAATCATCGGAACCGAAATAATAGTCGCTCACCGCGAGTGTTTTCTGAAAAATGGTATCTTTCGGCTGCGTCATCAGGGCCATCAAGATCGATTGATTGTGACGCATGTAGTTGCGTCCAATCTGATCGGAGCCATTCGCAAGACCTTTCGGGTGTTTGTCATTTCCCGATCGCAGCAATAGCAGTGCTGACGACAGTGCTCCACAAGCGACAACCACGATGTCGGCTGAGTATAACTCCTCCTGACCGCCTCTGATAACGCGGACTCCCGTCACCGACCTACCGGTTTCATCAGTCTCAAGCTTCGACACATAGGCGCCGGTCAGCAGCGTCAGATTGGGATAACCTTTCAACGCTGGATCCACGCACATCACCTGCGCATCCGCCTTTCCGTTGAGTAAGCATGGAAAACCGTCAAAAGCATCGCAGCGGATACAAATGCTCGTCGGAGTGGCCTTGCCGTCTTTTTCGTCCAATAATATGCCCAACGGAAGATGAAACGGGTGCAAGCCGTCCTCGGCCAAGCTGTCGCTCAACGCCTGGATCTGGGGTTCGTGCGAAACGGCAGGATAAGGGAACGGTCCGCTGGACGGCGGCTCGGTGGGATCTTCACCGCGCTGTCCGTGCACGCGAAAGAGCCGTTCTGCTTCCGAATAGTAAGGTTCAAATGCATCATATTTCAGTGGCCACGCAGGCGATATACCGTCTTTATGTACGATTTCATCAAAGTCCCGTTCGCGCATCCGAAACAGGGCCGCGCCATACACCTTTGAATTGCCGCCGACAAAATAGTGCAGGCCGGGATGAAAAGTCCGCCCGTCGGCACCGTACCAAGTCTCCTTTGCCTGATAAGCTGCATCGACGAATACTGTCTGAGAATCCCAATTGGCAGGTGAACGCGGCAGATAATCGCCGCGCTCCAGCAGCAGAATGCGCTTGCCGGTGGGTGCCAGCTTGTGCGCAACGGACGCCCCGCCAGGGCCGCTACCGATAACAATAACGTCGTAATGGTTTGACATTGCCGCTCCTATCCGCCTGTGGCAAATCCGGGATAGAGCGTCATACCGCCGTCAACGAATAGCGTCGTGCCAACCACATAATCGGATTGATCTGACGCGAGCCATACGGCCGCGCGCGCGATGTCTTCGGGCTCACCAATCCGCCCATAAGGCACCAGCGTCATCAGTGCGTCATAGGCTTCTTTTGTGTCCCAAGCGGTCGTGTTGATCGGCGTTCTGATCGCACCGGGCGCGATAGCGTTCACACGGATGCGTTTCGGCGCGAGTTCTTGCGCCATACTCTCCATCATGAGTTTGATCCCGCCCTTGGAAGTGGCGTAGTTGGCATGTCCACCCCACGGAATCTCCTGGTGCACTGAGCTCATGCAGATGATCTTGCCCGCGGCGCTCGATATTGAGGGAACTACGCCGCGACGGAGAAATTCCCCTACCGCCGCGCGCGCGCACAAGAATTGACCGGTGAGGTTGACGCTGAGCACCTTATTCCACTCCTCCAGAGTCATCTCGTGAATGGCTGAGTCGCGTTGTAAACCAGCGTTGCTAACGAGAATATCGATTGTACCGAATTCCTTGACCATCCGAGTGAACATGGCTGCGACCTGATCTTCCGAAGAAACGTCTGCCTGCTGCGCATAGGCCAAGGCACCGGATTTTTTGATTTCCTCGACCACCGCGTTGGCTGCGTCTTCACCATCGACGTAGTTGACCACCACGTCGGCACCGGCCTGCCCCAAAGCGATCGCGACCCCCTTGCCGATGCCCGAATTGGCCCCCGTGACCAACGCCTTCTGTCCGTAGAGGAGCTTTGGAACCGCGATCGGTGGTGCAGTTGATACGGCCGTGGACTGTTCTGTCGGCGAGGTCATGGAGATTACTCCGGTTTGACGAAAGCCGGCGACGAGCCGGAATTGGAAAGCGCTTTGATCGGCGAGCATCCTTTAGTGGGTATCGATATAACCAGGCGATGGCCATCTGGATCGATCAAACCTTGCGGAGTGACGCTTTCTGCTGAAGACCCATCGACATGAAGCATCAGCCGCGTCGCGGCCACATCGTTACCGTGAACAGAGGAACTTATCCCGCGAGTGACGGATCTGTAGCAGAGCAATTCGACATGCGGAGTGCCCTGCTGGAGCTCCAACGCCGTGACTTCTACTTGTACATGTCTTACGGCATCCAGCCGTTCCTGCTCAGTGCCGCTGTTGAATGAATGTCCCGATACACGGAAGCCGAGACCTCGGTAAAATTCAGTACTGGCAGCACCGTCGGCAACACTGATCGCTGAATGGTCGATGCCGAGAAAGACGCCGGCCCGGGGGCGGCTCTGCCAATACGGCGGCATCCGGTCGTTTGGAAATTCCAGCAGCTCCAGCGGATGACCGTCGGGATCGCGGAATTTGAACGCCGTGACACCACCTGAGGAGGCCGGCAATTGTTGCGGCCCATCGGTCGAGATTGCCATCCACCCACCGGCGGAAACCAGCCTTTGATAAGCTGCATTGATATCCGCAACAACGATCGCAAAATGCTGAAAGCATAGATCCGAAGAAGCAGCATCCTTGGGATAAAGCCGGCCCGGTCGGTCGAATTGCAGGAGTTCAACCACTTCGTCGCCAAGCCCCAGTGTGACTACCGAAGCCCCGCCGTCCACGCCCATCAGCCGCTCGAACTCACCTCCCGAACGCCGCTCAGTCCCGAGCAATCGAAAATCCAAAGCATTCTGATAAAAGTTGGATAACTGATGCGCATTTGGCGTCGTCAGGCCGAAGCGGGCCAGTCTTCGAACCAGGACGTGCGGCTTCGCGCTTGCCATGCCGGTCACCGGAATTCGCAGGGTGATCGGGGGGCTGACGCCTCTTCAAACTGAACCACCATGAGTACTGCCGGAACGTCTCCGATCGTCCCGGACCGATGGCCGCGTTTGCCATCGATCTCACGGCAATTCTGATCACTGCCGAACGAGATTTCGCCTGGCCCCATTTCGATCCGCGTGCCGTCCATGGCTTCAACGAACCAGCGCCCTGACAACGGCACGATCCATTGTGGTTTCGGATTTTCGTGCCAGGCACCGATCCAGCCAACTGGCTGTACGGTCACCATCGTCGTCATGTTCCCGGTGAAACTTGTCCCCTGCCATTGCGGATCGGCAGGCGCATTCATCGACTTCAACTCAAACTCAGTCATCGTGCATTGCGTCAGCCGGCTAATGCCATCCGCACCGGTCCACAAATGCCAATACGAGATCGTCGGCCGACCGCTCATCTGGCCGCCGCGACAGGGCTCAGGCTATAGGGGTGTGACGATGCCAGGGGATGCGATACAAACCGTTCAAAACCGTTTGCGCTTGCGCCGAACGCCAACGCCAGAAAGCCGCCGCCAACCGCGAGATTTTTGAGAAAATCCCAAAATAACTGCCGGCCATGGCTGGCGCCGCGCAGCCGGAAATCCGGCGTCTTCCAAAACTGTTTCCACAGCAGGGCCGTGACGATGCAATAAGCGGCCAGCACGAGCGCCGCCAAGCGGTCAGCGATGCCCGTCAGAATGGCCAGCGACATAAACACCTCTACGCCCAAACCGGCAAAGATCAGGACGGTCGCGAGCGAACGGCTCGGCGCGGCTTCCGCCGCCTGGTCGACCGCCGGTCTGAAATTGAGGACCTTGTCCAGCGCACTAAATGGCAAAAACAGCATGACCAGCGCTAGGCGAGCGGCCAAGGCGGCACCGATACTTAGAACGGCCATTGTTCGCAGCCTTAACCGGAGAAAGCTCGACCGGAAACGTAGTCTGGTCCGGATGACAACGCACGGGAGAAGCTATAGTGCCCGCGAATGACCATTATTCGCCAATTGCGACCATAAAGTCGTTGCCTTCCCACTTACCCGGCCCAGTCCGCAGCATCGTGAAGCGCACTTCTGCGCCTGCAGCCAGCGCTTGAGTAGGAAGATCGCAAATGAACGTGCCGAAGCCTGTGGCGTCAGTTCTGCTATCCGTTGCGGTCGCCCAGTTATCGATCGACCAATGCACCGAAACCGGCTCCAGAAATTCAAGGCGCAGCCTTCGGCCCACCGCCATCCGGCTAATTTTCGTGTCCATACGCCAGACAATGGGCGCCGGCTTGGGCGTGCTTTTCACGTAGCGGGCGTAGGTTTGCGGCGGCATGTCGAATACCGCGCCGTCCCGCAATGACCGCAGCAATTTGATGTGTTCAGGGTGTGCCCAAACCAGCGGCATCGCGCTTCCCGAAGGCCGCCCCAGAAACAGCTCCTTCTCCGGAATATCTTCGCTGTCCCAAATTTGCTCCGGTAATAGGCCCCCGATGCTGGCGGACACTTCGAACGTTGCCAACAGACGTTTCGCTTCTTCGGGCCTTCCGGCGGCGAGTTCGTAGTGCGCGCGCTCGCCGGTCAAAAGCGGCCAAAGCCGGCCAATGCCGGACCCGTCAAAAGGCGCGCCGTCGGCGTGCTCACCATAACCGTCATCGTTGTAGCGATACCAATAGGGACCGGCTGGCAATTCCCGTCTAAGCAAAGAGTCGACAACGGCAACCGTATTGAGAATGCGTGGATCGTCGGCAGCTCGCAGACCAAATCGAACATAGGCGAGCGCATCGGGACTGACCAGAAGGCCGGCTTCCAGCACTTCGTCGCCACCAGCTCGATTTCGGATTGGTATCAAGCCGCGCGATCCGAACACGCCGTCGCCGCCGAAAAATCCGATCCGCATGTAGTAACCGTCGATCCCGAGTGTCCGGGAAAGCTCGGTTTCGGTCGCATAAGTCCAGTTATCAATCTGCTCGTTCCAGCCATCGGCCACATCACGCAGATATCGCGCTTTGGCGCTGTTGCCGGCTCCGTCTATCGCATCGGCGGCCGCCAGCAGCGCCGCGATCTCAACCGCCAGCGTAAACGGAGAGTAGCCGCCGTCCTCCTCCCAGCGATCCTGTTGCGTGGTCGGGCCGGCGCGAACAATGTAACCAGCAGCAGTCTCAATCAATCGCCCATAATGTCCGGCCTCGGACGCTTTGATCGCGCCGACGCGCAGGAGCATATCGTAGAGCAGGATCGGAAAAGCCGTTTCGTCCATTTGGACGCCCTGCCAGTAGGGCCGGCCGTCAAGCCAGGAATTCTGTACCCAGTGCCCGTCCGCTTCCTGAATTGCCATTAGATAGTCGAGCACCGATTTTGCGGCGGTCGTTGCACCCGCCGCGAGAAATCCGCCAGCCGTTTCGACGAGATCCCGCGGCCAGACCAGATGATAACCGCCGAGGTCGTCATCGCCCTTGCGGAACCCCCACGGGATCGAAAGGCTCGCAATAATCGCCCCTGATGCATCGTCCCGATGCGAGGCCAGCACAGCGGTGCTGACTCGGTAGCGGTTCAGCTTCGCCGGGTCGTGGGGTTCATCGAGCGGCAGGAACGCGCTCTGCAGGTCGCGCCACCCAGCGGAATATTTCTTGAGCGCCGCCGTTGCGCCTTGTTGCAGGCTGAGAACGGCACGAAAGGCGGGCTTCCTCAGGCAGAACTCCGAAGCCCATCGCCAGCAGTGCCCGACCGTTACTGTTCGCCAGATCGAGCGTACCGGACAACGCGACGTTGCCATTCTGCGCGGATTGATACTCCGGCTTCAAACCCTCACCGCGTTTCAATGTCTGCCAGCCGTCAGAGGTTCCGACGTAACCGACCGACCGCGCAATCCAGGGGACAGAGGACGCGATCGCGAGCGACCGGCCCCTCGCTTGCGCAAAGAGCATCGGCCTTCCCTTGAAGTCGCCTACCCAGCCATTATTTCCGGCGCCAGCATTGACGAGGTGAGGCGAGATCAGCGCGTGAATCTGATAGTCGGGCGGCTTGCGAGCCAACGCTTCAAAATGAAGCTCCTGAAGCACGACTTCGCGATCGGGATCAGATAGGACCGATTTAGTGATACGGTAGCGGCCGTCTCTCGAGGTGTTGACCAGACGGAAAGCTTGAACACCGTCTTCGATCAAAACGACCGTATGATCGGCGTCGCGCTTCTCTTCGGAAAAATAATCCTTCGCAGTAACAATAAAGCCAAAATCACGAATGCTGGCTGTATCGAGTCGTGGGGCATAGACTTCGTTGAGGATACCGTGGCTGATCGTAAACCAAACCTTGCTCTCTGCGCCTGCGGCTGTCCCGACTGCACTCTTCGCGCTTGAGGTCCAACGGGGCGATATCCCGGGTGCGCCGGGCGGGACCGTTTGGTCTGTCACTCGGCTTCCTCAATGTTTCTCATTCGTTACCGCTCTCTCAAAATTTGGAGATAAGGAAGACGCCAGCGATCATCAGCGAACACCCGGCCAAGCGCGCAAGGCCGGCTGGATGTTGCACAAATC
>NZ_JBEKRB010000063.1:0-26411 GCF_049519115.1 Bradyrhizobium sp.
GGCTCCGGGTTGGCAAGAGCTTTCTTCACGTTTTGCAGCATTGGTCGGTGCAGCCATGTGTTCGGCCTTTTGATGCGGCTCACATGACCGCTGGCCATAACGCCCTCCGCGGATCAGGTCCCGACCAAAAGCTCGCATTCTAGAATGCTATGGCACAAGTGGGTTGTCCTGATCGCCAGATCGACCGGCTCTGCATTACGTGCTGTTCGCCCCTCCCAACTTTCACATCACGCCGGTTACCTGGCGTGATCTCGTTTATCGCGCAAGCGCGACTGGTTCCTTGTATCGCTCGCCCCTGGCCATCATGGCCCAGACCATTCGCGCGATTTTGTTGGCGAGCGCGATAGCCGCAACCCTAGTCGGCCGCCTCGCCAGCAAGGCCGCAAGCCAGGGTCGATGGTTGGTGCCATGGATCTTTGGCGTAACGGATGACAGAAAGCGCGCCGGCCACAAACAGGCCGCGCAGATAGCGGTCACCCTGCTTGCTTATATTGCCGAGCCTGTTCTTGCCTCCACTGGAGTGCTGCTTCGGCAGGAAGTCGCAGGTTTGCAAATTCGACCATCTCATCGACGCGGTGAACAGGAAGCCGAGCACGCAAAATGGCTCAGAAAGCCCTGGAAATAAAGTCACCCGATTTCATGGCTCCGTTGAGCCGTATTTCCAGGGCCGAAAAATATCCGATTTGCGACGTTGAGGGTTTCGAATCCTCGCGCTTGCAAGCCTCGGCTCGATAAATCGATTTGAGCCAAACAACTCGCAGCGCCGTTGATGAATTCGGGCAAACTCTTGCTGCATGGTCTGTGGTATAGACCACCGACACGGCGTGGCCGGTGTGCGAAGACTCACCTCAGCCAAGGAGGTGCGCCGTGTCCAATTCGAACGACGAGCAAAAGCGTGCGTTGGAATGCCTGCGTCTGGCGTCGGACTTGATGCAATTGTCGAAAGAAACCCTAAACCCGAATTTGAAGGCGCATTGCCTTCGGATCGCGGGTGTTTGGACTGATCAGGCGGCTCCGGGGCCGACCCATGACCCTGCACAAAATCATTTGGTTCATTGACGTGATGGCGGACATGGCCTGCGCATGTCATCCTGATCGTCGATGACGACCCGTTTCTGCGGATGCTTGCTCCAAAATTGCTTTGCTGTTCACCGACATCAACATGCCCGGAAGCATGGACGGTCTGAAACTGGCCAGTGTGGTGTGCGACCGCTGACCGGCTCCGGAGATACTCATCGCATCGGCTCGTGTTCTGTTGCGGAAATCCGATCTGCCGCCCAATAGCCGCTTTCTCCGGAAACCATATCGAAGCGCGGCGATGATAGCTGAACGCAGTTCACCTGACGCAGGCGTGACATCCGGTAAGAAAATCCAGGCAATGAGCTGTTTTGCTCATACCTGCCGCAGATATCAGGCTTAGATGGCCAAAGCCGCCTCGGGGTTGCGCCGGTTTTATGGAACGATGCGATCGTCCCTGAGCAATCGCCAGACGGGCGGAGGCGAACGACCCAACGAATGCCTAAAGCGCAAACGGATCATGAGGTGTGGACCAATCAGTTGCTCGGCGCTTTGGAGCCGGCCAGCCGCAAGCGGATAGACCCACATCTTGAGGCGGTTGAATTCACGCTTGGCGAGATGGTTTGCGATGCCGGCGGGTTGCTCAAGCACGCCTATTTCCCGCAGGGTTCAGTTCTTTCCCTCCTGACGGTGCTCGAAAACGGCGCCGCAATCGAAACCGCCAACATCGGGCGCGAAGGCGCCTTCGGCCTATTCGCCGCCATGTATAGCCGGGTGTCGTTCAACCGATGCCTCGTGCAGCTTGAGGGCCACGCTGTCAGGTGCCCGATCCAACTTCTGCAATATGAGTTCAAAAAGAGCGAACACGTCCGCGATCTCTTCGTGAGCTATTCGGAGACCCTGCTGTCACAGATCCAGCAGACCGTCGCATGCAATGCCATGCATACGACGGAAGAGAGAATGTGCCGGTGGCTGCTGATGATGCACGATCGGGCCGGGAAAGAGGCGCTTCCCTATACGCATGAATTTCTGTCGCACATCCTGGGGGCTAACCGGAAATCCGTGACGCTTGCGGCGCAGTCGATGCAGAACGCCGGCCTCATCAGCTATCACCGGGGCAGAATGCAGGTGCTTGATAGAGCGGGCCTGGAAAAGGCGTCATGCGAGTGCTACGCCGTCGTCAAGCAACGCTTTGACGCTTTTTTGAAACCGCCCGCGACTGCGGCGCAGGGTCATAATCGGGGACGGCACAAGAGCGGGGCTGACCCAACGGATTGACGAGAACCGGTTTCGACCACCTTGCCGGGCTATTAACAAGTGGACCCGCGCCGGCGCCGAGGCTTCTGCATAACTATTTTGAAAAGTGAGCAATAGTGACCGGCGACTCCGAAACTCAGGAGAGTATCGTGGTTGTATGACCGCCGCTTGTCGGCAGTTACGGGTGACCGAGAGTATTTGTGCTCCCGCCTGATCTGGGGCGAGCGTCATGCCATCCACCCATCCCGATCCACTCTACAGCCGTTCTGAAATCGGAATCCCGGCGTGCTCCAAGTGCGGCAACCACATGAGGCTTTCTCAAATCGAGCCGGCCGCACCTGGTTATGATATGCGCACTTTCGAATGCGTGAAGTGCAATTCCAGCGAACGCTTTTCAGTCGCTATCTGAAAGCGACTTGAATGTTGGCTTGGAATAAACCGGCACCCCGCAGATTTCGGCTCTATCTGCATTCAGAATGCATGTGCCGCTTAGGACTTACGTGCACCTTTGCGGTGGGGATGGTGAGCTAATACATCGCCCGTCGCTTAGGCCCGCTAGCCGGAACGATCCCGGCGTTGAGACATTGCCCTCCCAGGGTTGAACAACGATAGGAGCACGCAATGATTAAGTATGCCGTAGTGATCGCCGCCGTAGTTGGAATTCTCAGCGCGATGCCTGCTGGCGCGGAAGAGTTGGGCGTCGGTGTCGGCCCCGCCGGCGTAACGGTTGGCGAGGGTCACGGAGATCGTGACAGAGATCGCGATCGTGACGTCAACCGCGACCGTGATCATAGGGATCGCGACAATACCGTCATCATTAACAAGGGTGATCACGACAGAGATGTTGACCATGACCGACGACCTGTCGGTATCGACAGACAGTAATCGGATTTTAGCGGCCTCCATCTTGGGGGCCGCTTTTTTAACGCGCTGATAAGATCATTGATTTCTTCACCGACCGCTACCGAGGAGGAAGCAACTGTGAATACACTGACTACGGCGCGCTCCGAGATCGAAAGCTTCGATATCGTCGACAAGGGATGCCGTCCTGGCAAAGGTGTTTTTGGCTTTCCGACCGTCGCAGAGCAGGTCGCACCCGGAATCTCGGTCCTCGAATGATAATGCACCCGGCGAAACCGGTCCGAACCAATCCGGGCCTACTCGCTCGAAGTCGGCAAGCCCGCGCAAGCCAAAACTGCGTCGGCCGCCACACCGCCGCGCCTTTCGATTGTGGTCCTTCCCTTTGCCAATCTGGGGGGGTGACCCGGAACAAGATTAATTCGTGGACGGCGTCACCGAAAGCTTGACGACGGACCTGTCGCGCATCCCGGGCGCCTTCGTGATCGCGCGCAACACGGCCTTTACCTACAAGGGCAAGCACGTCGACGTAAAACAGGTTGGCCGCGAACTCGGCGTCCGTTATGTGCTTGAAGGTTCGGTGCAACGCGGCGGAAATCGGCTGCGGGTCAACGTCCAACTCATAGATGCTGAAACCGGCACGCACCGAAGACCGTCCGGGCGGCCTTCAGGTCTTTAACAAGGACGGGGAATGGGTCGACGTGCCGTCCGTGGGCGGCGGTTTTGTCGTTAACATCGGCGACCTCATGATGCAGTGGACCACGGGCCCATCAATTCTCGAGCGCTTCATATATCAACAGCTTCACTGACCGTTGAATACGCTGGCGCTCCGAAGGTGTCTGTTCCAGCAGTACGAAAAACATATCCTGTTTGCGATCGATCACGAAATAGCAGCCGCTGGCACCGTCCCACTTCAACTCGCCGAGCGAGCCCGGCGGTGGCGGCTTAGCGTTGCCAGGATCAGTACGCACCGCGAAACCGAGCCCAAAGCCAAAGCCGTCACCAGGGAAGTAGAAAAAGTCGCGTCCAACGCCAGAACCCGGACCGATCTGATCTGTCGTCATCAGTTTGAAGGCCTGGGGGCTCAGAATGGTCCTACCCTCAAACTTGCCGCCATCGAGCAGCATTTGCACAAAGCGCGCGTAGTCCGACATAGTCGAAACCATTCCGCCACTGGCGGATTGCCACTTCTTCGAAACGGTCGGGTCGTTCTCGCGCCCGACCCGGAAATTACTGTCATTCGGCATCGGCTGCGCGAGCAGCTTTTGTTTTTCCGGATCGGTGACGAAGAAGGCCGTGTCTTTCATGCCGAGTGGATCGAGCAGCTTTTCCCTCTCGACCTCAAGGAGGGATTTTCCAGAGACGATTTCCATGATCCGCGCGAGCACGTCGGTGGAATGGCCGTACTGCCAGAGCGATCCCGGTTGGTTGTGCAGCGGCAGCTTTGCGATCCGTTCGGCGAACTCAGCCAAATCAAAATCGCCATCGTATAAATTTGCTGTCGCATACGTTTTGCGGACGAGGCTATCGCCAAAGAAGCCGTACGTAATTCCCGACGTTTGACGCATCAAGTCGAGGACGGTCGGCGGTCGGATCGGAGGCACCAGTTCGAGCGTTGTTTTGCCGTCATCGGCCTTCTTCTCCACGCCAACCTTCACATTTGCGAAAGACGGAATGTACTTCGCGACTGTATCCTCGAGTTTTAGTTTGCCCTCATCGACCAACGCCATCGCTGTCACGCTAGTGATGGCTTTGGTCATCGAGAACAGACGAAAGATCGTCTGGTCAGTGATGGGCGCCTTGGAGACGACATCCTGCACGCCGAAGGATTCATAATAGACCGGCTTGCCATGTTGCTGGATCAACAGGATCGCGCCCGGAATTTTGCCAATCGTCACTTCATTACGGAAGAACTCGCCGACCTTTGCCAGTTTGTCTTGATTGAAATGGGCGCCCGCGGGAATATCGAAGGCACCTTCCGCGCTGACCGACGGCATCACGGCGATTCCCAGCAGCGCTGCGCAGAAGCCTGACCGCAATACATGGCGTGAGTTCACGTCGTCTTCCCCCAATTCTTGTCTCGGCGAGTTTACGGCTTCGCCAACGCGAACGGCCACTTTGCGCCGGAAGCCGCCATTAGGCTAACATCTGCGTGGCGACACGCTAATTGCTGAGAATCTTATCCGGCGTCAAAGGCAGGTCCCTGACGCGCAGACCCGTCGCGTTGAAAACCGCATTGGCGATGGCGGCAGCAACGCCGGTAATGCCGATTTCGCCGATGCCCCGGGCTCCCATCGGCGTGCGAGGATCGGGAATATCAGTCCAAAGCACATCGATGTCGGGCACGTCGAGATGGGCTGGTACATGATAGTCCGCCATCGAGGCGCTCATGATTCGGCCGGTACGCTCGTCAAGGAGCGTCTCTTCGGTCAACGCCATGCCTATTCCCATGATCATGCCACCGCGAAACTGGCTCGCGGCGGTCTTAGGGTTGAGGATACGACCGCAATCGAACGAACCCACCAGGCGGTCAAGGCGGACTTCACCGGTCACGTCACTGACGCGGAGCTCGCAGAAGATCGCCGATCTGCTGTGCATCGAAAACTTCAGCATTTCGAGAGGCGCGCTGCTTTCCCCCGTGACGTTGATCTCGCTGCGTGCCGCCCGCCTGAGGATCGACGCGAAGCTTTCGTAGCGCGACGGCTCGTCGATCTTGCGCAGCCCACCGTCGGCGAATTCAACATCACCCTGCCTCAGTCCAGCAAGCGGCGTATCGTTGCCAGCCACGCGCAGCAGTTCGACGGCCAGTTTCACGCTGGCCGCGTTGATCGCCGCACCGAGCGACGCGGTCTGTGACGAACCGCCGGCAAAGCTACCGAATGGCAGACTGGTATCGCCGATTCTGACGGTGACTCTCTCCAGAGGCAGACCAAGACGATCCGCCGCGTGTTGCCGCTGCACCGTCGCGGTACCCATGCCCATTTCGTGCGCCGCACTCGACACGGTCGCGCGTCCATCGCCATTGATCGAAATCCGTGCGGACATGCCGGGCATCCGCACATATGGGAAGGATCCGGTCGCACAGCCCATGCCGACGAGCCACTCGCCGTCTCTGACCGATCGCGGTTTTGCCGCGCGGCGTTTCCAGCCGAACCGTTCGGCGCCAAGGTCATAGGCCAACATTAAGTCGCTCTGCGAATGCGGCGCGCCAGTGACGGGATCATGATCGCCTACATTGCGGCGCCGGATCTCTACTGGATCGATCCCGAGATCATGCGCCAGTTCGTCCATCGCGCTTTCGATCGCATAAGTGCCGACTGCCTCGCCCGGCCCGCGCATAAAGGTGTTCGCTAACACGTCGAGCTCCAGCGTATGCTGCACCACGTCATAACTTTCCGATGCATAGAGCGAGCGTCCCGACAGCGTGAACGCCTCGTCGCAGGCGCCATGCGGTAGCTTGACCGAGAAGCCGTGGTGCAGCAGCCCCGTGAGCTTGCCATCGGCATCGGCGGACAGAGCGACGCGCTGTTCGGTTTGCGATCTGCCGCCAATCAGGCGATGCATGCTGGCCCGCGACAAGGCGATCCGGACCGGCCGGCGGGCGAGCTTGGCCGCTGCGGCACCTAGGATCTGATGATCCCACAGCGCCTTGCCGCCGAAGCCGCCGCCGACAAAGGGCGAACTGACATAGACCTGCGAGTCCTTAATGCCGAAAACTTTGGCCAGCGAACTGGCCGTGCCGTTCAGCATCTGCGTCGCGTCATGCACGGTCAGTCGGTCGCCATCCCAGAAAATCGTCGCCGCGTTGGGTTCAATCGGATTGTGATTGTGCCAGGGCGTGCGATAGACCGCATCGACGCTGCCTGCCGCTGCCTTGAGTGCCGCTTTGACGTCGCCCTTCTTCAGTCGGTTCTTCTCAATCATCAGCGAGTCTGGCGTACGCGCATGAGCCTTCGCTTCAGTGAAATGCGTGCGCGCGGCGGCCGCTTCATAGCGCGCCACGACCAGCGATGCGGCTTGGTCGGCCTGCTCTTGAGTCTCGGCGAGCACCACTGCGACCGCCTGCCCGTTCCAGCGGATCTCAGGATCCTGCATCACCGGTAGTATGTTGTTGCCCGCGGCCTTGAGATTGGTCAGGCCAATCGGCGGCGGCAACGCCATCTTTGGCGCATTGCGATAGGTCATCACCAGCGCGACACCGGGCGCTGCCTCCGCGGCGGCAACGTCGAGCCCCGAGATCTTGCCGCGCGCGATTGTCGAATGCACGAAGGCGGCGTAGAGCAACCGCTCTATCGGCATTTCGGCCGCGAAACGCGCCGCGCCCCTGACCTTGTCGGGCCCATCGACGCGCGACTGCTGCGTGCCGAGAGTGACCCGCCGGTCAATCAGCGGATCGGGCGTGGCGCCGGGCAGCCAACTGGAGGGGACGTAGCCCATCGCGGTACGGATACCGCCGACGATGGTGTTCTGCAGCTTGCTCATGCGCTGGCTCCCGTGAGTTCGCCGAGGATGGCAGCAATGGTTCTTTTCGCCAGTTCGCTCTTGAAGGCATTGCCGTCGAAGGGTCTGGCGGCGGCGAGTTCGGCACCAGCGGCTTCAAGAAAGCGCTCTCTGGCCGGAGTCTCGCCACGCAGAGCTTCTTCCGCCCGCACGGCGCGCCACGGCTTCGCCGCAACGCCTCCTAGGGCAATCCGGACGTCTTTAATTTTGCCGTCGACGACCTCCAGCCCCGCGGCGACTGATACCAACGCGAATGCGTAGCTCGAACGGTCGCGGACCTTGCGATACGCGGAATTCACCGCAGCCGCGCTCGGTGCGAGCTCGATCGCGGAGATGAGTTCTCCCGGACGAAGCACTGTCTCGATCTGCGGAGTTTCACCCGGCAAGTTATGGAAATCGATCAGCGGCACCTTGCGTTCGCCACCTGGGCCGACGAGATGCACCGTCGCGTCGAGCGCGGCGAGCGCCACGCACATGTCGGACGGATGCGTCGCGATGCAGGAACCTGAAGCACCCAGGATGGCGTGATAGCGGTTGAAACCGCCGATCGCGTCACAGCCATCGCCAGGTTCACGCTTGTTGCAGCGTGAACCTGCGACATCGTAGAAATAAGCGCAACGCGTCCGCTGCAGAATGTTGCCTCCGACAGTCGCCATATTGCGGATCTGCGCCGAGGCGCCCGCCAGCAACGCGCGCGACAACATCGGATAATGCGCCCGCACTACAGGATTCGCGGCAACAACGCTGTTGCGGGTGGCTGCGCCAATCAACAAGCCTCCGCCCGCCGTATTCTCGATGGTACCCTTCAAGCGAGACACATCTACCAGCGCCGCGGGCGATTCGATGTTTTGCCGCATCAGGTCCACCAGATTGGTACCGCCGCCGAGATAGCGAGCGTGCTCCGCTTCGGCGATGGAAAGCGCTTGGGTGTGGTCGACTGCGCGTCGATAATCGAACGTCCTCATGCTGCTTCTCCACTCAGCATGTCCTCGATGGCTTCGACGATGCCGTTATGCGCGCCGCAGCGGCACAGGTTGCCACTCATGCGTTCGCGGATTTCCTGGCGCATCACGCCTTTCGGTCCTACGACGAGATCGACAGTAACGTAGCTGGGGTCGCCCCTTTGTAACTCCTCGACCATTGCGATGGCAGAGCAAATCTGGCCCGGCGTGCAGTAGCCGCATTGAAATCCGTCATGCTCGATGAAGGCGTGCTGCAGCGGGTGAAGTGGCCCATCTTCCGACGCCAGATCCTCGATGGTCCGCACCGCGCAGCCATCCATCTGGACCGCCAAGGTCAGGCAGGACAGCACCCGCGTTCCATCCACGATGACGGTGCATGCTCCGCAGGCCCCTTGGTTGCATCCCATTTTCGTGCCGGTCAGGCCGATGCGCTCCCGCAATAGGTCAAGCAACGAAACCCGGTTGTCGTCCGGCAACGGGTGTTCCGCGCCATTGATGACGATGGGCATGGGCGCCTCCGTTCGGGTCGGTCTTCACCAAGAAGTCCGACGATGCACTCGAAATAGTACGAATTTCGTACTATTCAAGTTTCGTGGTCGGCGATCTTTTCAGTAAGGCGGATCAGCTCGCTTTGTTCCGAAGGCTCAAGCGAAATCAACATCATACGACATGCATGGCGGTAACCTTCAACGGTCTCCTCCACGACTTGATGCCCTTGGTTGGTCGCCGATAGCGCCACCGCCCGACGATCGTCTTCCGGCCGCCGACGCTCGACCAACATCTTCTTCACGAGCCGATCGATGGCCGAGGACATGGTCGTCATGGCGACGTTGAGATAACGGGCGACATCGCCCATGCCGCAACCGGGATTGACGTCGATATAAGTCAACGTCTGGGCATCCAGTGCGTTGAGCGCATTCTCGGCGGCAGCAGCCGCTTCAGCGACCTTGAAACGACGCGTGAAACGCTCGAAGGCGCGTGTAAGTTGTTCGACTTGTTCTGAGGTTGGTTCGGTCATGCGCGGACAAAAGCATGTTCGGTTCGTTACCGCCAGCGACGCTACTCAATGGCTGTAACGGGCTACCAAAAGATTCCAACCAACGGAGAAGCTCGGCCTCAAACTTTGCAACGTACGTTTGGCGCCGTCAATCGCCGTTAAATAAATGGCCGACATGCAAGCGGCCGCTTTGCGCAAAGAACAGCAGATCGGTGCATCGGAGCGCAATCAAACAACAAATAGCCGGCAAGGGAGCGCGCGTGTATCCACCGAACCGCTCATCGGGTCCATCGGACCGGCATATGTCAGCGCCGCGTTAATGTTTATATCGAGCGCAGCAAATTCGGGGCCAATGGCCTCCGGGCGCCACCATCCGATCCCGGTCGTAACCACGTTAGGCGCGGTCCGATCGGTGATCTCTGCACGAAGCCGGCAAGGCGCCGGTCCTGTCTCGGTCTCGACAACAATCCACGCGCCATCTACAAGCCCCATTTGCGCGGCCGTCTCTGGGTGGATCCTAATGGTCGGATCTGGCGAAACCTTCCGGGCCCAACTCTGTTCGCGGAATCGCGAATGATGATAGGTTTTCTCGCGCTGCCCGGTCTGCAATACGAGCGGAAAGTCGACACTCACCAGCGCTGTTGCGCGCTCGTAAAGCGGCGTGACGTGATCCGGCAACGGATCGAGCCCGAGATTCGCGAGCGTGCTTGAGTAGAGCTCAATTTTGCCACTTGGGGTCTTGAAAACCTGCGCCGAGAAATTTCCGAGTTCGTATGGAAATTCGACGAAGCCGTCCCTGCGCAAGGCAATCTGATCGATCGGAGCGTCACCGATCAGAAACCGGTTCAAATCCGCCTGGTTCGTCCACGGCAACAGTTCGGCCGTCAACGCTCCCCGGTCGCGCATCCGAGCGATGAGGCCCGAGGCAATCTCCATGTCACACCGAACCTCTCCGACCCGCGTCGAAGCCGGGGCTGTGTAGGTGACGCAGGCGCCGGTCTGGCTGATGTCAACTTCTTCTTCTTCCAGAGTCGTTGTCTTGGGAAGCACGAGATCCGCGACAGCCGCCGTCGGCGTCATCGTATGTGCGGCAACACAGAGAAAATCGAGCGACCTCAGCGCCTCAAGAGTGCGACGCGTGTCGGGATACATGACAGCGATGTTGACGCCACTGACGTACATTCCACGCACCGGATATGGGTCCGAGGTCAAGATGGCGTCAAGCATGGATTTATTGTGACAGGCGGTCTGCCAGCCAGCTGGTCCCGCCCACAACGGGTAAGCCGCAGCGCCGATCGTCTGCAGCTCGACATCTTTCGGCAGACGAAACCGTGGATCATGCAGCAGATCCATGTAGGTCGTGAAGCCGGCGGGGCTCTTTGCACGCCAGTTGCCGCCTTCTCGGTCGACATTTCCGCTGATCGCAACAAGGCAATGAAACGCGCGAAAGGTCTGCACGCCGTTGCTGGCGGCGTCGATGCCATGCCCGCTGACGAAAACTGACGGCCCGGCGGCATAGAGATCCGCAGCTTTCGCGATGTCGGCAGCTGACACGCCCGTTAGCGAGGCCGCATATTCCGGTGTGAACGGAGCGACACGCTCGGCAAGCGCATCGAAGCCCGTGCACCATTTCTGCACGAAGTCCGCATCATGGCGACCGACGGCAATCATCTGCTGCATCATCGCCATGGCGATCGCGGCGTCGGTTCCTGGATTGGGCTGCAACCAAAGATCGGCGATTTCCGCGGCGCTGGTACGAAAGGGATCGATCACAACGAGCGATGCACCTCGCGCCTTGGCACGCTTGATAGCCATCCATTGCACAGGATCCGCGGCCAACGGATTTCTTCCGACTACCAGAATGCAGGCCGCAGCCTCAATGTCTTCGCCATTTGTTATGGACAGCCCGGTCAACCTGTCACTGACCGCACGACAACCGCCGCAAAGATCCTGGTTGATCATCCAGTTCGGCGAACCGATCGACCGCATCAGCAAGGCCATGATAGGACCCCGACTAAATGCTGCTCCGCTCACCGCGCCAACCAGCGCCGGTGCACCATAGCGGGCGCGAATGGCTGCCATCCGGTCGGCCATCTCGTCAAGCGCATCGTCCCAGCTGATCCGTCCCCACCGGCCGCTGCCGCGTTCGCCTATGCGCCGCATCGGATGGATCAGTCGATCAGGATGGTAGGTCCATTCAGGCAGCGCTCGCATACCCTTGACGCAGAAGGCGCCCTTTGAGACGGGGCTTTTTGTGTTCGGGACAATTTTGCTGACGTGGCCGTCATCTTCGACGGTGATCAGCGAGCCGCATTTCGATGCGCATTCCCAACAAGTGCTTGCAACGGTGCGAACCATGTCGACCCCACAACGACACTTCTATACCTATCAGTGAATTGAGTGCAAGTTTGCAATCTGTCGATTTGGCACGTTGCTGAATCCAAGCCCTGCTGAATTGGGCCTACGACCAGCTTCAAAACTCAACAAAACGCCCTATTCGTTTCAGGAGCGCCTGAGGCCGCAGAGCGGAGCTGCCCACTTCCAACACCGGACCGAGCCTCCGAGCCACGAATGACCTCTTCGCGCCAGATGCGGCCATTCGCAAAAGGGAAGTTACGGCGCGCACCGGGCACGGTACTGCAATCCCGCCGGGATATGCTTCCCGGTCCGTGTTATTTGTACAGAGCGGAAACGGCCTTACGCTCAACCGCGCTATGCTTTCCTTTGAGGACTTCGAATAGGGTCGTATTGCCATCACGCCAGAAACGGATATCGAATCTGCGCCGACCTAGACGCAGATCGATCAACTTTACGTCCGGCAGCCACGCCGGCAGCGCGGGATCAACATATAGCTTTCCGCCCGGAGCATCCTGTTGGAGCCCGAGTATCGCCTGTAAGAGTGCGAACGGCGTCGCTGCGGCCCAGGCTTGCGGTACATTGGCGCCGAGATACTGCACCGGAAAACCTGTCGGGTCGCGCTGCAAACCCGCATAAAGTTCGGGTAATTGATTTAACAAGAAGTGACTCGCGGCACCACTGATGTCACGCGTCAACGCCGCGGCTTCTGCATCAAAGCCGTAGCGTCGCATTCCCAGCACAATCAGCGAATTGTCATGTGGCCACACGGCACCGGTTTGATAATTGTACGGATTGAATGAGGGATGATCCGAGGACAGCGTGCGGATTCCCCAGCCACTCCACATGTCCTTTTGCATCAACCGCTTTACAACAACAGCGGCACGTTTCGGCGCGATGATGCCGGACCAGAGGCACTGCCCGACATTGGAGGCCACCGAAAGAACCTTTTTCTTCTCTCCATCCAAAGCGAAGGCATAGAAACCTGATTTTTCGTCCCAAAACACCTCATTGAATTGTTTGAACAGGACCGCCGCCTTCGTACGAAGTCTGCTGGCACGGCGTTTGTTGTCGAGTGCTTCATAGATCTCCGCCATGCGGAGCCAAGCGTCGTAGACATAGCCCTGCAATTCGCACAGCGCTTTCGGGCCCCGCACCGGTGTACCGTCAGGATACATCACGGAGTCTCCGGAATCCTTCCACGCCATGTTCTCGTAGCCGGCTGCCGACCGCGTCTGATACTCTTGGAATCCGTCGCCGTCGCGATCACCGTATTTGTCGATCCAGGTCAGGCAGGCTTCGGCATTCGACAAATGCCGCTCGATCAGCGTGCGGTCGCCGGTCGCCTTCCATGCCGCATGAAGCGCGATCAAATAAAGTGGCGTGGCGTCCGCCGTGCCGTAATACGGCGTGTGCGGTATCAACTTAAAATGCGCCAGTTCGCCGTAACGCAGTTCGTGCAGGATCTTGCCTGGCTCGGCGTCACGGTAGTCGTCGCGCTCCGTTGCTTGATACTGCGCCAGAACCTCCAGCGTCCCTGCGGCGAACTCCGGATAGACAATCATCGTCTGCAATGAGACGATCAAGGTATCACGGCCAAATAACGCCACGAACCACGGCAAACCTGCGGCCGGCACGAATACCATGTGATCTGTACCCTGCAAAGGAAGGCGCAGGGCCGCCATGTCCTGCACACCCTGACTATAGCAGCGATAGAATTCCTCGTTGCTGGTCTCGATTTTAAGAACCTTCCGCTGCCATTCGTCCATATCGCGTGAGTGGCTCGACTTTGCACTGGAATACGTGCATTCCCGCGAAGACCGAGTGCTTTTTGAGCCATCCACGAGATCGTAGATCAGGCAACGATGCCAGGCCTGACCCGGCTTCAGTGCAATATCGAAACTCAAGCGCCCGTTTGCGTATACCGTCGGCGCGCCATCGCCGTCGCCGGTGCGGACGACTACTTCCCGCCGAAAATCCGCGTTGCGATAGGTAATCCGGAGTATTTCCTTTTTGGCGGACCACGAGGTGACGATGTGACCACGCCGCACGATGTTTTCGCCCTTCACCTCGAAAATATCGGCAAAGTCGGCGCGCATCGCGACCTCCAGATTGAAACGAACCGGTTTCTGGCTGTTGTTGGTGATGTCAATGTCTTCGTGCATTCCTCCATCTACCTGACGGCCGATTGCCAGGCCCAGCGTCCGCGCCGCGACTGGTCCGTCTTCGGTCGCGAAGCCGCGATTGGTCAGGAAGATCCGCGCCGCCTGAGGTGCAACCGCGCCGCCATTCAGCAAGTCCCATTGTTCGCCGTTGGCATAGATCGCCCAGGCACTTACCACCCTGGTGTCGCGAAAATATAATCCGCCCTTGCTTGGCCAACTTATCCGACCATCGGTTTCGGTCAGCAGGACGGTCTGCCCCTGATGGATCGCGATGTGGGCTGGGCCAACCTGAACCTTAAACGCCATGCAGCGGATCCTTCATCGAAGTTCGTAAGTGGTTCTTATTTGAGGGGTTGGTTTCAGGCATCAGCAACCATAGGAGAAGCACAGCGGTTAGGGCCACGGCTGCGATGCCCAGAAATCCCGCCGCACGGCCAAGGCGTTCGGCCAGGAGACCCGAAAGCGTGGTACTGAGCGAAGCGCCGATCCCTGAAATCGTTCCGACAAATCCCTGCGCAAGATTGAACCGGCCGGTACCCGCCGTGAGATCGGCGACGGTCAGCGCCGTGAGCACGCCAAGCATCGTCGCGCTAAGTCCGTCGAGTAATTGAGCGACGACCAGAATGATTGGATCGCTGGTCCAGGCGAAGAACAGCGCACGGATCGGCAACGCCGCGAATCCGACAAGCAGCAGCGGCCTGCGGCCCCATGTGTTCGCCCGACGTCCGGCCCATGGCGCTATTATCGCCACGATTACCTGCGGTACCATGATTAACGCCGCGACGATGAGCGAGGAACGTGCCTCCTTGCTATACGCGAGCGCTTCACCGGCGAGTGGCAAAACCGACGCGTTAGCCATCTGGAATAAGAATATGCAACCTGCGAATACAAGCAGGCTGCGATTCTTCAAAAGGCTTCGGAGCCTCACTTTCGACGGCTTGCCCTGCCCTTGATGATCTGGAGCACACGAGGCACGGCCGAAATGGATATTTGCGGGCTGGATGCGGTCAAGAGCAACGAGCAGCGGAAGCACCAGTGCGGCGGCGAGGAAGAATATCGCGCGAAACGACAGGAAATAGGCGATGAGGCCCATGAGGCCAGCCGCTACAACGCCTCCCATCGAGGCAAAACGCTGATTGCGTCCGAGTCGTGCGGCGAGCGCAGTGTTGCCGACGAGACCAAGGCTGATGGCAACAATCGCCAGCCCCAAGAAGCCACCGGTAATCCCTTGAAGGACCAGAGCGGCCAACACCACTGGGAAAGCTGGCCAGACTGCAATAATAAGCGCGCCGGCTGCAACCATAACGGCACCAAGCGCGACCGCGGCTCGTTTCGATCGAATCACATCGAGCAGAGCGCCGCCAGGTAGTTGACTCAGCAACCCGGCGATTGCACCTGCCGTTAGCACAATGCCGATGCTCTGTTGGGTCCAATTTTGCCCGGCTAGAAATGCGGCGACGTACGGACCGAAGCCGGACAAAGCTCCTGCGAGGAGCAGGTTGACGCCATCGAGACCGCGCAAGCTGGCATCAGATGGCGATGGTCCAACTGCTTCCGCTGCTTCTGCGGAATCCGCAGCAATGACCATTCTCTCGACTCCGCCGTTCGTTTGGTAATCCGTTAGCTTTCTCATCCTTCGGCAAGCGTCACAACGCCAACCTGGTTCGTATGTCGCGGACAAAAAGGTCGAGGTACGCGCCCCATGGCCATCGTCGACCCCGACATAACTTTCAACAGAGCGAAGCTTAAAATCGAAGTAAGTTGACAATCAGTAAGACGGCTAACCTCTACGCCAATATCCCGAAGCCAGGATCGTTCCCTATGCGGGCCCGCGAAAGCGGGAGGAGGGAATTAACAACTCCACCGTTGTAGCCGTGAACAATATAATTGAGCCGCCGGAAGATGTGTCTTACGAAAATGACTGATATTTCTCCGACGGAGAAGAGGAGAGTGAGCAATATAGCTCACTCTGTTTTCTTCGGGCGAAACGGACCTTTTGCCTGACAGAGCTGTTGCAACATGGGGACATAAATTCGCATCGCAGTCGCCAATAGCGCAGTCGGCGCAACAATCGGATAGTTCGACGTGAAGCTCCTTAGGAGTTTTAAGTACACTTGCCGATTGGTGCCGATGTCTTTGCCGTACAGGACGTCGCGCTTAATGGATATTCCGATCACCCAGGATATAGCCGACGATCTTGCATTCCGGGTTGCTATACGCCAATCGGAAGTCCGCTACCGCCGGCTTTTCGAAGCGGCCCACGATGGCGTTCTTATCCTGGACTCCGTCAGCCGGAAAATCACAGATGCCAATCCTTTCATGTCGCACCTGCTCGGCTACCGGCACGAAGAGTTACTGGGCAAGGAGCTTTGGGAAATCGGCCTGCTGAAGGACGAACAGGCGAGCCAGGCCGCGTTTCGCGAACTGCAGCAAAACGGCCAGGTCCGATACGAGGATTTGCCACTAAAATCGAAATCGGGCGACAAGCGGGAAGTTGAAATCGTGGCCAACCGCTACGACGAGGACGGCACACAGGTCGTGCAGTGCAATGTCCGCGACATAACCGAACGAAAGCGGACCGAAGGAGCGTTAAGGGCAAGCGAAGAGCGCTTTCGCACTCTGTTCGAATTGGGTCCCGCAGCCGTCTATTCCTGCGATGCTCAGGGCGTCATCCAGGATTTCAACCGGCGTGCTACGGAATTTTGGGGGCGCACCCCGGCCCGCGGGGATGACAGCGAACGGTTCTGCGGCTCGATCAGAATGTTCCGGCCGGACGGGAGCATAATGCCCCACGATGAGTGTCCCATGGCGTGGGTGGTCTCTGGAAAAGTGTCGGAGGTCAATGACGAGGAAGTAATCGTCGAGCGGCCCGACGGCTCGCGGCTTACCGCCGTCGTAAATATCCGCTCACTTTACAATGAGCGCGGCGAGGCCACAGGCGCAATCAACTGTGCTTACGACATTACAGAGCGCAAGCATGTCGAAGAGCATCAGCGGTTCCTCATGAACGAACTCGCACATCGGGGCGGAAACCTGCTGGCCGTGATCCAATCCATCGTTTCCCGCAGCCTGGCCGGAACAAAGCCGCTCGCCGAGGAGCGCAACACGCTTATGCGGCGCCTTCAGGCGCTTGCCCGTAGTCAATCGGCGCTGATGAACAAGGGATTCCAGGGTGCCTTCGTGGCTGAGATCATCCGGCTGGAGCTTGAGGGATTTTCCGACCGCATAGTGGCCACCGGTCCGGACGTGATGCTGAATTCCAGGACGGCGCAAACCTTCGCGCTCCTGCTGCACGAACTCGCTACCAACGCCATCAAATATGGCGCCCTCTCTCGCTCGGACAAAGGCCGGGTCGACGTTCATTGGTCGACCGAGGGAACCGCCCAGGAGGCCCGATTCAAGTTTGGATGGCAGGAGCGCGACGGACCGCCAGTCGTCGTTCCAACCCGCAAAGGTTTCGGCAGCCTGTTGCTCGAAAAACTTGCCTCGCAGGATTTTGGTGCCCCACCAAAGATCGAGTTCTCGCCCAATGGATTACTCTACTCAATCGACGCATCCCTACCGACTATGACTGCCGGGGATCAGCGGGAAAATCTGCTGCGTTCGAGCGATTACGCCCGACCCTAACGATGTGCCTTTCCAATGTTCGGCTTGGAAAAATAGCTGAAAAGACGAGATAGCGAAAATTCAGTTTTTTCGGAGTTGCATCTTAGCCAATGAGTGTCTCAACGAAAGCACCACCTGGATCAGGATCCGCCGGCGCCGGCGCCAGCGGAACAAATCCCTGGCTGATCGCGGTGATAGTCTCCGTCGCGACCTTCATGGAGGTGCTCGACACGACGATTGCCAACGTCGCGTTACGTTATATTTCTGGCGGCCTTGCCATCGGACCATCGCAAGCTGCATGGGTCGTCACCAGCTATCTCGTCGCCAACTCCATCGCGCTGTGCGCGAGCAGTTGGCTGGCCGGCGCCTTCGGGAGACGGAATTTTTTCCTGACCTGCATCGCGGCGTTTACGGCGTGCTCGATCCTTTGCGGACTTGCACAAGACCTCACATCCCTTCTGGTATTTCGGGTGCTGCAGGGGCTTGCCGGCGGCGGCATGACGCCGGTGGCTCAATCCATTCTGGCGGACGCTTTCCCTCCCAACAAGCGCAGTCAGGCCTTCGCTATCTATGGCGTGGCAATCGTTGTGGCCCCTGTGGTGGGGCCCGTTCTGGGCGGATGGCTCAGTGACAACTGGTCCTGGAACTGGTGCTTTTTCATCAACGGACCCGTCGGTCTCGCTTCGATCGTGGCGATCTATTTTCTCATCCAAGACAAACAGAAGGACCGGGAGGAACGACGAAAAATGTGGGCCAAAGGACTCGATTTCGATCTGGTCGGCTTTGTTCTCGTCGCAACGTTCCTGGGCGCACTCGAGGTGGTCCTCGACAAGGGACAGGAGGACGATTGGTTCGGATCAAGCTTCATTGTAACTTTCGCATCCCTCTCGGCGTCCGCGCTTGTCCTGTTCATTCCGTGGGCGTTGATGAAGAAAAATCCGATCATCGATGTCAGAATGTTATTCAGCCGCCAGTTCGGCGCCTGTTTTGTCGTCATGCTGGGGGTCGGCGCGATTCTGATCGCGACCACTCAGATGCTGCCGCAATTGCTCCAGGAGAATTACGGATACACGGCCACGCTTTCCGGCCTGGCATTATCGCCGGGGGGCATCGTCACCATGGTGATGATGTTCGTGGTTGGCCGCCTCAGTTTCATCCAGCCCAAATATCTGATAGCGGCGGGCGGCGCCTTCGTAGCGTACGGCATGTACTATTTGACAAGTCTATATGGCGATACAGACTTTGGCTATTTTGCCTGGTCTCGCATGATCGTGGGGGTCGGCCTTCCCCTCATGTTTTTGCCGATCACCACGGCCTCCTATGACGGTATTCCTGCGAGCAAAACCGATCAGGCATCGTCGCTGATCAATCTGGCTCGCAACTTCGGCGGCTCGATCGGCGTCTCGATCTCGCAGACCGTGCTTGCCCGGCGCGAGCAATTCCACCAGTCCCGGCTCTCAGAGCAGGTCGGAACCTGGAATCCGGAATATCATCAAACGATCACCAATGCTCAGTCCTACTTTGCCGGCCAGCCCTCGACGGGCGGCAGTGCGGCGCAGACCGGAATCGCCTGGATCGGGCAAACCGTGCAGCAGCAAGCCAGCTTCCTGTCCTACATCGATGTATTTGTTGTCCTGGGCGTTATCGCAGCGGTCCTTGTTCCGCTTGCCTTGACACTGCGGTCTGTGAAAGCCGGCAAACAGCCAGTCGCGGCATGAAGCGGCAACGAACATACGGCCCTGAAAACTCCTGGAGACTGTCATGTCCGATCAGATAAGCGACGCGAATCCGGGTGACGAAGCGACGAAAAAACTAACGCCGGTTGAAGAGAGAGATTCGACGCGCGGACGACGAGATCATCTTCCGACCCCGCAAAACGAGGCGGAGAAGCAGGATTCGAAAACGGTCGAAGACGCTGACGAAGTCGCAAAAGCGGCGAATGAGGAGGAGGAAGGGGTCATAACCAAATTACGCGCGCATCCGATCGCCGTCGCGGTGAGCGCAGTCATTGTCGTCGCGGGGGTGATTGGAGGCATTCTTTGGTACCTTAACAGCCGCCACTATACCAACACCGATGACGCTTTCATCGACGGACGACCGATATCGATAAATCTCGAGGTGACCGGCAATATCGTCCAGGTGCCGGTCACCGACAACCAGATCGTCAGGGTTGGCGAGCTGCTCGTCCAGATCGACGATCGCGACTACCGCGCGGCGGTTGATCTCGCGCAGTCTCAGATAGATCAGGCCCAGGCGACCATCGACAATTTTTCCGCGCAAGTCTACGCGCAGGAGTCGCAGATAGCGCAGGCCGACACTCAGGTGGTTCAGGCGCAGGCCACGCTCGATTTTTCAAAGCAACAGAACACCCGCTATCAGGACCTTGTCGAAAAAGGTGCAGGCACGGTGCAACGAGCTCAGCAGGCGACGTCGGAGCTTCAGGCAAACAGCGCGGCGCTGGCCGCAGCTCAGGCCGCCAAGACAGTCGCCGACCGTCAAATCAACGTTCTCAAGGCGCAGCGGAAAAACGCAGAAGCCCAGTTCGGCCAAGCGCAAGCGCAAAAGGCGACCGCCGACGCCAACCTGACGCGAACCGCACTCCATGCAACCGCGGATGGCAGGGTCACAAGACTAACGGCAGCCGTCGGACAACTTGCCACACAAGCGCAGGGCGTCATGATTCTTGTCCCGCTCGACGTTTGGGTGACGGCGAACTTCAAGGAAACCCAGCTAGCCGACATCAGGGTGGGTCAGCCCGTCGACATCGCGATAGATGCATTTGGGCGAAGTTTCCCTGGACATATCGAAAGCGTGCAGTCCGGGAGCGGGACCGCGTTCAGCTTGCTACCCGCCCAGAACGCCACAGGCAATTATGTAAAGGTTGTTCAGCGCATCCCGGTCAAGATCACCTTCGACAACAGACCCGATGTGCAGCTTGGACCGGGCATGTCGGTGGTACCAACGGTCACCATCCGCTAAAAACCAGCAGACCTTCAAGCGCGGCGATTCTAACATCAACGCGGCATGCGATCACTTTATTGGTCTTCGGATTTGTTCACAGAGGCACACAGGAATCCATCAAATGCTGAAGTCACTGGTTGTTCGGATCGTCGGGTTTTCCGCGCGCCACAATTGGCTGATGACCATCGCGGGCGTTGTGCTGATGGTATTGTCCGCAACATACGACGTCGTACACTTTTCAATCACCACCGATGTCGAGGCGCTCATTTCGCAGAGCCTTCTGGGAAGAGCGCGCTGGCGGATTTTCTGTCCGACTTATCGAAAGAAGAAAAGCGAAAGTAAGGGCCCTCTCAGTTGGCGGCCTATTTCATTTCTTGGTGCTCATGCGCCGTGAGCGCGGGACCGAAGCCCCGCGCTCTGTCTGGCGTGCCAGTTGGGCTTATGCTGGTCCTGTAGCGGCATGACGTTGCGAATGGGGTTCGGCATCTTGTCGTGGCCGGCATCGCCGTTGGCATCGCTCCCTCCGGAGGGCCAAGGCGTTAGCAGAAAGCCGGCGGAATAATCCCGTCTGGTCGGGAACACAATGGTGAATGTGTCAATGGCTCTGTCTTTTCATTTGGCGTGTTTAGTTCAAAGTGCTTTGTTGGGAGCAACGCATGAACGACATTGCAGACTACGGCGATATGGAATTGTGGTGCCTTCAACGTGCGCGGGATGAACCCGAAAACGCCTGGAAGTGGCAAGGACAAGCCCAGCGTTGGCGTGAAATTGCCCATGCTCGTATTCGCAATGACTTCGACAAACCGCCAGCGCAGCAACAGATGACGGCTGGGCCGATGGAAATGGGGCCACATCCCGTAACGGGCAGACGGCAAACGCAGCAGTCCTAGCCCTTATCGCCGAGTGGAAGTAACCGCCGATTGTCCGGTGTACACCACCAACATCCCCAACGTGTAGGCTCGCTTAATTGCGACGTTAACGCCTCGACTTCTTCGCCTTCTTTTTCTTCTTCTTCGCAGCCTTTTTGGTCGTTTTCTTTACGACTGCTTTCGATTTCTTGGCCGTTTTCGGCGACACTCTCTTTGCGGCCTTTTTCGCCGACTTCTTGGCGGCTTTCTTAGCTGCCGTTTTAGCAGCCATTTTTGGCGGCTTTTTAGAACGTCCCTTTCGATTGTGAATGACCATAAATTGCGGCGCCATAGGTGCGCCGAACATTCCGTCATCAGCCATAGGCAGCATGACGACCTCGTCCCCAGGCTTTACAGGGTCCGGGTCCATCATGTGTTTTGCGGCGTCCTTTACCTCGCTCGCGAACTCCTCCACGGCTTCAATCGTTTTTTCAACAATACCCTTATCCTTATCCATGCTGTCTCTCCTGAAGCTAAATATGAGACTATCCGATTCTGGAGGAGGGCAATAACTGACGTTCTGGTCGCTGGTTTTAGGGGATTGCTGCTGTTTACACCGCTCGGCTTTGGACCGCGACCCGCGCGCTAGCCGACGCTGATCGCCCCCACATGCTCATGGAAAGCCTCACAACTACAGGCATCGGAGCGCGAACGTCAGGCCTCTTCCTCGTCACTTTCCACTTCGAGCGACAGCATTGAATAGCCGGTCGCCTCGATTTGTTGATTCATTCCGCAAAACTCTGCCACAGCGCTGAATAGCTGCTGAAACGGGTACCCGTCGTCGAAGTGAAACTGTCGCGAACCTCACTGATTTGTTTAAAAATCCATCCCCATTCGTGGCGCCTTGGCGCGTATACTTTAGATTGGGGCCCGCTCCGCTTGGTCGAGCTCGGGCTGAAGGCGAAGAAATGAGGGGCTGCTCGTAGGAGTGCTCCAAAATGGAATATCCGCATTGGCTCATGATAGCAGGCACATTGCTGGTGATTGCCGGCCTAATAGGGCTTGTGATGAGCCGCAGGCAACAGGCGAAGGTTCAGGACGATCCGGCCACCGAGCAAAGTCCCGAGCCGCGTCCACAGCTGTCACCGCTACCGGATCTTCTAGACTCGCGGCCACGAAAGAGTCGGCGTTGACGTTAATCGGCTCGGGGCTAAAGGGCGAAGGGGAAATGAGGGAAAACTCAATCTGAATAAGCCAGGGACACTAGAAACAGCCAAGCAAGCCGTGCCAAGTTAATCCGTTGCGTAGGAGTCGAAAGTGGACAGTTCGTTTTTGAAAGAGCAGGCAGATCGTTGTCGCAGCCTGGCTGAGAACGCCGATCCGTTCATAAAGCGGCGCCTGCTGGATTTGGCGGCGAGATACGACGCTAGATCGAGCCTGCCTTCGCGGACGCGCCGCACCTTCGGAACACCTGTTAGTCTTCTAGAATCGTGGATGCAGGGACAGCCGTACGCCGGCTCCTGATTTGCTTTAAAAATCCATCCCCATCGGGGCGCTTTCGCGCGCCCAAGGTCCGCCTTTCGCGGCCGGGCTGTTCGGATCGATATGCGGCGCCGTCGCGAGGATTAAATCCTCCCGTTTCATGTCCGCGCTGGTCTCCTTGGGAAAGCCGCGACGCTGCGAACCCGACTGCCGACACTTTCATCCTGCCGCGACTTGCGGCAAAGTTCAACACACCGATTTGTTGCGACAGCTAGGACGACTTTGCAGCGGGGGTGTGATGGCGCATAACCGTTCCGAGATTCCCCACCATCACGAGCGGCGACTGCTTCAGCGATTGCGCGACGCGGGGTGGGTCAAGGCATCTAAAATACTTGCGACACCCTCATTTATTGAAAAGCTCGTGGCAAAAGGTTGGATCGAAAGAAGCATTATTGATGGCCTCATTTGCTATCGCATCACCGATCAAGGCCTAGCCGCGAAGAAAATGCCGATCTAGATCATCGCGTGTCGGCGCTCGGATAGAGGGAAAGCGAAGTCGCCTTAGTTTGGTGTCATGCCTGTCCGCAGCCCCAAGACTTAGCGGCTTCCCTTGGCGCCCGATCGGCGGAATCATGGGGGATGCAGCCGCAGACAAAGATCACCATAGGCGAGATCGCGCTCCTTCTGATCATTGCCGCAGAAGTTGTTATTTTTTTCGGCTACACGGATCCTGGACGTCGTCTGCTTTCCAGTGTCGGCCTAGCAAGTTAAGGCCGCCTTCCGATGCGCAGCCTCACCCGCCGCCGCTCCGACAATCCGCACCGAGTCACCTGGCACGTCTATTACGACGATGTACGCGTGGGCACGATCGGCGAACGCGCGGGAGTTCCGGTCGACGTTGATCAATGGCAATGGTCTTGTGGCTTCTATCCCGGTCTGCATCTTGGGCAGCATCGCTACGGTACAGCGACCAGCTTTGACGAAGCACGTGCCGGCTTTGAGGTGGCATGGTGTGGGTTGCAGCCGAACATACCCGACGACGCCTTCGAGGAATGGCGGCATAGCCGGGATTGGACAGAGCAAAAATATGCTGGGTGGGCACGCGGCGAAAAATTGCCGTCAGAGGTTTTCAGCACGATGATGCGTTGCGTGTGTGGCGTCCGATTCGATAGCTGGAAGCGGGCCGAGAGCTACGATCATCGTGGGCATATCTACGCCGCCGAGCGACAAGGAATCCGTTTGTGAAGTTTGCTGAGACAAAACCCTATGCCGACCCTGAAGCCGCAATGCAGAAACTCCTCGAGATCGCCAGCACCGTTGAGCCGATCCAGGATGGTCGCATCCACGTTGAGAAGATCAATGGCCCGTTTCTTTTCGAACACGGCGGATTGCCTGAACAGTATGGCGCTGGCCTGAAGCTTGCGAGTGAGCGCGGCCTGCTCTGGAAGCACGAGAGCGGCACTTACGTGAAGTTCACGCAAGCCGCCGCCGAGATGTTCGCTTGATGGCGAAAAAGGGCTGGAGCCGAATCGTTTGACGATCCGCTGCCTGAGTTTGAATCGTTAGATTTTTAAGAAGTGAGCAATATTGAACATCGGAGTCGTTTTGCGACGTGGCCAGATCGGTATCATTACTGGGTATCCGAGGGGGAGCATCATGCCCCAAGCCAACCGAAAGATTCCCTCACCGCGCCTCTATACCATGCCGGAGCTTATCGAGATGCGTCGCCAAGTGCTCCGGTTTGCTCGGTCGATACCGCCCGGCCCAGAGCGGAATAATCGCCGGCAGATTGCCTCATCGCTGCGAAGCCTGTTCAGAAACAATGACTGCTTAGACACTCACACCGTTGAAGTGGCTAGACACTCATATCATTGAAGGATTGCAGTAAGGCCGCATCAGTTGGTGGTAACCAATCCAATTGTCCTAAAAGCGGGGGCCGACCGATTCACATCCGGGAGATCAAGCCATCGATGCGCATACTGGTGATCCTTGCCCTCGCAACTTTGCTGGCGGGATGCAACGGCGACCGTATCAAGAACAGCATGAATGCGCCGCGGGCACAGGGGCCGACGGGATTGCCAACAGTAACACTTAGGCCGCCATCCACTCCGGCTGAACGGCCGGCCGATGTGCGCCGGAAGAAAGCTATCGGCACCGCGTCCACATCTAGGCTGCCCAAGCTGAAGGGCGCACATGGTGATCCGAAAGCCGCCTGAGCTGCCTCCCGCCGTCGCCCGCGCCTTCGATGGACATAAAGACGATCTTCGCTGCCAAGCAGGACCGATACAAGCAAGCGTTTCAACCTAAATTCCGCGCATCAATTCCATCTGCATTTCGGCTCCGATTAATCCCTTTTCATACGCAAGTTCGTTCAGACGTTCCTTGTTATGCGCTCCATCGGTTATGAAGCGGGATAACTCAGCAAATAGTTTCGCCTCCCTCACAACATGATCGGTTTCTTGATAGATGCCGAGCGGCTCTAACTTTCCCCTAGTCTCGTTAAGGGCCTGTCGAGCCTTCAAAAGGTAGGCATTTCTAATTTTATCGCCCAATCCCTTTTGGGTGCTCTCAAGGATATTAAGGTACTCGCCGTCTAACGCGTACAGCTCTGTAATTACATTGGCATAACCCACGGCAAAGGTTTCATAATGCGCGGAGTTTTTCTCAAACACCTGAGCTTTTTTGCGAAATTCCGCGTCCAGCTCGCGCTTGCTCCGTTCGCCAGATGTTGCAAGATCTGCCTTCAATCGTTCCACGTCGGAAGCTAATTCCTTAGCTAACGAGGTTTTCTTTTCCTCTAAGTGTTCAAGAAACCTCTGATCAATCTCCTTCAATTCCTTATCTAGTTGACGTTTGAAGCGAGCATCGATCCAGGCGCCCACCCACTTGCGAAAGAAAAAAGCTAACGCACCGCCGATCGCGATCACGATGGTGAAAACTTGAGATAGTATTGTGAGTGTCGTGAAGAATGTCGGCATCGATTGCTCTCCCTAGAGTCAGGCCAACCAAGTCACGACGATAGGATACGCAGCAATGCATGCGCCAATGGCGGCGATCGCTGTGAGGATTAGCATGGTCCAAACCACCTCACCAGCTACGCCCCCAAGACTCTGCCTTCACAGGCCCATGTCGACCACCTCACCAGCTACGCCCCCAAGACTCTGCCTTCACAGGCCCATGTCGACCAGCCTTTAGGGCGTGAACCCATAAACTTGGAGCGGCCGGCGGACGTCCGCTTTGGTGCCGATAACGGACTCATGTCGGACATGGCCCCATGTCCAAAAAGTGCCAAAGAACGAACCCGCTCACGCGGGATGGGCTGGCGGCGCGGTCGTGGGATCAAGTCTTCTGCGGTAACTATTTGAACGATCACAGGTGACGGGCGGTCGCTCCGTCTTGAGGA
>NZ_JBEKRB010000064.1:0-25643 GCF_049519115.1 Bradyrhizobium sp.
AGAAACGCCTGGCCAGGTAAAAGCGCTGGCCGATGAAAAACGCATTCAAGAAGACGGCGAATGAGAAGTCTTCGTTCAAAGACTGGCGAGCGCTCGCTCATTCTGGTATGAAGCCGCCAGTTTCCGCCGGTGCGGCGGAAAGCTCCGGTCCCGTAGCTCAGCCGGATAGAGCGACGGTTTCCTAATTCGATTCGGGCATTCACCGTGGTTCACCATGGTGCCAATTTTTGCCAGTAATTTCAATTACTTGCCCCGCTTTGCTTTGTTATACTGCTCCATAGAAAACCGCCTCTACCCGCGCGGTTTGGGAGCAAAAACGGAGCAAAAAACTCATGCCGCGGGTTCATATGACGGACGTGGTCGTGTCGCGACTGAAGACCAGCGACACGTACTACGATGAAACAACACCAGCATTCGGTTTGCGTGTCGGGAAGACCAGAAAGACGTGGTTCGTCGTCCGCGGTCGCGAACGGCTGCAGACGAAGATCGGGCAGTACCCGTTTGTCTCTCTCGCTGACGCGCGTAAGGAAGCGCGCCGGCTGCTCACGGAGAAGCTGACCGTTACGGAACGCATCACATTCGATGCTGCCTACGAACTATTCAAGGTCGGCCTCGCAAGCCGCAAGAGCCGCACCCAATATGACTACAAGCGTGTGCTTGAGAGATATCTTCAGACCCGCTCTTGGGAAAAAGAAAATTTCCGACATCTCATACGAGGACATCATCGCAATCACCGATCCTCTTTCGCGTGGTGAGAAGCGGAACACCCTGGCCGTGGGCCGAACATTCTTCCGCTGGTGCGTTCGTCCGCCGCGGCGATACATCAAGCACTCGCCGCTCGAAGGGGTGGAGTTACCCAAGGCGGGCAAGAGAAAGCGAATCTTGAAGGATGATGAACTAATCACCGTTTGGTGTGCGGCGGGCCGACAGGCATACCCGCACGGGACCGTTTGCCGGCTTCTCATGCTGACGGGTCAGCGCGTGGGGGAAATTGCAAACCTGCAGCGGCCGTGGATAAACGAGAAGGAGCGGCTGATCACGCTGCCCGAGTGGCTGACCAAAAACTCCAAAGCGCATGTGTTTCCATACGGTGAACTCGTTGCAGAGCTCCTGGATGAGATTCCACGTCGCAACGATACCGAACTCCTCTTCCCTTGCCGCATTTCGACGGAGCGGCCTATCTCTGGATGGAGCAAATTTAAGGAGGGACTAGAAGATGGCGTGCCCGGATGGAGGCTTCACGACTTGCGCCGGACATACCGCAGCATCCACGGACAGATCGGCACGCCTTCTGCGATAGCCGAGCGACTCATTAATCATGCCGCGGCGGTCCAAACGGACGTGGAGGAGATCTACGATCGCTGGCACTACATTCCGCAAATGCAAAAAGCCGTGGAAGCATTTGAGGAGCATTTCAGGTCTTTGCTCAAGAAGGCTGACAGTCGCTCCAACATGTTTGCGGCGTGAGACGATAAGAGCCAGCTACGCGGCGTGGCCCTTATCTTTTTAGAACGATTGGTCGAGCCGATTTTCACGCCGTGATCGAGGTGTTACAAGCGACGGTCAAAAGCACGGATGGCGGAAGACGGATGAGCCAAGAACAGAACCACCGAATCGCGGAGAAGCTTCTCGCTGAATTGGGCCGGTGCGCAGACGCCGAAGAGATCGCGAAACTTTTCAGTGCAGATGTTGTATTTGAAATCGCGGGGGACGTAGGTGCGCTGCCCTGGATTGGGCGGAATACCGGGCGCAGCGCTGCCTCCGATTTTGTTCGCGATACGCGTCGCCTTATCAAGCGAGAGCGTTTTGACGTCCATGACATACTTGTGAGCGAAGACCGAGCCGTTATCGTAGGCTCCCTCTCCTCAAGGATCAATGCGACCGGAAAGATCATCGAGTCCGACTTCGCGCTCATTCTCGGCATCTCGAACGGTGAAATCAAACGCTTTAGCTTGATCGAGGACAGCTTCGCCGTCTCCCGAGCCGCGAGAGAATAGCTACTCCCCACGCCTGCCCACTTCGTACAGGAACAGATCCGCTTTTCGGACTCGTCGATCAATTCCTGGTCGCCCTCGACGACACTTGCCTTTCCCCAAAGCTTGATGCGACGCTGGTGAGCATAATCGATCAAGAACAACTGGGCTTCCGCATTATCTCCACGAGTTCCCTACGTGACGTATTGCCGGTTGCCGAAAAACTCGACGAAGCCGAGCGTCTTGTCGTCGAGCACACGCAAGAACCGGGCGGACCGTCGCGGTGCTCAATGTCCTTCGGCATTCACGGTGGCAAGAAAAGCGCTCCTCTGCGCTCCATGAAGGCGACAAGATTAGGCGTTATCGGAGTCTGCCTGGCGCCACGCTCTTCAACGTGACAATACGCAGCGCGGGCCCCTTGCGAGCTTGCACGCCCTTCACGGAGGGCGAGAAGGGGACGTCGCATGAGGAATTTCCATTGTCGTTCTCTCAGAGATGTACTTTCATTTTGGTCCGCCGCGCGTCGCTCAAACTTGATAATGGATTTTTTACTGTCGATAAGCGCTTGCCTCACAACGCACTGATTGGCGCGCAACTGGTTCTCCACGCACCTGATGCCACACTGACTTCATTGCACCTGTACTTGCACCGGTGCGCCGAGCATGTCCGCGGTGCCCGCGATGATCGCCAGGTAGCGGCGCTGGACGACTTCGGTGTTTTCCACGATCTGACGGATCGGACCCACGGCGTTCACAATCGCCGAACCCGCAGGATTGGTCTTGAATTCGGCGAGCGGCTCGATTGATCCCGCGCCGTCGGGCTTCGTGGCGAGCGCCAGCACATACGGCTGCATTGGCAGCAGTCCGGACACGGACGCTTCAAGCACCTGCGAGAGACCCTGATCAAACAGAGCCACGCTGGTTGGATTCTTGCCGGCGTGCTTGTCGGCTCCGGGTATCGCAAGCGCGAGATGCGCCACTTGACCGGCGACTCCGAGAGGCTCCAGGTTCTGCATTCCGTCGCCCTCCGGCACGGCATTGGAGACGTAGGCGAGTGCCTGCGGCGCTTGCCCGATCGGGATATTCGCGATCACCTTGTTGGTTAGCGTGTCTATAGCGACCAGGGCGTCTCCGTTCTCAAGCCCGACATAGACGCGCGTTCCATCGCCCGACGGCCAGATCCCATGCGGAAGATTTCCGACCTGGATGTTTGCGACCTGTTCGAAGGTGTCGGTCCGAAACACCTTGACCTCATTCAGTGCGCCGATAGTCACATACGCGAACGAGCCGTTTGTGTTGCGAACGAAATTGACGTGATTGGTGATCGGGCCGGTGTCGAATGACTTGAGAACCGAGAACGGGGGTCGCGCGTCGAACACCTCGACCCTGCCGGTGTCCTTCAGCATCATCCACACCTGCGTTCCGTCAGGCGATGCGGCAATGTTGGGGCAGAACGGACTGTCCTGCTTCACGTGGCCGACGATCTGATGGTCGGCAAGCGTGACAACCACCGTGTCAGGGTTGAACGACGAGCAGACGTAGCCGTACATGCCATCCGGCGAAAAGATCTGCATACCGGGTCCCGCCGGAACCTTGATTCGCGACTTCTCTTCGAACGTCTGCGCGTCGAGGACCGCGACGTAGTCTTCGCCCCGCACCGTGACCCAAACCTCGTTGCCGTCCGGCGTATAAAAAGCCTCGTGCGGCGAACGTCCGACGTAGGTCGTGTGCTTTACCATATTCGTCGCAGTATCGATGAACGTGAGCGAGTTGCTGGCGATCGATACGACCGCAAGCGTTTTGTGATCGGGCGAATAGCCCATCCCGTGCACGAGCAGTTGGCCATGATACAGTGGACTCAGGTTGGCCGGCTGGGGCTCGCCGAGCCGGATGACGCCGAGAAGCCGGTTGTCGACGGGGTCAGTGACAGAGACCGTGTTGGAAAACTGCTCGGCGGCGTAGACGCGGTCGTGATGACCTATCGTCACGTCGGGGTCGGATGCCTTGCCCGGAGCTTGACCTGCCCAAGCGGCTCCGCACGCTGCGACGAACGCGCTCGCGAGCAACGTCGTTTGAAAAAAGATCGAGGTCATATCTGTTCCTTCGTTGTTCGCGCTCAAGCTGCCCGGCGTCCCCTCGTTATCGAAAGTTGGAAGCCGTGCGGGCTGAAGGTTGCTGCGTCGGTGACGCCGCGGAAGGCGGCGTTGGTTCACCAACCGCAAGCCGCATTACGACGATCTCCTGCTGTTGAGTCACGATGATCTCCTGAGCGAGTCGTTTGATTTGCGGGTTGCGGCCATAACGAAGCACGGCTTGCGCCATCTCGACCGCTCCCTGGTGGTGTGGCACCATCATCGCGACGAAATCGGCGTCGACGTCGCCGGTCGGCTTGACCGTCATGGCGTCCATCATCTTCGTCATCGCCGCGGCGTTCTCCCTGAGAAACGGAGACTCCTCGATTATGCCGGCCTCTGCCCGGCAAATCGTGGGCGCCATCTGTATTCCGACATGAGCGTATTCGAGAATGGCGACGCCGGAGACGATTCCAATCGTGAGCGCAGCGGCATAGAGGGGAGCCGGATAGCGGGAGAGAGATTTCATTTTGCTGCCTCCGAAGGTCACCACTCGCGTGGAGCCCGCCGGGTGTCAGCATAGGGTCCGATCCAAAGCGCGAGCTGGAGCTGCATCGATTTGCACCAGGCGTCATGCATCTTATCCACCACTTCCGCCGGATGCCCTTTCGCGGCCAGATACCGCTTCATGGTCATGTTCATCACCGCGACGAACGTCAGTACCTCGCGCAACGGCACGAAGGGCGTCGAACGCGCGCCGTCGATCTTGTTCTTCTTCGCCGCCGTATGCCGCAGCGCGATTTCCTGTTGGTAGTTGATCCAGTCTTGATCGTACGGCCGCAGACAGGTGTCCAGGATCCACTGCTGAAAGCGAAGATTGCTCCTGGCCAGATATTCCGGGTTCGGATCGCCTTCCGGCGTGCGGGAGTGGCGCGCGAGGTTCGGGATGCCCGCTATAATACCGCCGCGCCAGTGTTCGACGATCTGCCTTGTCTGATCGGCGAGCACTTCGCCGGCGAGCCGGAGATAAGGCTCGTCGTCCTCCGTAAAGCCGGCGCTTCGTTTCAAATCATCCAGATCGCGGACGGAGACGGCGGACTGGACTACGTCAGGCTCCCCGTACGAATATCCGGAACTTGTATCGGCCACTTGTTTCATGGGGCGTGTCCTTCTCGTCCCTTGCCGCGATGTACGCGAGCTGCGGCTATACGCCCTCGTAAACCAGCCTCGTAAAAAAACCGGGGTCGATGACGAAGTTGCCGAATTTCGCGTCGAAGGCCGCGGTCGGCTTCGCCGCGACCGCCTCGGCTTTCGAGTGTCCTTGCTTTTTGAGTGCGGCGACGTTTTCGCGGATGGCGACGAGCATGTCGCGAAACTCCCTGAGCTCCGCCTTATTACTCACCGGCTTGCCGTGCCCCGGAATGATGATGGTCTTGTCCGTCGCCCTCGCTAGATTGGCGTCACTGGCCGTGATCATGCCATCGATGCTGCCGCCGGTCGAATAGTCGATGAAAGGATAGATGCCGTTCCAGAATGTGTCCGCCACATGCAGAATGTCCGCTTCGCCAAATGCGACTGAAATGTCGCTGTCGGTATGCGCGGGACCGTAATGCTTCAGGTCGATCGACAATCCATTGAGCTTCAGATTTCGTTCGGTCGCGAAGACATCACTGGGAATGCCGCCTGGCGGTAGCGGTAGGAAGTTATAGTCCCATTCATCGACCCGCTGAACCTCGGTCAGGTATTTGCGGGTGTTTTGGTGGGCGAGGATCTTCGCGCCCGCCTCGTGCAGCCAGGTATTGCCGTCGGTGTGATCGAAGTGCCAGTGCGTGTTGATCAGGTGCGTCACGGGATCAGCGCCGAGCCCGGCGAGCGCTTTGGCCATCTGGGGTTGCGACACGCCGATGCCGGCGTCGATCAGCACCATGCCGTCTGGCCCTGTCAAAACGGCGACGTTTCCCCCGGAGCCTTCGAGCACGCTGACATTATTTCGAAGCCTGTGGGTTACGATTTGCGACGTAGCCGCGCTGTCCTTGATGAGGCTGACAATGCCGCGCGCCTCGGCGAATGCTTCGCGCGGCGTTAACCTGCCGTTTGTCCCCAGCGCGCCTGCGCCGATGCAGCAAAGGCAAAAACCGCGTCGCGACATGCCGTGCCTGTTTGAACGGTCCATGGTGTCCTCCTAGTTGCCCGCGGGGTGGCTGCGGTCCGGAATCTCAAAGCTGACCGTTTTGCTGTCGATCACCCGGTGCATCGGATCGGCGAGGTCGATCAACACGCGATGCGGTCCGGGCGTCAGTCCCTGTATGATCAGCGGCTCGCCGCTCGCATCCACCCAATGCCAGCGGGCATCATCGACGGTGACGTGGATATGGCCGATCCGCGGCGTCACGCCGAGGGCGGCGGGACCGTAGATCGGAACGATACGGAGGTTGTCGGCGCGGTATTGAATGACCGCAAGCCCGCGCGCGAGCGCCTCCGCAAGCGGCGCTGCGACAATAAGATGCGCCGGGTCCTGCTTCGCCGGCGCGGAAATGCTCGGCAGGTCGAAGTCGGCTCGGCTGCCCCTCTCCTGTGCGGTCACGACGCTCGCCCCGCATTCTCACGTTCCCACCGAGCCTCAACGTCGTCCATCTTTCGCGCGAGCTCGCTTGGCGTCAGGATGCCTTTTTGGAAGAGAATGTTTGCGAACGCCGCGATCCAGCGTTCATAGTAGGACAGCTTGCCGACCATCTCGGCACCGAGCGCTTCGACGCCGCGGCGTTTCTCCTCGGTATTGATGATCTTGTGAAAATCGAGGACGTCGGCAAGCGCGTGGCAGCGTTTCTCCCAGGGCTCAAGGTCGTGATCAGTGCGCTGAATCGCGTCGGCCGGCAGTCCGCCGATGTCGTTGGGCAAACGATTGAGAAGATGCCTGGTTTCGGTCATTGGCCGCTCCCGATGGTGACGGGGATGACGCCGATCATCGCGTCACGCGTGACTAGGGCGGCGAGTCGTTCCTCGCTGTAGTGTTCGGTGCCGTTCGGACGCTTCGGTAGGACCAAATACCGAACGATCGCGGTCGAATCGCTGACCCTGACTTCAACATCATCCGGGATGTGCGTGCCGAACTCGGCAAGTACGGCGCGGGGTTCGTAAACCGCACGCGAGCGATACGCTTTCAGCTTGTACCAATCGGGCGGCAGTCCCAACACGGGTCGCGGGTAGCAAGAGCACAGCGTGCAGACGATGAGGTTGTGCACCGCGTCGGTATTTTCGAGAACGATGAGCTGAGTATCGTCATAGAAAGTGATCCCCAGTTCCTCGCAGCCGGCGCGGCCGTTCGCGAGCAGCCGCGAGCGGAATTCGGGATCGACCCAGGCACGGGCCACGACCTTCGCGCCGAGCGCTGGCGTCCGCGAATCCAAAACCTCGATCTGACGGCGAATCTCTTCGGGACCGAACAATTGCTTCTCAATGAGGAGTTCGCGAACCGCGGTCTCCATGATGTCGTAATACCCGGGCCGTTCGGCGTGAATGATCTCGGCGTGTGGATGTTCATGATCGTGATCTGACATCTCCTAGATCCTTTTCCAGCCAGGTCTCGAACACTTCGATCCGCAGGCCGTCGCGCGGCGACCCCGTATAGCCCAGCCAGATCGAAGTCATCGGCACCGAGATGCGGTAGTAATGCCGCCGCGAACCGGCGTTGCGGCCGTAGGCTTCTTCCTCATTGTCGACGGCGGCGGGTTCGATCACCGCGTCGACCACCCCCGCCTTGCCGCGCAGGTATGTGGGCACTCGGTAGTGGCCGACCGGCTCGCGTTTCATCACTCTCACGCGGTCGCCGACCTCGAAGATGGGCATTTCTCCGGTCGCCGGTACGATTCCGGCAATAAGCCGTGGAGCTTTGTCGGTCACTTCGCCCCTCGCCTTCCTTTTCCTAGCGAAATTCTCCAATCGAACGTCAGGAGCGCAGGAAAGCAAGCAAGTCGGCATTGATCGTTTCGGCATGCGTCGTCGGCATGCCGTGCGGGAAGTCCTTGTAGGTCTTCAATGTGCCGTTCTTCAGGAGCTTCGCCGATAGAGGTCCCGAGGCGATGTAGGGGACGATCTGATCGTCCTCGCTGTGCATCACCAGGACCGGCACGGTGATCTTTTTGAGGTCTTCGGTGAAATCCGTCTGGGAGAAGGCGACAATGCCGTCGTAATGCGCCTTGGCGCCCCCGATCATGCCCTGGCGCCACCAGTTGCCGATGACGGCTTCTGACGCTTTCGCGCCCGGCCGGTTGAAGCCGTAGAACGGGCCTTCGGGAAGGTCGCGATAGAATTTCGATCGGCTAGCCGCGAGTTGCGCCTGCAATCCGTCGAACACGTCCTTCGGAAGACCCTTCGGATTGGCCTCCGTCTTCAGCATCAAGGGCGGCACCGCGCTGATGATGGCCGCCTTCGTCACGCGACTCTCGCCATGACGCGCCAGATAATGGACCACCTCACCGCCGCCAGTCGAATGCCCGACGTGAATGGCGTTCTTTAGATCGAGATGCGCCGTCAACGCCGCGAGATCGTCCGCGTAGTGATCCATGTCATGGCCGTCGCCGGTTTGGGTCGAACGGCCGTGGCCCCGGCGGTCATGGGCTATGACGCGATAACCATGGTTGAGGAAGAACAGCATTTGTGTGTCCCAGTCATCGGCCGATAGCGGCCAGCCATGGCTGAACACGATGGGCTGACCTTTGCCCCAGTCCTTGTAGAAAATCTCGCCGCCGTCTTTTGTCTTCACGATGCCCATGGCAATATCCCTTTGTTATGAGATGGCCTTGCTGAAAGATCGTCGGTTACTCTCTCGGCGATCAGAGGGTCTCGAGATGGCGGTCAAGAAATCCGTGGATGAGCGGCTCCATTTCATCGAGCTTGTCCTCAAGCGCGAAGTGTCCGGTATCGAGCAGGTGCAGTTCTGCGTTCGGCAGGTCGTGGAGGTAAGGGTAAGCCCCTTCCGCAGGAAAAATCTTATCATTCCTGCCCCAAACGATCAACGTCGGCGGCTTGTATTGGCGAAAGAACGCCTGGAATTCGGGATAAAGAGGAACGTTCGAGCCGTAGTCGTGGAATAGGTCTAGTTGGATGTCTCGATTGCCGAGGCGATCGAGCAACACCTGGTCGTGGAGCCAGTTGTCGGGATCGATGCGAGAGACGTCTTGTACGCCGTCGGTGTACTGGAATTTGGTCGTCTCCGGCGCGACGAGAAAATTCAGCGCTTCTCGGTGTGCCGCCGAGCCGTCGGCCCAATATGCTTTGATTGGGTCCCAGAATGCCTTGAGCCCCTCGCTATAGGCATTGCCGTTCTGGACGATCAGCGCGCTGACGCGAGCGGGATGCTTGAGGGCAAGGCGATACCCGACCGGCGCGCCGTAGTCCATCACGTACATCGCGTAGCGTTGCACCTTCAGCTGCGCTAGAAGGCCATCGACCAAATCGGCGTAATGGCTAAAACTGTAGCTGAACTGTTTGTGATCGGGCGCGGCGCTCTGTCCGAAGCCCGGATAATCCGGGGCGATGATGTGGTAGCGATCCGCCAGCAGAGGGATCAAATTTCTAAACATGTGCGACGAAGTCGGAAAGCCGTGCAGCAGCAGAACGACCGGGCCATTCGTAGGACCCGCTTCGCGATAAAAGATGTTTACTCCATCGACGGTGGTCGTCTTGTAGTGGGGCACGACCGTTTCCGGAGCGGTCGCCGGCGGCGCAGCCGTAACAGATGCGCCACCGATCGAGGCCAGAACTGCGATGGCGAATAGTGCGGATATTTTCGATGAGTTCATGACACGATCTCCTTGCAGTCCGTTGATCCGACGGCGCAGGCGGATTTCTGCGCTCTGGCTATTTGCACCCCTATGCTCTTTCCTATGTCCTCACCGTGCCGCAGCGCTAAGGCGCGTATCGGGTAAAAACGAAGTCATGCTCTTTGACGTTGGCCTCGTGGCAGGCAAAGCAAGTCTGGTGCTGCGTTTCGTCCACCGGCTTGCCGTCGATGAATCGACCGAATCCCCATCCTCCGGTGGACGGGTACTTCTTCGAGTCCTTGACCATTACTTGAACCGTCGTGGTGTGCCCGGGGACGAACGCTTCGGCGAACTCCGCCGACGGCACTTGCTTCCAAGCGAGCTTGACGAGTATTGAGCCGTCCGGAAAAGGAAGCGCACTGTCCCGGTAGGCCTTCATCGAGATGGCGTTTCCGAGAATACTCCGCAGTTCGTCGAAGCTGCCTGCCTCGCGCGATGGAGCAATCAGCTCCCATTGGCGATATCCGGCGGGAATTTTGACGCCGAAAATGGGGGAGGATTCGTCTGCAGACGTTTGTCCAAACGCGAATGGCTCGGGAACCAACAGGCTTCCGATCGCTGCGACTGCAAATGTCGCGAGCAGTATTCGCCTGCCGGAGCGTTGCAAAAGAGCGGCCACCGCTGTCATTACAATCTCCAATGGCCCGACACTCGTTGGGCGAGATCAACAAATCGCGTACAAAATCTAAGCGCTTGCGACGGCTCTCAGCTTCGAACGAATTCGAGAAGATCGTTGTTGAACCGATCCTTATGCGTGACGGTCAGACCGTGCGGCGCACCGGGATACACCCTCAACGTCGCCTTTTTGATGAGCTTCGACGACAGCAACGCCGAGTCCGCGATAGGAACGTTCTGATCGTCGTCGCCGTGAATGATTAAGGCAGGAACGTCGATTTTCTTGAGGTCCTCCGTGAAATCGGTCTCGGAGAACGCCCCGATGCCCTCGTAGGAGGCCCGCAATCCTGCCTGCATGGACCACAGCCAGAGCGCATCCTTGACACCCTGGGAAACCGTAGAGCCCGGCCGGTTGGCGCCGTAGAACGGCCCGCTGAGATCGCGATAGAACTGGCCGCGGTCGCTGAGCACAGCCTTTCGGACACCGTCGAACACTTCGATCGGGAGCCCGCCTGGGTTGGCTGGTGTCTTCAGCATCAATGGCGGTATGGACGACACTAGCGCGACCTTGGAGACACGTCGGGTACCATGCCGACCAATATAGCGCGCGACGTCGCCGGCTCCCGCCGAATGACCTACCATGGCTGCGTCTTTCAGATCGAGCGCCTCGATGAGCACCGAGAGGTCATCAGCAAAGGTGTCATAGTCATTGCCGTTCCACGGCTGACTTGATCGACCAAAGCCTCGACGATCAAAGGCGATGCAGCGGAAGCCTCGCGACGCCATAAAAAACATCTGGTCGTCCCAGGCATCGGCGTTCAGCGGCCAGCCGTGGGAGAATACGACAGGGCGGCCGCGACCCCAATCCTTGTAATAGATCTCAGTGGAATCTTTGGTCGTTACAGCGCTCACTGTCCGATCTCCTCTGCTGACGGGCGCTCCCTTATGATCCGTTTCTTTTGTCGACGCAGCGCGCGATATTGTTGGTAGTAATGCGAGCGCGGGGGTGGAAATGACACTCGAGATCAATACCTCGCGGCGAGATGTGCACCTACCGGGTCCTGTGCATGCGAATGATGCGAACACGAGGCGATCTTTCAATTGAGGAAAGAACCGGATTCGTTGATCCGTACGCGTACTCGTTCTGCTTGCGATTTGAGCGCATCCACCAAGCTTTTCATGGATTAGCCGATTGCAGAGCTGTCGATCAGCCCATAAAATTGGGAAGTGACTTTCTCGATTTTGGAAAGCTGACAGATGGATCGTTTGGAGGTGATGTCTGTTATCGTCGCCGTAACGGAGACGGGAAGCTTCTCCGCGGCATCGCGTAGACTGAAGACGCCCGTCGCGACCGTGAGCCGCCAGGTCGCTGAACTGGAAGACCGCCTGAAAGCTCAGTTATTTCAGAGATCTCCCCGGCGAGTCACGCTGACTGATGCGGGGAGGTCCTACATCGATGCGTGCAAGCGGATCATTGAGCAGGTCGACGACGCCGAACGGGAATTGTCCGGCGAGTACAGGACCCCCAAAGGTGACCTAGCGGTGACGGCGCCGTGGGGTCTCGGTCATACGCATCTACTCCCACTCGCGGTTGAATTCTTGAATGCGTATCCGGAAATCGGCCTGCGGCTCGTGCTGACGGACCGTGTCGTCAACACCGTTGAGGAGAATATCGACGTTGCGATTCGGATCGGCCCTCTTCCTGACAGCAGCAGCAAGATCGCGACACGCATCGGCTCGATCCGTGTCGTCGTATGCGGGAGCCCCGCCTATTTTGCAGCAAAAGGAAAACCGAAGTCGCTTGCAGAGCTTCGCGACCACGATTGCATCACGATTGATGACGTTGCCGCGCCGCCCGCTTGGAAGTTCTCCAAAAATGGTCGCACGGTTGTTGCACCGATAAGAACGAGGTTGACGGTGAACACATCCGAAGCGGCGGTTCTAGCCGCAATCGCCAGCATGGGTGTGGCGCGAGTTATGTCTTACAAGATGGATACCGCAAGGCGCGCGGGAACACTCGAAATTGTCCTGGAAGATTTAGAGCCAGAACCGATGCCCGCGCATATTGTCTATGCGCAACGAAAGCCGGTTCCTCTCAAGCTTCGTGCGTTTCTCAATTGGATGACGCCACGCCTCAAGGCCCGGCTGGCCTAGCTAGTTTCTGTCGCGAAACGCCCGCTTTTGTGTCGAGGCATGCCATTTCCGCAATAAAACCGGGGTGAACGACAGGGCCGCTGAAACGTAAAATAGGATGCTCGCACATAGATCGGCCGTAACGAGCGGTTTAAAGAACTCGTCGCCAACGGGATCGCTCTTTTGCTCAGTCTCAGCCATAAGCAGGAAAGTAGTCGCCAAAATTTATGCGCCACATGTTGACAGCTTGCTCCAGCTTACCACCCTTTGCAAAATCTTCCGCTTTCAACGATCGCTCATAGGCGGTTTGAAACCGCTTCGCCGCCTCAGCGACGGTGTCTCCGCTGATATAGCGACCAACGTCGTCACCGTACCCTCGGGAAGATAGTCCGCGAAAACAGATTCTATCCCGCAGAAATCGTTATCTCTGGCTCTCTGTTAACCCATGTTGGCATGGGTTCTAAGACCGCTCTCCTACTATCAATGATAGAAGCTTTATCTCTGTTGGCTGGCTGCGACCTGTCGCCTTCCAAACTAGTTGAATTATCTGGGCGAGGTGGCACGTCAGGAGTCGGCGTTTCATCGTATTTCTCCGGGGGAATGATCTTCGATTTGGGACGCCCAAATGACAACTTGCCTTTCGTCCCTTCTTCCGCGGATGCGACGGGTCTGCGGCCAAGAAGTCAGCATCGTTACGTACGTTGCGCTGACCCGGCGGCAGATTGGTAGCTTGGAATTAAGCTGAGAATTATTCCTCGCAGATCTGCGGAACTTTGGTCGCCTCTATTTGCAACCGAGAAATCACACTCAAGGAGGAAATCAGTCGATCCCATCAACCACGGCGACTCTGAAACGCTGAAGCCAAACGTAGCGAAGATATCTTTCATCTTACGCGATGTCGTGGAAAAGAGAACGATGGGGGGTGTAACAGGGTTGTAAAATTGCGAGCAGTGATACAACGTAAGACGGGTGCCTGTTAATCGCGCATCGGATTTCAATGTGGCAACGGCGTCCACCAAAAGATACCTGCAAGACTTCTCGTTTACATCAACGATGTGGTACGGCTGGATATCAAGAGCATCGAGCTTCCGCGCTTTATATTGCTCATAAGCTGCCCTCGTGAGGGGAAGAACAACCGCGGCGGCGAGAGGTTCGTCGTTAACGTCGACAAAAACGCTTAGTACGGGTTGATTGCTGAGAAGCCATCTACGGTAAAGTTCCGCGCGGTCCTCTGATGTGAATGGTTCTTCGGCCTCTTCACGATCAACGATTCTATCGAGCAGCCTTGAATATTTCTTGATCAGAGAACCGGATTCGAATGCGTCGTCGCCCTCAAATTTTGCAAACCGGACTTGCTTAAAGGGAAGTGGGACGGACAGCCATTTCAATAGCGCATCTTTTCGGAATTTCGTGATGCCAACGTGATCGCGCCGGATCACTAATTGATGTATTATCGCGATCGATACCCGTTTGATGATTGCTAAGATAAAAGCCGCCAACAACGCTAAGTGATCCAGCCGCTCAGCTGGATAAGCCAAGTCAAAGAACTGCAGTAAAACAATCAAAAGAAGAAGCCAAAACTCTACAGTCTCCCATTGCTCGTTATAGCGTCGGCGGATGTCTCTAATTTCAGTCCAAATGCTTAGTAAAATTCCGCGCCCGTGAGACATAAAAAGGCGCTTAAGCGCACCTTTCAAATTGCGTTCCTCAAAGTAGATGATAAGCACAACCGATACGATTACGGCCAAGAGGAAGAGAGGAGCCGCCTTACAAAGAAAGTAGAAAAGGGATGTCACTGCTTCATCTAGCGGCTGCAGATTAACAAAGGCATGAGCAAGCAAGTGGATGGAAATGCCGGTAGCCAAGATGACAATTAATGTAACGAATAGCCTCATCGACGCTTTCCTAAGTCAAGTTGTTCATCTGGCTCTCTTCGATCGCTTCGCCAGTTTAACTCCTGGGATCACGCGGGGGAAAGTTCGGTCAACGATTTATCGAGCAGCCTTTCGAGTTGACGAGATCATGTGGCGCCACGCAAAGACGTGTTCTAATTGAGGTGGGTGTCCACCCCCACCGAATTAGCTTAGGCCAAGTCATTTTCGCAGATCTTCATCTGGTACGCCGCGATGTCAGACGGTTGCTAGGGGATCAGATTGTGAGAACAACTACAACTCGCGGCATAAGACAACTCGGCCGTATGATGTTTTACATACTGCTGCTGCGAAGGATTTTCTCACGCCTCCTGTTACTTCGGCAATTCCAATTCTTGACGACAAGCCGTTGTCTTACCCTTCGGCAGGATTAATGGCTTCCCTAAAATGGGAGACGCTCATTTCCCTTTGGGTCAAAAGGTGACTTAGCGCCAGGCGCGAACGACGTCCGCCCTTACCTCAATAGCTGACATTTCGTACGCTGTTCGAATGTTATGAAATGAGAATGTCTATTTCCACCTAATAGCGGCCCTTACTAAACCTAGACGGACCGAAAAAGTGTATGAGCGTCATAAGCGGAAGTGAAGGAATGCGCGCTCATAGATTGGCAAGCACTTTTCTAGCAATTTTTAGATCTGCTGTATCCGAACCCTTCTCGAACTGCTCGATTAAAGGCTGTAGCAACACCCTGGCGTCTTCGCGCCTATTCTGCTCTGTGCGAAAACGTGCTAGGTCGACAGCTGTTCTCAATTCCCAGCCGAGCGCTCCCTGACGACGACTCCACTCAAGCGAATCAGCGAAACAACTTTCCACTTCCTCCAACGATGACTTCGGCAGGCACGATAAGGCATTACCTTTCACGCGCAGCAACTCGGGCATGAAGACGAGGTCGCCGTTCTCCTCGACAAGCCGGATCGTCTCGTCGATCAGTGCCAGGCCTTCGCCAGAACGGCCCGCGTTCAGAAGGCCCTGGATGAGCGAAATGTTGAACGTTGTCGTGAGGAGTTCATATCGCGCAGCATGCAGTTCTTCGAGACATTCTCTCAAGCTCTCCACGCCGCTTTTCGTCTCACCCCGCCGGATCGCCAACTCACCTTTAACCCCTCGTCCAACGGCGAGATAAGGCTCCATCGATCGTGACCGCGCGTGCGAGATGAACCGGTCGATGTTCTTTTCGGCACTTTCGAGATCACCAGACCAAAGGAACACGGAGACGGCCCAGATCAGGGCGATGCAAAGTGTCACAGGATGGTCCATTTGCGCGGCCTCATCGACAGTCTGCCGCGCGAGCTCTATCGCTTTGACCGGATGACCTTGCAACCAAAGGGTCCTTGCCAAAGTAATGCATGCGCGATTGTGATGATCGAAGCCGTAAACAGTGGTGGTCCGGTGCCGTTCAGGGCAGTTGATCGCTGCTTCAAGTTCTGTACGGGCGCCGAGATGGTCGCCGGCGAGATGAAGGGAAACTCCGAGCAGGGATTGGGAGACCGCGATAGCGCTCGGGTCCGCCAGCGTGGTGGAGACGACAGAACTGCGCCGTGCGTGGTGCAAGGCGGTCTCGAAGTGCCCCATGCGTTCGTGAAAGATGTGCATCCGGCCAAGCAATTGCAGCTGATTGGGGACATCATTGTGCTCTTCCGCAATCGCCAGACTCCTACTCAGGGCCACCCGTGCCAGCTCGCTGTTACCGAGCGTGAACATCAGCGACAATCCCAAAGCCGCCTGAATATGCATCTCCTCTGCGCTGCCGCGCGTAGCCTCGTCGATCGCGAGGATCGCCCGCTTCGACCAGCGGTGACATTCGGTGAGCAGAGACATCGCCAGAAAGACCGGCGCGGCCGCGGCGGCGAGCTGGATGCCAATTTCGGTGGCGCCGCCGGCGCTAAAGCACCACTCCAGAGCTGCTCGCACATTGTGAAGGCTCGCGAAGTGAGGGGCCCGTTCCGCTGCGTTCGACAAGGTCGGCCACTCGGCGCCAGTCTGCTCAAGCCATCGCTGATAGTAGACGGCGTGACGCGCGGCCAGCGCGACATCCTTAACGCCTGTTTCCAACAAGTAAGACCGCGTGGTGTCCAGCAGACGGTAGCGTATCATGGCTCCGATCGGACGCGGCGCCAGCATCGATTTAGCAACGAGGCTATCCATCGTTCCGAACAAGAGAGCGCGGTCGATTTTTTCGTCGGTCACAACCTCATGTGCCGCCTCGATCGTAAAATGTCCAACGAACACGGCGAGCCGGTGAAGCACCAAACGCTCAATCTCGGATAAGAGCCCATAACTCCAATCCAACGTCGCCCACAGAGTCTTTTGACGCGGCGGCGCATTACGTTGCCCCTGCCACAGGAGGCTCAGGCGCTGATCAAGAAGCGTAGCAGTCTGCTCCAGGCCGTAAGTCCCTACTCTGCCCGCCACCAGCTCGATCGCCAAAGCTACACCGTCCAGCTTCTGGCAAATGCCAGCAACAATCGCCGCATTGGCATCATTGAATTCGAATCTTGCACCGCTTGCCTTAGCCCGTTCAAGGAATAGCTCGGTTGCGGGATAGGCCAGGGCAACCGAAGCCGTCAGGCCGGATTCGTCCGGCGGAAAGGCAAGCGGCGCCAACTTATAGACTTGTTCGCCCTCAACTCTCAGAGCCTCACGACTGGTTGCAAGCAGATGGACCTGCGGCGCTTCGAGCAAAACATGGGCGGCAAAAGCAGCGACGGGCTCAATGACATGCTCACAATTGTCCAGAATCAAAAGAATTCGTTTATCACGCAAATGCGCAATGACCCCGGGGGTGGGATCGTCGGACTGGACCGGCAGCCCCAGCATCAGCGCGAACGACGTGGTGACGAGATTGGGATCGCTGAGAGATCCGAGGTCGAAGAAGATTACGGCTTCAGCGAAAGTCTCCAATAAGTCATGCGCGACGGCCACTGCGACGGTGGTCTTGCCGACGCCGCCCGGGCCCGTGACGGTGACAAAACGTGAAGCAAGCAATTGCGCCGAAAGCGCCCGAACGCCGTCTTCCCGTCCCACCATTCGGGGTAAACGATTTGGCAGGTTGACGCGCGGAAAGCTGGCAGGACGTGGCGCTGGTCCATTTGGCAATTGCGACGATCGCGTGATCGGCGCCACGAAGCAATAACCCCGTCCGGCCAAGGTCGTGATGTATCGGGCACCTCCTTTGCCATCGCCTAGCGCCTTGCGCAATTCAGCGATGTGAAACCTCAAGCTACCTTCCTCCACGATAACGTCGGGCCAAACCCGAGCCATCAGGTCGCGCTTACTGACAACTTCGTTCGGAAACGACACGAGCGCCACGAGAGTATCGAGCGTTCTAGCGCCCAACGGTACGGCTACGCCGTCTCGCGAAAGAAGCCTTTCGTCCGGCACTAAGCTGAACGGGCCAAACGATATGACCACCTTAGTCGGCGCAGCCGGCTCGATCATGACGTCACTTTCTCATCGCGGGCATCTGCTCACAATTCCTCACAACTCCTGACGGGCGTCATACCACGACGACTGATAGGTGGAAGGGACATTTCGAGCCACTTTCATCCAACGAAGGGAAAAGCCCTCATGTCCGTCATTTCACCGCCCACCCGGCGCAGCCTCCTAACCCTGGCAGCTACCGCGGGAGCAATCAGTCTATTTCCCGCAAGTTTGCGCGCGACGACCGAAGCCGATGCCATTCGGCCATTCACGGTCAATTTCCCGGAAGCCGATCTCGTCGATCTGCGCAGACGTATCAAAGCGACCAAGTGGCCTGATCGCGAAACGGTCAAGGATTCATCCCAAGGTGTACAGCTCGCGACGATGCAAGCGCTCGCGCGCTATTGGGCAATGGAACACGACTGGCGAAAGATCGAGGCTAAACTGAACGCCTTGCCGCAATTCATCACCGAGATCGACGGAATCGACATTCATTTTATTCACGTTCGTTCGAAGCATGAAAATGCGCTACCGATGATCGTGACCCACGGCTGGCCCGGCTCGATCATCGAGCAGATGAAGATCATCGATCCACTGACCAATCCGACGGCCCATGGCGGGAGCGCGTCCGAGGCGTTCGATCTGGTGATTCCATCGCTACCGGGGCACGGCTTCTCAGGTAAGCCGACCGCGACGGGGTGGACTCCCGTCAGTATCGCTCGCGCGTGGGCGACGTTGATGCAACGCTTGGGTTACACACGTTACGTGGCGCAGGGCGGTGATTGGGGGAACGCCGTCTCGGAAGTGATGGCTCTGCAGAAGCCGCCAGGATTGCTCGGCATTCACACCAATATGGCGGCTACGGTTCCGGCCAATATTTCAAAAGCTCTTTCGGTTGGTGGGCCGCCGCCCGCCGGGCTCTCGGCCGATGAAAGACATGCGTGGGACCAACTCGATGACTTCTACAGGCACGGCCTGGCCTACGCCCAGGAAATGTCGAACCGGCCACAGACGCTTTACGGAATCACGGATTCGCCGGTCGGCCTCGCGGCGTGGATGCTGGATCACGACATCCGCAGCTACGGTATGATCTCACGGGTCTTCAATGGAACGACGGAGGGGCTTACTCGGGACGACGTGCTAGACAACGTCACTCTCTACTGGCTGACGAACACGGCGATCTCATCGGCGCGCCTCTATTGGGACACCACGCAGATTTCGACGGGCGGAGGCTTCTTCGACGTCAGGGGTGTCGCGATTCCCGTCGCCGTGAGTGCCTTCCCCGACGAAATCTATACGGCTCCGGGAAGTTGGGCAGACCGGGCCTACCCCAAACTCATCCACTACAACAAGCTCGACAAAGGCGGTCACTTCGCGGCGTGGGAACAGCCGGCGATCTTCACCGATGAGATCCGGGCCGCGTTTCGATCCTTGCGCTGATCCGCGCGCGGCGGCGCGCGATAACGTCGCGCCGCCTTTCTCGTGATCCTACCCAACTCCGTCAGCACAAGACGAAAGGTTATCCCATGCCCCCCACACACAACACTGCTCCGACCCAGTACATTGAAGCAAACGGTATCCGCTACGCTTATCGGAGGTTCGGTGCCGGAGACCAATTGCCTTTGGTCTGCTTGCAACACTTCCGGGGCGGTCTCGACAACTGGGATCGTCTTGTGACAGACGGCCTGGCCCAGAACCGTAGTGTGATCCTCTTCAACAATGCTGGGGTTGCGAGTTCTGAAGGTGATCCGGCCGACACGATCGACGGCATGGCCAGGCATGTGATCGCCTTTGTCGAGGCTTTAGGACTAGAAAAAATCGACCTCTTCGGATTTTCCATGGGCGGCTTCGTCGCCCAGAATGTAGTTCTCGATCGTCCCAAGCTCGTCCGCCGCCTGATCTTAGCCGGGACAGGCCCAGAAGGTGGCGAAGGCATGGTGGGCTATCCCGAGCTAGCCACCCGGCACGCAACCCAGAAAGTGCCAACAGAAGAAAACTTCCTCTATCTCTTCTTCTACCCGACCGACTCAAGTCAGGCCGCTGGACGCATTTATTGGACTCGCCGTCATGAACGCGAAGACCAAGATATGCCTTCGTCGATGGAAGCGATGGCGGCTCAGGTAAAGGCCATTGCCGCATGGGGCGCGGTTCCCGCGCACGACCGTTATGCCAAGTTAAAGAAGATCACGTTGCCGGTGCTGATCGTGAATGGGAAAACCGATCTCATGGTCCCGACCGTGAACTCCTTCATCCTGCAGCAGCACTTGCCGGACGCTGAGTTGATCATCTACCCGGACTCCGGACACGGCGGGATTTTCCAGTTCCCCGCGCGATTCGTGCGGGAGGCAACAACGTTCCTGGACCGCGGCCCCAGGGAAGCCCTCTAAAGGCGCTTCACGCCCGTGCGCACATCGCTCAACGGATAATTTTCAAACAACAACTCGAACCACGTCTCAACTTGAGAAGGAAAACATCATGACTCAAACAGAAAAGCTGCTCTACACGGCTAAGACGCACACCACCGGTGGCCGGGAGCACGGCGTTTCCCGCAGCTCCGATGGTCATCTCGACATCAGGCTTTCGACGCCGGGAGTTGCGGGCATCGGCACCAATCCGGAGCAGCTCTTCGCGGCCGGGTGGTCCGCCTGCTTCGAAGGCGCGATGGGAATTGCCGCCCGCAAGAGGAAGATCAAGCTCCCCGACGATCTCGCCATCGACGCTGAGGTGGACTTGAATCTGGACGAAGGCGCTTTTTTCCTCCGTGCTCGCCTCAATGTCAGCGTGCCGGGCATGGATCGCGAAGTTGCGCAGGCACTCCTCAACGAAGCTCACCAGACTTGCCCGTATTCCAAGGCCATTCGCGGCAACGTCGACGTCGCCATCAACCTTATCTGATCAAAGCTCATCAATCCGACCTGTACCGTCTGTCGGGCAGGCCGATTCTAGAAAACGGGAAAAAATAGGATGTGCCAGGAGATTGACCGCCATCGCCGCCAGTTCTTCGGTATCGCCGCCGGCACACTGGCTGCCGGGCTCGCCGTGCCTTCTTCGGCCAACGCGCAGTCCGGCAACGCAACATCAGTAAAGGTCGCTGCCACGAAGCCCGGCTCCAATACCTCGTTCGGCCCATTGAAGCAGGTGGACGCAGGGCTGTTGAATGTCGGATATGCCGAAGTCGGTCCTAGCAAGGGTCCGGTAGTACTCCTCCTGCACGGCTGGCCATACGACATCCACAGCTTCATCGATGTAGCGCCTAGGTTGGCGCAGGCCGGTTACCGGGTGATCGTCCCTTATCTGCGCGGCTATGGCACGACGCGCTTTCTTTCCGACGAAACGATGCGTAACGGACAGCCAGCTGCCTTGGCGGTCGATATCATCGCACTGATGGATTCACTCGGAATCGAAAAGGCGATACTTGCCGGCTTCGATTGGGGCGCACGCACCGCAAATATCATGGCGGCGCTCTGGCCTGATCGCTGCAAGGCCATGATCTCTGTCAGCGGTTATCTGATCGCAGGCCAGGAAGCCGGCAAGACGGCGTTGCCGCCGAAGGCCGAACTGCAATGGTGGTATCAGTTCTATTTCGCGACCGAACGCGGCCGCGTCGGCTACGACAAATATCGACACGATTTCGCAAGGCTGATCTGGCAGATCGCTTCACCGCAATGGAATTTCGACGACGCGACGTTTGATCGCAGTGCGGTAGCTTTCGGAAATCCAGACCACGTCGCGGTTGTCGTCAATAATTATCGCTGGCGGCTCGGGCTCGCCGATGGCGAACGGCAATATGACGATCTCGACAAACGCCTCGCGACAAGCCCAAACATCACTGTGCCGACCATCACGCTCGAAGGCGACGCCAATGGCGCACCCCACCCCGAGGCCAGCTCTTACGCCAAAAAGTTCTCAGGCAGATACGAGCATCGTCTCATTTCCGGAGGCATCGGTCATAATCTGCCCCAGGAAGCACCCGCGGCTTTTGCCAAAGCCGTCATTGATTCCGATGCGATGTGAGGAGCTATGTCTATCAACGGCGCCCGAAAGATTGCTGAAGAGCGAACGGAGATGAAGTTGGGGATGCCAACAACGTCGGCTCAAGGTATATTTCCTTGGCTCAGAACGGTCGTTTTGCTTGCAGCGCTTGTCGTCATCGCGCTCCTTGTAATTGCGCCATTTTTGATCGCTATCGCAACTGCGACAGGGTCAGCGGCGCAGCCCACGGGGTCCGCGGTTGACAATGTGTCGCCGATCTTTGGCGTCACCATTCCCCAGGGATATCGGCAGTGGGAAATGATCGCGCCCGCCGAGGAAGCGGCTCCTCTAAATGAACTTCGCGTCGTTCTGGGAAACGAAACTGCGATCACCGCCTATCGCAACGGCGCACTTCCGTTTCCCGATGGAGCGGTACTCGTCAAACTGGCTTGGAAACGCGTACAGTCTTCTGAATTCGAGCCGGCTTCCGTTCCGGGTTCGGCCACGACGGTCCAAGTTATGGTCAAGGACTCGCGAAAATATCCTTCCACGGGCGGCTGGGGCTTTGGCCGTTTCGTTAACGGCAAGCCGGCCGACGAGGCGCAGCACGAGACATGCTTCGCCTGCCACGAGGCCGGTGTTAAAAATCACGATTTTGTATTCACGAGACTTGCACCCTAGTATTGGGACGCTCACGAAGAAGTCTCTCTGGGTTAAAAGCCGACTTCGGACTGATGCAAATGAGGTCGTCCTTTACCGCGGGAGCGCACGTCGGTTGCGCCAATCGAATGTTATGAACGGCGACGTCTGCTTTACACACAAAACCGGACGTCAACAGTTGGGCCGGTCGCATCCATTAAGGGAGCGCAAGTCAACCTGGGGAGACGGGAGCAACCGTATCAAAGCTGGAGCCCATTGACCTAGCGCCAATCCTACCCGCAGTATTCCTCCATTAGAGGGCTGCTCCATGTTGCCAGTAACCAAATATGCTCAGAGTGGTGATGTTTTTATCGCCCACCAAATCAGCGGCCACGGTCCGATCGATATCGTCTTCGCGCCTGGATTTATTTCTCATCTAGAGCTGATGTGGGACGAACCCCGACACGCTAAATTTCTCCATGGGCTCGAATCTTTTGCACGCCTCATACGGTTCGACAAAAGGGGTACCGGGCTTTCGGACCGTAGCGTCGGCTTTCCCACCCTGGACGAGCGAATTGACGATATCCGCGCCGTAATGGACGCCGCCGGTTCGAGCCGTGCTGTGTTGCTCGGCATTTCGGAGGGAGGCGCGATGATCCAACTTTTCGCTGCCACCTATCCCGAAAGGGTAAGCGGCCTCATCCTCATGGGGTCTTATTCGAATGCTAAAATATCGATTCCGTCGTATAGAGATCCGAAACTAGCTGAGGCACGAATCCTAGCTACTTGGGGAACCGGAGCATCGCTACCTGATTTCGCTCCCGGACTTGCGAGCGACCCGGAATTTGTCGATTGGTGGGCGCGGTTTGAACGCCTTTCAGCCAGTCCCTCTGCGGTTATCAAACTGCGTCAGATGAACAGCGAAATCGACGTCAGGCCGATCCTACAGAGTATCCAGGCGCCGACATTGGTCATCCATCGCGTCGGAGACGTTCGCACTTCGATCGAGAACGCTCGAGACATGGCCGCGGCGATTCCAAATGCGAGAATGATAGAATTGCCCGGCAAGGATCATTTTGTTTGGCTTGAGGACAGTGGAACGGTACTTTCCGAAATTCGAAGTTTTGTGAACGCGGCTCAAGAACCGGTTGAGCCGGATCGGGTTTTGGCTACCGTCCTTTTCACCGACATTGTAAATTCGACTCAGCGTGCCGCTGCCCTCGGTGATATGGAGTGGCGGCCGATACTGGATGCGCATTTTTCAATGGCCCGCAGCCAAATTCGTCGGTTTCGCGGTCGAGAGGTGAAAACCCTGGGCGATGGCATTCTCGCCACATTCGATGGGCCCGCTCGGGCGGTTCGCTGCGCGCAGGCGATCGCCAACAGCGTCAAGCCTCTTGGCATCGCGATTCGTGCGGGCCTTCATACCGGGGAGATCGAAATTCGTGATAACGACGTCAGCGGAATCGCGGTCAATATTGCATCCAGGGTAAGCCATCTCGCCGGTAGCAGTGAGGTCCTGGTTTCCAGCACTGTAAAGGATCTCGTCGCGGGCTCGGGACTGATCTTCAACGATCTCGGTCTCCATGCAATCAAGGGCATCCATGACCAGCTACGCATTTTTTCTGCAATATGACGACTGAATGTTCGCGAAGAGACAAAAGGTGACCTGACGCTTGGCACGAGTGATCGGCTCCTACCTCAACAACGGACGTGGCCTACGTCAATCAGATGTTATCGCATAAATCGGCCGATGGCCGACTACTTTCGACTTTCCCAACGGTCAGGCTTCGGTTCTTCCAGCCCGCAATAGCACTCGTTCTGTGCCGCTTAAATAACCGCAACGCATCACCGTAGTCTTTCGTTTAGGTCAGAAAGACCTTTTCTCTCTTTGCTGCTCTTACCAATCTGCGTGCCGCTCAAGCAGCTCTTGAGCCGCCTCGGCCCCCGCCCAGAAGTAAAGACCGGGACAAGCCGAAGCACTCTTCAAAGGACAGCGGCGCGCTTTACCCTTTGCGTTAGATTTGCAGCTCGTTTGTCTTTTGCAACCTAACGCAAATAGCGGAGCGACACCCGAACACATGGCGCGAGCGCGCGGCTTTTTCGAGCGGGCGCTCGCACTCGACCCCGGCAATATCGAAGCCCTGGTGGGCACCGCAAATGTCGACGCACGGAGTGCGTCCTATATCATGACGGACGAGCGATCTGCGCGACTTGCAGCGGCGGAAGCGACTCTAACCAAAGTTCTGTCCCTCGCGCCAAACCATGCCATGGCCCACTATTTGGTTGGCCTAGTTCAAATTTATTCGAATCGTGCCGCTCAAGGTATTGCCGAATGCCAGAGAGCACTCGCACTCGACCGAAATCTGGCTCTCGCTCATGCACTAATAGGTTTTTCCAAATATGTCAGCGGCCGCGGTGAAGAGACCGAGGCTCACGTGCTGGAAGCGCTCCGTCTCTCGCCTCGCGATTCCAACGCTAACGTGTGGATGGTGTGGGTAGGTAACGGAAAGGGGCAAATAGGCGCGGATGAGGACGCTATAGCTTGGCTGCGCCGGGGTATCGAGGCTATCCCCAAGCCAAAGTGGTAACGATCCATCTGAAAGTCGATCCGCAGTCCGTGGATTTGGAAGACGCTTTTCGCGGGACGTTACGAATATTGGGCATTTTGGGACCGGGGACCTGCAACTCACTCTGAAAAACATGGGTGATTTCTCAAAAGCGCAGCCTTTGTTGCGTAAAAGCTACGAAGGATCTTAAGAGCACTCGTTATGGCCGCCGCTGTCGTGGCCGCCGGCACGCAAGCTGCAGCATCGCCTCCATTACGACCACCATGTCGAGCCCAGCCGGCTTGACCTACTGTTCCTGCCGATCTGGTTTCTGGTGCCCAATCTCGCCGTAGCCGCCGGGCTTATCGCGCTGGTGTTCGGCGCGGAAGGCTCCGTGTCCGCGCTGTTCGGCATGATGCTGGCGATCCTGCATTATGAATGGGTGCACTACGTCGCCCACATTCCCTATCAGCCGCGCACGCGATTGGGCCGCTGGATCAAGCAGTACCATTTGCGCC
>NZ_JBEKRB010000065.1:0-24812 GCF_049519115.1 Bradyrhizobium sp.
CCCGGCGATCCCGGCGCCACCGCCCACAATTTCCCGCGGGTTCTTTCTTTGGCGGCTTTCGGACGCCGGCCTCGGTGCACGCCGCACCGCTGCGATCGGCCGGCATCCGAAACCCTCAACAAAACCGGAAGTGCCGCGGGCGCTTCGAATGTTATGGAACGCCAGTCAGCTTTACCCACAAAAAGCCGACCTGACGCTGGGCGCGAATGATGTCGGCTCCTACTTCGAAAACGGAAATGGCGTACGCCAATCAGAATAATTGAGCCAGTGGCCGACTTTGAAGGTCGGCTCCGCAAACGCGGGCACCAAAACTTTCCGCTGCTCCTCATGAGAGACCCCAGTGATATGTCGTCTTTGACCGAAGCGGATACGCCACGGCGTAGCCCCACCACTAACTTCGCGATACACTGTCAAAGCTTACGCCCTAGACAACAGGTTGGATCACAAATGCGCACTTTGATGTTCGCCGCTGGCGTAATGATCTTCGCGGCTTCGGCCGCGCAAGCCGATTCGGCGGGAATTGCCGAGATCCAAGCCGCTCTGGATTCTTGGCTGGCCGCCCGCAGCTCGGCCGAGATGGTGACGGGAGTCGCTGCCTACATCAGCTTCGGCGATAACGGTCCCGCTATCGAAGCGTTCGCAGGAAAGGTCGGCAACGGTTCGCAAGACGTGCCGGTCCGCCAAGGCACGCTGTTCCAAATTGGCAGCACATCGAAGTCTTTTACAGCGGCTTTGATCTTGAAGCTTGAGGCTGGAGGGAAGCTCTCTATCGACGACACACTTGGCAAATGGCTTCCGCAATATCCGGCGTGGGAGGATGTGACGATCAAGCGGCTCCTCAACATGACCAGCGGTATCCCCAACTACTCCGAAACCGAAGCCATGTCCCGCATTTGGGTCAACGAACCCGCGCGCGATCTAACGGCCGAAAACCTTATCGAACTCGTCAATCCGATCGGAAAAGACAATCTATCCCAGAACAGCGGTTATCATTATTCGAATACCAACTACATTCTCGCCGGCATGGTCGCGGCGAAGGCAGCCGGACACTCCTATCGTGATCTCGTGCACGAAATGATCATTCAAGCGTTCGGGTTGCGCGACACGTTCTACGAAAGCGGAACATATCCGGACGCGGTGACCGAGCGCTTGGCGCATGGCTTTTTTAACAACCCGGCCTGTGCCGAATATCAACCCAAATGTACCGAGTCCTGGAATCACGGACTGATGGGACGTGACGTTCGTGGAATGAGTACGTCATGGGCGCAGGCGGCTGGCGGGGCGATCGCCGACGCGCGCGATGTGGACCGCTGGATGCGTGCCGTGTTCGGAGGGTACGTGGTGCCACCGAAGCAACAGTCGGAGTGGATGGACCTAGTGTCGATCAGAACGGGCCAGCCGATCGCAGATGTCACGACTGACGATCCGCGTGGATTCTCGCTTGGTCTGGGTAAAGCTATTCTCGGCTCGTTTGGCGCGCATTGGTTCTACCAAGGAGAGACGCTCGGCTATCGGACACTTTACGTCTGGTTCGAGAAGGAAAATCTGATGATCACGCTGCAAACGAACTCGCAGCCGGCGGCCGAGGCGGACAAGCTCCACGATCTCATCGGCGTAATCTACTCCATCATTCAGGATAAAGCGAAGTAGGCACTCCCGGTTGGCGCTTGCGCGCATCATTTCTTGCCGTCTCGCCGAACATGGAGGTTCAAATCGAAGAATTTCAACGCGGTCTCCCCGATGTATGAGTGCAGTTTTGCTCGGTCCACCCCCGGAGCGTCGTTGCAGGATTCGGGGTAATTATCCCGCCCGATCTTGTCGCACTCATTGTCGAAAATCTCATGGCCGACCGCACCAGGCAGCACGTCCAGCTGCGCATGCGGGATGTATTTCGCTGCGAAGCCAGCGTTTTCATTCAGCGGAGTTGTGGTATCGCCGGCTCCGACGATGAGATACGCCGGAATCGTCATCTGCCGTAGCCCGGCCTCGTCCATGCCGAACCCCTGAATATCACCGGGAGCCATCGCAAAGACCGCCTGGACCCGGTCATCGCGCACGCCGCGGGCGAGTTCGGCATCAAGCTTCATCTCTCCACGAATATATGCCGGCACCATCTCGTTGTCCTTCCAACCGCGCTGATACTGTAGAAAGAGGTCGGGATTAACCGTTGCGCCGCCGATCCAAAGCGAGGTGAAGCCTCCTTGTGAATGCCCGGCCACGCCAATCCGGCTTGGGTCAATTTGCGGCCCCCAGACCTGGTCTTCGAGGAGATGGGAGATGATAAGGCTGAGATCGCGCGGGCGCTGCCAAATCCTATTGCGCACATAGAGTGCGCTCGAGTCATAAGTGTTGGCTCGGAAGTGATACACCATCGCAACTAGATAGCCGCGGGAGGCGAGGTATTCGCCAAACCAGGCATAAAGCGAGCCGTTGCCGCCTGCGCCGTGCGAGAACATCACTAGGGGATGCTTTAGTCCATCGGACACCACCGGCGCATCCTTGTGCAGGTGAAGATTGACAGACATGAAAATCTTAAATGGAGCGGCGGTCGCGGCTGGCACGGCCGGATAGATCAGCATGAAGTTCAAAGGCCGCCCGCCCTCGGACGGGTCGAAATATTCGAGTTGCGTCATTCCTACGCGATACGGAGTGTCCTGCAGCACGTCTTGAGCCTGCGCATGTTCAGGCCAAGTCGCATAACCGGAATAGATTCCGAAGCTGACGGAGGCGCCAGTGAGCAAACGAGTAAGGACATCTCGGCCAGACCGGAAAGCTCGCATATCTTGTACCCTCAGTTTGCAATAAATGGTTGACCGCTAGGACAAATGGCGCAGATCGAATGTTACGGAAGATTTTGGCGGGCTTTGTCCGCGTTATGCCCACCCGATCTTAGGCTGTCATCAGTTCGATCAAGAAAGGCCCGCTTCGTTCGTTCGCGGTTTGCAGTAAATCGGTGAACTGCGCCATGTTCTCCGCCTTCGCCCCCTCGACGCCGAAGGCGCGCGCAAGCCCGATCCAATCAATGTCGGGGCGGCCGATATCCAGCATGTCCAGCGCGGTTCGTCCGGGATTGGCGCCGACATTCGCGAGCTCGCTCAACAGAATTTGATATTTTCGATTTGACAGAACCACCGTCGTCACCGCCAGTTTTTCGCGGGCCTGAGTCCAGAGCGATTGGACGGTAAAGACGCCGGCGCCGTCAGCTTGCAACGCGATCACGCGCCGGCCTGGACAAGCGACGGCCGCACCGGTCGCCATCGGAAAGCCGTTCCCAATAGCGCCGCCGGTAATCTGCAGCCAGTCGTGCCACGGCCCTGAACTCAACCCGTTAAAGAACGGACGACCGAAACTAACGCTTTCGTCTATGATGATGCTGTGCTCCGGCATGAGCGCGGCCAAGGTCTGCGTGACGGCCTCGGCCGAAATACCACCCGCGGTCACCGCCTCCGGTCGGCTCATCTCCGCAGCGCTGCTTGTTGTAACCGAGAGCTCCTCGGCCAAGGCCGCAAGAGCCTGACCGATATCCTGGTCGGGCCGAGCGAGCACATGAATGGCCGCATCGTCTGGCTGAAGCGCTCCCGGTTTTCCGGGATAGGCAAAGGGCGCGGCGGGAATTGCTGCTCCCGCCAGCACGAGATTGCACGTTCCTGCGAGAACTGCGATGGCCTGATCAACCGAATAAGGCATTCGCGCGATCGGTGCGCGGCCGCGGCCGCGTTCAACCCGGCCGTTGAAGGCCTGCGCCATCACCTTGGCGCCGGTCGCCGAGGCGATCGCCTTCGCGTTGCCAAGCAATCGTTCGTCCAGTAAAGGACCGCCGAGCAAAAGAAAGACATGCTCGTCACTCCGAAACACGTTGGCGATCTCACGGATTCGATGTGCGGGCACAGCTGGCGGCGGCGAGGCCGCGAGCCGCTCGGCGGGAACGCCGCCTTCGTCCCCGCAGGTGTCGGCGGGCGCGAGCAGCGTCGCAATCTGACCATTGCCGGAGCGCGCCGCCTGGATCGCGGCCGCCGCATCGCGGCCGACGGTCGCGGCAGTGGCCGCCGATCGGGTCCAGGCCGAGACGCCCCGCGCCCAGCCGATGGCGTCGGACGCCAGCGGCGGATCCATCTTCTGATGGCAGGTTGCCTGATCGCCCACAATGTTGACGACCGGCGCCAGCGCGCGGCGCGCGTTGTGCAGATTAGAGAGGCCGTTGGCGAGGCCAGGCCCGCAATGAAGCAACGTCACGGCCGGATCGCGCATCATGCGGCCGAAGCCGTCGGCCGCTCCGGTCACCACGCTTTCCGTCAAACCGAGGATGCAGCGCATCCCGGGAATACGGTCCAACGCTGCCACAAAATGCATTTCACTCGTGCCGGGATTGGCAAAACATGTCTTGACGTCGGAGGCCAGCAACGTGCGGACCAGGCTCTCGGCACCGTTCATTCGTCAAACTCCATCCAGCGGAAGCTGTCGGATTCTCAAATCATCGTCATAGCGCGGTAGATGCATGGACGGGCGCAGTCAGTTCGGGTGCGGCCTCTTGCTTGGCGGAATTGCCCGGTCGCGCCTGAACGAAGAGTGCGAGCAACCCAGCCATTATGTAGAGCCCGCCGCCAACCATCATGGAGCTGTTGAAGCCGCCGGATTGGCCGCGCAATAATCCGAACATCCAGGGACCGAGAAAGCCCCCGAGATTGCCGACACCGTTGGCGATCGCCATTGCCGCGCCTGCGGACCCTTTTGGCACCGCATCTGCAACCATGATCCAGTAGACGGTGATGCGGCCGAACCAGAGGCCGAAGGACAGGCTGATACAGATCAGCAGCAGCGTGACATGGACTTGTCCGAAGAACCCCGCCACCGTCATGAAGGCGCCGGCCAGAACCGTCGGGATGATCAAATGCCAGCGCCTCTCCTGCATGCGGTCGGAACTCGCGGAGATGATGCAGGCCATGGCGATGCTGACCGCGTACGGAATCGCCGAGAGGAAGCCTGCCATCCCGATGGCGCGCCCCTCGTCGACGATCAGGCTCGGCAGCCAGAACGTCAGCCCCCACAACGCAGTCAAGCCGAGCAGATTGTAGAGCGCCAGGATGAGAACTGTGGGGTGCCAGATGGTTTTGAACCAATGGCCACGGGCGACCGGCATCTGCCTTGCTTCCGCATTCAGCGTAGCCACAAGTTTCTGTTTCGTGTCGGCATCGAGCCATGCCGCATTGCGCGGATCGTCTTCGATGGCCCACCACCACACGAGGCACCACAACAACGATGGCACGGCGGTGACGACGAACATCAAGCGCCAGCCGACAATGCTCACCGCAAATCCGCAAAGTGCGTTGCCGATCATCAAGGCAATCGGCGTGCCGAGCAGTGCGAGGTTGGCGCGGGCGCGCTCTTGCTGGGTAAACCAGGCGCGCATCACGACGACCACCGCCGGCAGGATGCCGCCCTCCGACATGCCGAGAACAAAACGGTTGATGATGAGCTGCGTTTCTGTCTGGACCAATGCCGTGCTGGCAGAGACGATCGACCATGCGGCGCACAGGATCAGGATCGTGCCCTTGGCGCTCCAGGCAGAGGTCATGCGCCCCACCGGGATTTGCAGCACCAGATAGCCCCAAGCGAACATACCGACCGCGAAACCGATGGCGCCGGACGTCAGGCCGAGTTCCGCGCTGATACCGGGAAAGGCTACTGCGATATTCGCCTTGTCGATCTGCGCGAAGATATAGAGGACCGTCGCAACGCCCTGGATGCGAACCCAACGATTGTGCAAAATGCTCTTCACCGCGCTTCCTCCCTTTCGCCCCGGCTTTTTTGCCTTGGTGGCGGCATCTGTTGGTTATGTCATGGTCGGGCTTCGGTGGTCTCAGTTGAGGAATGGATACGGATCAGGCCTGGCTGGTCACGGGAAGCCAGGGATAGGCCGTACGGCGCCGGCTCTCGACGGTGGCAATCTGCGTTGCGTAGCCCTGCGTGACGTCGATATCGTCAAGCCCCTTTACCAGCCGCTCCTTGCGCAGAGGATTGATCTCGAAGGCGTGCCGGTTGCCATCGGAATCGATGACGAGCTGTTTCGGAAGATCGATGGTGATGGCGCTGCCGGGGCGCTTGCGCACCGCGGCCCAAAGCGCGTGGCAAATCGCTTCATCGAGCACGACGGGCAAAATGCCGTTCTGCAAACAGTTGCCGTAGAAGATCTCGGCAAAACTCGGGCCGATCATGGCGCGGAAGCCGTAATCCATCACCGCATAGGCCGCCCCCTCGCGTGAGGAGCCGCAGCCGAAATCGGCATCGGTTAAAAGAATCTCAGGCGTGCCGTAGGCAGGGTCGTTCAGCGCGCAATCCGGCCTTGGCTTCTCGTTCGCATCGAAGCGGATGTCGTGCAGAAATGCTTCGCTGTAGTCATGTCCCGGCCGGCGATGACGGCGCATGTAACGCCCGGGGAGGATCATGCCGGTGTCAATCTTGGCGATCGGCAGCGGCACGGCGGCCGAAGTGAGGACGGTGAAGGCCTGCATGCTGCTTCTCCTGCCTAGCTCGAAGCCATGCGGCGCACGTCGGTGAGCCGGCCGGTGACGGCGGCCGCCGCTACCATCGCCGGGCTCATAATGTGCGTCATGGCTGCGCGACCCTGGCGCCCTTCGAAATTCCGGTTGGTCGTTGAAGCACAGCGCTGACCCGGCCCAATGATCTCACCGTTGGAGCCGTTGCACATTGAGCAGCCGGAATCGCGCCATTCAAGACCGGCATCGAGAAAGATGCGGTGCAAGCCTTCCCGCTCAGCCTGGCGTTTTATTTCGCTCGAACCGGCGGAAATCATGCCGGGCACGCTGGCCTTCTGGCCCTTGAGCACGCATGCGGCGGCGCGCAAATCCTCGATCCGGCTGTTGGTGCAGGAGCCAATGAAGATCCGATCGACCCGAACTTCGGACAACGGCATGCGCGGCATCAGCTGCATGTATTCCAGCGCGCGGGCAACGTGCCGGCGCCGCTCAGGATCCGAGAAGCTTTCCGGATCCGGCACGCTGCCGTCGATCGGCGAACAGTCCTCCGGGCTCGTGCCCCAGGTAACCATCGGCGCGAGCGCGGCAGCGTCGAGCTTCAGCTCGCGGTCGAAGGATGCACCATCATCCGTCGGCAATGTCCGCCAGTAGGTGATCGCCTGATCCCAATGCGCACCCTTTGGGGCGCGCTCGCAGTTGGCCAGATGCTGGAAGGTCACTTCGTCCGGCGCGATCATGCCGATCCGGGCGCCGCCCTCGATCGACATGTTGCAGATCGTCATGCGGCCTTCCATCGACATCGCGGCAATGGTCGAGCCCGCATATTCGACAGCGTAACCCGCGCCGCCGCCGATCCCGATCTCACGGATGATCGAAAGGATGATGTCCTTGGCCGTCACCATCCGCGACAACATCCCGTCGATGCTGATGCGCATCGTCTTCGGCCGCTTCATCCAGACGGTTTGGGTCGCGACCACATGCCGGAGCTGATTGGAGCCGCCAATCGGAATGGCACAGGCGCCCATCGCGCCATGCGTCGCGGTGTGGGAATCGTTGCAGGTGATCAGCATGCCCGGCTGGGAAATGCCAAGCTCCGGGCCGATCACATGGGCGATGCCTTGGCGGGCGTGATGCATATGGATATGTGGCAGGCCGAACTCGGCGGCATTGTTGGCCATCATCGAGACCACGTTGCGGATCTCGGGGTTGGCAATGCCGTCGATGCCGGCCTGCCGGTTGATGGTGGGCAGATAATGATCGGTCACCGCTAGGTGCTGTTCCGGCCGCGCGCTTTCGCGCTCTTCAAGCCGCAGCTGGTCGAAAGCCAGAAACGACTGCCCTTCGTTGATGTAGTTGAAGTCGACATAGAGGAGGTCCTCGCCTTGCGGCGAGGTCACGATCACATGATCGTCCCAGACCTTTCCAAAAAGCGTTTTTACGGCTGGCATTTTTGGCAACTCCCTCTTTGCGGACCGACGCATGCGGTCCTTGCTACCGATAGGGCACATCGCGGGGGAGCTAACGCCCGGTAATTGCCGATTGCCAACATAACTTATACTAACTATAAGTCTCTCAATCGACTGCAGCAAGCAATTTGTGAGGACGTTTTTGGCCGGACGGGCGAAAGCAAAAGACGAAGAAATTGAAGAACATCAGAGAAGCGCAGCGGAACAGCTTGCCCGCCTCACGGTTGGCTCCGGTCTCACCGCACGCTCACTCGAAGTGTTCGTCTCAGTGGCGCGCGCCAGCACGATGAGTGCGGCTGCGGAGCAACTCGGGATGACCCAACCCGCGGTTTCGCAGCTCATCAGTCAGATGGAAACGGCGCTCAACTTTCAACTCTTCGATCGATCGAAACGCCCGCTGACCCTGACGCTTCATGGGGCAGCGCTGATCGAGCCGGCGCGCGCAATCGTGAGCGGCATCGAGCGCTTCGAACAAGCGCTGCAATGGGATCTCGGCGGACAGATGCCGCTATTGCGGATCGGCATGCTCAACAGCTTTGCCGAAACGATCGGCCCAAGTGTTTTCACGGAACTGCGGAAGAGCGCTGCGCAACTGACGATCGGCTCGGGCTTTTCAGCCACGCGGATGCGTGCGGTCGCAGACCGCGAGCTGGACTTCGTGATCACTTCAGATGAATCGCCTCTTCTTCCGGGCGTAACGATGGCTCCCATTCTCACCGAGCCATTTTTGATCGTTGCACCCGAGAGCTACGAGGGCGATCCCCGCGCCATCAAACCACTCAGCGAAACGCTGGACCTGATCCGTTTCGGCCGGGACCCGTTCATGCATTCGCGGTTCGACCAGACATTGAGAGCCTGGGGGATATCACCGACCCATCATTACCATCTGGATACGCACGCCGCCGTGCTGGAGATGGTCGCCTCGGGCGTGGGCTGGACCATTCTGCCTCCACTCGCTGTTTTTCGCGCCATCACTCGTGGTGACCGGTTTCGCGTAGCACCATACCCGGAAACATCGATGAAGCGCGTCATGATGGTGATCGCGCGTGAGGGAGAAGGAACACAAATTGTCCGCACCATTCACGCTGCCGCGACCAAGGCCCTGAAAAGCAAGGTCTTGCCGGTGCTAAGGCAGCACTTGCCTGAGATTGCAGCGATGATGATGCTGCATGACTATGTTAAGCGGGAGTAACGATCTCAACTGGGAGCGTACAGTGTGTGTGTGTTGCGCACTTCGAAGGTCATGGAATAGCGAGGTCTGCTTCAAACCTAAAAGCGGACGTCAACGGCCTGCTTGCCAGCGGCACCCGCGCCGACAACATCGCTCAAGCCCGCCGCCTGCTGGACGTGCGGGCGACACAGACCGAGGCCGGGGATGCTAACGGTGCCGAGGCCAACGAGCCCAAACCGCTCTCGCACCCGTGTCTGTGCTGCGGCGGACGTATGATTATCATCGAGAGGTTCCGGCGCGGCTCCTCACCGCGCTACCGTCCCGCGACTTCCATCGCCGTGATCAGGATCGACACATCATGATCAAGATCGGTGCGCGGCAAAATTATAAAACTACCCGTCTGCTTCGCCGGCTCTCGACCAGCAATGATCATGCTCGCCATCGCGCCACCATCGATAGCCGTCGTGTCGTTCAATCACCGCTGCGCGACTCCGATTCCGCACGTCGTGACCGGCCGACCGCGCTCGTCGCCCTCATCGGTCGTATTCCAAACAGGCATCCAACGCACGTCGGCAACAGACCGCCAGCATCGAAATCCCCATAGCTTCTGACGCCCAACCCCACCACACCTCCCGCGGTTTCCTCCTTTGGAGGTTTGCGTACGCCGGCCCCCGGTGTCAGCCGCGCCACCATCATGGGGCCGGCATCCGAAAACCTTCACATGTGTGGACGTATATGGACCCCGCCCGATTGCAACAGGTCGGCTGGATCAGGATCGTCGGTCACAACTGCTGACGTATATCCGGCTTCGTTATGCGGCTGGATAAATATCTTCGCCGCGAGCCTCGATGGATTTCGCGCGCTTCCACCTCATCGGCCCCTAGGCATTGGCCGAAACCAAGCCGGTCCACACACCAGGTTCGGGAAGCGACGGAATGACCGTTTCATCATCTCCTGCCATTTTTGCTGCAATTGCCGGGTGAGACCTCCTTCTGTTTTTCCTTCGTTTGCGCTTCGCCTCAGGCTGCTTTCACCGACGGTGCGTGTTCGTAGAATGTGCCGCCAGAGAGCATGGCCCACACGATCCTCGCATTCTTGTTGGCGAGCGCGACAGCCGCGACATTGGGATGCCGCCTTTGCCGCAGCTTACCAAGCCAGAGGCTTCGGGGATCCTGCTTGCCAGCTGCTTTGCCAAGCGCAGCGCGAGCGCCATGGATCATCAATGTGCGCAGATAGCGATCGCCGCGTTTGCTGATACCGAACAGGCGGGCCCGCCCTCCACTGGATCGTTGTTTCGGCACCAGGCCGAGCCAGGCCGCGAACTGCCGGCCGTTCTTGAAGCAGGTTCTATCGCCCACGGCTGCGATCAAGGCGGTTGCCGTTACAGGGCCGATGCCTTCGATCTTTCCAAGCCGCAGGCACTGCTCGCTGGCCCGGGGCGCACGGCCCCCGATGTCTCGATGGCGGTTCGCGACACAGGCAATCGATGAAAAAGGAGATGAAACATGAAACGTAAAACCACTAATACGCTCAGCCGGCTCGCTTTGTGCGCGGTCCCGTTGATCCTGATTTGCAGTGTCGCGGTTGCGCCGGTTCGCGCCCAGGACGCTGTCACGGCGGAACAAACCCAGACGCCGACCGACCAGCAGTTGTCCGAAGGACAGATTGAACAGCTGGTGGCGCCGATCGCGCTCTACCCCGACCCGCTGCTGAGTCAGGTCCTGATGGCCTCGACCTATCCGCTGGAGGTCATCGAGGCGGCGCGGTGGTCGCAAGCCAATTCAACGGTCAAGGGTGAGGCTCTTCAAGATGCGATGCAGTCGCAATCGTGGGATCCGAGCGTCAAGGCGCTCGCCGCGGTGCCGCAGACATTGCAGATGATGAGCGACAAGCTCGACTGGACGCAGCAACTCGGCGACGCCTTCCTGGCGCAGCAGCAACAGGTCCTCGCCGCGGTGCAGACGCTGCGCGCCCAAGCGCAAGCGAAGGGAAACCTGCAGTCAACGCCACAGCAAACGGTGACGCTGGCGCCGGCGCCGGCAGGCGTTGCTGCCTCCGGCGGCATTGCGCAGGCGATCACGATCCAACCCGTCAACCCCGACGTTTATTACGTTCCGGTCTACAATCCAGCCGTAGCCTATGGACCATGGGACTATCCGTCCTATCCGCCGTTCTATTGGTCTCCGCCCGGATTCGTCGCCAGCAACGTGGTTTCGTTTGCCGCAGGCGTCGCGGTCGGTTCGGCCATCTGGGGTCAGTGCGACTGGTGGCATAATAACGTGATCATCAACGTCAACAACTTCAACGCGTTCAACCATATCAACCTCACCAACAATACCTGGAACCATAATCCAGAGCATCGTCATGGCGTACCGTATCACAACGCCAGCCTGGCGGCGCGGTTTGGAGGCGCCAACGACGCTGCGGCGCGTGAGGCATTCAGGGATCGTGCCGCCGCCCAGCGTGGCGACGTCTTCGGGGACCGTGCCGATACCCAGCATCCTGATGCAGTCCATCGGATGACGGGCGAGGGCGACGATGCTGCCAGGAGAATCGCGCCGGCTCAGCAGGATCGACGTGAGGGTGACATCGACCGGCGCGCAGATCGTCCGGTGGCAGATCGTCCGATGGCAGATCGTCCTATGCCGGAGCGGCAAGAGTTTGCGCGGCCGCGCGGCTTCGCCAGGCCCCAAGTCATGCGATCGCGCGCCCAGGCCTTCCGGCCCCAGCGCCGCGCCTTCGGCGGCGGTGGCGTTCACTTCGGCGGCGGTGGCCGGCGCCGACTCTGAGCAACCGAACGTCACATTAAAGCCCAGACGGCAAAAACAAGTACCGAGCGATTGCGCCGCGTTTCCTGGAGAACAACAGTGGCAATTGAAAAAGACGTATACATAGTGAAGTTGCTTTGCGAGCTGCGGCGCGCCGGGCGCTCCACAGTTGTCCGCTATCGCGAAGAGAGCCTTTCCGGGGAGGCTCTACTCGCTCTGATTTTCGGTTATGCGCGAGTTTTGCGCGATTTAGGTATCCGGCGCGGCAATTTGCTCGGTATGTTCGCGCCGAACCGGCCAGAAGCCATTGCCATTCGCTACGCAGCCCATGTTTTGGGGGCCGCTACGGTCTATCTCTCGGTGCCGCCGACGGAAGCTCAGCGTCGGGCCTTGGTCGAACAGATCGCGCCGGATCTGCTCGTCGCATTTCCGGAGACCATACGATACCTCGGCCAACGCGTCGGCGTACCGTTCGTCACAGTTGGTGTCGACCAGGTTGGATCCAGAGGCCGGTTGGATGTGCTGGCTGCTTCAGCGTCGGTGGGTTCGATCGACGTGTCTGCCGGTTTGAACGACCTGGCCGTCATTTCTTCATCCGGCGGCTCTACGGGAGTGTCAAAAGGCAGTTGCCGGGACTTTGCGGCGTACACTGCGATGGTCAGCGCAACGAGTCCGAAAGATCGCATTCAACTGATCAACGGCCCGCTGGCGTATCTTTCGCAAGTTCTCGTGGATATTACGCTGCTGGGAGGAGGCCGTGTTGTTCTCCGCGAAGCCTATGAAGCGGCCGATACGCTTGCCACCATTGAGGCGGAGAAGATTACAGATCTCTTTCTCGTCGAACCTCAGCTGTTCGAGTTGATGGACGACCCTGGGATTGACGCACGCGACCTGTCTTCCCTTCGATCGCTGACCCACGTTGGCGCCTCAGCCCCAAAAAGCCTCCGGCTAAGGGCTCGCAAGCGGCTCGGTCCGATCATCGGGCACGTCTATGGCGCAAGCGAAATGGGCGTCGTAAGCGTGCTCGCGCCCATCGATCATGACTTGTCGCGTCCCAAATCGTTTACCTCCGCCGGCCGCATTCAGCCTGGAGTCGACGTTCGATTTCGCCGAGCCGACGGACGCCTGGTGGATTCCGGAGAAATCGGGGTTATCGAGGTGCGGTCTCCGGCCATGGCGAGCGGGTACCGTAACAACCCTGACCTCAGCTCCCTGAGTTTTCAGGAGGGATGGTACAATACCGGCGATCTTGGTCGTCTGGATGGCGATGGGCTCTTGCATGTTTTGGGTCGAGCAGCTGATGCCCAGGAATTCAATGGTACCTTGGTTACCCCGACAGAAATTGAAGAGGCACTTTGCCGGCATCCATCGATCCGCTATGCCGTCGTCGTCAGAGACGCCGATGAGCATGTCAATATCGCCGCCGTGACCGCTTGGGCAGGGTTATCCATCGAGGATCGAGCATGTCGTCAAGCGGTGATGGATCGTTTCGGCACCTCTGCCGTCGCCTCGCTCCTCGTGATCCCGGTCGACCGGATTCCCCTCACTGAACAGGGCAAGCCCGATCGTGCAGCAATCAAACAATTGGCGCGCCGATTACTCGTAGCTTGACCCACACACGCTTAGGGTTGGCGAATGAAGCAAAATTTGTGAACGGGCCCAGCGGGAAACAGTTGTTTGGTGTTTTGTTGCGAATAAAGCTTTTGTTGCCGCATCAACTGACAGAGATCGATCGTGAATGAAATCGCAAGCGCCTTCCTTCTGGTCTTCGCGGGCCTGTTTCCGGTGGTTAATCCGCTAGGCGCGGCGCCGCTTTTCCTCAGCCTCACCGTTGATTGCACCCCGCAGCAAAGGGCACGGCTGGCGCGGCTGGTCGCTTTCAACAGCTTTTGGCTATTGGTCGGATCGACCTTGTTTGGATCACTCATACTCGAATTCTTCGGCATTTCGATTCCGGTCGTCCGTGTTGCCGGCGGACTGCTGGTCACGGCAATGGGATGGAAGCTGCTTAGCGAAGGCGCCGGTTCAGGCCATGAACCGCTTCGCGACGAGGCCGATGCCAGAGCGGCCAATGACAGTTTCTACCCGCTGACATTGCCGCTGACCGTCGGGCCCGGCGCGATCTCCGTAGCCTTGACGATCGGCAGCCATCATCCATCGGATCCGTTCGGCGCACATGCCATGATGCTTGTGGCGGCCGCACTGCTCGGCTTGTTGGCGATCGCCTTGGCGATCTACGGCTCCTATCGCTTTGCCGTGCCGTTGGTGCGGTATCTCGGGGAGGCTGGCGTCAACGTGCTGGTCCGGCTGTCGGCGTTCATTCTGGTCTGCATTGGCATTCAGATCGGCTGGAGCGGCCTGAGCGCGCTGTTTGCCGGACTGCAACATCCCATCGCGCTCCCGTGAAGAATACGCCGTCCCTCCATCGTAGAGATATCATCATGTTGCATTTCAACAGGCTTATGAAACAGGCGGGCGCTTTGGTCGCAGTGAGCTTGTTCGCCGCTTCGGTCCAGGCGCAGGCTGCCGACTACGCGCCGATCGATTGCGGAAAGGCGTCCTCGTCGGCGGAGCGTACGATCTGCCGGAGCTATTCGCTCGGACAGGCGGAAGCTCGCATGGCGACATTGTTCGGCGTCGTGACGTCGCTGGTCGCGACGGGGCAGCGTGCCGATATCGGCGATGCGCAGCGGACATGGTTGAAGGAACGCAACGCCTGCGGAGACGATGGCGCATGCATCGCGCGCGCATATCAATCCCGTACCGCTGCGCTGTCGGCTAATCTCGATGCGATTGCATCGCATGGCCCATTTTGATGAGGCGTCTGGAATAACGCTGACACTATCGGCCGAGCCTATACCTGCATATTGACACGGTATTTGTACGCTACACCGTTTCCTGAGAATGCTTCGCCACACCTTTCGCGGGCAACGAGCCAATAAGATTTGGCGCGCGGCATGTAGAGCCGCTCCCGCGAATCGACAACCAGATTTATAGGGAACAGAAAATGACGATCGACCGTCGCGCAACGCGCATTCATGCGAATTATGCCGCTTTGGTGCTGCTCTGCACCGCCGCTTTTACCGGAACAGCGTTCGCGGGCGAGAAGCCGCCGCTGTTGCCCGACCAGCCGTCCGCGCTGACGACGACATCGCGGGTTTCGGCGACGATTGAATTCGGACTGCCGTCGATCGCGTCGGCGGTCGAGCGCGACGTTCCGAGGCGCCTTGCAACCATCGACGAACGCATTGGCTGCGTGAATCGGCGCGTTCTGGTGTTTCGGATCAGGGCCAACTGTGATGTTGACGGCTTTGTCGATCGCGGCGCGATATCACTCTATGGCCGTGGCGATCATATCGTCGGCTCTATTCCGATCTTCGGCAGCATCGAAGGCCAGGGCGCCAACAGGTTTACTTCCCGCATTCACGGCGACGCCGAGGGGCGGGCCATGGTAGAGGTCGAGTCCCGGCCGAGGTTGACCAAGGACTGGTCGGTCGACCTCAATTTCAGCGACTCGTTCCACTGGACTGAACCGCCGGTGCTCCATGTTCTTGGCCGCGACATCTCGCTGACCAAATACGCCGAACCCAGCATTCGCAGACAGCTCGGTCTGATCCGGGGGCGCGCGCAGGCAACGGCACGGCGCCTTGACCTGCATGACAAGGCGGCAAAGGCTTGGGAGCAGGCATTCCAGCCCGTCCAGATTTCGCAGGATCCCCAGGTCTGGCTGCAAATTACCCCGGCGAGCGCGGCCTTCGCGGGCATCCATGCCGATGCAAAAGAGCTTTCGGGCTCGCTCGAATTGACGGGCACGGCACAGACACTGGTCGGCCAGGCGCCATCCGCTGTGACGCCGACGCCGCTGCCGCCGCTCGGCAACGACATCAGTCAACCCGGCTCGTTTGACATCCTGCTTCCGGTGCGCGTCAACTATGACACGCTGCGTGACAAGATCATGCAGGCGGTTGCTGCCAGCAAGGCCGGCTCGATCGTCAAGGAGATGCAGATCTATCCGTCGTCCGGCAAGCTCGTGATCGGCGTTCGCGTCGCCAAGCCGGGCGACACCGATGCGACCGCCGGGGAGTGGATCTATCTGTCCGGCGCGCTGAATGTCGATCCCGGTCAGCAATCGATCAAGATTTCCAATCTGGCGGGCGACAGCTCGTTGCCCGACGGATCCGTGGCGGCGCAACTGCAGAATCAGATTCTCGACCAGTTGAAGGACATCCCGGACGTCGGTTATGGCCTCGCGTATCAGAACCTGCTCAACGCAGCCAATGAGCGCCTGAACCGGCCGCTGAAGAACGGTTTCCGCATGGAAGGTAAGCTCACAACCGCCAAGCTGGACAGCATCCGGCTCCTGGCCGACGGTGTCAGCATCGCGCTGCGCGCCAGCGGCGATCTCAAAATCCTCTATGGAATGTAAGCCCATGCCCCTCACATTCAGGCTCATTCTCGCCACCTTATGTATGTTCGCCGAAGCGGGCGTGGTGAACGCACAGACCGATTTCTATCGCGCGCCGAGATCAGAAGCGGCGGGCACGCCGGGCACGCTGGTTCGGCAAGAGGTAATCGATGGCGCGCCTCTGGGCGCCACCGCCTATCGCGTGCTTTATCGTTCGACCGGGCTCGACAACAAGCCGATTCTGGTGTCGGGCGTCGTGATTGTGCCGCCGGGCGATCCACCGCCGGGCGGCCGGCCGATCGTGGCCTGGGCGCATCCGACCTCGGGCGTGGTGCCGCGCTGTGCACCGTCGTTAGCGATCTTTCTGTTCGAACAGATTCAGGGATTGCGTTCGTTTGTACGTGACGGCTACGTGGTCGCGGCAACCGATTATCCCGGCCTCGGGACTGAGGGACCGCATCCATACCTGGTCGGAACCAGCGAAGGCCGTGCGGTGATCGATTCCGTGCGCGTCGCCGGCTCATTGCCCGGCGCCGGCGGCGGCAAGAAGTTTGTTGTCTGGGGCCACTCGCAGGGCGGTCATGCTGCTTTGTTCACCGGCCTCGTCGCGAAGACGTACGCGCCCGAACTGGATCTTCTCGGCGTCGCGGCAGCGGCGCCCGCCACCGACCTGGCGACGCTGATGAACGAAGACATCGATTCCGTTGGCGGCAAGAACATCACCGCGATGACCTTGTGGTCCTGGCAACGGGTATTCGATGCGAACATGGACAAAGTGATCGACCCGCGCGCGAAGCCCGCAATCGATCGCCTCGCGCAGGAATGCATCGAGGGGCCATTTGACCTCAGGAGGCGTCAGCTCACCGAGCAGCCGCTGGAGCAATATTTCCTGACCACCAAGCATCCGTCCGACGTCGAACCTTGGCATACGTTGCTGGCGGAGAACTCACCCGGCGCATTGCCGCCGGAGATTCCGGTCTTCCTCGCGCAAGGCACCGACGATGTTATCATTCATCCCGACGTGACCAAGGCTTACGAGGACAAACTGTGCAAGGGCGGCAGCAAAGTGCACATGCTGTCGATGCCGAACATCGGTCATGGCCGGGCGGCCCAGGCCAGCACCCCGGCGATGTTGGAGTGGACGAGCGATCGATTCACTGGAAAGCCTGCTCCAGACGACTGTTCGCGCTAGTCATGATCGTAGATTGCAGTCGGCCAGAGACATGCAATGAAAAGCCAAAACTGCCATCTTGATGGAGCCCATCGCGCCACCGCATGCCTCAACGTGTTGATCATTTGTATAAATCCTTCATGTTGACGTTGAAGCCACCGCGCTAATTGAAGTGAAGTTCTGAAGGGTTCGACAGAAGATTTTCGCGATCAGGGTTGTTTTCTCTTTCGAGTTTCACCGCAAGCGGATTGTTGCTATCTTAAATTGCGGAAAGCCTTTTCTGGACCAAGATGAACTGGGGCATGGATATGAAGCCGCTACGTTCGCCAGCATGCGTCGCGCTGAATGACCGCATGAGGCAGGGAGCCATCGTTGTTTCGCATATGGCTTTCGCCATATTGGCCTTCACTGCCTTGAGCGGTTGCGAACAAAATAATTTTGTGCCGCCGCCGCCGCCGAAGGTGGACGTCGGCTTGCCGGTCCAGCAGAACGTCACGCGTTATCTCGATGCCACGGGCAACACCGCGCCGATCCAGACCGTTGATCTTGTGGCGCGGGTGCAGGGCGTATTGCAATCGATCAACTACAAGGATGGCAGCTTCGTAAAGGCGGGCACGACGCTATTCACGATCGAGCCCGAAACCTACAAGCTGAAATTGGAGCAGGCCCAGGCCGCGGAGGCAGGTGCGCAGGCGACGATGAAGCAGGCTGAAATCGACTACAAGCGTCAAGCGGATTTGGTGCAGACTCACGCGACCTCGCAGGCAACGTTCGATCAATCCGTCTCGACGCGCGACAACGCACAAGCGAGCCTTCAACAGGCCCAGATCAACACCAAAATCGCGGCAATCAATTACGGCTACACCAATGTTGCCGCGCCATTCGACGGCATCGTCAGCGCACATCTGGTCTCGGTCGGGGAGCTTGTTGGCGTGGCGTCGCCGACCCAGCTGGCGACCATCGTGCAACTGGACCCGATCTACGTCAATTTCAACGTCAATGAGCAGGATGTCCTGCGGGTCAGAGCAGAAGCCAAGCGGCGGGGACTGACGACCAGCGACCTCACGCAGTTGCCGATCGAGGTCGGACTGCAAACCGAAATCGGTTATCCGCACAAGGGAAACCTCGACTATGCGGCGCCGACGCTCAACCAGTCGACGGGAACGCTGGCGGTGCGCGGCATTCTGCCCAATCCCCCCAACCGCGTATTGCTGCCGGGCTATTACGTTCGTGTCCGTGTTCCCTTCGATCAGCAGCAGAACGCGCTGCTGGTGCCAGATGTCGCGTTGGGCAGCGATCAGGCCGGACGCTATGTCCTCGTAGTGAATGGCGAGAATGTCGTCGAGCAGCACAAGGTCCGGACCGGACAGGTCGAGGGCGACCTGCGCGTGATCGAAAGCGGCCTCAAACCCGATGACCGTGTCGTCATTGCCGGGCTGCTGCGTGCAATCCCCGGCCAAAAGGTCGATCCGCAATTGCAAAAGATCGAGCCGAGCCGCGCCACAGCGAATTAGGAGCGGGCATGATTTCGAAATTCTTCATCGAACGGCCGGTTCTTTCCAACGTCATCGCCATCCTGATGATCTTGATCGGTGGCGTGGCGTTGTTCAGCCTTGCCGTCGCCCAATATCCCGACGTAGTGCCGCCGACGGTGCAGGTCACCACGCGTTATCCTGGCGCCAGCGCCAAGACCGTCATCGATACCGTCGCGCTGCCGATCGAACAGCAGGTGAATGGCGTCGAGGATATGCTTTACATGCAGTCCTACAGCGCAGCCGACGGCACCTACACGCTGACGGTAACCTTCAAGATCGGAACCGATCTCAACTTCGCGCAGGTGCTGGTGCAAAATCGCGTGGCGAGCGCGCTCTCGTCGCTGCCGCAGTCGGTGCAGAGCCAGGGCGTCACCGTGCAGAAGAAGTCGACGTCGATCCTGCTGTTCGTGACGCTGACATCTCCGAACGCGACCTATGACAGTCTTTTTCTCAGCAACTACGCCACGATCAATATCCGGGACGAATTGTCGCGATTGCCCGGAGTCGGCAACGTAACGGTGTTCGGCGCCGGCCAGTATTCGATGCGGGTCTGGCTCGACCCTAACAAGCTGCAAGTGCGCGCGCTGATGCCGCAGGACGTCATTCAGGCGATCCAGCAGCAGAGCCAGCAGGTCACCGCGGGCCAGGTCGGCATGCCGCCGACGCCTCCGGAACAGGCGTTTCAATACACGCTCAACGTCAACGGCCGGCTCGACGACGCGAGCCAGTTCGAGGACATCATCGTCAAGACCGGCAACAATGGCGAAGTGACCCGGGTTCGGGATGTCGGCCACGTCGAACTTGGTGCCCAAACCTACAGCCAAATTTTCTCGCTCAACAAACAGCCGGCGACGGGTATTGGCGTGTACCAATCTCCTGGCGCCAACGCGCTAGAAGTCGAAAAGGCGGTTCAGAAAAAGATGGCCGCGCTGGCGGCGCAGTTTCCGCAGGACGTGAAATACGATACGCCGTTCGACACCACCAAATTCGTCGCGGCTTCGATCAATGAAGTCTACAAAACGCTGATCGAGGCCGGCCTGCTGGTTCTGGTCGTGATCCTGATTTTCCTGCAGGACTGGCGCGCGATGCTGGTCCCGGCAACCACCGTGCCGGTGACAATCATCGGCGCGTTTGCGGCGATGGCGGCGCTCGGATTCACCATCAACCTGTCGACCTTGTTTGCGATCGTACTCGCGATCGGCATCGTGGTGGACGACGCCATCGTCGTGGTTGAAGGCGCCGCGCATAACATCGAAAAGGGTATGTCGGGGCATGACGCGGCGATCAGCGCGATGGATGCGCTGTTCGCGCCGATCATCGGGATCACTTTGGTATTGATATCGGTGTTTCTTCCGGCAGCATTTCTGCCGGGATTGACCGGTCGCATGTATGCCCAATTCGCGCTGGTGATCGCGGCGACCGCGCTGCTCAGCGCCGTTAACGCGGCCACGCTGAAACCGACCCAATGCGCGCTGTGGCTACGCCGGCCGGTGCCGCCGGAACAGCGTAACTGGTTCTATCGCGGCTTCAACTCGGTTTATAACCGCCTGGAGCGGGGTTATGCCGGCTTGATCGGCCGTCTGGTCGCGCACAGTAGTCTATCGGTCATCGCGGCCCTGATCCTGATAGGAATCGGCGGTTACGGCCTGTCGCGGGTACCAACCGGCTTCATTCCTATCGAGGATCAAGGCTATCTGCTTGTCGCCGTGCAGCTGCCCGATGGGGCGGCGCTCGATCGTACCCAGAGCGTGCTGGATCAGATCAGTGAAATGGCCGGCAAGACAGCCGGCGTCGAGCAGGTGATCAGCATTGCCGGCATATCGGCCCTTGATGGCAGTTCGAGCCTTGCCAACGCCGGGGTCGCCTATCTGATTCTAAAAGATTGGAGTGAGCGCGGCCCCGGCCAGGATCTGCGGTCGCTGTTCGTCGGTCTGAACCAGAAACTGGAAGCGATCCAGCAAGCGCGGATATTGGTGATACCGCCGCCGCCAATCCAGGGCATTGGTAACGCCGCAGGCTTTGCCATGCAGGTCCAGTTACGTGACGGCAATTTCAACTTCGGAGAACTGCAGGCCATAACCGGCGCCCTCGTTGCCAATGCCCAGACGCAAAGTGCCCTGCAACGCGTCAGCTCGCCGTTCCGTGCGCTGGTTCCGCAGTTCGACGTCGAGATCGACCGGACCAAGACCCAGACCCTGCATGTCACGACGGACCAGGTGTTCTCGACGCTGGCCTCCTATTTGGGATCGTCCTACGTCAACCAGTTCACCAAGTTCGGCCGCACCTTTCAGGTCTACACCCAGTCGGATTCGCAATATCGGCTAACGCTGCGGGATATGGAAAACCTGATGGTGCGCAATCAGCAGGGCGATATGGTTCCGTTGGGCACGCTGGCGAGCATCACGCCGTCGGTCGGCCCTTCGCTGATCAGCCTGTATAACCTCTATCCGTCCGCGACGGTCATCGGCCTGCCGGCCCAGGGTTTCAGCTCCGGTCAATCGATGGCGTTGATGGAGCAGATTGCGGCCAAGACCTTGCCGCCGGGCACCGGCTTCGAGTGGACGGCGATGTCGTATCAGGAGAAAGCTGTCGGTAACCAGATCTACTACGTGTTCGGTCTTGCCATGTTGCTGGTTTATCTGGTGCTGGCCGGACAGTATGAAAGCTGGTACGCGCCGATTTCGGTGATCCTGGCGGTGCCGCTTTCGCTGCTCGGACCGATGGCCGTACTGACAGGACTGCGGATCGAGAATAACCTCTATACGCAGATCGGACTGATACTGCTGATCGCGTTGTCGGCCAAGAACGCCATTCTCATCGTCGAAGTCGCGCTTGAACTTCATGTTCGCGGCCGTAAGCCGCTGCTGGAATCGGCGATCGAGGCGGCACGGGCGCGGTTCCGGCCGATCCTGATGACATCGTTTGCCTTCATCCTCGGCGTGGTGCCGCTGGTGGTCGCCAGCGGCGCCGGCGCCGGCGCCCGCAAGTCGATCGGCATCACGGTATTCTCGGGTATGATTGCCTCAACCTGTCTCGCAGTGCTGTTCGTTCCGACATTCTTTGTCGTGGTGCAGCGGTTTGAGAACTGGCTCGCGGAGCGAAAGAGCAAGAAGACCGGCCCACAAACGAGCCCGCAGACGCCGAGCGTATAGACGGCTCATACTGGGCCGCGTGTCAAAGCCCGTAGAACGGCCCCTTCGGCGTAAGAAACAGGTAGCCGTAAAATCGCGGTTCCTCTCGCGATAAGGTGGCCTGACATTTAGTGCGGGGTCATGTCCGCTTTTGTGCAGGTTTTTGGACGCCGGCATAACGGACGGTTCCACGCGCTGTGGCGGCCGGCGTCCAAAAACCTGCACATTAGCGACCAAATTGCAGGTATCACGCTCAAGTCAGCAGAGTGCTAAGAACCGACAGTTGGCACCGACAGAAATCTCTTTGTGTTAGGCCAAGCGGCCCGTCGGCGACGCGCAGGTAATTGAAAACCTTGTCGCTGGGAGGTTTTCCGAATTCGAGCATTCGGGCGATGACCTCCTCGCCGAATTCCGGAAACGCCACCACGCAGATAAAGAAGCGGTACTTGCTTTCCAGCCACGCCCGTATGTCACGGACTTCGGGCACGCCGAAAGGCTTTTTATATCAACAATCCTCCGGCTACCCCTTATTTCCGCTAGTGCAGCGGCGATTTTGATTTGAGTTCCCGGATAAGGTCGATCAGCGCGCGAAGACCCAAAGGCACGTGACGGCCACCGGGGTAGTAAAGGCAGAGTCCGGGAAATGGCGGCGTCCAATCGTCGAGCACCTGGATAAGGCGCCCGGCCTTTACGTCCAAGGCCACTTGCCACGCCGAAAGATAGGCCAATCCCAGACCGGCGAGAGCAGCCTCTTGCATGAGGCCGGTATCATCGAGGGATATCCGGCCAGGAACGTCTATTTCAACCTTCTTGCCCCGACGTTCAAATTCCCATCGGTAAATTGAGCCGCCAGCGAGGCGTCTCCGGATACATTCATGAGTTTCCAAATCGCTCGGGTTCTGCGGCTGTTCGCGTAGCCTGAAGTATTTCGGAGAACCGACAACGACCAAGCGTTGTTCGGGACCAAGCGGCACGGCGATCATGTCGCCAGGAAGATGCTCGGCCAACCGTACACCGGCATCGAAACCGTCTTTTACGATATCGGTTAGACGATCGTTGGTAACGATGTCTATGGACATCTCCGGATATCGGCGCACGTATTCAAAAATGATGGGCGCTAGAATTTGACGGGCACCACCGGCCGAAACATTGAGACGCAAAACACCGATGGGTGAAGTTCGGTGTTGATTGACACCCTCAATACTATTGCGGATAGCCGCGAGCGCGGGTTCAATTTCTGCTGCGAATTGTTCTCCCGCCGCTGTCGGCGACACGCTGCGGGTGGTGCGATTGAACAGCCTTACTCCAAGGCGTCCCTCCAACTCCGCGATTGCTTGACTTAGCGCAGTCGAGGACAGGCCAAGCTCGGACGCCGCCGCACGAAAGCTTCTCCGTTTTGCGATCGTTACGACAGCCTCAAGCTCAAGAATCCTGCCCCGAATCATTATCCCGATTTCCGCACTAGTAGATACACAACTATACCGATTATCCTTCCAATGAGAAGGGCCTACCTTTCTGGGCATAACCCAACAAAAGGAGACGGTTATGCGCCAGTTCAACCAGATGTACGTCAATGGGGCCTTCGTTACCCCCCACGGCAAGGCCACCGTCGACCTCGTCAATCCCACGAATAACGAAGTGATTGGCAAGGTTACGCTGGCAGACGAAATCGACGCCCGCCAAGCGATCGCCGCAGCCAAAAAGGCCCTCGGGTCATTTTCTCAGACCACCAAAGAAGTCCGCATGGATTACCTGCAGCGCTTGCATGATTCCGTATCCAAGCGCGTCGGTGATCTGGTTCAAGCGACGGTTCTCGAATATGGAGCGCCGCAAGATCGGGCGAAGGGCTCAAACGCTCTCGCCGCGAATATCTTCCTGCACTTCAAAGAGACTTTGAAAAAAACTGACCTGACGGAAGTTGTCGGCACTTCTCAAGTTTTGCTGGAGCCCGTCGGCGTTGTCGGCATCTTCACGCCCTGGAACTCCAGTGCGGGCTCAATTGCAATTAAGGTGGCACCCGCCATCGCAGCGGGATGTACCGTCGTGATTAAGCCGAGTGAAATGAGCGCCATGCAAACGCAAGTCTTGATGGAGAGTTTCCACGAAGCGGGGTTGCCGCCGGGCGTCATCAATTTTGTCAACGGCCTTGGCGAGGTCGTGGGGACGGAACTTACCAACAGCCCCGATGTCGCCAAAATCGCTTTCACCGGCTCAACTCAAATTGGAAAGCTCGTAGCCAAGAACGCCTTGGACACGATGAAGCGCTTGACCTTGGAATTGGGCGGGAAGTCCGCAAACATCATCCTGGATGATGCCGACTTCGCGAAGGCAATCCCTATGGCCGTGAATGCCTGCTATCTCAACAATGGCCAGGCTTGCATCGCTGGCTCTCGCTTGTTTGTTCCCGAAAATCGCCTTGATGAAGTGAAGCAGCTTGTCAAAGCGGCGGTTGCCAAAATCAAAGTCGGTGACCCGAACGACAGCGATGTGACGATGGGTCCACTCGTGAGCCAAAAGCAATACCAGCGCGTACAAAGTTACATCCGCTTAGGGATCGACGAAGGTGCGGAGGTGGTTATTGGTGGTGAAGGCCGCCCACAGGGCCTGGAACGCGGCAACTTTGTCAAACCGACAGTCTTTGCGAACGTGAAGCCAGAGATGAAGATTGCAC
>NZ_JBEKRB010000066.1:0-27385 GCF_049519115.1 Bradyrhizobium sp.
GCGCCTATAATGTCGGCGAGTGATTTCAGTCCAGGCCATCGTGCTCTCCCTCGAATCTTTGCAAATCCGAAGGAATCACAACTGGCTGAAATCACTCAGCTTCTTTTTCAGTCCGGCTCTTAAGATACATTTCGTTATGGCATCGCGGTTTCGCTGGGCAATAGTGAAGGATTTTGAGGATCGCGACGTGAGCTCGCAGGCAGGCATAAACACCTTCCCCGCATGCCCGGCCATCAGGGTCAATCGGTCACTCCCGAAATATAAGTCCTAGGGTGACTTGGCCAGCGATGCGCGCTGGCTCGCTACTGCACTTGCCGGGACCGGTCCCGCTGCGTTTCCCCAGTTGTTCCGGATGTAGGTCAGCACGGCCGCGACCTGCGCGTCGTGAAGTCGCCAATCGAAAGCGGGCATGGCGGGGGCCGTCGGCGCGCCTGCAGTGGAAACCGCGCGCGTTCCGTGCAGAACGACTCGCACCAGCGTAGTTGGGTCATCTGATTGTACGAGCGCGCTACCCGCCAGTCGTGGAAAGAGATTCGCATCCCCCTCACCCGAGTCCTTGTGGCAGGCGGCACAACTGTCCTTGTAGATCGCCGCACCCGCGCGCATCGCGTTATTGCCAGCAGCAACCGGCTCGGGCCTCGCGCTAGCGCCGCTCTGGCCGCTGTCCTTCAGATAAGTCGCAATGGCTAGGATGTCCTCGTCGTTCATCCGGGATGTGGAATGAGACACAGCTTCGGCCATGGGTCCGGAAGCCAGCGTCCACTTGTTGGCGCCGGTCTTGAGATACTCGACAAGATCGTCCGTGGACCATCCACCAATGCCCTTGCGCTGATCGTTGGTGATATCGGGTGCAAACCAGCCCTGAAGCGTAGCTCCAGTCAAAGCGGCGCTGTTCTTGTCGCCGCCGAGAAGTGTCTTCGGCGTATGGCAGGTGCCGCAATGCGCAGGCCCCTCCACGATATAGGCACCGCGATTCCACACCGCGGATTTTTGCGGATCAGGTTGATAGCGGCCTGGCGTAAAGTTGAGCCCGTTCCAGCCCGCCATCGCAAGCCGAATGTTCAGCGGGAACGGTAACTGGTTGGATACGACCCGGTTGCTGACCGGCGCCACCGTCGCAAAATAAGCGCGCATCGCCAGCACGTCATCATCGGTCATTTTCGTATAGGCCGGATATGGCATCGCCGGATAAAGCCGTTTGCCGTCGTGGCCGCGACCCTCATGTAGCACCGCGAGGAATTCCTCGTTGGTCATATTGCCGATCCCGGTTTCGAGATCGGACGTGATATTCGGCGCGACCAGCGTGCCAAACGGCGTCTGCAGCGCCACGCCACCAGCGAACGGCGCTCCGTGCGACGCCGTATGGCACCCCGCGCAATCGCCGAGCACCGCGAGATAGCGTCCGCGTTCGATCCTGTCGAAACTCTGCGTATCCTGGGCAAATGCATTGCTCGTCAGACTGACAAACAGAGCCGCGGTAGCGAGAGGACGGCGCATCATTTCCTCCCTAAACCAATGGACCGGGGTTTTTCAGATAACGCTCCCGGATGGCGTCGGCGGTCCAATACGCCAGGGCGCCGACCGTGTCGGTCGGGTTGTACCCATGATTTTGTGGGAAAACCGACGCGCCGCCGGGCACAAAGACGTTGTGCACGTCCCAGCTCTGACAATAACGGTTCAGGACGCTGGTCGCGGGATCCGCACCCATCACTGTACCGCCGGTATTATGGGTCGTCTGGTAGATCGTACTGTCGTAAGGACCCTTGCGCGGGCTGGCCACGATCTCGACGGGGTCCATCGCTTTCGCGATGTCCGCGAGGCGATCGGTCAGGTAAGCCGACATCTTCAATTCGTTATCGTGAAAATCGAACGTCATCCGCAGCAACGGACGGCCGAACCGGTCCTTGTAGGTCGGATCGAGATCGAGGTAGCAATCCTTGTAGCTGTACGAGCTGGCATGGGTCGCGAGGCTGCAGGCGCGCTGATAGGTTTCCGCGGTCGCTTTCTTCCATTCCGCGCCCCATTTCGGCGTGCCCTTCGGCACCGGCCGGGTCTGGATCGGCCGCGCGCCGGTCTGCCCAAAACCCATATAGCCGCCGCCGACGAAGCCGAGCCCGGTGTGGTCGAAATTGTCGCCGTTATAGTCGTCGATGATCATGCCGTGCGCGCCGGTCGCGATGAACGGGTTGAGGATCTTGTCCTTGAGGATCACGCTCACGCTGGAGGTGGTCTGATAGGCGTAGTTGCGGCCGACCACACCCTGCCCTGTCTGCGGGTCGTAGGGCTTACCGATCCCCGACAGCAACATGAGTTGAACGTTGAAGAACGAAAAGGCGCACATCAGTACGATGTCGGCGGGCTGCTCCCACTCTTCGCCTGAGGTATCGACATAGGTCACGCCGGTGGCGCGCTTACCGGTCGAGTCCAGGTTAATTTTCGTGACCTCGGATTCAGTTTGCGCGCTGAAATTGGGAAATCGTAACAGCGCCGGCAGCACGCAGGTCTGCGGGCTCGCTTTCGCATAATTACCGCAACCGAACCGTTCGCAGAAACCGCAATAGGTGCACTGTCCAAGTTTCACGCCAAGCGGATTGACATAGGCTTCGCTAAGATTGGAGGCTGGCTGCGGAAACGGAGAATGTCCGGTCTTGCGCGCTGCCTCGGCGAACAGCGTCGCTCCCAATCCCTGTTTCAATGGGGGCGTCGGATATTCCGACGAGCGCCATCCTTCAAACGGATTGCCACCGGCCTGCTTCTGTCCGCGAATATTGCCGGCCTTTCCGGAAGTGCCACAGAGCTTTTCGAACCGGTCGTAATAAGGTTCCAGTTCGTCATAACTGACGGGCCAATCCTGGATCGTCATGTCGGCCGGCAAAGCGTCCTTGCCATAACGCTGTTCGAGATGGCTGCGCAACTGAAAGTCCGTCGGCAGGAAGCGCCAGGTCTGTCCGTTCCAATGTATGCCGGCGCCGCCGACGCCGTTGCCCGGAAGAAAACCAGAGAAGCTGCGGATCGGCATCGCCGTCTGGCTCGCATTGTTGCGAAACGTCAGCGTTTGCTGGTCGGGACGCAAAAACAGATCCAGCCGAACTGCATAACGAAGTTCATCCTGCGCATAAGCGGGTGGAAAATCCGTCGCCGTATCGCGCCAGGGGCCACGTTCGATCGCAACAACGTTCAGTCCAGATTTCGCGAGTTCATAGGCGAGGATGGAGCCGGTCCATCCGAGTCCAATGATCACGACATCCTTGGCAGGGAGTTTGCGGGCCATCGCTATTCCCTCACTGTCCAGTCAGAGCGACCCATGATGCTGACGGGCGGCAATGGATAGGACTCGTTGTGACGTTCAACCCAGTCGCGGTAATCGTAACGCGCGCCGGGGAAGCCGATCAGCTTCCAGCTCGCCATGTCGCGATTGCCGCCGTAGATCGGATCGGCAAAAAACCCTTCCTGCGTATTGGCAAGCAACAACGCGAAGAACTCGGCGCTCTTGACGTCCTTCAAGGCGATCGACCCCGACTCAAGCCCCTTGAGCACAGCGTCCTGATCGCCAGGCGCGAGACCGCTGAAAAGCTTTCCGGCAAAATGGCTCTTGACGTAGTCCGCCAGCGCTCTCAAGGCCGTGCGATACCGCGCCGCAGGAGAGTCCGGAAGCTGATAGCCCTGCGTGGCTGCGCCGGGCATAAATGGCGGCTTTGTATAAAGACCCTCGGCGCGGCCGTAAGGACCCGCGAGTTGCCGGTCGATAAACACGGCGCATCCCGCGTCTTTTCCGCCGGGCCCGCGATTGTCCGGAGGGATAAGCCGATCGACGGCAGCCTCAATCGTCGCGGCCTCGTCCGCGGTGAAAAACATCCAAGGGCCGGGGCGAACCATAACCGGCGGCGTCGCCGTCCCCGCCTCCCATGGTAGGCTGCCATTAAGGGTGCGGGCGCGTGCCAAGGTTGTTCCGACGAGAACAAATGCGGCGGCCGACGCCAACAATGAGCGTCGAGACGGTTGCGAGGAAATAATGCGATGCATGGTCACTCCTCGTGCCTAAAATCGCGCAACCATTCTTAACGCGAGGCGAAACGCCGTTCCCAACCATTTGACGCAAAGTTTAAAATCGGTTTCTGGGCATTATGCGTTCGCGTCACCGATAACATCTTATCACCTGCCGGCGGATCGGAATATCGTTGTTCAGTCCTTAAAAGGTGCCGTTTTTCGCGTGGCTCCCTAATTACCCGGCCGTTTCCTTTGGCTAGCCCGGACGGCTACAGACTCTAAGCTGACGGCGATGGGGAAAGATGAGCGAGCACTTAGCGTGTCCGGATTGTTTTCCGCGGCGAAGTACTGAATATGCCTATACCAAGGTCAGCCCCTATAAGCGAAGAACGAAAAGCCACCTAGTCGACCAGATTGAGAGTTTTCGGATGGGAGACAAGGACAGCAGGCGGGACGACGACCTCTTGGATACATTTTGTTATGGGATCGCGGTTTCGCTCGGCAACAGTGATGGTTTCTGACGAGTGCCCCCTTGACCGAACAGATGGCTTCGCACTCTAAGCTTGCAGCTTCTGGCGCCGAACCTCGATTGGTCTGCTTAAGCCAGCGGCTAACTGCTTCAGTGCGTTTGGATCACGGCTTGAAAGCAGCTTGGCAAATTCGTCGGGCTCAAACGGCAATGGAGGATATTGTATCGGCCGTTTTCGCAAGGCTAACTTTAATCGACTCCATAAGCGCCACCGGAACAGCATCTGCGACCTTCATCAATAAGATATTAGTTTTCGCTCAAAGAACGTTAGGCATTGGCACGTGGTTCCACTTAGCCGCGGGCTTGGGAAACACTTTCGGGTGAGGACGTACAACGCGGGGCCGACTCAGATTGACTCACACCGATAACTCGGCGGCGATCGGATCGGCTCAACATTATCAGTAAGGCCGCTTTGCACCTTAAACTCCCCTACCATCTGGTTTGCCGATCACGCAGCGCCATGCCGCCAGGCGATCGGCAGGATGCTGCTTCATCCACTCCGCAAGCTGCGGCGCACCCATCAGGCAGGATTGCATTGATATCTCAGCGAAGTCCGACGTCGTGACAATTTGCTCGTGGCAATTTGCCGGAGATGAGAGACTGCAGAGCACGGCGATGACCTTGATCACGACACGCGGCCTTCCTCGCTGCGATAGGCATTGTCGCCACCGAGAGTGTGACTTACTGGTGCCTTGTTATGCTTCTCGCTGACTGGATCAGCCGGCGGGAAAATGCTGTCGTACATCGCACGGGCCCTTCGAATCACCCGTGCTCGCTCGCGCTCAGACTTTGAGACAAATCGAATAATTTCGCCCATATTCGCTCCAAACAATGGTCAGAGAGGGTATTCGCTTTTCCGTCACGGGCCCTGCGCCAGGCATCCTAACTTTCTAGACGCATTTCTTCCTCAGGTTAGGATCTCATGCTACCCATTAGGTTATGTCCACCACTCGCCTTCGGCGTTTGCAGCCGATCGAGCGAGCGCTTTGGCCGCATCGACATGCGAGGCCTTCTCAGCTCGCCGCTCGTAGTTGTCGGCAAGAGCCTTAAGCTGACCCGCAATCGCTCGATCGGTCATGGTTTGGGCAGCGCGGAGCAAAGTCTCTGCTGTTTTTAAGTATTCCTTGCCTCGTTGTGAGATCTGCTGAATCCTCATAGCGCCCTCCCGCGGTTCTCTGTCGCTTGGCCTCCGGCGATTTGGAGCCAGGGCAGCCAATTCAGTTCGCTTGCCCGGCGAGCTCTGAGGCGATCGACGCACTTCTTGGAACAAAGGGCGGTTCGCCACGAGTAGTACCGCACGAGACCAAACTTGCCATCGCAAACCCGGCAACGCGCGGCTCTCCCGGATCCCAGACTTTGAGAGCAGTTGGGCATTGTAGTCTCCTTTTGGTATTATCTTCGTTGTCCGTCCATCATCCTTCTTTCGCCGTCGAGCCTCATGAGGCCTGTACGCTTTTCCAACCTATCCAACCTAAGACGATCGCGGTCACCAGCTCAATTGAACATGGGTAGTCGTCGAGCATCCAAAGTGGTTACGAAACGATACGAAGGCTTATGCCGCTCGAAAGCCGACCACTTCACGATGCGAGACTTCGATTTTGCTCGATGCATCGTACACACCCAAAGCAATCTTGATCATTCGTGACCTGCTTTGATGGAAACCTACGGAACCGGGGCGCGTCAAATCCACCGACTACGCCTTCGACAAGACCACAGTCCACAACCGTAAATCGCGCAACCACTTGGTCGACCTAACGACCTTTTGGATACGTTACGGGATCGCAATCGCGCTCGGGAATAACGAAGGCTTTTAACGCTGCGTCACCTTGCATCACGCTCCATCTCAACCGTGCACGTTAGGATGCATGGTTACTCCGCGGCCTTTTCTATTTGTGGCGCTCGCTTTTTCTAAGCGAAAGCGCGATTCCATAACAGACCGACCGTATCTAGAAGAGCGTCTTCTCTTGTTGTCTGTGTCGCGTGCTTCCACAATTCATCGTAGGCTTAGAAGAGGTTGACGCGGAAAATTCTCTTGCCGCGCAAGATCTAAAATCTCCGAGACCACCTGAGCCTGATTGGTCGGCGATGGAAGTGCTGACTCGCGCATCCGGCCTTTGCTCGGCCAACCGAATTCGCCGATCAGTATTTCCTTGCCCGGAAACGTTGAAGCAATCCGTTGGCGGACAGCGTCAGCGTGAATGGCAACGAACTGCGCCCGGATCGGCAAGTTCTCCCAAAACGGCAGGGCATGAATCGTGACAAAATCGACGGCGTCGTAAAGTTCGCGATTGCGCAGCAATATCTCCTAGGCATCGGCATAGGTAACAGGGGCAGTGGCATCGTAACAATCTGCCGCACTGGCTACGCCTTGATAAAAGCTAGCAGGTCGGCATTGATCGTCGCCGCCTCCGTGGTCGGCATGCCGTGCGGAAAGCCCTTATAGGTTTTCAGCGTGCCGTTTTTTAGAAGCTTCGCTGACAACGGCCCGGACGCGGTATAGGGAACGATTTGATCGTCCTCACTGTGCATCACCAGAACCGGGATGTTGATTTTCTTTAAATCCTCGGTGAAGTCGGTCTGCGAGAAGGCGACGATGCCGTCGTAATGCGCCTTCGCGTCGCCAACCATGCCCTGACGCCACCAGTTGTCGATCACGGCCTCGGACGGCTTGGCGCCCGGCCGGTCGTAGCCATAGAACGGACCCGAAGCGACGTCGCGATAGAATTGCGAGCGATTGGCCGCAAGCGCGGTCTGGAATCCGTCAAAGACTTCCTTCGGAAGTCCGTTCGGATTGGCTGGCGTCTTCACCATCAGCGGCGGCACCGCGCAGAGAATGGCAGCCTTCGCGACCCTGCCCTCGCCATGCCGCCCCAGGTAACGCACAACCTCGCCGCCGCCGGTGGAATGGCCGATATGGATCGCCTCCTCTAGATCGAGATGCGTTGTCACGGCCGCGAGATCGTCGGCGTAATGATCCATGTCATGGCCGTCGCCGACCTGGCTGGAGCGGCCATGGCCACGGCGGTCATGGGCGATGACGCGATAGCCGTGATTGAGGAAGAACAGCATCTGCGCATCCCAGTCGTCCGACGACAGCGGCCAGCCGTGGCTGAACACGATCGGCTGGCCCTTGCCCCAATCCTTGTAAAAGATGTCAACCCCATCCTTGGTCTTCACCGTACCCATGTGATACCTTTCAGATTATCCGCCGGGCTCATTGGCAGCGATCGCTGCGCGTAAACGAATCGAGACTTGCCTACTGACAATCGTTGCGGCTGTCCCAAGCGCCGAGTTCTCGCCAGGCAGACCATCCCTCGTAATCGGTTACCTCGTTGTAGGGATTTCCAGGCTCTTGGCTACACCAACCGCGCGCTTGCTGCGCAATTGAATCATTCGCGTTGCGAAATTGTTCGCCTATGCCTCTTGGCGCGCGGCCCCTATTTTGGTGGTGATGTTCGGACGCTGTGGCACTGTAAATCGCTGATCCTGCAATCAACAACGTACCGAGAATAGTGAGAGCTTTCTGTCGCATGAATATCTCCATTCGGTTGATAGCGGCCGGAGCGCTTTGTATTGATGCGCTTCGTAATCTGTGAATCTTTGCTCACCCTGGTAGCAGCATCTTTCCTGTCGCGCCTGCTGCAGCCGGAAGTTCATGTTTCGCTGAGATGCATCGCACACGCATCACCGTTAACAATTCTCTGGCCCAACACTCCGCCGCCGTACCATTTGCGCCAGAGTCGAATTCAAATTTGGCCGGCCCGTTGCAGCTCGGCACGGGTGACATCGCCTCATGTCACCCGTGAACCCTCGTGAAGGAGAATTAGCTTCCGGAAGGATGCAGTGACGGATCCCAACCACCCACTCTCGATGGGTCCCTTCCACTGAAGCCAAAGTTCTCTATGTTCCGCTCTGCTTGCGAACTGGGCACAGCGAAGTAAGGGGCAGTTATTTGATTATAAGAGCCGCGAAAGGTACGGCTATGATGTGTTATGTGTTTAGCGAATGCCGGCGTCGCGATGGCGGCGAATAGAGCTACCACCGCACCAAGTGTTTTCATCTTGCTCATTGATTCTCTCCAACGGAGTTTTAGGCGTTAATTCGCCTCGAACCGATGTAGGTGCGAAATTCGCTGAGGCTATTAAAATCGCCTTCATTGGCATCGTGAGATCAAATCGCGGCTTTCGAGATAGAGTCGGCGAATAGTCCGCTCCGCGATCACGGCTCTTCAATCGGCGTCTTCCATCATCCCGGCGAGCTGTCGGCACTCACCCTTGGTCTCGGCGCTCGATTCCGCGCTTGAGGCTGATGCAGGGGACAGCGTTACCGCAACCGCCGGGCTGATCGCGTTCGATCAACAGCTTGCCCTACACAGGCAGGGTAACCCGCGGACTTCGCTATTGCGGCGAGCGTGCGGCCGAGTTCTCGTGATCTGGGACTCTTTAGTCCAGCATCGCGCTTGCTTCGACGCAAAGGCATCAGATTGACAATGACGCAACGGTATCGCGCAGAGTCCAGCCGGCCGCAAGCTTAAGAGACCGAAAGCCTGTCTTTCGAATGAGCGATAATTTCCGAAGCCTATCCAAAGGACAAGAGTGACATCACGCTAGAGTCAGCATCTGGATGGTAGCGCAAACGTCGCGCACAATTGCTTGCAGACCGATTGCGCTATGCAACCCGGTACGGCTCGCCTCGCCACTGGCCTAAAGGCTTTCGATCATGCGGCGACCCGCGGTATCGACCGCGATACCACTCATGTGGTAGTGCACGACCGGCCGCAGCGGGATCGGATCGAACGCCGGACCAAACCCTGGCCATCCTGCAGAACGCGCTGATCACCAGATGGCGTGCGACGAGGTCATTTACCGGGTTGGTGTGTGCGTCGGGTCCGCATCGAAAGCGGGGTGCCTTCGTACGTTTTCACCGTCTCCAGATTTTGCGCATGCGCGCGCGAGCCACGCTCGCGCGCCTTGCAGCGTTCTGAAGTCTTCGAGGCTACGAGCCGGAATGTCGGGATAGGCGCGGGCGGCCATTTCGCTGAGTGCCCGGCCAGGGCCGAGTTCGAAAAAAACACTCGCTCCTGCTTCCACACAGCCTTCCAGGCAGCACGCCCACTGGACCGTGTGGGAGATCTGTTTGGCCAGCTTGTTCAAGCCGACTGAGATGTTGACAACAGGAGAGCCGTCGATCCCGCTAAAGAGACGTACATTCGGGTCAGGCCAACGCTTCGTCGGAGCTCGGTCTAACACTTTGCGGAACTCCGACGAAGCCGCGGCCAGGCGTGCGGTGTGAGAGGCCACGTTTACCGCCAGCCGAGCTGCGCGCGCGGCGCCCATCTTTTTCGCGACTTCAGCTATGACGTCCAGAGCCACGCCGGCACCGCCGAGAACGTAGGCGTCGCCGGGGTTGACGATGGCGATCGCTGCATCGTGGTAATTGCACAGATCTTCGACAGCGCGGTAAGACAAGCCACGAACGAACAGCAAGCCATCCCCGGGCCTGCTGGAAGCATCCATGGCGCTGGCGCGTCGCGCCACAAGGTCAAGGGTTATCGTGGCGTCAATCAAGCCCGCGACACTCCAGGCCGCCACTTCGCCCACGCTGTAACCTGCAATGATCAGTCTGCGGGGCAAGGCGTCGCGCAGGGTTGCCGTCGCAGCCAGCGCCTGCAACGTACAAAGAATTTGTCCGACGCGGTTCTGGTGCAGAGTGTCATCGCTATCGATTTGAACCATTTTGCCTGGGTCACGTCCGCCGAGCAGGGTCGCCGCGTGAGCAAACACGTTCACGGCTTCCGGTGCGTTGCCGGTCAAAGCGAACATGTCGGACCGCTGTGGCCCCTGTCCGGAGCAAAAGACGACAAGCGTCATCGACGGTACCTCATTGGGGAAAGAGTATGCCGATGGTTATCGCCAGCGTGAAGATGCTGAACACCGTGCTGGCGATTACGATGGAACCCATCTCACGAGAACGCACTTGATAGGTCTCGGCGAACAGGATACCGAAGAAGCCCGATGGCACGGCAGCCAGCAGAATAGAGACTCTGGCAATCTCCGAGGGAACCGGGAAGATGTAAGCGATCGCGGCCACCAACAGCGGCCGCATCATGTCGGACGCCGCGGTTGCACCTACGACCTTCCAGTCCAAACGGAAAGGTTGCGCCGACAGGATCAGACCCGTCAAGAACAGCGCTACGCCGCCAGCGGCCTGCCCTATGAGATTGAGAGACGCTGCGGTCACGGAATCAAGATCCAACCCAGACAGAGAGAGCAGGATCCCCAATATCGGGGCCACAACGACCGGCTTGTTCAAAGCGTGCCACAACGCCCGGCTCATCTGAGCTGCTGAAATCTTGGTATCGTTCTTTTCCTTGCCGCTGGATAGTTCGAGCAGGATCAGAGTGGGCGGGCTCAGCAGGATTGAGCCTGTCGCAAGGGCTACCGCGACGGGCACCGTCTCCGTCGGGCCGAGGAGAGCAGACATTATCGGCAACCCGACTCCCGCCAGGTTAGGAAAAGCTATTGTCAGAGCCTGTAGCGACGCCTCGGCTGTTGATGCCCGCGCCAAACGAGACAGGAAAAGATACCAGAGCAGATAGACGATCAGCATGTCGGCGCCGAGTATTGCGATCAGCGGCGCTTGCGCTATCATCTCACTGCGTGGGGCAGAGGCGGTCGCGACGAACAAAGACGCAGGCACGGCAAAATTCATCACTAGGGCGTTGAGTCCACTTACATGGTGGTTTTCGATGATGTGCCACCGTCCGGCCACATAGCCAAGCGCCATGACGAAGAAAACGGGTGTTAGTGCCATCAGGATCACGTGCGACATCACGACAACTCCGACTCGCAAGCCTGGACAAAGAGACTCATGGCGAGAAGGTCCGCTGATCCGCCCGGGCTGAGCCCGCGTCTGACAAACGACTGGTGCACGACGTTAGCCCGCTCGCGCCAGTTGCGTGTACCCACGCCGCCATCATCAAGAAAAGCGCGGGCGGCGCGCTGGGCATAGCGGAGGCCGGACATGCCGCCCCGGTGCAACAGGTTGGTGTCCTCAACCGCAGCGATCAACGCGAAGCAAGCCTGCACCCGGGCCGCTTCTTTGTGGCCGCGTGCGATCATAGCGCCACTCTGCAGAGCAGGCAGACCTACATCATAGACACCGGGAAAACCTTGAGCAGCTTCCATCCGGGCGCCGCCTGCTCCATAGCGTAACCGAGCGTTGCCGCCATGGCTGTGCAGCAGCACGGGTCCATCAAGAATATTACTACCCCAGAGCCGCGCCACGACCGCGCCGAGTGACATTGCGGGATCGACCCGGCCGCCTGCCCTGGCGCCGGCAGCGGCACATAACAAACCGAGCCCGAATATGGCGCCCCGGTGCGTGTTGATGCCCCCGGTCGCAGCGAACATTGCCGTTTCGGCTTCAAGGCCGATGATCCTCAGGCGTCCCATCCCGCAGCCCTGAGCGCCGGCCTCCGTCAGGGAGTGGAGATAGGGTTGGATCGCGACGGCGCTGCTTCGGAACGTGCCGGCGTGCATATCTGTGTGACTGCCGGAATCCACATGGCTAACAAGTCCTGGCTTCGGCCAAGTTTCCAACTCAAGCAAAAGACATCGGCCCGCAATGGCGGCGATGGCTTCCGCGGCGTGAACGCTCGTCGACCTCGAGTTAGGCCTCGGAAGTTGTTCAGAACGGCGTGCCACTGCGATTGTCATGACTGGATTTCGCTGCTGAGGAGGAAGTTCGCTTTTTGTACAGTGACCCCACTGCTGGTTTTCAGCAGTACCTCGCCCACGCCAGCATGGAGTTCACGCCAGTTCACGCCCGCGCCGTCATCGCGCACCAATTCGCCATCGAGACGCATGGGCGCCACGGCTTCGATGGCGGCAAGCTCAGCTGTTAGCCGGACAAGATCGCTGCCGCGCGACACAGGGAGGAGAAGGTCGAGATCAGAACCATCGGTCAGATAGTCCAGCCCCGTGAGCGTCTGCCACGCCAGACTGCCGAAGACCCGCGCCTCCACGCCATGCCGGGAAGCCAGCTCCGCCACTTGATCCAACGTGTGCCGCCATGGCTCCGGTGCTACATCGATGGTGGAGCTCAACTGGAGCGGTCGTGCTGTCGCGACGATGTCATCCGACAGCATCAGGAAAGAGAGCCGGCGTTTGCCGGCAAATGGCGGCAAAGGTAGGCCCAGCGGCAGCCCGTCCGCCTCACCGTGCATGGCGCGCCGTGTGATGAGAGGCCAGCCCCGATCGACCCATTCAATGACCAGCGGCTCTCCGGCAAGATCGTCATGCCGTTGCAGCAGGGAGCGCCACGCTGCCGGTGACACCAAGACCAGATCGTGGCGGCGGATCGTCCGATTATGACGATTGGAGTGCGAGGTCATGTGCGCGCTCCGCGATGTCGGCCGCCTTCGGGCGCCCATTTCGAATTTTGCCAAGATGATCTCGCCGGTCTCCGCTCTCGCGAGCGTCCTTGAGCAAGCTCTCCAATTGTTCAGCCAACGAGATTTTCTCGTCCCAGACCGCAAGCACCGCGCCGGTCTGAACCATATTGTCCAACCCCGGAGCAAAAACCGGCGTGGACTTCGCCTTCTCCTTGAGGACGTCGATAGAGAGCTTGGTCACCCTGGACATCGAAGGCAGGTCCATCACAGCCGGATCGGCCCCCGGCAGTGCCACAAGGGCGCGGGTCGGCGCTGCTGTCGCAAGGAAAGCTCCGGCGGCGGAGTGGCCGTAGAGCACACCCACGGTCGGACGGCCCTGCATGTCGGCGTAGATCAGGCACTTGGCGAGGTGCGCGAGATATTCGTTCAGTCCGAGAAGCTCGTCGCGTTTGCTCATGCGCTGGCTGTCGCTGTCGACCAGCACCAGGATCGGACCTTCGCCGCCTTGCTCCACCGCATCGAGCACGTGGCGCGACAGGCGGATGGCCTCGTCGACGCCGAGCGGGGTCCGTCCGGCGACGCCGATCACCACGGCGCTGCCGCCTGACTGCAAAGGGGCGGACCCCAGCAGCACACCTTTGTCATTGGCGACGTCGTGGCCTTTGGGGAATAGCGAGGTAAGAATGTCATCGAGCGTCATAGCGCGGCTCCTGGGCCTTATTGGCAAGATCGTTGAAGTCCGCCGCCGCCATGGCCGGCACCGCTTCGGTGTCGGCGACACCCTCGGCCTTCCAGATGTCGACCGCATCGGCGCATAGGCCGAAGCGTTGCAGGCGTTGCTCCAGGCGAGCCTGCTCGGCTTTCAAGACATCCGGGCCGAATCCCGGCACGGCGCCGATCAAATGCAGGGCGATGTTGCGGAAGCTCTCGACCGCGTCGTCGACGAAGGCCTCGGCGCCGCCGAGCAGCCGCCGGTGTTTGCCGCCCATGGTGCGCCACACTAGCGCGCGATCCCTGGAATCGAACTCCTCGACGCCGCGGTTGGTCTCGATGACTTCGGGACCGGAGACACTGATGCGGCCTTGCTCAGAAACGGCGAGCGCCGAACAACAGCCGGCAATCAATCCGCCACCACCGTAGCAGCCTGCCCGGCCACCAATCAGACCGACAACCTTCACGCCCGCCATCCGCGCCTCGATCAGCGCGCGCATGATCTCGGCGATAGCCAGTTCACCGGCATTGGCTTCCTGCAGGCGCACCCCGCCAGTGTCGAACAGAATCAGCACCGGCACCGACTTGGTGTCCCGAGCGGCGCGTAGAAGGCCTGTCAGCTTGGCGCCGTGAACCTCGCCGAAGGCGCCGCCCATGAAGCGCCCCTCTTGAGCGGCGACAAACACCGGCGCGCGGGCAATTCTGCCGCGCCCGATGATGATGCCATCGTCAAATTGCGTTGGAAGATCGAACACCTGCAAATGCGGGCTCTCTTCGCGCTGCTCGGGTCCGATGAACTCGTGAAAGCTGCCGGCGTCGAGCAACAGCTGGACGCGCTGTCGCGCGGATGCCTCGTACCAGCTCACTTTCTTGCTATTTGCACGGTGCGGTACAGTTGCCGTCTCGCGTTCGGAAATGTTCATTGGTCGTCCTCCTCGATCAAGCGGACGGCCTGCGCCAGGCGCAGCGCCACGGTGTCCGGTCGCGCGCCGCCATCGTTGATGGAGAGCTTCAGGCCACCGGGAGAGCGGCGCTCGACGAAGTCGGCAACGACCGCCTCCCACACCGCGCCGAAGCCTTCGGCCGCGGTGTTGATGTCGATCCGGCATTCCGTGTCGGGCAGTACCCGCTCCACCAACACTTCCAGATTGCCGGAGGCGACGACGCCGATGATTGCCAGCGGTTTGGAGCCAGTCGCGCGCTTTTGCGCCTTGTGGCGATAGCTCAGGGTTTCCATGGGAGCTTCCTCTTCACCAGTTGCGGAATTTGGAGGGCGGCGCATAGAGCCCGCCGGACCATTGCACCAGATCCTTGATGGAGCGCGCCGCGAGCAAGCTTCTGTCCGCATCGAGCGGATCGATCTTGAGGTCTTCTGGCCGGCGGATGACGCCTCGCTCCCGCAGACGCTGGACCATCTTCGCATCCCGGCCGCGGCCGACGTCGGTGTAGCCGGCAACGCCGCGGATCGCCTGCTCCCGCTCGTCCTCATCGTGGCAGAGCAGGAGATTGGCGATTCCTTCTTCGGTGACGATGTGGGTCACGTCGTCCCCGTAAATCATCACCGGCGCGAGTTCGAGGTTCAGCTTCTCGGCCAGGGCCAGCGCGTCGAGCTTTTCAACAAACAGCGGGACGTTCTTGTCGCCAAAAGTTTCCCCGATCTGGACCACCAGCTTGCGGCCTCGCCGCAGAGGTGCCGGGCCGTCGGGATCGGCCTCCTTGCCCGCCTGTAGCCAGGGCTCGCTGGGATGGCGGCGTCCCCGCGCGTCGGAGCCCATGTTCGGCGCGCCGCCGAAGCCGGCAATGCGCGAGGTCGTGACGGTCGAAGAATTTCCTTGCAGATCGATTTGCAGTGTGGAGCCGATGAACATGTCGCAGGCATAGAGCCCGGCAACCTGGCAGAAGGCACGGTTCGAGCGCAGCGAGCCATCGGGACCGGTGAAGTAAATGTCTGGTCGGGCGCGGATATAGTCCTCCATCCCGACCTCCGACCCGAACGAGTGGATCTGCTCCACCCAGCCGGACTCGATCGCAGGGATCAGTGCTGGGTGGGGATTGAGCGCGAAGCGGGTCGCGACCTTGCCCTTCAGCCCCAGCCGTTCGCCATAGGTAGGCAGCAGAAGCTCGATCGCGGCGGTATTGAATCCGATGCCGTGGTTCAGTCGCTTGACGCCGTAGGGCGCGTAGATGCCTTTGATCGCCAGCATAGCGGTGAGGATCTGGCCTTCGGTGATGGCGGCCGGGTCGCGCGTGAACAGCGGCTCGACAAAGAAGGGCTTTTTCGCTTCGACGACAAAATGTACTTGATCGCCGGGAATATCGACCCGGGGTAACTGGTCGACGATCTCGGCCACCTGCGCTACGACGAGACCGCTCTTGAAGCTCGTCGCCTCCACGACCGTCGGTGTGTCCTCGGTGTTGGGACCGGTGTAGAGGTTACCGTCTTTATCGGCACTGACCGCCGCGATCAGCGCTACGTTCGGCGTCAAATCGATGAAGTAACGGGCAAAGAGCTCAAGATAGGTATGGACGGCGCCAAGCTCGATTTTGCCGCCGAACAGCATGCGCGCGATGCGGGCCGCCTGTGGACCGGAATAGGAATAATCCAGCTTGCGCGCGATGCCCTTGTCGAACACATCGAGATGTTCGGGTAGCACGACACCTGACTGGACCATATGAAGCTCATGGACCTTCGCGGAATCAACGTTGGCGAGCGCATCGGCGAGGACGTCCGCTTGTTTCTGGTTGTCACCTTCCAGACAGACGCGGTCGCCGGGTCGAATCACCGCTTCAAGGAAATTCCGCAACTTCTCGACTTCGACAGTCTTGCCCGCCGCATACCGACCTCCGTCGGCGAGGCGTTCCGCCAAGCCAGTCTTTTGTGCGTTCCAGTTCTTCATTGCTGATCTCTCCTTTGCTCATGGCTTCTTCCGAGGAGGTGGCACGAAATCAATCGGTCGAACTCACCGGACCGAGACGGAGATCGCCACACGGACATTGCCCCGGATCGCATTCGAGTACGGGCAGATGGCATGAGCATCCTGGACGAGCTGTTCAGCGGTCTGTCGGTCGACGCCCGCAATGCCTACAGCAAGTGCGGCGGCCAACACGAAGCCTCCTGTTTCATCTCGACTAAGGTCGATCCTGGCGGCGACGCCGATATCGTCATCGGCAAAGCGATGGCCGGTATCCCGGCTCACATGGAGGAGTGCGTTCTCAAAACAGGCGGCATATCCGCCGGCGAAGAGTTGTTCGGGATTGGTTGCATCGCCCTTTCCGCCGAGGGCCCGCGGCAGTGCGAGCTTGAGGTCGAGCAGACCGTCTTCGCTGCGGATCGAACCGTGGCGGCCACCGCTCGCCGTGACTTTTGTGGAATATAGACTGGCCATAGGGCATGTGCCTTCTTCGTAGAGATTCGCTAAATGGGATAGGCCGTCCGGGCTGTCGCCGCGACGCATCGGCGACAGCCCGTGCACGCCCGTTAGGTGCGCTGTCCGGCGGCTTCCAGGATCAACCGGGTGATCTCGTCGGGACGGGATATCAGCGACAAATGACTCGCCTTCACTTCGATGGTTTTGGCACCCATGCGCTTGGCCATGAAGCGTTCGAGATCAGGATTGATCGTCCGGTCTTCCGTAGAAACGGCATAGAAACTCGGCTTCGACCGCCAGGCCGCATGCGTCGTCTTGCCCGCGAGCAGAGACTTCTGGAACGGCTCCTGGACCGCATAGAGGACCTTCGCCTTCGCTTCCGGCAGGTCGCCCGCGAAATCGCGCAGGAACGCAGCCTCGCTGAGACGGCCTTCATCGCCGTCGAAGACGATCCCGGCCGACGCCGGGGGCGTCGGAAATGTCTTGGCCAAGGTCGCGTAATCCTCGCCTGCGTCGGGGGCCCGCGCCGCCACGTAAACGACCGCCGACACGTTCGGATGCATACCGGCCTCTGTTACGATCATTCCGGAGAAGGAATGTCCAACAAGCACCGTCGGACCATCCTGCCGCGCCAGCACGCGCTCGGCTGAAGCCACCGCTTCGGGCAGCGTCGTCAGCGGATTTTGCACGGATGTGACATTGAGCCCCTCTGCCTGCAATCGTGGAATCACCTCCGACCAGGATGAGCCGTCGGCGAACAGCCCGTGCACCAGGACGACGTTGCGCGCCTTCGGCGCGGGCTCAGCAGCGGCGGCACTGCCCTGGATAAGAGTGCTTGCCGCCCCAGCAGCCACCATGGTCACGAAGCTGCGGCGGTTCATTGAGTACTTTTTCCGAAAATCGTCTTGGCCATTCATGGAAGTTCTCCTTCGGGTAAATGTTGGAGTTCGCTACTGGGAGACTTTGAATTGGTTAGTCGGCGAAGTGGCCTTACAACGCTGGGAACAATGGTCCGTGGTCACACATCATCGAGCGCTCCCTGAAGGCTTTCGGCTGGGATTGATCCTGCGGCCGATCTTGTCGATGAACCCCGCGAGAGAGCAGTCGCGTTCAGAACGAAGCCAACGCCTCGGACGCTGCGGATCATCGGCGGCTCATTAGTCCAGTCGATTTTGCGACGCAGAAGGCCCATCTGAACATCGACAAGGTTCGTTCGAGGAAGGCATTTATATTGCCAGACCTCTTTAAGAAGGGTCGCCCGGGACAGCACTTTGTTACTCCGCTGCATCATGTACTTGAGCAGCTGAAATTCGCGCGGCCGCAGGTTGATGTGGCGGTCACCACGCTTCGCAGTTCGATCGATGAGGTCGAGTTCCAATGGTCCTACGCACAGCATCGTTTCGTTCAGCAGAGCCAGCAGCCGAGCCAACGGTTCTCCGCTCAATTCCAATTCAGTTATCGCGAGCGGCTCGTCACGGCGCAGAAGCGATCCGCGCATCCGATCACCCATCTTCTCAAGCTTGCTCGACACCAGAGAATGCATGATATCGGCTAGACGCTCCGCCATTTCATCCTGCAGCCTTGGTATTCGTTTGCTCCAAACAACTTTCCGATGCTGTTCCGTTCCGATCGACGAATTTGGCGAGCGCATCGATCGCTGTTCTAACGTCCTTCGATCGTTGTCGGCGAACGCAGGTTGCCCGCGATCGAACGTGTCGCAACTGCCGTTATCAGTTTTCATTGCTTGTCCTTTCCGCCGCCAAGTGGGGTCATCGCAAACACCGGATTAGTTGATCGCTTAGCAAATCTCGTCGACGACCCTTCTTGCTCGTAAGAGCAGCGGACCAAAGGGACCGTCGAGGGGGAACGTCGTGCAGTCTGATCACTTGCGCGAGTTTAACGTTGTAAGATTTTGTTAGTCGTTCTGCTGACAGCGCGCGTCGCGGGTGAACGCATCGACCAAAAACGGTGGTTCCGCTGGATGAGGTCAGCTGATCACGTCGGTTTGCAATGATCGTTCGAGGATCATGTCGATAAGCCATTCACTATGTCCGTTCTGCGATAATGACCGCGGCGCGGTTGGAAGATCTCGAATGCCCATCGCCCGATGTATCGTGGCCCTTCCTCCCAGCCGAAGGCTTCTGTGAGTTGACCAGCGATCCAATCGGCACTCGGGGTGAAGTTGTCCCAATCCATAGGATTTCACGGCGGCCATGGTGCAGAATCAAAAACCCTTACAGCAGCCGGAATGAGATCATGGCAACCGTTGTCTGCCCGACATCGATGCCGAGCTTGAGCTCGCCGCAAATTCGTTGGGCGCCCCAGAGTGGGCTGGCGATGCTGACGTCCCGGACCAGCGCCTCAGCTCCAAAGGCACCTTCGGACGGCCGCCACACGGTTACGACCCTCCATCGCTAATACAGGCGGAAGCCTGCACGGCGCCAACGAATGACGGTTTTCGGTCTGACATTGCCAAGGCTCAGCACACCGGTAGCCAGGCCATAGAGCCCAGCAAATAAAATGCGGTTGATGCTGCCGAAGGTCGGTCACTTCGGTGATTTGCGTCGCAAGATATTGAGTTGGTGACGATACGCCAGGTCTCGATTTCAAGCGAAGCTCGCGATCGGAGCATCCGATCAGCCTGCACTAGACCAGTTTGCAGAGATCGATCGTCGAGCAGAGGCTTCACCCGATTAGCTTCCGTCGCTCTAATATAGCGGCGCGCGGAGTCCCCTCGGCCGCTTCGCAAGCAAAATAAAGCGCGGGGATAAAGGTGAAATTGCCGAGAGCTCTAAGCTTGTCGCCCTTTGCGGTAACAAGGATCGACGCGCCCGCCATCGCCGCGGTCGCGCCGACGAACGCCGGCGGCGTCGAAATGGCGGCCAAGAGTACGAGAAAACCTACGGCGATGGCGACGCCATGCAGCGCGACACCAAGCGGCGCGAGGTTCGCTTTTTCCATGACGATGAAGGCCGAACCCGATACGATCGCCGCCTCGAGCCAAATCGGCAGCCCCGAAGCGGTCGCGACGGCGACAAGCGGTGCCAGTACGAGGGCGGCCTGCATTACCGCTCTCGTTTCGAACTCCTCACCGAGATTGTGAGTCCAGGCCATCAAAGCGACACCAATTCCTCTACATCGACGACCCTCGCGATTTGGCTCAGCAGCTTCATCGATTCTTGATGTTCTTCCTCCGTTGCTGCGGCGCAGGCGTCCTCCACAATGACCACTTGGTAATCTCGGTCGTGAGCGTCGCGCGCGGTCGCCTGAACCGCCCATGCCGTGCTGACGCCCGCAAGGACGAGGCGCTGGACCTTGTTAGCTCGGAGCGTCGCTTCCAGATCGGTGCAGTAAAAGGCGCTGACTCGTGGCTTCACCACGATGACATCGGCGAAATCAGATTCCAGATCAGGATGAAAGTCGGTGCCTCTGGTGCCAAGTTCGATGGCGCCGGCCTTATTCGCGTTGCCGAAAAAAGGCGAATCCTTCGGGTGGTTCACGTAGCCGGGTGCAAAGCCGACCTTGACCAGCACGGTTAGCCAGCCCTTGTCGCGGGAGATGTGGAGCGCGCGGTTGACGTTGGCAATGATTGACCGCTTCAGCACCTGGCTAGAATTCCGGGACAGCTTTCCGTCCGGATGCACGATGTCAAAGATATAGTCCAATCCGATAAAGGCTGTTTTCATGATCGTTCCTTTTCTGATGGGGAGTGTCGCCTCCGCGACGTTTGATCCCGTTCGTAGGTATCGATGTGCTTGGCGCACGCTCTATTATTCCGCGATAAGACGCCAGCTAACGTGAACAGGACGGCGGGTGCTTTTAGAGGCGGTGTGACTTGGTATGAAGCTCGCTATGCACCCGTGCCGTTTCTCTTGTCCCGTGCGTCACCGTCTGCGCTGTACTCATAGCTTGTCTGTGGTCAAGCGGTCTCCGTGCATCCAAACGTGGACGCGTGCGTCAGCCTCGCGGGGGCTCTTTGGGATCAATCCAAATCAGCAGGTAAAGCGTGGCCGAACCATGAGGAGCGATCGGGCCGGCTAGGAGCATGTCCGTGATCGGACCGATACTTGGACCAAGGTGATCAGCATGGCCAATGCGAACCGTGACTTTTATAGAATATAGGCTCGCCATAGCAGATATGCTTTCTTCGTAGGCCGCATTTTCGAAGGAGGTTTTTCACTTTCATTCGGCTTGGCTCGCGAAAATGGAAAAGCGGGACCCACGACAGGGGGTGGAAGCGACGTCGATGCGGTGTCCTAGAATTCCGGTCGCTTGGCGCACGATGAAGAGGCCGATGCCCAAGCCATCGTGTCGCGCGGGATCGAGACGAGTGAATGCCTTGAACATTCGAGGAATCTGGTCCCCGGTGATACCGATTCCGGTGTCATACACGTCAATACGGATGTTCGCGCCAATGTGACGGCAGCCGACGAGAATGCGGCCCCCAGGCTCCGTGTACTTGACGGCGTTGCTGATCAAGTTTCGCAAAACGGTACCGAGAAGCAGCGCATCACTTTCAATCGTGGCGCTGGTCGGGGCCGCACGAACGCTAATCCCCTTCGTTTGAGCCGCAACTTCGTTCTCGTAAGTAGCTCGCTGCAACAAGGGCCCGACCCGCACCGGAGTTAGTTTCACTCTCTTGGCGGGCTCGCTGAGCTGAAGGGCGGCAACCAATTCATCAAGCTGATTTTTCAATCGATCGATGGCTTCTTGACCGGACTGTAGCTGGCATAGCTCAGACGTCGTTCGATCGCCGCGACCGAGAAAATCGTGAGCGAGTTGGATGACTTGAAGTGGCTGTCGAAGATCGTGCCCCGCTATCGCAAGTAACACTGACTTAAACTCGGAAGATTTGTGCGGTTTCGCCTTGGCAGTCATGCTCCAAGTAATGGGTCTCGTTGGGACCCGTGGGATGCCGAAGGCCCCACTGTTTTCCATTACGTCGACTTGTCCTTCGAGCTCGCGCATGAGATAGCTCTCTCAGTTGGGAGGCATTCAACAAATCTGATCGAGAGAGTTGCGCAACTTAGCCACTTTGGCGAGTTTAACGTTGTCAGATTGTGTTAGTCTTGCTCCTGAGAGCACACGTCTTGGACGAAACATTGGCTCCTAAGGAGCTCCAGTTGGATCAGGTCCGCTGATCGCAGCGATTGAAATGATCGCGGCAGCATATCGATTCTCAAATATCCGGTCGGTTGCGAAGAATGATCAATTGAACGATCAAATCGCTCTGAATGGTGAAATAGAAGGCAAGCACCAGCGGATCAGGTAGGCCACGCTTGTCATAATTGCCGTCGACGTTGGCCGTCACGATGGCGTTGCCATAGTGGTTGATCACCTTGGTTACCTTCATCGTTAGCCTTTCATCAATGATGTCGCGCTTCGCCCACTCTCTGATGGCCGGCCTTCCCCAGTAGTCCCATAACTGATCATTGACGAGAGCGTCCTCGGCGAAAGTGGCCAGCAATCGCTCGAGATCGAAGCTGTTGGTTGCTCCGACGTAGGCAGCCACCAGGGGTGGGAGGGCGACCGGAGCGTTCGGCGGAATAGCGGACTTCATCATGGTGTCGGGTTCCAAAGGGTGCCGGGCAATCGCCCGCAACGAACCTGCCCGAAGGCCGACGCCTCGGCGCGTTGTATTCTGTAAGAAAATGTTAGAACAGGGGTTAAGCGGGGGGGCGGTTCCGCCAGCTCTCCGGCCAGTAGAGAATGGTATCGTGGCTATCAGCGTACTGTGGAGCGACTAAAATTCGCTATCGCAAATCCTCAAGCAGCGCGCGCGCCAGCCTGAGATCTGCGGTTTCGAATCCTTCCGTGAAGCGATCGTAGACAAGGGCGAGCGTATGCCGGGCCTGATCGCGTTGCCCGTCTTCGAAGAGCAAGCGGGCCAAGGCCATCGTGGACCTGAGCTCCCAAGCCAGCGCGGATTGCGCGCGTGCGGCAGCGATCGCTTCGGTCAGGCAGTTCATGGCGGATGCACGATCATGTTGAGCCACGAGAATCTGTGATTTGGTCCGGAGCAGTTCGGACAAGTCCAATTGCGCTCCGCTATTTGTGGCACCCGCAACGGCTCCATTGATCGTGAACAACGCCTCCTGGAATTGCCCGGTCTTGCGCAGGCCGTCCGCCAATGCGCGGGTGAAGCTCGGGATCAGGAGATTGTACTGTTGAGCATGCAGGGTCTCTAGCGCGCTCCGCAACAAATCGAGACCGGCTTCCGGCTCTTCGCGGATGATGGCAAGTTCACCCTTCAGAGCGATGCCGAGAGCAAGGTACGGTTCAAGCGAGTATCGTCGGGCGTGTACGATCAGCTGCTCGATGAGGTCGCTAGCTCCTGGCAAATCACCGATCCACAGTAACAATGTTGAGGCATAACCCAGCGAGAAACAGACCGAAACTGGGTGACCTCGGCTCGCCGCTTCATCAAGGGCCTTTTGCACGATTCGAAGCGCCCGATCGGAGAATCCGCGCAGCCACAAGGTGCGGGCGAGGAAGACGAGCGCGCGGATGCGATAATCAAAGACGAAGAAGTTGATGTTGAAGGTACCGAGCTCGATGGCGAGCGTCATGCCGCGCTCAAGATGGAGTTGTGCCTCAGCTTGGTTACCCAGAAAGTGGTGATCAAAACCCACCCACCACTTCGCCCAGATGGTGCCGGCCGGGTGCTTGGCAGCCTGCGCGATGACGCCCGCCTGTTCTGCGACCGTCATGGCGCCGCGGGTGTCGCCGAGTCGACCAAGAAAAAAATTCAGACCGGCGAGAAGGCGCAGTTGCCGCCCACGGTCCTGGCAAGCTTCCGCCAGCGCAAGTCCGCGCTCGATTGCGGCGCGAACCTGATCGCCGTGACCCGGCGTCGTCAAGAGTGGAAACCGCCCGTTCGCACCAACCTCTGCATTCCTCCAGCAGCGAAAGTCCGATGAACAGCGGGGCCGCCCAAGTGGCGAGTTCGATGCCAACCGCGGCATCGCCACGGTCGGACAACGCCCATCCGAGCGCCGCCCGCACGTTGCCGATATGTGGGGCGTATCCCGAAAGATCATGTTCGCCGAACAATGACTGGATGATCTTGTCATGTTCGAGAAACCTGGAATAGACGATCGCATGGCGCCGGGCGATGCGATCCGCTTCGCCACACTCGGCGAGTTTGGCCGCGGTGTACGCGCGCGTGGTGTCGAGCAGCCGATAGTAGGTCGATTGGTTGATGACCGCCGTGGATATCAGGGATTTTGCAACCAGGCTCGCGACCGTGTCGGTAACGTCCGCTTCAACTGCCTCCCTCTCCGACGCAACAGAGTCAGCGGCCTGGCGCGTGAAGTCCCCGACAAAGACTGACAGCCGGCACAGGACCACCTTCTCGCGCTCCGAAAGTAGGCTGTAACTCCAATCGAGCATTGCATTCACGGTCTCGTGCCGCGGCAACGCGGTGCGACGGCCATGCCAGAGCAAGCTGAAGCGGTTGTCGAGCAGCTCCGAGGTTCCACGAATCCCAAGGGAGCCGACGCGACTGGCCGCGAGCTCAATGGCAAGCGCCACCCCGCCAAGCCGGCGGCAGTTTCGGGCGACGATCACTGCATCGATATCGCTGAGAGCGGCGCCATAGCCGCTCGCTGCCGCCCGCTCCATGAAAAGCTGTACAGCCGGATATCGGAGCGCTTCCATGGCCGTCAGGCCGGCATCCTCGGGGGGACAATCAAGTGAATACAGTAGGTGGACATGTTCACCTTCCACCCGAAGGGCTTCGCGGCTCGTCGCCAGAATGTGCGTTTGTGGTGCCTCGCTGACGACGCGTTCGGCCAATGCTGCCGCAACGCCGATCACGTGCTCGCAACTGTCGAGCACCAGGAGGATCTTCCTGTCGCCAATAAAGGCCAGCAGACCAACGAGCGGATCCTGGGTTTGCACTATGAACCCGAGCGCCGATGCGATCGCTGTCGGTACAAGTTGAGGATCGGTCAGCGCAGCCAGATCGATGAAGAACACCGCATCATGGAATCCATCAATCAGCGCATGAGCGACGGAGATTGCTACGGTGGTTTTGCCGACACCGCCGGGACCCACGACGCTGACGAAGCGCCACATCTGGAGTTGCTGCGTCAACGCTCTAACGGTGTCATCACGGCCGACCATTCGCGCTAGTCGCGGCGGCAGTTTATTAACTCGTTCTGTGGCAGTGATCCCAGTGATCGAAGCCGTTGGAGCGGCCGCCGAGCGTGTGATCGAAGCGACAAAACAATAACCGCGACCAGCAACATTCGACACATAGCGAGCGCCGTCTCGCCCGTCATCAATCGCCTTCCGAAGGGCAGCGATTTGAAAGCGGAGGTTAGCTTCCTCCACCCTCGCATCCGGCCACGCCGTTGAGATTAGCTCCTTGTGGGTGACAACTTCCCCGGCCCGCTCCGCGAGCGCGATCAGGATATCGAGCGCGCGGCCGCCGAGCGGTATCGGCTCGTCACCCTTCTTGAGCAGCCTCTCGGCCGCAAACAAGCTGAACGGGCCAAAAGAAAGCACGTCCTTGGATTGTCGGTTGCGCCGATCATTCATAGGCGTCGTCCGCGTCTCACGAGGACCGTCGGTTCGCGTCCATGCCGAAAGAACCAAACGACATTGCGTTTCTGGTCGCCTTGGCCGGTTCCATCATGGCGTCATCTTTCGTAGCAGCCTGACCACCGGGTTTGGATTTAAGCCGAGGACTGGTTTCGCACAGTCACAGCGGAGCCTGTCACTATTGGCTACCAACCTCAGCCCGCCAAGCTCTGCGAGTTGCTGCTGCTGACGACAACAAACGGCATCTTACAACAGCTAACAAGCGTTTCCCACGGCCTCTACGTAAATTCCTTCGGTAGGCGGCGGATGGCGGAGGAGCCAAAGCTCGGATCACCGCAGTCGTAAAGGGTCGACCAGTACACAGAACGTTAAGGAGAAATCAGATGGCTGTCACACCTGACTACGTTCGTGAAGTATTTAAAGGTCTGGAGAACGGCGACGGAGCCGCCTTTTTCACACACGTCGCGGACGACGTCGATTGGACCGTGATGGGTACTCATCCGCTCGCCGGTCGCTACCGCAGCAAGGCAGACTTTATCGCCGGTACCTTTACCAAACTGGGCCAAGTGCTTCCACAAGGAACTCAGCTCCATCTGGAATATCTCATCGTCAAAGGCGACCAAGCAGTGGTCGAGCTTCATTCCTTGGCGACGGCACGGAACGGCATGAGATTCGACAATCGTTACTGTTGGATCCTCTTTTTCGAGGCCGACAAGATTGTGCGCGTTCGAGCTTATCTCGACTCGGCTCTGGTCGCCGAACTCTTCAAAGAAAATCCAGGCGCCGCCTAGTCCATGCGCTTGCAGAAGAACTCGTCTTCCGTGGCTCCGTGAAAACGGCGCCGGAGGTCGAGAATACCCGAAGCGTCTGGGCGTTTCACCTCATTTGAAACGCTCGGTGATCGAGGACGACGCCAATGCTGAACACCATATTAGGCGCACTGCTTCCGATGGTCGTCACCTTCTTGCTCGGCTTTATAGCGGCATGGCGTCACGATCTTGGTCCGAAAGATGCCTCGATCCTGAATCGCATGGTGTTGCTTTATGCCGTCCCGCTGACGCTTTTTGCCGGAACCGTTACGACGTCGCGCACGGCACTCGCTCAGGACATCCCGCTGGTCATCGCTTTGTGCCTCGCCATCATTGGCCTCTACGGCGTGGTGTTTCTGTTCCACCGTATTGTCTTTCGCTTCCCAACGAGCGTCAGTGCCCTTTACGCGCTGGCGGCTTCCGCGCCGGCAGTGCCCTTCGTAGGTCCAGCCGTCCTCGGTGATCTGTTCGGTAGGCTCAGCGCCATTCCGATAGCGATAGCCAGTCTCGTCATCAACCTCACCGTCGTGCCAATCACGATTCTTCTTCTCACACTGGATACGGCTGGGAGAGACCCACAGGAAACGAGCTTCGCCGCGCAGGGCAAAGAGCAATTGGCGTCGCCCGCAGCCAAACTTGCGGAAACGGTCAAACAGCCGATGGTTTGGGCGCCGATTCTCGCTTTCGCGGTCGTACTGAGTGGGCTCCACATTCCTCAGCTCATCGTCCACTCGCTTTCCCTGCTGGGAAACGCCTCCGGGGGCGTCGCTCTGTTTGCCAGCGGCATCGTGCTCGCATCCGGCAAAATCAAAGCCAGCTTGCACGTCTTGTTGCTCGTATTCCTGAAGAACATCCTGCAGCCCGCCCTGGTCTTGGGTGGATTGCGATGGGTCGGCTACGGCGAACCCACTGTCAGCGAGGCGGTGCTGGCGACGGCGATTCCAACCATGCCGATAGTGATCATGTTCGCGCTGCAATACCGCGTCGCGCAGGAGGAGGCAGCTTCCGCCGTATTCCTCAGCGTCATCGGCTCGATCGT
>NZ_JBEKRB010000067.1:0-22921 GCF_049519115.1 Bradyrhizobium sp.
AAATGCAGACATGGGCTCCCTCGGAGGCTCTGATCTACACCATCGGCCTACTGGTGGCGCTCATTCTCACGGCGACGTCCTTCTGGGTTGCGAACACGTCGCTGCTCTGGCAGGGCGGCGTTGGCCTGGGCCTTGCGGTTCTCGCCATTGCCCAGATGGGCGTTCACCTGGTGTTTTTCTTGCACCTGACCACGGGGCCGGACAGCACCAACAACATCCTTGCGCTCGCGTTTGGGCTGCTCATCGTACTCGTGGTGGTCGCTGGCTCCTTATGGATCGTGACCGACCTGAACCAGAACATGCTGATGCCGTCGGCCGAGCCGATGAACCTGCCGATGCAGCGTTGAAGCCATGAGCGATCATTGCGGAAATGGAGATAGCGACCATGGCACATGTCAATCACCGGGGGCTCGGGCGAGAGCACGACCATGCGGACGTCCGCTGCCGCCGGCTGCTGTTTCGCAGTTGGAATCGTGGCACTCAGGAGAGCGATCTCATCCTCGGTTCGTTTGCAGAGACGTCGCTTGCGAAGTTCGACGGCGTTCAGCTTGACCGCCTCGAAGCCCTGCTCGATTGCTCCGACCCGGATCTGTTCGACTGGATCTTCGGCGTCACTCCGCCACCGGCGCAACACGACCATGATGTGATGCGCCTTCTGCGCGATTTCTGTATCGCCCGGCAGACCATACCGCAGGCACGGCAACCATCACGAAGCTGACAACGCAGGAGCAACACATCATGGCGCGCCCCCCGAACCGTCCTCTATCGCCCTTCATGTTTCCGGTCTGGTATCGTTTCCAGATTACCTCGGCGCTATCGATCCTTCACCGGCTGACCGGTATTGGCCTCGCCGTCGGCTCCATCCTGCTCGCCTGGTGGCTCATTTCCGTCGCGGCGGGCGGCGAATGGTTTGAGGCGACGCATGCTTTCCTCGTCTCCCCGATCGGCGTGCTGCTGCTGTTCCTGTGGTCGGTCGCCTTCTTCTATCACCTGTGCAACGGCGTCCGTCATCTCGCATGGGACGCAGGCTATGGGTTCGAGCTGCGTAGCGCCTATCGCAGCGGATACGCCGTTCTTGCCGTGACGGCGCTGCTGACCGGGCTCACCTGGCTCTACGTGTTTCTCGCATAGGAGGCTGTTATGCCAAAGTCCCCGATCTCAGCAAACACGACCGCGTTGCGCGATGAAACCATGCTCCGTCACGTTCGACAGCTCGGCAGCGCTCGCGATGGCTTGAGTGAATGGCGGTTGCAGCGCATGACCGCCGTCGCGCTGATCCCGCTCGGTCTCTACTTCGCCGCCTCGGTGCTCTGGCTTGCCAAGTCTGACCATCTCACCGCGGCTACGTGGCTCGCCTCCCCGGTCACCGCGCTGCTCGTGATGCTGTTCGTACTTGCCGGGATTGCGCACGCGCTGGTCGGCCTGCGGTCCGTTCTTCTCGACTATGTGCATACGCGCGCCCGGCTGGTCGCGGCCGGCCTCATCATCCGCGCAGCCGTCGTGATTCTCGCCGGCGCGAGCGTCCTCGCCATCCTCAAACTGTTTCTCGGTCACTAGGAGCCCTCACATGCCCAAGGCTTACGAGATCATCGACCATTCCTTCGACGTCATCGTGCTTGGTGCCGGGGGAGCCGGACTTCGGGCCACTCTCGGCATGGTCGCGGCCGGGCTGAATACAGCTTGCATTACCAAGGTGTTTCCTACCCGCAGCCACACGGTCGCGGCGCAAGGAGGAATCAGCGCGGCGCTCGGCAATGTCGAGAAGGACGATTGGCGCTGGCATATGTTCGACACCGTCCGGGGCTCCGATTGGCTCGGCGACCAGGACGCGATCGCCTATATGTGTCGCGAGGCGATCAATGCGGTGGTCGAGCTTGAGCATCTTGGCGTCCCATTCAGCCGCACCGAGGAAGGCAAGATCTACCAGCGGCGGTTCGGCGGTCATACGACGGATTACGCGAAGGGCGACATGGCTTATCGGGCCTGCGCAGCGGCTGACCGTACCGGTCATGCCATCCTGCACACGCTGTACCAGCAGTGCCTGAAGCACAAGGCGCGCTTCTTCATCGAATACTTCGCTATCGATCTGTTGATGGACGACGACGGTGCCTGCCGCGGTCTGCTCGCCTGGTGTCTTGAGGATGGATCGATCCATCGCTTCAGCGCCAACATGGTCGTGATCGCGACCGGCGGGTGCGGGCGTGTCTACCAATCCTGCACCTCGGCTCACACCTGCACCGGGGACGGCAACGCCATGGCGCTGCGCGCGGGGCTGCCGCTGCAAGACATGGAGTTCATCCAGTTCCATCCCACGGGCGTCTATGGCGCCGGCGTGTTGATCACGGAGGGTGCTCGCGGTGAAGGAGGTTATCTGACCAACAGCGAGGGCGAGCGATTCATGCCGAGATACGCGCCGCATGAAAAGGACTTGTCGTCGCGCGACGTGGTCAGCCGCGCCGAGGCTATCGAGATCCGCGAGGGCCGCGGGGTCGGCGAAAAGAAGGATCACATCCATCTTCATCTCGAACACTTGCCCGCAGAGGTCCTGGACGAGCGTCTTCCCGGCATCGTTCAGTCGGCCCGCACGTTTGCCGGGGTCGACGCGCACAAGGAGCCTATCCCGGTCATTCCAACCGTGCACTACGTCATGGGTGGCATTCCGACGAATATCAAGGCCGAGGTCGTGTATCCGAACAAGGGTGACACGGAAACGGTCGTACCCGGCCTGATGGCGATCGGCGAAGCGGCCTGCGTCTCGGTGCATGGTGCCAACCGGCTCGGCACCAACAGTCTTCTCGATCTCATCGTGTTCGGGCGCGCCGCGGCGCAGCGCGCAGCCGAGATCATCAAGCCAGGATCACCCATCCGCCAGGCCAATGGCCAGTCCCAGGAGCGCGCTTTGCAGCGCTTTGACAAGCTCCGCAACAGCAAGGGCGGCAGCAAGCCCGGCGAAGTCCGCCCCCGGATGCAGGACGTGATGCAAGAGGGCTTCAGCGTGTTCCGGCGTGAAGACACCCTGAAGGACGGCCTCGATAAACTCAATGCGCTTCGCGAGCCGCTCAATAACGTAACCGTCGACAACAACTCGATGCTGTGGAACGTCGGACTGCTTTCGGCCCTGGAACTCGCCAATCTCGCGGAGCAGGCCGTTGTGATCGCGCATTCGGCTTGCGCCCGCACTGAATCCAGAGGTGCCCACGCGCGCGAGGACTATCAACAACGTGACGACAGGAACTGGCTAAAGCACACCGTCGCCTGGAAGGACGAGAACTGGAACGTCACTTTCGCGCACCGTCCGGTTCGTCTCGATACCCTTTCCAACGACGTGCGGAGCTTCCCGCCCGCCGAGCGCACGCATTAACACCACAGCCACAAACTCCATGCACATCGAAGAAGGATAAAACGATGTCCGAATTCACGCTTCCCGCCAATTCGAAAGTCAAACCAGGCAAACACTGGCCGGTGCCGCAGCATGCGCAGCACGTCAAAAGCTTCCGTGTCTATCGCTGGAATCCTGATGACCGTGAGAATCCGACGATCGATACGTTCGAGATCGATCGCGACCACTGCGGGCCGATGGTGCTCGATGCCTTGATCAAGATAAACGACGAGATCGACCCGTCCCTGGCGTTCAGACGATCATGCCGCGAAGGGGTCTGCGGCTCGTGCGCCATGAACATCGATGGAACAAATACGCTGGCCTGTCTCACGCCCATGGACAGCCTCAAGAAGGGAATCAGTCGTATCACCCCGCTGCCTCATATGCCGGTGCTTAAGGACCTCATCCCCGATCTCAGCGGGCTGTACGCTCAGTACGAGTTGATCGAGCCGTGGCTGCAGTCTGACCAGCCCCCGCCCGACCGCGAACGCCGGCAATCTCCGGAGGATCGCGCCAAGCTCGACGGGATGTGGGAATGCATTCTCTGCTTCTGCTGCTCGACCTCCTGCCCGAGCTATTGGTGGAATCAAGACAAGTATCTCGGCCCATCGATCCTGCTGCAGTCCTATCGCTGGCTTGCCGATACCCGCGACCAGCACACCGGCGAGCGCCTGGATCGCCTCGAAGACCCGTTCCGCCTCTATCGCTGCCATACCATCATGAACTGCACCAAGACCTGTCCGAAAGGTCTCAATCCAGCAAAGGCGATCGGCCACACCAAGGAGATGATGGCAGAGCGCGGCTGAGTTCATCTCTGCCCGTCGTTGCACAGGACGGAATCCCTTCAATACAGCAAGGAACAGCAAACATGCTTAGGAAACTATCTGAACCGACAACTGAGCATCCCACCGGATACGATTTGTTGCGCAATCCGCGCTTCAACAAGGGTACCGCGTTCACCGAGGCCGAGCGCCGCACCTGGCGCCTTGAGGGGTTGCTACCGCCCGCTATGCTTCCCATTGAGCTGCAGGTGGCACGCCGGCACGACGAGATCGCCAGACTTGACGACGACCTGCAGAAATACCTCGTCCTCTCCGATCTGCAGGCGCGCAACGAGACGCTCTATTACGCCGTCCTGATGTCGGATCCGGCCACTTACATGCCGATCGTGTATACGCCGACGGTCGGCGAAGCCTGCCAGAAATTCGGCCATATCTTCCGGGAGCCGCGCGGCATCTATCTGCCGATCAGCGCGCGTGGCCGCCTTAAGGAGCGGCTTGGCAATTGGCCGGAAAAGGATGTGCGCTTCATTGTCGTCACTGACGGCGAGCGCATCCTCGGTCTCGGCGATCTCGGCGCGGGTGGGATGGGAATCCCCCTTGGCAAGCTCGCGCTCTATACCGCTTGTGCCGGCGTGCCGCCGCAATATTGTCTGCCGATCGTCCTCGATGTCGGCACCAACAATCAGGCGCTGCTCGACGACAACTTGTATCTCGGCCTGCGCCATGAACGCGTGCGCGGCGCGGACTATCTCGCCTTTGTGGATGAGTTCGTTGAGGCCGTACAGCAGCTCTACCCGAAATGCTGCATCCAATGGGAGGATTTTGCGAATTTCAACGCCGTCCCCATCCTGGCACGGTATCGCGAGGAGATATGCACCTACAATGACGACGTGCAGGGTACAGCCGGCATCGCGTTGGCTGGCATCTTCGCCGCGCTGCGTCTGACCAAACAGAAGCTCGCCGACCAGCGTTTCCTTTTCCTCGGCGCGGGCTCGGCTGCGACCGGCATCGCGGAGCTGATCAGCCTCGCGATGGCACGCGAGGGCATCGATTTGGCGGCCGCGCGAAGCCGCAATGCGCTGTTCGACATCAACGGCCTGGTGGTGACCTCGCGGACCGACATCGCCGATTTTCAAAAACCCTTTGCAAAGGACCTGACGCCAGTCTCCACCTTCGTCGAGACGATCCGGGCGCTGCGTCCGACTGGCATCATCGGCGTCAGTACAGTGCCAAAGTTGTTCAGCCAGGAAGTGATCAAGGCAATGTCGGAGATTAACGAGCGGCCGATCATCTTTCCCTATTCGAACCCGACATCTCGTTCGGAATGTACGGCCGAAGAGGCCTATCGCTGGTCCGATGGCCGCGCTGTTTTCGCCAGCGGCAGTCCGTTCCCGCCCGTGGAGATTGCCGGCCGGCGCTTCGTGCCAGGTCAGGGCAACAACGTCTACATCTTCCCGGCCATGGGCATGGCGGTATTTGCCACCGAGGCCACCCACGTGACCGAGGAGATGTTCATCGTCGCCGCGGAAGCGGTGGCCGAGCAGGTCACCGAAGAGAACCTCGCGGTCGGGCTGATCTACCCGCCGCAGAGCAGCATTCTCGACGTGTCGCTCCACGTCGCCGAACGCATCGCGAACTACATTTTCGATCAGGGTCTCGCGCGGGTGTCGCGACCCGCCGATGTCGGCTCGCTGATCCGCTCCTGCGTCTACCGGCCGGTCTACACAGGATAATGCGAATGAGCGATGTGATGGAGCGGCAAGCCGACCACGTCGCGGGCGCTGCGGATCTCCAACCGGAGGCCCTCGTGCCAAGCGCGGATGCGGCCCCAGACAACAAAAAGCTGCATCGCATCGTCGTGGTCGGCGGCGGCGCCGCGGGCCTGGAGCTCGTCACCCAGCTCGGCGACCGCCTGGGGCGACGCGGACGGGCGTCGGTCACGTTGGTCGAACCTGCCCGAACCCATCTTTGGAAACCGCTGCTGCACGCGGTGGCGGCGGGCAGCCTCGACGCCGGCGAATACGAGATCAACTACCTTGCGCAAGCGCACTGGCATGGGTTTCGTTATCGCTTCGGCGAGATGATCGGACTGGATCGCACCAAAAAGGAGGTGCATCTCGCCGCAAGCTTCGATGACGAGGGACGTCAGATCACGCCGGTGCGTTCGGTCGGCTACGACACGCTGGTGATCGCGATCGGCAGCGTCACCAACGATTTCGGGACGCCCGGCGTCGGCAAGTACGCGGTGCCGCTGGAAACGCCGGCCCAGGCGGAACGCTTCAACCGTCGCTTGGTCAATGCCTGCCTTCGCGCGCAGACGCAGTCCGAACCGGTGCGGCCAGGACAGCTTCATGTCGCAATCGTCGGCGCCGGTGCGACCGGAACGGAATTGGCCGCCGAACTCCATGGCACCATCCGCGAAGTCATTGGCTATGGCCTGGACCGTATCGAACCTGAGCGGGATGTTCGCATCGTCCTCATCGAGGGTGCGCCGCGCGTCCTGCCCGGGCTGCCGGAACGCATCTCGGAAGCAACTCACCGACTGCTTGAGGAGATCGGCGTCGAGGTTCGCACCGGAGCGCGGGTGACGAAAGTATCGGCCGATGGATTGAAACTCGCCGACGGCTCCTGCATCGCATCCGAGCTTGTCGTCTGGGCAGCAGGCGTCAAGGCACCGGAGGTGTTGGCGCAGCTCGACGGGCTCGAAACCAATCGGATCAACCAGCTTGTCGTCGAAGCGACACTGCAGACGACGCGCGACCCTGACATTTTCGCGATCGGCGATTGCGCCGCATGTCCTCGCGTAGGCACGCCGGCAACCGTGCCGCCACGGGCGCAGGCGGCGCATCAGGAAGCTGCCCGCATGGTCCGCCAGATCCAAAGGCTGCTGCGCGGCACGCCGCTGAAGCCATACAGCTATCGCGACTTCGGCTCACATGTCTCGCTCGGCAAATGGAGCACGGTCGGCAATCTGATGGGTTTTCTGTTCGGCCGCAGCATCTTCGTCGAAGGCCTGTTTGCCAGGATCATGTATCGCTCGCTCCGCTTGATGCACGAGCAAGCGCTGGGCGGTACGAGGCGCGCCCTGCTCGCGCTCGTCGCCCGCGCTCTGGCGCGCCGAATTGACCCGCCAGTGAAGCTGCATTGAACGGCCTGACAGATGCGAAAGTTCGGATTTTCCCGGCAAGCAGGATCACTTAACAGCTGTACCGTGCCGAAATGTTTGACACAGGGCGAACTGGTTCTGCCATCGCGCGAGGGCTCTTTTGCCAGGAAGCGGCTACCCTTTGTTCTGAGCATCGTCGCCGGCAGCGTGGACGTTATCGGCTTCCTCACACTGGACGGTCTCTTCACGGCGCACATCACCGGCAACATTGTTATTCTTGCGGCCAGATTTGTCGCCGGCGGCCAAGCACCACTATCACAGCTTCTCGCCGTGCCCGTCTTCATGCTCGTGCTTGGACTGACCCGGTTATTGGCAGCTTGGCTGGAGCGCGTTCGGATCCCCTTACTGCCCACTCTGCTGTTTCTCGAATTGGCTTTGCTCGCCGGTTTTCTCGCCGTAGGGCTTGCCACCAGCCAATCTAATGATCCAAACGCCGCCAGCATGGTTTGCGCCGGCTTGCTGGGCGTTGCGGCCATGGCGGTGCAGAACGCGCTGGGGCGGACTTCTCTGACCGGCGCACCGTCAACAGCGGTGATGACAACAAACATCACCGTCTTCGCCATGGACATCGGTGAGATATTGCTCGCGCCAGACGCCAACCGCGTGGCAAGAGCACGTGAGCGCGCCCGAGACACTGGGGTGGCGATCGCCGGATTCGTCGTCGGCTGCACCCTCGGCGCGGCAGAAGAACATTTCTTCGGCCTGCATTCCCTTGCGATACCGATCAGCTTCGCGTCCATCGCACTTGTGCTGGGCTTCACTGCCACTGCGCCACGATTCAGGAGATGAACATGAATGCAAGAGGAGAGTTTATGACCAGCGTTCGTATCGAGTCTGACAGCATGGGCAACGTCGACGTTCCCGCCAACAAGCTTTGGGGCTCACAGACCCAGCGGTCGCTCGAGCACTTCAGCATCGGGCACGATCTGATTCCGAGAGAGATGATCACCGCCTATGCGGTGCTAAAGCGATCAGCGGCGGCCGCAAACCACTCCGAAAGCCGGCTCAGCAGCGAGGCTTACGAGCTGATCACGCGCGTCTGCGACGAAATCCTTGCCGGCAAGCATCACGATATGTTTCCGCTTCACGTCTGGATGACCGGCAGCGGCACCCAGTTCAACATGAACGTCAACGAGGTTGTCTCGAACCGCTGCTGCCAGCTCGCGGGCACGCCGCTCGGCAGCAAGCGCCCGATTCATCCGAACGACCATGTCAACATGTCGCAATCCTCGAACGACAGCTTCCCTTCCGCCATGAATATCGCGGCCGCTGTCCAGACCAGGAGCCACCTCATTCCGGCGGTAACCTCACTACGCGATGTCATCGCGGCCAAGGCGGTGGAGTGGAAGGACATCGTGAAAATCGGCAGGACGCATATGCAGGATGCGACGCCGCTCACGCTTGGCCAGGAATGGTCGGGTTATGCGATCATGCTGAGCGATAACCTCGAGCGGATCGAGGATGCGCTCAAGGGCGTTTATCTGCTAGCGCTCGGCGGCACGGCGGTCGGGACCGGAATCAATGCCGCTCCGGGTTTTGCAGGTACCGTTGCGGCCGAGATCGCAAATTTCACTGGGGTCCCCTTTATCACAGGGCCCAACAAATTCGCCCTCCAGGGTGCGCATGACGCACTGGTCCAACTCTCGGGGACACTGCGCACGCTCGCGGTATCGCTCTACAAGATCGCCAACGACATCCGCCTCCTTGCGTGCGGTCCGCGTGCGGGCTTTGCCGAACTTCTGATCCCCGAGAACGAGCCTGGCTCTTCGATCATGCCAGGCAAGGTCAATCCAACGCAGGCCGAGGCACTAACCATGATCGCGGTGCAGGTCATGGCGAACGATGTAGCCGTGGGATTTGGAGGAGCCGGAGGCTATCTCGAAATGAACGTGTACAAGCCGCTGATGATCGCCAACATCACGCAATCGATCACGCTTCTTAGCGACGGCTGTACAAATTTTCGCAGGTTCCTGATCGAAGGCACGCAGCCTAACCGAAAAAAAATCGCCGAGTATGTGAGCCGATCACTGATGCTGGTCACAGCACTTGCACCCGTGATCGGCTACGACAAGGCTTCCGAGATAGCACACCATGCGAGCGAACGTGATCTCACGTTGAGAGAGGCCGCGCTCGAGCTCGGGTTCGTCGATGAGGGGACGTTCGACAGCGTGGTAGATCCGGCGAAGATGGTGAAGCCCTATGTCGCCGCGACCTGAGAGGATGAACTCCTTGCTGTTTTGCAGCAGTCGCCACGGGCAGCTGACTGCTGCGGATGTACAGGACCGAGAATGGCGGATGGAATTAGCCAAGGTGCGCTACCAGTAGCCGACAGTGCAGCTGCCGGTTGGGGAGCCGCTCTGTTAAATGCAGCGCGAGCCGCCGGCCCGCCGCTGCTGTTTGGCTTACGGCTTTGGGCTGCCGTCTGTCTCGCACTCTACATCGCATTCTGGCTGCAACTCGACAGCCCGTCCTGGGCTGGCACCACGGCAGCAATCGTGTGTCAGCCGAGTCTTGGCGCCTCGTTGCGCAAGGGGTGGTTCCGCATGATTGGCACCCCCATCGGCGGTGTCGCCATCGTCGTACTGACAGCCTGTTTCCCTCAAGACCGCACGGTGTTCCTGATCACCCTGGCACTTTGGGGGGCAGCCTGCGCGTTCGCCTCCACGTTGCTGCAAAATTACACGGCGTATGCAGCCGCCTTGTCCGGGTATACGGCCGTGATCATTGCCAGCGATCAGCTGGGCGCCACCGGCGGCTTGAACGGAGAGGCCTTCACGCTTGCCATCACGCGCGTCACCGAGATCGGCATCGGCATCGTCTCAGCCGGCATTGTTCTCGCCGGGACCGATCTCGGCGACGCCCGCCGTCAACTGGCCGCGCTGTTCGCAGGCCTTGCCGCCGGAATCATGGCCAGGTTCACTGGAGCGTTGCAGGCAGCCGGGTCCGACCAGCCCGATACGCAGTCCATTCGGCGCGACTTCATCCGCCGTGTCATTGCCCTCGATCCCATCATCGATCAGGCGATCGGCGAATCCTCGCAGATTCGCTATCACTCGCCGGTGCTGCAGAAATCGGTGGACGGTTTGTTTGCCGCTTTATCAGGCTGGCGTGCGATCGCCAATCATCTTGTCCGGCTGCCCGATGACCAGGCTAGGGCAGAGGCGGCTACCGTTCTTCAAAGCCTTTCGCCAAGGCTGATATCCCTGCCAGACCAGCCAGCACCGGCGGCCTGGACGGCGGACCCGATTGGTTTGCACAAAATCTGCGAGGCGGGGGTCCACAGGCTGATCGCCTTGGAGGCCGAGACGCCATCGCAACGCCTGCTCGCCGATAAGGCAGCCGAAGGCTTGGCGGGCATGGCGTGCGCACTCAATGGTCTGGCCTTGCTTGCCGCCGAGCCCGCTCGACCTGTCCTGCGTGGCGGCGTCTTTCGCCTGCACGTAACAGATTGGCTGCCCGCCGTGGTCAGTGCCGGGCGAACCTTCGTTACGATCCTTGCCGTCGCCTGGTTCTGGATCGTGACCGCATGGCCGAGCGGCGCCGAGGCCATCACCTGGGCCGCTATTCCCACCATCCTGTTCGCGCCGCGAGCCGATCAGGCCTACGCCAGTGCCAGAGGCTTCGTGGCAGGTGCCTTCATCGCTGCCGTGGCTGCAGCAGTCGTAGCCTTTGCGGTGCTGCCGAACCTGGATACGTTTGCCGCCTTCAGTTTCGCTATTGGCCTTTGGCTCATTCCCGCTGGTGCCGTAGCTCATCAGTGGCGGAAGGTCGCGTTCGTTTATATGGCGGCGTATTTCATGCCGGTGCTCGCTCCTGTGAACCAGATGAGTTACGATACCGCTGCGTTTTATAACACGGCGACGGCGATCATCAGCGGTGCCGGCGCCGCCGCGCTCGCGTTTTGCCTGATACCACCGCTGTCACCAGCGTTCCGGACGCATCGGTTGCTGGCGCTGACTTTGCGCGACCTGCGTCGTCTCGCGATGGAACGGACGTTCACGGATTGGGCGGGTCATATCCATGGCCGGCTCTCCGCAATGCCGGAGCAAGCGACACCACTGCAGCGCGCCCAGCTGTTGGCGGTGCTATCGCTGGGGACCGAAATTATCCGACTACGTCCTATCGCTCGCCGGTTTGGCTTCGGTCCCGACCTCGAAGACGCGCTGGCCGCCGTAGCGGAGGGCAGAAGCGTCATCGCCATTGCGCGCCTGAAGTGCCTCGATGAGGCGCTCGACGGTCTTGGGACGACCGAGACTGCGGCTTTGAGCGGACGTGGAAGCATTCTCGTCGTCTCGGAGGTGCTGACCAAACATCCTGAATACTTCGACATTGGAGTGAAGGCATGAAATTCGTCGAGGTCGATCTGTTCGGCGTCTATGTCGTCCCGATATCGCTGATGATGGTCGTTGCATGGGTGGCGGTGGCCCGGGGGCGACGTGCGAGACGGCAATCGGCCTTAGGTCCCTGGCTTTGCCTGCAAAAGCTCGCCCTGCTCGCGGTTGCGATGGAGATAATTGCTAATCTCGAGGGAGGCCAGGACTCATGAGCCGGGCTGGACTTTGGACCACGGATCCGCCTCGGGCCTACCAATCGGTGACGGCCACGTTGCGCTCCGCGACTCCGACGCTGCTCTTCGGCTTGCGCCTCTGGGCCGCGGTCTGTCTCGCGCTCTATATCGCGTTCTGGCTTCAGCTTGACAACGCCTCCTGGGCGGGCACGTCTGCGGCGATCGTCTGTCAAACCAGCCTCGGCGCCTCGTTGCGCAAAGGCTGGTTCCGCATGGTCGGGACGGGTGTGGGTGCCACCGCGATCGTGGTGCTGACCGCGTGCTTTCCGCAAGACCGTATTGGCTTTCTCCTCGGCCTCGCGGTCTGGGGCGGGGCGTGCGGCATCATGGTGACGTTGCTGCGCAACTTCGCGGCCTACTCGGCAGCACTCGCCGGCTACACCGCGGCGATCATCGCGAGCGACGAACTCGGCGCGACCGGAGGCGCGAGCGGCGACGTGTTCATGCTCGCCATCACTCGCGCCAGCGAAATCTGCATCGGCATCGTCTGCGCGGGCGTCGTTCTTGCCGGGACCGACTTCGGTGGCGCGCGGCGACGGCTGGCTGTCCAGTTCGCCGAGCTTTCGGCCGAAATCACCGGAAGGCTGGCCGGCACGTTTGCGCTTGCCGGACCGGAGCTGTCGGAGACGCGCACGGTTCGTCGCGACCTCGTCCGGCGTGTCGTTGCGCTCGATCCCGTCATCGACCAAGCGCTTGGGGAGAGCTCTGACCTGCGCCTTCACTCGCCGATATTGCTGACGGCAGTGGGTGGCCTGATCGCGGCTCTGTCCGGTTGGCGCATGGTTGCCGTTCACCTCGAGCGGTTGCCGAGTAACCAGAGCCGGCGCGAGGCCGACATTGTACTTGGGAATATTCCACAACAGCTGCGTTCGGTGCTGGCGGAAGGCGAGGCAAAAAGCTGGGCAATCGATCCATCCGGCACTCGTCGAGCATGCGCCGCGGCGGCGCGGGCTTTGACAGCTTTGCCGGACCGCACGCCTTCGCTCCGGTTGCTCGCCGATCAGACAGCCAGGGCCCTTATTGGCATTCGGCGGACATTCGATGGACTGTTGCTGCTCGTCGATCCCGCCCGATGTATTCCTGGATCTGCGTCCGCCCGGCTCTATGTGCCCGACTTGCTTCCTTCTCTCCTGGATGGGGCACGCGTATTCGTTACGATTGGTGCGGTCGAGCTCTTTTGGATCGAGAGCGATTGGCCGAACGGCCCGCAGGCGCTCGTCTTCGCTACGATCGCCGTTATCCTGTTCGCGCAGAGGGCCGATCAAGCTTATGCCACCGTGATGAGCTTTATGGTCGGAGTCGCCCTGTCCGCCGTTTTCGCAGCTATCGTCGAATTTGCGGTACTGCCTGGCGTGGCGACCTTTGCCGGCTTAAGCCTCGCGATTGGCCTTGTCCTGGTGCCGGCCGGCGCGCTGATGGCCCAGCCTTGGCAGACGGTAATGTTCGTCGGCCTGACAGCGAACTTCATCCCGCTGCTCACTCCGGCGAACCAGATGAGCTACGACACTCAGCAATTCTATAACGGGGCGTTGGCAATAATCGCAGGAGTGGGCGTCGCTGCGATCGTATTCCGCTTGCTGCCGCCGCTATCGCCGGCGCTGCGAAGCCGTCGGCTCCTGGCGCTCACGCTCCGGGACCTGCGCCGCCTGATGAGGGAGCCGATCCCGCGGACGGCAAATGAATGGCAACGCCGGATATATAGCCGTCTCTCGGTACTGCCGGAACAGGCCGAGCCGTTACAGCGCGCCCAGCTCGTGGCGGCACTTTCGGTCGGAACCGAGATCATCCGCGTGCGCCGTATCGCGCACCGCTTCGATCAGGATGTCGATCAGGATGTTGAGCTTGACGCGGCGTTTCATCTCGTGGCGAAAGGCGACAGCTCGGCGGCGACCGAGCGGCTTACCCGTCTGGACCAGAGGCTGGCGGCCCTCCCCAATAACAGCCCGGGAGCGCGGGCCAGGCTCCGGGCGCGCAGCCACATTCTTGCGATCTCGGAAGCGCTTGCACAGCACGCCGCCTACTTCGATTCAGAGGTGAAGCTATGAATTTTGCCGAAGTCGATCTGTTCGGCGTCTATGTCGCACCGATCTCGGTGATGATGGTGGCGGCGTGGTTTGTCTTGATCGCGCTGCGCCGGGTGGCGGACCATTTTGGTCTGCTGCGCCACGTCTGGCACCCCGCGCTGTTCATATTCGCGGCCTACATGATTTTACTTTCAGCCACCGTCCTTATTGTCGCACGTTGAGGCACGCTGATGTCGACTGTTGAACTGAGATCAGAGCACGCAAGGCACCGCGATCGAGACGACGTTTCGCGTCGCTCTGCGGGCGAAGGCGTCGATATCAAGTCGCGCATCCGCCTCGCTCCAATATTCATCACGCTGGGTACTGTCGTGGTTGCGGCCTTGCTTGCCTGGGCGACGTGGATGGCTTATATGGCCGCGCCCTGGACCCGGGACGGCACAGTGCGGGCTTATGTCGTGACGATGGCGCCCGAGGTGGCCGGACGAATCGTCAAGCTGCCGGTCGCGGACAACCAGTTCGTGCACAAAGGTGACGTCCTATTCGAAATCGATTCGGCCGACTATCGGATCGCACTGGAGCAAGCACAGGCCCAGGCGCAACGCGATGGCGCCGCGCTCGATTATGCCCGCGCGAACCAGGACCGAAAAGCTAGTCTCGCGAAAGAAGGCTGGACCTCGACAGATATCTATCAGCAAACGACGAGCACCCTGCATCAATCCGAGGGGGTCGTTGCTTTGGACAAGGCCGCTGTCGCCAAGGCGCAGCTCGATCTCAGCCGCACCGTGATTCGCTCGCCGGTGAACGGATATGTAACCAACTTGCTGGCGCAGCTCGGCGACTACGCCACTGTCGGTCAAAAGCTAATCTCCGTCGTCGACGCCGATTCCTTCTGGGTCGACGGCTACTTTGAGGAGACCAGTCTCGGCAGAATCCATGAGGGCGACCAGGCAACCGTCAAGCTGATGGGCTACAGCCAGCTCGTTCGTGGCCATGTCGGCGGCGTCGCTCGCGGCATCAACATCCCGAACGCGCAGCCGGATCAGGCGGGGCTCGCCTCGGTAAATCCGATCTTTACCTGGGTACGCCTTGCGCAGCGCGTTCCGGTGCGCATCCACATCGATCAAGTACCGGACGGTGTGCGCCTCGTAGCTGGCATGACAGCTACTGTGCAGATCGATCCTCAACCAGCAGCGTCGAAGCGCTGACGTGGTGCCCCGATGCCGCGGCACCACCACATGATTTGGCGGGCGGTAGTCGATGTGGAAGTAAAGCCCAATTTTCGAATGACTACCGGATGAGACGCGTTCTGCATGTCTTCGCGCATGCTCTGAAAATATCTGCTTTCCGGAAGGCCGGAATGATCGGCACACGGTCAGAATGACACGAATGACCAGGCGTATGGGCCGGGGCGCCTATTCGACCGCTCACGGAAACAACCTTACGAAGCAGTGATTGCGTTCACCGGCAGGGTGAACTGAAACGTGGCACCGTGGGGTACGTTTGCCGTGGCCCACAACCGGCCATCGTGGGCTTCGATGATCGAACGGCAGATGGAGAGTCCCATACCCATGCCGCTGGATTTGGTAGTGAAGAAGGCGTTGAACAGACGGTCCGCATACTCGGCGGAGATCCCGACGCCGCAATCCGTCACACTTACGAGCACTTGTTGTGTCCCGTCGTGGCGGGATCGGATCACCAGCTCGCGCGGCCGATCCGTGACTGGTTGCATGGCTTCGATGCCATTCATCACCAAGTTGATGATCACCTGTTGCAGTTGGATCCGATCACCCAGAATCATAGGTAGAGGGAGCGCCAACGCCGTTCGCAGCGACACCTCGTGGCTGATCAACTCACGCTGCACCAGCGCGATGACCTCGCTGACGACGTCATTGATGTCGAGCGGCACCTTCTCAATCTCAGTCTTGTTTGCGAGCGCCCGGACGCGCCGTAACACCTCGCTCGCCCGATTACCTTCCTTGATGATCCAATTCACAGCGCGGCGCGCTTCCTCCAGGTCGGGAATCCCGCGGTCGAGCCAGCGCAGGCAGGCTGCCGCGGCATTGACGACGGCAGCTAGAGGCTGGTTCACTTCATGCGAGATCGAGGCGGTAAGCTCGCCCAAGGTTGTTACGCGCACGACATGCGCCAGGTTCGCTTGTGCTTCGCGCAACGCCCCCTCGGCACGCTTACGCTCTGTCAGATCCAGCACGAAGGCGACCCCCTGATTTACGCCTTCTTCAAAAGTCGCAACGCCGATCAGCACTGGCACACGGCTGCCGTCTTTCCGGAAATATTCCTTCTCGAAGGGTGGCAAGCGCCAACTGATCTTCTGCTCTTCTACTAGCCTGGCATCCGCGTCGCGCCATTCCGGGGGCGTTAGATTTCTCCACTTTATACAGCCAGCGACGAGATCCGCACGATCGTATCCGACCATGTGGAGAAACGCGTCGTTAGCCTCGAGGATGCGGCCGTCGAAATCCCAGATGAAGACTCCGATGATGTTGGCGTCGACCAGGCGGCGGATCCTGGCCTCGCGTTCCCCGAGGTCGTTGTACAGGCGGGCGTTCTCCAGCGAGATCGCGGCTTGGGACGCCAGCAGTTCCAGTACGGAGATCCGGGCGGGCGTGAACACGTGCGGTGCCAGGTTGTTCTCGAGATAGAGCACACCGATCAGCTTGGCCTGCTTCACCAGGGGCAGGCAGAGGGCCGACCGGCCGTGCTTCTGAGAGATATACTCATCAGCCGAGAACGGATTCTGCGTCGAGGCATCGTCAAGGATCACGCTTTGCCGCGTCCGGATAACGTAGTGGAGCACGGATTCGGGAAGCTCGGCTGGTGACACGGCCGTCTGGCGCAGCGTGACGTCAACATGGCCGGGGCCGGTCTTCGCTTCCGCCGCGATCTGTGGCTCATCGACCGGGAACAGGATGAGCAGGCCACGCTCGGCGCCGGCATGCTCGACGGCAATCCGCAGCAGCGTCTTGATGAGCTCACCGAGGACGATCTCGCCGGACACCGCCTGCGAAGCCTTGACCACCGTCCCGACATCCAGCTGCTCGATGGGTGTGCCAATGGTGGCGGTAGGAGACGCAGGGGCTGGTGCGTCGCGGAGATGCGGATGAAGCTGTTCGAGTTGCCGTACCTTACCGGACGCACCCCAGCGCACGTAACATTGCCGCGCGTTCCGCAGGCAGGCGTGGGCGATCGTTTCGACGCCGCGCGCCGCGTAGAAGCGCGCGGCCACCTCATGCGCCAGGCCCTCGTTCTGCACGAAACCGTTCTCGCGCGCCGCTTGAATGGCCTGCTCGTACAGACGCATGGCGTCGGTGTCCCGGCCCTCGAGCCGGGCGATCTCGGCCGACACTAGGGCGTGTTTGTCGCCGAACGTCGGTGGATAGCTGTCGGCCCACTCGCGCAGTTGCTCCCGGTGCGCCGTCAGGAGGTCGCGCCACCCGCTCTGCTCGTCGGCAGAAGCCCTCTCGTAGAGCGCCGCCACCGTCAGCGCGGTGTAGTAAAAGTAGTCGAGCAACTGGATCTGGGCGGCTAAGGACCAAAGTAGCGCCTTCGCCTTGTCGGCTGCCGCGAGCGCCTCGGCATGGTCCCCTGACAGGAACTGCGTCTTCAGTTTGACGACCCAGTACCAGCAGATCACCAATGGCATCCGGTCCCCTGTCAGCTGCGCCTCGAATGACAGCTCGTCGAACTGCGCATCGCCGAGGGTGGAGAAGGTCGCGGTCCGGCCCTGCATGGTCGCGATGAAACGTTGCTCGCTTACGATGGCATCCGCCATGTCGCGGGACCCGGCCTTCCTGACGAAGTCCAGGCTCTTTTCGGACTCGCGCCACACCGCGTCGAGCGGATCGTTCCGCAGAAGAAGGCCGGCCACAGATCGGAACATACCGTAGCAAGCGGAGGTCAAATCCCCCGTCTCGGTCGCGGTGCGACAGGCCGCCCGATTGAAATCGATCGCGGTCGCGATCGGCTGCGTCCAGAGGGCAACTAATCCCATCGAAGTGTAGGCCTTCCCCTGGTAGGCGATAAAGCCGTGCTTCTCGACAAGGTCGCAAGCGAGCTGTGCGAAACGGTGGGCATCGCGGTAACGGTGAAACACCGGGCCGAGGATCGTCCCAAGTCGGCCATAGGCATGCGCGGAAGGGCCGCTCGTCCCGTGCTGCATGCTGACCTTCACCATGCGGCACACGAGCAAGCAAAATAAGTGGAAGTCGGTAAAGTAGGCGGGAATGAGCAGAGCCGAGAGCACCTGCATGGCCGCCTGCAGTTCCGGATCGATCATCAGCGGCAGATCGATCAGGCTCTCGACCGGGCGGCCATTGAGGGTCTGCCAGACCTGCTCGTATTCGGTCTGGACCTGCTCCAAGGTCGGGTGTGCCGGCAGGTCAATGCCGAACAGGCGGAGGCACGCGAGCGCGGCGGCCAGAGCCTGCTGGAGTTCCGACTTCATGATATGGAACCGGACCTTCAGGTGGTAGACGACCGCCTGGTCGACTTTCGACGCTCCGCGCTGCAGCAACTCCACAATCAGTTGCTCGGCTTTTTCGAAGTTACCGCCCAAAAGCTCGCACTCCGCTCGTTCGAGCCGCAGGCCGAACATCAACTCGTACTGGCTGTCCCAGTCTCGATCGTCGAGCAGGGCCATGGCTGCCACGAGATAGACGCACGCGGTCGCATAGGCCGCCGACGCCTTGGCCTTTCGCCCGGCACGCAGGTCGATCGTCGCCACCTGCGTTTTTTCTTCCCGGTCGATCAGCCGTACGGCACCCCGATTTAGCTGGTTCGCGATATCGAACAGATGCTCGGCGAGTTCGTCCCCCGTCATGCTCGCCAGCAGCGCACGCCCGATGCGCAGGTGGACGTCGGCGCGGTGCTCGTCGGGAATCAGTGAATAGGCCGCTTGCTGGATCCGGTCATGCAGGAACCGGTAGGCGTTGTTCTCGCGAAAGACGAGCCCGGCATGCACGGCTTCCCAGAGAGCCTCGTGGATTGCCTCTTCCGTTTCCTCGTGAACCAAGACCAGAGTGGCGGTCGGGGCAACATTGCCCAAGCAGGCGAGCTGTTTCAGGGCTTCCTGGGTGGTGGAAGAAAACCGCTGCAGCTTTGCGGCCATAAGATCAACCACGTTATCGGTGTAGTTCTTGGCGCGGATGCGCTCGATGTTCCATTGCCAGGCCCGCGTGACCGGGTCGAGCGCGAGCAGGCGCTCTTCGGCCAGCGCCGTGACGAACTGGATGGCGAAGAATGGATTTCCGCCGGTCTTCTCCTGCACCAGCTGCGCCAGGGCCCTCACACGTTCCGGCTCGCAATGCATCGCATCGGCGATGAGCTGGCCGACATCGTCGAGTTCAAGCGGTGCCAGCAAGATCTCCCGGACCGGCGCTCCGGCTTTGCGGATCGCCTCCACCGTCCGCAGAAGCGGGTGAGAGGGACTGACCTCGTTGGCCCGGTAGGCGCCGACCAGCAGCAGGTGCCGCACTTCCGAATTCGTAACCAGGTGTTCAAGGAGGTCGAGCGTTGCTGCATCCAGCCACTGTAAATCATCGAGGAACAGCGCCAGCGGGTGCTCCCTGCGCGCGAACACCCCGAGGAACCGCCGAAATACCAACTGGAAGCGGTTCTGTGCATCTCGCGGGGGCAGGTCTGGAACGGGCGGTTGTTTCCCGATCACGAGCTCCAGCTCGGGAACGAGGTTGACGATGAGCTGACCGTTCGGGCCGAGCGCCCCGCGCAGCGCATCCCGCCACCGGCCAAGCTCAAGATTGCTCTGGCTCAGCAGCGAGCGGACAAGGCTCTGGAAGGCTTGACCCAAAGTGCTGTACGGGATGTCGCGCTTGTATTGGTCGAACTTACCGGAGGCGAACAGGCCACGCGACGGGACGAGCACCTTGTGCAGCTCATGTACTACCGAGGACTTGCCGATCCCGGAATAGCCGGACACGAGCACGAGTTCGGTGTTGCCTTGGGCCACGATTCTGTCGAAAGCTGCAACCAGCGTCTCAATTTCGCGCTCCCGGCCGTAGAGCTTCTCCGGGATCAGCAACCGGTCAGAAGCGTCGTTTGTGCCCAACTGAAATGGCTCGATGCGGTCGGTCGTCTCCCATTCCGTCAGACTTCGCCGCAGATCGACCTCCACACCCGCCGCGGTTTGATAGCGCCCCTCCGCGGTCTTGGCGAGAAGCTTCATCACAATAGCTGAGAGCGGTACGGGGACGCTCGCGACCCGCTCGTCGGGCGACACCGGTTGGCGCGCGACATGACAGTGCACCCATTCCATCGGATCGGCGGCAGTAAAAGGAAGTTGCCCCGTCAACATCTCGTAGAAGGTGACACCCAGTGCATAGAGATCGCTGCGGGAGTCCACCGAGCGGTTCATTCTGCCGGTCTGTTCCGGCGCCATGTAGGCGAGCGTCCCGGCAATCACCTCCGGCGGCGCGGGGGCCTGGTGCTCGCGCGGCAGACGCGAGGCAATGCCGAACCCCGTCAGCCACGCGCGGCCGCTTGCCGTGTCCACCAAAATATTTTGCGGTTTGATATCCTTGTGGATGAGGCCCCGGTCATGCACGCGGCACAACGCCGCCGCCAGAGGGATCGCAAGGCGCAGGAACTCCGATACGTCCAGTGGCCGGTCAAGCAACCGATCGAGCGGCGTACCGCCGGGATCTTCAAGCACCAGCGTCATGCGGCCGTTGTCGTGCGTCAGTGCGACCGGTCGCGCCGCCCAGTCGGAGTCAAGTTCACCCTTGAGCGCATATTCGTGTTCAAGCCGCGCGATGGAACCGAACGACGATTTCTCCGCGGCAACAAGCAGGATCGGCGTCAAGCCGTCGCCGGAGCCGCGGTGGAGAGCGACATCTCCATCCCGCAGCGGCGAGAATACGTAGCTCGACAGCTCGTTCACGCGGGCCTCCTGCCGGGAGGGCTTCTAGTGCACTGATTAGGTTACGCTTGCACTCGCCCGTCAACCCAAAAACAGACGCCAAAAATGCGAATTATCACGATCGGTGTTATATTATGGCTAGACGATGACAAGAACTGCGCTGGCCTTATGCTCATAAAGCCGAGATGGTTTGTCGCAGACCACCGACGAAGTGATCGATAAATCAACTGACTTCCGTCTGATGGCAATTTGCCGGGTGTACCGGAGGTGATCGGCAAACAGTCAGATGCCGCGATTGCCTCATTTAGAAGTTGTCGGCCGAGCCATGAAAGAAGAGATGCGACACTTAGAAGACCAAGGAGGTCTTTCATGTCGGCTTTCCAATATCGACCGGCAGTGTTGTCCGTCACTATTGTGATACTGGCGACAACCAACACCGGCGCTCTTGCCCAGAAAAAATACGACACTGGCGCGACTGACACCGAAATCAAGATCGGCAATATTATGCCCTATAGCGGACCGTCTTCCGCTTACGGCGTCATCGGCAAAACAGAGGCTGCCTATTTCAAGAAGATCAACGCCGAAGGCGGTATCAATAGCCGCCAGATTAAATTTATCTCATATGATGACGCCAACAGCCCGCCGAAGACCGTTGAACAAGCCCGCAAGCTCATTGAAAGCGACGAGGTTCTATTGATTTTAAATCCTCTCGGTACGGCGTCTAATTCAGCAATTCAAAAATATATGAACGAGAAGAAGGTGCCTCAGCTGTTCGTTTCAACCGGGGCGACAAAGTGGAACAATCCGAAGCAGTTTCCTTGGACAATGGGCTGGCAACCCAATTACCAGAGCGAAGGTCGCATTTATGCAAAGTACATATTGAAGGAAAGGCCGACCGGAAAAATTGGTATCCTTTATCAGAACGACGACTATGGAAAAGATTACGTCAAAGGCATCCGGGACGGTCTAGGCGCTAAGGCGGATTCGATGATCATCGGAGAGAAAAGCTATGAGACCACCAACCCTACCATTGACTCGCAGGTGGTGGCCCTCAAGTCCCAGGGTGCAGATATTTTCATTAGTATTACGTCACCGAAATTCGCAGCGCAGTCCATCAAGAAAGTGGTTGAGCTTGGTTGGAGACCGTTGTTCCTTCTGAACGGTGTCGCTGCATCAACGGGAACCGTGATGAGGCTCGCGGGATTGGAAAACAGCCAAAACATAATATCGGCAACTTACGCGAAAGATCCTACAGACCCGCAGTGGAAAGATGACCCGGGCATCAAAAACTTTGACGCCTTCCTTTCGAAATATTTTCCGGAAGGTAACCCTGAGGACCAATTTGTAATGACTGGCTACAACCTGGCTCAAACGCTAGTTTATGTTCTTAAAAACTGCGGCGACGACCTTACCCGCGCAAATATCATGAAGCAGGCCGCTGGCATTAAGAGTCTGCAGTTGGAAGGGCTTTTGCCCGGCATAACGATCACCACCAGCGCGACTGATTTCGCTCCAATCAAGAACTTTCAGCTCAGGAAATTCAAGGGCGAGCGTTGGGAATTGTTCGGCGATGTCATCAGTAGCGAGGTCGACGAGTAGGGCATGAGGTTACTCCCCTCCGTGCGCGCTTTCCTCGATTTTTCAGCATTCTTAGCCGCGCCGAGAAGCAGGAGGGGCGCTAATCCGCGGGCGCAGTGCTCGTTTCAAAAGGCCGACGTATGATGCGGTAAGCATCATTCGGATATTGCATATTTGATTTGGACCCTGGCCTTCGAAATAGGCAAATACGTCGCGACGACCGACAGCGTTCATTCCTTCGATGTCTGTGTTCATCAGGTCCGGAATTCCAAAGCAAGAAAGTCGATGAGGCTGCGGATTGCCGGGGACAGCCCGCGGCGCGACGGAAAAACGGCGTGCACAATTCCGCTCGGCAGCGTCCAATCCGGGAGGATGATTTCCAGTGCGCCGGACGCGACCTGATCCATCACAACGTAATCTGCAAGCTGCGCGATGCCAATGCCGTCCTCGGCCGCCTGCCGCAAGGCATACATGTCATCGGTGGCGTAACGCGGCTCAAAGGCTACGCTGACGAGGTGGCCCGTCGCATTCTG
>NZ_JBEKRB010000068.1:0-22788 GCF_049519115.1 Bradyrhizobium sp.
GCGCCGAGGGCATCGTCTTCTCCAGCGTCAAGGACGTGAAGAAGAAAGCCTGACGGGCGCCGTTCACGGCGTCACGCGCGAGGATGTGAACGGGAAGCGGACAGCAACCCGGATATTTCCCTCCAATTTGGCATTATATGAGGTGCGTAGGCTGCTTCCGAGGATCTCGCATGCTCCGTCGCATCGCTATCGGATTCATTGTTGTTGTTGCAGGATTGGCCATCGCAGGAAGCGCCGATGCTCGACGATGGCATCGCATCAACGCCACGCCGTTTTTTCACGCGCCGTGCAGCGTTTTGTCCCACCACCCGTGCACGCCCTATTTTTGCAGCGTACTCAGTCACGGTCCCTGCATTCCCGAAATCGACTATCCCTATGGAGAGAACCTCCAACTGACGGTCGAGAGCAAGCCGCCGGAGGCAGAAGCGCCGCGCTATCAAAAGCCCGATCACGATCTGGATAATATCGGCGATCTCTTTGCCGCCCTGCGGTCCTGCTGGACACCGCCGCAGGCGGATTCGGCGAAAGAGGGCATGCAGATGACGGTGCGTTTCAGCTTCAAGCGATCGGGCGATCTGATCGGGCCGCCGCGCATGACTTTTGCCACTTCGGGTGTACCTGTCGAGGTCCGCGAGACCTATTTAAAAGCGATCAATGATTCCATCGACGCCTGCGTGCCGCTCAAATTCACCGGTAATCTTGGCGGCGCCCTGGCCGGACGGCCGATCGCCATCCGCTACGTCGACAACCGCGAGTTCGACAAGCAGAAGGCGACGCCGTAACCGCATTGCCGTGCAGCCTTTGAAAGTGTACCCGGGTAGCCGCAAAAGGTCCGCGGGAGGGGACATTGATGGGACTTGCGGTGATGATACTCGGCCTCGTGCTGTTTCTCGGCATCCATACTGTGCCGTCTCAGCGCGAACTCCGAGCCAGTGTGATCGCCGCTATGAGCGAGGGAGGCTACAAGCTCGTTTACGCGCTCATCTCCCTGCTCGGGATCGCGCTGATCGCTTGGGGTTTTGCGCACTACCGTGCGGCGGGAATGATCGACGTCTGGGAGGGGTTGGTCCCCTCGAAATTGCTCGCCATTCTGAAGCACATCACGCTCGCACTGATGTTGCCCGCGGTGATCCTCGTCGTGGCCGCCTTTATGCGCGGGCACATCTACACGGCGCTCAAACATCCAATGCTGGCGGGCGTCAAATTGTGGGCGGTCGCGCATTTGCTGGCCAATGGCGATCTCGGTTCGATCATCCTGTTCGGCTCATTCCTAGGCTGGGCGGTGTTCGACCGTATCTCGCTCAAACGCCGTTCGGATGCCGGCGGACCGCCGATCCCGGTTGGTGGCTGGGGAAACGACGTGATTGCGGTTGCGGTCGGAATCGTCGTCTATCTGGCGCTCGCTTTCGCGTTCCATCCGGTCGTGATCGGCGTGCCTGTCGTAGGAGTTTAAAAATGTCAGTTCAGTCGGCGATCAAGCGCAAAACCGCACCCGATATTCGTGCGCGCAAGAACGGCGAGCCGATCGTGATGCTGACGTCGTACCACGCCCATACCGCGGCGCTCGTGGATCGCTACTGCGATGTCATCCTGGTCGGCGATTCCCTCGGCAACGTCATGCACGGATTTGAAACCACCGTGCCGGTGACGCTCGACATGATGATCCTGCAGGGCCATGCGGTGATGCGTGGCTCGCAGCACGCACTCGTCGTCGTCGATATGCCCTTCGGCTCCTATGAGGCCTCCAAGGAGCAGGCCTTTCATTCGGCCGTGAGAATTCTGAAGGAAACCCATTGCGGAGCGATCAAGCTCGAGGGCGGCGCGCGGATGGCCGAGACGATCGCATTTCTGGTTGAGCGCGGCATCCCGGTGATGGGCCATATCGGCCTGACGCCGCAATCGATCAATACGCTGGGTTCGTTCCGTGCCCAGGGACGCGATGAAGGAAGCTGGGAGCCGATCGAGAATGATGCGCTTGCGGTGGCGCAGGCCGGCGCCTTTTCTGTCGTGGTCGAAGCGGTGGCCGAGCCCCTGGCGCGCAAGATCACGGAGACGATCGCCATTCCGACGATCGGCATTGGGGCCAGTGCGGCCTGCGACGGTCAGGTGCTGGTGCTGGAGGACATGCTGGGATTGTCGCCGCGGGCGCCGAAATTTGTCCGCCGCTACGGCAATCTCGGCCCGATGATCGAGGCGGCAATCCAGGGCTATGCGGCCGACGTTCGTTCGCGCGCGTTCCCGGGACCGCAGCATGTTTACGGCATGAAGACCAAGACGTGAGCACGCCCCTTTGCCGCACACGGAGGGTGGATAACCCCTTGGGCCAGCCTCGTTAACGCGTTGACAGGGCTAGCTTTGCCTTGCCTCCGCCATATCGCTAAGGTAACGCGGCCGCCATCAAGGGGCAGATCTAACAGTATTGTTGGTTCCGAACGCGCTAAGCCGGGGATGGGATATCTCTAAGTGTCTGAATTATTTGATGAAGTCGACGAGGAAGTCCGCCGGGAGCAGCTCAAGAAGCTGTGGGACCGATACTCGATTTATATCATCGCCGCGGCGCTCCTGATCATTGCCGCCGTCGCCGGCTGGCGCGGTTATCAGTATTTGGAAGCACAGAAGGCGGCAGAGGCAGGCGCAGCCTTTGATGCCGCGCTCGATCTGGCCGAGCAGAACAAACATGCCGAGGCGCAGGCCGCCTTCGACAAGCTCGCGACCAACGCGCCGGCCGGATATCGGATGCTGGCGCGGCTGCGGGCGGCGGGCGAGGTTGCAGCAAGCGATCCGCAAGCGGGCGCTAAACTGTACGACGAACTTGCGGCCGATCGCAGCATCGGTACCGAGCAGCAGGACGTGGCGCGGATTCGCGCCGCGGGACTGTTGTTGGACACCGATAGCTATCCGAACATGCTGCAACGTCTTGAGGCTGCCACCAAGCCGGACGCGACCTTTCGTCATACCGCGCGTGAGCTGCTGGCCTTGTCGGCCTGGCGCGCCAATGACATCAGCTCGGCGCGGCAATGGCTGGACATGATTGCCAGCGATGGAGAGACGCCTGCGGCCATGCGTTCGCGAGCCGAGGCGCTTCAAGCGCTGCTTCCGCCGGTCGCCAAGAGCTGACGACAGGAAAACAGGTTGAACGAGAAATCGACCATGCGTCGCCTGAAACGTCTGATCGCCGCTTCTGTTCTCGTCGCGCTGTCCAGCGCCGTCGCCGGCTGCTCGAGCGGCATGAGCAGCTTCGATCCGATGGATTATCTCGATTGGCTGGACACGAAGAAAAAGGTGCAGGGCGACCGCAAACCGGTATTTCCGGACGGCGTGCCGGGTCTTGAACAGGGCGTTCCGAAATCCCTGTACAAGGGGGCCCAGCAGGAGCCCGATCCGAATGCGCAGGAAGCGGCCGTCCCACCGGCACCTCCAGACGCCAAGTCGAAAAAGACCGCCAAGAAGGGTAAGCAGCAACCGGCGGCAGCAACGGCCAGCACGGATCCCGCGGCAGCGCCTGAAGAAGACAACACGGCGGCGGCACCGCCAGCACCCAAGAAGAAAATCGTTCGCCAGCGCACCACTGCGCCGCCGCCCGATCAGGACGCGCAGCAATCCGGTGCAACGCAACCCGCGCCAACGGCCCAACAATCCGGCGCGGCATTCCCCGCACCGGTACCCGGCGGTACATTTACGCGCTAAGGCTTGATGCGGGTACATTCCGACTAGCGCCGTTTATTTGAAGTTTTTGCACCGTAAGCTGCAACAGGCTTGCGTTCGATTCTCCCGCCCGGATCAATGATGTCCTTTACGATCGCCATTATCGGCCGGCCCAATGTCGGGAAATCGACCCTGTTCAACCGTCTGGTCGGACAGAAGCTGGCACTGGTCGACGATGCGCCGGGCGTTACCCGCGATCGGCGCGAGGGCGAAGCGCGGCTCGGCGATCTCCGCTTCACCGTGATCGACACGGCAGGGCTCGACGAGGGCGCGAAAGGGTCGCTGACGGCGCGGATGCTGGAGCAGACCGAGACCGCGATCGGACTTGCGGATGCGCTGATGTTCGTGATCGACGCCCGTGCCGGATTGACGCCGAGCGACCGTGCCTTTGCCGACTATGCGCGTCGCGCCGACAAGCCGGTCGTCTTGTTGGCCAACAAGAGCGAAGGCAAGCACGGTGAAATCGGCGCCATGGAGTCCTATGCGCTCGGCCTCGGCGATCCCTTGCAGATTTCGGCGGAGCATGGCGAGGGCATGAGCGACCTCTATGACGCGCTGCGCGTGTTGATGCCTGAGCCCGTCGAAGACGACGAGGAAGACGATGAAGAGATCGCCGAAGAGGAGCTGGCAACACGGCCGATCCGCGTCGCGGTCGTCGGCCGTCCCAATGCCGGCAAGTCGACGCTGATCAACCGGCTGCTTGGCGAAGAGCGGCTATTGACCGGCGCCGAGGCCGGCACCACGCGCGATTCCATCGCCGTGGAAATCAGCTGGAATGGCCGGGACTTTCGCGTGTTCGACACCGCGGGACTGCGGCGGCGCTCCCGGATCGAGGAAAAACTGGAAAAGCTCTCGGTTGCGGATGCCTTGCGGGCGGTGCGCTTTGCCGAGGTCGTCGTGTTGATGATGGATACGCAAAATAAATTCGAAGAGCAGGATTTGCGCATCGCCGACCTGATCGAACGCGAGGGCCGCGCGCTCGTGATCGCCGTCAACAAATGGGACCTGATGGAAACCAAATCCGGCACGATTTCAGCGCTGCGCGCCGAGGCCGACCACTTGCTGCCGCAAGTCAGGGGAACGCCGTTGGTCGCCGTATCGGGCTTGATGGGCGAGGGTATCGACCACCTGATGCGCGCGATCGAAGATGCCTATGCGGTGTGGAATCGTCGGGTGCCGACGGCGGCTCTCAATCGCTGGTTCGAGCAGGCGGTGGATGCGAACCCGCCGCCGGCGGTCTCCGGCCGCCGCTTGAAGCTGAATTACATTACGCAAGCCAAGGCGCGGCCGCCGAGCTTTGTGCTGTTCTGCTCGCGCGCCGACGCCGTGCCGCAATCCTATTTGCGCTACCTCGTCAATTCATTGCGCGAGTACTTTGAATTGCCGGGCACGCCGGTACGGATTTCGCTGCGGGAAAAGGCCAATCCTTTTGCGCATAAACGGAAGCGGCCGTCATGAGCGAAACGAGTGCTGTCGGCGTGCCGCCTGTGCGCGGCGCGGCGGTAGCTTTTATCTTCGTGACGATCCTGCTCGACATGCTTGCACTCGGCCTGATCATGCCGATCCTGCCAAAACTTGTCGAAAGCTTCGTCGACAACGACACCGCACAAGCCGCCCGTATCTTTGGCGTGTTCGGAACGGCCTGGGCGCTGATGCAGTTCGTGTTCTCGCCGATCCTCGGCAGCCTGTCCGACCGGTTTGGCCGAAGGCCGGTGGTGCTGTTGTCGAATTTCGGGCTTGGGCTCGATTACGTGCTGATGGCGCTGGCGCCGTCGCTGATCTGGCTGTTTGTCGGGCGGGTAATTTCCGGGATCACCTCCGCCAGCATTTCGACCGCCTTCGCCTATATCGCCGACATCACGCCGGCGGAACGCCGGGCCGCGGTGTTCGGCAAAGTGGGCGCGGCCTTCGGCGCCGGTTTCATCATAGGTCCGGCCGTTGGCGGGTTGCTTGGCGACGTCGACCCACGGCTGCCGTTCTGGGTCGCGGCCGGCCTGAGCTTTACCAATACGATCTATGGCCTACTGATCCTGCCGGAATCGCTGCCGCGCGACCGCCGCGCGCCATTTCGCTGGAAAAGCGCCAACCCGATCGGCGCGCTGCATCTGTTGCGTTCCGACCGCATTCTCACCGGGCTGTCGGTGTCGAATTTCTTTGCTCAGTTGGCGCATGCGGTGCTGCCGTCGATTTTCGTACTCTATGCGACCTATCGATATGGTTGGGATTCGAAGACCGTTGGCGTCACGCTCGCGATGGTCGGCGTCTGCACTATGCTCGTGCAGGGTGTGGGTATCGGGCCGATCGTGCGGGTGTTCGGCGAGCGTCGATCGTTGTTGCTGGGGCTTCTCTGCGGTGCCGCCGGCTTTTTCATTTTCGCCATCGCGCCCACCGGGCCGTTGTCATGGCTTGGAATTCCTGTGATGTCGCTATGGGGAGTTTCCGGCGCGGCGATCCAGGCCTTGATGACGAAGCGGGTTGCGCCTGACCAGCAAGGCCAGTTGCAGGGAGCGAACGCGAGCGTTCAGAGCGTTTCCCAATTGTTGGGGCCGTTCCTGTTCACGCTGACCTTTGCCTATTTCATCGGCGCACAGACGCCGCTGCATCTGCCAGGCGCGCCGTTCTATCTCGCATCCGCGCTGGTGCTGCTGGCGCTCGTCATCGCAGCCGGCACGCTCTCCGGCCGCGGGCCCTTGCGCTCAGCGTAAGGCGTCCGATTTCAGACGGAATTTTTGGATTCGTTTGGCGTTATCGACCTCGGCTGTATAGACGTTGTCCCTGGCATCGACGGCGATGGCGTGGACCCAGTGGAACTGGCCTGCGGCACGCCGCAGCCTTGGGATCATAGGGTGGTTGCTTGTCGTCGTTCGGCGGACTGCCATAGGCTCCCCAGTGCCGCTTGTAAGCACCGGTGCTGGCATCGAAAACAATGACGCGGCGATTCCCATATCCGTCGGCGACGTAGATTTCGTCGGCTTCCTTGTCGATCGCGGTTTCAGCGGGCTTGCCAAGCTGGCTGGTATCGTTGCTTCCCCCGCTCGGGGCGATCTTGCCAATCTGCATGACGAACTTGCCATCGAGCGTGAATTTCAAGATGGCGTTGTCGTTCTCGGCATTGCCGCCGACCCAGACGAATCCTCGCTCGTCGACCTCGATGCCGTGCTCGCGTCCGACCCATTCATAGCCTTCGCCGGGGCCGCCCCAGGCGCGCAGGAGGTTGCCGTCGGCATCAAATTCCAGAACCGGCGGCGCGGGATGACAGCATTTCGAGCGGGGCGGCGTCAGAGTTGCGCCCTTCTCGTCATCGGTCAACGAGCGCGGACGATGGATCATCCAGATATGTCCTTGCGAATCGACGGTAATGCCGCCGACCTGACCAAGAATCCAATTGTTCGGTAGCGGCTTCGGCCAGGATGCGTCCACGACAAAGGTCGGAATCTCGCCGGCGCGTGAAGGATACAACGTCCCGAACAGCAGGGTGGCAATGGAGATTGCCGCAGCCGCCGAAAGGTTCGTGATGGCGCGCTGCAGGTGGCCGCGGTTCTCGATCGGCGTCACGGACGTCCTCCTGTTTCTTTGGACGTCAGTGAATAACTCAACCAAAGGCCAGTCAACCGCGCGCGTCGTCGATAGACCTTACCGGCTAGGCCGGTGGCTGAAAGCTCAGAAGGCTCCGCGTTGTGTAGTCGTAGAACTTGCCGGTCTCATTCCACGACGGCGCACACATTGGCACGATGAATTCTGCCACTTGCTCGGGTGTGTCGAGCGTCAACGGATCCTCGCCGGGGAAGACCGCGGCGCGCATGCGGGTGCGGATCGGGCCGGGATTGAACAGATTGATCCGAAGTGCCGTCGATGCGGTCTCGGCCGCCCAGACCCGCGCCAATGTTTCAAGCGCCGCTTTCGAGGCCGCGTAGGGCCCGAGATAGGCGCAGGCCTTGTTGGCCGCGCCCGAGGTCACGAACACCGCGCGGCCGGCATCGGATTTCCTCATCAAGGGTTCCATGCAGCGGATCAGTTGAAAATTGGCCGATACATTGATCGCGAGCACGTCGTTCCACGGCTTCATCTCGATATGGCCGAGCGGCGAGGAGGGACCGGAGACCCCGGCATTGCCGACGAGAATATCGAGCTTGCCGTGGCGGTCATTCAGCGCCGCGCCAAGCCGCGCGATGCCGTCGGAGTCGGTCAGGTTGAGCGGCACCAGCGTGGCGCTGCCGCCGTCCTTTCGGATCGCGTCGTCGAGTTCCTCAAGCCCGCCCTGCGTGCGCGCCACCGCCACGATATGCGCGCCGGCTTTGGCGAGAGCGCGCGCGGTGGCATAGCCGATGCCGCGCGAGGCGCCGGTGACGAGGGCGATGCGATCGGCGAGGGGTTTTGTCATGATCTTAATCCACGTTTGCGGCGGGTTTTACAGTCGTGGATGGCCGGGACAAGCCCGGCCATGACGAAAAACACGGTCAATCCGGGATGGCCCGAAGGACCAGAGCCGGAGTTTGGATGCCGTGATACGGAGTATGCGATATCGCGTGATCCCGGGTTCGCGTGTCACGCGCCCCGGGATGACGCTTCGCGTCAGCTTGCCTCCGCCAGCAGCGACAATTGCCGCGGCTGCGGCTCGACCTGTTCCTGGTCGGTGAGGCTGGTGGGATAGACCCCGGTAAAGCAATGGTCGGAGAATTTGGGGTTGGCGGCGTCGCGCCCCTGATAGCCCATGGCGCGGTACATGCCGTCGACCGTCAGGAACGCCAGCGTATCGGCGCCGATCAGTTCGCGCATTTCCTCGAGATTATGGGTCGCCGCCAGCAGGCCGCCGCGATCCGGCAGGTCGATGCCGTAATAGTCGGGGTAGAGGATCGGCGGCGAGGCGAGACGGAAGTGAACTTCGCGGGCGCCGGCGTCGCGCATCATGCGGACGATCTTCTTCGAGGTGGTGCCGCGCACCAGCGAATCGTCGATCAGGATGATGCGCTTGCCCTCGATCGCGGCGCGATTGGCCGAGTGCTTCATGCGCACGCCCAGTTCGCGCACGCTTTGGGTCGGCTGGATGAAGGTGCGGCCGACATAGTGGTTGCGGATGATGCCAAGCTCGAACGGCACGCCGGAGTGCTGGCTATAGCCGACGGCGGCCGGTACGCCGGAATCCGGCACCGGCACGACCACGTCGACCGGCACATGGCTCTCGCGTGCGAGCTGCGCGCCAAAGGCCTTGCGCACGTCGTAGACCGATCGGCCGCCGACGATGGAATCCGGCCGCGAGAAGTAGATGTATTCGAAGATGCAGGGCCGAGCCGGCTTGGGCGGAAACGGCTTATGGCTATGGGCGCCGCGCTCATCGAACACCACGATCTCGCCGGGTTCGACGTCGCGCACATATTTGGCGCCGATGATGTCGAGCGCACAGGTCTCGGACGCCAGGATCGGACGGCCATCCAATTCGCCGAGCACGAGCGGCCGGATGCCGAGCGGATCGCGGGCGCCGATCAGCTTCTTGTTGGTCAGCGACACCAGCGAGTAGGCGCCTTCGATGGTCCGCAACGCCTCGATGAAGCGGTCGATGAAATGGCTGCGCTTGGACTGCGCCACGAGATGCAGGATGACCTCGGTGTCGGTGGTGGACTGCATCATGGCGCCGCCACGCACGAGTTCGCGGCGCAGGGTCAGTCCATTGGTCAGATTGCCGTTGTGGCCGACCGCAAATCCACCGGCATTGAGCTCGGCAAACAGCGGCTGCACGTTGCGCAGGATGGTTTCGCCGGTGGTGGAATAACGGACATGGCCGACGGCGGCATTGCCGGGCAGGCGCTCGATCACCTCGCGGCGGGAAAATGTATCGCCGACGAGGCCGAGGCGTCGTTCGGAATGGAACCGGGTCCCATCAAACGTGACGATACCGGCGGCCTCCTGGCCGCGGTGCTGAAGGGCGTGTAATCCGAGGGCGGTGATGGCAGCGGCTTCAGGATGGCCGAAAATGCCGAACACGCCGCATTCCTCGCGTAGCGTGTCGCCTTCCAGGTCAGAGTCTTCCAGATAGAGGGGACCGGTATTCGGCTGTTGAGCTTTGGCGTCGTCGGAAGGGCTTTCTTGGCTGTCCATCGCGCCTCTCTTTTGACCAGCTATCACCGCGGTGCCGGCTTTTCGATCAGCTTTTTAAGGCTGTCACGGGCAGGTTTACTATATCCGTCGCCTGAAGCCGGTGTCGCCTGGTCGGCGTCAGTCTGTTCATCTTCTGGTTTATTCTTCTTGAATCTCTTCAAGATGGTGTTCTCGGGGTCGTCCGGCAAGAGTGCCATTAGCCAATCCCCGGTTCCCTGCAAGACCACCCGGGACTTCGCGCCCGTCACCCAGTCCGGCCGCTGCTTGTCGGGAACCAGCCAGGTAAAGAACAGGAAGGCCACCACGACGATAAGCAAGCCGCGCGCCAGTCCGAACAGGAAACCGAGCGTGCGGTCCAGCGCCCCGATTCGGGAGTCCAGGATCATGTCGGAAATCCTGACCGTGATGACGGAAACCACGATCAGAGTACCGACGAAGACGCCCGCAACCACGACGAGGCTCGCGACCGTATCGTTGTTGAAATAGGTCTTGGCCGTCGGCAACAGCTTGGAAAACGAATAAAGCGTGACCAGCGCGGCGGTGCCCCAGGCGGCAATCGACAGAATCTCGCGCATGAAGCCGCGAACCATTGCGAGCAGGCCGGAAATCAACATCACAGCAAGCAGGGCGAGATCGAGAATTGTGATTGGCATCGGCTGGTCAGGTCCGCAATCAAGGGTTCAACCCGCGAATCGGCTGGACCCGCCACATCAGCTGACGGTCCGATCGGGCACTCGGCAAGGTCGGAAATCGCGCCATCCAGCCTTGCGGGCGATGTATAGCGGCGAGGGCGGGTAACGTCACGTGCAGCTAGCCTTCCTGACGCCGGAATCTCGCAGGTGTGGCATTTTTTTCCGCAGGCGAATTCTCCCTGTTCCCTCTGGGGGGTCCACGGGCGGCAATCTCGGCAACCAGGCTGGTCAAGCCGCCGACTGGATTGAGCGAAAGGCCGGAATCACCACCGGCCTCGCCACGGGCCGATTCGGGCAGCACCGCGCGGCCGAAGCCGAGCTTGGCCGCCTCCTTGAGCCGTGCCGAGGTCTGCGCGACCGGCCGCACCGCGCCGGAGAGCGACACTTCTCCAAAGTAGACCGCGTCGGCGGGAAGCGTCGCATTGACCAGCGAAGATACCAGCGCTGCGGCGGCGGCAAGGTCGGCGGCCGGTTCCTGAATGCGCAAGCCGCCGGCGACGTTGAGATAGACGTCGTGGCCGGACAATTTGACCCCGCAATGGGCCTCCAGGACCGCCAGCACCATCGAGAGCCGGCTGGGATCCCAGCCGACCACGGCGCGGCGTGGCGTGCCGAGCGAGGTCGGCGCCACCAGCGCCTGGAATTCCACCAGCACCGGGCGTGTGCCCTCGATCCCGGCGAATACGGCGGTGCCTGGACTGCCGAGATCGCGCTCCGACAGGAACAGTTCGGAAGGGTTGGAGACTTCGCGAAGGCCGAGCCCGGTCATTTCGAACACGCCGATCTCATCGGTCGGGCCGAAGCGGTTTTTCACCGCCCTTAAGATCCGGAACTGCTGCGAGCCTTCGCCCTCGAACGACAGCACTGCGTCCACCATGTGTTCGACCACGCGAGGTCCGGCGATCTGGCCATCCTTGGTGACATGGCCGACCAGAATGATCGCGGCACCTGATTTCTTGGCAAATCGAATGAGCGCCTGCGCCGAAGCGCGAACCTGGGTCACAGTGCCCGGCGCGGACTCCACCGTATCGGTCCACATGGTCTGGATCGAATCGATCACGATCAGACGTGGCGTCGCGCCTTCGGAAAGGGTTGAGACGATATCTTCCACGGACGTCTCGGCCGCCAGTTGCACCGGTGCGTCCGCCAGCCCCAGACGCTCGGCGCGCAGCCGCACTTGCGCCACGGCCTCTTCGCCGGAGATGTAGACGGCGCGGTGCCCGGCCCGCGCCAGCAGGCTGGTCGCCTGTGTCAGCAGCGTCGATTTGCCGATGCCGGGATCGCCACCGACCAGCAGCACCGAGCCGCGCACAAAGCCGCCGCCGGTGACGCGGTCGAGTTCGGCCATGCCGGAAGGGAGGCGAGGGGCGTCCTGGCTCTTGCCGGTAAGGCTCTCCAGCGCGAAGGTGCGGCCCTTGCGCTTGGAGCGGATTGAGACCGGCATCGTGGTGGCGCCGGTGACATCCTCCTCGACCAGCGTGTTCCATTCGCCGCAGGACTCGCACTTGCCCTGCCAGCGGTTATAGGCCGCGCCGCAGTTCTGGCAGACGAAGGAGAGGGTCGACTTAGCCATGGAAGGGAATCGCTGTGATGGGGCACAGCTGCATAGCATGAAATCCTAAAAAGTTCCTATTTTGTTCTATTCGTCCACCGCTCATTTCCACGACTTTATTGCGATCCCGCAAAGCATTTGCGAGCGGTCGCGCCGCGGAGCGTTGAAGGGATTTTACGAGAACGCCGTCCAGAGCATCGAGAGGCCGGCTGCAATCATGATGCCGTCCATCAGCAGGCGGAACGCGTCGGGTTTTAGATGCAGCACGAAGCGCTTGGCGATGAAGGCGCCAAACATCAGTGAAGAGCCGGCAATCAGGCCTTGCAGCGCAACGTCAGGGGTCAGCGCGCCGAAGCGCTGGAAAGTCACGGATTTACTCACATACATGCCGAGCGAACTGGCTGCCTCGGTCGCCAGAAAAGCGCCCTTGGTCAGGCCGTAAAACAAAAACAGCGGCACGCTGAGCGGGCCGGTCGAAACCACAATGCCGGTGATGTAGCCGATGATCGCGCCGCCGATCGCAAGATGCCAAAGCGAAAGCTTGAACTGATGGCTGGCCAGCCAGTGCCGCGTTGGCACCATCGCGATCAGGAACAATCCGATGGAAATATCGACGATATGCGACGGCAACTCCAGCAAGGTACGCGCGCCGAGCGCAGCCGCCGGGATAGCCGGAATGGAATAGACCGCGCAGGCGCGCCAGTCGACCTCCCGATACCAGGCGAGAATGCGCGAAAGGTTGGACATGACGGCTGCGATCGCCATGATCGGAACGGCCTGCTTGGGTCCGTATTGATAGATCAGGACCGGCATCAGCATGATCGACGATCCGGTGCCGACAATGCCGGAGATGGTGCCCGCAACAAGTCCAACCGCGAGTACGAAAAGGAAACTCAAAGCCATCAGTTCCCTTATCTGTCTTTTGGCAGGCTGTTTGCTAGAGGCGATACTCGTCGTGCCCCGTCAAGAACGATGGCGGCAACCCGGCCATCGCCGGATGCAGAGCGGGGATATGACGAAGCTTGATTGGCGAGGCCTTTCGCCTCACGCCGCCAGGGCGACCTTACCGAACGCCTTGACGAGCGGGGTCTCCAGTTTGCCTTCCATGCCGCACAAAATCTTGTAGGCGTCCTGCCGCAACATCGGCGGTCTGTACGATCTGGACTCGATCAGAGCGGCAAAAATGTCCGAGATGGTCAAGAGCCTCACCAAGTCGGAAATCTGGTCCGCCGTGAGCCCGTCGGGATAGCCTGAGCCGTCGAGATACTCATGATGGTGCCGCACCCCATCGAGTATTTCCGGGCTGATATCCGGAATATCCTTCAACAGTTCATGTCCGATCACGGGATGACGCTTCATGATCACATCCTCTTCCGGACTAAGACGCCCCGGCTTGTCGAGAATGGAGAGCGGAATCTGGGCTTTCCCGATGTCGTGCAGCGTGGCCGCCATTCCCAGCCGCTTGACGTCAAGGTCGACAAATCCGATTTCGAGGGCAAATCCCACCGCGATGCCCGTTACCAGGAGGCAGTGCTGGAAAGTTCCCTCATGATATCGTCGAACGTTATCCAGCCAGGCGCTGAGCCCGTCGCGCTCGATGCCGGTAATGACGTGCGAGGTGATATTTTCGGCCTCCGAAAGGTCGATCGATTGGCCATGGTTGACCGCGGTGAACATCGAAGCGAACGCCTTCGCACAGTCCATTGTTTCGGACCGGACGGTTTCGGAATTTTTTCCCGAGGCTTTTATCGCGGCTTCGATTTGCGCCAGCTTGGGCGCGATCTCACGGGTGCTGCGAACCACCGAAGTCGCCCCGAGTGCGTAGGCTTGCGCGACCATGTGGTGCAGGTGTCGCTGGACGACAAACAGCTTCTCGCTGACCGCGCGCAGTTCGCCGAGGGTTTCCTTGATTTGTTCCACCCGGGCCATGACGCGCAGGTCGGCATCGACCATGAGCACGCCCTCCGAGCCGAAAGACGCCTTATCGCCCAGTAGTCTGGGAATGATACGATGATGCGGTTCCAGCACGGCGCGAATGGCCGGAATCTTGGATGGTTCATCAGTAAGATAGCAAACGAGCATGTGATCCTGCTAAAACAGGGGGTATAAGCCGCTCATTTCAAACACAAAAAAACTATAACAGCTCGTCAGCCTATGTTGATTTCATTAGTAAAGATTAAACGGATCGCTCCATCTGCACGGCAATAGGCCTTAGGGTAACCCCAGGCTAACCGACGGTAATCCATGCCGGCGCGTGGTCGCTGGCGCCGTCGTCGCCGCGTACCAGACGGTCAACGCCCGCCTTCTTCAGGCGCGGGGCGAGCGACGGGCTGAGCAGGAGATGATCGAGCCGCAGGCCTGCGTCGCGCGGCCAACGGTTGCGCTTGTAGTCCCAGAACGTGAACATCGGCTCTGACGGGTGAAGGGTGCGGATCGCATCCGTCCAGCCTTGTTTCATCAACGCCTGGAACGCAGCACGGCTCTTCGGCTGGATCAGCGCATCCTTGTCCCAGGATTTCGTCGGATAGATATCGAGGGCAGTCGGAGCGACGTTGTAGTCGCCGGCCAGTACCACAGGGACATCTTGTTTGAGGAATTTGGCGGCGTGCGTCCGCAGCCTCCTGAACCAGTCGAGCTTGTAGTCGAATTTCGGTCCCGGTTGCGGATTGCCGTTCGGCAAGTAGAGGCTGGTCACAACAATGCCCTTGACGGCGGCTTCGATGTAACGGGCCTGGTCATCCTTGCTGTCGCCCGGCAATGCATTGCGGATCAGCACGGGATCGGCGTTTCGCGCGAGGATCGCCACACCATTCCAGGTTTTTTGTCCGCGCCACACCGCGCCGTAGCCGGCCTTCTCAATGGGGCCTTGCGGAAAGTCGCCGTCGGTCGACTTCAACTCCTGCAAGGCAACGATGTCTGGCTTGGCTTGCTTGAGCCAAACCAACAGATTGGGCAGACGCCGGTTGATATTGTTGATGTTGAAGGTGGCGATCTTCATTGCAGTGGCGAGGCGGCTCTCGAAACCGCGATGTCAGCCGTCAACGGTTTCGCCCTTGTAGACACGCGCGTAGCGTCGCCCGAGGCTCGTCAGCACCTCATAGCCGATGGTGCCGAAATGGTGGGCCAATTCGTCGACGGTGATGCCTTCGCCGATCAGTGTGACCATGTGGCCGCGCCGTACTGCGTTCTTTTCCAGATCGGTGACATCAACGGCGAGCAAGTCCATCGAGATGCGCCCCGCAACGGGACAGCGCCTGCCGGCAACCATCACCTCGGCGCCGCGCGTGCCGTCATTGCTGCTGCCGGCGCGGAAATAGCCATCGGCGTAACCGGCGGAAACGACCGCGAGCCTGGTTGGCCGCCGGGCGGTCCAGTTTCCGCCATAGCCGACGCTTTCACCACGTTCGACGTCGCGGATTTGCATGATGCGTGCCTTCAAATCGACGACGGGCAACATCGGGTTGTCGGCCTCCGGCGTCGGATTGACGCCATAGAGGGCCGCACCGGGCCGCACCATGTCGAACTGGAATGCGCTTCCGAGGAAGACGCCGGATGAGTTCGAAAGCGACGCGGGCACGCCTGAAAACGCGCCGGCAATCTGGCGGAAGGCCGCCAGTTGCCTGGCATTCATCGGGTGATTGAGGCTTTCGGCGCAGGCGAGGTGGCTCATGACAAGCGATATGCCGTGATCGCCGGCGTTGATCCTCGGGATGAGGCCTTGCGCTTCCGCAACCGTGAGGCCGAGCCGCTGCATGCCAGTGTCGATATGGATGGCGACGCCACCGGCCCAGCCGGTGCGACGGCAAAAGACGTCCCACTCGGCGAGTTCGTTGAGGTCTCCGATCACCGGCCGTGCATCGATCCTGGCGTAGGCGTCACCGGTGTTCTGGATGAAGCCGTTCAGTACATAGAGAGCAGCGGCCGGCACGGCAGCCCGTACCGCGGCCGCCTCTTCAAGGGTGGCGACGAAGAAGGTCTTGCAGCCCGCCTTGGCGAGCGCCTGGGCGACCGGTTCTATTCCGCAGCCATAGGCATTGGCCTTGACGACGGCAGAGCATTCGGCGGGCACAGCGGTTTTCTCGAGCTTGCGCCAGTTGGCGACCAGCGCGTCAAGATCGACTGTCAGAATGCCGCTGGCGGCGGCCAGCGCCGCCGCCTTGTTGGCTTCCGGCGACAGAATGGAATCGGCCGGAAGCGACTTTGGATCGGAGGCGATGTTCATGGCCCCATTTTACGCGCGGGCCGACGGCGGTTCAACCGGTGCAGAAGGCTACGGCACCCGGTAGGGCAGATTGTCCTCTTCGACGAAATCGCTGAAGCGGGTGTATTGCCCTTCGAACTGCAATTTGACGGTGCCCGTCGGTCCGTGGCGCTGTTTTGCGATGATAACTTCGGCTTTGCCGAGCGCCAGCTCCATCTCGAGCTGCCATTTTTCATGTTCGGCGGTGCCGGGCTTGGGCTCCTTGTTTTGTAGGTAATATTCCTCGCGGTAGACGAACAGCACGACGTCGGCGTCCTGCTCGATCGAACCGGATTCGCGCAAGTCCGACAGTTGCGGGTGCTTGTCGTCACGGCTTTCGACCTGGCGCGACAACTGCGACAGCGCAATCACGGGAACATTGAGCTCCTTGGCGAGCGCTTTCAGGCTGGTGGTGATCTCGGTGACTTCCTGCACGCGGTTGTCGTTGCCACGCTTGCCCGAGCCCTGAAGCAGCTGGATGTAGTCGACCACGATCACGTCGAGCCCTTTTTGCCGCTTGAGCCTGCGTGCCCGCGCCGTCAATTGCGAGATCGACAGGCCGCCCGTCTCGTCGACAAAGAGCGGCAAATGTTCAAGCTCGATCGTGTAGTCGCGAATCCGCTCGAACTCGTCCTGTTTGATCCCGCCGCGCCGGATCATGCTCGACGCAATTCGGGTTTGCTCGGCGAGAATACGGGTGGCCAGTTGCTCGGCGGACATTTCGCAGGAGAAAAAGCCGACAATGCCGCCATTGATCGACTTCTTCGTGCCGTCAACCAGGACGTCCTCTTCGTGGGCGCGCGCGATGTTGTAGGCAATATTGGTCGCAAGCGCGGTCTTGCCCATGCCGGGGCGTCCCGCGACGATGATCAAGTCGGAACGCTGCAGACCACCCATTTTTGAATCCAGATCGCGCAGGCCGGTGGCAATGCCGGACAGTTTTCCATCGCGCTGATAGGCATTGGCCGCCATATCGAGCGCGACTTTCATCGCCTGCGCGAAGCGCTGGAACCCGCCGTCATAGCGGCCGGATTCCGCCAGCTCATACAGCCGCCGCTCGGCATCCTCGATCTGGGCGCGCGGGGCAAAATCCACCGGCGCATCGAAGGCGACGTTGACCATCTCCTCGCCGATCCGGATCAGATCGCGGCGCAGCGACAACTCATAGACGGTGCGCCCATAGTCCTGCGCGTTGATGATGGTGGTCGCTTCAGCGGCCAGCCGCGCCAGATACTGGCTGACCGTCATGCCGCCGATATCGGTATCGGCGGGCAGGAAGGTTTTCAGCGTCACCGGCGTTGCCACCTTGCCCATCCGGATCAGGCTGCCGGAGGTATCAAAGATGGTCTGGTGGATCGGTTCAAAGAAATGCTTGGGCTCGAGAAAGTCCGAAACCCGGTAGAACGCGTCATTATTGACCAGGATGGCGCCCAGAAGGCTTTGCTCCGCCTCGATATTATGGGGAGCGCTGCGGAAAGCGGGGGTTCCCGCATCGGGAGCGAGTTTCAGAACGTTCGAATCAAGCGAGGGCATGTGGGGTTAGTATTCTCGAAAGTTTGGCAGATGAGGGGCGCCGATAAAGCGCCTCTCCTGCGTGAAGCGGAAGCGGCAACTGGCCTTATGCACGATTCACACAATCGGGTTTGGGAAATCGGCAAGGTGTGTCGCCGGGACGCTTGACGCGATTCGTCCGGCAGAAGCGTCAAAAACATCGTCAACCGGGTGAACCTTCCCGGTCCGATCACTACTTAATATCTGGACGTAGGCGTTTGGCGGGTAAGGGAAAGCCGTCAGATCAGAATGAGATAAACCAGCGCGAACAAGCGGCGCCGGTGGCCATCGCGATCAAGGCATAATCGGTGCGGAACGCGCGGCAGGCAATGATGGGCGGGTTTCCTGAGCCATTTTGCCGGTTTAGGGCAGGGCGTCGAAGTCCTTTGTGAAGCAGGTCACATCTGGGCAGTTTTTGGCAATTTTCTTTCAGAGGTGGTCGCTGGGGAACCAGTTCATAGGGCTGGAATTATCCACCACCGGGTTTTCTCGAACGGACAGGACGGAAAGCCATGAACCAGCAATTTCCATCTTGGCGGACCCAAACCGGCCAGACTCTGTGGTTGTCCGGTCTGATCGCGGCCATGGAAAGGCTGTCGCGCTCCGAATGGCGGGCCCGCCCGGTCGATCCTCTCGAGCTTGTTGCGGTTCGGGCCCACCTCGCGCGGCCTGCGACGGCTCATTCAAAACGTGGATCGCGGTTCAGCGTGCGAAATTAATGCGGCCTATTCGCCGGCAATTTGCAGACGCGGTTTGTTTCCAACCTCAATGCCCCGCAGTCTGTCTTCCTCGCGGGCCAAATAGTCCCGCGTGATCGGTACAACGCCCTGACGCTTGGTCAGCTGGATCTGAAAATTCATCAGGTTCTGCTTGCGGAAGGCCATCTCGGAGCAGGCGAGATAGAACTCCCACATCCGCGCAAAACGCTCATCGTAGAGCTGGATCGCTTCCTCCCGGCGCGCCATGAAGCGTTCGCGCCAGGCTTTGAGCGTTTCCGCATAATGCAGCCGCAGGATCTCGATGTCGCATACGAGCAGTCCGGCGCGCTCGATCGAAGGCAGGACCTCGGAGAGCGCGGGGATATAGCCGCCCGGAAAAATATACTTCGTAATCCAGGGATTGGTGACATCGGGTCCATCCGACCTGCCGATCGAATGAAGCAGCATAACGCCGTCCTCGGTGAGGAGCTCCGCACACCGCTTGAAATAGGTGTCATAGAAATCGACACCGACATGTTCGAACATGCCGACGGAGACGATGCGGTCGAAGGGGCCGGGAATGTCGCGGTAGTCTTCGAGAACGAATTTCGCAGACTGGGCGAGCTTCTTCTCCGCCGCGCGGGCGTTCGAGACTTGCAATTGCTCCGTCGACAGCGTCACGCCCGTGACATTGGCGCCGGTTGTCTCGGCCAGATAAAGGCCGAGGCCGCCCCAACCCGAACCGATGTCGAGGATCTGGTCGCGCGGCCGGATCAGAAGCTTGGCGGCGATGTGGCGTTTCTTGGCAAGCTGGGCATCGTCCAGCGCCATATCCGGCGTCTCGAAATAGGCGCAGCTATATTGTTTGTCGGAATCGAGAAACAGCGAATAGAGCCTGCCATCGAGATCGTAGTGGTGGGCGACGTTATTTCTGGCGCGGCCGCGTGCATTGAACTGGCGCAGATGTCTGGCCAGATAACGCAGCAACCATTGTGGCTTGGCCCAGCCAGGCAGGACGTCCGGCTGATCCATCAGGATGGCGAGCGCATCCGCAATCGATCCGTTTTCGACGACGAAGCTGCCTTCCATGTACGTCTCGCCGAGTGCGAGTTCGGGGTTGAGCAAAATCCGCAGCTCTGCTTCGGCAGTCAGGAAGCGAGTAAAAATATGCGGCCCAGTGCCGTCGCCGCAGGTGAATTTTTCCCCGCGCGCGGTGGTAAAAGTCATCGCACCGCGGCGAATGAATTGCCGCAGGAAGTAACGCAACAAACGGTCCATCGAAACCACCAAGAGGAGCGATCCCGTAAAAACCAAATCCGGCCGTCGCAACGACGCGCAGGGAAACCAAATGGTTCCTGCACGTCTCGACCCTCATCATAAAAGCACTCGCTGAGCCGTTCGCTAGTGCGTTGTATACAAAGCAGATATTCCGGGAACACGTAGCCGCGGCGTTTCGCCATAAGTGCGCTTCCATTCGCGGGATAATCGGCTACAAGGTGACGCCGCTGGTGCCCTTCGGAACGGCACCGGAAGCGTTTTCCACATCTGGAGAATAGGGAATAATGTTGAGCCGAGCGCGCATTTTTGCGGCGGTCACGCTTTTGGCCAGTTGCCTCGCGGGCCCGGCTGCATGGGCGCAGGCGCAGAATCTCGAAGCGGGCAAAAGCGCTTCCCAGCTCTTTGCGGGTACGTGTAATGCCTGCCACAAGAGTCCGCGCGGTCTCTTGAAAACGGTTTCTCCCGGAGCGCTGCCAGGTTTCTTGCGCGAGCATTATACGACGAGCAGCGACATGGCTTCGCAGCTGGCTTCCTTTCTTGTCTCCAATGGTGCGAACGACGCCCGGCAGGCCAAGCAGGGCGCGGACACCAAGCAAGGTGCGGACAAACAGGGCGGTGCCGATCAGGCCGACCGGCAGGGCCGTAAGAACAGGAATGCGCCGGCCCAAGAAGCTGCGCGGCCGGACGATGGACCACCTCCTGCTGAAGGCGGCCGGCAGGGCCGCAAACGATTGGCGCGTCCGCAAGAGCCATCTGAGGAAGCAAAGCCTTCAGCTACCAGCACGCCGGCTCAGGCGGCCATTGATCATGGCCCCGATGGCCGCCGGCAGAAGCGCCTCGGCAGGCCCGGCCGGCCGGGCGCCGAGGACCCCTCGATGGCCAACGAGCCGCCGAAGTCTGAACCTGGCGCGGATGACAAAGCCAGGGGCGACACAACCGCGAAAGGTGAGCCGGCCAAGGAAGACATCGGTAAAAAGGAAGATATGGGCAATGCGGACCGCGCCAAGCCGGATGCGGACGGCAAGTCCAATGAAGCCAAATCTGAGCCCGCCAAAATGGAAGCGCCGAAGGACAATGCTTCCGGCGAAAATCCGGCGGTGCGTCGCGATCCGGTGCCGCCCGTAACGCAGGCCCCGCCGGCCGCAGTTTCCTCAGCGCCCGCGTCCACGTCCGCGCCTGCGGTCGCCTCTGGTGGATCGTCTGAACCCGCCCCGTCCTCGCTTAGGCCGCCAGCGCTGCAAGCGCCGGCTGCTGCCCTTCAAGAACCGCCGGCCGTGACGGCTTCCGCGCCGCCGCCTGCACCCCCGTCATCGGGGCCGCCGGCGCCGCCGATCTCCCAGTAGCGGTCAACGACTCACGCGCCGGTGTCAGCGAGTAGCCATCGACAAAAATAAAAGCCCCGCCTGTTTCAGGCTGTGTGAGAACCAGGGCAAATCAGATAGAGAGGCCGCATCATCAATGATGCGCCGCCGCATCATCAATGATGCGGCCTTTTTCATGCGCTACATTCGAGGTGGGGACCGTAACCAGGCGAGTTTTTTGCCGTCACGGATCGATGATTACGTTGCCGCTGATGCGGCGGTGCGGGTGATCGATGCCTTTGTTGAAGGTCTCGATATGTTCGGGCTCGGCTTGGTTCGAGCGACACCGGCGGCGACCGGGCGGCCCGGCTATGACCCGCGCGATCTTCTGAAGCTCTATATCTACGGGTACCTCAACGAGGTTCGTTCGAGCCGCAAGCTGGAGCGCGAGTGCCGGCGCAATGTCGAACTGATGTGGCTGTTGGGGCGGCTTGCCCCCGACTTCAAAACAATTGCGGACTTTCGGCGGGACAATGCAGGCGGGATCGTAGGGACATGCCGGGCCTTCGTGCTGTTCTGCCGCGAGCAGGGCCTATTTGCGGCCCGTCTGTGGCCATCGACGGTTCGAAGTTCCGGGCGGTGGCGAGCGCCAAGCGGATTATGGGCGAACGCAAGGTCGCCGAAGAGGCCGTCCGGATCGATCAACAGATCGCGGCTTATCTTGCCAACCTCGACAGCATCGATGCGAGCGAGCCGGCTGACAGCGATGCGGAACAGACGGCTGCGGCCCTCAAGGCTCTCAGGGCACGCCGCACCGACCTTGATGCTCTGGCAGCGCGACTTAAAGGCGGAAGATCGGACCAGTCTTGTAGAAGGTGAGCTCGATGCGCGGCCGATGGGTAAAGGGGCAGGCTCCAAGCCTCCTTCCTACAATGTCCAGACGGCGGTCGATGCTGCGACGGGGCTGATCGTCCACCATGAGGTTACAACCGAACCGACCGACAACCGGCTGCTCCATCCGATGGCCAAGGCGACGAAGGATGCGGTTGCGGCCAATACGCTCACGGTGGTGGCGGACGCTGGCTATTCAAACGGAGCAGACGCGGCAGCCTGCGAGAACGATGGCATCACGCCTTGTGTGCCAGCGAACCGGGCCGTCAACAATCAAGGCGACTTCTTCGACCGCACGGCCTTCATCTACGAGCCGCAAACCGACAGTTTTCGTTGTCCGGCGGGCTGGTGCGCAAGCAAATCCTCACTAGAAAGCAGAGCGTCTTGTATATGGCCGACGATTGTTCGGGTTGCGCGCTCAAGCCGAGATGCACCAGCGTCGAGCGCCGCTTCGTTCAAAGACACCTTTACGAGGACGCGCTTCAACGCATGAATGCCCGCGTCGAAGCCGATCCACACCTCATGCGGCAGCGGCGATGCGCCGCTGAACACCCGTTCGGAACCATCAAGCGGATGACGGCTGGCGGCAGGTTCCTCACCCGAGGCCTTACCAACGTCAAGACTGAAGCCGCCCTCAGCGTTCTTGTCTACAACATCATGCGGGTCATCAATCTCATCGGCCCGCAAAGCCTCAAGATCAGGCTCGCCTGACCCTAAAAATGAAAAAAGAGGCCCAGGATCACCGGAGCCTCTCGTTTCCACACAGCCTGCTCAGGCCGGGGCTTTT
>NZ_JBEKRB010000069.1:0-25956 GCF_049519115.1 Bradyrhizobium sp.
ACCAGATCAACCGCCTGCCGCTTGTAGTCGTCCGTAAACGACCGACGTTGACGTCCTTCCATCCGACACCTCCTGGCTCTTCGAGCCTACTACAGGTGTCCATCAGTTCGGAGGAGGTTCAGCTTCGCTTTCTTCGGTGACATCGTTCGCGCCTCGTAACGATAGCTGGACGAAAGCGGTGTTTGGGTGAGAAGCGCCCTTAGCTCCTTAAATGTCTGGCGCGAGCTAACGGGGAAATCTTGCGCTGTAAGTTTGATCAACGCATCCGCAGCGTAAGTTAGCCTCAATCTAAGTCGCTCCGGTCCAGCGAGAGCGTGGAGCGCTTCGAAAAGCTTTTGTCGAGCCCGACCCCACTTTCTCATTTCTTTAGCCCGAGCTCGACCATGCTGATCTCAATGCCACCAGCCGAACCAAATTCCCCAGCCGTGGATTATGGCGATGGGGAAGAAAATTGCTCCGGCTATAAGGAAGCCCCAAAGCTTTTCGTTGAAGCAGGTGTAAAGATGTTGGCACCAGCCTGCGAAGGCCGCGATCCCAACCAGCAGTCCGAATAGCCGTGGCATGTCATCCTCCCCGTCTTGCCATCGTTCCGCAGCCTATGGGCGTGCGCAAGGGATTTCCCCAAGGCGGGGAATTTTAATTGCTCGGAAAGCAAATCAGGTGCAGCATCTCCCCGGGCCTAGAAACCCAAACCAGTGCTGCCCGCGTCCATCATCTGTAACGGCCTACCCCGATCACCGCGCGGGGTGCCGTTGCCCGTTGGGCGCGTGCTGTCCGGCCATAGGCCGGGGGGCCGACGTTATGTCCAAGGCCGTAAGGCCTAAAAGCGCCGCGCCTGTCTCACTGGCAGGTTTCTAGCCCCCGGCTGCCGCGGCTGTCCCGCGACATTGGCCCTAGAAAGCCGAAACCAGTGAGCATCACTCATGACCATCGAAAGACCTATGTTTCCGCCCCGTGCGGAGTCCGTGGATTCGTTTTCCCATCAACCCGCTATCGGACAGCCCGAAAGCAGAAAACTCTCCAGCGAGTCTCTAAAGCCCGCTGAGGCCAACGCTGGCATTATTAAGTTTCCTTGCCGTACGAAACGAACCTCTCGCAAGCGCAAGAGCGCAATCGCTGCCGTAAAGAAAAGCGGCTACGAGCTCGTCCCAAGTCGGAAACTCCCGAAAGAGAAAGGCAGGCGGTTGAGCGACAAGCAGATGGGCAAACTCAATTTCAAGCCATGGGAAAAGGATCCCAGAGATATGGAAGCAATCAGTGGTGACGGATGGCACAATTGGGGAGTCGATGTGCGCTTCGCCCACGCGGTGATGACGATGTCAAAGGAGGGCTTGATCGATTTACCTGCGACCCTCGATCAGGACCACGTCGATGCTCTGTTCGCGAACATCTTAGGGACGCACGAGTTTCTAAAATACATCGCCGCAATGATGGAGTCGGCGGTTCATCGCTTAATAATTTCGGCATGCGCCGCGTTGGACCGGGGCATCATCGGCGACGGGAAGCAGCCGCTCAATCTCGAGGGGTTTCACGGCAGGCCAAAGCTGGTGGTTAGACGACCGCGATGAAACGCCGGCGCCGATCGGATCAGAAAGCGTAACCGGCAGCGGCTGGCATCACATGCCAAAAGGCTGAGGCGGTCGTAACTCGTTCTTAATCGCCTGAGCGCATCTTCGAAATGACCTTGCAGTGGTCACGTGTGTTGAGCAGAGCCGTCGCTGATCCTACCCCCAGCGGCGGCTTTTTCGTGTGCAGTCCCTCGGCCCTAGAAAAACCCGGTTAAATCCGCGGCCGGCCCGTAAATAGCGAGGAGAATGGACACGAGCAGGCCCGCGCCGCAGAACAGCGTGATCAGGCTCAGAGTTTCGGTTTCGTCGCTTGTGCCGGCAGACAGCCGAGACATTGCTTGAACTAATGCGGCCATTTGAAACCTCCAACCGAACCGAGACCATGGCTCCGATTCGCTTCCGGCTAGCGTCATCGTTGACGAAAAAGGTTTCGGGCGGGTTTCGTGGGAAGCCTGAGGCGCTGGCACAGGTCTGGCTACGGCACAGGGACGCAGGGGCCTTCCGTAAGGCACGTGTAAGCTCGTGATCGTAGCATCGCATGATGACCGAGCTGCTCGACCCAACCCCCGACCTTCCGGACGACACCCCGATCGACGGCATTCGCTTTCCCAAGCGAATTCGCAATGTTCTGGCGGCCGAACGATTCAAAACCGTTGGCGAAATCCGCGAGGCCACGGACAAGAGTCTAATAGCGCTGCAGGATCTCGGACCCGGCTCGGTCGCCTTCCTTCGGAAGACCCTTGGGCGTCTCGGCTACGAACGCGCCGGTTGAACGAGGGGAGCTTCGGTCCCGCGCCTCATGCGGAACCAACGTTAGCCTCGCCAGGTTAGTGCGGTGGAGCAACCTCTAGGATCTCCGGACATGCGCCTTGTACTCGCCGCGCTCTGTATCACAGCCTTCACCTCGATGGCGCGGGCTCAGACCCAGCCCAACTTAGACCAATTAAGCGCCTCTCAGCCGATCAATGGCGGCGCTGCCTCTCCTGACAATACCAAAGAGTCTCAGTCACCAGGCCAGAAAGGTCCAGTCACCACCGGTAGCGGCGGCGCTTCGGCAGCTAATCCTCAAGGTGGCACGCCGCCAAACATGCAGGTTGCACCCGATAGCTCGTCCAAGACCGCCGGTGATCAGAAGTAACGCCCGGTTCCCGTTTCGCCGGCCTGCTAGGAATCGCCCACGCGTTGGCATCGAGTGGGCCAGCACGGGAAGCCTGTGAATCCCGGACTCACCAGCGGCCTTCCTAGAGTCATGGCGGGCCTATCGGCAGCCGGCGACAACCATTGAACCGATGCGCACGGTTCGGGCGAAGGGGCATTGCGGCGTATCGTCCAGCCACATCGAAAACCAGATGACCGCCCACACAAGCACCACGCCGAGCACGTTCAACAAACCGGTTTGAGACATGAAGCCACCTCACGCTAGCGCGTTGTTTGGTGGCTATGGGCAGAATTAGGGGTAGTCCCGAGATAATTGAAAATATCTATTATATTTCAAATAGATTTGGCGGACCCCCTCTCCGCCACACTTCGCCCTGGCGGGCTTCGGGTGGCAGGCCACTTTCACTCCGCTTTGCTTGTCGCACTTTTGAACTTGCGGGGAAATTCATCAGGCCAGGGCTGTGAAGCCTGTGAAATGATCGGCGCTAGGAGGACGGCAGCGCCGGCGGCGTAACTCGAGCCGGCGGGAAGTTCGAGCTGGTCGCAAGAGAGCGCCGGCATCTGCTCCGGATGCTCGGCCACCTGCAAGGCTGGTTGCCACCACCACGCCGGCGCCGGCGACCGCTCTTGCTCGGGAACGGCGCGCCACAGCGAGAACTCACTCACCGCCCGCTCGAATTGGAGTTTGGCTGCCGGATGCATCGATCCTCTTTTCATCGTTGCTGGCGAAATGGCTCAGTCCTTGTGGCCCGGATCGTCGGATTGATCGAGGCCGAGCGTGCTTCCGTCGCCGTGAACCTGATCGCCGTCCTTGCCGTCCGTCTTGTCGGCGTCCTCGATGATCGCCTGCCGCATCTCGCGGTCCTCGTCCTTCCGCGACAAGGAGGGCGGCATTTTCGGTTTTCCCAGCTTCAGCGACATGTGAGCACTCCCTTTGCGCTAACGACAGCGCCGGCCACGAAAGGAAGGTTCACCTCGGCTAAACCGACTTCGGCGCCTGAATTCTCTCGAGCAGCGCTTCCCCCGCGACGCGCTTCAGATCGTCCAGTCTAACGATGCCGGACTGGACTGCCTTCAGGAGCCGGGCTGCCACGAAGGCCCGGTGTTCGTGGTCGCCGCCGTATGAAAAACTTTCAAAAACCTGTTCGAGGACGAACTCGAGGCGTGTTTTGAAACCGTCGCCGATTCTCATGGAAACGCTTCGCCTTCAGCTGGAAATCTTGACAGCTATGAATGCGCGACAGGAAGGAATTGTTCCAGGCCGGAACAGGCTGGGTTGGTGTTGTTTTTGACCGGTTTTCGGGCCGGCCGGGGACTGCCTGACGCCAGCTCTGGATTTACATGTCAAACAGCTCTGTCCGTCATTCCGGGATGCGCCGAAAGGCGCAGACCCGGAATCCATCATGCCGCAGCGATGCAGGGAGAAATGGATTCTCAGGTGCGCAATTGCGCACCATAGCCGCTCGCTTCGCTCGCGCCCCGGAATGCCGACGCGTGTTGGACCCCGATAAACCTGTCAAACAGCGCACACAAATCAGCCTTCCCGCGACGCGAACCGCGCCCGAGCTGTTGGTTCAGTCACTGGGCGGATTTGCCGCTGAAATGCTGAAAATATCTCGTTCGCCTGAAAATCGCGGCCGGATCGAAAAGATCCGGGATATGGCCAGCGATTACGCCAAGGGTGCCCGGAAGATTGGAGCAGTTCGGACAGAGGCACTTGATATCGAAAAGAAGCACCGCGTTGGCGGCGAAGCATCGCCTGAAGATTTGGCAAAGATCGCCAGGCTAAACGATGAGGCAATCCGTATCGCCAGGGATGAAACGCTGCCTTTGGTCGCCGAACTGGAATCGCTCGCCAACACGGTCGTCGATTTCGCCAAACAGAGGGCGGAGCAGGAAAACGCCGAAGCCGCGCAGGAAATGTCTTCGGCCCAGAGGAATGGACTGGCGCTTGGCTCTTTCGCCACGCTGCTGATGATTGCAACCTGTATCTTCTCTCTATTTTCACGGTCGCCCGGCCGATAAGCGCTTTGACCGGCGCGATGAAGGAGCTGGCGGATGGTAATTTCAACGTGGCTCTGCCCGGCCTTGGACGCAAGGATGAGATCGGCGACGTCGCCGGGGCGGTCGAACTCTTCAAGGTGAAGGCTGAGCAGAAGGCACATGACGAGGCGGAAGCCAAGGCCAAGCAGGATCAAGCCGCAGCTCGTCAGCGCAAGGGAGAAATGATCAGGCTTGCGGACGATTTCGAAGGGGCGGTCGGTAAAATTGTCGAAACTCTGTCTTCGGCCTCGACCGAATTGGAAAGTTCCGCAGATACGTTGACGAAGACGGCCGAGCGCGCCCAGACAGTCACCACGATGGTTGCGGCCGCCTCGGAGGAAGCTTCCACCAATGTGCAATCGGTGGCGTCAGCGACAGAAGAACTGACCTCGTCAGTCAACGAGATCAGTCGTCAGGTTCAGGAATCGTCGCGGATGGCCAATGAGGCGGTTGAGCGCGCCCGGAAAACCAATGATCGCGTCGGCGAATTGTCCAGAGCGGCTGCGCGGATCGGTGATGTGGTCGAACTTATCAATACAATCGCCGGCCAGACTAATCTATTGGCACTTAACGCCACGATCGAAGCCGCGCGCGCCGGCGAGGCCGGCCGTGGTTTCGCGGTTGTAGCCTCCGAAGTGAAGGCGCTGGCCGAACAGACCGCGAAGGCGACCGACGAGATCGGTCAGCAGATAGCCGGCATTCAGGCGGCGACGCAAGACTCAGTTGGTGCGATCAAGGAGATCAGCAGTACTATTGAAAAGCCTTCGGAAATCTCTGCGACGATCGCCGCCGCGGTGGAAGAGCAAGGTGCGGCTACCCAGGAGATTGCACGCAACGTGCAACAGGCCGCGCAAGGCACGATGCAGGTCTCGTCCAATATCTCAGACGTGCAGCGCGACGCCAGCGAGACCGGCTCGGCATCGTCGCAGGTTCTCTCGTCGGCACGATCGCTCGCAGCGGAAAGCACCCGCCTCAAGGCCGAAGTCAATCGGTTCCTGGATACGGTGCGCGCGGCTTAAAATGGACAGTCTCGCTGCAAAAGCCGTCTGATTCCCTTGGACAGATGCTGCGTCGACCGTGAACACCTTCTAATCGGCCGTAGTGCTTATCTTGCGAACCTCGTCGCCGGAATCGATGTGGATTTAATGCTCGGTAGGGCGCGGCGCGAGACCACGCGGTGCCGGCCGATCGGCCTCATTCGATGACGTGAAGGAGCAGCATCGCGCAGATTCATCGGTTCAAGCCGAATGCTGATCAATCCGTCACCTGAATGCCGGCGAGAACCCGCTAGCGCAGTCATGGTTGCTTGATCAGCTTGTTCGATGGCACGACGGTGCTCGTCACTATCGATCTTCGCAGCCGCATAGGCACCCGCGAGATTGATCAGTTCATGGCCTGCAAGGAGCACATCCAGGCCACACAGAGCCAGCAGAATGCAGACGGTGGGCTCACTTTCACCAAAGGCGAGTAGTCGAACGCCGAGTGCAGCGAAAGTGCGCCCTGCTTGCCGCACGTTTTGCGAGGCCTGATCGTGCTTGCGGATTTCCAGAGAGCTGACCGCCAACTCTCTCGGTCCCGGCAGCTGCATGTTTCGGAACGCAAGCATCCGCTCGAGCCCGACCTGTCGAAGGCGCAGGATCGTTCGTATCGGTCGGCCGATCAGTTCAACGGTGACCCGGCCCAGAAAAAAGACAGCAGAAATCGTAATCAGGTAGACATACCACTGCATGTCGCGCCCCAATCTGGTCGTCGGTTCAACTTTGGCTTTGTTTGGAAGTTCGTTTCCCACTCGCGACTTCCCGGATCAATCAACCCTAATAGATCGTTACTCGCAAGGTTGATTCGATCATCGGCGTTCAGCCTTTAGAGACTTAGTTAATGGCATTTGCGATTGCGACGCTTTGCCGAGTGTTCGCTGCCGGCAGGTCGGTCGCTTGCCGGCGTGCAAGTGTCCCAGCTTGCGGAAGTTTTGGTGGAAACCATCGCGCGCCGTTTTGGCTGACTACCCCGGATTGGTCTTCAATCCGGCCGCCTCGATGCCGGCAATCGCGCAGATCTCGTCATTGTCGGAGGTATCGCCGGAGACGCCGACCGCGCCGAGCAGTGCGCCGTCTTTCTGGATCAGGACGCCGCCGGGCACGGGCACCAATTGTCCTTTTGCCATCGTACCGACGGCGTTGACGAAGCAGGCCTGCTCCTGTGCGCGCTGGAACAGCGCCCGCGAGCCCATGCCGCGCGCGCCATGGGCCTTGTGTTTCGTTGTTCGCACCAGGCGGAACGCCGCAGCAACGTCGCAAACCCGATGATCTCTTGTCAGGCGGCAACAGTACGCTTCGGGACGTCAGGAAAATCGCGACGCTGGTGCGCCCGTCGTGAAGCGACGGACGTTCACGACGGCGGTGTTGCTTTTTATTCCTCTAATCTAGCCTGCCGCCAAGACTTTCTCTTAAGGGCATTTTGCTACGCTCGCGAGGCTCGCCTCTTACCGAGTTCGCTGCGCTATCAGATCTACCGTATTTGTACAGAGTATCGGGAGAATTCGATGATTGAAAGAAACAAAGAGGCTCCGCAAAGCAAGATTACCGAGGAGATTGACAACTCTGCTCGCAGGCACGCGGACGAGATTCTGCTTAAGGCCGGAGCCTTGCAACGTGCAATTCTCAATAGCGCCAACTTCTCGAGTATCGCGACCGACGCCAAGGGTGTCATCCAGATTTTCAACGTTGGCGCGGAGCGCATGCTGGGCTACTCGGCGGCCGATGTCGTCGACAAGATTACACCGGCAGATATTTCCGATCCGCGGGAAGTGATCACGCGGGCCCAAGCGTTAAGCACTGAACTTCGAACCCCGATCAACCCGGGATTCGAGGCTCTGGTGTTCAAGGCCTCACGCGGAATCGAGGACATCTACGAACTGACTTATATCCGAAAGGATGGCAGCCGCTTTCCCGCGGTTGTGTCGGTAACCGCGCTGCGCGACGCCCAAAACACTATCATCGGCTATCTGCTCATTGGTACCGACAATACCGCACGCAAGCATGCTGAGGAGGCGCTCCTCAAGGCGGGGGCCTTGCAGCGTGCGATTTTTAACAGCGCCAACTTCTCAAGTATCGCAACCGACGCCAGGGGCGTCATCCAGATTTTCAACGTTGGCGCGGAGCGGATGCTGGGTTACTCCGCCGCCGATGTCGTCGACAAAATCACACCGGCGGATATTTCCGATTCGCAGGAAGTGATTACACGGGCCAAAGAGCTAAGTATTGAACTTGGAACCCCGATCAACCCGGGATTCGAGGCTCTTGTGTTCAAGGCCTCACGCGGCATCGAAGACATCTACGAACTGACTTATATCCGCAAGGATGGCAGCCGCTTTCCGGCGGTTGTGTCGGTAACCGCGCTGCGCGACGCCCAAAACACAATCATCGGCTATCTGCTGATTGGTACCGACAATACGGCGCGCAAGCAGGTCGAAGAAAAGCAGAAGAAACTCGACCAGCGTCTGCGCGATCAGCAATTCTACACGCGATCTTTGATCGAAGCCAACGTGGATGCCCTGATGACCACCGATCCGTCCGGTATTGTCACCGACGTTAACAAGCAGATGGAGGCGCTGACCGGCTGCACCCGCGATGAACTGATCGGTGCCCCATTCAAAGATTACTTCACCGATCCTGAGCGAGCCGAAGCGGGAATAAAGCGCGCGCTGAGTGAAAAGAGAGTCACCGACTACGAGCTGACGGCACGCGCGCGCGATGGTAAGGAAACGGTCGTATCCTACAACGCAACCACCTTCTACGACCGAAGCCGCACTCTACAGGGCGTCTTCGCCGCCGCGCGCGACATCAGCGAGCACAAGCAAGTGGAAGCGGAGCTGAAGCAAGCAAAAGCGGCAGCCGAGTCGGCAAATCAGACAAAATCGGAATTTCTGGCCAGTATGAGTCACGAAATTCGAACTCCGATGAATGCGATTGTAGGCATAACGGAGCTGCTCGCGAAAACCGGTCTTTCCCCGGAGCAGGACAAATATGTGACCATATTTCGTCGTGCGGGTGATACTTTGCTCACTCTCATCAATGACATTCTCGATCTTTCAAGACTGGAGGACTCGCAAGTTGAGCTAGAGCAGATTGGCTTCTCGCTAAACGACCTTTTGGTCAAAGTGAGGGAGTTGATGGAGTTTCGCGCCCGTGACAAAGGTCTTGCTCTAATGATCGAGTTTGCGCCGGGCTTGCCCACCGGTCTAGTCGGTGATCCCACACGACTACGGCAAGTGCTGCTCAATTTGATTGGCAACGCAATCAAGTTCACAGAGGCGGGCCAAGTAATCTTGCGGGTCATGCTGGAAAGAGACGTATCGGGTTCGCTCTCTCTGCGGTTCAGCGTAACAGATACGGGCATCGGCATTCCCGATGAGAAACTGGCTCAGATGTTCGAGCGATTTACGCAGGCCGATTCTGCTACCTCCCGCAGGTTCGGAGGCTCAGGTCTGGGGTTGTCCATATCAAAGCGCTTGGTAGAACTGATGGGTGGACGTATCTGGGCCGAGAGGGGAATTGCGATTGGCAGCGTCATTTCTTTCGTCGTGCCTTTCGCGATCTGGGCTGAAGGCGGTTTGCCTGTAGTCAAGCAGATCGAGACGGATCATCGCGAAATGCCTCTGGCGGCGCTGCGCCTTCTTCTGGTCGAGGATACTTCCGACAACTGTATCATTACGCAAGCCTACCTGGAGCACACGCCTTGCAAGATCGAAATTGCGGAGAATGGTGCCATCGCGTGTGAGATGTTCAAAGCTGGACACTACGACCTCGTTTTGATGGATCGACAAATGCCCGTCATGGACGGGTTGACCGCAACGCGCGAAATTCGAGCGTGGGAACAGGCGAAAGGTCGCTCGCCGGTGCCGATCATCGCGTTGACGGCCTACGCCTTGAAGGGGGAACGCGAAGTTTGTCTGGCCGCTGGATTCACGGATTTCTTGACGAAACCAGTCAGGCAGGCGGTGCTTTTGCAAGCGATCAGAGAACATTCCAACGGCGCAATAGATGAGGGCCGTCGTACCGAAACGATCCTTCTGCGTACGCTCGCAGACCGGATCCCAGCCTATCTGCAAAAATGCAGACGGAATACGAATGCTTTGCTTGGTGCACTGGATCAAGCGGATTTTAAGGCTATTGAAATTGTGGGGCACCAAATGATGGGCTCCGGTGCGTCATATGGATTCCAGCCGATCACCGACATGGGTGCCGGGCTTGAGCAGGCCGCCGCAAGCGCCGATGCTGACGCGTCGAGGAAATGGGTGGACGAGTTGTCCAGCTACCTCAATAGCGTTGAGATTTCTCGCCTTGCTACCCTTCCAGTACCGCTCAAAAGCGGTGTGGCGGCTATCGCCGTAGCACCCTGATTGTTGCATTTCGAAGCCGTCTGAGCCGCCAATGTCAGATATGCTTTGAGCCGGCCCGATGTCAAAGAATGGGTCATGTCGCGAAGCGGTCAGGCCGCCAGCGAGTCCGGCCATGTCCACTGTACCGACGTTGCGCCTCCCGCTACCCCGGGTTGGCTTTCAATCCCGCCGCCTCGATGCCGGCGATCGCGCAGATCTCGTCATTATCAGAGGTGTCGCCGGACACGCCGACCGCGCCGAGCAGTGCGCCGTCTTTCTGGATCAGGACGCCGCCGGGCACCGGCACCAATTGTCCCTTCGCCATCGTATTTATGGCGCTGACGAAGTAGGCCTGCTCCTGTGCGCGCTGGAACAAAGCCCGCGAGCCCATGCCGAGTGCGAGCGCGCCATAGGCCTTGCCGTGGGCGATCTCGGCCCGCATCAGGCTGGTACCGTCCTGGGCTGCGGTGACCTTCACCGCGCCGCGTGCGTCGAGCACGGTGATGACAAGCGGCTTGATTTTCTTCTCGACGGCTTTCGCAAGCGCGGCATCGAGGATCTTGCGGGCGATGTCGAGGGTCAGTTCAGTCATTTGAAAATGTCCTTATGCGTGAGAGGAGGATGATTGGTTAGAGTCAAGGCTCATCGCCAGCGCGCGGGCGACGTGAAGGGCGGTGCGTTCCGTGCCGTCCTTGATTTGATGACGGCAGGAAGTGCCGTCGGCGATTACAAGCGTAGCTGCATCAGCCTGGCGCACGGCCGGCAGCAGCGAAAGCTCGGCCATTTCGATGGAGGTATCATAGGTTTCAGCGCCATAACCGAACGCGCCAGCCATGCCGCAGCAACTCGATTCGATGGTTTCGACTTGCAGTTCTGGAATGAGCCGCAGCGCTTGCTCCACAGGCTTGAACGCGCCAAAGGACTTCTGATGACAGTGGCCGTGCACCACTGCTTTCTTGGCGATCGGCGAAAGGGCTAACGAAAGACGCCCGGCAGTCGCCTCGCGCACCAAAAATTCCTCGAACATCAACGCATGCGCGCTGATGTTTTTTGCAGTCGCGTCCGACCGCAGCGACAACAGCTCGTCGCGCAACGTCAACAGACAGCTTGGCTCAAGGCCAACGATCGGCACGCCTCGCGCGGCGAACGGCGCAAAGGTCGCGACCAGTCGATCGAGTTCAATGCGAGCACGATCGACCAGACCTGCCGAGAGGAAAGTCCGCCCGCAACACAGGGGACGGCCATTGTCCGTCGGCTTCGGGATATGCACGCGATATCCGCCGGCGATCAGCACCTTGAGCGCGGCGTCGAAGTTTTCGCGCTCGTAAGCGCGGTTGAAGGTATCAGTGAACAGAACGACTTCATGCCCATCCGCTCGTCCGAACACCTCGCCCTCGGGCGCGAACACATCGCGCCGCCACACTGGAAGCGCGCGCTTGGCGCTGATGCCGGCGACGCGCTCGAACAGCGCGCGCAATAGTTTGCTGTTGTTGCGCCAGTTGGCGAGCGGGGCGAGGCGCGAGAACAGCGGCGCATAGTGTGGGAGAAAGCCTACCAGCCGGTCGCGCAACGAAAGGCCATGTTTGGCGCGCCGCGCCGCCAGCACCTCGATCTTCATCTTGGCCATGTCGACGCCGGTCGGGCATTCGTGCCGGCAGGCCTTGCAGGACACGCAAAGCTTCATCGTGTCCATCATGGCGTCGGAAGACAGCGCGTCCGGCCCCAACTGGCCGGAGATCGCGAGCCGCAGCGTGTTGGCGCGGCCGCGCGTGACGTCCCTTTCGTTCCGTGTCGCCCGATAGGACGGGCACATCACGCCGCCTTCGAGCTTGCGGCAGGCGCCATTGTTGTTGCACATCTCGACCGCGCCCTGGAAACCGCCGCCGGCGCCGGGATAGGCCGACCAGTCGAGCACGGTCTTCAAGTCGCCGATCGCATAGGTGGGCGGATAACGAAACAGCGAGCGGTCGTCCATTTTCGGCGGATCGACGATCTTGCCGGTATTGAGCGTGTGCCAGGGGTCGAAGCGCTCCTTGACCTCCTTGAAGTCGGCGATGATGCGCGAGCCGAACATGCTCTCGTGAAACTCCGAGCGGACGATACCGTCGCCGTGCTCGCCGGAATGCGAGCCTTTATACTCGCGGACCATCGCGAAGGCTTCCTCGGCGATGGCGCGCATCGCTTTGACGTCCTTCTCGAGCTTCAGGTTCAAGACCGGGCGCACATGCAGGCAGCCTTCGCTCGCATGCGCATACATGGTGCCGCGGGTGCCGTGTTTGGCGAACACTTGATTGAGCCGTTCGGTGTAGTCGGCGAGGTGGGGCAGGGGTACCGCGCAGTCCTCGACAAAGGAGACGGGCTTGCCCTCCTGCTTCATCGACATCATGACGTTGAGGCCGGAAGTGCGGAAATCCGCAATCGCGCTCTGCACCGCGGGTTCGACGATGTCGACCACGCCGCCCCATTTGCGCTTGTCGTTGGCCCACGCGAAGCCGAGGTCACCCATCAGCTCCGAAAGCTGCTTCAGCTTTTGCAGGTTCTGCGGCTGGTCTTCCTCGGCGAATTCGACAATCAGAAGCGCGTCGGGATCGCCCTTGACGGTGACTTCGATCACCGGGCGGAACATCGCGATGTCGCGCCCGAGCGCAATCATGGTGCGGTCGACCAGTTCCACCGCAATCGGCCGCAGCTTCACCAAATGCTGGGCGGCGTCCATCGCCTCATAGAAGCTGCCGAAGTGGCAGACGCCGAGCACTTTGTTCTTGATGACCGGCCACAGCTTCAACTCGACTCTCGTGGTGAACGCAAGCGTGCCTTCCGAGCCGACCAGAAGATGCGCCATGTTGTTGGGTACATTGCGCGGCACCAGCGCATCGATGTTATAGCCGCCGACGCGGCGCTGAACCTTCGGGAATTTGTCGGCGATTTCGCCGGCCTCGCGGCTGCCTAACGCCAGCATGTCGCGGAAAAGCAGCGACGTCTTTTCGTCCGACGCGGGCTGATCGCGCGACACCTCGCCGAAATGCATCAGCGTGCCGTCCGCAAGCGCCGCGTCCAGCGACAGCGTGTTGTCGCGCATGGTGCCGTAGCGCAAGGAACGCCCGCCGCAGGAGTTGTTGCCGGCCATGCCGCCTATGGTGGCGCGCGAGGCGGTCGAGACATCGACCGGAAACCACAGGCCGTGTTTTTTCAACTGCCGGTTCAAATCGTCGAGCACGATGCCGGGTTCGACCACGCAGGTTCTGTTCTCGACGTCGAGCGAGAGCAAGCGGTTGAGGTGCTTGGAGAGGTCGATGACGATGCCGTCATTGATGGTCTGGCCGCATTGCGAGGTGCCGCCGCCGCGCGGCGTGACCTTGCGCCCGGCGTCGCGGGTGATCGCCAGCGCCCGCAGCGCCTCGTCGACGGTGCGGGGGACCACCACGCCGGCCGGCACGATCTGGTAGAACGAGGCGTCAGTCGCATAGCGGCCGCGGCTGAAGGAATCGAACAAGACGTCGCCCGTGATCTCGCGCGACAGCCTGTCCTGAAGCCTCACAGCGTCCGTATCGGTCATCCCGTCCCCGTCAGCGCTCAACAGTCGTTTTCTTTTCGCCCGCGCCAAAGGCAATTTTGAATGCAAAATGTGGCTTTTCGACCCCGGTGCGAAGGTGGTCAGGCCGGTTCGGACGCGGCCTCGTCACCGGTCTTGAGGTGCTCGACCGCGGCGGTCTGCTTGTTGCGCAGGTGCTTGAACAGGATGTCCGAAAGTTCGTTGCCGGCGCGGCGGCGCAGCGCTTCCAGGATCATCTCGTGCTCGCGCATGGCCTCGCCCCAACGCTCGCGCTTGCGGGCGAAATTGGCGGAATAGCGCACGCGGCGGATGCGCCCCGCAATGTTCGCGTAGGCGCTTTTAAGCGTCTCATTGCGCGAGGCCTCGACGATCTTCTGATGGATCGACTGATTGGCGTTGAAATACCCGTGCATGTCGCGGTGCAGGTAAAACCCGTACATTTCGTAGTGCAGCCGCTCGATTTCAGCGATTTCTTCGTCGGTGATGCGTTCGCAGGCGAGCCGTCCGGCCAATCCCTCAAGGCCGCCCATCACGTCGAACAATTCGCCGAGGTCCTGTTCGCTTAAAGCCCGCACCCGGGCGCCGCGGTTGGGCAACAGCTCCACCAGCCCTTCGGCGGCCAGCACCTTGAGGGCTTCGCGCAGCGGCGTGCGCGAGATCTTCAGCATCTCGCACAACTGCCGCTCCGGAACCCGGCCGCCCTCGGCAATGTTGCCCTCGACGATGTGGTCGCGCAGGCGGGAGAGGATCTCGTCGTGCAGCGACGGCTCGTTCCGCTCCGAATTGAGGGCCAGCGAAGGGGTCTCGTTGGGATGCATCGGTTTCATGGACTAGAGCTCCGATTCCGAACTTCGCAAACGAAACTGACAGGAACTTCAAATTCGCCGCACTTGGAACATACGTGGCGGGGATAAGGCCGTCGACCAAAATCGTACACAATTTTGAAGTTGCTGCCCGGTAAATTGAATGCAATATGGGTGACCGGCCGAAAAGCCAAGCCGAGGAGGACGCGATGAGCCAGCACCAGGGACGCCATTTTCTGAACATTCCGGGCCCGAGCCCGGTCCCGGACCGCGTGCTCCGTGCCATGGATATGCCGGTCATCGACCATCGCAGCGCCGAGTTTGCCGAACTCGGCAAGCAAGTGTTCGAAGGCTGCCAGCAGATCTTCCAGACCAAGGGCCCCGTGATCGTGTTTCCGTCCTCCGGCACCGGCGCCTGGGAAGCGGCGATCGTCAACACGCTGTCGCCCGGCGACAAGGTGCTGATGGTCGAGACCGGCCATTTCGCCACGCTGTGGCAGCAGATGGCGGCGCGCTGGGGCATCAATGTCGATTTCCTACCCGGTGACTGGCGCCATGGCGCGAGCCCCGCCGAGATCGAGGCCAAGTTGGCCGCCGACAAGTCGCACGCCATCAAGGCCGTGATGGTCGTGCATAACGAGACTTCGACCGGCGTCACCAGCCGGATCGCTGAAATTCGCAAGGCGATGGACAAGGTCGGTCATCCGGCGCTGCTTCTGGTCGATACCATCTCCTCGCTCGGCTCGGTCGACTTCAAGCATGATGAGTGGAAGGTCGACGTTACCGTGAGCTGCTCGCAAAAGGGCTTCATGCTGCCGCCGGGGCTCGGCTTCAATGCGGTCTCGGACAAGGCGCGCGCCGCGTCCAAGACCAACAAAATGCCGCGCTCTTATTGGGATTGGGAGGAAATGCTCAAGCCCAACGCCAACGGCTTCTTCCCCTATACGCCGGCGACCAATCTGCTCTACGGCCTGAAAGAAGCGATTGCGATGATGCTGGAGGAGGGGCTCGACAACGTGTTTGCCCGCCACAAGCGGCTGGCGGCGGCGACGCGCGCCGCGGTGACGCATTGGGGGCTTGAAGTGCTGTGCCAGGAGCCCGCCGAATATTCGCCGGTCTTGACCGCCGTCCTGATGCCGCCGGGCCACGACGCCGACAAGTTCCGGAAAGTTGCGCTTGAGAAATACAACATCTCGCTCGGCTCTGGTCTCTCGAAAGTCGCCGGCAAGGTGTTCCGCATCGGTCATCTCGGCGAGTGCAACGAACTCACGCTGCTCGGTGCGCTCTCCGGCGTGGAGATGGGCCTTTCGGCGGCCGGCGTGCCGCATCGATCGGGCGGTGTCGATGCCGCGATGAAGGCGCTGGAGGATTCTGATAAGTCCAACGCGCCGAGCCATCTGAAGATGGTCCAGCCTTAAGTGGAATGGTCGCCGCCATCAATTGGTGGCATTTGTGCTGATGGATCAATGCCATCAGAGTCAGAGTAAAAGTTGCAAAGTAAAATTTGTCTGGGAGGTTGAGCAGATGCGGCTTCGGTTGAAGGCCACCCATGTCGTGCTCGGCATGCTCTGCGTGATGTATTTCATCACTTATGTCGACCGGGTGAACATCGGCACCGCGGCGAGCGAGATCCAGAAAGAACTGCATCTCTCCAATACCCAGCTCGGTCTGGTGTTCTCGGCCTTCGCTTATCCTTATCTTCTGTTCCAGGTGATCGGCGGCTGGGTCGGCGATCATTTCGGCCCGCGCCGGACGCTGTTCTGGTGCGGCCTGATCTGGGCCGCCTCGACCATCATGACCGGCTTCGTCACCGGCCTGACGACGCTGTTCATCGCGCGCGTCGCGCTCGGTTTCGGCGAGGGCGCCACGTTCCCGACCGCGACAAGGGCGATGCAATACTGGACGCCGGCAGGTCAGCGCGGCTTTGCGCAGGGCCTGACCCACGCCTTTGCGCGGCTCGGTAATGCGATCACGCCGCCCTTGATCGCGGCCTTGATGGCCTGGCTGACCTGGCGCGGCTCCTTTGTCTTGCTCGGAGTGGTCAGCCTGATCTGGGGCCTGATCTGGGTGCTCTATTTCCGCAACGACCCCAAGGATCACCCCTCGATCACGGCCGAAGAACTGGAATCGCTGCCACCGCGCCCCTCGGGGCCGAAGCCGCAGGTGCCGTGGGGTCCGTTGTTGCAGCGGATGTGGCCGGTGACGCTGACTTACTTTTGCTACGGCTGGAGCCTGTGGCTTTACCTGAACTGGCTGCCGCTGTTCTTCAAGAACAACTACAGCCTCGACATCAAGAATTCGGCGCTGTTTGCCTCCGGCGTGTTCCTGGCCGGCGTGGTCGGCGACAGCCTGGGCGGAACTCTCTCCGACGGAATCTTCAAGCGAACCGGCAATGTCCGGTTTGCCCGGCTGTCCGTCATCCTGGCCGGCTTTATCGGTGCGCTGTTGTCGCTGGCGCCGATCATCTTCGTTCACGACATTACGATCGTGGCACTATGTCTTTCGGCCGGCTTCTTTTTCATCGAAATCATCATCGGCCCGATCTGGTCGGTGCCGATGGACATCGCGCCGAAATATTCCGGCACGGCCTCCGGCCTGATGAACACCGGCTCGGCCTTTGCGGCGATCGTCTCGCCGCTGGTCGCCGGCTACGTGATCGACGTCACCGGCAACTGGTATCTGCCGTTCATCATGTCGATTGGGCTGTTGCTGCTCGGCGGCTTTTGCGCCTTCCTGATGCATCCCGAGAGGCCATTTGAGGAGACGGAGGCAAGGGTGCCAGCCGGGCAGACAATCCCTGCGGAGTGACCGCAGTGCACACTCAGCAGCGCGAGAGCGGGTTATCCCCCTATGTGCAAGCGCATCTGGTTGCGCGCTGTGGTGCAACGAGACGGTCGGCCGTTGCTCGCGGTCAAATTTCAAAAGGTCCGTGAGACTCCAGCGACACCGGTGGTCCGCGACCCCACTCTGTAACGAGGGGCGGGCTTCGCGTTTCTGAACTTCGGGGAGATGTCCCGGCGATCCGTCTCCCAGCGGGCCCACAGTTCCACCTCGTGCAGGCCCGGGATGGTTACGAGTTCGCCGGCGTCGAGGCCGGCCAGCGCCGCGTCGACGCAGTCTTCCGCCGACATGGTGACCTCGGACGTCTTCTGCGGCGGGTAGCCGGCGATGTCCCAAAACTCCGTGGCAGTTGCGCCTGGCAGCACCGTCTGTACGCGGACGCCCTTGTCGGCGAGGTCCTTTTGCAGCGAATGGCCGAAGCTCAGGACGTAGGATTTCGAAGCGCTGTAGACGCCGTTCAGCGACTCGACCGCGATGCCGACAACCGAAGAGATGTTGATGATCGTCCCTTTACCACGCGCCACGAACGCCGGCGCGACAGCATAGGTAAGGCGCGTCAGTGCGGTGATGTTCAGGTCGATCATTGCCTCCATCTTGTCGACGTCGGCCTGCAGGATCGACGCGACGGAGCCGACGCCAGCATTATTGACCAGCACGGCGATGCCCGGATTGTCGCGAAGCACAGCCTCGACCTTGGCGAGGCCGCCCTTTGTATTCAGATCCGCCGGCAACACCGTGATCTGACGGCCGGTTTCGCCGCGAAGCCGATCAGCGATAACGTTCAGCCGCTGCTCGTTTCGCGCGACCAGGATCAGGTCGCAACCGCGTTCGGCGAGGCGATCGGCGTAAACGGCACCGATGCCGGACGACGCCCCGGTTATGAGGGCGGTGCCCTTGGCGGAGAGACTGCTCATGGATGTTTTCTTTCCGTAGCCGCATTGAGCTCTGCGGACAGGAGATACGGTTGAATCCTGACGTCTCAAATGTCATATAAACGGCGATTTAGGACATCGAGAGACATCGAGGCGTCGGCCATGCGCGATATCGCGTTCGTTGTGTATCCCGGTTATTCCGTCATGGCGCTCGCCGTCGTCACGGCGTTCGAGGTCGCCAACATGCTGGCCGACGATCCGCTCTATGACCTCCACTTCGTGTCGGAGACCGGTGGAAAGGTCAGAACCTCGTCCGGCATGACGCTCGAGAGCGAGGCATTTTCTGACCTGCCGTTCGACACCCTTGTCGTCGGCGGCGCGACGATCCCCGTGCCGTCGACACCTGGCATGATCGCCTTCGTGAGAGATGCGCCGAAGCGGCATCGTCGTATCGCTGCGGTTTGCACGGGAGCGTTCGTGCTCGCGGAAGCCGGACTATTGAACGGACGGCGCGCCACGACGCATTGGCTGCACGCGCGGGATATGCAGAGACAGTTTCCGGACGTGAAGATGGATGAAGATCGAATCTTTATCCAGGACGGGCCGATCTGGACGTCGGCGGGGATGACGGCCGGCATCGATCTCGGCCTGGCGCTGATCGAGAACGACCTCGGTCCGGAGCTTGCAAAATCCATTGCCCGTAAGCTCGTCATTTATCATCGCCGCGGCGGCGGGCAGTCGCAGTTTTCGACGCTTCTCGAGTTGGCCCCCAAATCGGATCGTATCCAGACGGCGCTCGCCTATGCGCGTGAAAATCTGCACAAACCTCTGACGGTGCCCGAGCTTGCCGAGGCGGCTCATCTCAGTCCGCGGCAGTTCAGCCGGGCGTTCCATGCTGAGACGGGTCAATCGCCGGCTAGGGCGATCGAAAACTTAAGGGTCGAGGCGGCGCGAAACCTGATGGAGCAAAGCCGTCACCCGATCGACGTGGTTGCTCGCCAAACCGGGTTCAGTGACCGCGACCACATGCGCCGCGCCTTCTTGCGGGCCTTCGGACAGCCGCCGCAGGTGCTACGGCGTCATGCCCGGTTGGAGGCGATCGATCATGGGGCGCCGTCACCACAGATTTAAGGCCCGTGGTTCTTAAAAGACCGGGCGGGCCATCCCTTCTTATGCATTGACGGCGCTTGTCGGCTGGAGGACAAGGCCGCCAAAAGGTGATACGCGAGCGCTTCGCTAGATTCCCCCCGGGAAGGACGCCCAATGGCCCTGCATACAGGACGGCATTTTCTTCAGATTCCAGGCCCTACCAATATACCGGACCGGGTCCTGCGGGCCATGGACATGCCGGCGCTGGACCACCGCGGCGCGGAATTCGCCGAGCTCGGCTTTGCGGTGTTTTCGGGTATGCAGCGCATCTTCCGCACCAAACAGCCGGTGATCATTTTCCCGTCGTCGGGCACCGGCGCCTGGGAAGCCGCCATCGTCAACACGCTGTCGCCCGGCGACAAGGTTTTGTTGGCCGAGACCGGCCAGTTTGCGGTGCTGTGGAAGGGCATCGCCGAGAAATTCAAGCTCGACCTCGAATTCATGCCGACCGACTGGCGCCGCGGCGCCGACGTCGCCGAAATCGAGGCCCGGCTTGCCGCCGACAAGCTGCATCAGATCAAGGCCGTGCTCGTCATCCATAACGAGACCTCGACGAGCTGCGTCACCCATCCGCTGGACGTCCGCAAGGCGCTCAACCGCACCAATCACCCCGCGCTGTTGATGGTCGACACCATCTCGGGCCTCGCCTCGCTCGAATACGAACACGATGCCTGGGGTATCGACGTTTCGGTCGGCGGTTCGCAGAAGGGCATGATGCTGCCGCCGGGCCTCTCCTTCAACGCGATCTCGGAGAAGGCGCTTGCGATCTCGAAGGCCAATACGTCGCTGCGGTCCTATTGGGATTGGCACGACATGCTCGAGTTCAACAAGATCGGCACCTTCCCCTATACGCCGGCGATCAACCTGTTGTTCGCGCTGCGTGAGGCGATCGCGATGCTGGAGGAAGAAGGGCTCGAGAACGTCTTCGCCCGCCACAAGCGCCATGCGGCCGCAACGCGCGCCGCGGCGAAGGTCTGGGGCCTCGATCTCGTCTGTCTCGACCCGCAGGCCTATTCGCCGTCACTGACCGCGGTCATGGTGCCTGACGGGCACGATGCGGATGCGTTCCGCAAAACCGTGCTGGAAAACTTCGACATGTCGCTCGGCACGGGCTTGGGCCGGCTGAAGGGCAAGGCGTTCCGGATCGGCCATATCGGCCACTTCAACGACCTGATGCTGATGGGCACGCTGTCGGGCGTCGAGATGGGTCTCGACCTCGCCAAGATCCCGCACCGCGCGGGCGGCGTGCTCGCCGCCATGGACATCCTGAAGAACCGCGACGTGGTCGCGATGCCGCAATCGAAGGCGGCGGTGGCGTGAGGTCATAAGTTCTTCAACAACAACGAAAGAGCGCGACATGAACGCCCCTGTCACTGCCAACGAAGACCTGATCTATGCCGTCACAGACGGCATCGCGCGGATAACCTTCAACCGTCCGCAGGCCCGCAACGCGCTGACCTTTGCGATGTACGAGCAGATGGCGGTGATCTGCGAGAGCATCAACGCCGATCGTTCGATCAAGGCGCTGATCATCACCGGCGCCGGCGACAAGGCGTTTGCCTCGGGGACCGATATCTCGCAGTTCCGCGCCTTCAAGACCGCGCAGGACTCGCTCGACTATGAAGCGCGGATCGATCGCGTGCTCGGCACGCTGGAGCAGTGTCGGGTGCCGGTGATAGCGGCGATTGCCGGCGCCTGCACCGGCGGCGGCGCGGGGATTGCGGCCTGTTGCGACATCCGTATCGGCACCGAGGCGACACGAATTGGTTTTCCGATCGCGCGCACGCTCGGCAATTGCCTCTCGATGTCGAATATCAGCCGGGTGGTGTCGCTGATCGGGCCGGCGCGCACCAAGGACCTGATTTTCAAGGCACGCCTGATCGAGGCGCCGGAAGCTTTGGCGCTCGGACTGCTCAACGAGATCGTTCCCGACGTCGAGACGTTGCAACGCCGGGCCGACGAGACCGCCAAGCTTGTCGCCGGCCACGCCCCCATCACGCTGGAAGTGACGAAAGAAGCCGTGCGCCGGATCCGCCGCACGCTATCCCGCGAAGAGGGCGAGGACCTGATCCTCAAGGCGTATATGAGCGAGGATTTCCGCGAAGGCATGGACGCCTTCCTCAACAAGCGGGCGCCCAACTTCAAGGGCAAATAACGGCCGGCCGGTTCGCAAATCACAGCCAACAAAAAAGCCCGGCGAAACCGCCGGGCTTTTGCTTGTTCGAATGGCTGTGGCTTAGAGCATGATCCGGAAAAGTGTGTAGCGGTTTTCCGAAAAGATCATGCTCAATTAAATCAGTACTTCGCCACCACCGGTCCGCCGAACTTGTAGTTGACGCCGACGCGCAGGATATTGTCGGTGACATGCGATGAGTAGTTGCTCGATAGCACGCCGCCGCCGAGTCCGCCGATCGCGGTCTGGAACGAGCCGTTCACTGTACCGAGATCGACGTAGAGATATTCGAGGCGGGCGGTCCAGTTGCCGCCGATCACGCCTTCGATACCGGCGCCGACCGTATAGCCGACATGGGTGTTGGAGACGGTGCCGAACCCGACCCCGGGGTTGCCGATGGTGGCGCTGGAGTCGACTTCGCCATAGGCGAGACCGCCGGTGGCGTATATCAGTACCCTCGGATCGACAAGATAGCCGATGCGGCCGCGAACGGTGCCGAACCAATCGATCTTCTGGTTCAACGTGACGGGCACGGCGGGGCCGGGAATGACCAGAGCGAGGAGGCCGCCCGCAGTCGGCGTACACGTGTTCAGCGGACAGGTGAAGGAGCGCGAGCCCTTTTCGTCGGTGCCCTGGATGTCGGCTTCAAGACCGAAGACTGCGCGTTGCATTTGCCAGTTGTAGCCGATCTGACCGCCGCCAACGACGCCGTTCAGGCTCGTCTTGTCGGCGCTGGTAAACAGGACCGTGCCGGCGGTGTTGGTGATGGTCGACGTATCGCTGGAGCGACCCCAGCTATAGCCAACGTTGCCGCCGATGTAGAACCCGGTCCAGTCGAAGCCCGGATCGACATAGACCGGAGCCTTTGTGTAGACAGGCGCCTTCGCAGGCAGGTCGGCGGCGAGCGCATTCGTTGCGAGCAGCAACGCGGCCGCGGAAATTCCGATCAACAAACGTTTCATTGCAATTCTCCAGCCCTAAATATTTGAGGCGAGAATACTGCCGTGGTGTGGCTCGTGGCTGTCGCGCGAATACAACAGGCGCCTTTAATCGGCCCTACCTGGGATTGTGGTGAAAATCCAAATATTCCGCCAAACCTTTGATTCAACGAAGCTTCTACTCGAAGTCGAGACATGCGAACCGCGGATGGTCAGCAAATCTGACCTTAATCTGATGAAATGAATTCGGGATTTTCGAGAACGAATTCGAAATCCCGCGAATCATCGTTTCAGCTCTCGTCGCCGACGACGCCGTAGCCGGCCATCAGCGCGCGAACGTTTTTGATCTCGGCTTTCGACAGCAGCGGCGGCGTGCCGATCTGGGAAATCAGGTAAGGTGCTTCAAGAACTCGTCATGGTTCATCGGGCGTGAGAACATCCCGAAATTGTGGGTCAGCGCCATGTCCTGCGCCTCCTGACTCAGCGTAGCTGTGCAGTCTTTCAGCGTCACGACGTCGAATCCGCGTTCATAGGCACTTCGCATCGTCGACTCGACGCAGCAGTTCGTCAGGAAGCCGCCGAGCGCCACAGTTCGTATTCCCTTGCTGCGCAGGATGAAATCGAGATTGGTCGAGGGAAAGGCATCGAGGCCGCGCTTTCCTTCGACAACGATATCTTCGGGATGTGGCGTCAGGACATCGACGATAGCCGCGCCCCATGAACCCTTCCGAAAGGCCTTGTTGTCGACAACGCCCTTCAGAATTCCGTAAGGCGTACCGGTAAGCTCACCGTAGCCCTCGGCGAAGGTAATAGGCGCGTGCATGATCGTGGCGCCCGCGGCGCGGCCCTTGGTCGCGACCTCGATCGTATTCGCCAGCATGTTGTTCTTTTCCATGACGCCCTTGACGCTGTCATGGAAAACGCCTCCCGGCGTCGTAAAGTCGTTCTGATATTCGATCAGGACAATTGCGGTCGTCTCCGGATTCATCGGCGTACTCCCTTGTTTTTTCTGCTTCTTGTCCGTTTTGCTGAAGGCCGATCCCGCAGGTCACGCCCCTTCCTTCGGACAAGCCACGATACGCTTTTTCTTGAGAGCCGGGTATTAGCTTATTTTCATCGGCGCCACGGTTTGACCCTCTCACGCTTCGTTCCATGAAGCGTATCGGGTACGAACGGTCATTCTTCGCCGATGCCGTAGCCTGCCATCCGTGCGCGGACGTTTTCGATCTCGGCTTTCGACAGAAGCGGCGGCGTGCCGATCTGAAGGCAGCCGTGATATTGCCGCGCCAGTGTCTCGACCTCGACCGCGAGCCACATGGCTTTGGCAAGCGAAGTGCCGACCGCGATCATGCCGTGATGGGCCAACAGACAGGCCGAGCGATCCGCCAGCGCCGCGACCGCGTGGCGCGACAATTCTTCGGTGCCAAAGGTCGCGTAGGGCGCGCAGCGTATGGTGTCGCCACCGGCGCAGGCGATCATGTAATGGACCGGCGGAATTTCTATCCCCATGATCGCCAGCATGGTCGAAAACGGCGGATGCGCATGGACCACCGCATTCACTTCCGCGCGCGCCTTAAGAATGTCGCGGTGAAAGCGCCACTCGCTGGACGGGCGTTGTCCCGCGGCAGGCGCGCCGTCCAGTTTCATGAACACGATCTGGTCTACTTGCATGGCGTCGTAGGGGGTCGATGTCGGCGTGATCAGCATGCCCTCGCCATGCCGCAGGCTGATATTGCCTGACGTGCCCTGGTTGATGCCGAGCGTGTTCATCTGCCGGCAGGCGTCGATGATCGACTGACGCTTAACGTGTTCCTTGGCTCGTTCCTTGACTTGTTCTTTGGTCCGGTCGTTCGTTGAGGACATCGGCCCTTCCTTGGTGTTTCCTTGGCCTTCGCCAGGCGAAAATCAGCTGTTTGTCGCGGATATCCGTTGGTCGATAGAAGTCCTTGCGGCCAAAGGACATTAGTTGAATATGGCTTTGCGATATAGGTCGAACTAACCGGGGTCATCATGGCGCAAGCGGTACTGGGCATTATCGGCGGATCCGGCATCTACGACCTGCCGGGGTTGGAAAATGCCCGCGACGAGGTGGTCGCAAGCCCGTGGGGCGAGCCGTCGGCGCCGCTCCGTCATGGCACCATTGCCGGGTTGCCGATCGTGTTCCTGACCCGGCATGACAAGGGACACCGGCTGTCGCCCTCCGATATCAACTATCGCGCCAACATCGACGTGCTCAAGCGCGCCGGCGTCACCGACCTGATCTCGCTGTCGGCCTGCGGCTCGTTCAAGGAGGAGCTTCCGCCCGGCACTTTCGTTCTGGTCGATCAGTTTGTCGATCGCACCTATCGGCGCGAGAGCTCGTTCTTCGGCAAAGGCTGCGTCGCGCATGTCTCGATGGCGCATCCGGTCTCGCCGCGCTTGCCGGTTCACCTCGCCGCGGCCGCGCAAGCCGAAGCCATTCCGTTCGCGCGCGGCGGCACCTATGTGTGCATCGAAGGCCCGCAATTCTCCACGCTCGCCGAGAGCCTGACTTACAAGGGCCACGGTTATTCGGTGATCGGGATGACCAACATGCCGGAAGTTAAACTCGCGCGTGAAGCGGAGATTTGTTACGCGAGCGTCGCCATGGTGACCGATTTCGACTGCTGGCACCCCGATCACGACGCGGTCACGGTGGCCGACATCATTCGCGTCCTGAACGCCAATGCCGAGAAGGCGAGCCATCTGGTGGCGCGTCTGGCGCGGGATTTTCCACGGCAGCACGAGCCATGTCCGATCGGCTCGGACCGCGCGCTCGATGCGGCGCTGATCACCGCGCCCGACGCGCGCGATGTTGAACTGTTGAAGAAGCTGGATGCGGTAGCGGGGCGGATATTGCGCCAATGAAAGTCGATGGAAAGCCTTTTCGCAGCATCTGGGTCGAAGGCGACGGCTGGACGATCGGTGCGATCGACCAGCGGCGGTTGCCGCATGAATTTGTCATCGCAACAATGACGACGTGCAAGGAGGCGGCTCACGCCATCAGTTCGATGCTGGTGCGTGGCGCGCCGCTAATCGGGGCGACCGCAGCCTACGGCGTCGCGCTCGCCATGCGCGATGATGCCTGCGATGCCGCGCTCGAGCGAGCTTACGCGACGCTGATCGCAACACGTCCGACCGCGATCAACCTGAAATGGGCGCTGGATGAAATGCGAAAAGCGCTTGCCGCGCTGCCGCCGGCGGCGCGCCTGCTGGCCGCCTATCAGCGCGCCGGCGAAATCGCGGAAGAAGATGTCGCGATCAATCAGGCGATCGGCCGGCACGGCTTGGCGCTGATCGAGGCGATCGCGCCGCGAAAGAAACCGGGTGAAGCGATCAACATCCTCACGCATTGCAATGCGGGTTGGTTGGCGACAGTCGACTGGGGAACGGCCACCGCGCCGATTTATCTGGCGCACGACCGCCGCTTCAAGGTCCATGTCTGGGTCGACGAGACCCG
>NZ_JBEKRB010000070.1:0-21671 GCF_049519115.1 Bradyrhizobium sp.
TGATGGAAGGGCCCAGGTGCCGATTCCGAAGAGAAGCGCGAGCCCGTGAGAGACATTGACACTGCAGTGGTGGATAGCTTGAAAGTGCTTGACCCCAACCGGCCGATTAGAGAAGCAGACATGGCGACCTCGATGCTCAGGCATCCGAAAGCGGACGCCCCTCGTCCTACGAGCACACGCCCTAGCTACATGGCAACAGCGGCTTGAAATATTGCGGCTGATGAAAATTCGCTTTGGCTGCTTTGGGCAGAAATAAGCTCCAGTAGCTGCGCGCGCGCCCCTGCCCCAAAATCGAATAGAGATTTCCACGGATCTTAGAGAGATCGCCGTCCCAACCGAGTGGCTTGAGCGGGACCTTCAACTCGACATTCCAGCCGCCCGTCACGATGGCGGCTGTCGACGTTGACCCGAGATCAACGCCCTCCTGGTGTTGTTTGGCGCTGACGATCCTGACCTGAAAGGTCTGGTTGTAGGGCGACACTTCAAATTCGTAGTAGGGAAATCCGCTGTCCGAAAACGTCACAAACAATTCCACGACGTCGAATTGGTAGGGATATTCTGCCGCCGCGAGCACTTTCTTCGCATTCAACGACGGCGCCAAGACCGAAAAGCCCGCGATCAACACATCATCGGACAGCGAAACATGTGCCCCGACGGGATTCGTCAACGCCGACGTCACCGGCGTGACCAGCGACAGCTCGCAAGCTTTTGCGTCGGAACAACTCAATAACAGCACCATGACGGCTAAAAATTTCATGCGTTTGCTTCAGCCGTTCTGGAGATACCTGAGGTAGGCGCAGAACATATCCGCCATGGCGTCGGCATAGGCTTCGATCTCAGCCGAGGTTCGAGGCGTTTCCGAGAAATGCTTTCCAACTGCGCTGAGCGTCTGTTTGATCAGATCGCCGGCCGCGGCGCGCACGGCATCCGAGGCCGCAGGCAGCACTTCCCGCAGGTAGGCCTGAACCGTGTGGTCTCCCGACGCTCTCGCCTCCAGCGCCTCGGGCGCATCGCGGTAGAGCGGAACGGCGTCATTAAGCGCCACACGCATCGTGGCCTCGTCGCATTCCGAGCGTATGAAGGCGTGGACCAGGCTGCGCAGCCGCATCAGCGGCGGTTGCTCGGCGTCCTCGAGGATGCCGCGTAGCAACTCACTCGTCTGCCGCCATTCGTCGCTTTGCAGGCGAAACAGGATCGCCGCCTTGTTCGGGAAATACTGATACAGCGATCCGACGCTGACGCCTGCCTTTTCGGCCACCCGCGCTGTCGTGAAACGCTGCGCGCCCTCCTTCGCCAAAACCTGAACTGCCGCCTCCAGAATGGTGGCGACGAGCTCGCTCGAGCGCGCTTGTTGAGGCTGCTTTCGTGAGGAAATTGAAGCACTTCGGCGATCAGCCATGGAGGCTCACGGATAATGCGAATAGCGAATGCGAATGTTTAATCGTATTTTAGGTGGATCGCAACGGTACCCTTACCGCTGATCGGAGACCTGCATGACCACCCTGACCACTACCCCGCTTGCGCCGTTGCTGAAGCGTCTGTTTGAAGAAGCCGATGCGTCGCAGGCCGAGCTCGAAACGGCCGCGGCCGATCTCGCCGACGAAGAGCGGACACGGCTGATGCGGAGCAGGACGGAATACCGCTATCTCTATGCGCGCCTGAAGCACATGCCGCTTGCCGTCTCGCGAGAGACCGGCGCATTGCTTTACATGCTGGCTCGAAGTTCTCGCGCGCGAAATATCGTCGAGTTCGGGACTTCCTTCGGCATTTCGACCCTGCACCTCGCCGCAGCCTTGCGGGACAATGGCGGCGGCCACCTCATCACCAGCGAGTTCGAGCCGTCCAAGGCGGCGCGGGCGAGACACAATCTGACCACCGGCGGTCTCATCGACCTCGTCGAGATCCGCGAGGGCGACGCGCTGCAAACGCTGAGCATCGACCTTCCCGAAACGATCGATCTCGTGCTGCTCGACGGCGCCAAGTCGCTCTATCCCGAAATCCTGAATCTCGTGGAAAGCCGCCTCAGGCCCGGCGCCATCATCGTCGCGGATAACGCCGACCATAGCCCCGATTACCTAGCGCATGTGCGCTCGCCGGCAAATGGCTATTTGTCCACGCCTTTCGCCGAGGACGTCGAAATGTCGGCAAGATTGGGTTGAAGCCGATTCCAGATTGGCGACTTCCACGTCGCGTCAACCATCCCGTCAGTGACACTGGCCGTAAGCGTGTGACGTCAAGCAACGCATTGAAAGATCCTCGCCGATCGAATGCATCCTTTATGCATGCCGTCGATCGAGGACAGCCAGGAGAATGACCATGGCTTTCGAAGCGATACGTGACCCGGCACAAGGCCGAATTCTTTTGCTGACCGCTACTCTCTTCGTTTCCTATCTCTGCGTCGCCATGCCACTGCCGATCGTGCCGGTCTATGTGACCGAGCGGCTTGGACTTGGCAATGCGTGGGCTGGTCTGGCCGTCGGCAGCGCCTTCTTCTCGACCATCCTCACGCGAGGTTACGCCGGCGGTCTCGCGGATCGTCTTGGCGCCAAGGTCGCGCTTAAGCGCGGGCTGATCCTCTACGTCGCCGGAGCAGCTGCTTCATGGCTCACGGGCCTTTTGTTCGACGCGCCGTTGATGGCCTTCGCTGTTCTTCTAACAGGCCGGTTGGTTCTCGGGCTTGGTGAAAGCCTGGTCGGAGTTGGCGTCGTCGTTTGGGGCGTGAATCTCGCCAGCCCGGCTCGCTCGGCCCGGGTTTTGGCGTGGATCGGTGTTGCCATTTACGGCGCGCTCGCGGTCGGCGGCCCGATCGGGCTGGTATTGTTTGAGCGGTTCGGCTTTGCTGGTGCGACGGCGATCAGTGCGGTTCTGCCCTGCCTGGGACTGCTGGCGATTTGGCCCATGGCGGGCATCGCCGCTCAGCCAGAGGTCGAGGGTCCGTCGTTCTGGAGCGCGATCGGCAAGATTGGGTGGCAAGGATCCATCGTCGGTCTTCAAGGCGTCGGCTTCGCCGCCATCGGCGCCTTCTTCGTCCTCTACTTTCTTGATCAGAACTGGCGATATGCCGGGCTCGGCCTGACCGCGTTCGGTGGCGGATTCGTTTTGGTGCGCCTGCTGTTCGGCCACCTGCCCGATCGCATCGGCGCTTTGCCCGTCGCAATTGGCTCACTTGCAATCGAGACCGTTGGCCAAGCACTGATCTGGATCGCGCCTGGGCCGGTCTTGGCTTTGGTCGGCGCCTTTTTCTCGGGACTCGGATGCTCCATGGTTTTCCCGGCCATGGGACGAGAGATCGTGCGTCTGGTGGCCCCGCAACAGCGCGGGACAGCCTTGGGCGGGTTTACAGCATTCCAGGATCTGGCCTACGGGCTGACCGGCCCTTTGGCAGGGCTTCTTGCCGATCGCGCCGGCTATGGCAGTGTCTTCCTCGTCGGCAGCGTTGCGGCGGCAGCCGCTTTCCTGATCGCGCTTCGCCTTCGCTGGGTGCAAGCGAGATCGGCTGCTCCGAGAGAAATACAGGTAGAGCCGCCGCGGAGTAAGGAAATTCCAGGAGGTCGGCCGCGGCTCTACTAGTGGAGTGGATTTGACATTCGCACCCAACTGGCCCCGGGTTCGTTAGCGAATGTCAAATCCAAAACTCTACTAGAATCCCTATATTGCTGGTGGTCCTGTGATTCCAACATTCGCAAATACGCCCGCTGAGAAGGGATGCGAATGTTAGAATCGGACCACTAGGCGGAGCCGTTGCCGTTTTCGGTTTCCTCGCCGATGTGCTCGACCGACACCACATGCTCGTCATCGGCGGTATCGAACACGATCACGCCTTGGGTCGAACGGCCCGCGATCCGGATGTCTTCGACCGGACAACGGATCAACTGCCCCTTGTCGGTCACCAGCATGATCTGGTCGGACTCTTCCACCGGGAACGAGGCGACCAGCTTGCCGTTGCGGTTGTTGACCGACATCGCGACGATGCCTTTGCCGCCGCGGCCGGTGGTGCGGTATTCGAACGACGAGGTGCGCTTGCCGTAGCCGTTGACGGAAACCGTCAACACGACCTGCTCCTGCGCTGACATTTCGACATAGCGCTCGGAGGAGAGCTGAATGGCGTTCGAGGTCTCCTCGGTATCGCCTTCCACGGCCGTTTCCTCCGCAGCGCCCTCGCCGGCTACCGCGCGGCGCATTTTGAGATAGGCCGAGCGTTCGTCCGACGTCGCCTCGACATGCCGCAGGATAGCCAGCGAAATCAGCCGATCGCCCTTGGCGAGCGCGATGCCGCGCACGCCCATCGAAGTGCGGCCGGAGAACACCCGCACATCGGTGACCGGGAAACGGATGCACTGGCCGCCGGCGGCGGTGAGCAGCACGTCATCGTGCTCGGTGCAGATCTGCACGTCCACGATCGCTTCGTCCTCGTCGAGCTTCATGGCGATGATGCCGGAACGCCGGACGTCGACGAAATCGGAGAGCTTGTTGCGGCGGACCGTGCCGCCGGTGGTGGCAAACATCACGTCGAGATTGCCCCAGGAGGATTCATCCTCCGGCAGCGGCATGATGGTGGTGATGCGTTCACCCTGCTCGAGCGGCAGGATGTTGATCATGGCCTTGCCGCGGGCGTTGGGCGCGGCCATCGGCAACCGCCAGACCTTTTCCTTGTAGACCTGGCCGCGCGAGGAAAAGAACAATACCGGCGTGTGCGTCGAGGCGACGAACAGGCGGCTGACGAAATCCTCGTCGCGGGTCTGCATGCCCGCCCTGCCCTTGCCGCCGCGCCGCTGCGCCCGGTAGGCCGACAGTGGCACGCGCTTGACGTAGCCGGCATGCGAGACCGTGACCACCATTTCCTCGCGCTGGATCAGGTCTTCGTCCTCGACCTCGCCTTCCTGCTCGATAATGACAGTCTTGCGTGGTGTGGCGAATTCCGACTTCACCTCGGCGAGTTCGGTCTTGACGATCGTCTGCACGCGCGCGCGCGAGCTCAGGATATCGAGATAGTCGCTGATTTCGGCCGCGAGCTTGTCGAGTTCTTCGGAAATCTCTTCGCGGCCGAGCGCGGTGAGCCGTTGCAGCCGCAGGTCGAGAATGGCCTTGGCCTGTTCCATCGACAGCCGCGCGGTGCCGTCGGGTGCGAGACGGTGGCGGGGATCGTCGATCAGGGTAATCATGGCCGCGACATCCTTGGCCGGCCAGTCGCGCGACATCAACGTATCGCGCGCGGTGGTCGGATCGGGCGAGGTGCGGATCACGCGAATGATCTCGTCGATATTGGCGACCGCAATCGCCAGGCCGACCAGGATATGGGCGCGATCGCGCGCCTTGTTGAGCAGGAACTTGGTCCGCCGCGTTACCACCTCTTCGCGGAAGGCGACGAAGATCGTCAGCAGGTCCTTCAGGTTCATCACCTGCGGCCGCCCGGCATCGAGCGCGACCATGTTGGCGCCGAAATTGTTTTGCAACGGCGTGAAGCGATAGAGCTGGTTCAGCACCACATCCGGCACGGCGTCACGCTTGAGCTCCACGACGACACGATAGCCGCTGCGGTCGGACTCGTCGCGCAGGTCCGAAATGCCTTCGATTTTCTTCTCGCGCACGAGCTCGGCGATGCGCTCGACCATCGTGGCTTTGTTCACCTGATAGGGAATTTCGCTGATGACGATCGCTTCGCGATCCTTGCGGATGGTGTCGATCGACACCTTGCCGCGCATGATGATCGAGCCGCGGCCAAGATGATAGGCAGAGCGGATGCCTTGCTTGCCGAGGATGATGCCGCCGGTCGGAAAATCCGGGCCCGGGATGATGTCGATGAGCTGATCGATCGACAGGCCGGGATTGTCGATCAGGGCGACGCAGGCATCGATCACCTCGCCGAGATTGTGCGGCGGAATGTTCGTAGCCATGCCGACGGCAATGCCGCCGGCGCCATTGACCAGAAGGTTTGGAAACTTGGCCGGAAGAACCCGCGGCTCGCGATCCTTGTCGTCATAGTTGGCCTGGAAATCGACGGTGTCCTTGTCGATGTCGTCAAGCAGCGTATGTGCGATCTTGGTCAGGCGGGATTCGGTGTAACGCATCGCGGCCGCGGCATCCCCGTCGACCGAACCGAAATTGCCCTGACCGTCGATCAGCGGCACGCGCATCGAGAAATCCTGCGCCATGCGCACCAGCGCGTCGTAGACCGACTGGTCGCCGTGGGGATGGTATTTACCGATGACGTCGCCGACCGTGCGCGCCGACTTGTTGGGTTGCTTGTTCCAGTCGAAGCCGTTCTCGTGCATCGCATAGAGAATGCGGCGATGAACCGGCTTGAGACCGTCGCGCGCATCCGGCAACGCACGCGCCACGATCACGCTCATGGCGTAATCGAGGTAGGAGCGCTTCATCTCGTCGAGGATGGAAACGGGACGAACGTCGGAAGGCGCCGGGGGCTCTCCGGGCTTGGTATCTTCAGGCTCAGACAAGGGAAAATCCGGTCAATTCAGAATCAATTTCATATAGCGCATCGAGGGGGGCAAGACCACCTCAAACGGGCCCGCGCACAGGGTTTTTCCCTTCGTTTTTCCAGTTACTTAGGTGCTGGGCTAAGCCGTCTTGCGGCTCCTGAAACGGGGCGACTTAGGAAACCTCGGCGCCGCCCCAGTTACCCCCAATTGAGGGCGGATTTCAGGGGCCGAAAACGACCGCGTGCATGATCCGTCCGGGCAGCAGCGTGAACAGGCCGGCGATGACCAGCGCACCGGAAAAAATCGTGATCATGACGCGGCGATGGTCGGCCACGCGATGGCTATGCGCATACCAGACGCCGAGCGGGAGCGTCACCAGCGTGAAAATCGACAGCAAATGGATCGGGCTCCAGGGACCCCACAGCTTGATCTGGTGGATCCGGAACGAGCTCGCGGCTACCGCCAGCATCAAGACGACCCAGATCCAGCCGATGGTGCGGTGGGGCAGCGTGCCCTTTGGCGCCGCGAGCTGGATCACTCCCAGCCCGAAAGCCGCCATCGCCGCGAAGGCGTGGACGGGGATCGCCGGCGCGGCATCCAGTAAGGGCGCAAGACTCATGACAAGACCCATGAGAAGTCCCCCTTCTCACACCGGAATTATTGGCTCCGCTTTAGCGACGGTTCTCAGAACGGAATGTCGTCGTCCATGTCGCTGTTGCGGGCGCCGGCTGCCACCGCCCGGCGCGGCGCGCTCGAGGGACTGCTGACACCGAAGTCGCCGGCGCTCTGATCGTCGGAGCCGAAGCTGCCGCCGCCCGCACCGCTGCGTCCGTCCAGCATGGTCAGGTTCGAATTGAAGCCTTGCAGCACCACTTCGGTGGAATATTTCTCCACGCCGGCCTGGTCGGTCCATTTGCGGGTCTGCAACTGGCCCTCGATGTAAACCTTGGCGCCCTTCTTCAGGTATTGCTCGGCGACCTTGCACAGGCCTTCGTTGAAGATCACGACGCGATGCCACTCGGTCTTTTCCTTGCGCTCGCCGGTGGCCTTGTCGCGCCAGTTTTCCGAGGTGGCGATCGAGAGATTGGCGATCGGCCGCCCATCCTGGGTACGCCGGATTTCGGGATCCTTGCCGAGATTACCGACCAGAATCACTTTGTTAACGCTTCCTGCCATCGCTGCTCTCCACTCGCCTCGGCTATTTCGCGCCGACCCTATACGCTCACCCGCCGGCTACGCCCGGCCCATCCTTCGGTTATCCACATATAGCATATCGGACGCGAATGTTCCAGTTTTGTTCCCATCAATAGCCACGGAAATATCCTTATCCAGCATCCGGGCTTGCGGCGGCTATTTCGCCATTCAGCGGCGGGAACCGGCCCGCGCGCAAAATGCCTGTCGATTCATCCAGTTCACGCCGTACTTCGGCGCTGACTGTGACTTTTGGGAGACGGCGCGGGAGACCGCAATGCGCTAAGTTCAGTCCGAAATTGGGGTAGTTGGGCGCCGCTGACGGGCTTAAGGCTGAAGAATACGCTTCGCGGCGACACGAAGCGCCGGAAAGAAGACGAAGGATGACGAAGGGTTTGTTGTTGGGCGCGCTGGCGCTGGTCACGTTGGGCATCACGGCCCCGGCTGTTGCTGCGGACCTTCCGGCGCGGACGTACACCAAGGCGCCCGATATGGTGCCGGTCGCTTACGACTGGAGCGGCGTCTATGTCGGCCTCAACGGCGGTTGGGGCAATGCGAACCGTTGTTTCGATCAGACCGCTCCAGTGGTTGGCCCCGAGGGCTGCCACGGCACGTCAGGCGGTTTTGCCGGCGGACAGCTCGGCTATCGCTGGCAGATGGCTTCCTGGGTGTTTGGTTTCGAAGGCCAGGGTGATTGGGCCAGCTTGAAGGGCAGCAACCTCAGCCTCATCACCGGCAATACCAATCGTTCTCGTATCGATGACTTCGGGCTGTTCACCGGCCAGGTCGGTTACGCCTGGAACACCGCGCTGTTGTATTTCAAGGGCGGTGCGGCGGTCATCGGCGATCGCAATGACATCCTGGGGGCTAACGGCGCGCTGATCGCGACCTCGTCCGGCGATAACCGTTGGGGCGGCACCGTCGGCGCCGGCATTGAATTCTCGTTCGCGCCGAACTGGTCGGCGGCGGTTGAATACAACCACCTCTTCATCGCCAACAACAACACGACCTTCACCAACCAGAACACCGGCGCTGTGATCAGCAGCGACCATATTCACGGCGATGCCGATCTGGTGTCGGTCCGCGTCAACTACCGCTGGGGCGGTCCGGTGGTCGCGAAATACTGATCTCTGCTCATCCGTTTGAATTCGAAAAGCCGGCCTTGCGCCGGCTTTTTTGTTGGCGGCGAACGCGGCTGTTGAAACCAGACGCTTCGGCCAATAACTCTTCTGTGAGTGTATCTTTTCCGAAACAGTATTTCTGGTTGAATAAGCTATATCATACCGTAGCGATTGGGCGGCGACCGCGACCGAAATTCAACAAACCTTTTGGTTCAGCGAAGACAAGGCGCGGCGGGAATGACAGGGTAGTAATAGGAATGAAGACGTTGTTGTTGGCGGCCGTTGGTTTGACGGCCATTGCGATTGCTCCGGCCATGGCGGCCGATCTTCCGGCGCGGGCGCCGGCCTACACCAAGGCGCCTACGATCGTCGACCCGATCTACAATTGGAGCGGCTTCTACGTCGGCTTCAATGCCGGGGGCGCGTCGAGCCGTGAGTGTTACACCCTCAACAGCGTTGCAGGCGTTGCGCTCACCCCGATCTCGGAGGGCTGCCACAACGCAACTGGCGCTCTGGTCGGCGGTCAGGCCGGCTATCGCTGGCAGATGACCAACTGGGTGTTCGGCCTCGAAGCGCAGGGTGACTGGGCGAACCTGAAGGGATCGAACGCAAGTCTTACCGCCGCGATTCCCTACACCAACCAGACCAAGGTTGACGCGATCGGCCTGTTCACCGGTCAGATCGGCTACGCCTGGAACAACACGCTCTTGTATTTGAAGGGCGGCGCCGCGGTGACCGACAACAAATACAGCTCGTTCTTCACAGGACCCGGTATCGTGTTCAATCAGGCGAGCGATACCCGCTGGGGCGGCGTCGTGGGAGCCGGCATCGAGTACGGCTTTGCGCCGAACTGGTCCGTCGGTATCGAATACGACCACGTGTTCATGGGCAAACCCAACGTGGCCTTTCCAGCAATGGCGATCAATTTCCCGCCGTTTACCGGAGCTGTCGGCCGCTCGGACAACATCAGCCAGGGTATCGACATGGGCATGGTCCGAGTAAATTACCGCTTCGGCGGCCCGGTGGTGGCGAAGTACTGATCTCGGCTCACTCGCCTGAGTTCGAAAAAGCCGGCCTCGTGCCGGCTTTTTTTTTACCCTCCGCCATGGGTCCCTGCTGCCGCTTGCTGCCAACGCGAATCAATTCCGTTGATGGTTTTCACGCAGCACTGGAAATTGATTCCCGTTCTTCCTATGTTCCGAGCATGATCACTGGCGTCTGATCGCTTTCCGGCGACGCGCCTTTTCCTGCGTCTTCGCGCCCGGAAATGCCGACATGGATGAAATTTTGAAAGCACGACGCCAATCGACCAGTAGCCTGCGTGCCATCACCATTCGCGGCGCGCGCGAGCACAATCTGAAAAACGTCGACGTCGAAATCCCGCGCGACAAGCTCGTGGTGTTCACGGGGCTGTCCGGCTCCGGCAAATCCTCGCTCGCCTTCGACACCATCTACGCCGAGGGCCAGCGGCGCTACGTCGAGTCGCTGTCGGCCTATGCGCGACAATTCCTGGAGATGATGCAGAAGCCTGATGTCGACCAGATCGACGGGCTGTCGCCGGCGATTTCCATCGAGCAGAAGACCACGTCGAAAAATCCGCGCTCGACCGTCGGCACCGTTACCGAGATCTACGATTACATGCGCTTGCTATGGGCGCGGGTCGGCGTGCCCTATTCGCCGGCCACCGGCCTGCCGATCGAAAGCCAGATCGTGTCGCAGATGGTCGATCGCGTGCTGGCGCTGCCCGAGGGCACGCGGCTTTATCTGCTGGCACCGGTCGTGCGCGGCCGCAAGGGCGAGTACAAGAAAGAGCTCGCCGAATATCTCAAGAAGGGATTCCAGCGCGTCAAGATCGACGGCAAGTTCCATGAACTCGCTGAAGCGCCCACGCTCGACAAGAAATTCCCGCATGACATCGACGTCGTGGTCGACCGCATCGTGGTGCGGCCGGATATCGGCCAGCGGCTCGCCGAAAGTTTCGAGACTGCGCTGAAACTCGCCGAAGGCCTTGCGGTGGTCGAATATGCCGATGCGCCGCCAGCCGCGCCCGCAGCCGAAGACAAAAAGAAGACGGCAAAAATCCACGACAAGAGCGGCCCGGAACGGATTCTGTTTTCCGAAAAGTTCGCCTGCCCCGTCTCAGGCTTCACGATTCCGGAAATCGAGCCGCGGCTGTTCTCGTTCAACAATCCCTATGGCGCCTGCCCGGCCTGCGGCGGCCTCGGCATCGAGCAGCATATCGATGAGGACCTCGTCATTCCCGACAAGGAAGCGACCTTGCGCAAGGGCGCGATCGCGCCGTGGGCGAAGTCGTCGTCGCCCTATTACATCCAGACGCTGACCGCGCTGGCTAAGTTCTACAAGTTCACGCTCGACACCAAGTGGAAGGACCTGCCGAAGAAGACGCAGGCGGCGATCCTGCACGGCTCAGGCGACGACGAGATCAAGTTCTCCTACGAAGACGGCGTGCGCTCCTACGACACCAAGAAGCCGTTCGAGGGCGTCATCACCAATCTCAATCGCCGCTTCCGCGAGACCGAGAGCGAATGGGCGCGCGAGGAGCTGGCGAAGTATTTCTCCGACGTGCCCTGCGAGGCCTGCCACGGCTATCGGCTCAAGCCGGAGGCGTTATGCGTCAAAATCGCTGGCAAACATATCGGCGAGATCTCCGAAATGTCGGTGCGCCGCGCCGGCGAATGGTTCGAGACCGTGCCGAAGGCGCTGAACGCGCAGCAGAACGAGATCGCGGCGCGCGTGCTGAAGGAAATCCGCGAGCGCCTCTCCTTCCTGCTCGACGTCGGCCTCAATTATCTGACGCTGGCGCGTTCCTCGGGCACGCTGTCGGGCGGCGAAAGCCAGCGCATCCGGCTGGCTTCCCAGATCGGCTCGGGCCTGACCGGCGTGCTCTACGTGCTCGACGAGCCCTCGATCGGCCTGCACCAGCGCGACAATGCGCGGCTGCTCGACACGTTGAAGCGGCTGCGCGACCTCGGCAATACAGTGATCGTGGTCGAGCACGACGAGGACGCGATACGTCTGGCGGACTACGTGCTCGACATCGGCCCGGGCGCGGGCATGCATGGCGGCCATATCGTCGCGCAAGGCACGCCCGCCGACATCATGAACAATCCGAAATCGCTGACCGGAAAGTATCTCACCGGCGAATTGTCGGTGGACATTCCCGAGCGGCGGCCGCCGAACCATCGCCGCACCATCAAGGTCATCAACGCGCGCGGCAATAACCTCAAGAACGTCTCGGCGGAAATTCCGCTGGGCTTGTTCACCTGCGTCACCGGCGTGTCCGGCGGCGGCAAGTCGACGCTTCTGATCGATACGCTTTACAAGGCGATCGCGCGCAAGCTCAACAATGCCAGCGAAGGCGCCGCGCCCCACGACCGCATCGAAGGGCTGGAGCATATCGACAAGATCATCGACATCGACCAGTCGCCGATCGGCCGCACCCCGCGTTCGAATCCGGCGACCTATACCGGCGCGTTCACGCCGATCCGCGAGTGGTTTGCCGGCCTGCCCGAAGCGAAAGCGCGCGGCTACGAGCCCGGACGTTTTTCGTTCAACGTCAAGGGCGGCCGATGCGAGGCCTGCGAGGGCGACGGCGTCATCAAGATCGAGATGCACTTCTTGCCCGACGTCTACGTCACCTGTGACGTCTGTAAAGGAAAACGCTACAACCGCGAAACGCTGGAGGTGCTGTTCAAGGGCAAGTCGATCGCGGACGTGCTCGACATGACGGTCGAGGAAGCCGCCGAGTTCTTCAAGGCGGTGCCGCGGGTGCGCGAGACATTCAAGACGCTGCACCGCGTCGGGCTCGACTACATCCATGTCGGCCAGCAGGCGACCACGCTGTCGGGCGGCGAAGCCCAGCGCGTCAAGCTCGCCAAGGAACTATCCAAGCGCGCAACCGGCCGCACGCTCTATATCCTGGACGAGCCGACCACCGGTTTGCATTTCCACGACGTGAAGAAACTCCTGGAAGTGCTGCACGAACTGGTATCGCAGGGAAATACGGTGGTCGTGATCGAGCACAACCTCGAGGTCATCAAGACTGCGGATTGGGTGATCGACCTCGGCCCCGAAGGTGGCGATGGCGGCGGCGAAATTGTCGCCTGGGGTCCGCCGGAAGACATCGTCAAGGCGCCGCGCAGCTATACCGGCAAGTTCCTGGCGCCGGTGCTGAAGAAGGCGGGCAAATCGCGGAAGGCAAGCGGCGGGGCGAGCGAAGCGGCGGAGTAGCACTCAACCTGTCAGCGTTCGCTTGCAGCGGTCAATGCGGGACTTTGTCCGTCCCAAAGTGTCGAGCAACAGCTAGACACTCGTCTATATCTGCTCTGATCTGTTCCGCAGTAGCCAGATCGAAGCTAATGTAGTTGGTAGGCGAGCCCTCGGGTCCCATGTAGCCATCGGCTATCAGTTTAACGCCGACATAGAAGGAACCTTGATCTAACCCCTTCTTCACCTGCCATTGGAAAGTGGAATGCCCGCTCTGCCCCTTAACGGGATTCGTTTGAAAAAGAACATCGCCAAATAGAGCACGAAAATTTTTGGACTTCGCGAAGAGTTTCTTGAACGCCGCCCACATAGCTACTTCCTCAATTCCCCGCCATCACGCCTTCGACAAACCTCTTCGGATCGTCGAAGAACTCGCGCGTGGCCTTGAAGTGATCAGTCTGCTCGACCGTTACGGGCTCAAGACCATGTTTCGAGAGCCGCAGCAGCGTCGCGTCGGGATAGGCCATCAGCATCGGCGAGTGTGTCGCCATGATCACCTGACAGTGCCGGCTTTCGTCCATACGGCGCATCAGTTTCAGGAATTCGATCTGGCGCGCGGGCGACAGCGCCGATTCCGGCTCGTCGAAAATAAAGATGCCCTGCCGCTGGCAACGCTCCTCGAAGAAGCGCAAAAAGCCTCCGCCGTGGGAGTGAGAGAGGAAGTCGGGCGGCGGCGGACCGAACGGGTCGTCAAGGGCCGCTTTGTCGAGATAACGCGCCACCGAGAAGAGCTTTCAGCGCGAAAGAACCATCCGTTGGTGATCTTGGGCAACCAGCTCGCGCGCAGCGCTGACGATAGTTGTCCGCCCATCTTTTCCAGTGCCCAGGAATGATCGACCGTCGCATAACCCTTGCCGCCGCCGGCCTCGTCATAACCGGCGAGCACGCCGATGCCTTCCAGTAACGTCGATTTGCCGGTGCCGTTCTCGCCGACGATGATGGTGACAGCGCGCTCGAAAGAGAGCGAGAAGTCGTTGTGCAAAAACGGCAGGCAGAACGGATAGGCTTCGCGATCCGGAACGAGCGTGGGCTCAAGCCATATCCGCTTGAGATAAGGCGCCGGCAGATTGATGTTGCGTTTTCCCCGTGAACTCATGTTCTCCCCTGCGCTTTAGGCGCCGTCCTCCCGCTCATCGAGGTCAACCTCCGTAATGGCCGCATCCACAAACCCCTTTGGATCGGCAAAGAACTCGCGCATTGCGCGGTAGTGATCGGTCTGCTGGAGCGGCGTCGGCTCCAGCCCGTATTTGGTGAACTGCAGCAGCGTCGCGTTGGGATAGGCCATCAGGACCGGCGAATGCGTCGCCATGATCACCTGGCAGCGCTCCGATTTGTCCATGCGATAAAGCAGCTTCAAAAATTCCATCTGGCGCGACGGCGACAACGCCGATTCCGGCTCGTCGAAGATGAAGATACCTTGCCGCTGGCAGCGCTCCTCGAAGAAGCGCAAAAAACCTTCGCCGTGCGAATAGGAGAGGAAATAGGCCGTCGGGCTTCCCGCTGCATCGAGATATCTCGCGACGGAGAAAAAGGTTTCTGCTCGAAAAAACCAACCATTGGTGATCTTCGGCAACCAGCTTGCGCGCAGCGCCACCGCCAGTTCTCCACCATTCTCCTCCAATGCAAAAGAATGGTCGACGGGCCGGTGACCCTTGCCGCCGCCGGCTTCGTCGAATCCGGCCATCACGGCCAATCCCTCCAGCAGCGTCGATTTGCCGGCGCCGTTCTCGCCGGCGATGATGGTGATGGCGCGATCGAAAGAGAGCGAGAAATCGTCGTGCAGAAACGGCAGGCAGAACGGATAGGCCTCACGATCCGGAATGAGCGTTGGTTCAAGCCAGACCCGCTTGAGGTATGGTGCCGGCAGGTTGATGCTGCGATTTCGACGTGAACGCATGCTCACTCCGCGCCTGATGGTGTTTAACGACACCCTCAGCGTGTATGGAACATATCAGGAACATTTTGGGATGGCAGTGGGATTTTGGCCGCTTGTCGTCCCGGCGCACGCCGGCACCCATAGCCACAAGCTGATGTTGTCATGAAGGCTGTAGCCCCAGCGACCGTAACAAAGGTGGCCTGTGGTTATCGGTCCCGGCGTGCGCCGGGACGACGGCTTTTATGGGTTGAGGGGGGCTCGCGCCCCCTTAAACTTCGGTAATCCCTAGAACCCCGCATCGAGCCGCGGCGACCCAAGGGGCAAAGGAGAACGCTCATGAAAAAGCTTATCGTTGCCGCTGCATTTACCCTGATGTCGCTGTCATCAGCGCCGGCCGCGCCGCATTACGACCAAATGTATCACGACAACATCCGGCCCAACGGTCACCCGCGGCCGCAGGCGGTCTACGATGCCGCGCTTGACGCCTGCTACAGCCAGACCGGGCTGGCGCGCGACGCCAAGGACACGCAAGCCTTCAAGGATTGCATGGCAACGCATGACTATCGCTGGATTTATTCCAGGCCGGTAAAAGACCCGCCCAGCAAACGGGTCACCAGCGCGATCCCGAATGGACACTTCATCGATCCCGACACCGGACTGATTTGCCACAACACCGGCATCGCATCGATCTGCGACCCGCCGCCGGCCGACATGACGATCCACTACACCAGCAAGCACGGCCTGAACTGCACTCGGACCGGCGCCATGTCCATCTGCTCAAATCTGTAGAGATGCGATTGCTTCCCGCTCGGTCAGGAGAACGCTCATGAAAAAGCTCATCGTCGCCGCCGCATTCGCGCTTGTGTCCGCGTCGCCGGCTTTGGCGTCGCATTACGACATCACCTTTCACGGTACGCAGCGGCCGGCCGGCCATCATCGCAGTCTGGCCGTTGCGAAGGCTGCCAGCGCTTCCTGCTTCACCCAGACCGGCACATCGCCCGAGGACGCGCCGACACAGGCCTACAAGGACTGCATGAACGCGCAAGGCTTCCGCTGGATCGCAACGAAGCTCTTGAAGGACCCACCGGCCAAACATGAAGCGAGCGGAATTCCGGCCGGACACTTCATAGATTCCGATACCGGGATGCTTTGCCGGAACTCTGGCGGTGCAGCGATCAGCGTCCCGCCGCCGAACAACATGACGGTCCGCTACACCAGCAAGCACGGCCTCAACTGCACCCGGACCGGCGCGATGTCGATCTGTTCCAATCTGTGAATGGGACGATGACCTGCGGCGTCAGGCGGGCTGATCTCGCGCCTCTCGGCCGTGCCCCGTTCCCCGATTCAGACAATGTTCCAGCATCAATTGATTCCCGCCCTTTGACTCAGCTCAATATCCAGCCGGCGGTTCCGGTGCAAAGATTGCACAAAGCAGAGACAGAGCCATGCGATCAAATAGTCCGCTGGATTATACCCTGCCCCCACCAGGCACACCGGAGGCCATCGATCTCGGGTGCACCTGCCGCGTGATTGGCCACGACGCCAAGCTGGAGGAATCCGGCCCCTCCGGCATGCTCGTGGCTCCCGATGCAAATTGCCCCGTTCACGGGACCGCAGCTCAGCTTGAGGAGCACGACTAGAATGTGGCGCAACGCTCACCTCCATATCGGTCTGGTCATCCTGATCGCGCTGACAGCATTTCTTTTCGTACGCATGCGCCCCGCGGGAGGAGCCACGGCAGTCGAAACGAATATTTCAGAGGGACATCGTCTGGCCACGGACTGGTGTGAGCGCTGTCATGTGATCGAGCCCCATATGGCGGCGATGCCGAGTCCGGCACCGAGCTTCGAAGCCGTGGCAAACCAGCCTGGCATCACGGCGCTGGCGTTGAAGGTGTTTTTCAGGACGAGCCACAAGGACATGCCGAACCTGGTCATCGCGCCGGACCAGGCAGATGCGCTTGCCAGTTACATCCTCAGCCTGAAGGCGAATTAAGATTGCAGCGCGCCAATCTTGTCAATCAGCGCGCTCTTCTCCGGCGAGCAACGACAGAGTCAGGTCAGCGCCGCATCACGCCACGGCAGCCGAGCGTCTCTCGGCGACATTGGGCACCTCGATATCGATTTCGAGCGTCGATACCTCGTTGCCCCTTTCCATCCGGATGCTCAGCTTTTCCGGGTCGAACGTGACATGGCGCGAGACGACGGCCAGGATCTCGGATCGAAGCAGGTCCAGCAAATCGGGTTGGCCGCGCAAGCCACGCTCATGCGCCAGCAAGATCTGCAACCGCTCCCGTGCGACGGGCGCGGATGGAGGCGCCGGCGCAGGCGCGGCGCGGCCACCAAACAGCCGCAGCATCATGCGGCCCTCCGTCCAAGCAGCCGATCCATCAGGCCCTTGCGGGCCGCCGGCACCATCATCGCAATGGTCTCGCCCATCAGGCGGCGCGCGGCGTCGATATAGGCGCGGGACGGCGGGCAAGTAGCGTCGTTCAGCGTCACGGGCGCGCCAACGTTGGAGGCGCGCAACACGTCCTGGCTTTCCGGAATAATGCCGAGCAAGGGAGTAGCCAGAATATCCAGCACGTCCTCGATCGACAACATTTCGCCTCGCGCCGCACGCGCCGTGTCGAACCGGGTGATCAGGAGATGCTTTGCGACCTGCTCGCCCTTCTCGGCTTTCACGGTCTTGGAATCGAGCATGCCGATGATGCGGTCGGAGTCACGGACCGAGGATACTTCCGGGTTGGTGACGATGACGGCCTCGTCCGCATAGCGCATCGCCAGCATCGCGCCGCGTTCGATACCGGCGGGACTATCGCAAATGATCCAGTCGAACTTGTTTCGCAATTCCCCGATAATCTTGCCGACGCCTTCATCGGTCAGCGCATCCTTGTCGCGTGTTTGCGAGGCCGGCAGCAGCCACAAATTCTCCAGCCGCTTGTCACGAATGAGGGCCTGCGAGAGGTTGGCGATGCCCTGCACCACATTGATGAAATCGAACACCACCCGCCGTTCGGCACCGAGCACGAGATCGAGGTTACGCAGGCCGACGTCGAAGTCCACCACGACGACTTTTTCTCCCATTTGCGCCAGCGCGGCTCCGAGCGCGGCGGTCGTCGTCGTCTTGCCTACACCACCTTTACCGGACGTCACAACCAGGACTTTAGCCATACCTCTGATCTCCCCAAACCAATCAATTCAACGGTGTAATTTGTACGATGTCGCCATCGAGCCAGACCTGCGTCGGCCCCGCATACAAGGTGGCGTCGATCTCTTCTGCCGTTCGATAGTAACCGTCGATGGCCAGAAGCTCGGCTTCGATTTTGTGGCAGTAAATACGCGCACTCAAATTGCCATTGATGCCGGCCATCGCCCGGCCGCGCAGCGTGCCGTAGACATGGATGGAGCCGCCGGCGACAATTTCGGCGCCCGAGCTGACCGACCCCACCACCGTGATATCTCCTTCCGGAAACACGACCGACTGACCGGAACGCACCTGGGTATCGAGCAGCAGCGATGCCGGTTTTGGTTTCGGCTCCGGCTTCTTCGGCGCATTCGGCGCGATCGCACAATGACGGCCGCCATTGAGCAGAGGTGGCAGGCTCGCCGTCAGGCGCGCGGCGTCGACGCCCTCGATGCCGAGAATCCGCAGATCTCGTTGTTCGAAGGCCGCGACCAATTGTGCAATCGCGTTTTCGCTGAGGTCGACCGCGGAAAGATCGAGCACCACCGGCTTGCCGGCAAAAAAGCCCGGCGATTGACGCAGCGTTGCGTCAACTTCCTCAAGCCAATCCATGATGGGGACAACGGGGTAAAACACAAAAGCGACATAAGATCGCCCTCGCATCCGAATGGGCTTGGGCTTCGGCAGCGTGACTGCATCCATGACAACTGCTCGCCTACACAAATGACGGGGCGTGGCAGACAACACACGCGCGAATCGCCCCTGTCCGCGCTCGATGACGACTGGAGTTGAGTCGGCGGGCGAAATTGAGTCGAAATGTGGCGCCGGTTATGGCGCGAAAACGGCCCTCGTTGGTACGACGTACAACCAGTGATTTGTGTGTTGTGCCGAAACCAACCGTCGTCATTCCGGGATGCGCCTTCAGGCGTAGACCCGGAATCCATCGCGCCAGGAAGGACCGTACATCCTTGACACGCTGTCGAGTGCATCAAGGCTGATTTGCCCGTCGTGCCAATGTGCCGCAGTTCACGGTGTTGATCGCAAGTGCAAATCACCGGCAGATTCGCGGCCGTCTCGCGCTCATGAGAGGGGCGTATCGCGATCGTCACGAACGTGGAGCGCGGGATTCGATGGACGCGAACCCGTCAACTGACGAGTGACGGGCGCGCGGACGGCGAAGTCGTGTGGTCCTGATGCCTCGACGCCGGCGTCAAGCTGGCGATGATGATTTGCATTGCGCGGGGACGGTGACAAGAAAGCCCGGTCGCCGAGGAGAGCACGAAAGAAGCCGTAAAACCGTCGCGCAGGGAATGTCGGATGATGCGACGTACCTGTGGTGACTACGCTTGTGTGCTTTTTTATTTGCACACAAGGCTGCGGGTGCAGGCCGCGCACCCGGCATTCCCTGCGCCCTCTTGATCGGAGGGTTTTTTCAAAGCTCGGGCGCATCGTGCGTCGCGAGAACGCGACGGTGCGGCTGTCTGAAATAGAAGCAATGACGGTGATGGCCCGTCATTGCGAAGAGCGAAAAGCGACGAAGCAATCCAGTCTTTTGTCATCTTTCTGGATCGCTTCGCTGACGCTCGCGATGACGGCCACCCACCCTCACCGCCGGCCGATCCACCAGCCCGCCACCAGCAGCACGATGCCGGCGGCGCCGGCCACAATGCCATGCTTGGAGTGAACGCGCATCACGCCGGCCTCATGTCCGGGCATGAAGCTCGGCAACTGGTCGGCCGGCATCAGGAAATAAACCGCGGCGACAATGAGCAAGACAACGCCGAGAAGCGAAAGAACAAGTTTCATGGGATCATCCTTAGACAGTGGTCGGGATCGGCCCGGCTTGATAGTCTGAGCGGGGCAAATCTGCAAACCCGAGAAAAAGATTTTTCATGGCTGAGGTCGTCAACAATCCTGCGCAGCATCGCTACGAACTTGTCGTCGAAGGTCATCTCGCCGCGACCTACTACGAGATATCGGACGGCGTCATCACCTTCGTCCACACCAAGGTTCCGCCGGAACTCGGCGGCAAAGGCGCCGGCTCGGCGCTGGTGAAGGGCGCGCTGGATCAGGTTCGAACACAGGGCTTGACGGTCATCCCGCAGTGCCCCTTCGTCAAAGCCTATATCGACAAGCATCCCGAATATGCCGATCTGCTGAAAGGCTGAGATGACTCCTGTTCGCGACAACAAAACGCAAAGCCGGTTCGAACTCGATGTCGAGGGCGGCACGGCCTTTGCCAATTACCGCCTCACCCCGTCGGTTGTGATCATCACCCACACGGAAACGCCGCGCGCGTTGCGCGGACGCGGCATCGCCTCCCAACTGGTCGAAGGGGCACTGGCCTTGATCCGCGCCGACGGCCGCAAGGTCATTGGTGCTTGCGGCTTCGTCGGCGATTACCTGAGCAAGCATCCGGAATATGCGGATATGGTGGGATGACGAAACGCCATCGTCCCTGCGAAAGCAGGGACCCATAACCACTGAATCTAATCGAAGTAGAAGCCGGCAGCTGCTTTGCAGAAAAAGGGAGAAGCCTCGGCGTATGGGTCCCCGCGTCCGCGGGGACGACAATTGCGGATTCACACGATGCGGATCGACATATCCGGCAGGCCATCGAGCTTGCAAAGCAGCACGTCGCCCTTGACGACGGGGCCCACATTCTCCGGCGTGCCGGAATAGATGATGTCGCCGGCCTTCATCTCGAAAGCTTCCGAGAGTTTTGCAATCTGCTCGGCGACGCTCCAGATCATCTTGTCGAGGTCGGAGGCCTGGCGGACGTTGCCGTTGATCGCGAGCGAAATCGCGCCCTTGGTGAAGTGCCCGGTCCTCCTCACGGAATGGATCGGGCCGATCACGGCGGCATGGTCGAAGCTCTTGCCGATTTCCCACGGCTTCTTCTCGGCCGACATGCCGTTCTGCAAGTCGCGCCGCGTCATGTCGAGGCCGAGCGCATAACCATAGACATGATCGAGCGCCTTCTCCGCCGGAATGTTGGCGCCGCCGGATTTCAGCGCAGCGACCAGTTCGACTTCGTGGTGATAGTTCTTGGTGAGCGAGGGATACGTGTGATCCACCACGGTGCCGGGCGCGACGTACTGGATCGCATCGGTCGGCTTCTGGAAGAAGAACGGCGGTTCGCGGGTCGGGTCGGATCCCCGCTCGATCGCATGCGCGGCGTAATTGCGGCCGATGCAATAGATGCGGCGAACCGGAAATACCTCCTTCTCGCCGGCGATCGGGATGGTCACCGCGGGCACATCGAAGATCGGCTTCGCGCCGGATTGGGCCTCGGCCGAACGGCTCGCGACTGTGCCCGCCAGCGCCAGCGCACCCGTTGCCAGAAGGGATCTGCGATCGACGGTTTCCATTCACGTGCTCCTGATGTTACCGATCTGGAGGGCTATCTACCGCCCGTGCTCCGGCCCGGCAAGCCAATACGATCGCAATACGGGATCGGCATAGGGGGCGACCTTTTGGGTCGCTCCCCTGCCACACCACCCGGCATGCGGGTCCGCACCGGGCGGTTCGAGAGGTTGAGGTCATGAGAGACGGGGCAAGCCCAGCCGATCG
>NZ_JBEKRB010000071.1:0-20949 GCF_049519115.1 Bradyrhizobium sp.
GATTTCGAAGCGACAATCGCCAGCGCAGTCGCATGGGCGTTCGTCGCCCACATCCGAACCCTCACGCGGCGCCTCGCAAGAGCTTGAAATCAAATGAAATCATTATGAGTCGGACACTTAGGCAGTCGGCAGACACCCTGCGCGACAAGGTCTGGCTGTGGTTATGGGGCCCGGCTCGCGCTTTCACTTGGCCGGGACGACGACGCGTTATTCAATCGCCGCGTACACCAGATTGCGCACCAGCGTTCGGGTGTAGACGCGCTGGCCGGGCGCCTGCGACATGAAGATGGCGAACAGGTCTTCCTTCGGATCGATCCAGAAGAAGGTGCCGCCCATGCCGCTCCAGAAGAACTGACGGACCGAACCCGAAAACGGAGCGATGCCTTCTTGCGTGCGGACGCCAAAGCCGAGACCGAAGCTGTGGCCTGCTTGCGTCAGCGTGCCCATGATCTTGACGCTAGCGTCGAGATGATCGGACGCCATCCATTCCAGCGTTTTAGGGCCGATGATTCTGGTGCCGTCGAGTTCGCCGCCATTGAGCAGCATTTGCGCGAAGCGGGCATAGTCCATGGTGGTGGAGACAAGACCGCCGCCGCCGGATTCGATCACCGGCTTTTCAAGCATGTTGAAGAGCTGCACCTTGTCGCCGGTCCAGGGATCGGCCGCAAACGGCTCCGCCAGCCGGTGAGCGTTTTCGTCGCCGGTAAAAAAACCGGTTTCGGTCATTTGCAGCGGCGCCAAGATGCGTTCGTTCAGAAACGCGCCGAGTGATTTTCCGCTCACGATTTCGATGAGGCGGCCGAGGATGTCGGTCGAGCGGCTATAGTTCCACTCGGCGCCGGGCTGGCAGATCAAGGGCAGGCTCGCGACGAGTGCGGCATGCTCGGCATTGTCGATCTTGCGGCTGCGTACCCGCGACTGCTGATAGAGCTGTTGCACCAGACCGTTACCGGTATGTTCGTACGTGATGCCGGAGGTGTGACGCAGCAGATCCTGGATGGTGATTGGCCGCTTAAGCGGCACGAGATCGAGCTTGCCGTTGTTTTCGACGCCGACTTTCTGGTTGGCAAATTCCGGGATGAATTTGGCAAGTGGATCGTCGAGCAGGAAGTGGCCTTCCTCGAGCAGCATCATGACGCCGATCGAAACGATCGGCTTGGTCATGGAAAAGATGCGGAAGATCGTATCCCGCGTCATCGGCGCGCTTGCGGCAGGGTGTTGCTTGCCCAGCGCGTCGAACCAGCCGATCTGGCCGCCTCTGGCGACCATGACGGCTGCGCCGGGCATGGTTCCCTTGTCGATCTCGCGCTGGAAGACGTCGGACATCCGCTGCAAGCGTGACGGCGACAACCCCAGCGATTCCGGCTTCGCTTCCGGCAAAGGCGGGGTTTGTGGGGGAAGGGCCGGCTTCGTGGCTGATTGCGCGGACATGGCGGTCTCCCTTTATTTATTGTCTTGATTATCGTCGTTGCCGGGTCTGTTTGACCTTGGCGCGGCCGGGTCGGAAAACCAAAACATGGGGCGAGGATGCCACCGGACGCTTCGCGCTTGCAATCCGCCCCCGCGCCATGCTTGAAACGGCGCGGAACGGCGGCGACGCACAGTTCCCACAGGAGTGTAGCTCAATTGGTAGAGCACCGGTCTCCAAAACCGGGGGTCGCAGGTTCGAGCCCTGCCACTCCTGCCAGCGAAGTCAAAGACTTAGCGGCATTTCCTCTCGAACACTTCTAGAACATCCCGCCTCTTGGGATCGACTTGGGACCAAAGTCGTCTAGACGCTGCTCTTCGAAAGGCTCGCGATGGTTTCCGCGACTTTGGCGTCTGCCTTTTGGACCATCGGGCATAGGACCGGCATTGCCTTGGCGTGGATCGGCTCAGCCCACGGCATTCGGTGATGTCAAGGCAACATGCCCGGCTCGACGAGCTTCATTCGAGGATTGGATGCCAACCAATTTTTGATGCACTCTTCCCGCGTAGCCCCGGTCGCCACCACGCAGCGAACCTTCCGGCCTGCGCGTTGAGCAGTTACAATCTGAGAAATCCAAGGACGATCATCGGTCATTGGGCCTTCGACTGAAAAGGTGCCTGCGTTGTCGTCCCTCAAAACTAGAAAGAATGGTTTTTGAGCCACCGGAGCCGGTCCTTGCGAAACTCACCACCAAGACATTAGCAGGAAATCACCGGAGCCGGATAGTTAGGAAACACGCCGGGCATCGGCGCGAGGTTGCCGACCTGCCTATTGACGACGCGGAATAGCGCGATGATCGCGGGTTGGCGGCAGCGAATCGGGCCCGCTTGGTAAGCCGGGCCTTATCCCGCGAGCAAACTCCCAACGGCCATCTTGAGGAAGGCGGCATCTGCCGGACTGGCGCTCGGATTGCCGGCGCGATGACCCCACACGCTCGGGATCGGCCGCAAGCTCCCGCTAGTCAGTTGGGCGATGTCGGCGGCGTTATCGGCGACGCGGAAATAGAGATCGGTCTCGCTCGGCATCAGCAGTACTTGCGCCTTGATCGCGCGCAGCGCTCGTGCGAGATCGCCGTCGTAAAGCGCGTTCGCGCTGATGTCGCCGTGAAACCAGGCGTGTGCCTGCGCATAAAGGTTCGCCGCGCGGCATTGCGAAAACCGCTCGGCCCAATTGACCCGGACGAAGGTTTCGAGGTCGGGCGCGCCAAGCACGCTCTTGTAGAGGCCGGCGCGGTAAAAATCCTGGCTCAGGCCCCAGCCGGCATAAATATGGCCGAAGGCTTTCAGCGCCAATAAAGGCTCGCTTGAAAAGCGGCCATTGCCGATATGCTCGGGCGCGGCTTCAAGGGTGCGCAGCAGGCCGGACAGAAAAACCTTGTTGTGATCGGCCGTGCGGGCGCTGCCGCAGACCACGAAGGCGCGTGCGACCATATCGGGGTAAAGCGCCGCCCAATGATAGGCCTGCATGCCGCCCATCGAAAATCCGTAAACGGCGGCGAGCCTGTCGACACCGAGCATTTCGGTGACGAGACGGTGTTGCGCCCGCACATTGTCAGCGACGGTGACAAGCGCGGGATAATCCGGCGTCTCCGCCGCGCCCGAGGATTCGCCGTTCGAGAACATGCCGACGGCAACGATGCACCAGCGCGTGGGATCGAGAATGCCTTCCGGGGAAACTTGCCAGGACAAATCCGCAAGGCGTGCGGAGTAGCTTGAGGGGTAGAGGATGAGATTGTCGCGCTTGGCGTTGAGCGTGCCAAAGCGTTGCCAGGCGAGGTGCGCGTCGCGGATCACGCCGCCTCTTTCCACGGCAAAATCGCCGAGCGCGAAGCTGCCTGATTCAGTCTCCCAATTCAGGGCCGTTCCACAAAAGCTTTAGTCAGGATCATGATGCTTTCCGGTCTTGCCAGTTGCCCCCGGGCACGGCGGCGAACAAGGCCTTGGTGTAGGGATGCTGTGGATTGAAGAAAATATCGGCGGTCGGCGCCACTTCGACTACCTCGCCCTGTTTCATCACGGCGATGCGGTCGCAGACCTGTAACGCCACCCGCAGATCATGCGTCACCAATAGCATGCTCAGATGCAGCCGCGCCTTGATATCGGCAAGAAGCGCCAGCACCTGCGCCTGCACCGAGACGTCAAGCGCCGAGACCGGCTCGTCGGCGACGAGCACTTCCGGATGGAGCGCGAGCGCCCGCGCAATCCCGATCCTCTGGCGCTGGCCGCCGCTGAACTCGTGCGGAAAGCGCTGCGCCGCGGAGGGGTCGAGCCCGACGAGGCCAAGCAGCGCCTGTGCCTCCTGGCGCGCTTTGGCGGCCGGCGTGCCGTGGATGATGGGGCCTTCCGCGACAATGTCGATGACGCGTTGCCGCGGATCGAGCGAGGCATAGGGATCCTGAAACACCATCTGCACGCGCTTGCGGACCGGGCGGAGCTGACGGCGCGACAGTTGCGCGATGTCGGCGCCGCCGAGCCAGATTTCGCCGCCGTCGATCGGCATCAGCCGCGTGATGGCACGCGCCAGCGTGCTCTTGCCGGAGCCGCTCTCACCGACAAGGCCGAGCGTCTCGCCGCGACGCAGTTGCACGGTCACGCCGGCCAGAGCCCGCGTGACCCTTCCGCTAAACAGGCCTCGCGCACCGTAGGTCTTGGCGACATCCCGCGCCTCGACGATGAAGGGTTGTGTATTCGCCGGCCGCGCCATCGGCGGTGCAAGCTTCGGCACAGCCGATATCAAGGCCTTGGTATAGGGATGGCTGGGGGCGCCAAGCACCGCGCCGGCCGTGCCGCGTTCGACCAGAATGCCGCGCTGCAGCACCGCGACCTCATCGGCGATATCGGCGACAACGCCGAAATCATGTGTGATGAAAAGAACCGACGTGCCGTGCTCACGCTGTAGTTCGCGGATCAGATAGAGGATCTGCGCCTGCGTCGTGACATCGAGGGCGGTGGTGGGTTCATCGGCGATCAACAGGCATGGATCGAGCAGCAAAGCCATGGCGATCATGGCGCGCTGGCGCTGGCCACCGCTCAATTGGTGGGGATAGGAGCGGAGGATGCGCATCGGCTCCGGCAGGTGAACGCTGTCGATCAATTCCAGCACGCGGGCGCGTCGAGCGCCTTTCCCGAGCGAGGTGTGAATGCGCAGCACTTCGTCGAGCTGGCGGCCGATCGTGTGCAGCGGGTTCAGTGCGGTCATCGGCTCCTGGAAGATCATGCCGATTTTTGCACCACGAATCTCGCGCATCTTGTCTTGCTGCGCATGGGCGAGATCCTGGCCGTCGAACAGGATACGGCCGCTGCCGACGCGCACATGCGGACCGGGCAACAGGCCAAGGATCGAGCGCGCGACCAGCGATTTGCCCGATCCGCTTTCCCCGATCAGGCAGGTCACTTTGGCGGCTCGCAATTTGAGGTCGATATCGCTGACGGCATTGGCGCGGTCGGCACCGGGCGGCAACGCGATCGTGAGCTTCTCGAGTTCGAGCACGGTCTCGTTCATCGCTCACGCAGTCTTGGATTGAGGGCTTCGTTGAGCCCGTCGCCGATGAGATTGATGCCGAGCACCGTGAGCAGGATCGCGATGCCTGGAAAAGTGCAGATCCACCAGGCGGAGCGCAGCACCGCGCGCCCCGCGCTGATGATCAGCCCCCAGCTCATGATGTTCGGGTCGCCGAGACCCAGAAACGCCAGGCCGGCCTCGAGCAAAATCGCGGTGCCGATCAAGAGCGAGCCGACCGCGATGATGGAGGAGGCGCAGTTCGGCAGCATATGATGGAAGATGATGCGCGCATCGCTGGCGCCGAGGCCCGCGCAGGCCTGCACGAACTCGCGGCCGCCGAGTGCGACGAATTCCCCGCGCACTAGCCGCGCGATGCTCGGCCAGGAGACGGCGGCGATAGCGATAATTTCGCTCGTCACCGAAGGGGAGAGAATAGCGACGATCAGCAAAGCGAAGATGAAGGCCGGGATGGTCTGGAAGAACTCAGTGACCCGCATCAAGGCGGTCTCGGTCTTGCCGCGATAGTAGCCGGCGAGCCCGCCGAACATCGCGCCGAACAAGATGGCCGCCAGCGTCGCGCCGACGCCGATGATCAGCGAGGTGCGTGCGCCGTAAGCGATTTCCGCCGCGACGTCACGGCCAAGCGTATCGGTGCCGAGCCAGAAGCGTCCGCCCGGCGGCTGCAAGGCGGGCCCCGCGAGCTTGAACGGATCATCGGGGTAGATGATCGGCGTCAGCGCGACCAGCAGGAACAGGCAAAAGAGTACGGCCGCACCGAACAGCGCCATCCGGTTACGTGCGAAACGCGCCAGGCCCGCCCGCATCTCAAGTCTCCATGCGCGGGTCGAGCATGAAATAGAGCACGTCGACGACGAGGTTGATGATCACGACCAGACAGGCCGAAATGAAGAAGATCGCAAGAAGCAAATTGAGGTCGCGCGATTGCAGCGCGTTGAAGGCCAGTGTGCCGATGCCGGGCCAGCCGAACACGGTTTCCACGACGATCGAACCGCCGATCAGATTGCCGGCCTGAACGCCGGCCAGCGTCACGATGGGTAACAGCGCGTTGCGCAGAACATGACCTGTCATGATGCGGCGCTCGGTCTGGCCCTTGGCGCGCGCCGTCGTCACGTAATCCATGCCGGTTTGCTCCAATACGGACGCGCGCATGAGGCGCGCATAAAGCGCAAGATAAAACAGTGCGAGCGAGACGGCCGGCATCACGAGATGGCGGCCGATGTCCCAAACCTCGGCCCATCCTTCATGACCGGCGCCGACGGTGTCAAACCCGCTGGTCGGTAGCCAGCCGAGGCGGATCGAAAAGATCACGATCATCATCAGCCCGAGCCAGAAGCCGGGCGTCGCGTAGGCCACAAGGCTCACCAGCGAAATCACACCGTCACGCCAGGAATTTCGTCCCGTCGCGGCCACAAGACCAAGCGCGATGCCGAGCGCCAGAGCGGCTCCGAAGGCCGTCAACATCAACAGGCAGGTCGGCCCGAGCCGTTCAAGGATCAGGCCAGAGACATCGGCATCATTGCGGTACGAATAGCCGAGGCTAAAATGCGCCATGTTGGAGACGTAGTTTAAAAACTGCATGCCGAGCGACTGGTCGAGGCCGAATTTGTGGCGCAGCTCGTCCATATATTCCGAAGTCGCAGCACCACTCTCGCCGGCGAGCACCGAGGCGGCATCGCCCGGCGCCAGATGGATCAACAGGAAGTTGAGCACGATGATCCCGAAGATCACGGGCAGGGCGGTCGCGAGCCGGTATCCGATGTAGCGGGCGAAACGCACGGCTTACTTTTCCAGCCAGGCCCGTTCGAAAGCCTGCTGCGTGCCGAGGGGGCCGGTGGTGTGATCGCGAAGCTTTCGATAGAAGACCGAGACATATTGCACGTCGATCAGCCAGATCAGCGGGCAATCTTCGGCGAGAATCTGCTGCGCCTTTTTATACAGCGCGGCGCGCTTCTCATGGTCCTGCTCGCGCATCGCCGTGTAGAGAATGTCGTCGAATTCCGGATTGGAATAAAAGCTGTCGTTGACGAAGGTCACGCCCTTGCGGATCTGCGTCGTCAGATATTGCTTGTTCAGGCCATAGACCGGATCGACGCCCTGGCTGAGGAAGGGCTCGTTAATGTCGTAATCGTAATTGGTATAGACGCGCCGCAGCCAGGTCGCGGTATCCTCGGAGCGCAGCGTCAGATCGATACCGACGATTGCGAGCGCCTGTTTGAGATATTCGGCCTGGCGCAGCCATTGCTCGCCGAACGAATTGACTTCGAGATGCATGCCGAAGCGCATGCCGTTGGCACCGCGCGGCAGGCCCGCGCCGTCGAGCAGCTTGTTGGCAATCTCGAGACGGTCGGGCACGTCGTAATTCCGAACGTCGCCGGTGTAGAATCCAACGGTCTTGAACAGCCTTGAGAGCGGACCGGTGGCCGGCTGACCGTAGCCATACATGACATCGCGCAGGATCACCTTGCGATCGATCGCGTAAGCAATGGCCTGTCGCACTTCTTTCTTGTCGAGTGGCGGATGCTTGGCGTTAAGCTCGAGCACGCTCAAGGCGGGCGTCATCTCGTAGCCCTTCGTCGTCGTGTCAAGGATCGGGTTGGTCTTCATCCGCGCCAGATCAGCGTAATTGACTGCGCTATAGCCGGCGAAATGCGCTTCGCCGGTCTCAAGCGCGGCCGAGCGCGTCGCGGCGTCCGGGATGAAACGCGCGATGATGTGATCGAGATAGGGCAGACCCGGCTTCCAGTATTTGTCGTTGCGGTCGAGCCGTACGAACTGGCCGCGCTCCCATTGTCCGAATTTGAACGGCCCGGTTCCGATCGGCTTGTTGGCCGAAGGATTTTGCAGAATCTGCGTTCCCTCGAAAACCGATTTGCACATGATCGGCAAATCACGTCCGGCAAGCGCCTTCATGAGATAGGGCGCGGGATTGTCGAGACGCAGAACCGCCGTCATGGCGTCGGGCGTGTCGACGGCCGTGAGTTCGTTGAGCAGCAGCGGCGCGAAGGGGTGATATTTCTTCAAAATCTCCATGAAGGAGAATTGGACGTCGGCGCTCGTGAACGGATTGCCGTTATGGAAGACGACGCCTTCGCGCAGCTTGAAGGTAATTGACTTGCCGTCGGGCGCGGTCTCCCAGGAAGTTGCAAGATTGGGCTGGGGATTTTGATCCCAGTCGTAGGTCACAAGACCTTCGTAAATCTGGGTGGCGATCGGCGGGATATTGCCGGCGGTCACGGCATAGTGAGCGAGTGTGGAAGGCTCGGGCTGCACGATCATGACCATGGTGCCGCCACGCACCGGCTGATCGGCCTTCTCATCAGCTATGGCGAAACCGCTGCCAAAAAGAGTGCCAGACGATGCAGCCAACCCGAGCGGCAAAGACAAAGCGGCGCGGCGTGAAATTTTACTCAACTGCGAATCGTCGACCAAAATGCGAACTCCTTGATGGAGCTCGAAACGAAGCAATTGGCATGCCAGCTGTGCGGGTAATTTCTGCATACCGCGCGGGTGGCCTGAACCGCGACAACCGCCGCCTGCTCGCGATCCGGCCGACGATACAGACACGGCTCGGGAACCGGGAACGAAAGGCTTTCGTCTGCGATTGTTCGTCGTCCGCTTTGTCGGGCTTATCTTCACACAAATGATGGAGTTTTGTGATGAGACGAATATCGCTGGCTTTAGGCCTCATCGCTGCGGCGTGCGCCGCCACGGCCGCCTCGGCCGAGACGATCAATCTGACCGGCACCTACCGGTGCATCCAGATGTGCCGGGACGGCATGCTCGGCGCCGCCACTTTCGTCACGCAAAATGGTGATGCCGTGAATCTCACGACCGAGACGGGCGAGTCATATCGGGCTTGGCCCGACTGGAACGCGCCTGCGAGCCGGATCTGGATCGATGCGCGCGGCGAGGGCGCTGTCTATTCGCCCGACGGCATGCGTATTCAGTTCGATGACGGCCGCGTCTGGCAACGCGAGATCCTGCCGCCGCCGCCCGTGGTTGTCCGCCGCGCGCCGGTGGCCTACTACGCCAGATAAGCTTAAAGACCGGGCCAGCGCGCCATTGCGCTGTGCCCGGCTTTGACTTTGCGGTTTTGACCTTGCAGTTAAGGCTTTATTCGCGGTCCTTGCCGGATCGGCCAGGCCGGGAGGGGCCTCCTGCCACCTTGACCTTTAGGCGGGTCCGCAGTACATAGCCGCCACCTGCTGCCGGCCCGTTAGATGCGGATATCCGGCGCGGCTTTTAAATCCCCGAACAATCGAGCCCGCGTGCCGGCTCAACCTTCAAACGAGGGCTGGGTCCTAGCGGGCTGTTCGGATTCCTAAGATCAACAAGCTTTAGTTCGTCTGACGACGGATGCGGACCCCTAACGATGGCGATCAGCCCGTTTAAATTCTTGCAGGAAGTGCGCTCGGAGACCGCCAAGGTGACTTGGCCGACCCGCCGCGAAACCATGATCACGACGATGATGGTGTTTGTGATGGTGGCACTCGCCTCGGTATTCTTTTTCGCATCCGATCAGATCATCCGTTATTTGGTCACTTTGGTCCTGGGCATCCACTGATGGCAAGCACCGCAACGCAAACGATGGATAAGCGCTGGTACATCGTCCACGCCTATTCCAATTTTGAAAAGAAGGTCGCGGAATCGATTCGCGAGCAGGCCAAGCAGCGCGGGCTCGAGGAACTGTTCGAGCAGGTGCTGGTGCCGATCGAAAAGGTCACGGAAGTGCGCCGCGGCCGCAAGATCGACGCGGAACGGAAGTTTTTCCCGGGCTATGTCCTGGTCAAGATGAAGCTGACCGACGAGGCCTTTCATCTGATCAAGAACACCCCGAAGGTGACGGGCTTCCTCGGCGCGGAAAACAAGCCGATGCCGATCTCCGAAACGGAGGCGATGCGCATTCTGCATCAGGTGCAGGAAGGCGTGGAGCGCCCGAAGGCTTCGGTCTCGTTCGAGATCGGCGAGAATGTGCGCGTGGCGGACGGACCGTTTGCTTCGTTCTCCGGCGTCATCGAGGAAATCGACGAGGCGCGTTCGCGCGTGAAGGTCGCGGTGTCGATCTTCGGCCGCGCCACGCCGGTCGAACTGGAATTCGCTCAGGTCGAAAAGGTGGCCTGATCCGAAGTGGAGGCGGCAACGCCTCTAAAAAGAGGACGTGGGAGGTGAGGGCGGTTGCCAGCCGCACTCGAACCGAACCACGGAACCTGAAACCGCTGATCTTTCGGGGTCGGCACAACAGGAGTGAACCATGGCAAAGAAAGTGACCGGATACCTGAAATTGCAGGTGCCGGCGGGAGCGGCCAATCCGTCGCCCCCGATCGGTCCCGCGCTTGGTCAGCGCGGTCTCAACATCATGGAGTTCTGCAAGGCGTTCAATGCGCAGACGCAGAAGGAAGAAAAGAACACCCCGATCCCGGTGATCATCACCATTTACGCGGACCGTTCCTTCACCTTCGAGATGAAGACGCCACCGATGTCCTTCTTCCTCAAGCAGGCCGCGAAAATCCAGTCCGGGTCGAAAGCTCCAGGCCGCGACAAGGCCGGCAAGGTGACTAAAGCGCAGGTGCGCGAGATCGCCGAGAAGAAGATGAAGGATCTCAATTGCGACACCATCGAGTCGGCCATGAAGATGGTCGAGGGCTCAGCCCGCTCGATGGGTCTTGAAGTTGCGGGGTAACGGGCAATGGCAATCGGAAAACGTACTGAGAAGGCCCGCGAGGGCGTCGATCGCGAGAAGCTCTATCCGCTCGTGGACGCCATCAAGATGGTCAAGGAACGAGCGAAAGCGAAGTTCGACGAAACCGTCGAGATCGCGATCAATCTCGGCGTCGATCCGCGTCACGCCGACCAGATGGTTCGTGGCGTGGTGACACTGCCGAACGGCACCGGCCGCACCTTGCGTGTCGGCGTGTTTGCGCGCGGCGCCAAGGCGGAAGAAGCCAAGGCTGCGGGCGCTGACGTCGTCGGCGCTGAAGACCTCGTCGAGAAGGTGCAGGGCGGTACGATCGATTTCGACCGCTGTATCGCCACCCCCGACATGATGCCGCTGGTCGGCCGCCTCGGTAAGGTGCTTGGACCCCGCGGCATGATGCCGAACCCGAAGATCGGTACGGTGACGATGGACGTCGCCACCGCTGTGAAGGGCGCCAAGGGCGGTTCGGTCGAGTTCCGGGTCGAGAAGGCCGGTATCGTCCAGGCCGGCATCGGCAAGGCCTCTTTCTCGGAAGAGAAACTCGTCGAAAACGTTAAGGCGCTCACGGATGCGGTCGCCAAGGCGAAGCCAGCGGGTTCGAAGGGCACTTACATCCAGCGCGTTGCGGTTTCCTCGACCATGGGACCGGGCGTGAAGGTCGAGCCGGGCAGCATTCTCGGCTAAAGCTTTTAAATGGCGGATCGAAAACAATGGAGCGGGATCGGGCAACCGGTTCCGCTCTTTGTTTTATAAGGGTCGATGAAAGGGGTGATGGCATGCCGGAGAAGGTGTTGATCTATTCGAAGTTCCCCAAGGCGCTGATGGTGCGGATCGGGCAGCGCTTCGAATTGTTGGACGCGGCCGGCAAGCCACCCACTGAGGTTTTCTTCGCGGGCGAGCTTTCCGGCATTCGCGCCGTGATCACCGCCGGCGGCACGGCGCTTCCGGGTAGCGTCATGGACACGCTGCCGTCGCTGCGCGCCATCGTCTGCTACGGCACCGGCTATGACGGCGTCGATTTGGCGGCCGCAGGCGAGCGCGGAATCGCCGTCGGTCACAGTCCGGGGGCGAACGCCGCAAGCGTCGCTGACCTCGCCGTCACGCTGATGCTTGCGACAACGCGGCGGATTCTCCCGGCCGACGAATTCGTGCGCGACGGAAGCTGGGCTGCTTCGAAACCGTCGCCGCTGTTGCGCCCGCTGCCGGGCAATCCTGGCCGCCGCGTCGGCGTCTACGGCATGGGTGAGATCGGCCGCAAGATCGCAGGCCGAATGGCGGCGTTCGAGACCGAGGTCGGCTATTTCAGCCGCAGCCGGCAAGAGCTGCCATATCGCTATTTCGAAAGCCTGGAAGCGCTTAGCGAGTGGGGCGACGTGCTGATGATCGCGGTGCGCGCCAGCACGGACACCCATCACGCCGTCAATGCCGATATTCTGCAAAAGCTCGGGCCGGACGGCTATGTCGTCAACATCGCGCGCGGCTCGGTCATCGACGAGGCGGCGCTGGTTACAGCGCTGACGAACAACACCATCGCCGGCGCGGGCCTCGATGTGTTCGAGAAGGAACCGCATCCGCAAGGCGCGCTGACCGGCTTGCTGAACGTCGTGCTGACCCCGCATATTGGCGGTCATACCGCCGACTCGCACGCCGCGATGCAGGACTGCGTGATTGCCAATCTCGAGGCGTTTTTCGGCGGAAAACCGCTCGTCTATCCAGTGCGCTAGCGACCGTTTTCACCTGCTCGAAATTAGCCCTTGGCAAGGCGGAAAAGACCCGTTAAAGAGGCCCCTTCCGGACGTGCTGGCGATAGCTGGCGCGTCTGTGCTCGCTTTCCGAAAGAGAACGAATAGGAGACCTTATCCTTTCAGGACATTCCGTATGAATGGCTCGAAAGGAAGGGGAAACCGTCGTTTGAGAGGAAATCAGGCAGGGGCAGGCCGGTTTACCGGTTTAAGCCTCGATCCTGTCCAAGACTGCAGGCGCCCGCGATAAACGAAAGTTTTTCAACGGCTTAATCGCATGGCCTGCATAGACGGGTGAAGACCAGATTTTGCTCCGATACCGCGGGCTCCCGCGCTTCGGAGATTTGGTTCGAACCTCGACACCCCGCGCCCACAAGGCTCGGGAGGGCAGGCGTTTCAATGTCGTTCTGCCCGACGGGTCCTTAAAAGCCTTCGTGTCTTTGAGGTCAGGTTGAGGCAGGACGATGGGTGCAACCCGGCGGTCCTGGCCTTGGGGCTTTTAGACCGCCAACCGGAGAGAGCTTGCTGTGGAAAGAGCGGCAAAAAAGGACGCGGTCGAGGAGCTGAACGGTCTGTTCAAGACCACCAGCGTTGCGATCGTCGCCCACTATTCCGGCCTTACCGTCGCCCAGATGCAGAAGCTGCGCATGCAGATGAAGCAGGCGGGCGCCTCGGTGAAGGTCTCGAAGAACCGTCTCGCCAAAATTGCTCTTGAAGGCACCGACGTCGTTTCCATCGGCTCCCTTCTGAAGGGACCGACCGTGATCGCGACTTCCAACGATCCGGTAGCGGCGCCGAAGGTTGCCATCGAATTCGCCAAGACGAACGAGCAGTTCGTCATTCTCGGCGGCTCGATGGGTAAAACCGTCCTGGATGTGAACGGCGTGAAGGCGCTCGCCTCGCTGCCGTCGCTGGACGAACTGCGCGGCAAGATTGTCGGCCTCCTCGTGGCGCCGGCGACCAAGATCGCTCAGCTCTCCACAGCGCCCGCGGCCAAGCTCGCGCGCGTCATTCAGGCCTATGCCTCAAAGAGCGAAGCGGCCTGACCCTTCGCAATTCAAACCTGGTTCGAACCAATACGCTTAAGGAAACAGATCAATGGCTGACCTACAGAAAATCGTCGACGACCTCTCGAGCCTGACCGTGCTCGAAGCTGCCGAACTTGCAAAGCTCCTCGAAGAGAAGTGGGGCGTGTCCGCCGCAGCCGCAGTTGCGGTCGCCGGCCCGGCCGGTGGCGGTGCCGCCGCTGCCCCCGCGGAAGAAAAGACCGAGTTCACGGTCGTGCTTGCCGCCGCCGGCGACAAGAAGATCGAGGTCATCAAGGAAGTCCGCGCCATCACCGGTCTTGGTCTCAAGGAAGCCAAGGACCTGGTCGAAGGCGCTCCGAAGCCCGTCAAGGAAGGCGTCAACAAGGACGAGGCCGACAAGATCAAGGCTCAGCTCGAAAAGGCTGGCGCCAAGGTCGAGCTCAAGTAATTCGCGTTATGACAGGCTCCCGCCGGGTTCCACCCGGCGGGCTGCCAACACGAGAATGTGTGGGGATTGATGGGGATACCCCTCGATTTTCCACGATTGCCATCCCATATCGGGGCGGCAGCACGAAAACTCGGCCGGCAGGAGGAACCGCAAGGTTTCGCCGCGAGCCGTTGGGAGATTGGCAATTTCGGGCTTTGCAGTCCGTGACGAAGCGGTTTTTGACGTGCGGGTGCGTTAGAGCGCCCCGTGCGTCGCTTTGCGTTCTTTAAGACTGGATACTTCGATTCAGGATCTTGACGTCCTGGCGAGAGGCGAACTGTCCAAAAGGACGAAACTAAATTCAACTCCGAAAAGCGATTTCGACAATCGCGGTTTCGGAAAGGTTCGCCCCTCCGGGGCGACGAAATGAGAGGCCACGATGGCGCAGCAGACGTTTACCGGTCGCAAACGCGTTCGCAAGTTTTTCGGACACATCAAGGAAGTCGCGGAGATGCCGAACCTCATTGAGGTTCAGAAGGCGTCCTATGACCAGTTCCTGATGGTGGACGAACCTCCGGGCGGCCGGCTCGACGAGGGCCTGCAGGCGGTTTTCCGTTCCGTATTCCCGATCTCGGATTTCTCCGGCACCTCGATGCTGGAATTCGTCCGTTACGAATTCGAGCCGCCAAAATACGACGTCGACGAGTGCCGTCAGCGCGGCATGACTTTCGCTGCGCCGCTAAAGGTGACGCTGCGCCTGATCGTGTTCGATATCGATGAGGAAACCGGCGCGAAGTCGGTGAAGGACATCAAGGAGCAGGACGTCTACATGGGCGATATTCCGCTCATGACGATGAACGGCACCTTCATCGTCAACGGCACCGAGCGCGTCATCGTCTCCCAGATGCACCGTTCGCCCGGCGTGTTCTTCGACCACGACAAGGGCAAGACGCATTCTTCCGGCAAGCTGTTGTTTGCCGCGCGCGTGATTCCGTATCGCGGCTCCTGGCTCGACATCGAGTTCGACGCCAAGGACATCGTGTTTGCGCGTATCGACCGTCGCCGCAAGATCCCCGTGACCTCGCTGATGTTCGCGCTCGGGCTCGACGGCGAGCAGATCCTTTCGACCTTCTACAAGAAGATCGCCTACAAGCGCGGCAAGGAAGGCTGGCGCGTGCCGTTCGACGCCGCCCGTTTCCGCGGCTATTCCACCATCAATGACCTGATCGATGCCGATACCGGCAAGGTGGTGCTGGAAGCCGGCAAGAAGCTTACCGTGCGCGCGGCCCGCCAGCTCCAGGAAAAGGGGCTGAAGGCGCTGCGGATGTCGGATGAGGAGTTGGTCGGCAACTATGTCGCCGAGGACCTAGTCAATCCGAAGACCGGCGAGATCCATGCCGAAGCCGGCGAAGAGCTTACCGACAAGCTCCTGAAGGTGCTGAACGAGCAGGGCTACAAGGAACTGCCGATCCTCGACATCGACCACGTCAATGTCGGCGCCTATATCCGCAACACGCTGCATGCCGACAAGAACATGACGCGTGAAGACGCGCTGTTCGACATCTACCGCGTGATGCGTCCGGGCGAGCCGCCGACGCTGGATTCGGCGCAGGCGATGTTCCAGTCGCTGTTCTTCGATTCCGAGCGCTACGACCTGTCCGCGGTCGGCCGCGTCAAGATGAACATGCGCCTCGAACTCGATGCGCCCGACACCCATCGCACACTGCGCAAGGAAGACATCCTCGCCGTCATCAAGACGCTGGTCGACCTGCGCGACGGCAAGGGCGAGATCGATGACATCGACCATCTCGGCAACCGCCGGGTGCGCTCGGTCGGTGAATTGATGGAGAACCAGTACCGCATCGGCCTGCTCCGCATGGAGCGCGCGATCAAGGAGCGCATGTCGAGTGTCGATATCGACACCGTGATGCCGCAGGACCTGATCAATGCCAAGCCGGCGGCCGCCGCCGTGCGCGAGTTCTTCGGCTCCTCGCAGCTCTCGCAATTCATGGACCAGACCAACCCGCTGTCGGAGATCACCCACAAGCGCCGCCTGTCGGCGCTTGGCCCGGGCGGTCTGACCCGCGAGCGTGCCGGCTTCGAGGTGCGCGACGTGCATCCGACGCATTACGGCCGTATCTGCCCGATCGAAACGCCGGAAGGTCCGAACATCGGCCTGATCAATTCGCTGGCGACGTTCGCCCGCGTCAACAAATACGGCTTCGTCGAGACGCCGTATCGCAAGGTCAAGGACGGCCGGGTCACTGACGAGGTGGTCTATCTCTCCGCGATGGAGGAAGGCCGCCACCACGTGGCGCAGGCCAACGTGGCGCTCGATAACCGCGGCCGCTTTACCGACGATCTCGTGGTCTGCCGCCATGCCGGCGACGTGGTCATGATCTCGCCGGACAAGGTCGACTACATGGACGTGTCGCCGAAGCAGCTCGTGTCAGTTGCCGCGGCCCTGATCCCGTTCCTGGAAAACGACGACGCCAACCGCGCGCTGATGGGCTCGAACATGCAGCGTCAGGCCGTGCCTCTGGTGCGCGCCGAAGCGCCGTTCGTCGGCACCGGCATGGAAGGCGTGGTCGCGCGCGATTCAGGGGCTGCGATCGCCGCCCGCCGTACCGGCGTGATCGACCAGATCGACGCTACCCGTATCGTGATCCGCGCGACGGAAGATCTCGATCCGACCAAGTCGGGCGTCGATATCTACCGGCTGATGAAGTATCAGCGCTCCAACCAGTCGACCTGCATCAACCAGCGTCCGCTGGTGAAGGTCGGCGATGTCGTCAAGAAGGGCGACATCATTGCCGATGGTCCCTCGACCGATCTCGGCGAGCTCGCGCTCGGCCGCAATGTGCTGGTCGCGTTCATGCCGTGGAATGGCTACAACTTCGAAGACTCGATCCTGCTCTCCGAAAGAATCGTGAAGGACGACGTCTTCACCTCGATCCACATCGAGGAGTTCGAGGTGATGGCCCGCGACACCAAGCTCGGGCCTGAGGAAATCACCCGCGACATTCCGAACGTTTCGGAAGAAGCGCTGAAGAACCTCGACGAAGCCGGCATCGTCTATATCGGCGCCGAAGTGCGCGCCGGTGACATCCTGGTCGGCAAGATCACGCCGAAGGGCGAAAGCCCGATGACACCGGAAGAAAAGCTTCTGCGCGCGATCTTCGGCGAAAAGGCTTCCGACGTTCGCGACACCTCGCTCCGCGTGCCTCCGGGTGTGCAGGGCACGATCGTGGAAGTGCGCGTCTTCAACCGTCACGGCGTCGACAAGGACGAGCGTGCGCTGGCGATCGAGCGGGAAGAGATCGAGCGTCTGGCCAAGGACCGCGACGACGAACAGGCGATCCTCGACCGCAACGTCTATAGCCGCCTGGCCGAATTGCTTGAGAACCGGCAGGGTATCGCCGGTCCGAAGGGCTTCAAGAAGGACACCAAGATCACGCGTGCCGTGCTCGAGGAGCATCCGCGCTCGCAGTGGTGGATGTTTGCATCCCCTAACGACAAGCTGATGGCCGAGATCGAGGCCATGCGGAAGCAGTACGACGAGTCGAAGAAGGGGCTCGAACAGCGCTTCCTCGACAAGGTCGAAAAGTTGCAGCGTGGCGACGAGTTGCCGCCCGGCGTGATGAAGATGGTCAAGGTCTTTGTCGCGGTGAAGCGCAAGATTCAGCCGGGCGACAAGATGGCCGGCCGTCACGGCAACAAGGGCGTGGTGTCCAAGATCGTTCCGATCGAGGACATGCCGTTCCTCGAGGACGGCACCCATGCCGACATCGTGCTCAATCCGCTGGGCGTGCCTTCGCGCATGAACGTCGGGCAGATTCTCGAAACCCATCTCGGCTGGGCCTGCGCGGGTCTGGGCAAGCGCATCGGCCAGACGGTCGATGCCTATCTCAGCAAGCAGGACGTCAAGCCGCTGAAGGAGACCTTGAAGAAGATTTACGGCGATGAAGAGACGATCAAGTCGCTGAACGACAGCGAATTGATCGAGCTTGGCCGTAATCTCAGCCACGGCGTGCCGATTGCGACGCCGGTGTTCGATGGTGCCAAGGAAGCGGACATCGAGGAGATGCTGAAGCTTGCCGGGTTGGACGCCTCGGGCCAGTCGACCGTCTATGACGGGCGGACGGGCGATGCCTTCGATCGAAAGGTGACTGTGGGCTACATCTACATGCTCAAGCTGCATCATCTCGTCGACGACAAGATCCATGCGCGCTCGATCGGTCCGTACTCGCTCGTCACCCAGCAACCGCTGGGCGGCAAGGCGCAGTTCGGCGGCCAGCGTTTCGGCGAAATGGAGGTCTGGGCACTCGAGGCCTATGGCGCCGCCTACACCCTGCAGGAAATGCTGACGGTGAAGTCGGACGACGTCGCCGGCCGCACCAAGGTGTACGAGGCGATCGTTCGCGGCGACGACACGTTCGAGGCGGGTATTCCCGAATCCTTCAACGTGCTGGTCAAGGAAATGCGTTCGCTCGGCCTCAACGTCGACCTGCACAATTCGAAGGTCGGCAACACGCCGACCTCGGAGGCCGCTGAGTAAGAACAAGCGTACCCGGCGCGGATTTCGCGCCGGGTGTTCGCGCTGCCTTTTTTCAAAGTGCGCGCGAGGGCTGAAGTCTAGGAATTCGAATTTGCTGCCGGTGACGGCCGGCACGCGAGGAGAAGACGATGAACCAAGAAATTATGAATCTGTTCAATCCGACGACGCCGGCTCAGGTCTTCGACCAGATCCGGATTTCGATCGCGTCGCCGGAAAAGATTCTGTCGTGGTCCTATGGCGAAATCAAGAAGCCTGAGACCATCAATTACCGCACCTTCAAGCCGGAGCGCGACGGCCTGTTCTGCGCGCGCATCTTCGGGCCGATCAAGGACTACGAGTGCCTGTGCGGCAAGTACAAGCGGATGAAGTACAAGGGCATCATCTGCGAAAAGTGCTCGGTCGAAGTGACGTTGTCGCGCGTCCGGCGCGAGCGCATGGGCCACATCGAGCTGGCCGCGCCCGTTGCCCACATCTGGTTCTTGAAGTCGCTGCCGTCCCGCATCGGCCTTCTGCTCGACATGACGCTGAAGGATCTCGAGCGGATTCTCTACTTTGAATATTACGTCGTGCTCGAGCCGGGCCTGACCTCGCTCAAGGACCGTCAGTTGCTGTCGGAAGACGAGTACCTGAAGGCGCAGGACGAATTCGGCCAGGATTCCTTCACCGCCATGATCGGCGCGGAAGCGATCCGCGAGCTGTTGAAAGGGCTTGAGCTCGAGAAGCTCGAGACCACCTTGCGCGCCGAGATGCAGGAGACCGACTCCGACATCAAGCACAAGAAGCTCGCCAAGCGTCTGAAGATCGTCGAAGCCTTCCGCTATTCCGGCAACAAGCCGGAGTGGATGATCCTGACCGTGGTGCCGGTGATTCCGCCGGACCTGCGGCCGCTGGTGCCGCTCGATGGCGGCCGCTTTGCGACCTCGGACCTCAACGACCTCTACCGCCGCGTCATCAACCGCAACAACCGCTTGAAGCGGCTGATGGAGCTGCGCGCGCCCGACATCATCATCCGCAACGAAAAGCGCATGTTGCAGGAGGCGGTTGACGCCCTGTTCGACAACGGCCGCCGCGGCCGCGTCATCACCGGCGCCAACAAGCGTCCGTTGAAGTCGCTCGCCGACATGCTCAAGGGCAAGCAGGGCCGTTTCCGTCAGAACCTGCTCGGCAAGCGCGTCGACTATTCCGGCCGTTCGGTGATCGTGGTCGGTCCCGAATTGCGCCTGCATCAGTGCGGCCTGCCGAAGAAGATGGCGCTCGAGCTGTTCAAGCCGTTCATCTATTCGCGGCTCGACGCCAAGGGTCTGTCGACCACGGTGAAGCAGGCCAAGAAGCTGGTTGAAAAAGAGCGGCCCGAGGTCTGGGACATTCTCGACGAGGTGATCCGCGAGCATCCGGTGCTGCTCAACCGCGCGCCGACGCTGCATCGCTTGGGCATTCAGGCGTTCGAACCGGTCCTGATCGAGGGCAAGGCGATCCAGCTTCACCCGCTGGTCTGCGCCGCGTTCAACGCCGACTTCGACGGCGACCAGATGGCCGTGCACGTTCCGCTGTCGCTGGAAGCCCAACTGGAAGCACGCGTCCTGATGATGTCGACCAACAACATCCTGCATCCGGCCAATGGTCAGCCGATCATCGTGCCGTCGCAGGACATCGTGCTCGGCCTCTATTATCTCTCCATCATGCGCGAAGGGCTGCCCGGCGAGGGCAAGCTCTACGGCGAGATGGCCGAGATCGAGCATGCGCTGCATTCGAAGGTCATCCACCTGCATACCAAGATCAAGTATCGCTGGGAGGGCCTCGACGAGGAGGGCAAGCAGGTCAAGCGCTGGATCGAAACCACCGCGGGCCGCGTGATGCTCGGCAACGTGCTGCCGAAGTCGACGAAGATACCGTACGACGTCATCAACAAGCTGATGACCAAGCGCGAAATCTCCGGCGTGATCGATCAGGTCTACCGTCACTGCGGCCAGAAGGAGACGGTGATCTTCTGCGACCGCATCATGGCGCTCGGCTTCTACAATGCGTTCAAGGCCGGCATTTCGTTCGGCAAGGACGACATGGTGGTGCCGCACGGCAAGTGGAAGATCGTCGACACCACGCGTACGCTGGCGAAGGATTTCGAGCAGCAGTACAACGACGGTCTGATTACCCATGGCGAGAAGTACAACAAGGTCGTCGACGCCTGGTCGAAGGCGACTGAAGAAATCGCCAAGGAGATGATGAAGGAAATTTCCTCGACCAAGAAGAATGCCAAGGGCGTCGAAGCCGACATCAACTCGATCTACATGATGGCGCATTCGGGTGCGCGCGGCTCGCCGGCGCAGATGCGTCAGCTCGCCGGCATGCGCGGCCTGATGGCCAAGCCGTCGGGTGAGATCATCGAGACGCCGATCATTTCCAACTTCAAGGAAGGCCTGTCGGTGCTCGAATACTTCAACTCGACCCACGGCGCCCGCAAGGGCCTCGCGGACACCGCGTTGAAGACCGCGAACTCCGGCTACCTGACCCG
>NZ_JBEKRB010000072.1:0-20500 GCF_049519115.1 Bradyrhizobium sp.
GACGCCATGCGTCCGGAGAGGTCGATTGGACCGGTCGCATCTCCAAATGCGGCGACGCGATGCTACGAAGTTACCTGTTTGAAGCAGCCGGGGTTCTGCTGACGCGCGTCCCGAAATGGTCAGCCGTGAAGGCTTGGGGAATAATCGCCAAGCGCAACGGGCTCCGCAAGGCCAAGGTTGCGGTCGCGCGTAAGCTCGCGGTCATTCTGCATCGCATGTGGATCGAGGGAACTGAGTTCAACTGGTCGAAAAAGGAGATTGCTGCTCAGCGAGGCGACCACCGAGTTCCTGCCTAACGGCAGGAAAAGACGTCCCAGCCGGGACGATGGCGATGGTGAGGTCGACCGATTTTTTGCGGCGTCCGAAAGGACGACCGCGATTGCAACATTGAACCGCCAACGTCACCTTACGCCATCATGCGGAGGGTTCACCCCTACCGCGGAGAGAACAGTGGGCCCGGCAAGGATGATCGTTGGAGAGCTTGACACCTAGACCCGGAATCCGCGGTACCTTTCGCAGCGACGGCGAGACGTTCGATCGCGCAGGCTTCGATAGCTCTGTGCACAATGCAAATAGGAGGTAGAGATGCGCAGTAGTGTTGTCAGAATTGCCGGCTCAGTTTTACCAGGCCGGTTTGGTCGGTGTAGCCCGATCCAAACCGCCCGTGATACTCAAGGCGCAAATCCAGGCCCGGTATCCCTGCCACCCCGAAAATGTCGATGCCGGCCGCGACCTTCGCCAGCGTTTGTGGAAGTGACGTCAGCGTCGTGAACGGCGAAACGCCCGCTGGCGCGCCCTCGAAAGTCGAGTTGACGCTCCACGTATTGTTCGACAGGAAGGTCGCGCCGCCCTGAATATACGGCCGCAACGCCGCACCGTTGCGAAGCAACCAGGTCTGCCCGAGTTCGACCATGGGCGAAGCCGCGAACACCACCTTGTTGGACGACGCGACATTGAGATTCAGCGCACCGGCGCCCGCTTCGCTGAAACCCGGCAGCCCCGTATAGATCACGTCGAGGTCGAGCGAAGGCTTGACGTACGCATTGCCGAATTCGGCTACATAAGCCGCGCGGAAACGCGAATCCAGCCGCCATACGCTTGGCGCGCTGGTCGCCGACTGCACACCGCCCAGGCCGATATAGCGTGTGGCGGTGAGCGCATCGTAGCCGGCATCGAGAGCGGCCGCGAACAGCCAAGGTCCGATCTGGTGCTTCAACGCCGCGCCGAAGTCATAGCGGTCGGCGAGTGTGGTGGCGAAGTTGTCAGTCGTGGTTCGGCCGGCCTCGTAGCCGACGGCGAACTCACCAAACCAGCCGGGGGCAATTTGAAACTGACGGCCGGCCTGAATACGCGCGGCCTGATCGCGATACCCGGAAGAACTCGACGAGCTGCCGACGCTGGCGAAGCTCCCCGTCAGCTTGGCCCAATCGCAGGGGACTTCCGTCAGAGCGGCAAAGGGACCGGCGGGAAGATGACAGCTCATCATGCTGTCGACGAAGCTGAGCCCGGTAAACGTTGAAATCGCCGGCTGCGCGAGATAGGGCGCCGGATGCAGCCGATCGAGCGCCTGGGCATAGGCTTGCGGATTTGGCTCATTCGCAAGAGCGGCGAACGCCGGTCCGATACCGGGCGTTGCACCGGCGTTCCAGATGTTCTGCAGCTGGGTCGCGACGGCCAGTTCATTCGGCGTGAGTGTGGCGGAAAGCGATGTGTTTACGAACTGCGCCTGGGTCGCGACGAGCTGGAGCGAGTTGCCGACGAACTGGACGCCATAGGTCACCGTCGGCGAATTGGTCGCGATCACGTCGTTCACGCCAATGAAGCCGCCGGAAGCCGAGAGAACGGTTGTGGGCGCGTTGGGCAATAGAGACAACAGGTTGGGGAGGATGGTGCCGCGAACATTGGCGATTCCGTTCACCGCCAGCAGATCCGACGTTCCGCCGAAACGGACGTCGGGGACGTAGGTGCCCGCTGTGGTCTGGACGAAGCCACCGTTGAGTGTGGTCGTGATGACGTTGTTGATGCCGCCGATGTCAAGCCGGCCGGCATTGACCAGCGCGCCCGAACCGAGGTTGAGCACCGTTCCGGTGATGAAGGTCCCGCCCGCCAGATTGTTGACCTGGCCCATGCCGCTGCCAAGATCGACATTGCCGACGATGCCGCCCGAATTGTTGACCGTGGTGTTGCCGATCACATGCGCGACGCCGTTCGCGTCGACGCCGTCGGTCGCCTGGATGGCGACGCCGGACTGCGCGGTCACCATCGCGCCGGATGAGATGTTGATGGCGTTGGTCGCTCCGCCATCGATGTAGATTCCGGCGGCGTTGCCGGTGCCGCCGCTGATCGTGCCGCTATGCAGGTTGATGGTGATGTTGCCGCCACCGAGTCCGCCCACGCTTTGCGCGAAGATCGCGTGCGAATCCGTTCCGCTGGCGGTCACGTTGCCGGTTTGATCGATGGTGATGGTGCCGCCGCTGCCGGCGCCGCCATTCGATCCGGCATAAGCGATCGTGCCGCCGCTTGCATCTCCGCTGCCGCCGATGCCGCCACCACCGCCGATACTTTGCGCCAGGATGCCGTAGGCCGCGATGCCGCTGGTGGTGATTGAACCGTTGCTGTTGACCGTGATCCCCAGGCCATTGCCGGCCTCGCCGGCAGCGCCGCCGACGCCGAAGCCGACCGTGATGGCGCGGCTGCCGAGATGGGGATTGGAGCCTGCCGCGTCGCCGCCGATTCCGCCGCCGCCGCCAATGCTCTGCGCGAGAATGCCATCGGCGCCATTGCCGTAGGTCGTGATGCCACCCGTATCGGTGACCTGGACCGTACCGCCGTTGCCTCCGGCGCCACCGTTGCCACCGACGACAACCGCGCCGAGATTGATTCCGTCACCGGTGCCGCCGACACCGCCGCCGCCGCCGATACTCTGCGCCAGGATCCCGTAAGCGCGATCGCCGATGGTCGTAATGGTGCCGGTCTGGGAAACGATGATGTCGCCGCCGGCGCCGGAGCTGCCGGTCGTGCCGCCGATTGCGATCGCGACGCCCTTGGGGTTGAGCCCAACGTGGCCGTCTCCGATCACCGCAAGCCCACCACCGCCGCCGACGCTCTGCGCGAAGATCGCTGCGGCGTCGTCGCCCCAGGTGGAAATCGTGCCGGTATTGATGACGCTGATATCTCCGCCCTTTCCCGCGCCGCCGCCATTGCCGCCGAGTCCGACGCCGACCGCGACGTTGCCGGAACTCTGCGCGCTACCGCCGCCGGCCGTTCCGCCGCCGCCGCCGACGCTCTGGGCAAAGATGCCTTGCGAGGCGAAACCGTAGGTGGTGATGTTGCCATTGTTGGTGACAGAGAGGGCGCCGCCGTCGCCAGCCGCACCCCCACTGCCGCCGACGCCCACGGCGACCGCGATCTTGGTACCTTCTTCCGCGCCATTCGCCAGTTGCTCCAGCTTCGAGCGATCGGTCGAATTCGGCACATCTGGATCCGGCGGCGGCGTGTTCGGATCCGGACTGGTGATGTTGCCCGGCGTGAAATTATTGATGTTGCCGACGGTGTCCGAAGAGGCAACCCCGGCGCCGCCAATGCCACCGCCGCCGCCGACGCTTTGCGCGACGATGGCTGGGGCTTCGTCGCCCGTCGTGATTATCTTGCCGACATTGCTCACCGTCACGGTGTTGCCCTTGCCGCCGGCGCCGCCGCTACCGCCGATGGCCAACGACAGTGAAATGTTATTCGAGCCGCCGTCATTCACGGAAGTTGACGTTGCCGAGGCGTCACCACCATTGCCGCCGCCGCCACCGACGCTCTGGGCAAAGATGCCTGCGGACCCGGCGCCGCCGGTTACGATGTAGCCAATGTTTGAAACGTTGACGGTGCCGCCGTCGCCGGCCGCGCCACCGCTGCCACCGAACGAAAAGTCCAGCGATACGGTCGCCGGACCTTTTGAGGTCTTGTTGGAGGGCAGCAACGTCACCGTTCTGGAAGCGCTGCTCCCACCGTTGCCGCCGCCGCCACCAATGCTGTAGGCGGTGATGCCGTTTGAATCCATTCCGTAGGTATTGATCGCGCCCGACTGACTGACGATGACGGCGCCGCCGCCGCCGGCCGAGCCTCCAGCGCCTCCGACCGAAATGCCGACATTGAAGATGCCGCCGCCATATCCGTAACCCGCACCGCCGGTGCCGCCGCCGCCGCCAACGCTTTGCGCGAGGATGGCGGTGGAGAGGTCGCCGGAGGTGACGAGAGAACCGCTATTGAGGACTTGAACCTCGCCGCCGCCGCCAGAGGAACCGCCCTTGCCGCCCACGGCGTATGTCACCACGCAAGCGCAATCGTCGGTACCGTCGCCGCCATTGCCGCCGCCGCCGCCAAGGCTTTGCGCGAATATCGCGTTGGAGCGAAAGCCCGATACGTTGATCGTGCCGGTATTCTGGACAAAAACCTGTTCGCCTGCGCCCGCGACGCCGCCACTGCCACCGATCCCGACGCTGACGATGGCCGCAAACGAACTTGCAGAACCGCCGTCGCCGCCGCCGCCGCCGACGCTTTGGGCAAAGATGCCGTTGCCGCCGAGGCCCGTCGTCCCGATCGTTCCGTAATTGTAGACAAACACCTGGCCGCCATTGCCACCGGTGCTTCCCGCTCCGCCGATCGAGACCAGCCCCCCGGCGCCGCCACCATTGCCGCCGCCGCCGCCGAGACTCTCGGCGTAAATCCCGTAGGCGCCGATGCCCGACGTCTGGATGTTGGCGCCGAGGTAGTTGGTAACGGTGACGGTGTTGCCGTCGCCGCTGGAATTGCCCGCGCCGCCGAGCGCAACCAGCCCACCCGAATGGCTGCCGGCGCCGCCGCCGCCGCCGATGCTGGCGGCCGCAATGCCATGCGAGAAAAGACCCGACGTCGTGATGGAGCCGTAATTGTTGACGTTGACGACGCCGCCATTGCTTGCCGCGCCACCTGTGCCGCCAACCGATACGACACCGCCGCCGTTGGCCGCCGTCCCGCCGCCGCCGCCGGTGCTTTCGGCCTGAATGCCGAACGCGCCGAATCCGCTCGTGATAATCGAGCCGTTTGCCGTGACCGTGACGGTGCCCGAACTGCCGCCGCCACCGCCGCCGCCGGGTGCGGCATAGGCCGCGCCAGAGTTACCACCGTTTCCGCCGGTCGCGCCCAGGCTGATGGCGTTGATGCCGCTGGCCAGCAGTCCCGACGTAGTGATGATGCTGTTGGCGGCCGTGATGACGGTCACGTCGCCACCGTTACCGCCGGTGCCGCCGGTGCCGCCGTTGGTCGCAAAGGCGCCGGTCGCGCTGCCGCCGGTGCCGCCGACTCCACCGCTGCTCGACGCGTAGACGCCGAAGCCCAGATCGCCGGTGGTGGTGATTTTTCCGTTGGCGTTGACGCTCACCGCCATGCCGGAGCCGCCATTGCCTCCCACGCCACCGCTACCCTGCGCGCCGCCCGCGCTGTCGCCGTCACCGCCCGTGCCGCCCATGCTTTGCGCACTCACGCCGGCCGCCGCGGTGCCCGTCGTGCTGACCGTTCCGTACGCGTTGAGCGTCACCGTGCCGCCGCCGCCGCCATTGCCGCCATTGCCGCCGGCCGCGGCAATCGCGTCACCGCTATTGCCGTTGCCACCGTTGCCGCCTGCGCTGAAACCGAACAGCCCGGCGGCACCTGAACCGGCGGTCATGACTGTGCCGTTCGATGTCAGCGTAATCGTGCCGCCGGATCCGGCATCGTTGCTGTTTCCCGCACTGGCGTTGGCCCCCGACAACGCGTTTCCGCCGTCACCGCTGTTGCCGCCCTGGCTCAAGGCGGCGATGCCGTACGCGCCGCTGCCGCTGGTCGTCACATTGGCGGTCGTATTGATAGTGACGGTGCCGCCGTCTCCGCCCATGCCGCCATTGCGTGCGTCCGCGTTGAAGGTGCCAAATGCTTTGCCGCCGTCGCCGCCGTTGCCGCCGATGCTTTGGCCGTAAATTCCAACGGCTTGCGCGCCTGATGTCGTAACAGTTCCTGAGCCTGTGATCATCACAGTGCCGCCGGCACCACCGCCGCCACCATTGCCGCTTGTGGCGTTGATGTTGTTGCTGTCGTTGGCATCGCCGCCGGTGCCGCCGTTACCGCCTTGGCTCAGGGCCAGGATGCCGACACTGGGGATTGTCGCAAATTGGCTGACGCTGCCGCTTCCGGTCGTGGTGAGCGAGACACCGTTTGTCGTCACGGTGACGTCGCCGCCTATCCCGCCTGTCCCGCCGGGGCGGGCAGTCGGGGTGCCGCCGGTCGCGTCGCCGCCGACGCCGCCCGCGCCACCAAGACTGTTGGCGGAAATGCCGCCGCCGCTGGTCGTTATCGTACCCGATGCCGTGATTGTCACGCCGCCGCCGGCACCTCCGGTCCCACCATCGCCGCCGCCCGGAGCGTTCGCACCTACTTCGCCCGCGCCGCCACCCACACCACCCACACCACCCAGGCTCTGCGCATATATTCCGAAGCTGCCGCTGCCCTTCGTGGCGATGGTCCCGCTTGTGGTGATGCCGATCAAGCTGCCGACGCCACCGGCGCCGGCATTGCCACCGCTCGGGCTGCCCACGTTATTGTCGTTTTCGCCGTTGCTGCCGGCACCGCCGGTCCCGAAGGCCATGATTCCGTTCGACAAGGTGAAGGGAGCCGGCAGGATCGGCAGCGTGGTCGACCCAAAGGTCTGGATCGTTCCCGTGTTGGAGATCGTGATCGAGCCGGCATTGGCGCCGATCGAGCTGCTGTTTCCCGTCGTGCCACCCAGGGAAGAAGCATAGATGCCCGAACTGCCGGCGAGTTGCGTGGTAATCGAGCCGGCGTTGGTGATGCCGATATTGCCGGACTGCGCACCGGGAGCGCCGTTATCCTGACTTCCGAGATAGCCGTTACCACCGGCCGAGAAGGCATAGATGCCGTAGGCGCTCGTCCCGTTGGTTGCGATGGTGCCTGAATTCGTCACCGTCAACGCGCCGCCGAGCCCGCCGCCTCCCGTGAACGCATTCAATCCCGCGTTTCCGCCGGCGCTTTGGGCCGATATGCCGATGCCGTTTGCGCCAGCGGTCGTGATCGAGCCCGCGTTGCCGACACTAACGGCCCCACCCTGCGCTCCGGCGCCGCCGAGATTTTGGAAGACAACTTCGTCGATGCCATTTCCGCCGGTGCTCGTCACCAGGATTCCGGGCGCGCCGCTCGTGGTTGAAATGCTTACGCTGGTATCGGTCGTGGTCGTCAAGTCCGATCCCGCTACCCCGGTGGGCGCTGCGGAAACGCCGTTGGCGCCAAGCGACCGGAAATTGATACCGGAGGTGCCCGAAGTCGGGCCGATCGGCACCGTCAGCGACTGGACGAATAGGCTGGTAATCCCGTTGCTGGGGTTGAGTGCAATGCCGGCCGATTGATTGCCGGAGCAGGTCGTGGACGAGCCGACCGTCGTACACAGATCGTTTGCGTGCGCGCAGCGGACAGTAAAAAAAGCGGCCAATAAAACAAGTGCGAGTGAACGCGGCCCAATGAGCGCGGCCGCTTGCCCGATACCAGGCCGAAAGCACTCGCGGACGGCAACCACTACGGCACCTGCTGTCTCACCGAGCCACAGCGGGCCAAGTGAGAGATGGAAGGGAAGGACCCGCGTCGCATGGATACGCTGTACACTGACCCAGCTTGATGGACGTCAACGAGAGAGCAGCCCGGATTTCCAGACATGGCAGCCCCCTCGATCGAGTATCGGACCGAACTCTTGCCGAGAGTGGCCGCAGTCGCTAGGTCCCGAGAGGTCTTAAGACCGTGGAAAACAACGGCAGTGTTGTCTTTGGGCCACAAGCGTCGTGCGCGCCGTTAGCTTTTCCGTTATTGCGGTCGCGCCTGCAGCAGTCCCGGTGCCGCGACCGCCAGATTGACAATGGCGGCGCGCAGCCGGCTGTTCGACACCGGCTTGTGCAGCAGAAAACAATCGCTCGCGGTCGCCTGGCGGATCCGATCGGGCGCTGTGTCGCCGGTAATGAGAATCGCGGGAATATCGCTGTTGAACTCGGATCGCAGCCGCTCGATCGTGGTGATGCCTTCTTCATCATTTCGCAGGCGATAGTCCGAAATGATCAAATTCGGCGTGCTGGTGAAGGCGGCCGCATGGTCCAGCATCTCGGCACAGGAGCCCGCGGTGATCACCGTGTGGCCCCAGCCCGTCAGCAACGTATGCATGGCTTCCTGGATCGCAACTTCGTCGTCAACGACCAGGATGAAAAGCGGCGGCTGAGGGGCGGCCGATGTCTCGGCAGGCGGCTCGATCGCTGCCGGCGCGCTTGCCGCCTGTTCAACCGACAGCTTGAATACCGATCCTCTGTCGACATGTGAGCGCATCTGCATCGGAATATGGAGTATCCGCGTCAGGCGTTGCACGATGGCGAGCCCGAGCCCAAGTCCCCGGGCCCGATCGCGTTCCGGATTTCCGATCTGATAGAATTCCTGGAAAATCAGATCCTGCTGATCGGCCGGAATGCCGCGCCCGGAGTCCCATACCTCGATGCTCAGCCGGACGCCGCGTCGGCAACCGACCACCACGCGCCCGTTGTCGGTATAACGAACGGCGTTAGAAATGAGGTTGCGCAAGACGCGCTCGAGCAGCACCGGGTCAGTCTGCACGGTGAGGCTACAGGGGATAAGACGCAGCGCGATGCCCTTGCGATCGACCTCGGGCATCTCCTCGCGGCAGATTCTTTCTAGCAGTGGCTGAACTGCGAAAGCCCACGGCCGAGGCTCGATCACGCCGGCGTCCAGGCGCGAAATATCGAGGATGGCACCGAACAAGCTGTCGAGCGCGCCAACCGAATTCTGGATTTGCCGGACCAACCGGCCGCTCGGCTCATCGAGAGGCCGGTCGCGCAATGCGCCGACGAACATGCTGAGCGCGTGCACCGGCTGCCGGAGATCGTGACTGGCCGATGCCAGGAAATTCGACTTGGCGACATTGGCCGCCTCGGCGAGCTCCTTTTGACGCAGCAGATCGTTGGCAAGGTCGAGGTTGGCAAATTGCAGCGCGAGCGACTCGATCAGCAGCTTGCTGAACGAATTTGCAAGAATTGCAACAACCGCCATCCAGAGCACGCAAAGCACCGCGTAGGTCCAATGCAGGGCATCCCCGTGCAGCGCCGACCAGACACAGCTCGGCACCATGATGGTGAACAAGTTGCAGTAATAGGACGGCAGATAGGTACCAAACGCGGTGATGGCCCCTGCGGCCAGCGCCGCGCAAGTCAGCAGCACCATGAACTGATATTCCGGGGCGGCCGCGTTCATCAAAAACAGCGCCCCCAATCCCCAGCACGATCCGCCGACGAACGCGGTGGCGATCGCCCAAGAGGCCCAGCGCCGCCAATCTTCGACCGGTGGTTTGACCGTCAGATAGGTCCGGATCAGAACCAGCCGCGCCACTGTGCTGGCGGCCAAGAGCAGCACGAAAATGGCGGCCACGTGCAAGCGCACGGCGTTTTCATAGAGCAGCATTCCCGTCAGGATCGGGGCCGCGATCATGCCGCCTACTGTCCCCGGGGTGGAATTACGGTAGAAGCCAGCGATCTGCTCGGCGCGCAGTTCATCCAGACGGTGCGGAGGCATGGCCACTTTCGTCACAGCAAGTTTCCCACCGGTCGCGGCCGTGTCGGCCAAGCAAGCGTAACGCCGTTAACGGGGTAACGTTATAAAGAGTGGGCGTAAAGTCGGGCCGATGCGGTCGCATAAATTTTCGAGGGGCATGATGCCGGCCTCGGGGACCTCGCGGGCCCAAACACCTGACTTGCCGTTCTGCGAAATTCAGGGAAATAATGACCTATGAAACTGCTCATCGTGGACGATCATGCCATTGTGCGGGAAGGGCTCGTCGCCTTGCTCCGGCAATTCGAGCAGGGGGCGGACGTGCTCCAGGCCTCCGACACCACGGAAGGACTGCGTCTAGTAGAGGCGCATCCCGATCTCGATGCGGTCTTTCTCGATCTCTCCATGCCCGATCAAGGCGGTATGGAGGCGATACCGGTTTTGACGAAACGCCGTCCGCAACTGCCGGTGATCGTGCTGTCGTCGTCGGAAGATCCGGGCGATGTGCGCCGCGCCCTGAAGTCGGGCGCTTGCGGCTATGTGCCGAAATCAGCCAGTCCGCGAAACATCCTCTCGGCGCTGCGTCTGGTGCTCGCCGGCGAAATCTACGTGCCGCCGCTGCTGCTCGATGTTGCGGCCGATGTGCCTGGTCACGAGCCGGGCGATATTGGCAAACGCCTGACCGAGCGGCAAACCGAGGTGCTGCGGCAGCTATGCCGTGGACTTACCAACAGGGAGATCAGCCGCGCGCTCGAGCTCTCCGAAAAGACCACCAAGTCGCACATCACCGCGATCTTCAAGGTGCTCGGCGTGGTGAACCGTACACAGGCGGCTTCAGCGGCACGACGTGTGGGGATTGTGACCGATTGAGATTTGCTGCGTTATGCGAGTCGACCAGGACGACCGAGCGAGAGTGAGAAATGCCACACGGTCCTCACAGAAACCGATCGTTCCGATTTCGCAGTTGGCAGAGTCGAGGATGGGCGCGGTAGCTTGGGGCCAAGCCGTTGCACACTCTTCTTGGACGGGCTCGCGCCTAGATACCAATTCCCGTTCGCCTCAAACCGATGCGCGCCGAACGGGTAGCCAAGGAAGTCGAAGCGTTCCTGTCGGGCGTTTCTCAACGAAGTTTTCGCCTCGTTGATCGTCAACCCGAGCTTGGTCATCACCGCCTTCGTCCACGCTAATGCCTCCGCCGCGCGACCGCGGCTGAGGATAACGAAGTCGTCAGCATAGGAGACGACGTGAGCATGGAACGTGTCGCCGCATCCGGTCAAACGCCAATGCTTCAGGAACCGGTTCATGTAGATGTTGGCCAGCCGTGGACTTGCGACGCCGCCCTGCGGCGTGCCGCGCGTGTTTCCCTTGCCACCACTCATGCGCCGGGTTCCGTCCGCATCCCGTTCCTCGATCGGCGCCCTCAGCCACATCTTGATGAGGCGCAGGACGTTTCGATCCACAACACGCCGAGCTACCGACTTTAGCAGCTCGGAATGCGGAATCGTATCGAAGTACTTGGACAAATCGGCATCAACTACATCAGCGTAACCCCGGCATAAATGCCGGTGCACTTCCTTGACCGCGTCTACCGCCCCGCGAGCGGGCCGATAACCGTAGGCATTGTCCTCGAAGTCAGCCTCGAAGATGGGTTCGATCATGATCTTGGCGGCAGCCTGAATCACACGATCACGAATGGTCGGAATGCCGAGCGGACGCTCGCCACCATTCGCTTTGGGGATCATCACCCGCCGCACCGGATCAGGTCGATATGTCTTCGCGACCAGTTCCACGCGCAAGCCCGCCAACCATGCTTCCAGGCCCTGCTCCTCGATGCGAGCAAACGTCATCCCATCCACACCCGGTGCACCCGCATTGACGCGGGCGAGCCGATAGGCGTGGACCAGGATGTCCTCGCGACAGATCTTGTCGTAGAGCAGATAGAAGCGGAAGGCGGGCTCCGCCTTCGCCTTGCAGTAGAGCTTTCTCTGAAGGTTCCGGATCTTATCAGGCGTTGTCAGGCTCATCACCAATCACCGTCCCCTCACCATCTTCAAAAGCGCACCAGAAGTCGGGGCCCTTTGCTCCGCCGGCATTACCCGGCATCAGCGCTCCTATTGCCCCGTCCGACTCCCGTCGTGACCACCGCCTGATGCGATGCTAAGGCCGCCACCCTCGTCCACGACGGGTCTCCCCCTGTAACTACGAACCACCCTACCGACGTGCCGTACCCACTACCCCGGCGGATCGCGTGGGTGCGCTTGTCGATTTCTTCCCCACACGTGCAGCCTTCCCCAAATGACCGGAGGGTCGGCATCCGCATTAGAACTTTCGAGGCCTGCTCGGGCTTCACTTTGTTACGGCCCGTCGGATCGCTCAGCAGCCCAAGGCCGCCTTTGTCGCAGGGCTCCGACCCAGCCAGTTGCCCAGCCGTGCCGCCTGCCAGCTTCCGGACCAATCGACATTTATCCGGGTGAGACCCTCCCTCACTGATGGTTCGCGCCCTCGGGGCGCACGGTCATTCGCGTCACTTTCGCGATGCCGGCGATTGGTCCGCTCTACCCCCACGAACCGACATCGTCACCGCTCACGTCGGAAAAGCGTCGGAACATAACGGCGTCTAAGCGGCGTCTCTCAACGTGCTCGTGACCCGTTTTTTCCCTTCTTGCCGGCAGCTTGCTTGAGAAAATTGACCCCAATCACTTCGCCGTTGACCCACACTAATTCACAACGGCGATAGGCCAGTCCTGTGGAAGAAAGCAGTAAAAAGAATTCTTTGATAGTAAGCCCGGCGATTGACCCTTCGATGGTAATTTTTGCACCGGTGTCGGATACGTCGGACAGGCTGCAATCACGCCGCCAAGTTCCGTCAATTGCCATCATTTGGGCTGGGTAGCCCTTCGAGAAGACTACGCGCTCACTCGTCCGTTGCTCGCGTGCCGATGCCATAGCTAGTTTTTGCTTTCAAAAACGACAAACTAGCTGAAGCTATTTAACCGATCGTCAAAAACTGGCCCTGCTTCCGAGCTTTTATCGCGGAGCTCAGGCAACTCAATCGACCGTGGGCACCGGTTTAGGATGGTCGACAGCGATTGGATGATTTCTGCCAAGCAGGTGAATCTGCTTCAATGCGTCAATGTATTCGGAATCCTAGTATCATCCTATGAGTAGTTGGCTAAACGAGACGCTTCTACCTCAGATGCGGCCTCGGGATTGGCGACGGAACAGGGTTCTGCACCTCATTTTCTTTAGAAGCCTTGGACATCAAGACGCAGCACTGTTACCGCGCTTTGCCGTTCGGGAAAATCTGTTCGACGCTCTGCCAATCGGGTCGGATGATTCGGCCTTGATACACGAGATCGGCACCTCTTGGTGGTAAGCGGACGTTCGGCGGCGAGCGATCGTCTGCTGTGGGGTCATCCACGACGTTTTTCAGCCAGAGCGGTGTGCCGTCGTATTTCCGCGACTCCCCGAAGACGACCAAAGTCCAGGCCCTCCGGCGCGGAGGGCACAATGGCCTGCCCTTGCCGGGCCGAAGGCGCCGCGCAAGGGATCAATTCGGCTTGGCTGTCTAACATTTGCAGGTACAGGGCAAAAAGCCTATAGAAATCAACAATGCGGACGTGGCGGAATTGGTAGACGCAAGGGACTTAAAATCTCCCGGCGCCACTGAAATTACTCATCTTTACGATCTAACGTGGCCAGGCAATCCCGCACGAAGCGGGTGGAGACCCGGCCGTATTGTCTAACACGCCGTCGCCTTTTCGCGCTGGCTGGCAGGCGCTCGAAAATGTGGGCCGAGTCTTTTTACCGAACCTGCGAACGCCGCGACTGCGCCGCCGCCATAAACCTTCGTGAGTTTCCGGCAGTAACTGCCAAGCGAAAATCACGGCTGGCTGATCTTCCGTACAGTTCGATCCTTACGCCGCACAGCGGCTACCGGCACGCCGACAACATCATCGACGGACGCTCGTTGACCGGCTATGCGATCGCCCTATGAATGCCGACTCGGTGGGCTCCGAACGGGTCGAACCCATCCCCACCACCGCGCTTCTCCACCGTGGTGGCTTGCCAACGACGAGCCATCCTTCCAAATTGGGTTCGGGGAAGAGATCTGTCCGCAAATGGTGCTCTCGGCGACGGAACAGATGATGCGACGATCCGCATGAAACCGCAGCCGGAACCATCAAGCCGGGAAGTTCTCGCGGGCCTTGTTGAGCGCGTCACATACCACAACGACGGGAATGGCTACTGCGTTTTGCGGATCAAGGCGCGCGGCCACCGCGAACTGGTCACTGTAGTCGGGCACGCCGCGGTGATCTCCGCTGGCGAGTGGATTACCGCATCGGGCGAATGGGTCAATGACCGCACCCATGGCCAACAGTACAGGGCGAAGTTCTTAAAGACCTCGGAACCGACATCACTCGACGGCATCGAGAAATACCTCGGCTCCGGGATGATCCGCGGCATCGGGCCAGTCTATGCCAAGAAGCTGGTGCGCGCCTTCGGTGCGAAGGTGTTCGATACCATTGAGGCGGAGCCCGAACGCCTGCGCGAGGTAACGGGCATCGGCCCGGTTCGGGCCAACCGGATCACAGCCGCCTGGGCCGAACAGAAGATCGTTCGCGAAATCATGGTCTTCCTGCACAGCAATGGCGTCGGCACAGCGCGGGCGGTGCGCATCTATAAGACCTATGGCGCGGACGCCGTACAGGTCATGACCGAGAACCCCTACCGCCTCGCGCGCGACATTCGCGGCATCGGCTTCAAGACTGCCGACGCGATCGCGATGAAACTCGGCATCGAGAAGACCGCAATGATCCGGGTTCGGGCCGGAATCTCCTATGCGCTGACCGAGGCGATGGACGAAGGGCACTGCGGTTTGCCGACGGATGAACTGGTGCCGCTTGCCGAGAAGCTGCTTGAGGTCCCGGTGGAACTAGTGCGCATCGCGCTTGATCTCGAACGGACAGAAGGCACGGTCATCGCGGACAGTGTAGGCGAAACGTCCTGCGTATTTCTGGCGGGGCTGCATCGGGCGGAGCGCTCGATTGCCGAGCAGCTGATCCGGCTTGCGAATGGCACACTGCCCTGGCCCTGGATCAATTCAGACAAGGCACTGCCTTGGGTCGAGGAACGGATCGGGCTTACCCTTGCCGAAAGCCAGGTGGCCGCGATCCGGCTCGCATTGATGTCCAAAGCGCTGGTCATGACCGGCGGTCCTGGTGTCGGCAAGACCACCATCGTCAAAGGTATTCTCCGCATTCTCGCAGCAAAGGGGGTAAGGCTCCTGCTATGCGCGCCGACCGGCCGCGCCGCCAAGCGCATGACCGAGGCGACCGGTTTTGAGGCCAGGACGATCCACCGGCTGCTGGAGGTTGACCCCAAGGGCGGCGGCTTCAAGCGCGGCGAAGACAATCCGCTCGACTGCGACCTGCTTGTTGTCGACGAAGCCTCAATGGTAGACGTCATGCTGATGCAGTCACTCATCAAGGCAGTGCCAGACAAGTCTGCCCTTTTGATCGTCGGCGACATCGACCAGCTTCCTTCGGTTGGGCCAGGCCAAGTGCTGGCCGACGTCATCTCATCCGGTGCTGTGCCGGTGGTGCGTCTCACTGAGGTGTTCCGGCAGGCCGCGCAAAGCCGCATCATCATCAGCGCACATCGCATCAATCACGGGGTCATCCCCGATCTCAGCCTGCGCGGCACGGATAGCGATTTCTACTTCGTGCAAGCGGACGATCCAGAAACCGTCGTACAACGCATCATCGAGTTGGTGAAGACACGGATCCCCAATCGCTTCGGCCTCGACCCAATTCGGGACATTCAGGTTCTGTGTCCAATGAACCGGGGCGGCGTCGGTGCGCGCTCGCTAAACATCGAACTGCAGACGGCTCTGAACCCCGCCGGCGAGCGCAAGGTCGAGCGCTTTGGTTGGACGTTCGCGCCCGGCGACAAAGTGATGCAGATCGAAAACGATTACGACAAGGAGGTCTATAACGGCGACATCGGATATATCGACGATGTTAGTTTCGAAGACAGCGAACTCACCGCAAGCTTCGACGGCCGCACGGTCATTTATGGTTTTGGCGAGCTCGACACACTGGTGCCGGCCTACGCAGCAACCATCCATAAGAGCCAGGGTTCGGAATACCTGGCCGTTGTGATCCCGGTGATGACGCAGCATTACACCATGCTGCAGCGAAACCTGCTCTATACCGGCGTCACCCGGGGCAAGAAGCTGGTCGTGCTGGTCGGTCAGAAGAAAGCCGTCGCCATCGCGGTTCGGAACGTTTCGGGGAGAAGGCGGTGGTCGAAATTGAACGAGTGGCTGGCATCAAGAACAGTGTCGACGCCGATAAGATGAGGGCCGACTATGAATGTACGCAAAGCGCATAATATTTGGATCGAACAGTGCGAAGCGGCTCAAATGATCAAGGCTCGATTCGGGCTCACGGCGGCCTTCGACTACCTTGTCGGTGAGAAGTTGGTGAGCTTTGCCAGTGCTGCCTCCAGACATCCCGACTTCGCTCGGGAACTGCCGCGGTTTGTTTCCGAGGTGAGACGCATGTTCACGCCGGACGAGATTGGCGCACAGTTGGCGCAAATCGAGCGTTCGCAAAACGAAAGGAACGTTGATGTTTTGGAGGAGGATGATCTTCTCCGTGAGGGTGCGGCCGCAGTCGCGGAGTGCGTTCAGCAGTTCATGCTGGTCAAGGAATTGCTGACCGCGCCCATGCTCGGTACTTCGTGACAGAATGGCGAATTACTTCTCGATGTGGCGCGCGGCTCACCCCCAAAATCGCGGACATTTCCGGTGGGATCGTAAGGTCTCACCGTCATGATGACGCTGGAACCCGTTCTTACCCCGCATGGTTTGCTGACGCTGCGACAAACGACGCAAGCTCCTGCGTTGGAGCCCGATCAGGGCTTGCGGCTGGAGAAAGCATTTTTACAGGGCTCAGGGCACGGATTGTTGTTGCTCGGCGCCGACGAAGTCGCGACGGTTCTCCCACCAGTGTTGTCGTATTGGCGAGAGCTTGGAATGCGCTACATGACTGCACTGTGCGCTCTTCCTAGCGTTGGAGACGGCCGTACCAAGCCACCTGTGCCGATCCCCGCTGATGGCGAGTTGGACACGATGGCAGCGGCCGTTCCGCCTATGACCGGCGCGGAATACCTGACGACGTCTGTCCTGGCCAATCTTTGGCGCGGTATGGATGCGGCCTTTAATGCCGAGTTGGTGCAAACCAGCCTCTCCGTGCAGGAGTTCCTCAAGAGCCGTCATCCGGCTTGGAATTTGGTTGGGCGCGTTCATTTCAACCTCGCGGAGAACCGGAAGGACGAAGAAGCCCCGTTCGCGTTTCTTGCGACCTACACGACCCGACTCTCTGCTGAGGCCAAGGCCCAGCATCTGCCGCTCGGCAAAGCCTTGCAGGAGTATTCCGGTGCAAGGAACCGCCAACGCCTGCTCTCGCTGCTGATGCCCGTCCAGCGCGCCGCCGAGAGTAGCCCTTGGTTGAAGACGATGGTCAATGCCGGCGATATCTTTCACCCGCTGCGCTGGAGCCCACAACAGGCTCTGCAATTCCTGAAGGATGTTCCCGCGCTCGAAAGCGCCGGGGTGGTCGTGCGAATGCCAGCGAGTTGGCGCATGAACCACCCCGCCCGCCCGCAAGTGAAAGCAACGGTCGGGGGCAATGCGCCATCACAGCTGGGGATGGACGCGCTGCTCGACTTCCGAATGGAGGTGACGCTCGATGGCGAAAGCCTCTCGAAGGCCGAGATCAAGCGACTCCTGGCGCATTCCGATGGATTGGCCTTAATCCGTGGCAAGTGGGTCGAGGTCGATCATGAACGACTGAATCGCACACTCGAGCAATTTGAGGCCATCGAGCGCCGCGCCGCCGTCGATGGTCTTTCGTTCGGTGAGGCGATGCGAATGCTGGCTGGGGCTGGCATTGCCGGAGATAAAACTGCCGCACCAGCCGACATCGATTGGAGCCAGACCGTTGCCGGCCCCTGGCTGGCGGAGACGCTGGCGACCTTGCGCCATCCCGATTGGCTCATGCGGGTCGACCCCGGTCAATATTTTCAGGGTACGCTACGACCCTATCAGCAGTCGGGTGTGCAATGGCTCTATTTGCTCACGCAGCTCAAGCTTGGGGCTTGCCTTGCCGACGATATGGGGCTCGGCAAAACCATCCAAGTGTTGTCGCTGCTGCTGGTGATCAAGAATGAGGACAGGGGAAATCGGAAACCTTGCCTGCTCGTAGCCCCGGCCTCGTTGTTAGCCAATTGGGCCGCGGAGATTGCCCGATTTGCGCCGAGCCTGAAAACAGTCGTGCTCCATCCATCGGCTGCGCCGTCCGAAAAACTGAGCACTTATAGTGCGGACAAATTCGCAGATGTCGATCTCGTAATCACGAGCTACGGCTTTCTGACGCGTACGCCTTGGCTAGAAACTACATCATGGCGGTTTGTGGTGCTCGATGAAGCACAGGCCATCAAGAACCCGGCTGCTAAGCAGACAAAATCCGTCAAGAGGCTCAAGGCCGAAATGCGCATTGCGCTGACGGGTACGCCCATCGAGAATCGGCTCGGTGACCTATGGTCGATCTTCGACTTCATCAATCCTGGCCTGTTGGGATCGTCGAAGGAGTTTTCGACATTCGTCAAACGCCTCGCTGACCGGCCACATAACCCTTACGGTCCGCTCCGCGACCTGGTGCGCCCCTATATCCTGCGACGGCTGAAGACCGACAAGAGCATCATTGCCGACCTGCCCGACAAGACCGAGGTGAAAACCTTCTGCCCCTTGAGCCGTAAGCAGGCGGCACTTTATCAGCAAGCAGTGGCAGAACTGGCCGGCCATCTCGAAGATGTTGATGGGATAAGACGGAGAGGCATCGTTCTAGCTTTTCTCATGCGTTTGAAGCAGATCTGCAACCATCCATCGCAGTGGCTCGGCGACGGCGTGTGGAATGAGGAGGAGAGCGGTAAGCTTGGGCGTCTACGCGACGTCGCGGAAGTGGTTGCCGCCCGGCAGGAGAAGGCACTTGTCTTCACCCAGTTCAAGGAGATAACGGCGCCACTAGTGGCATTCCTGGGCTCCGTGTTCGGAAAGCCCGGCCTTGTCCTGCATGGCGACACAGAGGTTAAGAAGCGTAAGGACCTAGTGCGCAAATTTCAGGAAGACGAAGACGTCCCGTTTTTCGTGCTCTCGGTCAAAGCAGGCGGCACCGGGCTCAATCTCACAGCGGCCTCGCATGTCATTCATTTCGACAGGTGGTGGAATCCGGCTGTCGAAAACCAAGCCACCGACCGTGCCTTCCGGATCGGACAGACCAAGAATGTGGTGGTGCACAAGTTCGTTTGTCGCGGCACCGTGGAGGAAAAGATCGACCATATGATCGAGTCGAAGAAACAATTGGCTGGGGATTTTCTCAGCGGCGGAGCTGATATCCTGTTGACTGAGATGAAGGATGAGGAGTTGCTTAAACTCGTGAGTCTCGATTTGGGTGCAGCAATCAAGGAAGGAGATGAATGAGCTACTACGAGTGGCACGCTTACGTGCCGGTAGCTGAGAAGCGGCGGCGGGCAGAACGCAAGTTGGCCAAGCTCAAGAAGCGGGGACTATCCGTTGCGCCCGTGAAAATCGAGGGCCGCACAATCACCAAGAGCTTCTGGGGTAAATCTTGGTGCGTCAACCTTGAACGATACAGCGACTATGAGAACCGCCTGCCGCGCGGCCGGGCCTATGTCCGAAACGGCTCCCTTATCGACCTCCAAATTGCTAGGGGCGAGATCTCGGCAATGGTCGCCGGGTCTGAGCTCTACCAAATCAAGATTGCCATTGCACCGGTTACGCCGGCACGCTGGAAATCTATCTGTCGAGACTGCGCCGGGACCGTCGATTCGCTAGTTGAGCTCCTGCAGGGCCGCTTGGCGAAAGGCGTCATGGACCGGGTCTGTCGAGAGGGTGACGGCCTGTTTCCATCGCCGACAGAAATCAAGCTGTCCTGCAGTTGTCCAGATTGGGCAGACATGTGCAAGCACGTTGCGGCAGCACTATATGGTGTCGGCGCCAGGCTGGATGAAAAGCCTCAGCTTCTTTTTGTGCTGCGTGATGTGGATGAAACTGAAATGCTCGCCAGCGCTGGACAGGGTTCTCCGCTAACAACGGCGCCAGGCGCGGCGAAGGTGCTTGATGAAAGCGATGTCGCCGCTCTATTCGGGCTGGAGATGGCCGAAACTCCCCATACCCCAAATTCTTCCTTCACGGTCCCAAAGCGACCCCAACAGTCCAAGGCGCAAAAAGGCAAGATATCTGCCAGAACGACCGAGCCAGCAGCGAAGACCGATGTCGCCTTACGTCTTACGACTCGAGCCAGTTCGGGAACGAAAAAGACAACCCGAGCAAGTGGCAGGAAACGGCGCACGCGGCGACGACCATAGTATTCCAACGACGCTATCGGGACCCCATGACACTGAACGGACGTATCGAGCCCGGTGACGAATCTCGGCTATCGGGATTTGAGCGGAAATGCTGCGGACACGTGGGCGACGATCCAGAATTGCCGTTGAGCTAACCATCTACTCTCAGACTACATAGTTAACATAAGAAGCGGCTGACACGACGCAGACGCCAGTTCCAACCAATACGCGTTCCATCGCCGGCATCGCGAGGCGATGCTCACGCGGCCCTCGGACCGAGCGTGGGGATTCCGCTCACATCCTCTTCGCGTTCGGCGTGCCATGTGTCGTAGGCTGCCTGCATGCGCACCCAAACTCCGGCGCCATCTCCGAACAACTTGCCGAGCCGCACCGCAACGCCCGGTGAGACCGGCTTGCGCTCGCGCAAAATGTCATAGAGATGCTGGCGGGAAATGCG
>NZ_JBEKRB010000073.1:0-19558 GCF_049519115.1 Bradyrhizobium sp.
CGACAAGGTCGGCAGTGATTCAATTCTCCTCTGGATCGTAACGGCCTGCATCAGCAGAACCTCTCCGTCGAAGAATCTCTTCCACGCATACTGCAAATGCCGTTGTTGGCGGCATCGTCCTTCCCCCGGTCAGAGGCGCTTTCAGCTCGGTCGCCCGGCCTTATGCGCGTGATCGTCCGCCTCGCGGCAGCTGTCCCGGCCATTACGCCGGGCTTTTGGGTACTACGACGGCTCCGTCGCCATACAGGTTCGTGAACGAGCCTGCTGCAGGCGATCCCGTAGTTACGTGTGTGGGGAGTTGCGGTGTGTTTAGGTGTCCCGTTCGTTTCCTTGACCCTCCGACGGAGGTCGTCCCATGCGGACTGGTGGCGGTTCGCACTGGCCGGTGCGATCCGCCCCGCATGGCGTAGCGTGTCAGCCGCATTCGCTACCGCCAACCCTTTAGCGACTGGAAACTGGGATTGAGGCAACACAGCTTTCACCGTGCACACCTTACTTTGTGCTCTCCACCGGGCTGCGGCGCCCGATTTTGAGACGTTTCCCGGCATGCTCTGGTCCCGTTCCCCTTTCGGAGTCTCAGTCGTTTCCGACACCGGTAAGCCGGGCAAGTAAGAGCCGAACCAGTAGGCTCCATTCTTTCGAACACTCCCTTCTTCTTCACGCCACAACGGCGCATGTCATGCGGCTTCGATCCTTCGCGCAAGAGATTGAGAGGAAGTCGGCTAGCCGCGTGATCTGCGAAGGGTGCCTCGGACCGGTCGGAACTTGCCGTGGCCACGCATCAAGCCGGCAAGCCGAGCGTCGGCGACACAAATATTCGCTGAGATCAAAATCGGCGAGGGCGACTAGGAAGAGCCGGCTCTGTCTCATCGAGCAAAACTCCGAGAGCTTGGGAGCACGATGAGACTGACCCGATCGTGACCCACTGTCAGGTCAAGCTCCTGGCCCTTGACGACGGAAATGGGCCTCGGAAATGTATGCAGCACCTGAAGCCATCCACCATCAAAATACCGATCGGGATGGTTCGAGAAGCTGATGCCCTCGGCTAAGTCAAGGTTGATCCACTGAACGACGCCGACCGCTTGCCCGTCTTCCCGCACGGTGACTGCGCGCTCCTGGATAACGGCTAGGTGTTTGCTTTCGGTCAGGTCAATCCGGACCAAATCGAAATCGTCGGACAATCGGCGCCACGATGTCATGATCCCATGGACAGGAAGGCGCGACGGCGTAAGCTCGGTAAAGGGTGACACATCAAATCCCGACACCACGCTCACGGCCGCGTATTTATCAAGGACTTCGCTTTCGACCAGGCAGCCGACAGCCGTAGCAGCGCGCGGAATTACGGTTGCGCCCTCGCGCAATAACCTCAGATGCGCGTCTTGAAACGTGTCCAGCACGTTCTCGGCCAAAAGATCGCTTGAGATGATCTCCGAGACCAGAATGTCGGCCCGGCCTTCCAAGTCTTTTCCGACAGTAAGATCGCTGGAAGCCTTGTTGATCACCCGTATCGCGCGGTCAAGACCATTCAATGCAACAATGCGTTCTGCGGCCTCGGCTATGATCGGCACCCCCTCGCAGGCGACGATGTTGGCAGCTCCCGCACGCGCTGCCATCATCGACAACAGACCGCTGCCCGCGCCAATATCAAGAATGCGCGCATGCCGTCCTTCTCTCGCAACAGCCGCCTGGATCGCGCGTTCGAAGGCATCGTTCCTCGTCGTATCGTTCAACATTCTGGCGTGCCAGAAGGGGACAATGATCGAGATCAGACGCCGCAACTGATGCCGAACGTACTCATTTTCCGGATTGAGCTTCAAAATCTTCCGGAATGCGACAACCGCGTCATGCCGCTGTCCGGAATCGGCGAGCGCTATGGCCAGATTTGTCAGAACCAGCTCATGATCCGGCGCGATCCGCCGGGCCGCGTCGAAATGCGCTATCGCCTCCTCGGTCTTTCCGAGGCGGTGGAGCAACGCGCCTTTTTCGATCAGGGCGTCCAAATGTTGTAAGTCACCGTCGGCTCGGCCCGCGTTTCCTTCGCTCCGGAGAAGGTCCGAAGGCGTCGATGCAACGGCTGTTTGGCTCTGCGCGGATCCGCGGTCAGGGGTGTTCGCGCTGCGAGAGGTGAGGTCCTGACCGCCTTGGGCTCGAGTTCTTCGCTCTTGATCGTGCATGTGAGCTAATACGAGCAGAAGCCTGTCGATGTTACAAAAAGCGCCAACAAGTTTGCGTCCTCGCAAGACCACATCGCTACTTCCGGTGCACAAAAAGCACAACCGCCGAAGCCGAACGGTTGCCAGCGGCGAACTGTGATCCCCTGGGCCGATCAGCGAGCCATCGCGTAGGAGCCTTGCTCGAACATCATCGGAATGGCTCACGCGCTTGTGATCAATTCTTTGTCTTGGCTTGTAACGGGTGACAACCTCTTTCGAAGTTCAAAAGGGCGACACCTGTTGCCAGTTGGAAAATGTCCTCAAGGAGATTCTGCAGCATAAGCGCCGCGCCACTGTCCTCGCAGCCGTGACCTTGTCATTCGGGCTCACACTGGCACCCAAGGCTTTTGCCGACGACGTGAAGAAGGACTCGATGTCAAAGGAGGACTCGATGTCGAAGGATTCGATGTCCAAAGACGCGATGTCCAAGGACTCGATGTCAAAGGACGGTATGAAAAAGGACGAAATGAAGAAGTAAGGGTATTTCCCGGCGGCCTTGCCCTCGGATGGGCGCGCTCGCCGCACATAGGCGACCCCAATGACTGAGCTTCTGCTTGCGCTATTCGCTGGCATGCTGACAATCGTCGCACCCTGTACGATGCCGGTGCTGCCGATCCTGCTGGGTGCGTCGATTGGACAGCGCGCTGGCGCTCGGCCGGCTCTCATCGCAGCAGGTTTTGTGCTGTCGTTCGCCTTTGTCGCGCTCGCGTTGAACGCGGTTGCGACGGCTCTGCACTTTGACCCCGACACGCTGCGCAAGGCCGGACTTGCACTCCTGCTGGTTTTCGGCGCGTTGATGATCCGGCCGGCCGCATTCGAGCGGGTGACGGCTCAACTGGCGGATGCCGGTCTCGCGGTGCGGGGGACAACTACCGCCCAAACCAATTTAGGTGGCTTTGTTCTCGGCACGACGCTCGGGTTGATCTGGACGCCTTGCTCGGGCCCGGTGCTGGGAGCGATCCTGACTGCAATCGCAACGTCGCCCGATCACGCGCACGGGGCGCTGCTGCTACTGACCTACACCTTCGGCGCGGCATTGCCCATGCTCGGCGTCGCTTACGGCGGCCAGGCGATCACGACAAAATTGCGAAGCCTCGCCCCTTACGCTGGGCGGCTGCAACAGGTCTTTGGCGCCGTCGTCATCGCGTTCGCATTGAGCGCCTTTCTGCAATACGACGCGGTCGTGCTTGCCTGGCTCGGTCAATTCATTCCGGAAACCCACTTCGGCCTGTAACGCAAGGAGCTTGATATGATCCAATCGCGCAGAACCGTCCTCACCGCAGTCGCTGGTCTTGCCGTGGCTGCTCTGGCGGCGCCAGTGCTAGCCGGCGATAATCGTAGGCTCCTTCAGGTCGCCGACGCTCGTGCTACGGCCCCGAATTTTTCCGGCATCACGAAATGGTTCAACTCGGCGCCGCTCTCGATCGGTGATTTGCGGGGCAGGGTGGTGCTGGTCGATTTCTGGACCTATGGCTGCTACAACTGTGTCAACACGCTGCCCTACGTGACCAAGCTCTACGAAACATACAAGGACAAGGGGCTTGTCGTCGTCGGCGTCCATACCCCCGAATTTCCATTCGAACGGTCGGCTAGCAATGTGCAGGCTGCCCTGAAACGCCATGGTATCACCTATCCGGTGGCGCAGGACAACGAGTCCGCGACGTGGAATGCTTGGCGCAATCAGTACTGGCCGGCCCAATATATCGTCGACCAGCGCGGCAACGTCGTGTTCAGCCACGCGGGCGAGGGCCAATATGACGAAATCGAGCGTACGGTTCGACGGCTCCTGAATGCGACAAGCTAGGACTCCTGGTCTTTGCGCAAGCGTCTTCGCAACGGTATTTCTCGTGTAGCGAAGTCGGAGGCAGCCTGAAGATTGCGTCATCCTGGCGGTTTGGACAGCTCTGACAGGAAAGCCAGAACGTGCTTCCAATTCTCGGCCGCTCCCTTGGGATTGCGCGCCTCGATCAGTGTTGAGGAGCCGTGCACCCCGAACTTCGGGATGAACTGAGTCTTAACGCGCGCGGGAGCGGCAGACAGGATCGCGCGTCCAGCCTGGATTTCGTCGGCGTCGGATGACGATGTGACGTAAATCGGGACCTGGACGCGTCCAGCAGCACGTGCAACTACGCCGCTCGTGTCCAGATATTCGCCCGGCGAAAAGGCGATGACCGCACTGACTTGCTTCGTGTGCTCGGCGGTGACCTCGAAGACAAGGGCCGCTGAGTAGCTGCTTCCCCACAATATGATCGGGAGAAGTCGCGGCACCGCCCACTCAAGAGCTGTCTCCAAATCAGCCTTCGCGTCCTCGTACGTCGCCGGCCTGCCGAGCCGAGGGACGGTGTTGTTCGGGCCATACAGGGAGCCGCCGGATCGTTGGTCGATAGCCAGTGCTGTAAAGCCAGCATCGGCGAGCCTTGGAGCGATTGTCGCGTATTCCGCCTTACTGGAGCCAGCCTGGTGGAACAGTAGAATGATCCCCTTCGGCTGTCGGGCCTCGTAAAGCAACGCGGATATCGACACCCCGTCATGCGCCCGGAGCGTGAGCGGTTCGGGGCTAAGTTTGGCCTGCGCGCTGGCGGATAACCAAAATGCCAGCACGATGGTCGCGCTCTTCGGCCATTCCAGCGTCATATTATATCTCCCTTCAGCCGAAGCTGTTCGACGATCGTCCTCTCGATTGCTTCGCATCGATCCATGCTTTGTTACGCTCACAGCCGGCCCACGGGCCTCTCGTACCGGCCGGTTGAGACCGTTGCGATGCGTGATCTGGGGCACAACGATCAGAAACCTGTCTCTGAAGGCAGTGATTTCGAGCACGCATCGTCCGCTCCCGCCGAGGAGGGCGGCAGCTTACGAGACCGCGTTCGTCATCGATCGCGACATCGAGGTGTTTCGCATCTCGGGGGCGTTCTTCTTTGGTGCTCCCGCTAACATCGCTGCTACACTCGATCGCACTGGGGAACGACCTTCCGCTTACGTACTGGAGTTTCGGACGTTCGTATCCTTGACTCTACGGCCGCCGCGACCATTGCCAACTTTGTTCTACGTGCCTCCTGAAACGGCGCTTCAGTTACGGTCGTTGGTGTTCAAGCTGAGTTGCGCCGTCTGCTACGCTCCAGTTTTGTTACAATCTGCCGACAGCACGCTGCAGGAGGAGGGCCTGCATGCGCAGGCCGAGGAGGAGGCAAGCGGCCATAGCGCCCGCCTATGATGTTCGAAGCGAGACGGATTTCCAAAATCGTCTCCGCGCGGTGAAATGTCGCAATCCCCGTAACGAATACGTGCCGGACATCGAAGTGCAAGGCAGCGAAACAGATCGTTGGAGCCGGGATATGAAGGACAGTTCTCTTTCCGCTGGCAGAAGAGCCGCGAACAAGACCCTGCCGGGCCAGGTCGTCCTGGTGCTGCAGGGCGGTGGGGCGCTCGGCTCCTATCAAATCGGCGTGTACCAGGCCCTGCATGAAGCCGATATCGAACCCGACTGGATCATCGGCACTTCGATCGGCGCAATCAATGCGAGCTTAATCGCAGGCAACGAGCCAGAAAACCGTCTTCCGCGGCTACGCGAGTTCTGGAAGCGCATGGAGCAAAGACATATTTGGGATCTTCGTAGCGGCTTCCCGGGCTTCAACGAAAGGCTCTCTTATTGGTCGACGATTACTCACGGCATTGCCGGCTTCTTCAGACCCAATCCGTTGGCTCACGCCGGCGACGCCTTTGTGCTGGGGCCTGAGCGCGCCGGTTTCTACACGACTGCACCCTTGCAGAAGACGCTCGAAGAGCTGGTCGATTTCGATCTCGTCAATCGCTGCCGCCCCCGGTTGACCGTCGGCGCCGCCCACGTCCGCACCAGCCACATGCATTACTTCGATAGCCGCGATGGCGTGATCACCGTGAAACACGTCATGGCCTCCGGCGCTCTTCCGCCTGCTTTTCCGGCCGTACGAATTGATGGCGAACTCCATTGGGATGGCGGCATTCTGTCGAACACGCCAACCGAGGCCGTTTTCGACGACAACCCACGCAAGGATTCGCTGATCTTCTCAGTGCATCTTTGGAATCCACTTGGCTCCGAGCCAACCACGATGGCGGAAGTCTTCAACCGCCACAAAGATGTGCAATATTCCAGCCGGATCGCAAGTCAGATCGTGCGCCAACAACAGATTCATCGCCTGCGGCACGTTATTAATCAGCTGACTGCGCGTCTTCCTGAAAGCGAACGAAACAGCGCTGTCGTGAAGGAGCTTTCAAGCTACGGTTGCCAGACCCGGATGCATGTCGTGCGTCTCTTGGCTCCGCAGCTTGACCGCGAGACCCACACCAAGGACATCGACTTCACCCCGGGCGGCATCAAGCAGCGCTGGGAAGCGGGCTACGCACATACGAAATCGGTCTTGTCGCGCATGCCCTGGGCCGGGGAATTCGATCCGCTCTCGGGTGTCGTCTTCCATGAGCATATGGAAACGATGCCACAGGCGGCGGAGTAAAACTCCCCTAGCGCCCACAACTGCGTACTTTCCTGATCGAGGCTGTTGGCGTCGATACCTCGAGCAGATGGCTCGTGGCGGCAAACTCGCGCGCGCTCGTGATCGCCGCCTCGCTTTTTTGCCATACCTTCTCGAGATGTGGGCGAACGATTTCGCCGAGCGCGGTAAGGTGAGAGCGTCCTCGGGTGCGTCGGAACAGGGGGCCACCGAACTCGGCTTCCAGAAGCTTGATCGCGCGCGTCAGCGAAGGTTGGGAGACCCGGCAGAGTCTTGCTGCGCGCGAAAAATTGCATTCAGAGCAAACGGCCAGGAAATATTTGATCTGGTGCATTTCCATAATGGATTTCATACCCTGCGATGTATCTATTCGCTCGATAGCGTCTTCAGTCAGCAATGCTACGATCGAGCGAATAGAGCCGCCTCTGCGGGGAATTCCCCAGTCCTCCTCGCTTCTACGCAACACGACGGCTCGCGGTACCGGGGATCGGAATTCTCGAAAGCCGACCGAAGGTTTTTTACGGCCAACGCTTCGTCATCGAGCCAGGCCGATCTCATGCCATCGTGAACCAGCGCGCCAACCGTGCGTGAGTACGTGGTGAGGCTGACTTCACGCCAGAATTCAGGATTGACTAAAGGCCTGGCCACGACGGACGCGTTCGAAGTCGAGTATTTCGGAAAGAACCCGAAGCCGCTGGCGATCATTGCCAGGACCAGTCGTCCCGGTCGCTTCGATAGACCGTCTCGCAATCGACACCGAGATCATCATCTGCTCCCGAAACAGTGGCAAATAGTTAAGGCGGGGATCCCGCGCCCGTCTGGCCAGCAGTAGACCGCAGATTCCGCTTTCGCGCCGATAAGCTGCTCCTCGATCGACTGCGCAGTGCCGTCGATCAAGTCCAACTGAATGTCCGAATGTGCCGCGCGGAAGCGCGAAAACAGCTGGATCAGCAAGGCTGGTGCAATCGTGCACATCATTGCAAGATTCAGGCGCATCGGCGCCTTGACTCCATATTCCTTGGCTCCTTTTTTCGCTGCCTGTGCCTCTTCCCACGCTTCCTGCAAATAGGGGCGCACGAGCTTGCCGAGGTGGGTCAGCTCGATTTTTGGCCGCTCGCGCTGAAATTAGATAGTCGCCGAACTCCTTCTCCAGGCGCTGGATGGCGCGCGTCAGCGAGGGCTGCGTGATATGGCATTGTCTCGCCGCCTGTGTGAAGTTCAGCTGCTCGCAGACCGCAAGGAAGTATCTGATTTGATGGATTTCCATGCGCGACAGATACGTCATTTCGAATTCTGCGTGGCGATAGGCGACCACGTATCGTCGGTGCCGGACTGGATTAGAGACCGGCAGCGTTCAACCATCAGCGCTGCTGGTCCGTCATAAGGACGCACCGACAACACAGCCTTGAAACTCTTGATCGCACTCGAAAAGTCGCGGTGGCGATATTTGATCAGACCATCTTCGTAATTCGCCAGCCACGGATGGTCGCTCGTTTGGTCGCTGAGGCCGATGAGTTCGTGAACGGCCAAGCCTTCTGCTCTGCCGTAGACCGCGATGCTATCGATTTCGCGGGTGATCACAGCATTTCCAACGAGGCGTTTAGTCTCCGCGCCAATCAGGATTTGCGTGCCATACTGCTTGTTGACGCCCTCCAGGCGGCTTGCCACATTCACGGCGTCTCCGATCACGGTATAGTTCAACCGCAATTCGGAGCCGATATTGCCGACCAGCATGCGCCCAGAATTGATGCCAATCCGGGTCTGAAGCGGTTGGCCGTTGTCATTCTCAATTCCTGCCGCTTCGATTGCCTGCCCGCACAAAAACGCCGCGCGACAGCAAAGCAGGGCATGATCCTGCTGCGCCGTTGGCGCCCCCCAGAATGCCATGACCGCATCGCCCATGAACTTGTCGATGGTGCCGCCGTTCGCATCGATCACCTCCGAGGCGACATCGAGATATCTCGACAACAGCGGCACGACGCGATCGCCCATACGTTCCGAAAGTCCCGTAAAGCCGGCGATATCGATGAACATCACCGTCAGCTCTTGCATCGAGCCGCCCGGCTTCGCCTCGACACCCTGACGCAGTAGCGATCGGACGAGGTCGGCTGGAATGAATTTGCGGAAAGCTGACAAGCCTGCGGCCATTTCGGCGATCGCGCTCGACAAACTCGATATTTCGGTGAGTCGGGACGGGTGACTGCGAACCTGATCCAATGCGAACGTCTCAACATGCCGGATTTCGCCGACGACGCGGGCGAGGGGGACCGCGATGACCGAACGCACCAGCATCGCCGACAATAGCGCAGCAAGCAGTGCGCCGATGGCCAGTCCAACGATGAGCCGTCGCAGGGTGGTGTCGACGGGGCCGAGGAATTCCGCCTCGGGAATTACGGTCGCAAGCGACCAGCCGGAAAAGGGCAACGGCGTCAACCCGACTTCATAAGCCGCGCCATCGAGGTCGAGACGCTGCCGCCACGCTTCCTTGCGGCCGGCCTCGCCCGCCCGCGTATACGCCATCCGGGCCAGCGGCAGCATCGCCAGCTGGCTTTCCGCCGAATGCAGTTCGTCACCGTTCTTGTCAGGGGCTGCGATCAGTTCGCCGCTCTCATCGAGGATGAAGGCGGTTCCGGTCTTGCCGACCTCAAGCTGGGCGAGGAACCGTGACAGCCGTGTATATTCAATGATGATGGCGAGCACGCCCTGACGCTGCTGATAAACGTCGATCGGTCCCGCAAAAGCGATTGATGGGCGCGGGCCGATCGGATGGTCGAGGACCCTGAACCACTGCGGGCCTTTCGCCTCCATGGCGGTCTTGAACCAGTCCTGATCGGTGACGAGAAAATCAGTTGGCTCAAAGCGGCGCTTCTCGAATTCGATGTCGCCGGGGATCACCAGATATTCATCGACCCGGCGCTGACCGGGATGGTCGGTCTTGGAGATCTCCATCATCTCAATGTGACCGTCGCCGAGCTTGTGGACCGCGAAGAAAGTACCATCGGGCCAGCCGAATGCGACCCACGAGATGGTCGGTTGCGACTGAAGTTGCGACAAGAACACAAACTCGCGCTTGTCAGCCTCCCGGGTGTCGAGCACGTTCTGCAGGAAGAGTGTACGGATAGCAGAGTGGGCGGCGCGAGCCTCATCAACGATCGCCAGAACTTCCTTGCGAACAGCAGCAACGATCTGCTCATCAATTGTGCTTGCGAGTTGCCGGCTGATCGACACCGCCGTTCGCCACCACAGCAGGCTGGAGGCAGCGGCGGTGAGCAGGATTGCTGTCAACACCAGCGCCGAGACCGCCAGACGAATGCTGATGGTCAGTTTCCCGGCGGACGAAGCCGGCCGCAGGCCGTCGAAAGCAGCTCGGCGGGGAACGGCGTTCATATTGATTTCCGCCGGTAATGAGAAGGCGTTGATGTTAATACGGCGATCACCGCCCTTTTGTTACCACGCGTCGTCACATGCTGACCGGGATTATCCATGTGCCGCGCCGCAATCTCCAATGCCAATCAGGCTCGGTTTCGATAGCAACTAAGTGTTGGATCGCCCTATTGACTTATCTAGAGGGGGCAGAATCCGCTGTTTCGTCAGAAAATTAGTTGAAATCATTGATGAAGTAGCCGGATTTTGATTCCACAATACGGAGGTTCAAACCCGACCCCCGCCCACCATTTCACCAGGGAAATCAGATTACTTTTCGAATCTGCCTGATTTTCATTCTGACGGCATTCGCCTTCGAAGTCCTAGACTAGGTTCGCTTCCCTCGGTGAGCCGTGTTCAAGCGGAGGATTGAATGAGATATCGTAGGTACGGCGGGTATGGGAAAGCCATTCGCGCGAGGCGACTCTAATAGGCGGTGCAAACGCTCGTGCGACGATTGCCCATTTTCTGCCGGATAAGCCCGGTGGTGCGACCTGCAAGCCATTGATTTTTCTCAACCGGTGGCTGTCTCTTAATCAGCGGGTCCCAGGTTCGAGCCCTGGTGCGCCCACCAAGGGAAAATCCTTGGTTTCCAATAGCTTCGCCAGATGTCTGAGAACAAAACGCATCTTGTGCGACGTTTTTTAATCGGACGTCGCACGGCTGGACCGCTGTGCGACTTTTCCTTTGTTTCTGTGTCTCCTCTTTGTCTCTGTATCTGCACCCCATTCGATACTGCGCGCAAATCCGATGGTACAGGTCGATTACGTGCTCGTCGTAGAATGGGATATTAGGGCGAGCAAAACGGACAATCTGTTCTGCTCGTCGCCGCAGGGTGCCGTTTGCTGCAGAACCAAAACTGGATGGTCGGGTCGGGGCTCGATTCTACTTCTCCCACTATTTGCTACGCCAACCCGCGATGTTCTACGATTTCGCGCGCTCGATGGTAACTCTTAGGCGCGAGACTTGTCTTCACCAGGCCGATTTCGCGGAATGAGATCTATGGAATGTCCGGTTCTGCGAAGCAGACATTCGACGAAGCAGGAGGTCCGAAAAGAGCAAAAAGCTTACGTCGCAAGAGGCAGCCCGGCTGGGCCGTACACATCAAGTTAGCGTTGCCGTATGAAAATTCGCGGCCGTGAGCTTCACGCGCAACCAGGATTCGAAAGCCCCGACATAGCCGCGGCTTTTTGCTTCGGCGGACCGCACAAGATAGTAGGAGACGGTCTCAACTTCGAACCTGGGGTGATCGAACGGCGCGACAAGTGTGCCCCTTTTCAGCTCGTCCGCAGCGAGAAGCTCGCTCTCCAAGACCACTCCAAGGCCTTCGACAGCCGCGTCTATGGCCATGGTGGATCGATCGAACCAAAGTTCGTGACGCGCTTTAATATTCGAGCCGACGATCTTTCGCAGATAATCAGCCCAGGTCAGCGCATTGGAGGAGTGAATCAATGTAGCGCGACTGAGATCGCTCGGCTGGCGAAGCCGAGCCTGTTCGATCAGTCGCCGACTGCATAGTGGGCGCAAACGCTCTGCCAACAACGGTTCGATCTGTCTGCCATTGACGACGGGAGGGCACCCGTAGGCAATGGCGAGGTCGAAGCGTATGGTTTCGAGCTCACGCAGGTCGGAGATCGTCGAAAGCCTGATCCCGATCTCCGGGTGCCGCTTGATGAAATCCCCGATCCGCGGCTGCAGCCACTTGGCCGCAAAACTCGGGCCGCTCGCGATAAACAGATGGTCACGCTGAGATTGGGGAGCCACTAGTCTCGTCGCTCCAACGATCGTTCCGAAAGCACGCTCTATCTCGCTTGCATAGATGCGGCCGGCATTGGTGAGGGCAGCGCGGCCGGCGTGCCGGGAAAAGACCCGGACGCCGAGGAAGTCCTCGAGCTTCTGAATGTGGTGGCTGATTGCAGAAGGCGTTACGCCAAGCTCCTCGGCGGCGCGGCTGAAGCTGCCGTGTCGCGAGGCTGCTTCGAACGCCAACAGCGCCTTCAGCGGCGGCATTCTGGACCGTTGAGGTGACTCAGCTTCATCGGCTGCTGAGTTTTTTGAATTGGCGCTCATCATGGCCGCCCGGTACCAATGTCTCTGTTGAGTCCGATAATTCTCGTACCTTGAGCGCCCTGAAGCAATCGATTCCTGCCCGAAAACTAACCTGCGAACGGCTAACGCTGCGACCATAGCTGCGCGGCAGTCTTCGACGCCGCTTGCCGAGGAGAGCACATGACCTCAGCGTTGAAAGCGGCCGCCGACGAATTCCTTGTTAGATACGGCGGGGACATCTTCCCGAACCTCTTCACCTCGGCAAAAGGGACTATCGTTACGGATAGCGACGGGCGCGAATATCTCGATTTCACGTCCGGTCAGATGTGCGCCACGATCGGTCACAATCATCCTGCTATTGTCGAGGCGGTGGAGAAAGCCGGTAAGAAGGCCTTCCATCTGTTCAGTGGAATGATCCCCGAGGTCGTCGCTGAACTCGCCCAGGTCTTGGCCAGGGATTGGCTTCCAGGCGATCTCAAGCGCTCCATCTTCGTTAATACCGGTTCGGAAGCGACGGAAGTCGCGCTCCGGATGGCCAAGATGTACACCGACGGCTACGAAGTGCTCGTTCTCGGCGGTTCATGGCACGGCATCACCGGTGGAGCGGCTTCGGTCTCCATGGCGAGCGACCGAAAGGGGTACGGCGTTCCGCCGCCCGGCGTCTTCGTCATACCGGAGCCCAACGCTTACCGGCCGTACATCACAAAGGGCAGCGAAGAAGGGTCTGCGCTTGCCAATCTCGAACTCGCCCTGAAGATGTTTGACATGCAGTCGACCGGACGGGGCGCCGCGATCATCGCGGAGCCCGTGATCAGCGCCGGTGGCGTGCTGGTGCCGCCAAAGGCTTTCATGGAAGCGCTTCGCAAGGCGGCCGACGACCGGGGAATGCTACTTATCTTCGACGAGGCTCAAACCGCTTTTGGTCGCATCGGAAAAAAATCCGGTTCCGAATATTTCGGGGTCGTCCCTGACATCATGACCATGTCGAAGACGCTGGGCGGCGGCCTCCCGCTTGCGGCCGTGTCGACGACCGAGAAAATCGAGAACAGCCTCCATCAGAATCATTTCACTTACTATACCAGCCATGTGTCCGATCCCTTGTTGGCGGAGGTGGGATTGGCAGTGCTCCGCGTGATCACCGAAGAAAAGCTGGTCGAACGTGCGAACGTCATGGGCGCCTATCTGCGCGGCAAGTTCGAGGGACTGCAGCAGAAGTATGAACAGATCGGCGATATCAGGGGAATGGGCCTTCTGCTCGGCGTCGAATTGGTCATCGATCGCAATAGCAGGCGCGCCGCCCATCAGCTTGGTGGACTGACGACCCAAAAGTGCTTCGAGCACGGGTTGAGTATGAATATCCGTCGCCGTCCCGAGCGCGGATCAGTGTGGCGGATCGCCCCGCCGTTGACCGTCTCGACCGAAGAAATCGACAGGGCCGTTGAAATCCTCGATCGGGCTTTGAGACAAAGCCTCGACGAACTTTCGCGAAACAAGGCAGCTTGATAAGTTGGAGGTTACGTGATCCGCAAACGTTCGCCAATATTGATTGCCGCCCTGTCGCTTGCGATGCTCGATATCCAGGCGGGTCAGGCAGCAAGCCAAACGCTGGAAAAGATAAAGGAAGTCGGCAAAATAACCTTCGGTTATCGGGAGGCGTCGATTCCCTTTGCCTACCTGGGAGCCGATCAAAAGCCGACAGGGCTCTCGCTCGACTTGTGTTCCGCCGTCGCTGACAAACTCAGGTTCGAGCTGCACCGACCGGAGCTGGAGACCGAGTACGTCGCGGTGACTGCATCCAATCGCGTCCCGCTGCTTCAGAACGGTGCCGTAGACATCGAGTGCGGCAGTACGACCAACACCGCCGAACGTCAGAAACATGTATCCTTCTCCCTCGCGACATATGTGGCGTCGCCGCGCTGGCTAGTTTCCGCCGCTTCTCCGATCGTCGAGCTGAACGGATTAGACGGGCAAACCATCGTTATAACGCAGGGTTCTCTGAATTTTACGGTCGCCAAGAAGATCATAGACGACCAGAAGCTGAAGGTGGCGATCTTTCAGGCCAAGGACCACGCAGAGTCGCTGCTCGTCCTGGGAACGGGCCGCGCCGCCGCATGGTTCGAGGACGATATCCTGATTGCCGGATTGGTCGCTAACTCCTCCGACCCCAAGGTCTTCCGGATGCTGGCGGCAACCTACGAGCCGAGCTATTACGGGCTCATGACCCGGAGGGAAGATCCGGAATTTAAAGCGCTCGTCGATTCCGTAATCAAGGAAAAGATGAGGTCAGGTGAATTCAACAAGCTTTACTCGAAATGGTTTGAGGCGCCCATTCCGCCGACGGGACAGAACCTTCTACTGCCCATGAGCGATGCGATGAAGGCTCGCGTCGCATCTCCCAGCGATGCACTCATCCCGTAGACTCGGAGAAGCGTGGGACTTCTGTAAATCGAGGTGTCGATGGCATCTGCCACACCCGGGAGATTTCTTCACTCTACGGTCAGGTAACCCGAACGATACATCGACCTTCACCGTGACGCTCAAAGCGCCGCTGGACGCACGGGGGACGCTGCATTTGATGTCTGGACGGCAAGTGCTGGTGCCGCCCGATGGTTTGGTTGCGATGACGGCGGAGGACAGCAAGCCCTTGTCGGCCATCGGCTGGGTCGAGACGAAGGGAGCGGTGGACGGCTAAGCGGAGCGCCGAGCGATATCCGCTTTACCGGCAGGTCTGACGGTCAAAGCCGTCCCACCATTGCTACGGCGTCGCGCCCTCAACCGCAAAGGCGCGGGTGGTTGCATACTTGTCACCAACGGACTGAGCGGCCTTGCGGCCCGGTGAACTCCAAAACGCTTGAGCTTTTTCCACGCTGTCGAATTGCAGCACCACCACGCGCGGTGCAGGTGCCGCGCCCTGCAGAGTTACGGGGTTTCCGCCGCGCACGATATATTTGCCTCCGCTCGCCTGAATTTCTTTCGCGATTAGCGGAACAAATTCTTTAGTGTATCCCTCCTTATCCGTCACGTTGACTTCGACGATTGCGTAGCCCGGAGGCGTGGCTTGGGCGTGAAGGCTTTGAACTGCCGCAGCACCAAGCGCAAAACTCCCAACCATTGCCAACGCAATTTTGGACATGGCTTTCATGACTTTCTCCTTCATGGATATTGAACCGACATGGGCGGAATTGCTCAGTCGTTCGGAGCGAAGACCAGAATGAAAGTTAAAGGATTGCTTGCCCGCCGACGGCATGATGGCTGTCCGTATGACATAGAGGATTTCGGCACGTCCTCATGGGCAGCTAACAACAGGATATACCTTCTTTCTCACATAAGAATGTGAAGCGCTTCACATCTCGTTTAAGTGAGATGAGGGAGACAAAGTGCCTTTCGGTCGCTGTCGAGGGATAATCGGACATCGACCCGCGCGTCAGTCCCGCCTCAGAAAGCGACCGGCCGTCAACCGGCACACGAATTTTTCAGCAGCGCCGAAAATCGCTATCATCCGCATCAAGTTCTTCATCCGGGGAATCCAGGTTGAAAGGTCATGTCAATGCTAAAGCGCACTGAAACCAGGGAACTCAATACTGCCCTACGCCCCTTCGGATACAGAATTCTCCGTCGCCAGACAGCGGCAGGCGTCCGCGCGCGGAAACCTCCGATCCTTGCTCCTGGGAGGACGATTACAGCGTTACAGTCAGCAGAAGATTCCGTTCTTGCTTCCGCGCCTATCGACAAGCGTCACCCTTGTCCGGCAGGAAAAATAAATCGTGCTGGCCATCCGGGAAACGGAATAAGCGGCCAAACAATACTGTTGTCGTTGGCGGCCGGTGGGCTGCATTTTTTGACCGCATCACGTGCGTCCGATGCTCGGTCCACATCTAGCTGGCGATGCTCACCCTTTCGATCTTTGCGCTCTTTCGGGCTCATCTCTTTTCTCCACGCCCAGTCATCAGCCGATCGCGGCTCGGTAACGTCTTCAAGAAGGCGTGGCGTCCAAGACGCGCTAGTAGAGCAAGGGAGCAGCTTCGATTTTTCGCGCTATTCCAACGCACCGGGGTGGTCATCTTCTTCCGACGAATTGCTTGGACCCATGAACTGCAGCATTGCTAAAGCAAGCCGCTCTTCAGACAAGCGCTGTTCGACGAACCGCAACTCAATGTCGCTCAAGCGGGATTTGAGGAGGCCTTGATAACGGTCAATGTTGCGTTGGTGGGAACGCAAGCGGTTAACTCTTTCACCCATAAACGCCACTCCCGATGTCGTCGGGCTCGAAAGTGCTGATTCCGCTCGATGTCGCCCACCATTCCGGAATGATCTCGCCCACCGTTCCGAGATGATCTCGCCCAGGATTCCGAGATGATCTCGCCCACCATTCCGGGATGATGTCGCCCGGGGTGATGCGGCCTCTTCTGGCTCCGATACGGTCCCGCCTTTCGGCTTTTGCGAAGGGGGACCTGGATGCCGACGGAGAGGTTTGCGATGCGCCACGTGCGCGATGTGATGAGATTGAAGTCGGCCGGGATGCCGATCCGCGAGATTGCGCGGCGGGTGGGGACGGCCCCTTCGACGGTACGGTTGACGATCCGCCGTTTCGAGGCGGCGGGGCTGACCTGGCCGTTGGTCGACGACATCACCGACACGGAGTTGGAGGCCAGGCTGTTCGCCAGCGCGGGAGCCGGTCCCGGCACGCGTCGGGGCCATCGGCGGCAGGCCGAGCCGGACTGGTCGGCGGTGCATCGCGAGCTCAAGCGCAAGCACATGACGCTGTCGATTGTGTGGGAGGAGTACATCGCGGGCGAGCCCGGCGGGTATCGCTATTCGCGCTTTTGTGAGCTCTACCGCGCCTGGGAAGGCCGCCTGTCGGTGACGATGCGCCAGTCGCATGCGGCCGGCGACAAGCTGTTCGTCGACTATGCGGGCGACGGTGTGCCCGTGGTGATCGATCGGCTCACCGGCGAGCGGCGCGCCGCGCAAATCTTCGTCGCGGTGCTCGGCGCTTCCAGCTTCACCTACGCGCAGGCGACCTGGACACAGGGGCTCGCCGACTGGATCAGCGGCCACGTCGGCGCCTTCGAGGCGATCGGCGGGGTGCCGGCGCTGCTGGTGCCGGACAACACCAAGGTCGCCGTCATCAAGGCCTGCCTCTACGATCCGCAGATCAACCGCAGCTACGCCGACATGGCGGCGCATTACGGCGCCGCCATTCTGCCGGCCAGGCCTCGACGGCCACGGGACAAGGCGAAGGTCGAGCAGGCCGTCCTCATGGTCGAGCGCTGGCTACTCGGGCGGCTGCGCCACCGCACCTTCCACAGCCTCGCCGACGTCAACGCAGCGATCGCCGAGTTGATGATCCGGCTCAACGAGGAGCGGCCGATCCGGCGGCTCGGCGTCACTCGCCGCAGGCTGCTGGAGGAGATCGACCGGCCGGCGCTGAAGGCCTTGCCGGAGAGCCCTTATGTGTTCGCCGAGTGGCGGATTTGCCGGGTCAGCATCGACTATCACGTCGAGGTCGCGGCGCACTACTACAGCGTCCCGCATCGCTTCGTCCGCGCCGAAGTCGAGGTCCGCTTCACCGCCCGCACCGTCGAGATATTCCACAAGGGCGAGCGCATCGCCGCGCATCAGCGCATGAGCGGCAACCATAAGCACACCACCGTGCCGGAACACATGGCCTCCAGCCATCGGCGCTACGCCGGCTGGACCATCGAGCGCATCCGCAAGGATGCCGCCACGATCGGGCCGGCGACCGCCGCGCTGTGCGATCTGATCCTCGATGAACGCGCACACCCCGAGCAGGGCTTCCGCGCCTGCCTCGGCATCATCCGGCTTGCCCGGTCCTACGGGCACGAGCGGCTCGATGCCGCTGCCATTCGGGCGATCGACATCGGCGCGCGCACCTACGGCTCGGTCAAATCGATCCTCGCCAACAATCTCGATCGGCGTCCTTCGCAAAAGCGGCCTGCGGACGATGCGCCGATCCTCCATCCCAACATCCGCGGGCCGCGCTACTACAACTAGGAGATTACGTCTTGCTCAACCATCCGACCCTCGATCAACTCCATGCACTTGGCCTGCACGGCATGGCCAAGGCCTTCGCCGACATCGAAGCCGGCGGCGACGCCGCAAGCCTCGGCCACGCCGAATGGCTGGCACTCCTGCTCGAACGCGAAGCATCGCTGCGACGCGACAAGCGGCTGTCGAAGCGGCTGCAATACGCCAAGCTGCGCCAGCAGGCCTGCGTCGAGGACATCGACTATAAGACCCCGCGCGGCCTCGACCGCGCCCTGCTGACGATGCTGGTCGAAGGCAGCTGGATCGACGACCACGCCAATCTTTTGATCTGTGGGCCATCCGGCGTCGGCAAGAGCTGGCTCGCGTCGGCGCTCGGCAACAAGGCCTGTCGCGACAATCGCTCGGTGCTCTATCAGCGCGTCCCGCGGCTGTTCAGCGACCTGGCTTTGGCGCGCGGCGACGGCCGCCACCCGCGTCTGTTGCGCGCGCTCGGCCGCGTCGATCTCCTCGTCCTTGACGACTGGGGTCTCGAGCCGCTCGACGCCGCCGCCCGCCACGACCTCCTGGAGATCCTCGAGGACCGCTACGGCCGCCGCTCCACCATCGTCACCAGCCAGCTCCCGGTCGATCAATGGCACGCACTGATCGGCGACCCGACTTACGCCGATGCCGTCCTCGACCGCCTGGTCCATAACGCCCACCGGATCGACCTCAACGGCGAGAGCATGCGCCGAACCCGAAAACCCGGCCGAAAGACCTGAGCGCGTGGCGCTGTGGACATGCCGCTGCGCTTGGACAACGCGAAGAGCGTTGCCCACATGCCCACAGCAGAAACAGACAACGAAGACTTCGAGCCGTGATTTAAGGTTGACCTCGCGGCTTCGCCGATGCCAGAAACCAACAAGCCAGAACGCCCTCACGCCCCGGGCGACATCAAAATCGGTATGGTGGGCGAGATCATCTCGGAATCCTGGGCGAGATCAAATCGGTACACCCGGGCGAGATCATCGGAATCAGCAGCACGGATCGAACAGCATCGTTACTGACGCCGCGGACGGACGGGGGCAAGACTGATCTGGCCTGCTCAGGTGCACGGTCCATGCCACGCCGACAGCAAGGGTCAAAATCGCGGTAAGTAGCAAGCCTTGGCTTTTCATGGCGATGGCTCCTCATCGCCCCAGAAGCACAATCATGCTCGCGAGACTTGGTTCCGACTCAAAGACAGGTTGCTGTATGCGGGTAGGTGCGGCTAGGCGCGAGAGGCTATTCCAGTCATGATAACGAGGTGGCCCGTCGCCCCGCTGAGTTTGGTGCTGGCTGCATGTTCAAGCGTGCCAGATGCGCCTTTGCCGAATATGTGAAACCGTCCCCCCGACA
>NZ_JBEKRB010000074.1:0-19457 GCF_049519115.1 Bradyrhizobium sp.
TCGCTGTTCTTCTGGATCGAACTGACCAGCAAGAAGCCGCTGTTGAATCTGCGTCTGCTCGCCCGCCGCAATTTCGGTTTCGGTGTCCTCGCCAACTTCCTGATGGGCATCGCTTTGTACGGATCGGTTTTCATCCTGCCGCAATACCTGACGCGCATCCAGGGTTACAATTCCGAGCAGATAGGCTTGGTCCTGGCTTGGACCGGCCTGCCGCAACTGGTGCTGATCCCGCTGGTGCCGCGGCTGATGAAGCGCTTCGACGTGCGGTTGATCATCGGCGTAGGCTTCGCGCTCTTCGCCGCCAGCAACTTCATGAACATCTACATGACGGCCGATTACGCCGCCGACCAGTTGTTCTGGCCAAATGTCGTGCGCGCCATCGGACAGGCGCTCGCCTTTGCCCCGCTCTCCGCGGTCGCCACTTCGGGTATCGAGGCCGAGAATGCGAGTTCGGCGTCCGGGCTCTTCAACATGTTGCGCAATCTCGGCGGCGCGATCGGCATCGCCTTGCTGCAAACGGTTCTAACCAAGCGCGAGCAATATCACTCCAACGTGCTGACGCCATCGGTTTCCCTATTCGAACAGGCGACCCGCACCCGGATCGATCAACTCACGCAGTATTTCATGAACCACGGCGTCATCGATCGGGCTGACGCGGCGCATCGTGCCTATGTCGCGATCGGCAATATCGTGCAGAAGCAGGCATTCATCCTGGCCTTCAGCGACACGTTCTATCTCTTGGGAATAGCTTTGGTCATTGCGTTGATTGCGGCTCTTCTGCTCAGGAAACCTGGCCACCTCGAAAGTGGCGGCGCGCACTAGCTACGGTGCTTTTCGAGCGAAGTGGTTACGGTCATTCGTTCCCATAGACGCCGTCCTTTTTGATATTCGTAGCCGCCGGCTAGAGTTCGATTTCAGCCGTACCGTTCGGCTCCCCATTCGCACCACTGCAGATGAACCGGGAGTGGAACGTAGAAGTCGTCGACGACCAAAGGCGGCAAGCCGTCCGAGAAATGCACGGATTTCTCCTGCTTCGCGATTAGGCCTCGCTCCAGGAGCCGTTGAATCGTTCGTGCAGAGCACTTCGGCTTGAGGTTTATCGCGATCGCTTCGAAGGCGTTCCTCTCGGCTCGACTCAGACCGTGACATGGGTGCTGGATCGTCATTGCTCTGTTCCCCGCTCAAGCCGTCAGAAGGGTCGCAAGGTGCTTCCCCGAAAAGTGCTCCGGGGCCATTTATGCGCATGTGAGGTGTTCGCTTGGAAGCGAAACGAGATCTAGTCAAAATGACTAAAAGTGGAAAACTCGGTCTCGCTTTCTCTTCAAGTGTTTGACTGAAGCGAGTTGCCATCATTGGCGTAGCGTTTCTAGAGATCGATCAGGCCTCCGTCGACGAACAGCTCGGCGCCAGTCGTGTAGGTGGCGTCGGCAGCCAGGTATAAGGCCGCAGCGGCGACCTCGGCGGGAGTGCCAGTGCGGCCGAGTGGAATGCGGGTCTTGGCGCCTTCGATAAAGTTATCTTTCTGAACCGCCGTGAGACCGCCCTTGTCGAGAATTGGAGTGACGATCGGGCCGGGGCTGATGGTGTTGACCCGGATTCCGCGCGGCGTCAACTCCTTGGCGATGGTGCGGCCGAACGAGCGTACCGCCGCCTTGGTCGAACCATAGACCGTGCTGCCGCCCAGGCCGCCGTTCGCGCCCGCCACCGAGGCTGTCAGTATGATCGCTCCGCCGTCGGGAATGACCGGGATAGCGTGCTTGATCAGGAAGAATGCGCCCTTGACGTTGATATCGAACTGGTTGTCGTAAAAGGCTTCGTCGATCTGAGCGATCGGCGCGAACTTGGCGATGCCGGCGTTGACGAACAGAACGTCGATGCGACCGTGCTTGGCTTTGACCTGATCGACCAACACCTTGGTAGCGGCCACGTTGCCGGCGTCCGAAACCAAAACCTCGATACCGGGCAACGCTGATTTGGCAGCTTCCACCGAGCGCTCGCTAGAGCCGGTAACGACCACCGTTGCGCCTTCGGATTGAAAGAGTTTGGCGGTCTCGGCACCGATACCGGAGGTGCCTCCGCTGATGAGAGCGATCTTTCCGTCGAGTTTGGCCATGAAAGTCTTCCCTGACTTGAGTGCGTCACCGTGGCCGAGATATGGTGTCGCGCGTGCCTTCGGCAATGCTGTCGAAAGCGAGTGGTGTCCTCAAAAGTCGAACGGCCTATGATGACTTGAATGCCCTCCTGCGTGGAAGGCGGCGGCATCGTCCGCCGGGAGCCCGATCTCGCGGGCGTCGAAGTGGCCCGATTTCATTGACAAAGAGGCGCGATTGGATTTCAGACCCCAGTTTACTTCGGACGAGCCGCAGCGCTGGGCCGCCGTCCCCTTCGGGCTTCTATATGGAGCATTGGCGGCGCTTGGTTGGGGCGTCGGATTGGCGGCAGCGCATCATGGCTTCTCCGTCGGCTTCGAGCCGTTCGACTTGCTGTTCATCAGGTATGCCGTCGCCACTCCGATCCTACTCGTTCTCTATCGCGCGACCAAGCGATCCGGGCGCATAGCCAAGACGAAAGGCATCGTCGCCATGACGCTGGCATTGGTCGGCGGCCCCTTGCTCGCCATTTGCGTGGTCACCGGCGGCCGTAAAGCACCTTTCTCCAGCGGAATCCTGATCGAAGTCGCCGCGCTGACCGTCTGCAGTATCGTACTCGCCAGGCTCGTGCTTTCCGAGAGACTCGGCTTGTGGCGGACCATCGCGATGCTGGCTTTGAGCGCGCGCCTCGCCGTGCTGGCGTTCACGTCTCTGGCCGACGGTTCGCCCGAAGTGGGCGTAGGCATCGCGCTGTTCGCCGCGGGCGGACTTGCGGCGGCGACCTTCGCTGCTCTTTCGTGCAGGTGGCACGTCGATCCGATCACAGCCATGACGATCGTCTCTTCCGCCTCGCTGGCGACTTTCGGACCCTACTACGTTTTCGTCGGCGGGCTTAGCCGCTTGAGCGCCATCCCTTGGACGCTCCTTCTGGAGCAAATGGTCTGCCAAGGCTTGATCGCGGGTTTGTTTTCGTGGATCGGCTTCCTCTACGCGGCCAGGATCCTCGGACTTGTAACGGCGTCCTTCATGCCCGCCGTGACACCCGCGGTGGCGGCGCTCATCACGATGTTGATCAGCCGCGAAAGTCCGACGATGCTTCAGTGGGGACTCATCGCTTTCGGGACGCTCGCGGCGGGCCTGCTCATAGCCAACTTGCACGCCAAGACCGCAGTCTCCGCTCAGAACAGCTGAGAGGAAGCTCTTCAGCTTGGGAGTTGGCGCGGACCGCGGGCTCGGGCGAAGCTCCGGGATGGCGATCCTATGCAGAAAGCCGTTTTCCGCGTCGCGTCGACTGCGGCACGGAAGGATTCGAGACCGCGGATTTCGAGCACGAGCGCGCTTCTCCAGGATCTGCGGCAGGCGTTCGCCGCTCTGTATCAAGCCTGGAGTCTGTAGTCGACCGGACATCCGGCGCGAGGGGACATCTCCTTCCTTTCACGTCTGATTTTTCGTTTTTTCACACAATTCAACGCGCGAGGTCGCCGGGCATCGGGCATGCTGGTTGCCTCTTTCGAAGCCGACATCATGCGGAAATCCTCCAACCAAGATGCATCTAGCAGTTTTGCTTCGGCGGAGGTCGGCTTGGAGGGAATTCGCACCGTTCAGAAAAATCTGCGGACACGCAGAGGCAGAGCCGGTGGAATTCGAAAAGTTTCAACGATGCGAGCGGTTCATCATGACGGATATTTCCCGCAGGAACATGATCAAGGTCACCGGGGCGGTCGGGGTGACGATGCTGCCGATTGTGAAAGAATCGGCGGCAGCTGAGCACGGGTACAATCAACCGCAGCCTGAAACTGCACGTGCCGCAGCGAGTGCGAGCTCCGCGGAAGCTCCTGCTACCCCGTCGCAGCAAGCGACCTATCTGTTCTTCAACAGCGAAGAGGCTGCCTTCGTCGAAGCGGCGGTGGCGCGCCTGATTCCGAAGGACGATCGGTGGGGCGGCGCCCTTGAGGCCGGTGCATCCCATTATATGGACAAGCAGTTGGCCGGCGCCTGGGGCGCTGGCGAGCGGCTGTATCGCAGCGGGCCATGGCAGGCGGGAGTTCCGGGCCAAGGCTATCAACTTCCATACACGCCGGCTGAACTCTTCCGCACAGCGCTGGGTGCGATCAACAAGTCGTTGGCACAGACGCCATTCGCGCAAATGAGCGTCCAACAGCAGGACGACTATCTCGCCAACCTTGAGAAGGGCGGAACGGATCTTGGCGGCGTCCCGTCGGATATTTTATTTGCCCATCTCTGGCAGTGCACGCTCGAGGGCTTCTTTAGCGATCCTGTCTACGGCGGCAACCGCGACATGATCGCTTGGCGCATGATCGGTTTCCCCGGCGCTTACGCATCCTATTACGATCTCGTCGACCAGCACGGCATCAAGATCGATCGGGCGCCGATGAGCCTTGCCCAGGACGTGCACGGGCACATGCACATGGATCCGGGTATCCCGGCGCGCTCGCCATAACCAGATGGGGACGAAGTAATGGCAGAACGTCTCAAGCCGGTTGACGCGGTTACGATCGGCGTCGGCCTGACCGGCTCGCTCGCAGCGCTCGAGTTGACGCAAGCAGGACTTAAAGTGGTCGGACTCGAGCGCGGCGCGCCGCGCTTCACGGTGCCGGATTTCCAATCACCCGCCATCCACGACGAGCTGCGGTTTTCGATCCGCAAGGCGATGATGCAGGACAACACGAAGGTCGCGGTCACCTTTCGCAACAGCTCCGATCAGACGGCGCTGCCGATCCGGCGCTGGGAAAGCTTCCTGCCGGGTCAGGGTCTTGGCGGATCGTTCGTGCATTGGAACGGCCAAAGCTTCCGCGCGCAGGTGGCCGACTTCATTTATCGCACCCACCACCTTCAACGCTACGGCAAGAAATTCCTCGACGCCTGCGGACCGGAGTTGACCATCCAGGATTGGGGTGTCACCTACGACGAACTCGAGCCGCATTTCGATCGCTTCGAGTATCTGCTCGGGGTGAGCGGGAAGGCCGGCAACATCAAGGGCCAGATCCAGCCTGGCGGCAATCCGTTCGATGCTCCGCGTGCACGTGAATATCCGAACCCGCCGTTGAAGGAGACCTATTTCGGCGCCATCTTCCGCAAGGGCGCGGAAAGCCTCGGCTATCATCCTTATCCGCAGCCCTCAGCAAACCTCAGCCGGCCTTACACCAATCCGCTCGGGCTGAAGCTGCAGGCTTGCGTCTTTTGCGGCTTTTGCGAGCGCTATGCCTGCGAGCACTACGCTAAGGCGAGCCCGCAGACGACCATCCTGCCGGTCTTGCTCAAGAATCCGAACTACGAGCTGCGGACCAATTGCGAGGTGCTTCGTATAAACCTCGACAGCACGGGCAAGAAAGCCACTGGTGTGACCTATGTCGACGGTGCCGGCCGGGAATTCGAGCAGCCTGCCGAAATTGTGTTCGTTACGGCCTTTCCTCTGAACAACGTTCGTACGCTGCTCCTCTCGGGGATTGGCAAGCCCTATGACGCGCGGACCGGCGAGGGCGTGGTCGGACGTAACTACAGCTACCAGACCACCGGCGGGGCAACCGTCTTTCTGGACGAAAGCATCAACGTCAATGCGTTCATGTCGTCGGGCGCCCCCGGAACCATGATCGACGATTTCGGTGGCGACAATTTCGATCATTCAAATCTGGACTTCATCGGCGGTCAGTATGTCGGCTCGATCATGACCGGTGCGCGGCCGATCGAGTTTCATCCGACGCCGCCCGGCACCCCGAAATGGGGACTGGAGTGGAAGCGCGCCGTCGCGCAGCACTACAACCACACGATTCTGATCCAGCAACATGGCACGTCGCAACCAAGCCGGCTCAACTATCTCGACCTCGATCCTACCTACAAGGACGCATGGGGTCAGCGGCTGCTGCGGATGACGTTCGACTTCCCCGAAAACGACGTCCGCATGTCGCAGTACATCGCGGACAAGGTGGTCGAGATCGGTGGCGCGATGGGTGGCAAGATCGTGGTGCGCGGCGGCACGAAGCGGCCCTACAGCTCGACGTTCTATCAAAGCACGCACAACGCGGGTGGCGCCGTCATGGGCGACGATCCTAAGACCAGCGTCGTCAATCGATACCAGCAATGCTGGGACGTGCCAAACGTGTTCAGTCTTGGCGCCTCATCGTTCCCGCAGAACATCACCTACAACTACTCTGTCACAATCGGCGCTATCACGCTGTTTGCGCTCGACACGATCAAGAACAAGTATCTCAAGTCGCCAGGCCCGTTGGTGCCAATATGATGATCAACCGGTTTTTTTCTGCATCCGCGGCGATTGCGATTGTTGGTGTCGGCTTGGCGAGCGGCGCAGCCGCGCAGGCGCAAGCAAATCCGCCGGCGCCCAATCCTCAGCGTGGCGCTGAGATCGCGGCGCAGGGAACACCGGCCGGCGCGCCTGGTTGCGCGCAGTGCCACGCTTTCAACGGTGCGTCAGATGGGACCGGTGCGTTCCCACGCGTTGCCGGACAGTCCGCGTATTATCTGGCAAAGCAGCTCCGCGACTTCGCCTCTGGCGTCCGCGACAATGCCGTCATGTCGCCGGTCGCCAAAGCGATGACGCCGGCGGACATTGCCGATGTGGCGGCGTACTATGCCGGCGTCCAGGCTCCATTCCTGCCGCTGCCGAAGCCCGATATCGCGTTGGTCAAGCAGGGCGAGCAGATTGCTGCCGTGGGGAATGAGGGCAGGAGCGTCCAGGCCTGCAACAATTGTCATGGTCCGGGCGGCGCCGGCGAGCCGCCGGCGATCCCCTATCTGGCTGGGCAATATGCTCCCTACATCGCGCTTGAGTTGCGGATGTGGCAGCGCGGCTTCCGCAGGAGCAGTGCCAACGAGATGGCATTCGTGTCCAAACAGATAACGGACCAAGAGATGGCGGCGGTCGCCGCGTATTATCAGCAGATCCGCGCAAGCGGCGAACTCGCCAATTCGCAATAGGAGCCCTCATGTCGATGGATCCCAACCAATCGCATGCATCCTCGGCGGCGTCGCCGGAACACGTGGCCGCGCCGATTGATGCTGAGAGCGCGGCCGCGTTGCTGAAAGACGGGCCGCGCGGCGCCTACTTCCTTGCCGGTGTTTCGGTGGGCCTGCTCTTCGTCGGTTGGCTGCTCTTCTATTTCCTCCTGTTCATGCCGCGAGGAAACATTGGCTAATGATTCCACCAGTCCGCTGAGGCGGCCGCTCCCCGACGGGATCATCCCGGAGGAGGAGATCACCCGCACGGAAAACCGCTGGGCCGCCATGGTGCTCGGAATGTTGGCATTGATGATGGCCGTCATCGTAGTGACAGGTGTCACCCACGCGCTGCACCCGCCGAGCAATGTGGAGACGATTGATCCTATCACGTTGCATCTCAATGGCGAGTTCGTCGAAAGCAATCTCGGCACGGCGGCCGAGCCCGACGGTTCTGTCACCGTCAGAGTGATCGCGGAGCAATATGCCTTCGTGCCTAATTGCGCGCGGGTACCTTCCGACACGCCGGTGAAATTCCGCCTCACCAGCACGGATGTTATCCACGGCTTCCTGCTGCCCGCGACCAACGTCAATACGATGGTGGTGCCGGGCTTCGTCGCGGAGGTCCGCACCAGCTTCAGGCGGCCTGGCGTCTACAACATGCCCTGTCATGAGTTCTGTGGCAGCGGCCATCACGACATGTGGGCACAGGTCATGGTCGTTCCGAAGGAGCAGTTCCCGCAGCTCGCCGCCAATGAAAGGACAAGCTGTGCACAATAGCAGCCGTCTTGCATTCTATCATTGCTGGGTTGCCTTTGCCGTCTTCTTGCCAGCGATCGCGTTGGGAGCTTGGCAGATGCTGATGCGTAGCCCGCTGCCGGCGCCGCTTGACGATCCAAACGCATACTACACGTCTGTCACGCTGCACGGCACCGCAATGGCTTATGTGATCACCACATTCTTCGCGATGGGATTCGGCTATGCGGTCGCTGCGACCAGCCTCGGCCGTCCTCTGCGCGGCGTCGCTGCCGCCTGGATCGGTTTTGTGATCTGCCTGATCGGTAGCGTGATGGCGGTTGCAGTCATTGTCTCCGGTCGCGCGTCGGTGCTTTACACCTTCTATCCGCCGTTACTGGCGAGCGCCTGGTACTACTTTGGTGTCCTGCTGCTGATCGGCGGCTCGATGATCTGGGTCATGCTGATGGTCTACAACATGGTGGCATGGAAGCGCGACAATCCGGGTCAGCCGGTGCCGCTCGCCATGTTCGCGATCACGGCCACAGCGTTGCTGTGGGCGTGGGCGGCAAGCGGTGTCACTATTGAGCTGCTCGGAGTCTTGCTGCCGCGCGCGCTCGGCCTGACCACACAGATCGATGCCGGTTTGGGTCGCACCTTGTTTTCGGTGACGCTGCACGCCATCGTCTATTTCTGGCTGATGCCGGCCTATATCGCCTTCTACACGCTGGTGCCGCAAGCGGCTGGCGGACGCCTTTATAGCGACACCATGGGCCGGCTCACCTTCATCATGTTTCTGGTGTTCTCGCTTCCGGTCGGAATGCACCACCTTTTCGCTGATCCGGAACACGGCGCCGGGCTGAAATTCGTCCAGTCGTTCCTGACTTTCTTCATCGCTTTGCCGACGCTGCTGACGGTATTCTCGATCTGCGCCAGCCTGGAAATCGCCGGGCGGGCGCGTGGTGGCAAGGGCCTCCTAGGTTGGATCCCGGTGCTACCGTGGAAGGAGCCGATGGTGCTGGCAGTCGGGCTGTCGCTGGTGATGCTCGGCCTCGGTGGCTTCGGCGGGCTCATCAACATGAGCTACGCCATGAACTCTATGATTCACAACACGTCCTGGGTCACGGCGCATTTCCATCTGATCTTCGGGGGCGCCGTGGTGATTATGTATTTCGCGGTGGCCTACGAGATGTGGCCGCGCATCACCAGCAGGCCGCTGCGGTCCAAGGCGCTGGCGCGCTGGCAGCTCTGGCTGTGGTTCTGGGGCATGATCATCGCCACCATCCCGTGGCACATCACCGGGCTGATGGGACAGCCGCGGCGCGTCGCCGTATTCGACTACAGCGATCCGTTCGTTGCTCCGATGGGTCCCCTGGTCATCATATCGGTCGTCGGCGGCGCGATCCTGCTTTTATCCGCAATCCTGCTGATCGTCGTTCTCGTCCGCTCGCAGCTCGGCGAGAGGCATCTCGAGGCACCGCTTCGCTATGCGCTTGCGGTGAACCCGCCCAAAGTCCTTCCGCCGTCCCTAAATGGCTTCGCACTCTGGAACACGATCGTTATGGTGCTGATGCTATTTGCCTACGGCTATCCGATCGGACAGTTCTTCGTCCTTAAATCTTCGGTGCCCGCCTACGAGGTGACGCGCTCCTCAACGATTGCCGCAGGTGTGCGATGATGGCGCGTGATCAAGGCATTTTCAGCATTGACAATCCCTGGCCGAAGATCGGCTGGGGGATGGCCGTTGGCGTTCTGGTCGTTGCTGCCGTGCTCGGCTTTGGTGTGCTCGGCCGGTATCAGCAGAACGACTCCAATCTCGATCTCTGGAACGCAATTTGCCGGGGTCTTGGCGTTACCTCCGACAACGGACCCGAGGCGGAGACACAGCCGGCCTTGCACACCACGACGCGGATCGCCTGGACCAGGGGCACGCTCGACCAGGTTGCCGCAGGCAAACGCGAGCATGGCGCTTTCATCGCGCTGAACTGTTCGGCCTGTCATGGGCAGGGCGGGGTAAGCACCTCGACACTCATTCCGACGCTCGCCGGCATGGATGCAGCGGTGGTCTACAAGCAGCTCGACGACTACCGTTCCGGCAAGCGCCTGTGGGGCGTCATGGGCGCCATGGCGAAGGCCTTGTCCCCACAAGACTCGGCCGACGTCGCCGCTTATTTTGCCGACCAGCTGGACGGCCTGCCCGAGATCGGCAGCAACCGCCTGCCTGAGTCGGGCCGCAGCCTGCGGGAGGCGGACCCGGCGCGGCGCCTGGTATATGCCGGCGATCCGCAGCGCGGCATCCCACCGTGCTCGGCATGCCACGGGCCTGGAGGCTACAAGATTGGGGCTCCCGCACTACAAGGCCAGCAGGCAGCCTATATTGAGCGGCAGCTTGCGTCCTTTGCGCAGGGTATGCGCGAGAATGATATCTTCGAACAGATGCGCGTGATTGCAAAGCAACTCACGCCGGACGAGATGCGCGCGGTTGCTGCCTTCTACGGCGGGCGCGCGCCGAAAGCGGAAAGCATGGCCGTGCGGTAGCACGAAACCGACTGTTATTTTCAGAAATCAGTGCGGAAAGGATCGACCTCATGCGGCGCATATCAATCGGACTCGCGGTCGTTCTCGTATTGTTTGGGCTGTCGGCACAAGCCATGGCGCAACTCAAGGAAAAGAAAGTACTCACCCTGGCGGCCGCAGAAAAGATGATTGCCGCCGCGAAAGCCGAAGCGGAACGCAACCACATTGCCGGGGTCATCGCTGTAGTTGACGACGGTGGCTGGCTTATCCTCTTGTTGCGCATGGATGACGCTGCATTCGTTGCGAGCGTAGAGCTTGCACCAGGAAAAGCTCGGACCGCCGCGCTGTTCAAGAAACCGAGTCAGGCTCTTGAGGAGTCGATCAATCGCGGTCGCGTCGCGGCGGTGACGGCGCATGATTTCATCGAAATGCAAGGCGGTCTTCCGATCGTAGTTGATGGTCAGGTGATCGGCGGCATCGGCGCAAGCTTTGCCACACCTGAGGACGATGTGAAGATTGCGCGCGCCGGCCTCGCAGCACTGACCGAATAGGGCAGGGGTGTCATGATTGCTGAGTTGGTCTCCAACCCAACCGCCAACATTCCATCTCTGTACACCTTACCTTGCCATTACCGACCACTTGAGCTTCCGCGCGGCTGCGGCCCACCTCGGGTGACCTCATCGGCGCTCAATCATTCGATACGGCAGTCGAGGAGCGGCTCGGCTGAGACTCCTGCACCGGACGACGCGCAGCGTGTCACTTACGGATCCGGAGTTTGCCTGCTGTAACGTTTGCAGCCGGGGATGGAGCCGAAGTTGTTTCGATGCGGCTGCGCAAATTACGCGTCTGTTTTGGCTGCACCGGCCAGGTGCTCGACCAATCGGCGTGTATGTGCTGGCAGCGCCTCCTTGCGCCGTACACAAACGATCAATTGCCGCACAGCCCATGTATCCGTTAGTCGAAGCGTACTGAGTGCCATGGTTCGCCGACAACGCGCAGCGGCCGTTTCCGGTACGATGGCGATGCCCACACGAGACGCAACCATGCGACAAACGGCATCCAGACCTCGTAGCCGAATTCGCGGTTTTAAAGATCGGCCAAGACGCGTCGACTGCCATGCGAGATGCTCGGCAAGCGCACTGCCGGCCGCGAGGCCGACGAGCTCCTCATCGAGCAGATCAACGAATGCTACGTTGCGCCGCTTCGCCAACGCATGACCGCGCGGCACGATGACGACGAGCCTGTCGATGCGGAAGGGGAAGGTCTCCAGTCCCTCGGCACCAGCCGAGTCGGCGGGCACCAGCACGCCGATGTCGGCGTGGCCCTGCGCTACGGCCGGAGCTATCTCGTAACTGAGGCGCTCCTCCAGTGCGATGTCGACGCCGGGATTGGTCGCAAGCCAGCCGGCTAGAACCTCCGGTAAGTATTCTTCCAGCGCGGTGGTATTTGATATCAACCTGATGTGTCCCCGTACCCCTCCGCGCGCATGCTCGCGCAGATCGCCGCGTAGCCGCTCCATTTGCGCCAAAACGAGCTGAGAGTGGTGAAACAACGCATGACCGGCGGGCGTCGGGCGCACGCCTCGACGATGTCGCTCCAGCAAAGCCGTTCCGAGCATCTCCTCCATCCCTTTCATGCGTGCGCTTGCCGACGGAAGAGAGATGCCTGTCCGTGAAGCGCCAGCGGAAATGCTGCCCTCCTCCACTACGGCGGCGAACAGGCGTAAATCGGTAAGATCAAAATGCACGGCGCAAGTCCTCGACGAGTTACGATTCTGCCTATGGCGCAGACAAAGGCAGGGTTATGAAAATCCCTCATTGCGCCTTTTCGGACCAACAGACAACTCTGTCCCTATGTCAAATCCAGCTTCTGCCGGTATGTCGAACCCAATCGGAGGTAACAAAAATGCACAGCTTAACTCAGGAACGTCGGAGGAAGTTTTATGGTTGGGGCTACGAGGGTGATGAGGTCTCGCCGCAGGAGATCGCCGAATTTGAGAAGGCCTGGACGCGCCTCTTGGGCGTAAGTGACTTCACCGCCGTTCCGTTTCCACGTGAAGATTCGATTCATCTTCGCCCTTGCAGAGTTAAGGTGCCGGCTTCGCTTGAAGCCATCTGCACAACTGACAACTACGACCGGCTTTATCACACCTACGGCGCGTCCACTGTCGACGTCGCTTACTCGGTACGCGGTGAATTCAGGAATCCCCCCGACGCAGTCGCTTATCCGCGGACCGAAGACGATATCGTCAAGCTGTTCCGTTGGTGCGAAGACGACAGCCTGGCTGCCATACCGTATGGCGGCGGTACGAGCGTCGTCGGAGGAGTGAATCCTCCCGAGCACGATCGTTATCGGGGTGCCATCTCGATCGACATGAAATACTTCAACAAGGTTTTGGAAATCGACCACGTTTCGCAGGCCGCGCGCATTCAGGCCGGAGTGCTCGGTCCGCACCTTGAGCAGCAACTCAAGCCCAGCGGACTGACTTTGCGGTTTTTCCTCCAGGCGTGGGAGTTCTCTTCGCTTGGTGGCTGGATTGCGACACGTGCGGCAGGTCATTTCGCGACCGTCTATACCCAGATCGACGATCACATCGAGAGCATGAAGGTTGTCACGCCGGCGGGGAATATCGAGTCGCGCCGCTTTCCCGTCTCAGGTTCAGGGCCGAATCCAGATCGTCTCTTCCTCGGATCCGAAGGGACGCTCGGAATCATTACCGAAGCGTGGGTGAGACTTCATCGCCGACCGAAATATCGACAGATGACGAGCGTTCGGTTCACGGACTACGACAAGGCGGTGGAAGCAACGCGCTGCATCTCCCAGTCCGGGCTGTACCCTGCCAGTGCTCGTCTCGTTGAGCGGGAAGAGGCTGCCTACACGGGCTCGAGCGACGGAACATACGACATCCTGGTCCTCGGATTCGAATCCCCAGACCATCCGGTCGACGCCTGGATGAAGCGCGCATTGGAGATCTGCGGGGACTTCGGTGGAACGTGGGATGAGGCAAGTCTAAGCGGTGACGCCGATGCGGACTCCGGAGCGAAGAGCTGGCGTGAGAAATTCCTGCGCGGTCCGTATCTGCGCGAATACGCGATCGCGCGCGGCGTTATGCGTGAGACGATGGAAACCGCGATCACATGGGAGCGCTTCGCGAAGCTCCGCGAGCACGTGAAGTCGGAGACGCATCGTGCGATCCGCGAAGTGACAGGTCGGCCCGGTTCAGTAACGTGCAGATTCACGCACATTTATCCCGACGGTCCAGCGCCCTACTTCACCTGGTTCGCATATGGCGACAAATTGCGCATTCCTGAGCAGTATATGGCGATCAAGAAGGTCGCAGAGCAGGCGATGGTCGACGCTGGCGGCACGGTTACGCATCACCACGCGCTCGGAAGAGATCACCGCCCTTGGTACGACAAAGAACGTCCGGAGCTATTCTGCTCGGCGCTGAAGGCCACAAAGAACATCTTCGATCCCCGTGCGATCCTCAATCCCGGAGTGCTTTTCGATCCGTCATAACGACGGTCGGCGGGAGACGTCGAAGTGCGTATCTCGCCCGCCCGGCCCGCAGACCCGACATCTTCGTGTGCCTCGTCGCGCCGCGTTTAAACGAAGGCCCACGCAACAATAAGGACATCCGATGACACGCAAGTTCAATGTATTGATTCTGGGAGCCTCCTACGGATCGCTGCTCGCGACCAAGCTTGTGATGGCCGGACACCACGTAACTCTCGTATGCCTGCCGCACGAAGCCGATCTGATCAACAGAGAAGGAACCACGGTTCGCTTCCCCCTGCGTGGCAGGGTAGGCCTGCTCGAAGTGAGATCTCGCGATCTCAGCGGCAGCATCGACGCCGAAACTCCGTCGAATGTCGATCTGAACAAATTCGATCTCGTGGTCCTTGCGATGCAGGAGCCTCAATATGCATCCGAGGCCGTCCGCCATCTGATGTCGTCCGTCGCACGCAGCAAGCTTCCGACGATGTCGATCATGAACATGCCGCCGATGACGTTTCTGCGCAGAATGCCTGGCCTCAACGTTGACGCACTGTACGACTGCTACGCCGCGGCGGAAGTGTGGGACAGCTTCGATCCCGAGGTAATGACGCTGTGCAGCCCGGATCCTCAGGCTTTCCGGCCGCCCGAAGAGGCGCTCAACCTGCTTCAGGTAACGCTTCCGACCAATTTCAAGGCGGCCGCCTTCTCGAACGATAGCGATACGACCATGCTCCGGTCGCTCGAGGCCGACATCGAGGCCGTGCGCTATCCGAGCGCGGAAGGTCCGACCGAGGTTCCGGTGAAGTTGAAAGTTTATGAGTCCCTTTTCGTACCCACGGCCAAGTGGGCGATGCTTCTCACAGGAAACTACCGTTGCGTGCAGAAGGACGGCGCGCGCTCGATCCGTGAAGCCGTGCATTCGGACATCGATGAGTCTAGAGCCGTCTACGGTTGGGTAGAAGAAGTATGCGTCAGACTCGGCGCCGCGCCGGCTGACTTGGTGCCCTTTGAAAAATACGCCGCCGCCGCATCGGGACTGACCAAGCCTTCGTCCGCCGCTCGAGCCTTGTTCGCCGGTGCCCCGAACATCGAACGCGTGGACCGCCTAGTCCACAAGATCGCCGCGCAATTCGGCATGGCGAATCCGGTGCTCGACGCGACTGTTTCCGCTGTAGATCAGCGGCTGAAGCTTAATCGCGCCTCGCGGCCATCAGAACCGAAGACGACGGCTTAAGGATATTGGAGATTGGGGAAGTCCGAACACCGCTCAGTGTCAGTTCGAGATCACCTGAAAAAGAAGAGGACCAAGATGACTAAATCACTCGAAGGCATAAAAATCCTAGACTTTACGCACGTCCAGGCCGGACCGGTTTGTACCCAGCTTCTCGCATGGTTCGGCGCCGACGTGATCAAGATCGAACGTCCGGAGACCGGCGACGTCACGCGCTCCCAGCTGCGCGACATTCCGAATGTTGACAGCCTGTACTTCACAATGATGAACGGCAACAAGCGTTCGATCACGCTGGACATCAAGAATCCGCACGGTCATCAAGTGCTCGAGGAACTCATCAAAATCTGCGACGTCCTCGTCGAGAATTTCGCCCCCGGCGTGCTGGACCGAATGGGATTCAATTGGGAGAAGATCCTCGCGATCAACCCCAAGATCATCGTCGCCTCGGTAAAAGGCTTCGGACCCGGCCCGTTCGAAGACTGCAAGGTCTACGAAAATGTCGCCCAATGTACGGGTGGCGCAGCCTCCACGACGGGTTTTCGCGACGGAATACCGCTGGTTACGGGCGCGGGGATCGGAGATTCGGGCACGGGCGTTCATCTTGCGCTGGGCATCGTCGCGGCGCTCTATCAGCGCACCCATTCCGGGAAGGGGCAGCGTGTACTGGCGTCGATGCAGGACGCGGTTCTCAATCTCTGCCGAGTGAAGATGCGGGATCAGCAGCGGCTTGGCCGCGGACCGCTCACCGAATACAGCCAATTCGGCGAAGGAATCCCGTTCCTCGACGCAGTCCCGAGGTCAGCCAATGACTCCGGAGGAGCACAGCCTGGCAAGGTACTGAAATGCAAGGGATGGGAGACCGATCCGAACGCGTACATCTACTTCATCACGCAAGCGCGGGTATGGGATAAAATCTGCAAGGTCATCGGCAGAGAAGACTGGATTTCCGACCCCGACTACGCGAAACCCTCGAAGAGACTCACCCATCTTCACGAAATCTTCGACACAATCGAAGCTTGGACGGTCGGTTATACCAAGTTCGAATTGATGGACCTCTTGAACAGGGAGGACATTCCGTGCGGCCCCATCCTCTCGATGAAAGACCTTATCGAGGACGACGCGCTCTATGCCACCGGCACTCTCGTGAAGGTAGACCATCCGGAACGCGGAGAATACGTCACGATCGGCCAGCCGGTGAAGCTCTCGGACAACGAAGTGAAGGTCGTACGCTCGCCGCTTCTGGGTGAGCACACCGACGAAATTCTGACCGACGTACTGGGATTCGACGCTCGACGCGTCGCGCACCTCAAGGCGTCCGGAGCGACGGGCCCCAGAATCTTGCAGGTCGCGTGAGCGAATAGGAGTCAGTTATGGCGATCAATGCGAGGATTCAGGAAGGTCGTTCACGCCGCGGTAAGGAAAGGTTCCGCTCTGCGGGTATCAAGCAATGCCACAACATCGAAGATTTCCGCTCGATGGCACGGCGGAGACTGCCAGGTCCCATCTTTCACTACATCGATGGTGCGGCGGATGATGAGGTCACGTATCGGAGAAACACTGAAGCCTACGAGCGGTGCGACCTGTTGCCCAACGTTCTCGCGGGCGTCGAGGGTATCGACATGTCGACAACCGTCATGGGGCAGAAGCTGGACATGCCCCTGTTCTGCTCTCCGACGGCGCTTCAGCGGCTATTCCATCAAGACGGCGAAAGGGCGGTTGCCAAAGCTGCCGAAAAGTTCGGCACCATGTTCGGGATTTCGTCTCTGGGAACGATTAGCATCGAAGAAATCGGCGCCACCATCAGCACACCGAAGCTCTTCCAATTGTACTTCCACAAAGACAGGGGTCTAACCAACGGCATGATCGAGCGATGCATCGCCGCAAAGTTCGACGTGTTGGCGTTGACCGTTGATACGATCACGGGTGGGAACCGGGAACGCGATTTGTACACCGGTTTCACTTCGCCGCCACGCTTCACAATCGATAGCCTCGTCAGCTTCGTCACGCATCCAAGGTGGGCGGCCAACTATTTCACGCACAAGAGATTTGAGCTGCCCCAACTGAAGGACTACGTGAAAGAGGGCTCGAACATTTCTGTTTCTGTCGGGGACTATTTCAGCACGATGCTGGACCAATCGATGAGCTGGCAAGACGCAGCGGACGTCCGCAAGAAATGGGGCAAGCAGTTTTGTCTCAAGGGAATCATGAGCGTTGCCGACGCAAAACGCGCCGTGGACATCGGTGCGACCGGGATCATGGTGTCCAATCATGGCGGGCGTCAGCTCGACGGGTCGAGGAGCCCATTTGACCAGCTCGCCGAGATTGTCGACGCTGTTGGCGACAGGATCGATGTGATCTGCGACGGCGGCATCACCCGTGGTACTCATGTGCTGAAGGCCCTTTCCCTTGGCGCAAAAGCCTGTTCGGGAGGGAGGCTTTACCTATACGCCTTGGCGGCCGCTGGTCAGGCTGGCGTTGAAAGGGCACTCGGAAATCTCCATGCCGAGATCGAACGCGATATGAAGCTGATGGGCTGCCGGACCGTCGACCAGCTGAGCCGTGACAATCTGAGGTTCAGATGAGCAAACAGCGAAGCTCTCCGGAATGGCGATCCCAAGCCTGGATTCTCTAGTCGACCGGACATCCGGCGCGAGGGGGGCATCCCCTTCCTTTCACGTCTAATTTTTCGTTTTTTCACACAATTCAACGCGCGAAGCCGCTGGGCATCGGGCATGCTGGCTTACGAAGCCGACATCATGCGGAAATTCTCCAACCGATCGGTCTGAATCTCCTTTTGCATCCGATGTGTTGTTCGAGACGCGTGCGTCGACAGCACGACTAAATACGATCTCGGAATGTTGAACTTAACTAGGAGCCGAAATTACACGAGGCCGAAGTCGGATTTATTCAATGCCTCCCGGGCGAGAGGGCGGACGTCATGCAAGAGCCACAAGGACATATCGAGCCGGCAGAAAGCGGTGCGGCTTACCGAGGCTCACGGATACTGAAGCGCCCCAATACTTGGAGTACGACGGTCAAGGCGGACCCGCACAAGCATTCCGAGTTTGAGTCGGTTTTGCTCGCTATAGCAGGACACGACCTTCGGCAGCCACTTCAAGTCATCCGAAACGCTCACGAGTTTCTCGGTCGCGGCGTTCGAACGACATCTGAGCTGCACCTGCTTCGAATCGTTCAGAGCGCCGTCGATCGATTGAACGGTCAACTTGATGAATTGGTCGCCGCCCTTCGGCTCAAGAGGCAGGCTCAGGGGGTGACATTAAGGCCGGTGCGGGTAGGGCCACTATTGCAACGAACTGCCCAAGAGAACCAAACCACAGCTCTAGCCAAGGGCGTACGGGTCCGTACGGTCCCGACCAGCGCCACGATCGAGAGCGACGCGCTGCTTCTCGGCGCCGTTCTGCGCAACTTGGTCAGCAACGCCGTCAAATACACAAAGCCTGGTGGCAGCGTTCTCCTAGGGTGTCGTCAGACCGGCCGAAGCACCCGTATTGACGTGTATGACACAGGGAGCGGTATTACCCAGGACCAGATGGCTCGAATATTCGAGGCCTTCACCCGCCTTGATCCCACGTGCGACGATGGCCTTGGCATTGGCCTCTTCATCGTCCGCCAGGCGATCGGAATTCTGGGACACCGCATCGACGTCGCTTCCACTCCCCTTCGTGGGTCCCGCTTTTCCATTTTCGCGAGCGGAGCCGGTGAGACTGGATCGGATCATCAACTCGCGAAACGAACTCGTCCGTCGCCGGCGAAGCCCGTTTCCGCTCGGCTAAACCAAGATATCGATCACGTCGGAGAGTAGGAATGTCCGAGCATCAAACAGCCGTCTCTCGTCGCGACGTGATACGCGGTGGCGCTATGGTCGCGGCGGGCGTGGCGATCGTTGCGCCGACGGATGCCGGAGACGCCTCCGAGTCCCTTTCGAAGTGGTTCGAAACGCTCGCCACTGTGCATATCGAGATCAATGGTGTCGATCACCGGCTCGAGTTGCAGCCTCGCGTCACGCTGCTCGACACGCTGCGCGAGCGGCTGAACCTCACGGGAACCAAGAAGGGCTGCAACCGCGGCGAATGCGGTGCCTGCACGGTGCTGCTGGACGGCCGGCGGGTGAACGCCTGCCTCGTGCTGGCCGTGGCGGCGGACGGGCGTAAGGTCACGACGATCGAAGGACTCGCCGATGGCCCGCACCTTCATCCCGTTCAGCAGGCGTTCATCGATCACGACGCCTTCCAGTGCGGGTTTTGTACCTGCGGGCAGATCATGTCGGCGGTCGGCTGCATCGCCGAGGGCCACACGGGCTCGAACGCGGAAATCCGTGAGTGGATGAGCGGCAATATCTGTCGTTGCTCCGCCTATCCTCAGATTGCCGCCGCCGTCGAAGCAGCCGCCAGGGA
>NZ_JBEKRB010000075.1:0-17818 GCF_049519115.1 Bradyrhizobium sp.
GGCCTCATTCGCCGTCAACCCGGCGTCGCCCGAAGCATCCAACTCCTCGTTGATCCCAAGCACATCCCCATCCTAGATTGGCTCGAAATCGACCAGTCATAATCATTGTGCCGAGGTACTAGTAGAATCCCCTTGTCAAAAAAATCATCAACCCGCGTTGTGAGAAGGGTGTAGATAGCACTCTTTCCGGCACCTTTTTCGCCCCGAACGATATCAATCTCGCCATTGGCAATTTTTTGCCATTGGTTGGTCTCGACAAAGTAACCGGCCAGTGCGCCAACCTCCTCTTCGGCGATCTGGGAGCCGAAAGACATCTGTTTCAATAGTTCGAGGCGCTTCACGGCAAATTCTCGCTGTTCGGAAGAATTGCATCTTCTAGCCCGCGCCCGGGTCGCGGACAAACGGACAGCGCTCTCTACCGTTGACGCCAGAACAAGAAAGCAACCTAGGTGTTGCGTCCGTGTTGCGCGGAGCGATTAGTAGAGATCGGTAAGACGTTGATTCCTAAGGGATTGGTTTGCAGCGCCCTGCAACACGAAATCAGGCGATAGAACGAAGCCGAAACTGCAAGAAGCGCTTTGTTTTCAATCCGTTATGCTGGCGCGCTCGGAGAGATTCGAACTCCCGACCCTCGGAATCGAAATCCGATGCTCTATCCAGCTGAGCTACGAGCGCGTCCGTGACCGATTACCAGACCAGAAGGCGAAATCCAACATTCGCCCCGGCTCTTCCGAACGTCGCAACTTCCTAGTCTGTAACGCGATCAGAAGCAGGGGTGGCGACCACCCTGTCCGTTGTACGTCGCGGCACCCTGAATGCAAAAACTGTTCGACGGACCGTCATAATAGGCGAAGGTACCGGGTTCAGGTCCCGGGCCATAATTGTGCGAATAGCTGATGGGATAGGGCAACCCATAGGCATAGCCGTGCCAGTGGTGGTGCCGGCGTGCTTCCGCCGGACTCGTGACCATGGCCAACGCAGCCAGGGCGGCCGCGGCGAGGGCAAACTTGGGTTGAATCATAGGGAATCTCCGAGGAAGCGAACCGGTCTATTCTAGGCCAAAACAGGCTCCCATCTAGAGAGAAATCCCGCAAACAGCGGTAAATCCTGCAAAAGCTGTCAAAAAACGGTCGCGAAGGCCAGAATTTCGGCCCTTCCGGCATGCTTAACGATTTTCAAACACAGTCTCGCCAGAGTCGTGCCCTCTGATCCCGCATCATCAGCGATTTTTCGCAACTAGCCGCGATTTGCCCGACTGCCTCATGCTTCGCATCACGCCTTTCGCCTCTCTCTTGCTGTTGTGCCTGGCCGCAAGCCCGGCGCGCGCCGATCTGCACATCACGCGTGACCACGGCGGCTATGTCGAAGAGTACAAGGCGAAATACGCCCGCATCCGCGAAAACCACGAGCGGGTGATCATCGACGGCATCTGCAATTCCGCCTGCACGCTGGTATTCGGCATCGTGCCGATGAACAAGATTTGCGTGACGCCGCGCGCCAGCGTCGGTTTCCACCAGGCCTATTACGACAAGGCGTTCACCTTCGGCATCAAGGTCACGAGCACCGAGGGGACCTCGGATCTGATGTCCTATTATCCGGATACAGTGAAAGACTGGATTCGCCGCAATGGCGGGCTCACCACCGAAATGAAGAAGATCAAGAATGGCGGAGAGCTTTGGAAGATCGTCGATCCCTGTCCGGACGAGTGGTGAGCGCCAATATCGGCGAGGCCTTCATATCAGATCGATCGTCCCCGACATCACGGGCACGCAGCGCCCGCCGATCATGGTCGCTGTCACGACGCCGTCTTTCTTTTCTGCCTCAGCTTGGAGGAGACTGGGCCGGCCCATCTCGACGCCTTGCGCGATCGTCTTTGACATCTGCAAGTCTCGCTCGGGCCGCAGGCTCGCCAGAAGCCCGATCAGCGCCACATTCGCGCTGCCGGTTGCGGGGTCTTCGGGAATGCCGTGATGCGGCGCGAACATCCGCGCGCGAATGTCGAGATCGCTTTCAGACACTTGGGTGTAAATGAAGAGGCTCGTCACCGGCAGCTTCGCGATCTCGCGTTCGAAAACCTCAGCCCGCGCGCGCCGCGCTAAGTTTTTCACGGCTCTTTAGCTCAGCGAGGATGAACGGCGCGCCGCAGGAGGCGATGCAAGGCCGGTGGTGCCGCGTTTCGATGTCGTCCACCGATAGCGAGCAGGCCGATGCGATCAACTCGGGCGATACTTCGGCGCCGACCGCGAGAGGCTGCGGCGAGGCGAGACGGGCCCCGATCACCGTCGGGCCGTCCTTCAGAATAGCGATCGGAACGAGGCCGGCCTTCTCCTCGAACACGACGCGCTCCCCGTCGATGGTGCGGCCATGGCTTTGGCCTGCGCGGGCCAGCGCAAATGCGGTGCCGACATTGGGGTGGCCGGCAAACGGCATCTCGTAGCGTGGCGTGAAAATCCGGACCTCGGCGGTATGGGCGGGATCCGTCGGCGGCAGCACGAAGGTCGTTTCCGCGAGATTGAACTCGGTGGCAATCGCCTGCATCTGCCCGCCCGACAAACTTTCCGCGTTGAGAACGACGCCAAGCGGATTGCCAGAGAATTGCGTGCCGGTGAAGACGTCGACAGTGACGAAGTTCAGTTTCATTGGGTCTAGCGAATATCTAGAATGTCACGACGCTGCGGATGGATTCGCCGCGGTGCATCAGGTCGAAGGCGTGATTGATCTGGTCGAGCGGCATCACATGCGTGATCATCGGGTCGATCTGGATCTTGCCCTGCATATACCAGTCGACGATTTTCGGTACATCCGTGCGGCCGCGCGCGCCGCCGAACGCCGTGCCTTTCCACACCCGCCCCGTGACGAGCTGGAATGGCCGTGTCGCGATCTCGGCACCTGAGGGCGCAACGCCGATGACGATCGATTGACCCCAGCCGCGATGGCAGGATTCCAACGCCTGCCGCATCACGGTGACATTGCCGGTGCAGTCGAAGGTGTAATCGGCTCCGCCGATCTGGTCGGCGCCTGACTTGGTCATGTCGACGAGGTGAGGGACAAGATCCTTGCCGAGTTCCTTCGGGTTGACGAAATGCGTCATCCCGAAGCGTTCGCCCCAGGCCTTGCGGTCGTTGTTGATGTCGACGCCGATGATCATGTCGGCGCCAGCCAACCGCAAGCCCTGCAACACGTTGAGCCCGATGCCGCCTAGGCCGAACACGATCGCCTTGGCGCCTTGCTCGACCTTGGCGGTGTTGATGACCGCGCCGATGCCGGTCGTGACCCCACAGCCGATGTAGCAAACCTTGTCGAAGGGGGCGTCTTTGCGGATTTTCGCCACCGCGATTTCCGGCAGCACGGTGTAGTTCGCAAACGTCGAGGTGCCCATGTAGTGATGCACCGGCGTGCCGCCAAGCGAGAAGCGCGAGGTGCCGTCGGGCATCAGGCCCTGGCCCTGGGTGGCGCGGATCGCGGTGCAGAGATTGGTCTTGCGCGACAGGCAGGAGGGACACTGCCGGCACTCCGGCGTGTAAAGCGGAATGACGTGATCGCCTTTTTGCACGCTGGTCACGCTGCGCCCGACATCGACCACGATGCCCGCGCCCTCATGGCCGAGAATGGCCGGAAACAGCCCTTCGGGATCGGCACCCGACAGCGTGAATTCGTCGGTGTGGCAAACGCCGGTCGCCTTGATCTCGACCAGAACCTCGCCGTCGCGCGGCCCATCGAGCCGAACCGTCGTGATCTCAAGGGGCTGGCCGGGTTTGACGGCGACGGCGGCACGAACTTCCATGGGTGTTCCTCGTTCCTGGTCCTTGCTATGCGATAGCGGACGAGCCGCCAAGTGAGTTTTCGCGATTGCCCGATAGCATATGTTCGGGCACTGACGGCGGCAAATGACTAAAGACCTTGATCAATTGGCCGCGCGTGCGGCGCCGGCGATTTTCGTCGTGCTCTGGAGCACCGGCTTTGTCGCCACCAAATACATGTTGCGCAGCGCCGAGCCGCTGACTTCTCTCGCGATCCGCATGACGGTCGTGGTGGCGATCATGGCGGTCATGGTCGTCTTTGCAAGGCCGCGATGGCCCGGTCTCACCGGCATCGGCCACAGCATCGTGGCAGGAATTCTGGTTCACGGATTTTATCTCGGTGGCACGGCGGTCGCGATTTCGCTTTCGATTCCGGCTGGCCTTTCGGCACTGATCCCGGGCTTGCAGCCTATCCTGACTTCGACATTGGCCAATCGCTGGTTGGGCGAGCGCGTCACGCCGCTGCAATGGGGCGGGCTTCTGCTTGGACTCGCGGGCGTTGCGCTGATCCTGCACGAACGGCCCATGAGCGGCGAAGCGGGCTGGGGCTGGTTCTCCTCCGGCGTATCGCTGGTGAGCATCACCTTAGGTACGCTCTACCAGCGGCGTTATTGCCGCGACATCGACTGGCGAGCCGGCAATCTCTTCAATATGTCGCCGTCATGGTCTTTTCGCGGCCGGCGCGCTCCTGTTCGAAGATCGCATCGTGCATTGGACCGGCGAATTCATCGTGTCCATCGTCTGGCTGGCGGTGATGCTCTCGATCGGCTCGATCGGATTGTTGTACTGGCTGATCCGCCGTCACGCCGCGACGTCGGTGGCAAGCCTGCTTTATCTGGTTCCCGCCGTCACCGCTCTGATGGCCTATGTGCAGTTCGGCGAAAAACTCGATGCGGTCGCGATCGCCGGAATGATTGCCTGCGCGGCCGCCGTTTTTCTAGTGGCCCAATTCTAACCGGGAGCGACGCTTCAACGTGCGCGAACCTTTTCATAGGCCTTCAGCGCGCGTTCGCGGCCCTTGCGGTGATCGACGATCGGGTGCGGATAGGTTTTTCCCAGGGTGACGCCAGCCCCGGCGAGTTCAAGCGGCGCAGCTTCCCACGGCTGGTGGATCAGCTTTTTCGGCAACCCAGCCAACTCGGGCACCCATCGCCGCACATAGCTACCGTCGGGATCGAATTTTTCGCCCTGAAGCATCGGATTGAAAACGCGGAAGTAGGGCGCGGCATCGGCGCCGGAGCCCGCGACCCACTGCCAGTTGGCGGGATTGCTGCCGGCGTCGGCGTCGACCAGCGTATCCCAGAACCATTTCTCGCCCGCGCGCCAGTCGATCAGGAGATGCTTGACCAGGAACGAGGCCACCACCATCCGCACCCGGTTGTGCATGACGCCGGTATGCCATAGCTGGCGCATGCCGGCATCGACGATGGGGTAACCGGTTTGCCCGCGCTGCCAGGCGGCGAGCGCTACCTCATCGTGTCGCCACGGAAAGGCATCGAACGACGGCTGCAAATTGCGGGTGTCGAGATCGGGTACGTCGAACAACAGATGCCGGCAGAACTCGCGCCAGCCGAGCTCACTCAAGAACTTGTCGGCATCGCTGGCCTGCGCAGGATGCTCGGCGGCGGCAAAATGCGTGGCATGCCAGATTTGGCACGGACTAACCTCGCCGAAGCGCAAATGCGGCGAAAGGCCGGAGGTGCCGTCGCGATCGGGCCGGTCGCGATCTCCGGTGTAGCCCGACAGGCGATGGCCGAGAAAATCCTTGAGCCGCATTTGGGCGGCGCTTTCGCCCGGTGTCCAGGTGTCGCGCAGGCCGCCGGCCCAGTCGGGCCGCGTCGGCTCGAGCCGCAGGCTTTCGAGCGTTTCGCCGGTCAGACTTGGTCCTGCGCGCAAATGGGTCGGGGCGGGCAGGGGGCTTGGCGGGGCGCCCATCGCCTGTACGCGCCGCCAGAACGGCGTGAATACCCGCAAGCCCCGGCCTTCCTTGGTCCGCACGTTCTCCGGCGTGGCCAGCAGATCGCCGGCAAACGCTTGCGCCTCGTTACCGAGATCGCACAGCGCCGCGGTGAGGTCGCGTTCCGTGGCGAGATGCGGCGCCTGCGCAATCGTATTCCAGAACACGGCGCCTGCGCCGCTTTCGCCTGCAAGTTTCGGGATGATCGTGGCCGCGGATCCCTTGCGCAGCAGCAGCGGCACGCCGAGCGTGGCGAGGCCTTTGTTTAAGGCGCGCAGCGATTGCGCCAGCCACCAGCGCGCCGCGCCGCCGATTGCGCGCGCGCCGGGCTGACGTAAGGTTTCGTCGAAGACATAGAGACAAATCACCGGCCGGCCGGTTCTGGCGGCTGCATGCAAAGCGGTATGGTCGGAAAGACGGAGATCGTCGCGAAACCAAACAATGCAGGGAGCGTCGGATCGATCAGCCATCGAGACGTCAACTCATCTGAAGCGTGCTGGGTCCATCGCAAATATTGAAACCTGGCCCTCTCTGATGCGTACTACAGTAAGGCAAGGCTGGGAACGCGGAGCTTGTCGTGCAGCGGTATGCCGTTCTTTATCTGGCGACATTGATTGTCCTGATCCCGGTGGATTTCCTTTTTCTGGGCATCGTCGCCAAGGGGTTTCTCACTTCGCAGGTCGGCGACATGCTGGGCGAGATCAGGCTCGCGCCCGCGGTCCTGTTCTATTTGCTGTATGTCGTGGGAGTAGTCGTCTTCGTCAGCGGGCCGGCGAGCGCGACCTGGCAATCGGCATTGCTCTATGGCGCGCTGTTCGGGTTTTTCTGTTATGCGACGTTTGAGCTAACATCGCTGTCGCTCCTGAAACACTGGACTTGGCCGGTGGTCATGCTCGACGTGTCCTGGGGGACGTTTGTGACCGCGTTATCGTCCACAGTTGGACTCCTGATCGCCAATTGGCTAGTGCGGCGAATTTGAAGTTCCTATCGGTGTTGCGGCCAATTCGCTATAGGAACTTCAAATTCAAGGCCGCACTAGCATAAACAAGTTTGCTAGAGCTCCTTCGATTCCGAAGTTCGCATCAAAGGTTGCCGCGACACAATGCGAACTTTGGAATCGGAGCTCTAGCGCCGAGCGCTTGAGCGAGATCGTCGGCGCATTCCCCGGATGCTGCGCAATGCACCGCGTCTCGCGGCGTGGTGCGCCGCTGATCCGGGGTCCATGAATTTCGAGAGGTCCCGGCTCTGCGGAGCGGCGTAAAGATCCGCCGCGCCGCGTCCGGGACAGGTCCACGCCGCTTATTTCGGCTGCGGCACGATCCGGATGTAGGGCTTGGGCGCCTTCCATCCGCCGGGATAAATGGTCTTGGCCTCGTCGTCGGACACGGAGCCCGCGATGATGACGTCATCGCCCTGTTTCCAGTCGGCAGGCGTCGCGACGCGATGCTTGGCAGTCATTTGAAGAGAATCGATGACGCGCAATATTTCCTGGAAGTTGCGGCCCGTGGTCATCGGATAGACCAGCACCAGCTTGATCTTCTTGTCGGGACCGATGATGAAAACATTGCGGACGGTCTGGTTGTCGGCCGCGGTGCGGGTGCCGACATCGCCCGAAGTTGAGGCCGGCAGCATGTCGTAGAGCTTGGAGACGTTGAAATCGGTGTCGCCGATCATCGGATAGTTCGGCGCAGCGCCTTGTGTCTCGCGGATGTCCTCCGACCATTTGGTGTGCTTGTCGACGGGATCGACGGAAAGGCCGATCAGTTTGACGCCGCGTTTGTCGAATTCCGGCTTCAGTTTTGCGAGCGCACCGAGTTCGGTCGTGCAGACCGGCGTGAAATCCTTCGGATGCGAGAACAGCAAAGCCCAGCTATTGCCGATCCAGTCGTGAAATTTGATTTTGCCTTCAGTGGTTTGGGCCTCGAAATCCGGGGCCACGGCGCCAATTTGCAGTGCCATAGGTCGACCTCGTTCATGCTGGGGATAACTTCCACGGCGCAGTATAGGAGCCAGCATCCGTCAAGTGAATGACTGCCGGTAAAAAGGGCAGTTTGTTCTCTTTGCCGGCTCGCGCCTAGCATCTTCTTTTGATAACAACCCCAGCTTGGAAATGATCTCGATCTCAGGAGCCGGATACCGTTGCCCGGATCTTGCCGCTCAAGTGCCGCAATCAGGCGCCACCGGTGAACCCGTCAGGACATCACAGCGACAAATTAGCAACTCTGTTAAACCTGAATCGAGCGGGTTTCGAATCATTAACCACTCATTTACGCCCGCAGGAAATGCTGGGCGCTAGTACCGCCGATCTGAAGTCCCTGCGGTACAAGCGGCGAGTCCATACAGGGACTTCAGATCGAATGCGGTACTAGAACCATAAACTGGCTAGTGCCCTTAAACTTTCCGAAGTTCGTCGCAGAAGTAGCGGCGGCGCCTTACGAACTTCGGAAAGTGGGCACTAGAAAACAAGAAGCCTAGAGCTGAAAAACTTAGAACTGAAAAGAGCAACTCCAATGTCTGCCCCCTTGGCCTCCTCGGCCGAAACTGCCTCTGCCCTTGAACCTTCCAAGATATCCTGCCGCGACACCGCCGCCCACGCGCTGACCATCGTTCGCGACGGCGTCATTACCGGCGAAGGCCCGACCACCAAGGGCCGTGTGCATTTCTCCCGTGAACTGGACGCCGACGACGTCGCTTGGTGCGAACGCATCCTGACGGCCTCCGCGGTCGCGCATCAACCGGTCAGCCGGGCGGAAGCCGAGGCTCTGTTCGAGATCGACGGTGCCGCCACCGAGCGCAGCGACGCGGGCCGTTTCGACGACCTGATCGCCAAGGCTGTCGTCCATCATGCGGCTTCCGTTTCGGGGCTGCCGGTGCCGCCGCGCACTGTTGCGCTCTCGCCGGAAACGGCGATCGAGAGCTGGGCGCCCGCTCATGCCGCCAATGTCGATGTCGAAGTGCTCAACTGGATCGCGACCCAGATGCGCGGCAACCGGCGCCGCAACCGAACGCTGGCGGCCTTGGTCGCCACGATCGTCGGCGTCGCGTTGCCGCTGGCGCAGCTGCCGAACATGTTCGACATCGGAATGTAACTTCGGAATAGTTTTCTGGATCAAACGGCGGGGTTATTTCCCCGCCGTTTTTTGTTTTCCGGCGTCGGCATCAAGACCAACCGTGCGGCCCGGAAAGCCGGCGACGTCGAAATAGCGCTGCGAGAGCACGCGCTGGAATTTGACCACGGTCTGCAACCCGTTCGCCGCCGGTTTGGAGGTGATGGTGCCGTCGGCTGATTTAAGCACGATGCCGTTGGGCAGCGCCTCCGACATCACGCGGCCGGTCAGGCCGCCATTATTGACGGGATGCAGGCCGATCAGCTGGGCGATGGTCATGCCGATATCGGCGTTGTTGACCGGCAGCGGATCGACGTAACCGGCCTTGAAGTCCGGTCCGATCGCCGCCATGAAGTTCATGGTGTCGCCTCGGCCGAAGCTGCCGTGCATGCCCTGGCCCTGGCGCAACACCGTATCGGCAATCTCGACGGAACAGTTGGTGGGTTCGCCGCACCCTTCCACATAGGAGCGGAAATTGACCACGATCGAGGGCGTGGGCGTTACCGCCTTGCCCTTCAAATTGACCTGCGACAGCGGCAGGGTGCCGGGGAAACGTCCGAGCTTGTCGTCGACAAATATTCCGCTGACATAATCCTGATCGAGCAGCGCCTTGACGGTTCGATCCGCCAGTTTCTTGTCACCCTTATCACCCTTGGGCAGATAGATCAGGTCCGATCCGCCATTGGTGGCGACCACAAGGTCAGGCTTTGAGGGATCCTGGCCCAGCAGGCCGTTGCCGGCTTTGGGATGCGCGCCGTCCGCGACTTTGGCGTTGTTGTCGTTGGGATCGAACAGCGGCAAGTCGAGCGCTTTCGCCAGATCGAGCGCCAGAAAGCCCATCGGCAGGAAATCCTTCGGCGTATCGTCGTAGGAGACCTTCGCTGCGGGACTGGTCTTGCTCTCCTTGGAGATCGTCGAGAAGCCATGATCCGAAGCGATCAGGATGTTGGTGTCGGAGGCCAAGCCGAGCTCGTCGAGGGCTTTGCGCAACGCGGCGAGGTTGTTGTCGGCATTCTTGACGCCGGCGAGGGACGTTGGCCCGTTGATGCCCGGCGTCACCGTGTTGAGGCTGTCGCCATGGTTGTGCTGGCTGCCGTCGGGATCGCGTGACCAGAACACCAGCACGAACGGCTTGTTGCGGGCCTTGAACATCGGCAGCAGCACCTTGGTGGCGACGTCGACGAAATAGGCCTGCTGCGCGGTGTTGGGGACCAGCGTGCCAGGCGTCTTGGCATCGCCGACCTTGCCGTTGTCGCCGCGTGGAGGCGTTGCCAGCGGTAGGCCGGCTTTCGCGAGCGCGGCTTTCATCTCTTCGGAAAGCGGAACGCCATTCTTGCCGCCGGTGGCGTCGTCGATCACGATCGAGTGGATGCCCTCAGTGCCGATCTTGTCGGTGTGATCGAAAATCAGCGTAGGGCCGACCTTGCCGAGTGCGGCTGTACTGAAACCCTTCACGCGCGCCATCTTCAGGATGGTCTCTTCGTTCAGATAGTCGCCGCCGAAATGTTCGTCGACGTCGGCCAGCACAGGGTCGACCTCGAGAAACGGAGTTACCGTTCCGCCTGCGGCGGCAACTGGGTAGCCGGTATAGATCGAGTTGGAGAAATCGCCGGTATCGCCAAGGTAATGGCCGGTTGCCATCGCCGACGCGTTGGCCGTGGTGAAGGTCGGAAACAGCGAGTGGGAGTTCTTGAAGTTGACGCCGCGGTCGCGCACCTCCGCCATCGTGGGCGCCGTCTCCGGGCTGACGATCCGTCCGCGCAACCCGTCCGGCACGAACAGGATGACGTTATGCGGCCGGCTGTTTTGCGAAAAGGCGGTATCCGCCGACAGCAAGACCAACCCGATGGACAACATCGTCACCGCGCGGCGCATTTTTGAATTCTCCAGAGAATCGAAACGACCGGCCAGCGGGCCGGTATTGGTTTGCCATGTGACAGAATTGTTACGGGCGGCTGAGGTGCCGATTGCGGCGCTACCGCTAGCCGAAGGTTTTATTCGTAACTCTCAGCCGTTGCGCGAGGACGCGCATGACCTTAAGCGCGAAGTAAGGGGTTTGGCTGACCAGAAACAGGAACTGCTTTTCCGATACCGGTACCAGTTCGACGTCGGTAATGGCGGTTACGGTAGCGCTGCGCGGCTCGCTGTCGATCAGGGCCATCTCGCCGAAAATGCTCTCAGTGCCGAGTTCGCTGATCGTCCGGTTGCCGATCTGTACCCGGACCTGTCCGCTTTTGATCACGAACAGCTCGCTGGCTTGGTCGCCTTCGCGGAAAATGGTGCTGCCGGCCTTGAAGCTTCGCGCCTCGATATCGTTGCCGGTTAGTACGCCAAAACCCGTATCCTGCTGCATGATGCCGCCCCTTTCATCGAGCGGTCACATTAGAAGCCGGTTTGGAACTGGGCAAGAATGGGGAAGAAAGATCACCGCAAGTTGCGACTGGCGCTTTCTAACTTCGCTGGCGGCTAAATGGCCGGCAGTTATAGGCCTTGCGGAATCCGGCCGCCCTGGCGTCGTCCTCAGAACAGAACCAGCGATCGGGGCGAGTCAGCGCCGGATAGCTGCGGCAAGCCTGAAGATGATAGATGCCGACATTGCCGGTGACGCGGGCGCGCAGCGCATACTTGCCCTTGATACCGCAACCTGACGGCATCGAAGGCTCCAGCGGAAACAACACCTCGCGTATTTCACGATCCTTGTCGCTCCGGCAGGCGCCGCCGAGCAGGGCGCCGTCTTTTCGCCCGGCACGGAAATCCTGCGGAGCGATGAAACAACCTTTCCAGAGGCCGCGGCGGCTGGCTTTGGCGTCGGTTTCGTCTGCGCCAAACCGGCTCTGGCCTGCGAGGGCGACATTCACTGCGAAGCCATGCTGAACCAGAAGCTGGTTGAGACTGGTGGTTTGTCCCTCGGCGGTGCAGGTGCCGAGATGCCAGCTTTTATAAGCGGCGTCCGGCCCTAAATCCTCGCAACGGACGTCGCGATCGCCGATCAGCTTGGTCAATTGGTCGCGCGCCTCAGTGCCGCAAGCCCAACTGTCGGCATGGTCGTCGATACAGAGCTGGTCGGGCGCGGGGACATCGATCCCGCCGAGCCGGTAGGTCACCCCACCGACGTCGACGGTACCGCCATCCCGCACGAGCGAATTGGCGGCGAAGCTCGGGCTGGCGGCGAATATCGCCAGGATCGGGATGAACCAACGCATGATCAATCAGGGTAAATGAAAGCTCGTGACCTCGCCCACGCCTAGCACATCTTGTCGGCGATTGCTCTGGGCGTTGTCGTCGCGGCACCACCAAGCGTCAGCGTCAGGTGGGTTTTGCCGGCTGGTCCTTGGGCCGTCTGACGACGGTTACTTCACGAACGCCGTCCAGCTCTTTCAATTTGTCCGGATAGGTCGCAATGTCGTGCGACGAAACCTTGCTCAGGAGAACCGAAAGATCATCGGTCCCTTGCTGATTCCTGTTTTCGACCAGGAAACGCTTGACCTGACCGTTTCGCAGGCCAAGGGCTTCTTTCAGCAATTCGGGCGTCAGGCTTCCGCTATCGACCTCGATCTTGAGCTGGCAGCTTTGATTTCGCGATCGGTAGGCTTCTTCAAGCGGCTTGATGCCGGCCAGAATGATCAGGATGATCACGGTCGACGTGCTGGCGGCCAGATAAAGCCCGCCGCCGACCGCGAGCCCGACGGCCGCGACCGTCCAGATGCTGGCCGCGGTGGTGAGGCCTTTGACGATCTCGCCGCGGGCGAGAATAGCGCCGGCGCCGAGGAATCCGATTCCCGAGACGACCTGAGCTGCGATCCGCGACGGATCGAGGACGACGTTCTTCTCGTTCAGGATGCTGGAAAAGCCATATTGGGAAACGATCATGATCAGGCAGGAGCCGACGCAGACCAGCATATGGGTACGGATTCCAGCCGCCCACAGCAGGCGCTCTCGTTCGAATCCGATGAGGCTCCCCAGCGCCGCGGCGGTGACCAGACGGAGCAGCATTTCCATGTTGGACATCGTGATCTCCGGGGGGCTCCCTGCAGGGGCGGGAGGACACGATAACGGAATTTTATGGCCGGGGAAAAGTTGCGCCGCACAGTTCGCCCGCTGGGCTCGCCGGCGTCGAACTGGTATGCGCGATGCAACGCCTCGATCACCGGTTTCTAGCATATAAGCCGTTGCCTCGGCTCGGTTTTGCTGTACGACAAATGGTTACATAAGCCCCCCGCGTGCCAACGTGGGGATGGGAGAACGCAAACAGTCCTTCACATGTTCAAACGAATTTTGATCGCCAACCGCGGCGAGATCGCCTGCCGCATCATCAAGACCGCCCGCCGGATGGGGATTGAGACGGTCGCCGTCTATTCGGAAGCCGACCGCGACGCTCTTCATGTCGAAATGGCCGACCATGCGGTCTTTATCGGCCCACCGGCCGCGGCCGAGAGCTATCTGGTGATCGACAAGATCGTCGAGGCTTGCCGCTCTACTGGCGCGGAAGCCGTCCATCCCGGTTACGGATTTTTGTCCGAGCGCGAGGCCTTTCCGCGTGCGCTTGCCGAGGCGGGGATCGTCTTCATCGGTCCCAATCCCGGCGCGATCGCGGCCATGGGCGACAAGATCGAATCCAAGAAGAGGGCCGCGGCCGCCAAGGTGTCGACCGTTCCCGGCCATCTCGGCGTGATCGAAGACGACAAACACGCCGTGAAGATCGCCGACCAGATCGGCTATCCCGTGATGATCAAGGCTTCCGCCGGCGGCGGCGGCAAGGGCATGCGGATTGCCCATTCAAAGGCCGAGGTCGCCGAAGGCTTTGGCCTCGCCAAGGCCGAAGCCAAGGCTTCATTCGGCGACGACCGCGTCTTCATCGAAAAATTCATCGTCGATCCCCGCCATATCGAAATCCAGGTGCTGGGCGACAAGCATGGCAATGTGATCTATCTCGGCGAGCGCGAATGTTCGGTCCAGCGCCGCAACCAGAAGGTCATCGAAGAGGCGCCGTCACCGCTGCTCGACGAGACCACCAGGCGAAAGATGGGGGAGCAGGCGGTCGCGCTTGCGAAAGCCGTGAACTACGATTCGGCGGGCACCGTCGAATTCGTCGCCGGCCAGGACAAGAGCTTCTACTTCCTCGAGATGAATACGCGCTTGCAAGTCGAGCATCCCGTGACCGAACTCGTCACCGGCATCGATCTCGTCGAGCAGATGATCCGTGTGGCCGCCGGCGAGAAGCTCAAACTCACGCAGAAGAACGTGACCTTGACCGGATGGGCGGTGGAGTCGCGCGTCTATGCGGAAGATCCGTTCCGAAACTTCCTGCCTTCGATCGGCCGGCTGGTGAAATACCGGCCGCCGGCGGAAAGCGCGAGCGGCGGCGTCACGGTTCGCAACGACACCGGCGTGCAGGAGGGCGGGGAAATATCGATCTATTACGATCCGATGATCGCCAAGCTCGTCACCCATGCGCCGTCGCGGGCGGCCGCGATCGAAGCGCAATCAATGGCGCTCGATTCATTTTACATTGACGGCATCCGACACAACATTCCCTTCCTCTCGGCGCTGATGAGCCATCCACGGTGGCGCGAGGGCAAGCTTTCCACCGGCTTCATCGCGGAGGAATTTCCGCGCGGGTTCTCGGCACGCGCGCCGGAAGACGAAGTTGCACGGCTGCTGGCCGCGGTTGCGGCTGCCATCGACCACGTGCTCGGCGAGCGCAAGCGGCAGATTTCCGGCCAGATGATTGGGCGGCCGGTGCAGCGCGAGCGCCGCCGCGCGGTGTGGCTCGGGCGCGAGGAAATCCCGCTTGAGATCGTGCGCGAGGCCGATCACCTTGCGATCCGCTTTATCGGCGCCGACGGCACCACGGGGCCGCACCAGGTCGCCTCATCCTGGAAGCCGGGCGATCCGGTCTGGCACGGCACGATCGATGGCGTCGAAGTCGCCATGCAAATGCGGCCGGTTCCCAACGGTTTCCGGCTGGCGCATCAGGGCTTTGAGGTCGCCATTCAGGTGTTCACCGAGACAGAGGCATCTGCAGCAAAGCTGATGCCGGTGACCACGGTGTCGGATTCCGGCAAGAAGTTATTGTGTCCGATGCCGGGCCTGGTGGTTTCGATTGCGGTCAGCGAGGGGCAGGAGGTCAAGGCGGGCGAAACGCTCGCGGTCATCGAAGCGATGAAGATGCAGAACGTGCTGCGCGCCGAGCAGGATGGCACCATCAAGAAGATCTATGCCACGGCTGGCGCGACGCTGGCGGTCGACGCGCTGATTTTGGAATTCGCCTAACAACAAGAGAAGTCTGCGATGACCTTCCAGAAACGCCGCGAAACATTGCGCGCGATCCTGTCGGGATCGGCCTGCATCCGGTCCGGCTCGGTCTATGACGCGATCTCAATCCGGATCGCCGAGGATCTCGCCTTCGAACTCGGCATGTTCGGCGGGTCAGTGGCTTCGCTGGCCGTGCTCGGCGATCCCGACATTGCGTTGATCACGCTCACCGAGCTTGCCGAACAGATGCGGCGGATGTCGCGGGCTTCGGCATTGCCGGTGCTGGTCGATGCCGATCATGGCTACGGCAACGCGCTGAATGTACGCCGCACGATCGAGGAGTTGGAAGCTGCCGGCGCCGCGGGCCTCACCATCGAGGACACGCTGCTGCCCCAGGCTTACGGCGAGACCAAGACCCAACTGATTTCGCTGGAGGAGGGCACCGGGAAGATGAAGGCGGCGCTGGATGCGCGGCGCGATCCCTCGTTGGTCATTGTCGGACGCACCGGGGCTGTGTCCATCTCCTCGCTGGACGACGCCATCCTTCGCGCCAAAGCCTACGAAGCCACAGGCGTGGATGCCCTGTTTTTTACCGGCATCAAGGCAAAGTCCGAACTCGAAGCGATATCAGCCGCGACGCGGCTGCCACTGATTCTCGGTGGCGCGCCGGAAGCGATGTCCGATTCCGTTTATCTCCGGGAGCAACGGGTCAAAATCGCGCTACAAGGCCACGCGCCGATTTCGGCCGCGACGAAAGCCGTCTATGAAACGCTTAAAGCGTTGCACGAAGGACTGCCACCGAAGGCCCTGACCGGCCTTGCCTCGGCCGGTTTGACCGCGCAGGTGACGCGCGAGGCGGACGTGAACGCTCGCGTGGCCGCGTATCTCGGGGTCAAGCGATGAAGACTGCCTTCCGCCGGGTCGTGATCCGCGGAAGGGTGCAAGGCGTGGGCTACCGGGCCTGGGTCGACCGTCAGGCGAGGCGGCTCGGCCTGCAAGGCTGGGTTCGAAACCGGCGCGACGGCGGTGTCGAGGCCGTGTTCGAGGGGGCTGAGGATACTGTGGCAAATATGATTGCTTTCTGCCGGAATGGACCGCCCTCGGCGCGGGTTGATGAGGTTGCGGAGGAGACCGCACACGCGGATGAATTGGGGCTGCGGCGCGCTGGCGAGGCGTTCTCGGTTCTGCCGACGATTTGAAATCTGAGCGTTCAAGAGGAAATCCAATGATAAGAAAACTCACGGAGCGATCGACAAGGCTTGGTCGGGGCGCAAGCCGCCGGTTTGCGTGCCTCGGCGTCCTGGTTGCGGTCGCGCTTCTGGCCGGTCGTCTCGACGCATCGGCGCAGATGCCGTCGGCTTCACTTCCGGGCGTCGATCCGGCCCTACTCGAGGATATCGTTGTCGGCAGCCGCATCCTGGCTGATTTCGGTGTGGTCGACGGCTTCGGTCACGTCAGCGCGCGCCATCCCACCAATCCGAACCACTTCCTGATGTCGCGTTCGCTGGCGCCCGCGCTCGTCACCGCCGACGACATCATGGAGTTCGATCTCGACGGCAACCCGGTGGACGCGCGCGGCCGCGCCGTGTTTCTGGAGCGTTTCATCCACAGCGAGATCTATAAAGCGCGTCCCGACGTGATGTCGGTGGTGCATACCCACTCGCCCGGCGTCATTCCGTTTTCAGTCAGCAAAGTGCCGTTGCGCGCAATGTTTCATAATCCGGCGTTCCTCGCCGTCGGCGTGCCGGTATGGGATATCCGGAAGGACTTTGGCGAGACCAGCATGCTGGTTGCCAACGCCGCGCTTGGCAAATCGCTGGCCGAAACGCTCGGTGACAAGCCGGTGGTCCTGATGCGCGGTCATGGCGATGTTGCGGTCGGGCCGACGACCAAGATGGCCGTGTTCCGGGCCTATTACACTGACGTCAACGCCAGGCTTCAGGCGCAGGCGCTCGCGCTTGGCGGGGAACCAAATTACCTGACGCCGGGCGAGGGCGTGAAAGCCGACCAAACCAATTTTGCCGTGATGGATCGGATCTGGAACTTGTGGCGGGTGAAGGTTTTGCCTTCGCTTGCCAAATAGTTTCGCGAGCGAGGTGAGGCGTGATCGAATCTTTCGTAAGCTATTTCACACGTCTTGTTCATCAAGAGGTGAGGGAACATCACGCGTGCCTCTCGGGTTATCCCCGCGCATAACAGCAAGGGAATAACCCATGAAATTCACTACAATGGCATTAGCGGGCGCGCTGGCGCTCTCAAGTTCGTTCGCAATGGCGCAGGCCGCCGGTGCGGGAGGCGCCTCTGGCGGCGCGGCAGGTACAGGCGGCATGTCCGGCGGTGCCTCAGGCAGCCCGTCCCAGAGCGGCGGAATGACTTCAGCCCCTGGCGCGACCACGGGCCAGTCGAAGCCGGGAGCAATGGGCAATCCGAGTGCCGCGACCACCAATCCCTCCGGCAGCACGCTGGTCAATCCGTCGCCGAGCGGATCGACCGTCGATTCCACCGGAACCGGCACGGGCCGATAGGTCGACAGAACATCCGAACAAGACAAAAGCCCCGCACATCCCGGCGGGGCTTTTTTTCATGGTGCGCCCAGCATGGGCGCACTCTTATGGGTGCAAGTCCCATCGTGAGTTGATCACAACGAGCGAAGTGAAGCGCAACTGCATGAGGGCGACCGAGTGTGGGGAGGAAGCGTG
>NZ_JBEKRB010000076.1:0-21846 GCF_049519115.1 Bradyrhizobium sp.
TGCAACGCGGCCTGCCCCGCCGGCGAAAACATCCAAGCATGGCTTGGTTTGGCGCAAGCGGGAAAGTACCGCGCGGCATGGGAAACGCTGATCCGCGACAATCCGTTGCCGGCGGTGCACGGTCGTGTCTGCTATCACCCGTGCGAAACCAGTTGCAATCGCAAGGAGCTCGACAGCGCCGTCAGCATTCATGCCGTCGAGCGGTTCCTGGGCGACCTCGCGATGGAGCAATGCTGGCCGATGCCGGTGGACAACGTCGCCGGCGGCAAGCGTGTACTGGTCGTCGGTGCCGGGCCCAGCGGACTTTCCGCGGCCTATCACCTTACACGGCTAGGCCATCAGGTGGAGATCCACGACGCCGGGCCGTTACCTGGCGGCATGCTGCATTTCGGCATTCCCGCTTATCGTCTGCCGCGCGAAGATCTGATGAAGGAGATCGGACGGATCGAACAGATGGGCGTCAAGTTCGTGCCCAACCATCGGGTCGACGACGTCCTGGCCGAACAGAAGACAGGCGGGTTTGATGCGGTCTTCATCGCCATCGGCGCTCACCTCTCCAAACATGTCGATATACCCGCGCGCGACGCCATCAAGGTATTGGATGCCGTCTCTCTGCTTCGCGACGTGGAAGCCGGCACCGCGCCGCGCCTGGGCCGGCGCGTGGTCGTCTATGGCGGAGGCAATACCGCCATGGACGTCGCCCGCACGGTCCGTCGTCTTGGCGCCGCCGAAGCGATGATTGTCTATCGCCGGGATCGCGAGCATATGCCGGCCCACGATTTCGAGGCCGGAGAAGCCTTGACCGAAGGTGTAAAAATAAAATGGCTGACCTCGATTAAGGCCATCGACGGCGCCGATCTTACGGTAGAGGAGATGCGCATTGATGAGAGCGGCCACGCGCAGCCGACCGGGCAGTTCGAAACGCTTAAAGCCGACGCCCTGGTGCTGGCGCTTGGCCAGGATGCCGACAGTGGCTTCCTCAAGAAGATTCCCGAAATTATCTTCGACGCCGACGGTTCCGTAGTAGTCGCACCGAACATGATGACCGGCCGGGTCGGCATTTTTGCCGGCGGCGATATGGTGCCGGCGGAACGCTCCGTCACCGTGGCAACTGGCCATGGCAAGAAGGCGGCACACCACATCGACGCGTGGCTGAGAGGCGACATCTACGCACCTCCGGCGAAGCATTCCGTGATCGAGTTCGCCGAGCTCAACCTGCCTATCTACGCTGACGCGCTGCGCTCCACCCAGCATGAAATACCGGTTGCGCAGAGAGAAGGCAGCTTCGATGAGGTCGTCAGCGGTCTGAGCGCAAAAGAAGCGCTGCATGAAGCCAAACGCTGCCTCTCCTGCGGCAATTGCTTCGAATGCGACAATTGCTACGCCGCCTGCCCGGAAGACGCGATCAACAAGCTCGGCCCGAACGAGGGCTACGAGATCAAACTCGATCTTTGCACCGGCTGCAGCGTCTGCGTCGAGCAATGTCCTTGCCATGCCATGGAGATGGTTGCCGAGCCGACGGAGGTCAGGACATGAATGCCGTGATCAAGCTGAATTCGGGCAGCGCTCCAAAATCCGCGATAGAGCCGATCGTCGATAAAGCCGTCAGGACCACCATGGACGGCAATACGGCTGTTGCCCATGTCGCCTATCGGGTCAATGAAGTCTGCGCCATCTATCCCATCACCCCTTCCTCCACAATGGCTGAACTTGCCGACCAGTGGGCTGCGGAAGGTATCCAGAATATCTGGGGCAACATTCCCCTGGTGCAGGAGATGCAAAGCGAAGGCGGTGCGTCAGGCACCGTCCACGGCGCGTTGCAATCGGGCGCGATGACGACAACGTTCACATCATCGCAGGGCCTGATGCTGATGTTGCCCAATATGATGAAAATCGCCGGCGAGCTGACTTCGACCGTGTTCCACGTCGCCGCCCGCTCCCTCGCCACCTCGGCCTTGTCGATCTTCGGGGATCATTCCGACGTCATGACGGTCCGCACCACCGGCTTCGCGCTGATTTCATCGGCCAACGTGCAGGAAGCCCATGACACCGCGCTGATCGCCGAGGCCGCGACCCTGGAAGCACGAGTTCCGTTTTTGCATTTCTTCGACGGCTTTCGCACCTCGCATGAACTCAACACGTTGGACCTGATTCCCGACACCAGCATTCGGGAGATGATCTCGGATGACCTGGTCCGAGCCCATCGCGCCCGCGCCCTCGATCCCGAAAACCCCTTTATCCGGGGTACCGCTCAAAACCCTGATACCTTCTTCCAGGCAAGGGAAGCGGTCAGCCCGTTCTACGCCAAGGTGGCGGGAATCGTCGACGGTGCGATGGCCCGCTTTGCGGCGCTGACCGGGCGCCACTACAAGCTCTTTGAATATGAAGGCGCGCCCGATGCCGAACGCGTGCTCGTTCTGATGGGTTCGGGCGCCGAGACCGTGCGCGAGACCGTCAAAGCGCTGGTCGCCCGCGGCGAAAAGGTTGGCGTTCTGCAGGTGCGATTGTATCGTCCGTTTTCAGCGGTGCATTTCCTCGCCGCGCTCCCGCCAACGGTCGGTGCCATCGCCGTCCTCGAACAGACCAAGGAACCCGGCGCCGCCGGAGAGCCGCTCTACCTCGACGTCGTCGCCACCCTGGCCCAGGGATTTGGATCCGGCCAGCGAGCGTCGATGCCGCGCGTCATCGGCGGCCGTTACGGATTGTCCTCCAAGGATTTCACGCCGGCCATGGCGAAGTCCGCATTGGATGAACTCGCCAAACGTAATGATCATAACCAATTCGCCGGAAAAAACAGCTTTACCGTCGGCATCAAGGACGACGTTTCGTTCAGCAGCCTCGATGTCGAAAATGGTTTCACGATCGAGACGGCCAAGACCACGCGCGCGGTTTTCTACGGTCTGGGTGCCGACGGCACCGTCGGCGCCAATAAGAACAGCGTGAAGATCATCGCCGAAGATGCGAAACAATATGCGCAGGGCTACTTCGTCTATGATTCCCATAAATCCGGTGCGCAGACGATTTCGCATCTGCGATTTGGGCCAGACCCGATCAGGGCACCCTATCTGATCGCCTCGGCCGGCTTCGTCGCTTGCCACCAGTTCGGATTTCTTGAGCGGCAGGACTTGCTTAGGGTCGCCGCGGCGGGCGGCGTTTTCCTTCTCAACAGTCCATTCGGGAAGGACGAGACCTGGGACGAACTGCCGAAGTCCGTACAGCAGCAGATCATCGACAAGAAGCTGCGCTTTTTTGTCATCGACGCGTCCACGGTAGCCCGGGATGTCGGCCTCGGCGTACGCACCAACACGGTTCTTCAAACCTGCTTCTTCGCCATATCGGGTGTTCTACCGCGCGAGGAAGCCATTCGACATATCAAGGAATCGATCCGCAAATCCTACAGCGGCAAGGGTGAAGCCGTGGTGGCAAAGAATTTCGCTGCCGTCGACGCCACCCTGGCCCGGCTGTTCGAGATCAAGGTGCCGGCAACAGCTACAAATCCGAAGGATAAGCCGCCGATCGTCGTCGCCAGCGCCCCTGATTTCGTCAAGCGCGTGACATCGATGATGCTGGTTGGGCGCGGCGACGAGATTCCTGTCAGTCTCATCCCAGCGGACGGCACCTTTCCGTCCGGCACCGCCGCGTTCGAGAAGCGAAATATTGCGGACGCTGTCCCGGTCTGGGAAGAAAACCTCTGCATCCAGTGTGGGCAATGCAGCTTCGTCTGCCCGCACAGCGTTATTCGTGCCCGCTACTACAATGAGGATGCTCTGGTCGGCGCGCCGGCTTCGTTCAAATCGGCGCCGGTCAATGCGCGGGGCTACCCGGAAGCTCGCTTTACCTTGCAATTCTATGTCGAGGACTGCACGGGCTGCGGCCTTTGCGTTGAAGCCTGCCCCGCGATTAGCCCGCGCGAGCCGGACGTCAAGGCGATCAACCTTGCCGACAAGGCGCCGCTGGTCGAGGCCGAGCGCGCCAACATCGCCTTCTTCGAAGGCTTGCCGGTCAATGACCGGGCGCGCGTCGATTTTGACAAGGTGCGCGGCATTCAGTTTCTCGAGCCACTGTTCGAATTTTCCGGCGCATGCGCCGGCTGCGGTGAGACACCCTATCTCAAGCTGCTGTCGCAGTTGTTTGGCGACCGCGCACAGATTCGCAGTTGTTTGGCGACCGCGCACAGATCGCCAATGCGACCGGCTGCTCATCGATCTACGGTGGCAGTTTGCCGGTGACACCATGGGCCGTCGATCATGACGGCCGTGGACCGGCGTGGTCGAATTCACTATTCGAAGACAATGCCGAGTTCGGTCTCGGCTTCCGATTGGCTGCCGACAAGCATCTGGCGCTTGCACGGGCACTGTTGGTGCAGCTCACACCCGTCGTCGGCGAGGAACTGGCGGCTGGTGTCCTCAACGCGCCGCAGATCCACGAATTCGAACTGCGCGCACAGCGCATCCGAGTCGCCGAACTCAAGACCCGGCTGCTCAAGATCGAAACGGAGCCCGCCCGAAATCTGCTCTCTGTAGTGGATCATCTCGTACGGCGAAGCATCTGGATCGTCGGTGGCGACGGCTGGGCTTTTGACATTGGCTTTGGCGGACTCGATCACGTCATAGCGACAGGACGCAACGTCAATATCCTGGTCCTCAACACCGAAGTCTATTCCAACACCGGCGGCCAGGCCTCGAAGGCGACTCCGCTTGGAGCAGTTGCAAAGTTCGCGGCCGCCGGAAAGCGGGTCGCCCGCAAGGACCTTGCGTTGCAGGCGATCGCCTACGGAAACGTCTATGTGGCGCAAGTCGCGATGGGAGCCAATTCGCAACAAACGCTGGACGCGTTTCGGGAGGCGGAGGCATATGATGGCCCCTCGCTCATCCTCGCCTATAGCCAGTGCATCGCTCACGGCATTGACATGCGGTTTGGCATGAAACAGCAGGACCTTGCGGTCGCCTGCGGCTACTGGCCGTTGCTGCGTTTCAATCCGACCATGCGAAGCGTCGGCAAGAGCCCATTCCAGCTCGACTCGCCGCGTCCGACGATTCCGTTCAAGGACTATGCCTATAACGAGGTTCGCTACTCCTCCTTGGCAAGATCGCTGCCCGACGAAGCGGCGGCGCTTCTCGCCAGTGCGCAGGCGGCGGTGGTCGATAAATACCAGCAATACGAAGCGCTTGCCGCACAAGACGGCAGCCGCTTTCAGCCCAGCGGCGGCGAGGTTGCCAATCCCGCATCCTAATATGGCGGGTCAGAAACTCCACCCCATTCCCACGGCAGCACGACCGGTCCCAGGAGAACACCATGGATTTGACGACACGCTATATGGGGCTTCAGCTCAAAAACCCGCTGGTGGCGTCCGCATCGCCGCTGACAGGAGAACTCGACTCGCTCCGGCGGCTTGAGGATGCGGGTGCCGCCGCCCTAATCCTGCCTTCGCTTTTCCAAGAAGAGATAGAAGCGGAGGCCGCCCGCTACGAGCATCTGACCAGTGCACACGACAACAGTTGGCCGGAAGGCCTAAGCAATTTTCCGAGGCTGGCCCACGCCCGACATGGGCCACATGAGTATCTCGAACTCGTTCGCCGGGCCCGACAGGCGGCCGGGGTGCCGGTGATCGCAAGCCTAAATGGTATCAGCAACGAAGGCTGGACCTCCTACGCCAGGCAGCTCGAGCAGGCCGGAGCGAACGGACTCGAACTCAATATCTATTTCATTCCAACCGATCTTGCTGCGACCGGTCGCGATGTCGAGCAGCGTTACCTCGATATCCTGCGATCTGTGCGGACAACCGTCTCGATCCCGGTCGCTGTCAAACTTAGTCCCTATTTCAGCGCGGTCGGCAACATGGCTATGGACTTGCAAGATGCGGGTGCCGACGCCTTGGTGCTGTTCAACCGATTCTATCAACCCGACATCGACGTGACCCGCCTGGAGCTGCTGACAGATCTCAAGCTCAGCGAACCGAACGAGATCCGGCTTCCCCTGCTCTGGCTTGCCCTCCTTTCGGGCCGAGCGAAGGCCTCTCTCGCGGCCAGTACCGGCGTATCCGGAGCCGACCAGGTGGTGAAGTATCTTTTGGTCGGAGCCGACGTCGTGATGACGACCTCGTCGCTATTGCGAGAAGGTCCAGGCCATATGTCCACCCTGCTCGCCGGTCTGGAGAAATGGCTCGATGTAAGGGAGTTCGACTCACTGAGGCATGTCAGGGGAATTATGAGTCAGCGCTGTTTGCGGGATCCCCAAGCGTTCGAGCGTGCCAACTATATCAAAATTCTGCAGGGATACCACCAAGTCGACCTGTCGGCGACCGGACAGCCGCCAGTCTCCGTTCAATCACGTAGCAACGGAGCAACGCCAATTCGACTTCCCGGATGGGGGCTGCAATAGCACCGCAAAAGACTCTCGTTGGGCGAAAATAACTCTGTCCAAATTTGTCTCGCTTCTGCTGGTGCCGGCGAGATCACGTTAACTGCGCTGCAACCGAACATTGGCAACGCCAAAAAGCAACCTCCGACCACACGGCCACCGCGAGGAATTGTCGCCAAACGGTCGCCGATGCCCGCGTTGCCGCAACGGATTTCGACTGCGCTAACAGGACGATGGCCTAGCTTCTCAAGCTTAAGCACGCGCCGGAATGGGCCCAAATGAAAATCCACTTTACCGGGTCGGCGAAACCAGCCGCGCAGCACACTGTTCAGCAGTTCATCGAGCGCTACGGGCAGAACGACCTCGCAAACGCAGCGTATGTGGTTGCGATTGGCGGCGACGGAACTGCATTGAACGCGCTTTGTTCGGTGATGGCGACGCCGGCTACGGCCGTGTTTGCGATGCGGTTACCAGGTTCGGTGGGCGCTCTCGCAAATGTCCTTCGCCTGACCGACCTACCCGAGCGCCTGACATCTGCAAAGCCTATGACGCTACGGCCACTCAAGGCGGAGATAGAACGCTTAAACGGAGACGTCACAGCGACTTTCGGATTTAATGAAATCGTCGTGTCGCGCATGCGTTTACAGTTGGCCAAACTCACCGTGCACGTAGCCGATACGGACCATTTCCAGAGCATTGCCGGCGACGGTCTCATGGTGGTCACACCGATCGGCAGTAAAGGTTACAACCGCTCCGCCGGCGGCTCGACTCTACAACTGGACTCCGGTTCGCTGCTGTTGACAGGAATAGCTGTTCGAGCACCGACGGATTGGACCAACGCGGTTCTCAGCGACCCTGTCGTCTTCGAAATAGAAGTCGTCGACCCATCCTTCCACCCCGTCCGGGTTGAAACAAGCTCCCAAGAAGTGCTCGGAATAAGCCGGCTTAAAATCTCATTGAGCCCCCAACATGCCGCACTACTTTTGCTTGAACCCCAGCTGGCTGATGCGGAATCAAACGCAGCGCCAATCTGATCGTCATCCTTGGGCACGCGGAGCGTCTCTTGAAGAATGAATGGCTAACTGACGATTCCGTTTTAAACTGACTTCGTTCCGTGCCAGATAGCGATATCAGCTCGATTGCGCAGCGACTGAACGGAAGCGCAGGATGGCGAAGCCGAAGAAAACACCTCCAACCGCCGCGACGGCGAGGAATTGCGGCCAGACTACGTCGAGACCCGCGCCGCGATACAGGATCGACTGCGCAAATAGTACGAAATGGGTCGACGGCGAGACTTGCATCACGTTCGCAAGCCATGACGGCATGCTCTCAAGCGGCGTGTTGCTTCCCGATAGCATATTCATTGGCAGGAAGACCAACATGTACAGCAGTCCGAGCTGGGGCATCGACCGCGCCACGGTCCCCAGGAAGATGCCGATCGCGGTAGCGAAAAACAAATAGATCACGACACCCACCATGAACAGCGGGATCGAACCCGCGATCGGGATTGCAAGCATCCAGCGAATAACGAGGTAGAGCGAGAGACCGACCGCGACGGTAATCACCAATCCATTGGCCCAGACCTTGGACATCGCGATCTCGAAAGGCGTCAATGGCATGACAAGCAGGTGATCCATGGTGCCGTGTTCTCGCTCTCGAACGATCGCCGCCCCTGCGAGGATGATGGCCAGCATGGTCACATTATTGATGATACCCATCACCGTGGTGAACCACGCGGTTGTGAGATTCGGATTGAACGCGATCCGGACGTCAAGATTGACGGGCGACAACGGCACCCCCTCCGAATTGGAGAGGAAATCCGCTACTTCGGTGGTAATGATCTGCTGAGCATAGCCGGACCCAAGTCCGGCCTGGACCATAGCGGTCGCATCGACGTCGACCTGAATCGCCGGCTGCCGTCCGCCAAGGACGTATTGTTCGAATTCCGGCGGGATATCGACGACAAATGTGTATTTCCCCTTGTTCATCAGGGATACGACGTCCTTTTCCACGATCTGCTGTGGCAACTGGAAGTAAGGCGGCAGGAAGGCGTGGGCGATGCGGCGCGACAGTTCCGAATTGTCCTCATCGACGAATGCGATCGACGCGTTGTGCAGTTCCTGGGAATTGCTGCGTGCCTGAATGATGATCGCCAGTGAGAAGGCGTAGATGACGAGTCCCAACAGCACGAAATCATGCAGAAAGCTCCGTAGCTCCTTTATTCCAAGCCAGAATATGTTTTCCGCTTTGAGCACCGTCTAGCGCTCCTGCTTCCGCAACATCTGCATGCTCAGCAGCGTCAGCACCGGTACGAATAAAGCCAACGCCACGAGATCGGTCCAGAGATTGTTGATTCCGAGCCCTTTGGTGAAAGTACCGACGCTGATTGGCACGAAGTAGGTCATCGGGAACGCCCGCCCTATGATTTGCGCTCCGGCGCCGAGGGAGGATACCGGAGTCATCATGCCCGCGAATTGGGTCGCCGGCAGAACCGTCAGAATGGCGGTTCCGAACAGAGCCGCAATCTGTGTGTTTGTGAAAACCGATATCAGCATGCCGTAAGCCGTCATCGCGGTGACGTAAATCAAAACTCCGATCAGAAGGATTGGAAAGCTTCCCCTCAGCGGAACTTGAAAAACAAACAGCGCCATCAAAAACATCAAAACAAAATTCACCATGGCGACCGCGATGTAGGGAAGCTGCTTGCCCAACAGAAATTCCATTCGGGTGACCGGCGTTACATAGAGGTTGGTGATCGACCCCAGCTCCTTTTCCCGAACGATGGCGAGCGCCATCAGTATCGCCGGAAACAGTCCGAGCAGCAGCGCGATGTTCGATGGAACCATGGCGTAAATGCTGTCGAAATCTTGATTGTATTTGAACCTGATTTCGATATCGAAGGGCGGTGGCGCGACAACCGCCGTAGTATTGATGGCCGGATCCGTCAGATAAAGCTGATGCATGGCTTGCAGGTAGCCGCGGATGGTTTCCGCACGAAATGGCATCGCACCATCGACCAGCGCGCTGACCCAGGCGGGGCGTCCTCGCTTGATATCGAGACCGAAGTTCGGCGGAATTTCAATCGCCGCCTTGATGTCTCCGCTCTTGAGGCGACTGATGAGGTCCGCCTCATTGGCGATCAACGCTTTCTCGACAAAATAGGTGGATCCCCTGAGCTCCTCCAGATAAGCGCGGCTCTCGGGACTCTGATCCTGATCCAATACCGCGAAAGAAAGATTGTTGACGTCCGTCGAGACCCCAAACCCGAACACCAGCATCAACAGCGTGGTTCCCAACAGGCTGAATCCGAGCCGGATCGGATCGCGCAGCAACTCAAGGGCTTCACGGATCGTATAGGCGAGCAGGCGCCGCAGGCTAAACAGCGATTGCATCGACGTAGGCCGCGCCACGTCGTCGGCCCTGACCGGAGGGTGGGGTGCGCTTCCGGAGGAACGTTGCCCCGTCGCCTCCTCGAGATAGCCGATGAAGGCGCCCTCAAGGGTCGCGGCGCCACGGGCCTTGACTAATCCGGCCGGCGTATCCGTCGCCAGCACATGCCCAGCATCCATTAGGGATATTCGGTCGCAGCGCTCCGCCTCATTCATGAAATGCGTGGAGATGAAAATTGTGACGTCTTGATTTCGCGACAGGTCCACCAGAATTTCCCAGAACCGGTCCCGGGCCAATGGATCGACCCCCGAGGTCGGCTCGTCGAGGATAAGGATCTCCGGCTCGTGAACGATGGCAACAGCCAGGGATACCCGTTGTCGAATGCCCAGCGGCAGATCGAGCGTCTGCTGATCGCAGTAATCCTTGAGACCAAAACTGTCCATCAATGCCGCGATTCTGGCGCGCGCCTTCTTCGCCGGGATATGGAACAAATGCGCGTGGAGATCGAGGTTCTGTTGCACCGTTAGTTCAGTGTAGAGGGAGAACGACTGTGACATGTAGCCGACGCGATAGCGCACACCCACGTCGGTGGCATCGAGCGGCTTTCCGAACAGCAGCGCCTCGCCTTCGCTGGGAGGCAGCAAGCCAGTCAGCATTTTCATAGTGGTGGACTTGCCGCAGCCGTTTGACCCGACAAATCCGAAGATCTCGCCCCGCTCGATCGTGAAATTTACCTTGTCGACTGCGGTGAAATCGCCGAAGCGGCAGGTCAGGTCGCGCGCGACGATGACGGGGTCAGCGTCGATGATGCGACGCGGCGGTATATGCAGCGCTTTGTGACCGCGCCGCATCTGTTCGGGGAGTAACGCGATGAACGCGTCCTCCAGTGAGGAGGCGTTGGTTTTGGCCTTCAGATCGGCGGAGGTGCCAGTTCCCAGCACCTTGCCGGCGTTCATGGCTACCAGCCAGTCGAACCGCTCCGCCTCTTCCATATAGGCGGTTGCAACCAGTACGCTCATGCCTTCGCGGCGGGCGCGCATCTGGTCGATCAGTTCCCAAAATCTGCGGCGTGAGAGCGGATCGACGCCAGTGGTCGGCTCGTCGAGAATCAAGAGATCGGGGTCATGGATCAGGCAGCAGCAAAGCCCTAGCTTCTGCCGCATGCCGCCGGATAGCTTCTTTGCCATCCTGTCGGAAAACGGCGCAAGGCCGGTGCTCCATAGCAGCTCGGAAATCATCGCGTCGCGCTTTGCGCGGGATTGTCCAAACAGGCGGCCGAAGAATTCGATGTTCTCGCGAACGCTGAGGTCCGCATAAAGATTCTTGCCCAATCCCTGCGGCATATAGGCAATGCGCGGGCAGATTTCAGACCGGGCCCTTGAATCCGCCATATCGTTGTCAAGCACGATGACGCGCCCTGACTGGATCTGGCGCGCGCCTGCGATCATGCTCAGCAGCGAGGATTTTCCGACACCGTCCGGCCCGATCAGCCCGACCATGCAACCGGCGGGCAGATCGATCGTGACACCGTCGAGGGCAACCATCTTGCCATATCGCTGGGTTATATTCTCAACCTGGGCGACCGGGCTTTCGCGGGCGCTCATGGAGCGGCGCTTCCTTGCAGCCGCGTCGGCCACGGCGTCGCCGCATCAAGCTGCAAGTAGGTTACGCCAGGCAAACCACTCCGCACCTTCTCGGCGCGGGCGCGCAGACGCTCGGGGTCGATTTTCGCCCTGACGCGGAACATCAGGGTATCGCGTTCACTTTGGGTCTCTACCGTCTTGGGCGTAAACTGCGCTTGCGTGGCGACGAACAATACCTTCGCCGGTATGGCGAGCTGAGGAACGGCATCGAGTACGATGCGCGCGTCCGATCCAAGCTTGACCTTGCCCGCAGAGGCTGTCGGTAAATAGACATCCATGTAGACATAGGTGATGTCGAGCGTAGTGAAAACTTTGCCGCCTGCCGGCAATACCTCGCCGATATTGGCGATGCGATACTGAATGCGTCCATCTACGGGCGCGACCAGCGTATTGTCGGCGATATTGACCTCGTAGAGCTCAACATCATGAGTGCTGGCTTGCATGGCATGCTGGGATTCCGACACCCTGTCCTGCGCCGCCTTCAGTCCCGCGCCGGCCCCGTCTAGCGTCTGCTGCCGCTGATCGACAACCTCCTTTGTCTGCGCACCCTTGGCGAAAAGGGTGTTAGCCCGATCCAGTTCCTGTTGGGCCAACAAAGTCAGGGTTTGTTGCTGGACGACATTGGCGTTGGCTTCGTCGATCGCCTTCTTGGCCTGCGCGACCGCCGCCTCCGACTTCTTGAGCGAGGCCGCCATATCCCTGGTGTCCATCCGCGCCAACACCTGGCCGGCTTTGACCATATCGCCGGCGTCAGCGAGTATCTCGGAAATGCGCCCGGCAAACTTGGTGTCGATGTCGATCTCCAGCGCCTCGATCCGGCCGTTACCGAACGCGATGCCTGGCGGTAAATCAGATTGCGAATGTAGCCACCAATAAAACCCGCCCCCTGCGCCGCCGATAACAGCAGCTAGAGCCAGCGCAACTTTAAGCCAACGCGGTCTGACCCGCTTGCTTCCCAACGGCACGGTTTGCACATTGCGACCCTGTTGGATCGGAACAAGATCACGGTTCTGCGTCGGCGGAGGGCTGGCTCCTTCAGGTACTTTCGGGGCTGAATTGACCTCTTGGTCCATCTTGCATCCTGTCTAAGGAAATGTAAGCGCGCTTGGCTTCGCGCTTTGCTGCACCAACAACAGGCTGATCGTAGCCCAAACTAGATCCAACTGGGCTCGCGGGCGAACGCCACAACACGTGGTCACCTCGCCGAGATGTCTCAGGGCTTCTTCGGTTCGGTCTTGCCGAAAGCCGCGTCTACCTCGTCCGCTTTTACGCGGTTAGAGGGATCACCGGGCTCATTCAAATTTTGCTCTTCGGTACCGTCACCCATCATTCCAGGGTGGGCTATCTTGGCCGATTTGTCGGTCACCTTAACGATTGGCTTATTTGTCACGCGAATCTCCCAGTGCATATGCGACGACGCTGCCGTTCCGTCCAACGAAACGTTAGCAGAGCGCGAGTGTGCCAAGTCAGGGTCGGAAACTACTTAGTTCGGCTTGCATCAGGGCACCGTCGCGCGCGCGACCCAGCCCTCGCGAGTGTATTGACTGTATAGATTGACGTGGCTTTCGTTGAACCAAGCTTGCCGGGCGAGTCGGTCGAGCTCAAAACGCAGTTGGCGTACCATCGCATCAGAGCGCAGCCTTGAAAACGCCCTGCTCGTTGCCAGTAGCCGCAAACGCCAAACGGGCTAATGCTGGAAGCGACTTCGAGCCGGTTTTCTCCATGATCGAAGCGCGATGATTTTCCACAGTGCGTTGGCTGATACCGAGGTCTGCGGAGATGTTTTTACTGGGATGACCCGCCAGAACCAGTTCCATAATCTGTCGTTGTCGCGGAGTGAGACCGGCGATAGCGCTTGCGGCATTCTCCTGGGAGGCGAGAAGGTCGCTCGAATTCCGCGACCGTTCGAGTGCGCTTTGCACGCTGATGAGCAGTTCGCGATGGCCTATCGGCTTTTCGATAAAGTCCCACGCGCCCGCTTTCATGGCTTGAACTGCCATCGGCACGTCGCTATTGCCAGTGATCATGATAGCGGGCAACCGGTGACCCGAATGACCCAACCAGCGCAGCAGTTCGAGCCCGTTCATTCCCGGTAGGTAGGCGTCGATGAGCAGGCATGCTTCGCCGCCAGACCGATAGCCCTCGATGAACGCCTCGCAGGTGGAATAGGCCCGAACGCTCCTACCGTCGTGCTCAAGAACGTCGCGGATCGCCTCTCGTACGGCACTATCGTCATCGACGACGAAAACCTCCGGGCGCTCGGAACTACCGTCCGCCATCGCAGAAGACGGATTGCGCCCGACTAGCGCTGGCAACGTAATCAACGCTTGAATTACCTGCGTCAGCTCTTTCAATTTTACCGGCTTATTGAGCTTTACGTAGTTCTGGAGAGCGATCTCGCGCGATGTGCCTGTGGAAATATCTCCTGTTAGAATGATGACTGGCGTTTTACGGTGAAGTTTCTCTCGCAATTTTGCGGAGGCTTGGAGGCCGTCCATGCCATTCGGCAGATTGAAGTCTGTAAGTAAAAGGTCGGGATGTATCGCTCCTTCCGCCACAAGACCAAGCGCCGCAGCGCCGTGCGGTACTACAGCCGTACGATAACCCTCATCTTTGAGGAGGTGATCGAGGAGATCGCGCAGTTCGGGATCGTCCTCAATGATTAAAATTTCACCATTGCGACGAACAGCTTCAACCTTCGATTCAACTACGCGTCGATCATTCCCATTCGGTTTTACGGTCCTGCTTTCGGGCAATACGAGTTCGATGCCGAACACCGATCCCCTGCCTGGGACAGAACTGACGTATACCCGATGTTCCAGCAGATTCCCCAAACCCTTCACGATAGACAGACCGAGACCAAGGCCTTGACTACGTTCTCGCGCGGCATTGTCCAATTGACGGTATTCTTCGAAGATGGCGTGAAGCTCCTCGCGGGGAATGCCGGGGCCGGTATCGCAAACCTCAATGCTCACCATTCCGTTGCGCCGACGGCATCCGAGCAACACCCTGCCGCCAACGGCGTATTTTAACGCATTTGAGAGCAGATTTCGGATCATCTGTTCGAGCAATCGCGGATCGCTATGTATTGAAAGGCTGCACGGCACAACCTGTAACGAGATTTTATGATCTTCCGCGAGACAAGCGAATTCGTCTCTCAATACATCGAAAAGATCGCTAATCAGGAAGGTAACCTTTTCAACCCGTACAGCTCCGGAATCTATTTGATTTATATCCAGCAGTGTATTCAGCATGCCGGACATCGCGGTCAGGGTTTGATCAAACCTCGCGATCAATTTTTGCGCTTTCTCTCCTTCAACTACTTTTGCAAGCATGCCTTGAAGCAAATGCAAGGTCTGAAGCGGCTGACGCAGGTCATGACTGGCAGCGGCTAGGAAGCGGGATTTTGCTGCGTTGGCTCGTTCCGCTTGCTGCTTGGCCTGCTCTAAAGCGCGCTTGACGCGTTTTCGTTCAGTGATGTCCGTAAATGTGACGACGACACCCTCTACCCCGCGGTTTTGGGTTCGGTAAGGCAGTACACGACGATTGTAAATATCATCGGTAGCCCGCTCGATCTCTCGCTCGATTGGAACGTTGGTCTTCAGCACCGTTCGTGCATCTAGCAATAACGTGTCATCGGCAGCGAGCGAATGACAGTTCGCGAGTGGCTTACCGATGTCGCCCGAACCAAAGCTGAATAGCGACTGCGTGGCAGGCGTAAAGAATCGAATATTGAGATCTGTATCGAGAAACAGTGTCGCCACATCGATACTATATAAAATATTTTCAAGATCATCCGACGTCGTGCGCTGACTGATAGGGGTCGTCGGATGCACATTCGTCGATCGATATTCCATATTCATCGGCTCGGCGATCACGCCACGCTCATCCGGCGTCGGGGACTTCCGACGGGGAGCCGGTAGAGTGGTCATGACGACCGAAGCGTCGACGAGGCTTGGAGCCTCTCGCCGTCCTGCCGCGGTTGCACGGGGTCGGAGTGTCGCTTTCCGCTCTCAATATCCTTGCCCTTTTGGATGAAATCTTCCTCCAGGTCATGCAGCATATCCAAGACATTTGGATTTTTCTGATGGCAAGCGAGCAGACGACAGCTCTGCGCGAGCTCGGCCAATAACTGGGTTTCAGTCATGGAACACCTGTGTTTTCCGATGTAAACGCTGCCGTTCGCTACCATGTGTCGCCCGGAGCACGGATCCTCCAGACGTCGCAGGATGACGGTTCTAGATCGCGGGAAAGTTGACTGGGGCCGGGGGTTTGCTGGCCCACTGAACCGCCACTTTGCGCTAAGGCGCCAAGCGACAAATCGTTCCAGCGAACTGAACGCATTTGAAATATCCGAATTCAACAAAGCTTGAATATTGAGCAATATTGACCACAATGGATGACGTGGCACCACCGAACTCGGCATTTGTCGGTGGTTGAAAATATCTGCTCTTCCGCCTGGCAGCAGGCATTTTATTTGCCAGGAGGAGGTTTATGGCCGTAGCGCTGAACCGGCGCACACGGTTGAATGGCTTATCATGCTCTTGGAAATACTCGTATTGTAAGCTGCGTCTTTCGCGCAATCTTAAATTACGGCGATGTCGTTCTCGACGGCGGTTGCGCCAGGAGCAGACCACGCGGTGGCAGCGGCCACTTGACGGTCATGCCATGTATGCACAGTTCCGGTCAGCCGAATCTTGCCGCCTTGCGCGCTGACCGAAATTGTCTTCGGGTCAAAGAACCAAGAGCGATGCAACGCATGCATAATGTCATCGCTGATATTCGACGTGCTAACAGTTGCCTTGATCGTGATTTGATTGGTGACACCTACAACGCCGAACAGCGGACGAACATCCATGCTTGCGGCGTCTTTTTGGTAATGCCAGTCGACCTCTCCTGTTAAGGTCACCCATCCTTTTTCAACCGTTACCTTAATGGTATCTCGGGGTATCGAGACGTCCCATTCAAATCGTCCAATAACCGCTCCCGCTATTTCTTCGTCGCTCCGCTTTGTTTCGTATGGCAGTCGGACTTCTATATCCTCAGCAACTGCTTTAACGCCTCTTACGCGACGAACCGCCGCTTCCGCTGCGTGTTTCTGCGCAAAGCTTTCAACATGACCGGTGAGCGTCACGATGCCAGCATCCGCTGCAACACCGATATGGGCGGCGGTCACGCTTGGTTCCCAGCTTAGTTCGTCGAGCACAGCCTGTTGCAGTCGATTATCGTTGGACATTCGATCTATCCGTTCCAAAGTTGAATGGAGCTTGCCATCGCGGGTGCTCCTGAAATCAACCGAGGGTAATAATACGATATGTTTCCGACAGAGATAGGCTCGGAAATTACTCAGTTGAATGATGAGAGGGAACTCCTGGCCGAATCGCAAGCGACCCAATAAGCGCGAAACACTCGCCATGCCTAGCAAACTGACATCGCTCCCAGACCACGACGTTTTGCGAGATGAGCGACACTTCCCGACTCTGATGTGACCAAATCGCGCAGCCGGCTTGATAAACTCGCCGCGCTCGGTCTGATCGGCAAGGAGGGCGGTCCCGACGGCGCCGCGTGTCAAAAAGACTAAGTAAGTAGTTTCCGAGTCTATCTCGACAGAACCAGTCAACCTAACATCGGCTTGCGGATCAACCACGTGAAAACTGCAGCCGCGGGGTTTGCACTTTGTCACCTGCCCAATGACGGGTACGTGGTGCGGCGATTTGGTTTGCCCTTCACGATTTCGGCTTGCCCTTCACGATCCAGCTTCGGCTTGCCCTTCACGATCCAGCTTAGCTCTCTAAGGAGAATTTCGATGAAAAATACCGAAACAGTCATCGCTGTCTTTGCCGACCATCCCGCGGCTGAAACGGCGATCAAGAAGCTTACCTCCGCTGGCTTTGAAATGAAGAACCTCAGTGTTGTCGGCAAGGGCTATCACACAGACGAAAAGGTCGTCGGATTCTACAACACCGGGGATCGGATCAAGTTCTGGGGCACACGCGGTGCATTCTGGGGTGGATTCTGGGGCTTGTTCCTAGGTGGGCTATTCATGACCGTTCCCGTCGTTGGACACGTTGTCGTGCTTGGATATCTCGCTTCTATAGCGATTGCGGGCGTCGAGAATGCCGTCGTGGTCGGCGGCATAAGTGCGCTCGCCGCAGCGCTGTTTAGCATCGGTGTGCCGAAGGACAGCGTAGTCCAATACGAAACCGCGCTGAAAGCCGACAGCTTCCTGGTGATGGCTCACGGCCCTGCTGCGGAAATCGCCCGCGCCAAGACGATCCTGGACACCGTCAACCCCACACGCATCGACATACATACGGGAATCAAAGCGGCAGAGCCCGCCGCCGCTGCCCAGATGACCCGTCCACTCGTACTTAATCTCATATAACCGAACGAAAAACCCAAGGAATTGCCATGAGAATTCTTATCGCCCCGATCGTAATCGGAACACTCCTCCTCGCGGGCACGTTACCGGTCGCTGCCCAATCGAGATCCGCCACCGACCAAGGGGCATCGATTCATCTCGCCGCCAAAGACGATACGGCGGCTGAGCGGAACAGTTACACGCAAAAGGCGCAGGACGAGATGCGAATTTGGCAGCAGAAGTTGCACGACTTCGGCGCGAAAGTGCAAGCCTCTGCCACACAGGCACAAACGGCGGCTTCGAAAGACTTGGATAGGGCATGGGCCGAGGCCGAGAGTGCATCCAGCCGGCTGGAGACCGCTGGCGAGAAAGATTGGGGCAGCGCCAAGACATCCTTCGAGACGGCATCGCACAAACTCGCTTTAGCCTGGCACAAGGTCAATCCTGAGAATAAATAGACCAACCCACCAACTCTACCCGCAGCCTTCGGGTATACCCAGAGACTTTTTGAACGTGTCCGGCAGCGGTTGCCGCATTCGGATATTACCCATGGTCGCGAGCACCCGGTTGTTCAATGAAGTTGCAATACCCTCAAAATCAGTAGGCGCAGCCAATATCGACTTACAAAGTGGCCTAACCAGTAGCGAGGCCCACCGTCGGCTGGAGAAATTCGGCGCAAACGCAATGCCGGATACCAGCATGCATCCGTTGCGGATGGCGATCGAAAAGTTCTGGGCGCCGGTTCCGTGGATGCTAGAGGCCGCGATTATACTCGAGCTGGTGCTCGGCAAGTATATCGAGGCCGCAATCATCGCCGCTCTTTTGATCTTCAACGCGGCACTCGGGCTGTTCCAGGAGAGCCGCGCTCAGGCAACCCTTGCTGCGCTGAAGTCGCGGCTCGCGCTGAACGCATCGGTTCGGCGCGACGGCGCATGGAAAACCCTGCCCGCCGTTGATTTGGTAACTGGTGACGTGGTGAAGCTCTCACTCGGCGCCGTGGTCGCCGCGGATGTGCACCTGACTGGGGGAGAAGTCCTGCTTGACCAATCCATGCTCACCGGGGAATCGGTGCCCATCGAGGCCGGCACGGGTGTCCAGACCTATGCAGGGGCGCTGGTGCGGCGCGGCGAAGCGGTTGCTGAGGTCACAGCGACCGGAGTGCGTACCAAGTTCGGCCGCACCGCGGAACTCGTCCGCACCGCCCATGTCGCAAGTTCTCAGCAGAAGGCAGTGTTGCGCGTAGTGCGTAATCTCGCCGCGTTCAACGGCTTCGTGATTGTGCTGCTCGTGACCTACGCCTGGCTTCTCAAGATGCCGCTCGATGAGATCATTCCTCTCGTCCTGACCGCGGTCCTCGCATCGATCCCGGTGGCACTGCCGGCGACCTTCACCCTCGCGTCGGCACTCGGCGCGCGGGCGTTGGGAAAGCTCGGCGTCCTCCCGACCCGCCTCTCGGCGGTAGATGAAGCGGCGTCGATGAGTGTTCTGTGCGCCGACAAGACGGGCACGCTGACCCAGAACGCGCTGACGGTGACGACCATTCGCCCCATGCCCCGATTCGACGAGACGCACGTTCTGGCGCTGGCTGCGCTGGCGAGTTCCGATGGCGGACAGGATCCGGTAGATGGGGCCATTCGGTCTGCTGCCTTGGGAAAGAAAGCTTCCGACGCGCCCAAGATCATCAAGTTCGTGCCGTTCGATCCGGGGACCAAGATGTCCGAAGCGACGGTGCTGGACTCGGGTGGCGGGACGCGACGCGTCGTGAAAGGCGCCTTCACCGCGGTCATCGGCCTCGTCCAGCCGTCGCCGACGGCGACGGCCGCCTCGAAGGAGCTCGAGGGAAAAGGCTTCAGGGTGCTGGCGGTCGCAGCCGGACCGCCGAATGCGATGCAGCTGGCCGGGCTTATTGCGCTGAGCGACCCGCCTCGCAAGGACTCGGCGGCACTCGTTACCGAGTTGCGCGGACTCGGCGTACGGACCATCATGATCACGGGCGACGCGCCGGCGACGGCAGCCATTGTCGCTCATGCCGTGGGGCTCGATGGCGCCGTTTGTCCGCCGGGACCGATCCCCGATAGCGTCCGCCCTGAGCAATTCGCAGTCTTCGCCGGCGTCCTGCCTGAGGACAAGTACAAATTGGTCAAGGCGTTTCAGAAGCGCGGCCATACCATCGGCATGTGCGGCGACGGCGCCAACGACGCGCCGGCGCTGCGTCAGGCGCAAATCGGAATCGCGGTCTCAACGGCAACCGATGTCGCGAAATCAGCCGCCGGCATGGTGCTGACCGAGCCCGGGCTCGCCGGGATCGTTGCCGCAGTGAAGGAAGGGCGAGTGACGTTCCAGCGCATCCTGACCTACACGCTGAACTCGATTACCAAGAAGACAGTTCAAGTTCTCTTTCTGGCGGTCGGCCTGATCATGACGGGACAAGCGATCCTGACACCCTTGCTGATGGTCCTTATCATGATTACCGGCGACTTCCTCGGCATGTCGTTGACGACGGACAATGTACGTCCATCGCGGATGCCAAATGCGTGGCAAATTGGAATTCTGACGATCGCGGGCGTCAGCACAGGCATCGGCGAGTTGGTCTTTTGCACATCCGTCCTGGCTTTCGGCGCTTACCGTATGGGATACGACATTGAAGCGCTGAGAACACTGGCGTTTGTCGTTATCGTATTCGGCAATCAGGCGACGACATATACCAATCGTGAACGGCGGCGACTGTGGTCCTCTCGCCCAAGCTTCTGGCTCGTCGTTTCGTCCGTCGCCGATCTCGCGATCGCCTCGACATTAGCCATTGCTGGAATTGCGATGACGCCCCTACCGGCCTTGGTAGTGGCGAGCACACTCGCTGCGGCAATTGCCTTCTCGGTTATCCTGGATCTGGCGAAGGTTCCCCTGTTCGTCCGTCTCGGGATCGCCTAGCGCGGCGCCCCATCGCCTCAGGGAATGAGCGATGCACGCGACCGGCACCGCGGAAGGATTAAAATGAAGATCAATTCAAAAGATTTTCGCGTACGGCAAGGAGACAAGATCAATCTGAAAAAGTGGCCGACGATCGTCGATCCCGTGTACAAATCGAAGGAGCAATATCAAAAGCTTCTGGAAGAACATGTTGCACAACTAAGCTCGCAACAGCAACTTCTCTACGCGTCCAATCGCCATGCCGTGCTGCTAATTTTTCAGGCCATGGACGCGGCAGGAAAAGACGGCGCCATCAGACACGTGATGTCCGGGGTTAATCCGCAAGGATGCCAGGTCTTCAGCTTCAAACATCCAAGCGCCGGTGAACTGCAACACGATTTTCTCTGGCGAACCACTCGCGACCTTCCGGAACGGGGGCGAATCGGCATCTTCAACCGATCCTATTACGAGGAGGTTCTGATTGCCCGCGTGCATCCGGAAATTCTAGTCGGCGAGGGCATCCCTGACCCTCCAAACAGCGACAAGGCTGTCTGGCACGGTCGGTATCGTTCGATTGCGAATCTTGAGGAACATCTTCGCGCCAACGGCACTCGCATCATCAAGTTCTTCCTGCACCTCTCGGAAGGGGAACAGCGAAAGCGCTTTCTGGCGCGTATCGACGAGCCAGAGAAGAACTGGAAGTTCAGCAATGCAGACATTGAGGAGCGGAAATTCTGGAAGAAATACATGAAGGCCTATGAGCAATGCCTTGGCGCAACAAGCACGGGCGACTCGCCTTGGTATGTCGTTCCCGCCGACGACAAAGAGAATACCCGGCTGATCGTATCCCAGATTGTCCTCGATACGCTCGATGAACTCAAAATGACTTACCCCAAGACGAGCGCGAAGCGCCGCCAGGAATTACAGTCGATTCGCAAACGGCTCGCGAAATGAAAGATCCGGTGCCACTCGGCTCGAGAACCCTGTGAGAAAGACTATGACTGCGCGAAAACTCAAGACCGCATTCCACAAGCCTGACAGGGCCTCGCACTTCAAGACCGACAGATCCTCAGGGAACCAGAACCGCGGCGCCTTCGAAGCGGCCCGCGCGGAGATCGGCAAGGGCCTTGTTGGCTTGCTCGAGGGGGTAGCTCGTAGTCTTGGTGACGACACCGATGTCGGGCA
>NZ_JBEKRB010000077.1:0-17583 GCF_049519115.1 Bradyrhizobium sp.
GTGCCAACGAGCCCTCACCAAGACGTGAGCAGCCCTGACCTATAGCTCTAGTGGTCTTCCGGTTCGGGAAGCCGCCGAAGGTAGGCCAGCACAACAGCGGCGTAGCCTAAGGTCACAATGGCAGCGATTGCACAAGCAAGGTTGATCATGACAGGCGGTCCAAGCCGTTTTGATTTCACGCATCTTCGCATGCCACTCGCTAAAGGCGAGTTCCATCTACCGATCGAATTGAAGGCAAGCAATAACTTAGGCTTAAGCATTCGGCTTTTGTGGCAAAACAAGCGAAAGATCGCAGCCGAGTCTCCCAAGCGACCGGGCGCTAATCCCTATCCTTTGCACCGAATACCTCGCCTTTCCGATTGACGAAATGCACCATGCCGCAAGCATCGCATTCTGCACCCTCGAAATCCGCTTCCAGTGCTTCAGGAGCCTCAGCTCGTCATAAGCGAAACGAATCGCTCGCATACATCCTGGTCAGTCACAGTCAGCACCCGTGACAGCCGCTTCCGGTTAATCGAGAACGGCAGCTCGGCGGGTGTCGGCGCGAGCAGCGCATCGCAAAGAGAGCCGGACAGCGCGGGATTGACTTCTCTATTGCCGCTCGCAAGGGAACGTCGCGTATCATCAAAAGCTTCAGGCTCGACGGCCCAAACCTCGGCTCGCGATTGCATGGCCTCGGTGGCTAGGCATGTGCCGGCAGCAAGTCCGCCGCCCCCACACGGCACTAAAATAGTTGTCAAGTCGGCAGCCCCAATCTGAACGAGTCCCTCGGCAGCCACTGTCCCCTGCCCTGCGATGATGAACGGGTTGTCGCCAGGCGGGATTACCGCCACAGCCGATCGCCCCGCGATCTGTGCCGCAATTTCCTCGCGCGATTGCCGGTTGCGGTCGTAAAGAACGATCTCCGCGCCGTTCTCCGCCGCCCTTTTGATCTTCACCGCTGGCGCAGCATGGCAACCGGATCCATGGCGAGGGCCCGCACGATCGCGATCCTTTGCTGTTGGCCGCCCGACAATTGTGCCGGGTAGATATCTTCCTTCTCTGCGAGGCCAACCCGGCTCAGGAGCGCGCGAGCCTTGGCCTGCGCCTCACAATTCGCTCGGTCGGCTGCGCGACGAAAGAAGCGATACAGCCCCTTCAGGATCACTTCAGAATGTGACGGGCCCCTGATCGCGAATTAACTGCATGGTGTTGCAGCGAATACCGCCTCCATATTTGTGCACTTCGCTGTAGTCTACCGTAATCACCTCGACGCCATGCTTTTCCAGCAGCGCCGTGGTCTTCGTTGCGGCGGCGTTCATAATGATGCGGCGCGGCTCAATCGTAAGAGCATTGGTTGGAAAAAGCTCGATCTCTTCACGCGGGCATTCAATCAGCTCATAGCCGATCTGATCCAGCCTACGAATAGTCTCGTAATCGCACCACGGCGGGTAAATCATAGCCAGCTTCGCGTCGAGCGGAACAACCCACATGTCAGAATGCATCCAACCCGGCACTTCTTCATGATACGCATAGAGGGGACCTGGACTGTATGCCAAATGAACCTCTTTATAGCCGGCCCGCCTGAGTATCGGGATGACTTGCTCCGCGCCATCGCGATTACAGTCCGTCGACAGCATCAGAATGATGAAATCGTCGCTCATTCGCGTCGAAGCTCCGATTTCGCAAACGCCGTGCCCATGCACCGTGTAGAGGATAGGGCAACCGAGATTCATCAAAAACTGCGAGACATATCGTGAGCGACCTCGCCAGTAAGGCGTTGCTTCTCGTGGAATGATTGCGCCACCGTTGATGACAAAGCCCGCAGCTGCCGAAATGCTCCGCTTCATCGGTCCGTACGCTGACCGAGGCGCTTCGTCGGACCAAGATGAATAATGCACTTTAATATCGAGCTTCTCGTAAACCTTGGCCAGATTGAAATGTTGCTCTTGCATCAACGTCAGATCTGGCGTCGTTCCATTGAATACGAAAAATGCTGAGTCTTTCTCGTACAATTTTCGGACCTCGGTTTCCGTGGGCCGCACCATCGCGACCTCTCGCAATCGGCCGATGCCCTGAGCTCCCCACCGCTTTCCCCAGATGAGCTCGATCTCGTCGAGAAAGGAAACACCGGCATGATACTTATGATATTGCGGTACTCTGCCCTCCTCATAGAAGGGGAAACGCTCTAAATCGTCCGCTTTTGCCATGGCAAGCTCCTGGTTGGCGCGCTACTGCAATGTACTGACCTTCGGAGGCGCGAACATTCGATGGGATGACAGCGGGATCGCTTTGGAATACGACGCGCGTCCGCGCAGCCGTGAGCACCATTCCTTCAGCGCAGGAAATTCGTCAAACAGATCGCCGCGGCCGAGATACTCCGTTCGATCGACTAACGACACGAATGAACACTCCGCGAGTGAAACGTCCGACCCACCAAGCCAGGGGCGGCCGTCTTCGAGCACAAGGTCCAACTTCTTCATCACAATACGTAAATCGTTGAACGAAGAATCGACCGACGCTGTATCGACCGGAGACTTGATCGTTTTCCTCCAATACTCGCCGATCCACTTCTGCGGATGGGTCGCGGCAACGCGGTCTATTTCCTCGTCGCTTACGTTCTCAAACATCGGCTTGATCATCAAGTTGAAGGTGGGCGCTCGAAACGCGTCGTGCATTTTGCCGTCTTCGATACGAACAAGAGCACGAATGGCGGCTCGCTTCACGGGGTCATCGGGCAGCAGCGGAATTTCCGAAAATACTTCCTCGATATATTCGTTGATCACCGTGGATTCGATAATCGATTTTCCATCGTGAACGATGGCAGGGACAACAGCGTTGGGGTTAATGCCAAGGTATTCGGGCTTCAACTGATCGAATGCGAGCAGATCGATAAATTTCTTCTCGTGAACGATTCTTTTTTCTTCAAGGCAAAACCTGACCTTCATGCTGCAGGTCGAATCCCAATAGTGGTAAAGCGTCAGGGTCACTACGTTACTCCATCAATCGTTCGGGTTCAGATCACCACAACGTAGGACCTTATCTTACCCGCGTGAGAGCAAGGTGAGTGGCTTGAGCTACAATCCCAGATAGCTTTCTCTCACGCGCGGCGAACTTAACAACTCCCGCGCCGGACCCTCTGCTACGATTTGTCCATCCTCGAGAACGTATGCGTAGTCTGATATTTCCAATGTGGAATGCACATCCTGCTCCACTAGACAGACGGTGATACCGCGTCTACGAATCTCAACAATAATTTCGAACAGCATCTCTGCTGTGGACGGAGCCAGTCCGAGACTGGGCTCGTCCAGCAACAGCAAGCGGGGCGCGGACATGAGCCCGCGCGCGATCGCAAGCATCTGCTGTTCTCCACCGGACAGGGAACCCGCGCGGACACTCCGGCGCTCGCGCAATCGCGGAAAGAGTTCATACATTTCCGCAGAACGCACATCGGCACCGACATGGGCACGCGGAGAGTAAGCCCCGATCCGCAATGTTTCTTCGACTGTAAAATCGGGGAATACCAAGCGTCCCTCCGGCACGAGCGTGAGCCCGTTGGCGACGCGCGCATTCGTAGGTGTAAACGTAATATCTTCACCCGCGAAAGCAATTCGCCCATAGCTGGGCGCCAAAAGGCCGGCGAGGGTCCGCATCGTCGTTGTCTTGCCCGCGCCGTTGCTTCCTATCATCGCGGTGATCGAATTTTCGCGGACTGACAGCTGCACTCGCTTGAGCACCTGAACCGGCCCGTAACCCGCGTCGAGATCGCTGACATCAAGCAGAGCTATCACGATGCGCGCTTTCCAAAGTAGGCGGATATGATACGCTGATCTACGACAACGTCGGCGGGAGCACCTTCGGCGAGCATTTCGCCGTGGTGCAACACCACTATTCGGCTGCACAATTTCATAAGCGCGCGCATGACATGCTCAATAACGACCAGCGTCAGTTGATAGTGCTGGCGCAAATGCTTGATCATCTCGAGTGCCGCTGCGACTTCGGTTGCTGTGAGGCCGGCCAGCACCTCGTCGAGCAGTAGCAGGCGCGGCCCGGTTGCGATCGCGCGAGCAATCTCGAGGCGCTTGCGGCCCGCCAGCGTTAGGGTGCCAGCGAGCCGATTCGCCTGGTCGGCAAGACCGACTTCCTGCAAAATGGCGCGAGACCTCGCATCCGCAGATGAGCGTGACGGCGCGCGATCATGGCCGTGCTGGGCGGCGATGATGAGATTGTCCAGGACGGTCAGGCCGGAAAAGGGTCGAACAATCTGGAATGTCCGCGCAATACCCAAACGACTGATCAGGTAAGCAGGCTTCTGATCGATGCGCTGCCCGGCAAACCATATCTGGCCTGTGGTGACGGGCTGGGTGCCCGCGATCAAGCTGAATACCGTGGTTTTGCCGGCGCCGTTGGCACCCATCAGGCCAATAACCTCGCCCTCCTCGACGTCAAAGCTGAAGTTGCGGACCGCAGAAACACCCCCGTAGGACTTGCTGACGTCATCAAGGCGCAAAAGGCTCAATGTGCGCCTCCCCTGCCCCAGGACCGGAACTTTCCATAGATGCCTTCAGGCGCGAAAAGCACAAAGCTGACCAGGAGCACACCGAGGATGATCATGTAGAGCTCCGGCGCCCTCGCCCAAAGCAATTCCGATAGTGCGACCAGAAAAGCTGCTCCAAGAAGCGGTCCGGGAACGTCATCACTGCCGCCAAGGACAGCGATCGTCACAATGGTGAAGGAAGTCACCGGACTGAATGACTGCATTGGTTCAAAATAGGTAAAGCGAAGGCTCATTAAGGCTCCCACCATCCCCGGAATGATGGCCGAAAGTCCAAAAACCAAGAGCTTGGTTCTGGCAGTGTTGATACCGATAGCTTCCGCGGCGATTTCGTCTTCGCGAACAGCCAACAGCCCGGATCCCAGCCTGGACCGGCGCAACACGTAGAGAATGATCGTGCTGGCCACAGCCAAAAGCAGCATCGCCCCAAACAGCTCACGCAGGCTTGGGGTACCGATCAGCAGTCGCCCGCTTCGTCCAAGCGCCGCCTCAATACTGACCACAATGTATTTGACGAATTCTGCCAGGCCGAAAGTCAAAATGACGAAGTATGGCCCCCGCACTCGCAACGATGGCCAGCCAAGCAATAATGCGATCGTGCCGGCCGCGAACCCTGCCAGAATGACGCCGAGCCATATCGGAAGTATTTGCCAACAAACCACCATCACATAGGCGCCGACGCCGTAGAATACGGCATGACCCAGCGAAATATAGCCTGATAGGCCCGAGAAGGCCGCCCAGCTTTGCACCAGGGCAACCCACATCAATAACGTCAGTCCGATGCTGACCGCGTATTCGTCGCCCCAGACGATGAGCGCTGCACTTGCGATGAGGGCGGCAGCCAGCGAGCCGACAAAGGGTAAGTGTTCAGACAACGCCGACCGCATCACTTCGCTGCCGCTGCACGCCCGAGCAAGCCCTGGGGCTTGATGAGCAAAACCGCAATAAAGACGCCGTAAACAAGGATCGATCGAAAGCTCGATGAGATAATCGCCGTGCCATAGACTTCGACCGCTGCGAGCAGCAGCGCGCCCAGCAGCGAGCCGAACAGATTGCCCAGACCACCGAGCGTAATGATGACAAACGCGGAAATCGTGAACGGAAATCCGATAAACGGCGTGATCTCCTGGACCATGCTCACCAATACTCCTGCAAGCGCGGCCAGTGCAAAGCCGAGGGCGAACACCATGACGTTCAATCGATCAATGTCGATTCCAACCAGAGCGGCCGCGTCGCGTTGCTGGATCACGGCCCGCACCGCGCTTCCCGCGCGGGTGTACCTGAAAAAGGCCAGACAGAGAAAGCAGGCTGATGAGGCCACACCAAACATGACCAGACGGTTGGCCGTCATCGCCACGTCGCCGATGTTGATCACCTGATCCAGATATACGTAGCCTCGCTGGGTCGACGTAAACAACAGCGCCATCACGTTCTGAAAAATGACCGAGACTCCAAAGAAGATCAGCAGTGAATTTGCCTCGACGCGCGCTGCGAGCTTAGGCGACCGCAGCAGGCGCCGAAACAGAACCACGTAAATGAAGATCCCCAGACACGCCCCAAGAGCGGGCGCGATCACCATTGACAGCAGCGGGCTGATTCCGAGACGCGTGAAGCTCCAATACGTGACATAGCCGCCCAGCATCACGAATTCGCCGTGAGCTATATTGAGCAACCGCATGGTGCCATAGACAAGATTGAGGCCCATCGCGACGAGCGCATAGAGAGAGGCGAGTGCCAAGGCGGCCGCGAGCAGCTGGCCAGACAGCAGCACGCTCATGCTTGGCACTCGCTACGCATTCAGTTCTGCGACCACGCGGGTTTCTTGATCACCTTTGCGGTCTCCTCGGATGCCGGCCAGATGATCTGCGCCTCACCCTTCTGGAACTGCAGATACATCGTAGGCGTGGTGACATTTTCCACGCCATTGAACTTCACAGGACCATTGATGGTATCGAAGGTATCCGTCGCGATTTCCTGTCTCAACTTGTCCTTGTCGAGACCGACCTTCTTGACGGCCTGTTCGAGAACCTCGATCGACATCCATGCCAGAGCCGAATCCAGATAATCCGGCGGCTCGTTGAATTTCTTGAAGTAGGCATCATAGAACGGCTTTGCTTTCGGCCACTTTGCCTGCGCCGGCGACCAATGGCCCATGGTGATGATGCCATCGAGATTGGAACCGAATATCTTCGAGAAGAAGTTGTCGGTCGGCCCGATCAAGACCAGCTGGAATGGCGAGTTAACGCCGAGCTCGCGTTCCTGCTTCATAAACAGAACCGAATCGGGCGGATAGGACAGCGATAGAATAGCGTCCGGAGCCGCCTGTTTGATCTTGGTGAGGGTCGCCGTCATATCCTTGGTATCAGGCGCATATTCTTCGTTGACGACGACCTTGAAACCGCCGTCCTTCTCGATCGCGGGCATCAGGAATTTCTTGAATTCCTGCGAAAACGGCAGCTGCAGGGTGTTGATCGCAACCGTCTTGACGCCGGCGGACTTCATCATCTTGACGAGCTCGCTCGCAAGATGATCCGGAATGGCCGAAGTCGTAAACCAGATATTGCCCGGCTTGACGTCACGGATCGTGGTTGATGCCGCGGAATTTCCCACGACCGGAAAATGGTACTTCTCCAGAATGCCGACGATCGAAAAATGAAACGGCGTGCCCCACGGCGCGAGCAGCAGATCGACCTTGTCGCTGGTGATCAGCTTCTCATATATCGCCGGCTCTTTGCCAAAATCCGATTGATCGTCGTAGACGACAAATTGAACCGGCCGCTTCACGCCGCCGACGTCGATGCCGCCTTCGGCTGCGACCTTGTCCGCCCAGAGCTGATAAGCATTGAGCTGGGTTTGCGCAGCGGGCGCAAATGGACCGGTTTTCGAGATCGCATAGCCGATCTTGATAGGATCCTCAGCCCAGGCCAAGTGGGGTAGTGCTGCCGCAAGTATAGCGGCGAGGAGAAGTCTTTTCATCCGGATACCCTCTCGCTTTGGTCGTTAGTGCCGCAAAATCCACTCGACAGCCCGCGGCACCCAAGGCCCCTTCGATTCGCCACCGGCATAGCTTGCCGTAAAATGATCTCGCCCCTGGAGCACAAGGCGCTCGACTTCGCCGCCGGCGGCGCGCAGCGCGTCCTCCATACGGACCGACTGGCTCATGAGATGAGGAAAATCCTCACTGCCATGAGCGATGAAGAACGGACCGGGCTTGCCCCTGATATTGCTGATTGGACTGGCTGGTCCTTCGTTGCCGGACTCAAGGGGTCCAAGGAAGCGTGGCCTCATCTTCAGTTCGGACTGCGAACCGAAGTCGAACACACCCGAGATCGGCAGACAGCCGCGCGGAGCAATATCGGAGCGCGTCAGCGCCATGAGCGCCGCATAATGTCCACCGGCCGAATGGCCGCCGACAAAGATCCGCAACGGGTCGCCGCCAAATGAGCGCGCATGCTTGGCAACCACGGCTACTCCCTCGCAGGCGTCGTCAAAGCCGGCCGGAAATACATGCTGCGGCGCCAGCCTGTAGCCGACGCTCGCGAACGTGATCCCAGCATCCGAGAAGGCTGGCGCCATGAACGCCATCCATTCCTTGTAACCGTTGGTCCACCCGCCGCCATGGATGAACGCAAGCACCGCGCCATTTGGCTTGTGCGCGCTCCAGATCGTCACGCTCTGGTAGGGATCGGGTCCATACGAAAGTTCTTTGCCCTCGATAACGGAGGCACCGCGCTTCATCACCTCGTCATGATAGAGACGTGCGGGCGGCGAAAATGGCTCCTGCGCGGGATAATCTTCAGGACGCATGCGGTTCTCCTGCGTCGAGCATCGCAAAAAGTACCCGTTCGGGGGTGGCCGGAAGCCGGCGCAGACGACGGCCACAGGCCCCCGCTATGCCGTTCACGACGGCCGGCGCAACGGCGCAGATAGGAATCTCTCCAATGCCCTTGGCGCCGAACGGGCCATCCGGCTCCGGATCTTCAATCAGAAGGGCATGCACCTTGGTCGGCACATCGAGTGTCGTCGGCACCTTGTAGTCCATCAGACTCGGATTGGCGATTTTCGCCCCATCCCATACGACTTCCTCGCAGAGCGCGAAGCCTAAGCCCTGGACAAAACCGCCCTGTATCTGCCCCTCGACAGATCCCGGATTGATGGCCTTTCCGACGTCGCAAGCCGACCACGCTTCGTTGACGGTGACCTTACCCGTCGCCTCATCAATTTCGACGTCGCAAACAATGGCCGAAAATGAGAACACCCCGATCTGAGGGAATGGCAATCCGGTTGCGACCGTCCGCTTGGGATCGATTGTCTGCTGGTCGTACATCACGCTGGCCGACCCCATGATCGGACCACCAACGGCCCAGTGCGCCCGCAGCGATAAATCCTGGAAGCTCAACTCACGCTCTGGAATGCCGACAATGCCGATCTTGCCGCCCGGACGTAGGACGAGATCGGCCGTCGAGCACTCGAAAATATCGGCGGCGTGCGCTTTGAGCTTTTCTTCCACTTCGGCGGCCGCCGCAACGATGGCGCGGCCGACCATGTAGGTCACTCGGCTCGCGGTGGTTCCCCAATTGTAAGGTGAACTGTCGGTGTCCGGACTGCCGATGACAACGCGATCGACGGGGATCTCGAGCGAGTCCGCGCACATCTGAGTCAGGACGGTGTCCGAACCCTGCCCGATATCGACCGCGCCGGTATTGAGAACAATGGTGCCGTCTTCCAGGACGCGGATGATCGCCGCTGTCGCCAACAAGCCGCTGATATGGGAGGAGCATGCCAAACCGAGACTGCGACGTTTGCCGGGCGCCGCCGGCAGCTTGTCACGACGATCCCATCCAGAGGACTCCCGAACGGCTTCCAGGCAGGCGACGAAGCCGTCGGAGTGGACGGGTCCGCCGCCGACCCAGCTATCACCCTTGCGTGTGGCGTTCTTCAATCGAAGCTCGAGGGGATCCATGCCGATTTTTTCGGCGATCTCGTCGATCTGGACTTCGGTTGCGAACGACACCTGCGGATTGCCAAACCCCCTGAAAGCTCCGAAACGGATCTTGTTGGTGTAATACAGCCGCCCCGCCGCGCGCACGTTCGGAATCCGGTACGGGCCCCGCGCCATCAGTAACGAAAAGCCCATCACGCCCGGACTGTCGTCGCCATAGGCCCCGCAATCGACGACAATATCCACTTCCCTAGCCACCAGCGTGCCGTCGCGCTTTGCCCCGGTTTTTGCCCGGATCCGATAGGGGTGCCGGTGGCGGACGATTTCGAAATCCTCTTCCCTGCTGAGGATCAGCTTGACTGGCCGCCCGCTGTCGATCGCCAGCGCCGCCGTCATCGCCTGAACATGCATCTCCATCTTGTTGCCGAAGCCGCCCCCCACCCGAGGTGTCACGCATCGCACCTTTGACATCGAAAGGCTGAGCGCCTCGCAGACGTTGGCCTGTACTCGAAATACCGACTGGTTGGCGGACCACAGCGTCACCCTTCCGGTCGGATCGATTTCCGCGAGCGCCCCGCACGGTTCGATCGCGACATGGGCTTGCGCCTGGGTGTCGAACTCTCCTTCGACGATGACGTCGCACTGCGACCAGGCTCGCTCGATATCGCCCTCCACGAAAGAGGTCGCCCAGGCCAGATTTGCGCCGCAGTCGGTGTGGTGCACCCGAAAATAAGATTCGTTATCTTCATGAATGACCGGCGCGGACGGCGCCATCGCTTCATCCGGCGTCAGGACCGCAGGCAACTCCTCATATTCCACCTCGATCATGAGAGCGGCGCGGCGAGCCGTTTTTTCATCTTCGGCCGCAACAATGCAAACGGGTTCGCCGACGTAACGAACTTTTCCGGCCGCCACGACGGTTTCATCCTTGATAAAGGGACCGAACTTGCCGCCCTTGAAATCCGAACCCGTCAGGACACTGACCACGCCGGGGAGTTGCTTGGCGGCGCGCACATCGTAGGACTTGATTCGCGCGTGAGCGTAGGGACTACCAAGAATGGCGCCATAAAGCATGCCGTGCCGATAGAGGTCGGCGATGTAGTGCGCCCTGCCCGACACCTTCTCGCGGCTATCCAGCCGGGGGATACTCTGTCCGACCACGCTCAAGGGTGAATTCCTTCGTTCGCGCGACAGACGGCTTCGACTATCTTGCTGTAGCCGGAGCAGCGACACAGATTGCCGGAAAGTGCCGACCGGACTTCGTCCGAGGTCGGATGCGGATTTTCGGCAAGCAGCGCGTGGGCGACCATCAACATTCCACTTGTGCAAAATCCGCACTGAACGGCACCGAATTCGATGATGGCATTCTGCAAGGGTGTCAGCGATTTACCTTTCGCCAGCCCCTCGACCGTGGTGATCGACCTGTTCTGGGTCAGGACCGCCAGCGAAAGGCACGAGCGAACCGGCTGATCATCGACCAGCACGGTACAGGCTCCGCAAACTCCCTGGTTGCAGCCGCGCTTCGGCCCGGTGAGATGGAGTTCGTCACGCAGCACTTCAAGCAACGTCTGATCCGAACCGCTGCGGGCTGTCCGCTCCGAACCGTTTACAAATAGCTCGATGAGCTGGGGCCTGCTCATGCGACCTCGGCTTTTTCTGTGTGCTGGACCTGTGAAATCGCCTTCGCAAGCAATCGCGGCAGCACGGTGCGGCGGTATTCGGCGGACGCGCGCACGTCGTCGACCGGATCGCTGATGGAAACCAGCATACGGCCGGCTTCGGAAATCAGCGCAGGACTCATCGATGTTCCTTCGAGCAGAGCCTCAGCTTCCCGCAAACGCAGCGGCGCCGGCCCGCACCCACCCACCGCGATGCGAACAAACGTACAGACGGCGCCTTCGAACTTCGCCATGATCGCAATTGAAACGATGGCGAAGTCACCGGAAACGCGCGCCAGTTTCTCGTAATGTCCGATCGACCCCGGCGGCACGGCCGGCACAACAATCGACGTGACAATTTCGTCAGGTGCAAGTGCTGTGGTGTACCAATCCGTCACGAAGTCGGCGATGGGGATCGATCGGCTGCCTTCGGGCGAGGCGATGTCGATGACAGCTTCCGCAGCCGTAAGCGCGGCGAGATAATCGGCCGCAGGGTCTGCAAAAGAAATCGACCCGCCCATCGTGCCCATATTGCGGACCACGCGGTTGGCAATGCGCAAGGCCGCATAAGGCACGACGCGTTGTCCATCTTTGAAGCATTTGGAAGTCGCGGTCTCGACGTGACGTGTCATCGCGCCGATCCGAACCCGGCCATCGCCGTCGCGCGCGATTCCGGACAACCCGGGAATCTCCCGCAAGCTGATCAGCGCGGCCGGCTCGACCAAACCCGCATTCATCATCGCGACCAGCGTGGCGCCCCCGGAGATACAGCGTGCACCTTCGTGCTGGACCAGAAGTCCAACGGCCTCTTCAATCGTTTGCGGAAGGAAGAGGTCCATCGCTGTCACTTGTCTACCGCGGCATGTTCGATCTTTTGCCTAAAGGCAACCGCGAAATCGTGACCGAGACTTTCCGCCTTTTTCTTCATGACACCGAGGCCGAATTTACCGAGGCGGCCGACCACCGCAACATCGGATGAGTAGTGCAGTTCGGTGGTCTCGGCATCGAGCGCCGATAACCGCAGCACATTTTCGGAGGATAGCGAACTCGCCCGCCCCCCTTCCTCGCCGCGGGAGCGAGAGCGCACTTCCTCGAATTCGATTTCCGAGATCACATCGATATCGATAGCGAAGTCCGCCTTGATAGGTCCGAGTTGCACGCTGATCTTGGCCTTGTAACTGGTGGGGCTGATGACTTCGACGTCGTGGCAGCCAGGCAAACACGAAGCCACGATGACCGGGCTGCGGATCGCCTGCCAGACACGGTCGCGAGGGGCAGCAATTGAAAAGCGATCCTCGATACGCATATTCGACCTGCGTCCTAGCGCGCTTCCCGCTCGACAACCATCGCCGGGTCCACCAGCCGGCCTTTCTCGATCACCACCTGGTTGTCGAGAATAACGGTGCAATCTCTCATCGGCACATCGTAATGCCCGCGGGTATTCCGCTTGCCGCCGCCCTGGGTATTCGGGCCGGTGGAGAACAGGAAGTTGCCGGGGAAGGTGCGCGCCGCGGCACGGCTGCGTTCAGGCTCGTCGCCGTTGAGAGCAATTCCGTACCACAGGGATTGCGGATTCAGGCCCCAGCCCAGATGCGACACCGCAAAGGGATCGCGGTCGTCTGGCGAGGACTTGTTGTCGTTTAACCAGTCCCGCATCAACTTCGCGTCCAGACCGCCTTCGATGTTGGTAACGAAGCCATCGCGAATATCGAGCCGAACGGGATCCTGCACATACCGGCAATAAGGAAGGATAATGATGTCGCCGGGCTGGAAAACCACCGTTCCGTTCGCGGTCCCTTCGTTGGGGAAGGTGTGAACGTGCCCCGCGCCCCAATGATCGAAATGACCGGGTTCGTCGGCATAACCCCACTGACTCATCACCGGATATTCGCCGCACGTATACGTAAAATCGGTACCGGCATCGCTCACGACATGGACCTTCTTGGTCTGGCTGAGCCTTTTGTGTGCATGTTTGACGGCATCCTTCAGACCCTTCGGCGACATCAGATGGTCGAGATCGTCCGGCGCATCAATGATCATGAGCACGCGGGTGCCGCCGTCCATGACTTCCTTGAGCCACTTCGTGAACAACGGGACGTGAAAGATAACGATGATATCGGCGGCGCGAACCGCTTCCAGCGTTCCTTTACACTTGCCGATAGTGGGTACACCGACCTTGGTCCAGGACGGGACGGCGTTGACGCACATTTCGTAGACGTCGGCGCCCAGTTCATCCGCGGCGGCAAAGGCGGCCTGGATATATTCGCGCCGGGTCGTTAGGTCGCTCACCAGCGCGATCGTTTCGCCGCGCTGCACCTTGCAAAGTTCGAATTGCCGCCGGTAAAGAAAGGCCAAGCCTGCAGGATTTCCCTCGGGCGCGCGAATAGCAGCCTGCAACATCGGTGACCTCCATTGTCCCAACTTGAAAATGTCATTGATCCAGATCAAAAGCCTTGTGATAACGACTGTCAATACCAAATAGCATTCGCTAAACGCCCATTCCTTGACCAACGAGCGGAACCGGGTCTGCGAAAGCGCAGGATTTAGTGATGGCTCAAGTTAAAAAGCCGGCCGTACGTGAGGCAATCCTTGGCGCAGCACATCGGCTTTTCCGCGAGCAGAGTTACAACGGCACAACTCTCAGCCAAATCGCCACTGAAGCTGAAATATCCACGGCGAACCTGTATTCGTATTTTCCTTCGAAATTCGACATTCTCTATTCGATTTATGACCCCTGGCTTCGAGAACGCCTCAAACGTCTCGAACTGGAGCTGGCGGAGATACGTCATCCCCGGAAGAGTCTCAGACATCTCATCGCGGTGATCTGGCGCGATATCCCCGCGGAAGAAAACGCCTTCGCCAACAACATTATTCAGGCGGTCTCGGGAGCGAGCCGCGAGGGGTATGACCCCTCCCTGCTGAAAACGGCCGAGAAGTCCGTGGCCAAGATGCTTCGCGACATGCTGCCGCCCGATCGACTGGAGGCCGTGGACGTAAAGTCCATCTCGCATGTCATCTTTATGGCGTTCGATGGCTTCGCAATGGGCGCTCACGTCAATCGAGGCGCCGCGTGCAGCGACAAGGAAATAGAACTCCTGTGCAACCTGATTTTGGGAAATGATCGGCAGCGATCTCAGGCCCGGCAAGCCTTATGGAAAGGCTAAGACCTGGTCGGCCGCGCTGCTAACTTTTTGGCGAAGCCACAGCCCGATAGAACCCGACCCCTGAGCAAAATGTGACGTCGTTGCGCGACAAGATAGGGCCGCTTACCGTTAAGTGACATTAAATCCACGGGATTACCCAGAAGAAAGGCGATTGCCAGGGCAACGACCTCTTCGCGTCCAGTACGCAGGCGAACGTGAAGCAGTTGATGGATGTTAATCTGCGCTTCATGCTCCAGCTCAACGGCAACGGCAAAACGTCCGGATCGATTGTATCGTTTCCTGGGAGCTACGAGCGGTGCCAAAGAACATCACATGCACATCGACCGACTGCAACGAATTCCGAGCCCGTTGAACAAGTTATCCGGCAAAACATGTCCAAAGTCGCAAGCGCGGTAGTTCGCTCGACGGACGGCAACTGAGGGCAGCGTTCAAAAGAGTTCAGATCGCACAAAGTCGTAGAGTGGCGTACAAAATCGGAGCGGGTGAAGCGCTCCGATAGAAATTTTCCGATCGATTTTTCGTCTTTTTATCAGGATCTTACGAGCAGCGTCAATTTTTGCGTTGGACGTTTTGTTGGACGTTTTATTGGACGCGTTTACCGGCTCGGGGACGAGGGTTTGAGCGTTTTACAACCGCCGACGAGGCAGCTCACGTTCGTTCTGTATCGAGGGAAGCGCCTTCGCGCGGATGCCGGTAGCTTGGGAGCGGGACCGGCGCAAAACCGTTCGTCACTCCGACGTCAAGTCCGCATGGTTCACTCTAGTTGGGCCGGCAAATACCCGCGCCAGATCGGCCGGCCAAACCTTTTCCCCGCTCCGCGACCCCCGCGAGCGGGGCCTTTTTTCTCGGTGGACCCCACACCAGCTTTGAGCCCCCCGCGCCGATTCACACTGGGTGGCCTGCAGGCGCACTTCAAGCCCAAGCGTAGGACACGGCGCTGGTGCCAATCCAATCTATGCGGCAACCGGCAAAAGACCCGTACCTACCGCGAGCGGCTCAAGCAAGAATAAGAGACGTGACGCAAACGCTTGCGCGATCCTGTCCCTTGAAATTAAAAGGGCCAGTGAGGCCGTACAATGCTTTGTAGAATAGTCCACACTTCGCTGCATGGGATAATAACGGCATGAAGATGCATCAAAGCATGCGGCACCATCACCGAATAGCATCACACGATGCATAAAACGCACGAAGACAAAATGATGATGAAGAAGGACACACTGTAAACGGTGCCCCCAAGGGGCCATTTTTTTGGCGCAGAGGGAAAGCTGAGTTCGGTGACTATCAGACCGATTCCCTCAGCCTTTGAATCCGGACGTCAGTCTGAAAGCACTAGTGTGCCGTTCCGGTTGTCGTTCCCGAGGGGCTGTCAGCGGGAGGGGGAGCCGGATTTATTATGGTTGATCCCGGCATACCGCTCGGTCCAGGATTGCTGGCTATATGGTTACCACTTCCGAATCCCCCCACGAAAAACGCGAATGCGAGGATAAATACAGCGCCAATCACGAATAACATTCCACCACTTACCCTACCTTGGCTATCTTTTTTCGGCACGCGGCCCTCCTTCAATTGACGATTAGGCCAAGTTGGCCGGCATCACTAATTCGGTGTCGCAAGACCTAATGTGCAGTGGCCATCAAGGATCTGAACTGCTCCACCGCCGCTCGGTACGTTTTCAACTAACGCAGCGTCGTTCGCGAAATCCCAAGCATCCCCTTCGGTTTGAAAGGGTCTTCATATTCGATCGCCATGCTTAAACACGGCGTAGCCCATGATGCTCTCCTTCGGATGGCAACGTTCTCCGTTTGAATAGGTTCGAGGAGGTGCTCCAGCAACCCCATCTTGCGCCGGCAACGTTCTCAGCAAACGGGCAATTTGGACCGAATAGATATCTCAAATATCTCATCGCCGGCGTCGTTCAGAACAATGACATACCGGCGATTGAGCTGAGGCGTATCGATCGCGATCTGGGTCAATCGCACCGCGGTCATCCGGGCAATCAAGCCCCAGCGATTCCTTGTGTCTGCGCCCATTCCTTACGTCGAAATAGTAATGTGGCATGATGCCTCCGATGGAGAAAGGCCCGGCAAGAAGCCGGGCCTCTGTCTCAGTTACTTTTGCTGTTGGCTTTTCGCATGGGCTTGGTCGCTCTGTTTATTTGCACTCTGTGAGTGTTGCTGCGCACTCTTTGAATGCTCCATGCCCTTTGCGTGATCGCCCTTTCCATGTTGCTCAGCGGCCGCTCGATGAGACTTTGCCGCGTTTTCGTGAAGTTCAGCGGCTTTGTTGTGATCGCTATTTGCCATGTGAAGCTCCATAAGTTCAGCTCCCCAGCGCCGAACAACCTGCCGGACTCCGAGCCGTTCCTAGGTGTCACGGAATGGTGTGATAGGCATCTGCAGAAGTTCCATCAATATCCTGATATCGCGACCGCGGTCCCCTCCTCGAGCGGGTTACCCGCTCTAAGCGAACATAGCGCGGTGCAGTCGGCATGTCGCAAACGTGCCGAAGGACGACATTGCACGCCCGCTGGACATGAAAGAGGCCGCCATCCGAGGCGGCCACTCCTTACGGTTGCTGTTTTCAGCCATGACGACACTCCCTGATTATAAACACGAGAAAGCGAACAAGTTTTTCAAGTTAGAAATGGATTTTCGGCTTGTGGTTGAACCTGGTTATCTTTCGGTCATGGCGCCAAAACCCAAGCATTTCGGGTCGCGTCATTGTGTTTTAGCTCCGCACCGCTGTCAGCGGGTCTCCCTAAGTTTGGGAGCCGAAGAGCGAGCACACTCATCTCGACTGCGGCCCCGACCCCACTTTGCCCCTGCGAGCCTCCAGCGCCAGCTTTGTCAAAATCTTCTTTCCCGCGATGCGTCCTGACTCCCAGGCGCCGGTCATTTGACTGGGGCTTTTCTTCAGGTCCTGCACAAACGTCTCGCCCGCGAACACCAGGTTGCCAATCACCAGCGGATTGCGGCGTTTGAGGCCGGGCAGCATGGCCGAATAGGCGGCCAGGAAATTCGGATTGGTCGTCCAGTCGGTGATATGGAAGCGGCCTTCCAGGTTGTTGCGTGCACCGCTCAAATCGGTTCGCCGACGCGATCGAGGAGATCGAGCATCTGGTTTTCGATGTCGGCGTAGCCCGGAGGGCGGGGTCCATACCATTGGCTCCGGGTTGGCAAGAGCTTTCTTCACGTTTTGCAGCATTGGTCGGTGCAGCCATGTGTTCGGCCTTTTGATGCGGCTCACATGACCGCTGGCCATAACGCCCTCCGCGGATCAGGTCCC
>NZ_JBEKRB010000078.1:0-18580 GCF_049519115.1 Bradyrhizobium sp.
GTCATCATGATCGCGCATCGTCTCAGCACGCTGGTCGATGCGGACAAGATCATCGTCCTGAAAGACGGCGTCGTGGTGGAAGAAGGCTCTCATACCGCATTGATCGGACGCGGCGGCGTCTATGCCGACCTGCAACGAGTCCAGCAGGGCACCTCTGTCGCTCACGCGGCATAAGCAAGGAAACCAGTCATGTCCCATCGATTGATCGTGCTCCCGGATGATACGGCGCAGGCCATTCTTGATCCCGTCAATTCGGCCAGGCACAGCCTCAATATCCGCATGTTCCTGTTTACCTACAAATCGCTGCTCGATGCCGTGATCGCGGCCAGGCATCGGGGCGTGAACGTGCGCGTCATGCTGAACCCGGCACGGCGGGATGGCACCAGCGACAACGAGGCCACCCGAAATGCACTGCTCGCGGCCGGCGTCAGCGTTCGCGACAGCAATAGTGCCTTCGCCGTCACCCATCAAAAATCGATGGTGATCGACGATCGGATCGGGTTCATCGAATCGCTGAACTGGGAGCTCCGCGATCTCACGGAAACGCGCGACTATGCCGTCGAAACGACGAAAAAAACGGAAGTCGAGGAGATGGTGCGGTGCTTCGATGCCGATTGGGAGGAAAGAGCGTTCGAGCCGGAGGCGGGGTCTGACCTGATCTGGTGTCCGAATAACGGCCGTCAGCGCATCGCCGACTTTATCGACGGCGCCAAAGAGACGCTCTGGCTGCAGAACGAGCGCTACCAGGACATGGTGATCATCGAACGCATCGTGCGAGCGGCGCGGCGAGGCGTACAGGTTCGCATCATGTCGCGGGCTCTGCACAAGCTGAAAAAGAAGAAGCTGTTTGAAGGGGTCAGCGGCCTGCGTATTGTTCACGATGTGGGCGCGAAGGTGCACGTGCTCAAAAATCTGAAACTGCACGGCAAGATCATGATCGCCGACGAGGCGCGCGCGATTGTCGGATCGATTAACCTCAGTCCCGGCAGCTTCGATGATCGACGTGAATTGGCGATCGAGACGTCGTCGGCGCATGTGGTCAAGCGATTGGTCAAAACCGCCGCCCATGACTGGAAGCATTCCCGCAAAATGCCGCTGTCCGACGAAGCGGTGCTGGCCGATCTGGAAAGCCACGGCGCAAACGATCTGGGCCGGCTGGCATTGGCGAAGTCCGGCTGGGACGCGCACGATTTGCAAAACCGGAAACACCGCTGCCGCTCGCAGCGGTGTCTTGTTGTGCGAGCATCGCGAGGCCGAGCCATAGTCCAAGACGATACCTGCATATTGAGGCGGTATTTGTTTTCGATCCCGGTTTGCTGCATTTGTTGTCGCGTTGACGGGCCATGTCGTTTGATCGCCACGGCCCGTGTTTCAAACATCGACAATCATCTCAGCCGCGAAGCAGCTCGCTTTCGCGGAACGAAGCCCTATTGACCGTGAAAGGAACGGACCCATGAACAATCTCAAGACCATTCTCAACCGCAGCGCGACCGCCCTGACGTCGCGCAAGACCAAATACGCCGCCGCCGCGATTGTCGGCGTGCTCGGCACCATGCTGAGCGTATCGGACGCGAGCGCGTTCACTTGTGCGCGCGGCGTCTACCGTGCCGGCTGCATCAGTTCTCGCGGCGCGATCGGCTTCAGCCGCAACGGCGCGGTGGCGGTTGGCCGCTACGGAAACGTCTATGCGTATCGTCGCGGTTCGAACTGCGTCTGGCGAAACGGCCAGCAAGTCTGCATCTGAGACGGCATGTCTCGCTCATTGTCATGATCGGCCGCGTGCGCAGCGATTGCGGCGCGGCCAGCTTGGAGAAACCAAATGCCTAACAAATTCGCGACGACGACTTGCCGCTTGACCCTTTGCGCTGCGCTCATCGGTCCGGTCTGGATGGCCGCTGGCGGAGCGGCAAAAGCCCAGGCCCCAGCCGTGCCGGCTCAGAGCCAGAGCCAGCAAGCCAGTCAAAATCTTCCCGAAGCCCAGATCGAGCAGCTTGTGGCTCCGATCGCGCTCTATCCTGACTCCTTGCTGACGCAGATCCTGATGGCGTCAACCTATCCGCTCGAAGTCGTGGAAGCGGCACGCTGGTCGCGCGACAATCCGGACACAAAGGGGTCGTGGCTTGAGACTGCGATGCAAAGCCAGTCGTGGGACCCGAGCGTCAAGGCGCTCACAGCGGTGCCACAGACGCTGGAGATGATGAACGACAAGCTTGACTGGACACAGCAGCTTGGCGACGCGTTCCTGGCCCAGCAGAAGGATGTGCTCGATGCGGTGCAAAAGCTCCGTGCCGAGGCGCAAGCCGCCGGCAATCTGCAATCGACGCCACAACAGGTGGTGACGGCAGCGTCGCCGCCGGCCGACAGCATTGCCGCGGCGACCCGGCAGCCGATCGTGATCCAGCCGGTCAATCCCGAAGTCTACTATGTCCCAGTCTACAATCCGGCTGTCGCCTATGGCACCTGGGACTACCCGGCCTATCAGCCGTTCTACTGGTCGCCGCCCGGGTTTGTTGCCGGCAACGTGGTTTCGTTTGCCGCGGGTGTTGCCGTCGGCGCCGCCATCTGGGGCAATTGCGACTGGTGGCACCACAACGTCATTATCAACGTCAATAATTACAACGTGTTCAACCGCACCAACATCAACGTGACCAACAATGTGTGGACTCACAATCCCGCGCATCGTGGCAACGTGCCGTACGGCAATCGTGCGCTGGCCGATCGCTTCGGTCAGGGCAACGAGGTGACCGCGCGCGATGCGTTCAGGGATCGGCTGGATGCCGGACGTAGCGATCCGTTCAAGGATCGACCGGGCGAACAGCCGAATCAAAGGCCGGCCGACCGCGCGGATACCCAATCGCCTCACGACCGGAACGACGGCCCGCGTGTCGATGCACCACGTGATCCGGAGCGCAGGGTCGGCGATGATGGCGCGAGAGCGGCGCCCGATCGTCGCGATCCCGATCTGGAACGGGCCGGCGGCGATCGAGGTATGGAGCGCCCCGCCTTGCCGCGGCGAAACGAAGGAGAGATGGCGCGACCTGAACGGATGCCGTCTTTCCACCCGGAGCGCCGGACCGATAGGGGATTTGGCGAGCGCGAGGGTGGTCGCTGGCGCTAAGTATTCGGCCGCAGTTGGGCTTTCCTTTCCCCCGGAAAGCCCAACACGTCCGATCGTCTCCCGGACCGGCCTATGCGAGGCCTGCGTCTTGACGAGCCAGTGCGATGCAGGCGGCCTCGAACAGATCGAATAGCCGGTCATATTCCGTACCGATACCTGCATATCGAAGTCCTATTTGCCCAAGAGCATGACGCGGCCCATTTGTTTTCGCGTCGTTGGCGGTTCCATCGACGAAAACCGTCAGAGCATGAAGAGCAGTGTTATGCCTAAGCTTGTTTATCGCGTCGTCGCGGCCTGCGGCACGCTCGGCTACGGTTACCCCAGGGAGTCATTGCAGTCCGCTCTGAATGGGCAGGTTGACGCCATCGTGTGCGATGGCGGTTCGATGGACGCCGGCCCCTATTTTCTCGGCACCGGTACCGCGTTTTTCGATCGAGAGGCCATTAAGGCCGATTATCGCGACATGGTGGCCGCCGGCAAAAAGATTGGCTGCCCTGTCATTCTTGGCAGCTCCGGCATGGCTGGCGGCAATCGGAACGTCGACTGGATGCTCGACCTCGCCAAGGAGGTCTTTGCTGAACTCAACGTGACGGAGGCGAGAGTCGCCGTCATAAGATCCGAGCTCGATCCTGAAATTGTCGTGAATGAGTATCGTGTGGGCGCGTTGAGCGCCATCGGCACCGGGCCAAAACTCGACGAGCAGACTCTGCGCGAGAGTACGATTGTCGGTCAAATGGGCGTTCATCCGCTCATCACCGCGCTCAACGGCGGTGCCCAATTCATCATCGCAGGCCGTTCATGTGATGTGGCGCTGTTCGCGTCCGACATGATCCGCCGCGGGATCAGTGCCGGACTTGCCTACCATGTTGGGCAAGTCCTGGAATGCGGCGCTCTTGCTTGCGATCCCGGGTCGCCGTCCGATTGTCTCGTTGCCGAGGTCTACGACGATGGATCGGCGGTGTTCTCGTCGCCGAATCCCGCGCGGCGCTGCACGCCTTATTCGCTGGCCGCTCATTCGCTGCACCAGGAGATCCATCCGCAGTTGCAGTTCTACCCTGAAGGTATTCTTGCGACGGAAAAGACGCAGTTCTTTGCGCGTGACGGCAGAACCGCGGGATTTCGAGGCAGCGCGTTGGTGCGCGACAATAATCCGACGAAGTTTAGCATCAAGGTCGAGGGCGCGCGGTGGCTCGGTCCGCAGAAGACCTCACTCATCTATATCGATCCGGCTCTGTTGAGCTCGATCCCTAAAGACATTCTCGTATATGGACGTAATGGTGTCCGGTCGACGCCGGTCGATAGCAGTAGCCGCGAACTGGGAATTGTCATCGAAACGAGCGCAAAGAAGCCGAAAGATGCGGCCCGTCTAGCGAGACTACTGGCGCGTTACATGTTTCATTTCGGCTATCCTGGACGTAAGACGACCGCGGGCAACATCGCCTTTCCGATGTCCCCGAGCCTCATCAGCTTCAGACGGGAGGATGGTCAATTCGGGTCCATCGTGCCGAGCGGAACGCGCGATCCTGTATTTCTGGCGAATTACACGAGAATCAAATCGGCGATCTTCAAATCTGTGTCTGAAGAATTTCCAGATGCGCTTGCCAATGCCAGTTTCACAATCACCGACGCAGATGCCCAAAATCCAGCCGTCTTTCTGCGGACTTTTGATCGCGATCGAGAGAGGCTCGAGCAGCGCCATCGCCAAGAAATCGATCGCGTTACCTCGCTGGCGGTCCCGAAGAGTTCTTCCCGTATGAATATGGAGGCTCCAGACGCCTATGCCTGGTCGCTTTATCATCTGCTGCAAAGCAAAGAGGTGATCGAGGCCATGTTCCCGATCACCTACTACACTGCGCGTGGAGCTATTTGGGAGGAGGACGGCGTCGACCATGCGCAATATTTCGAAATAGCCGATCGCAACCACGGCGGTGACGTGGATTTTCGCACACTTTCGTTGATTGACGATCATACGCCAGCCGAAACGCCGATCGGTGAATACCGGTTACTTGACATGGCGACTATCATCCGAAGCAAGGACGTGGGCATAAATCGGCAGACGTTCGATATTTTCTTCACATCGGCCGAGAATTACGAGGCCGCTCTGCAATCAAATCTTTTTTCAAGGGAGAGCATTGCGAAAATTCTGGATCTTCCACTCGCCAGGATCATCGGGACTTTTTTCGTCGATGCATGCAATGCGATTAAGATATCTGTCGAGCGTCCTAATATCTTCGGTTCTGTTGACGAGAGAGATATCTTCGGGACACAACAACAATCAGTTCTCGAAGAGTTGAATATCCCATTCTATCCAGTGGCGCTTACTCGAGCCTCGCCATTTTGAGGAGTATCCGCGGTTAAGATTTGGCAATTACATTCTAATAAGGTCCCCTCTTAGCCAATGTTTCGATCGCTTGCGATAATTCTTCTATCCGCGTTTTGTACGCAGTGGAGAGGCATTTTATGTCTTCGCCGCAGGCCTCGCGGACCGCGATCCACCGACGCTGTGCCTCAACAAGATCGGCTCGCTGTCCCATAGCAACAAGGGACGTCAAAACACTAAAGAGTGTAGCCTGCCGCGCTTCATCCTGACCGAGCGCATAGTTCTTGCAGATCGCAGCTAAGGCGGCCGTCGAGGCCGTCGAGCAATTGAGCGGCTGATAGGGGCTTGCTTGAACGCGGCTCAGCTCAAGGCCAACCAGCAAAAATAATAGAACGGAAATTAAACGTTGCCGTTTCTGTCTCATGGCTGGTTCCATTATCGAATTGGACGCAGTGGCTTTAACTGCCAAAATAGCAATATTCCTAGAAGAGCGAATTTACAGGGTCCAATACAGCAGAAAAGAAAACCCCGGAATTGGGGTCGCACTTGTAAGTGCCCAGCAAGAGACATTCACCAGCGCGGCATTCTGGATGTGCTGAACACCTCAAAGACTTCCCATTACGGAATATACATTCGCTTGGCAGCAGCGAGAGCGCGTACGCAGCCCTCGCGATCGCCTCGTTTGTCGAGCCTCTCGGCGCGAGACATCCTCGCTGCGAATTTCGCTTGAAGACGATCTTTCTCTCGTTTTAGAGAACGTGGCGTCGGTTGGCGGTTCAGCTGCGCGTCAACTGACTGATGCGCCATTAATCCTGCATTCGGGTTTCCTGCCGATTGGCGCACGGTCTCCTCGAATTGTGCAATGTCCTCGCTGCAAGGACCAGCGTGAGCAACCGTTGGGATTAAACCGAGCATCGCAATAATGGTGAGCCTCGTTGTTATCCGATAATTGGCCATGCTAAGTCGTCTCCGTTCCGCTTGACCGCAATCTACCCGCCAACGCTCGATGAACTGTGACCGATATCAGTTCGATAGATTCAAAATGCGATAAAGCCCGCTGAATTTTTGGCGGCCCCACGATATCTCCACTGGGTGTGCATCTCAATATCATTCGGTAAAAGGGAATTGACGGGAAACATCACCGCTGGGCACACTCCCGGCGTCCGGAAAGGCTCTGAACATGTCGGAAATTCCAAAAGGAGACGCTTCAGCACGGCCAAGAATCCGGCATCGGCTACGAATACTTGTGTCGATCATCGCGATCCTTGCTTTCCTCTATTTCGTGCCCGATCTGTTTGTCGCCTTTACCGAGGACGCCTATGTCCGCTCCGACTTCGTGGAGGTGGCGCCGGAGGTCGCCGGTGTCGTCAACCGTGTCGAGGTGGCGAACGATCAAAAGGTGACCGTCGGCACTCCGCTTGCGACCCTCGATCCAAAACCGTTCGATCTTGCGGTGGACCTCAGTCAGAGGCGCATCCTTCAGGCCTCTTCTGCTGTGAAGGTGAGGCGAGATGAAGCCACCGTGCTGACCGCCGAACTCGATGCCGCGAAGGCGGCCGTCACACTCGCGCAGCGGGACTATGAGCGTTCCGCGACGCTGGTAAAGGACCAAACCGTTTCGCAGCAAATCATGGACCGGACGACCGACGAGCGGCAGAAGGCCGTCGACGCCGTCGCAGGCGTGGAAGCCAAACTTCGCGTCAATGCAGAAGCGGTGGCGACAGTCCTCGCCGACGTGGACGTCGCGAAGGCGCAGCTCGCCGTCGACCAATACAACCTTTCCCGTACCCGCATCATCGCGCCAGTCTCGGGATACGTCACGAATCTCTCGCTGCGTCCCGGAGCCTACGCCAAAGCGGGCGAGCCGATCATCGGCCTCATCGATGATACCCAATGGCGTGTGGTGGCAAACTTCAAGGAGTATGTTGCGTCCCGTCTGACACCGGGAATGCGCGCGTGGATCTGGCTCGACAGTCACCCCTGGCGCTTCTTTTCTGCGCGCGTCGTCAGCATCGGGCGCGGCATCGCTCGCGATCAGGATCGAGGACGCTTACTGCCTTATGTGGCGCCGACCACCGACTGGATTCGTCTGGCACGCCGAATGCAGGTGACGCTTGCGCTTGAACCCGTGCCAGAGGTTTCACTGTTCATGGGTGCAGACGCACGCGTTCTGCTTTTCCCTTGAGGGTCGCAGGATGTCGCGAACGGATTATAGCTATCGCCTGACCCAGGCTTTGAAGGCAGAAATCGGCGAGTTCTCCTTCTCGGACCACACAGCGGGACTCGCATTCCGCACGGCGTCGGCGAGCGTGCTGTCCATCCTTGTCGCGATTCTTCTTCATCTCGATAATCCCTATTGGGCCGGAATCACCGCCATCTCCATCACCCTCCCGGACATGTCAAGCTCCGTCGCCCGGAGCATCGATCGATGTCTCGGCACAATTACTGGAGCGGCGGTGGGCTATTTCGGTGCGCACTTCGTCGCCGACCATTTCGTCTTTCAGGCGATTATCGCCTGCGCGGTTGCCTTCGGCATTTACGGGATGGAACGCACGACACATGGCTATGCTGTGTTGCTGGGCGCCGTGACCGTCATCCTGGTCATGTTCGGTTCGCTTGAAACTCCGGACAGCGCACTCAAACTAGCGACTTACCGTTCCATGGAAATCATGGTGGGTGTCGCGGTCTCCTTTTTCGTCGGACTTGCGTTCGCCCCCTCCGGCCAAGTCTCACCGATTTCGCCGAAACCTGGAGTCTTTGCCGTTCCGCTCGATCGAAGGATGCTCGCAACCGCCATCACCGGCGGCATTGCCACGGCAAGCATCCCGCAAATCTGGGAGAGCCTTCAGCTTCCCGGTCTGGATCAAACGCCCATCACCGCTTTCGTGATCCTGATTGCGATGCATCGCGAGCCCGCGTGGACGGCGCTCAACCGCGTCATCGGCTGCATTCTGGGAGGGGCTTACGGCCTTTTGTGCCTAAGGTTGGTCGGCGACAACACCCTGCTATGGTTTATGCTTCTGTTCTTCGGGCTCTATATATTCGGCCACATCAAGCATGGAAATGCGGACCTCTCCTATAGCGGGCACCAAGCGGCGGTCGCGACGATCCTGTCCATGGTGCAGGGCCTCGCACCGTCTCCCGACCTTCTGCCGGCCATCAATCGCCTCGTTGGCATGATCGGCGGAATCGTGGTCGTCATTATCGCAGCCGCCCTGATCGAACCATTCGTTGCGCGTGCTATCAAGCCGCGATTCTTACTCCGAATGAGATCGCGTGCAGATAGTCCCCGATAGCATCGGCTGCATCGGCCTTCACGACGCAGGCGACGTAGCCATCCGGCCGTACCAGGACAATCACGTCCGGATTTACTGGAGGTCGAATTAGAACGTCGATCATGGACGGAAACCTTTCCGTGAGCGCGCGAGTGCCACTGCTCGGCATGGCAAACAGTGCAAATCGAGGCCTGTCCCCCGTACCGGCCGGGGTTTGCCCGCTGACCGGCGCCAACCGCCGGCCTGGGGCGGGCATCCGGTGAAATGCCGGTCCGTTGAGCGGGCTGTGGTCGTAGCCAATGGATATTTCAGTCATGGCGTCGACCATGGCCTTGCGGACCGGAGCCAAGCCAAGCATCAACCAGCCAAACAGGTTCCGAACGGTCTGTGCCGTGCGCTTCCGCAAACCGGCAACCTTGGTCAACTGGCCGGCGGCCTTGATCACCTGATCGGCAATCGCGGTTCGCTCAACGCTGTAACTGTCGAGAAGCGTACCCGTGGCCTCGCCACGACAGACGAATGCCAACTTCCAGGCGAGATTGAAAGCATCCTGCATGCCCGTGTTCATGCCCTGACCGCCGGCCGGACTGTGCACATGCGCGGCGTCGCCCGCCACAAAGACACGTCCGGACCGATAACTGCTGACTTTGCGCTCGTTGATCCGAAATACCGATAGCCAGATCGGATCGGATGCCGACATTCCGCCGGGGCCACGTTGATCCATGATGGCCTGCACTTCATCGAGCGTCGGCGTGGCAGGTCTGCTGTCGTTCGAAGGGCCGAGATCGGCGATGACTCGAAAGCGGGTCGCTGACAGCGGGATGATCATCAGCACTCCGTCCTCGTGCCAATACGTCACCATTTCCGTCGTGGGCAGCGGATATCCCGCGACACCGAGATCGGCGAGAATATATTCACTTTGCAGAGTGTCACCCAAAAAAGATAGACCGAGACCGTGCCGCACTGCGCTGTGCGCGCCGTCACAACCAATCAGCCAGTCCGTCTCGATTACTTCTTCCTTTCCAACTGGGTTTCGTAGAATGGCAGTGACGCCGTTTTCGTTCTGATGGAAGCTGCTGAGCTCTTTTTGACGTTCAACGCTGACGCCAAGCCGGGCCAAATGCTCCTCCAGCAATCGCTCGGTGTCCGATTGCGGTAGAGCCAAAGCGAAGGGATAGCAGCTATCCACTTCCGATATATTGATGTGACCGATAACCCGGCTATCGGCGATGATGTTAGCGGCTTCGATCTGATTTCCCGCAGCGGCAAAAGCATCGGCGCAACCAGAACGATCGAGCAATTCCAGCGTACGGCTCCAGAGAACCACTGCCTTGGACTTGTCGGTTCGCTGAGCCGCTCTGTCAAAGATCCGCACCGAGACGCCATAGCGGGCCAATTCCGCCGCCATCGTCAGGCCCACTGGTCCAGCGCCTACGATTGTTACTTGCGTCTTCATGATTCACTCCTGCAATTTAACGTAACATAACTTCAGAGTGCCGAGAGCAACGTCCTCTACGTTGGGAATTTGCAGGAATGTTGAGTCTGGCTCGCAGGCGATGATTTGCCGGATAAGGCGCGCGGACTCAAATACCGGTTTCTTATGAGGGTATCGTCACTCAATATAGGCGCGTGAGGTAAGCTCTGCTGCCGCGCAATTGTTTCTACCCTGCTCATCACGCGTCACCATATCTCTCGCCGATACCTGCATATTGAAGTCGTATTTGTGCTGAGGCGATCAGCGAGTGTACCTACCCGCCGTCTTAAAGCGCCTCCGATGATCTCAGGACATCTCGGATACGGAGGCGACAACGATGGAGACCGAAATGATCGATGAACAATTTAAGCGGCTGATGTGCCTCGGCTGCGGCTTTTCCTATGACGAAGCACTTGGCCTGCCCGAGCATGGTCTGGCTCCTGGCACCCGTTGGGCCGACATACCGGAAGATTGGGTGTGCCCGGACTGCGGTACCCCGAAGCACATGTTTGAGATGGTGATGGTTGGCTACGCGTCCAATGGCACCGACCTCGCACGCACCGCCTGACCCCGACATATCGAAGGAAAAACCCCCATGACCAACTCGTTCATTATCCGCAACGCCGAACGCGGCCACGACATGATCACGTCCGACGGTTCGCGATCTTCCTATATTGCCGGTCATCCCGACGGCTTTGTCACGCGGGCATCGAGCTTCAACTTCCATGAGTATCAAGGCGGCCGGCCGGGTTTTGGCCCGGTCCGCGTCTTCGGCGACGAGATATTTCATGGCGCAGGTTGCGGCTACAACATGCATCCGCACCATAACTTCGTCATCTGCGCTTTCGTGTTCGCCGGAGAACTTACCCATATCAACACCGCCGGCGCAGGCATGGTCGACCGGCTGCAGGCCGGCGACTATTACGTCTTTTCGGCCGGCTCCGGCGGCAAGCATTCCGAACTCAGTGTGACGCCGGAGGATATGCATGCGATCTATCTGTGGCTGCTGCCTGAGCAGCTCTATCTCCCCCCGACCTATCACCGCGGCCATTTTGATTTTCGCCGCAAACGTAATGAAATTGTGCAGCTCGTGGGTGACGCAGACGGTGCGCTGCCGATCCCTCAGGATATACGCGTCTCCCGCCTGATGGCCGACAAGGGTCGCAGCTTCCCCTATCGCCTGCGGACGACGTCGCACGGCGTCTACGTATTTGTGCGCGAGGGCTCGATCCGCTGCAGCGGCGTCGAGCTGGGTTACCGCGACAGCGTCGGCTTGTGGTCGATCGATTCGATCAACATCGAGGTGCTCGAAGACGATAGCGATGTGATGATCGTCGAGACGATCATGGTCGACGATGCGAACATCAAGAAGTGGGAGCTCGAACATGCCGGCCATTGAGTATTCGCGCACGGGTGAATCGCTAGGCAATAAACGCCAAGGTATACAGGTCGCGGAGACGACCGAGCGTTCAGAACGTCACGACCTCTGCGCGCTTCGTGACATTTGCCGGTCACGGTTATGCCAATTCACCAACAACGACTGCCTCGGTAGCCGGAAAGGAAACTAAAATGCCCATTATGAATGTCAGCTACGGCGCTGGTGATCTCAACGACACTAGCAAGGCAACGCTCGCCAAGAAACTTACCGACGTCATGATTCGGATGGAGGGCGGAGCCAACACCAAAGGCGGCCGCGCCTTTGCATGGGTTCTGTTCAACGAACTGGCGCGAGGTGACTGGTGGGCCGGCGGAGAAACTGGAAACGGCTACATCTCGCGGCCCGGCCGGTTCTTGGTTCGCGTGAGCATTCCGGAAGGCTACATGAATGCGCAACACAAGGGTGAGGTGCAGGCTTGGGTGACCGAAGCTTGCCTTGCCGCAACGGAAGCGCCGGGGGAAGATGCCGGTCACAGCATTCAGGTCATCATCGACGAGATTCCCGAAGGTCACTGGGCCGCGGCTGGCCACGCGATCAGTCTCGCCAGCATCGCAGATAGCGTCGGTCTTTCGAAAACAGGTCCTCGCTTCGCCTGGTCGAAAACCTATTTCGCGGCGAAGGCACGCGCACGCGCCGCGGCGGGCTATCCGACCGATGCGGCCGGTCTATGGGATGATCATGTTAGCTGAAAAGCTGCGCCGATTGTTGCTCATGGGATCGCTAGCTCCTGGGTGATGGACACGAGCCGCACGCCGTTCTTGGCTAGACGGCGCACGTAGAACCCGAACTGGAACTGGTCGCGGAAGAAACGGCTGAAGCTGTCCACCAGGATCAGGTTGAATGCCGGCGGCTTCGCGGTGGCGGCGTCAAACATGTACTGGAATTCTGGCCGCCTACGGCGAAAGAAAAGCAGTCTTAGCTCTTCGGGCTGAAGGTTCCTCCGAATGAAATAGTGGACATGGCGGGAAGCGCTGCGATATTTGGAATCTCCGCGCCGCCCGCCATCTGGTCATGCCCGATCCTGCGGCGTCTACGAGATCGTGGGCGCATCTGTCGCTCGTTCCACAGCGAACGCCTCCTTTCCCTTTGCGGCCCAGAGCGCTCGGGCCTGTTCGCTTTGATTGCTTTTAAGCTTGTTTGCCATCCAGAGCAGCGCGCCGAGGATGATGGCGCGATCATCTCCGGTCAGGTCCACGATACCTGCTTTGGCCACGAGGCCGCCCAGTTCGATCAGGTGCCGCGTGCGCTTGCGGCGCTCGACTTGCCAGGCGCGCATATCATGCCGAGCCCTTGCTGCCTGTTGACGGTTGCGCGCTGCCCGGTTGCGCCCGAGCGCCGCCCGTGCGGCGCTCAGCTGCCGGTGCAGTTCGCCGCCCCCGTCGAGTTCGGCCAGGCGCTCGAATCAGGCCGCCGGCTTGGCCTCGAGCTTGCCTTCAGCCACGGCCTCGACCTTGGCCGAAGCAGGGGCATCGAAATTTGACTCGTCCTATTTTCCGCCGTCTCTGCGCTACTATACGGCACGTCCAAAACCCGTCTTGCGTGCCCTTGAATGCCTGCCCTGTCTGGTCTCAGCAGCCGTCAGACACAGCTAGCAGGAGGCCGCGCGGCCATGCGCGAACCAGATCGGATTATCCGCCTGAAAACCGTTCTTGCCCGGACCGGGCTGTCTCGCTCCACCATCTACCGCAAGATCGCTGAGGGCACGTTCCCGGCTCAGCTCAAAATCAGCACCAACGGGACTGGATGGCATGAATCCGAAATCGACCGATGGATCGCAGATCCAGTCGGATGGCGTCCGAAAGGCGAGTTCGATGAGGTCCGATGACATGCGCACGACTATTCGCGCGCTGATCACAGCTAACAACTATTTGGAATCGGAAGTCAGCGAACTGATGAAAGCAGTTTCAAACGATCGTCGCATCCGACGACAGTATAGCTGCCGGTGAAGCGATTGAGTATTTTAATCCAACCGCGGTCGTCATGCGCGCGGAAGCTTTGTCTCGCAAACCGGGGCATGTCGGCGCGGTGGCCTTCAGTCGCACGGGCGATCCCTCGACCGGAGATTTCGGCGACGCTAAGGTGATCAGGAAATTTGGCGAGGTGCCAGAGGATCTCAGCGCGCTGTAACGGCGTGGACGCCGTTTGTCCGGCCTATTGCCGTTTCATTATTCGCTGAAGATCCCAGAATGAAGGGCCGGTCCCTTCAACGGGGATTGGCATCACTGATTTTTGCCAACGCTGACCGGCTTCCCAAGAATACAAGGCTGCCTCGACCCCGAGGATCGATTGAATAAAAGCGCGATCATATTTTGATTTTTCTAGATCGTTCAGGGTGGCGCTGTCGAGGTCGGCTGTCGTGAGCCACGGAGTCATGACGAGCGTGGATGCAACCGAGCCGAGTTCTGGCACACCGCACGAAATCAAAAGCCACACTTTATTGAACCCGGTGTCAGTGGTGTGAACCGCCTTTCGCGAGATACACCGCGTAATTGACTTGTTGAGTTCGAGGTGATCGTTTTGCGCCCAGGCGCCGTAAACGCCGCCGCCGGCGGCGGTAGCAGATTTTTTTCGTCAGCCCGTGCTTTACCGGCTATAGATCCCATGTCGAGTTCCGTAACCTGAATGCCGATGCGCGCTTGTGCGATGACGACAACCACGTCGACTCTGGTCTCAACGCCAGATGCATTATTCGGGTCGAGAAATTCAGACGCGGCGGCTCCCAGTCGTTTCAAAAGTGTCTCAACGAGATGTTTTTCGCGCGCGAATTTGCTGGTCATGGCTCATTGCTTCTTAGGAAGACTTCTAGCTTTCGCGGCATGCGGCATAAGAAAGTTGGAGAGAGCTTCCACAACATCAGTAAGCGATCCGGGATTGATGGCAACTTCCTCGACGAAGGCGGTCCATTGCTGCTGTTTTGCGCGGTCGTTGGCGAACGCTGTCGTAAGCCCATCGGGACGTTCCGTAGGGATTTCGGTCTTTCTACGGGCAAACGTCGCCGCGATGGCTTGTGCGAGCCGGGCGTCCTTGAAGTCGAAGGTTTGCGCCAATGTCCAGATGTCGTAAAAATCTTTGAGCCGACTGTTGGCAAGGCCCAGGGCCACCATCGCCTGAAACTTCTCCGCTATGACCGTTTCCGGTGGATAAGCTTTCAAGTTCGGTGCCGGCTGATCGAGCAGTACCGGGAGATCAATGTCGTTCAAACCGGGCTCAGTCGCGTCTCCATAGCCGATATCGATAACGACCCTTACACGGGCTCCGTCGACCTTTGCGTAGGTTTTTAGCCGTAGACCGCTATAGCCGGAATCGTCGCGGATAGTGTCGATCGCAAGACCGTCGATATCAAACACAACGGCGTCATTGGCTTGTACGATGAAAATCTCACGAAATAATTTCAACGTAAGTTCGGGATCGCTATCACCAAATCCGAGCAGATCGATATCGCGCGTTGGACGGTGTGGATCGTCGAGCCAATGCCGCATGAGCATGGCGCCTTTTAGGACGAACTTATCCCGATGCTGACTTTTGCTCAGCCGATAAAGAAGGCGCTCAAGCGTGTATCGGACGAGCAGGAGCTCAAAAGGCTGGTTGCGTTCCTTGGCAAGATTGAGCAGCCGCGCGCGAACTGAGGCGCCAATGTTTGCGACCGGCTTACGCATCCACCGTGAGCGCCTCCAGGCGGGGCTGGACGACCTTCTCCCAAATACCTGCTTCCACAGCAAATTTTGCGATCTGAGCAGGGGTGGCCTTACGAAGCCGAAGCGCTTCCTTCATGCCCTGCGTGGCGTGCGCGAAGCCGGTCGACGATTTGTAGAAAGCTTTTTGGTGCGTAGCGCTCTTGAAAAGATCGACGACGGTTTTAGCCGGCGAGTAAATAGCAACTGATACGCTCTCAATTGTGTGGTGCTCGATGCCTTTGTCAAAGACCTTCGGCCCGAAGCGCATAATTTGAATTCGCGGCTGCGTAATCGTTGGACGCCAGTCACGCGGACCAATCGCTACCCAAACAAATGGCGGGATACGATCGGTGAGTTCGTGAAAGGCGAGCGCTGAATCGTGACAGATGACCCCGTTGGGTACGAGCTTCGCGGCGACGGCCAGTGAGTGATTGGCATCGAGCGGGGCGTCAGGTAGCTGGTAGAGTCCACGGCTGAGTTGATTGAGGAGACCCTTCTGCTCCATGCGAGAGATAGCGGCTGCAGTGATCCCCTCTTTGATAAATTCAGACAGGCGCATCATTCCACGCTCTTGGAGGAGCATAGTTGCGTGATCTTCCTGACGGACGGGTGCAGTTTCCATAGCAGGAAGATGATACAAATCATCCGCAATATCAAGAATTACTACAAGGATTTGTATCATAAAGCAATATCAATCGCTTAATTTGTCTCTTTAAAAGTGACACCATGTCTCTTATATCATGCCAAATCGTCCGATAACGAGCATGAGAGCAATGACGCGCGACCAATTTAGTCAATATTTGCAACGCCTTGGGCTTTCCCCGAGCGAAACTGCTCAGCTACTGAGTGTTTCGCCTCGAACTGTACGCCGATGGTTGGACGGCGAGGAGATTCCAGGACCGGCCCAACAGGCCATTAGAGCTTGGGTGAAACTACATGAGCGCCATCTGCCGTGGCGGCCGGACAGTGTTTCGGTAGCTACTGACGATCAGGATCAGATCACGCGGCATCGTTCGCATACGATTGATTTCAACGACGTGATTGAGCGCGTGGAAGCACGCGGTGGCGCAAAGGCTCCGTGGGTGGTGGACTGGGATTCTGGCCGCGCGTCATTGGAGACAATGGAACTTTCATTTTACAAACTTCAGAGCGGCGGCTTTTCAGTCGGCACTTATCGCCGGACCGACAGTGCTCCAGATGCGGAGCGTGACCGCGAAATGATCGAAGATGCCGTCTACTGCATCGCAAAGGCTTTGGAAAAAAAGAGCCCTGAGTATGGTCCGGTTACGCTCGTCGTCCAGGACGGAACGAGCAAAGGGCGGATCGCGCGACAGCAACTTCATGAATTTCAAACGGCCAACGCTGCAATTGAAAACATTTGCAAGAGTTGGGGCTCACCGGGATTTCAGGAGCCATTCATTATGACGAAGGACGGCGACCTTCTATGGGATCGACACGAGCTGAAACGCGAATGCGTCCGTCGTTCAAGCGGTCCGCGCGCCCTTACCGCTCTAGCTGAGTATGTTCGATCCCATGCTCACTTGTTCGTTCAGGATGGCGCTCGCAGTTTCGGACCGGCGGAGCGAACGCGCCGCGAAGGTCACATCAAAGCTATTGCAGACAAAATCGACGAACTCGCGAAGCGAACAGGAAGCGGGTCGGTCCAATACCAGCAATTCGAGGAAGCGCTTGGTGCTCTACACGCAGCCGGCTTCTTCCCGATGGGCAACCTTGTGAGCGACGTCGCCTTCGCCCTGGAGGGTGTCACGCCGTGACCGAGATTTCGGAAGTGACTCGGAGATCGATCATCGATTTTTTCACAATGAGTCAGACGCACTGGTCGGGCCGACTGCAGGACAATGAGTTCTTGGCGCGCCTCTATGACCTCAACAGTCTCCCGTCCCACGATTATAGGTATCGCACCGCGAGTAGCGACATTTATCAACACCGTGTGCGCAACAACGACTGGGAGAACGATTGGGTTTTTCACGACTCCCGCTTTAATCTTTTGTACGAATCCGACGAGGAGTTCTTGAGATTTCTTTCGGAAACCGTGCATCCCATCGTCCGCTCTGACCCAGATGAGGCGCGTAAGCTTGTTGAAGTCTACAATAAAGAGTTGGCGCCAGATGGATGGGCGCTGGTCAGCGTCAAAGAGGTTTCGGGAAAGCCGATCTTTGCTCCTCAGCAAGTCGGCCGCGTCGCCGTTTTCGAGGAACCGACCGGCTGGCAGAAGGTCGATCGCCAGTTACAGGAGGTTCGGCATCGGCTCGATATGGCGGACAGCGAGGAGCAATATCAGGCCGTCGGCCTACTTTGCCGCGAGGTGCTAATTTCAGTTGCGCAGGAGATATACGATCCCGCTCTCCACCCCACCATCGACAGTGTTGTTCCCAGTCGCGGTGACGCGAAACGCATGCTGGAAGCCATTTTCGAAAGCGACTTGAAGGGCTCGGAAAGTAAGGAAGCTCGTGCCCATGCAAGAGCCGCCGTCAATTTGTCCCTGGCTCTGCAACACAAGCGCACCGCCGATTTCAGGATGGCGGCACTCTGCGCAGAAGGCACGCTATCGGTAGTCAACATGCTGGCGATTTTAGCCGGTCGCCGCGGCCGGTCGCCGAGGTAGCTGATCACCCCGGCTTTGCGGTCTTTATTTGTTCATTTTTGCCGCGGCGCGTCTCACGGCTTCCTCGCTGACCTTGCCAGTTCTCTCCCGCATGGTGCCGAGGGTGGCGTTTGGGGAGAATTGCGGAATGGGCCTTGGCAGATTCTTGTTCAGCGTATCGCTGCGCTTCTGCTGAATTTCGCCAGCCTTGGGTGGGTTCTTGTCGCGGTGACGACCGTCTAAGCCGGGCTCCTTCATAGGATATACTCCGTTTAGTTTGTGGTGATGTGTCGTTGGGAAAGAGCCAACACCTCTGGCGGCCAAGTAGCCGGCGCCGTTCCTTGGTTCTTAGTTCGACCGAAACCGTCGGTTGAGCCTCGGTTTTCTCGCGCGAAAAATACGCATCTATGTTGCCGCCCGGCCTCGATCTTCGCCTGCGGCATAATCAAAATCCACTGCCAGCGTGTAAAAAGTCCGCGTTCGTGAGAAACCTTGTCGTCTGAACGTGGGTTTCAGACCACAATAAACATGCGTATCGCCGCCATGCGACCAGATGGCCGCGGGCTTGCTTAGTTTTCCGGTGCTGCTCGCTCGAGAAAGGAAAAACCGTTTGAAAAGCCGTTTTAATTTTGTCTTCTCAAACGGTGATTTTCGGTAAGTGTTTGAATTTGATGGC
>NZ_JBEKRB010000079.1:0-16880 GCF_049519115.1 Bradyrhizobium sp.
AGCCATTCCGCCTTGGGGCTGTCGAGGAAGACGCGATCCGCGCCGTCGCCATAGCTGGACGCCACCGCAATTGCCTTGGCGCCGCCCTGGCGGATCATCTCCTCAACAACGGGCCGACAGGCCTCTTCGAGTGCGTGTGCGTTGGCCGTCGGTGCGAACTCGCCGGGATAGCGATTCATGATATCCACGTATTCGTCGTTGAAGAACTTGAGACCCTCGACTGTGCTGGCTTGGAGCAGATCCCGCGCAAGCCACTCCACCTCGCCGCCATTGGTCATGAGGCTGAGGGTGATGCCGCCCTTGCGCTGGATAGGCATGGCGTAGTCCAGATCGAAAACCTCGCGATAGGCCATCAAGTCCAGAGCGTTGGTCTGCGGGAATCCTTGTTTCGGGTCGAGCAGGCCTCGCTCCTCTATTTTGGCTTGCATTTTTCTCCCCCACGGATGCCGGTGGGTATCGACGATTGCCCGGTGTTCAGTCTTGATCGGCGATGCCATGACAGACTCCTCAACAGTTGACTGACCGGAAGCTAGGACGATCGAACATCATGGCACAGAATCGGAAACTACTCACATCCTCGTTTTGGCCATGATCCAACACTTGTGTCACGACCCGCCAACGTAATCGCCATGCGTGTTTCCTCCGCGCCGTTGCATCTCCCGTTAACTTCACCTTCAGGCCTGAGTAGTTTCCGACCCTTGCGTTACATCACCATCGACTCATAAATTTTACGATGGTCCTCTCAATGTCTCAGAGACAAAAGGGAGATCGTGGATGCACGTCGCTACTTATGTAAGGAGAGTTCATGTCGAAACCCGGGGTCAGCGCATCCTTACGCACCGAGCTTCACTCCGCCCAGGCGGCTAACCCGCAGCCCAAACCCGACGATGCCTTTGTCGAGCTTCACGACTTCGTCTTTGACGATGGCGGTACTCTGGCGTCGCTGAAGCTGCACTATCTGACCCTCGGAACGCCGCGTCGCGACGCGAGCGGCGCCATCGCCAATGGGGTTCTGCTGCTTCACGGCACCGCGGGATCGGCTGCCGACCTCGCGCAGGCTGCCTTCTTCGATACGCTTTACGGTGCCGGGCAGCCGCTCGACCTTAGCCGCTATTTTCTTTTGATCCCCGACGCGATCGGCGCCGGGAACTCAAGCAAACCATCGGACGGATTGCAGGCCCGTTTCCCTCATTACGGCTACAAGGATCAGGTTCGGGCGCAGCATCTGCTGCTTGAGCGGATAGGCATACAGCACCTGAAGCTGGTGCTTGGGACGTCGATGGGAGGCATGCAGACCTGGCTTTGGGGTGAGATGTTCCCGAACGACATGGATTGCCTGGTGGCGATCGCCAGTACGCCCGCTGCGATCAGCGGAAGGAACATGATATGGCGCGAGATGATCATCCAAGCCATTCGTAGCGACCCAGCTTGGAACAACGGCGACTATTCGAAGGACTCGCCGCCGAAAAACTGGATCAAGGCCGTCATACCATTATCCGCGATTATGACGGGATCAGCTCAGCAGCTTCAAAAGCAGGCGCCCACCCGCAAGACCGCGATAGACCTCGTCGACAAGCTCGAAACTGACGGCGAAGCCTATGACGCCAACGACATGCTCTATGCCTTCGAGAGCTCGGCTGACTATAATCCGGCGCCAAAGCTGAACGCGATCATCAAGCCGATGCTTACCATCAATTTTGCAGACGACCTGACCAATCCTCCCGAACACCTGCATTTACCAACCGCATCGAACTACACCGAGGTGATGATTCCAGTTGGCCCTGCCAGCTACGGTCACATGAATCTCGCGCACCCTGCTGTGTGGGCTTCGGCTCTTCAGTCTTTCCTGCAGCGCCTCCCGCACGAGCGCTGACGAGCGTAGCGATTGTCCGTCTCTTGTTTGGCAGCAGGCGGCATTTTGCCCTGCGTGAAGTTCCGGTCCCGCGTGTAGACCGCTTGCACTTGCTGCCATCAATCGCGACGCTCGCTTCGCCTGCTTCTGTCGGGTGAGCTGGCTGGCCGAAGCTGGGCCGGCGGTAGAGGTCAAATTGCTGTTGCTAAATGTGGCTTTGGATAGAGCGCGCAGACAACGAGGGCTGGCTCGTAAACAATTCGCTCGTTGCCAAGGAGATGGAATAAGACGCCGCCGACTAGACAAGCGGCAGAAAGCTACATCCTTAGTGGCAACCGTCGACCCACGGTCCATCTAGCACGTTGGATTCCACGGATCTTGCATCTTGCTATCGCATATGCAGGCGCAAATTTGATCAATAAAAACGGACCAAGCATCTTGGGTTTGAGGCCGTGGGCGATCAGGGATGGATCAAACGCGAATCGCGTTGTCGAATTTTCTCGAAGATTGCGATACGCACGAAAGACGAGACCTGCTTCGGTGGCCGCCTATCGTAGCATCGTCCCGAACAGGTGGTCCCAAATCGTTGTGCTAACACCATAATTTCGCGTTGCAAATCTGTGGTGCTGCCGATGATGATGAAGAAGCAGGCGTGGCACTTTTTCGGGACCGTGATGTGAACAGTGATGAACGAATAGATACCACGCATACCCCATAAGTGCGCCTGCAAGGAAGCAGCCCCCGGCGATCAGATAGACGACCGCGAAACAAACCCATATTTGCCACAGAATTTTGAGAACCGGTTGATCAGGATGCGCGTGATGTATCCCGTGTTCCTTACGGATCAGACCGTGGAAAATAAAACGATGAAAAACATATTCAACGAAGGTCCAGGTAGCGACACCTCCGACGAAAAGCCCGGCAGTGGACGTTATTTTGAGCGGTGAAAGTACCAAAAAGAGACCCGCCAGCAACGGTGCAAGCGCCAATTCGCCGAAGCAGGTTATTGCTATCATGGGCCTATCCTGACGGAACGCGGCTTTCATCTCATGTCTTGCAGCAGCGCAACTGGACATGACCGATCCAGCTAGGCTTCTACTGCGCGCCGATCCAATTGGCGATCTGCGGCCAATGTTCTTTGAGCGTGCTGGCTCCCATGAAAAGCCCGATGTGGCCGCCCGGCACAGTCTCTCCAACGATACGGTCCTTTGCCGTCCCGATATATTTTACGGCATCGAGGACTTGTTCTGGTGTCGTGATGTCGTCGTCTGCGCCCGCCAGCAAATAGGTGGGGCAAGTGATGTTGTGGAGGTCGAGCTTCCGGCCGAGTCCAATGAATTCGCCCTTGGCGAGGCGATTTTCCTTGAAAATCTGACTGATCACCTGAAGATACCAGCGCCCCGGCAGGTCGATCGGATTTTCATACCAGCTCTCGAACGTCTCTTCCTTTGCGAGGTACGCCGGGTCGTCGATGTGTTCGTAGAGATCGATATGATCCTGAATGTAGTGCTGCCCTGGATGCATGTTCTTCCAGCCCTGCAGCATGAATTTTCCCTTCATCAAACCGCCGCCCAGGGCTACCAGTTCCTCGTAGAATGATGCGCGAGACTCATGCACCATGCGTTTGATCGACCCGTTTCCGGCATCCGTATCGATCGGCGCACCAGCCAGCACCAATGAGTTCACCTTGTCCGGAAAGCGCGCGGCGACCATCGCGGACATCCAGCCACCCTGGCAGAGCCCGACCAGGTTGACTCGTCCGCCGAGATCATCGATCGCTACAACGACTTCGGCGAGATAGTTATCGACCTCCAGATCCTTCATATCTTCCGTCGCCGACCTCCAGTCGGTCAGCGCCACATGGCCGACACCATTGGCCAGGAGAGTCTGCACCAGACTCTGACCATCATAATAGTCGGCGATCACGGCGGTATGGCCGGCATGAGGCGCATCGATCAGCGTCGGGATCCCGCCAGGCTTTCCGTAATCGCGCAGCACCATGGTCCGCAAATCGAGACGCACCTTGTTCAGGGTCGCCAGTTTAGGCCTAAGTTCGCCGTGAATCTTGATCTCTTCCTCGACGAATTTGAGGTTTTTGGCGTAGAGTTCGGTCCCCTCCTCGAGCATCGTTGCCGCCATCGCCATCGGCCAGAATGCGGGGACGCTCAGCAGCGATGATTTTTCGGACTCGGTCACCTTTTCCTGCTTCCGTGATTGCCGTGCGAATCAAGGGGCAAGCCCCCAGCGTTCAACATTGTCCATGCGTGCAGGGCGATCATCAGATCCTCATCGGTCGGAATCACCCAGGCCGAGGTGCGGCTGCCTGAACGGCTGATCATTGCCGAGCTGGCCGAATTTGCGCGTTGATCCAGATCTACGCCGAGCCACGCGGCGTCCGTGCAGACGCGGCCTCGAATTTCCGCCGCGTGTTCCCCTATTCCGGCGGTGAAGACCAAAGCGTCGATCCCGCTCAGCGCGGCAGCCATCGAGCCCAGCTCGCGGCCGATGCGGTACACGAACAGAGCGACCGCTTGCTTCGCCGACGGATCGTCGCTCGCCAGTAGGGTTTGCATGTCGTCACTGATGCCGGACACACCAAACAGTCCAGATTCGTTATAGAGGAGATTGCTCAGCTCGGTGACGGTCATCCCCTTCGCCTGCATCAGGTAGAGCACGACGCCGGGATCGAGGTTGCCGCACCGGCGGCTCATGACCAGGCCGTCGAGCGCCGTAAAGCCCATGGTCGTCGCCACGCTCTTGCGGCTTCGGATCGCACACAGGCTTGCGCCGCTGCCGAGATGGGCGACGACGACACGACCATCGGCAGCTCCCGGACCGAGGATGTCGGGCAGCACGCTTGCGATGTATTCATAGGAAAGGCCGTGAAATCCGTAGCGCCGGACACCCTCGGCGGCGAGCCTGCGCGGCAGCGCGAACTCCGTGGTGACCTCGGACTGGGTGTGGTGAAAGGCGGTGTCGAAGCAGGCGATTTGCGGCAAAGCCGGGTGAAGCTTCGAGAGCGCATCGATAGCGGCAAGATTGTGGGGTTGATGGAGCGGCGCCAGCGGAATGAGTCCGCGCAGCCCGGCCATCACCGACGCGTCGATTAGGACCGGCGCGGTATAGAGCGATCCGCCATGCACCACCCGATGTCCGGCCGCGACCAGTTGGTCGCCTTGAAAGCGGGTTTCAAGCCAGCGCAGCAGCGCGGCGAGCGCGTCTTCGTGGCTGGCACCTTCCGCCAGATACGTGTCGACCAGCGACGCGCCGGCGCGGTCTTTCGCCCTGAAATGAACGCGGTGGCCGATGCCCTCGCACTCACCTTCGCACATGATGCCCTGCCGGCTTGGACTTTCATGCGCCGGGAACAACGAGAACTTGATGCTCGATGAGCCGGCATTGAGGACGAGGATGGCGTGGCTCACGTTTTCGTCCCCTTGTGACGCGCCAACAATAAAGCAATCGCACAGGACCCCAATCTGGCCAGCGTCCCATCGGAACGGCTGGTCAGAATGATCGGCACGCGCGCGCCCAGCACGATTCCGGCCATCTGCGCTTCGGCCAAATACTCGAGTTGCTTCGCCAGCATGTTGCCGGCTTCAAGGTCCGGCACCACGAAGATGTCGGCCCGACCGGCGACCGGCGAGATGATCCCTTTGGTCCTGGCTGACTCGGCCGAGACCGCATTGTCGAAGGCCAGCGGACCATCGAGAATGCCGCCAGTAATCTGGCCTCGATCAGCCATCTTGCAAAGAGCCGCCGCATCAAGGGTGGATTTGATCTTTTCAGTAACTACCTCGATCGCGGAGAGAATTGCCACGCGCGGTTCCGGAATACCCAAAGCGTGGGCCAGATCGATCGCGTTCTGGATAATGTCCCGCTTGTCCGCCAGCGTGGGATAAATGTTGATCGCAGCGTCGGTGATGAAGAGCGGTCTCGGATAGTCGGGCGCGTCGATCGCAAAGACGTGGCTTAAACGCCGGGCGGTGCGTAATCCGTATTCGGCGTCAACGACTGCATGCATGAGCTCATCGGTATGGAGATCGCCCTTCATCAGCGCTTCGACCTTGCCGGTGCGGGCCATAGCGACGGCTTGAGCGGCAGCGGCCTCGCTGTGCTCGGTCGGCACAATCTCATAAGGCGCCAAATCGAGCTGCGCCAGCGCGGCGGCCGCGCGAATCCTGGGCTCTGGCCCCACCAGCACCGGCTTGATAAGATTGATGCGGGCCGCTTCCACGGCGCCAAGCAATGATGGCACGTCGACCGGGTGGACAACCGCGGTGCGGATGGGGTCGAGGCCGTGGGTCATCTTGATCAGGAGTTCATAGCGCCGCCCCTTCTGCCACAGCTCGACTTCCGAGAGAGCTATGCGGGGTCGAGAGATCTTCTCGATCGGCGCCATGACATCGGCTGTACCGGTGACGACCTCCTCCGCATTTTGATTGACAGCCCGGCAATCGAAAATGACCCGGTGCGTCTGTTCGATCTTTTCCCTCACCTTCACCGTGACGGTGATCGTGTCACCGGATCCAATGGCCCCCTGGAAGTGCAGAGACTGATCGACATAGACGGTCCCCGGTCCGGGGAGCTGCGTTCCGAGCACCGTGGAGATCAGTGCGCCGCTCCACATACCATGCGCCACGACCCTGTGGAACGTATTGCTCTTGGCGAACGCGTCATCCAGATGGGTCGGATTGATGTCCCCCGACATGATCGCAAATAGTTCAATGTCCTTGTAGGTGAGTGTTCGGACAAGACTCGCCGTATCGCCGAGCTTGATTTCGTCGAACGTCCTGTTTTCGATAAGTTCCATTCCGCTGCTCCGAACCCGCTCGTCAACCGACGATGTGATAGCCGGCATCGACGTATTCGATGTTGCCGGTGAGCGCGGCTGCGCCGTCACTGATCAGGAAGGCCGCAAGGTTTCCAACGTCCTCGATGCTCACGAGCCGGTGCTCGGGCGTGCGATCGCGAGCCCGCTCCAGCAGTTCGTCGAAACGTTCGATACCCGATGCCGCGCGCGTCTTGAGCGGACCGGGAGACAACGCATGGACGCGGATTCGTTTCGGCCCGAGTTCGGCCGCCATGTAGCGAACGCAGCTCTCGAGGGCAGACTTCACCGGTCCCATCAAATTGTACTCTTCGACGACCTTTTCCGCGCCGTAGAAAGTGACCGTCAACAGGCAGCCGCCATCCGTCATAAGGGGCTCCGCCAGCCGCGCCATCCGGATGAAGGAATGGCACGACACATCCATAGCCATCGCGAATCCCGCTTGGGAACAATCGACAATTCGGCTGTGCAGATCTTCCTTTGACGCGTAGGCAATCGAGTGGAGCAGGAAATCGAGACGGCCCCATTCTCTCCTGATGTGCGAGAATACTGCCTCAAGCTGGCCGGGCTCGCGCACATCGCAGGGCACCACGATCGGGCTCCCGAGCTGCTCGGCGAGCGGACGAACGAATGGTTCGGCTTGTGCGTTCAGATAGGTCACGGCAAGTTCCGCGCCAGCACTGCGAAGCACGTCGGCGCAGCCATAGGCTATGCTCTTACGGTTGGCGATACCGACGATCAGGCCCTTCTTGCCCTTAAGCGGCACAGTGTGCTCCGGCTCATTCGCGACCGTGACGATCGCGAAACCTGTCGAATTTTTCTTTCTGCCGGGCATCAAGACTGTTGTAGAAGACGACCAGCTTGGGACGGCGGCCATAACCACCTCCATAGCTTCCGCCAAAATAGGGGCCGTTGTCGTAGCCACAGTCGTTGAAGTAGCAGTCACCACCGATTATCCCGCCGAGCACCACACCACCGATAACGGCTCCCGGATTGACGTATCTGATCTTCTCGACTTGCGAGTCAGGCTTTGCCAATCGCGGACCGGCCATGCTGACCACGCCCGCCGGCGCAGACGTCGCCGCAAACATCATCCCGGCTCCGACGATTGCTGCAACCTTCAACAGAGTCATCTGTCGATCCTTTTGGTCAGGAAAAGCACCTACGTCACGCGACGTCGTAATCGGTAGCGAAGGCACGAGCGGCTAGAAAGCCTCGGAAACTACCTATAGGCCGCCGCCATATTGGCTCGGGTCGATCCAGGCTGCCCAACGTTAGATCCGTCTCGACTCGACGAATGCTTTCGCGGCTTGTCGCTGATCGGGAACGTTCGAGGAAACCAACCGTTCTCATCGGTCGATCCGTCTCCCATCGGGGGCCGCGTCCCTGCCGATTGACGGCCAGCTACCGGGTCGGCCCGCCAGATACTGCCGGAAAGCAGGAGCACTCCAGATGAGCGACGACAATCCACTATCACGCCCTGAGATCGACGATCGCATCGCTATCCTTCGAGACAATATAAGACAATTGATCGAACAGGCAGCAGGTCACTCTGGCGGACAGACAGAGGAACGTAACTCCGATCGCATCGCTCAGCAGAGCGACGAACTCGACAGACTGACCAAAGAGCGTGACGAGCTGTCGAAGAAATAGTCGGCAATGGCAGCCCTACTCCGTCGCCTTGGTCAAGCACCGGTTCAATCATGCTGTCCCCTGGCGGAAGGACAGTAATGGCGTCAATCAAGATAATCTCACGACTTTCATCCCGGCGCGTCATTTATGCTGCGATTTTGGGCGATCTTCTCATCGGGATAACAAAGCTCATAGCTGCGGCCTGGACTGGAAGCTCATCCCTGCTCAGCGAGGGTGTGCACTCCATCGTCGACACCGGCAACGGCTTCTTGCTCCTGTACGGACTTCATCGGTCCGCGGTCCGGCCCGATCTTGAACATCCCCTCGGATATGGCCGGGAAATCTATTTCTGGAGTTTCGTCGTCGCGGTTTTATTGTTCGCATTCGGCGCCGGCGTTTCGCTCTATCAAGGTGCCGTCCACGTCCTTAATCCCGAGCCGGTTCAACACATAGCTGCCAGCTATGTCGTACTCGGGGTCTCCGCTCTATTCGATGGCACGACATGGTGGCTCGCGTTGCGAAATTTTCGCGGCGAACTTCGCTATTCCAAAATAATTGACGCTATCCGCAAAAGCAAAGATCCTCCGTCCTTCATGGTGCTGTTCGAAGACAGCGCGGCGCTTGCCGGTATCCTGGTCGCTTTCACTGGCATCTTTCTATCGGTGCGCCTAGACCTCCCAGTGCTGGACGGGGTTGGCTCCATTCTGATCGGGCTACTACTCGGCGTTACAGCATGGCTGTTGGCGAAGGAAACCAAGAGTCTTCTGATCGGCGAACGTGCCGATCCCGCGATTGTCGATTCCATACTGCAGGTTGCCGGGCAGATCGACGGAGTCACCCACGCCAACGGAATTTTGACAGTGCATCTTGCACCACAGGAGATACTGGTCGCGTTCAGCCTGGAATTCGCAGACGGACTGAGAACGCCAGAAATTGAAGCCAAGGTTGTCGAACTTGAGCGCCGCGTTCGTCTATCGCACCCGGAAGTTATTGCAGTTTTCGTCAAGCCGCAAAGCCCCGAAGGGTTTAAAGCAACCGCAGAACGCCGTTTTGGCAACCGTTGACGGCCGGAATCTGCAGTTTGCTCCGCGTTAGACGTGCGCACCGAAAACCGCGCCGATACCAGCGGTAACTGCCATTGCAACCGCCCCCCATAACGTTACGCGGATAGCCGCTTTCATCATATTGGCGCCGCCCGCTCTGGCGCCGACGGCGCCCAACACGACAAGAAATAGCAGAGACACGACGGATACCGCTGAGGTCACAAAACCACTCGGCGCCACCAGCGCGATGAATAAAGGCGGCAGTGCTCCAGCCGAGAATGCTGCGGCCGATGCCAGCGCGGCCTGGACCGGGCGTGCGGCAGTCATCTCGGAAATTCCCAATTCATCACGGGTATGCGCGCCCAGAGCATCGTGGATCATCAACTGCTCGGCCACCGTCAGGGCCAGCGCCGCATCCAGGCCGCGCTTGACGTAGATATCAGCAAGCTCCTTCGTCTCACCTGCGCGATTTTCGCGCAATTCCTTACCTTCGCGTGCGATAACCGCCCCTTCAGAATCCGATTGCGAACTGACCGACACGTATTCCCCCGACGCCATTGACATCGCGCCGGCAACGAGCCCCGAGATACCGGCGATCAAGACGCCTTGATACGTGCCATGCGCGCTTGCGACGCCAATGATCAGGCTCGATGTCGAAAGGATGCCGTCATTGGCTCCCAAAACAGCCGCCCTGAGCCAACCAAGACGACCAACGGCATGAGCTTCCGCATGCCTTGCGCGACGAACCATGCTCTACCTCCTTTTACGCCTGCGCCGATGCTCGGCCGGTGTTAGCAGGCGCGCACGAACAGTTATGCGAGCCCGAGGCGATGGTACAAAACCGACTTCATCGCATCCGGCACGAAAGCGAAGATGACCGCGGCTCCGAACAACCCGACGAGGACCCCAACGGGTATGGCGGCCATCAGGACTCTATTCGTACCCAGTACGCTGATGATCGTGAGATCGACTATGGACGACATGACAAGCCACCACCCTGGAACTGAGCTCAAAAGATGTTCTCTTTCGCGCGCCGCCTAAAACAACGCTTGCCTCGGCCGTTCGAGGTACGGATTCCGAAGAACGACGGCGCTTTAAGCTTGGATTGAGATCGGACCACAATTGCCTGTCGTCGGCACGACGCTGCATCCCTCTCATCGAATCCAGAACGGCCGCATTCGTGAAAGCTTCCGGGCCGCTTTGCTAACGGTTTTACGATACGCCTGAATTTCGCCCTGTTCCCGGCCGGAGACGATGCCAGCGGCAAAGTCACGCCTGGGGTGGCGGGCGGACGTCTTCTCCGCAGCCAGCGCGGCTAGCATTTTTTGGTGCACAGAGATGTCGTTGAGGGCGCCCAGATTATCCTGCAGGTCCGTCAAACAATCATTAAACCGCCGTCGACGATGACTCAACTTGCGGCTATCGAACAAACTTCCGAAAAACTCGCAGGAATACCGTAATTTCTTAAACCTGATCCGCAGCTCATGGAGTTGACGGCTATCGAATTCAGCCACTCCCTTTTGCTTCCTCAATACTTTTTTACATTGATGCGCAAGACTTTTTGCGGCGAAGTGATGAACTGGGCGACAGGCTCTCATCTTCGAATGTTTCAGCCATTCTCCCGCCTCTATCCATTGCAGGATGTCAAGAATGAGTGATCGGTAACGGGGGGAGTTAATGGCGTGCTTCATTTTCTTAAATGCAGCCCTCCGACGAATTGCGAGATCTCTAGCGAACTCCCAAAGACCGCTCTTTCTCGGTCTTTGTTTACGTAGCGGTTCGATCTTGCTCTTTATATAGACGTCGAGATCACGGACCGACCCGAGTTCGCCGGTCATCGAGATCATTTCGCTCTTAATTTGTTCTGTCTGCGCATCATGGAGCAACTCCGCGAAAATCGATATAACCGCACGCAATTTGCGAAGGCCCACGCGCATCTGATGTACGCCCTCGGAATCGCCCTTTCTTGCAGCCGATTCGTTGTCAACCACATGTCGCAATACCGATCTTCCGATAACCTGAAAGGCTTTGCCTGTGCTCATGCCAGGTTTGAGGTTGATCTCGTTGGCCACGCGGGAGGGAACAGCAGCGTCCGCGAGAAGATCAAACCCTCGTTCGGACTTGCTCTTGAATGCCAATTTGGCTGGCACTAAGCTTCCGATCCGCTTCGCCAGCTTGAACAAATCCAAGACCTTGCCGCGCTTGAGCTCGAGCTCGAACTCGCTGATTGGCTCCGTCTTTCGGCCGGCGCGCACTAACCCTTCGTCCAGCGCCATTTCGATCCGGCTTCCGTCCTCATTGAGCGGACGAGTGACGCGGCAAATCTGAGTAGCGAAGATCGGCGACAGTGCGGATCTCAGCTTTTTTGTACGTAACTGCGCAAGGGGCGTACCCCGCATGAATCGAAAATCGGGCTGATCACCGTCGATTTTGTGCTCCCACTGGCCTCGACTAAATGGAATGCCCGACGTTTGGGTTTTGATCGTTTGGACCCGCTCGTCTGCCTTGTGTCGGACACGAAGCGAAATTCCCTTACTTCCAAGCCGGCGATCGACGGTGTCAAAATAGACTGACAGACTTTTTTCTGCTTCCGTCGGCTTTGCGCCGATCGGGCGCAGAGAACGCGCCGCGCTAAGTCTCTTCATCTCTTGAGGTGAAACTTGAAACTTCAACTCGATCTCGCTACCCATCACTCGTCCCATTGTGGTCAATGCCGTGTTTGGTGCCTGTGCGCCCGACATCACTCGGCAATTGCGTTCGCCTTGGCGCACATCAGGCCGTTTGCAGATAGATCGAAGTTAGCTATCAGTTAATTAGAGGCCGCTCCTGAAAGCCTCAGCGTGCGTAACCGCAACGCGTTCAAAATCACGGAGACGGAGCTCAGCGACATGGCAACCGCTCCGACGATTGGGCTGAGAAGGATGCCGAACGTGGGATAGAGCACCCCGGCGGCAATCGGGATGCCGATAGCATTGTAGGCAAACGCGAAAACCAAATTCTCGCGGATATTACGCATCGTCGCGTGGCTCAGGACAATCGCCCGTGAAATGCCCGCAAGATCGCCTTTCACCAGCGTAATCCCCGCGCTCTGGATTGCGACTTCGGTACCCGTCCCCATGGCGATGCCAACGGCTGCTTCAGCCAGGGCCGGGGCGTCGTTCACGCCATCGCCGGCCATGGCGACAATTCGTCCCTCGGCCGTGAGTTTCTTGACGATGCGGTTCTTGTCCTGGGGCAAAACGTCGGCTTCGACTTCCTTGATGCCGAGCTTGCGGGCGACGGCCTCGGCCGTCGTTTTGTTGTCGCCGGTCAGCATCACGATTCGTATGCCATAGCTGCGCAGGCTTTCGAGAGCCGCCTCCGTCGTTGCCTTGATCGGATCGGCAATGGCGATGACGCCGCCCGGCTTGCCGTCGATGGCTAGAAACAAGGCGGTCGCGCCGTCGCCGCGAAGTGCATCGGCGTTGTGTTCAAGATCGCCGAACGAGATGCCAAGGTCTGCCATCAGCTTTGCATTGCCAAGCGCCACCGACCTGCCGCCGATTTTGCCGGTGACACCCTTGCCGGTGACAGACGCGAAGTCCGCCGGCTCCAGGGTGGCCGCGCCGCGATCCTTCGCCGCGTTTACGATGGCGGCCGCGAGCGGATGTTCGCTGGATCGTTCAAGGCTTGCTGCCAGCGGCAGAAGTTCGACCTCCGACAGACCCGGCGTCGGCACGATCGCCGTAACCTTCGGCTTGCCTTCCGTAAGCGTGCCCGTCTTGTCCACGACCAGGGTATTGACCTGCTCCATGTGCTCAAGGGTTTCAGCTGACTTGATCAGGACGCCAGCACCGGCGCCTTTTCCGATCGCCACACCGATCGACATGGGAGTGGCCAAACCAAGCGCACAGGGACAGGCGATGATAAGGACGGAGACGGCTGCAATCAAGGCGTAAGAAAGTGCGGGAGCTGGGCCCCAGATGGCCCACGCGATGAAAGCTATGACGGCGACGCCAAGCACAGCCGGAACGAAATAGCCTGATACCTTATCCGCCATTCTCTGAATCGGTGCGCGGCTGTGCTCCGCCTCGCTGACCATTGTCACGATGCGCGCGAGCATCGTGTCCGCGCCGACCTTGTCGGCACGCATGACAAGAGATCCGGTGCCATTCACGGTGCCGCCGATCAGCTTGTCGCCGGATTTTTTGGCGGTAGGCATCGACTCCCCGGTGACCATGGACTCATCTACGGCCCCTTTGCCCTCAAGCACTTCGCCATCGACCGGCACGCCGTCGCCGGGTCTGACGCGAAGGCGGTCGCCGACCTGGATCAGCTCAAGAGGCACTTCCTCATCCGCACCACTGGCCGTTATGCGGTACGCCATTTTGGGAGCCAGCTTGAGCAGTGCGCGGACTGCGCCGCCGGTCTGCTCTCGAGCGCGCAATTCCAACACTTGGCCCAACAAAACGAGAACCGTGATGACAGCGGCGGCCTCGAAATAAACCGCGACCGTGCCTCCCATTCCATGAAATCCGGCAGGAAACATACCCGGCGCAAAGGTCGCAAACAGGCTGTAGAGGTAAGCAGCACCAGTTCCGAGTGCGATCAGGCTGAACATATTCAGGCTGCGATGAATGACCGATGCCCATGCCCGTTCAAAGAATGGCCACCCGGCCCACAAGACGACAGGTGTGGATAAGACGAATTGAATCCACATGGAGATGCGCGGTGGAACGAGATCATGCAGCCCGAGCGCGGGGATGTGGCCACCCATTTCGAGGAGGAAGACCGGTAAGGTCAGAACCAGCCCGACCCAGAATCGCCGGGTCATGTTCGTTAGTTCGTTGTTCTCACCCACCTCCGCCATCGCCTTGACCGGTTCCAGCGTCATCCCGCAGATAGGGCAGCTCCCCGGTCCCACCTGGCGGATCTGCTGATGCATCGGGCAGGTGTAAATGACGCCAGCAACCACCGGATCTGCCGGTACAATAAAACTCGCGCCGGGGGTGCGGATGTAAGCCATGTCTAAGATGATAGTTGTTTGCGCGTGCTGAAGGCAGCCACGGAAACTACTCAGCCGTAGGCACAATTGCGCGCTTGTTTGGAAGTGAGCAACTGAGGCAGCTCAGATAGGCACCAAAACGCTCGGCGGTCGACCAGCTCCATTCACGAGGCAAAGGCGATACGGTCGACCGGTATTTTGATTGTCCAAATCGTACCGTGCTCCGAGTCGATGGTTGCGCTGCCGCGCACCTGTTCGACGAGGCGTCGCACCAGCCCTAGTCCGTGCCGCTTGCTTTCGGTTTTAGCCAGAAATCCTGTACCGTCGTCGCTGATCGTCATGGTCGCGATGTCGCCGTCGACGCGGCGCACCGACACGATAATCGAACCTTTCTTGCCACCTGGGAAGGCGTGGTCATAACTGTTGGTGACCACTTCCGCGACGACGATGCCCAGCGCCGTCACCACATCGAGATCGAGGACGATGGCGTCGCTGTCGCAGGTAAGCGTAACGCCGCCGTCCGGCGCGGCTTGAATCTCGGCAAGATTGAGGCACAGTGATCTTAGATAGCTGCCAAAATCGGTGGTCCGCGTCATCTCGCTTCCGAGCAGGTGGTCGTACACTTGGGCCAGGGTCGAAACCCGGCGCGAGATGGCCCTGATGCCGCGTTGCCCGGCCTTGTCCGGCGTGTCGTCCAACTGTTTGCTCAGCATCCCATAAACCAGCTGCAGATTGTTGCGCACCCGGTGCTGCAGTTCCTCGGCCAGGACCTTCTTTTGATCCAGCAGCCGGTCCTTCTCAGCGACGAGGACTTTCATCCGTTCGATGGTCCTCTGCAGAACGCCCGTGCGCGCAGACGTCGCGACAGCCTCCGCAAGAACATTGGCAAAACCGGTCAGGAAGTCGATGTCGTGTTGGTCGTAATCGTGCTGTTGGGCATTGTCGATCTCCAGCACGCCATATGGTTGGTCATCGCTGCCTTTGATGATGACGTCAATGGTCGAGACGATGCCGTGCTCGACATAGAACGACGGCAGCTTGAGATCGTTGTCATCGCGCAAATCGTTGCAGATAGACGGTTTCCCGGTGATAAAGGCACGCCCCTGCGGCGAAGTAACGTCGGCACGCGAGACGACATTTCCAATGACGCCCGCATGCCAGCCGTGCCCGGCTTCGATGAGAAGGTCGTTCTCCTTCTCGCGATAGCGGCACACCTTGGAATACGGCACGCTGAGGCATTCGGCGCAAACTCGCGCCGCTTCCGTCAAGACTTTCAATACGTCGCTCTCGCGAAGAGCAAAGCTGCCAAAGTGGGCAACCGCTGCCTGTTGGCGAAGAAGCATGCGAACGTGTGCGGCGCTTTCGTTCATAAGCCGACCGCTTGGGATTTGACGGCTGCCGGATGCAGTAATTGGAACCCGCGAGGAAACGGCGGTTGCGCTTTGCCGGTGGCGACGATTCCGGCGACAATTTCCAAGCTGCGCAGGAGGTCGTCAGCGCGGTAGGGCTTGGCAAGGCAGGCATCGCCGTCAGCGGATGTCAGGCTGACCTGTGACATGTTACCAGTGGCATAAAGGATACCGGGCCTGCCGAGAGGAAGCAATTGAGCTGCGACTTCGGTGCCGAGCCCACCATCGGCCAACCGCATATCAAGAATGATCAGGTTAGGCTTGGAATGCCGTGCGAGCGCGACCGCTGCATCAACGGTGCGAGCGATGCCGCTTACCTCATACCCGTGATCGACAAGGAGCTCTTCCATGAAATCCGCCATCATGAGGTCGTCTTCAACGATCAGGACTTTCAGCACGCGCTATCCTTCGGTCGTAGCCCGCTCCAAATTAGAACCGGACTTGTGAGAGATAACCAAATCGTCATTTGCTGAGCGGTCACATCTCGGCGGCGCCAAACCGTGACATCCGAATATTAGGAGATGAGTGCGCGAAGCCGCAGCACTTTAATCAAATGGTTCGTCGAGGGAATGGTTCCTTAGCCTTCCATTTCCGCTTCAGTAAAGCATGTCTCGCTGGCTATTGAGTGAGCAATATTGAACATCGAGCGAGACTCATAACCGCAAGCAGCCTCTGTCACCACAGCGCCCCATTATCCTCGGCGCCGCCGCCCGCGTTTGTTATTCATAGTCATCGCCGCGCAACGGACTATTTGAACGGCTTTTTACGACAAACATTGTAGGTCCGCCTGCCCCCAGCCCTCACAAGTGAAACAACACGGTCACCCTGAGTAGTTTCCGAACCTAGCTCGCCGCTCGCGCGGGCGATTACATTGGTTGCGCCTTCGTCGGGCAGCGTGAGGAAGTACTATGCTGCAAAAGTCAACACGAGACGCCTCAGACTTCCATCTGCCGTTCATAGCGGCCTGGGCCTTTTGCGTGGTGTTTTACTTCCTGCAATATGCCTTGCGATCGGCTCCCGGGGTCATGGTACCCGAGCTGACCACGGCATTCGGGCTATCGGCTTTGGGCGTGAGCTCGCTCATCGGCCTTTACTACTATACGTATTCGACCTTCTCGATCTTGTCCGG
>NZ_JBEKRB010000080.1:0-16507 GCF_049519115.1 Bradyrhizobium sp.
CGTGCGACCGGCTGCGCAACCCCAACCAGCTCCGCCGATCGCACGTTGCTCTACCCGCGCCAAACGGCGTAACATCCGCCGAGACTCTAATCGCCACTGGATGAAACTTCAGAGGCAGGTCAGGGGCGACAGGCGAGAAATACCGACAGCAATCTTGCCGACCACCTGGTTCGACTGCGCAGCGGCCGCCGGCGCATTGGCCGGGGCTCGGTGCGGTCCCGGCGAGCGCTTTCAACTTCCGAACGGCAAGCTTAGACTTGTGCGCGCGTCCCGCTTGCCGCGGCGCAACAAAAGAAAAGAATGCAAAAGGGAGAGAACAGATGCAGCCATCAGGCGCGATGCCCCTGCTTGCGGGTGTAGTAGCGATTTTTCTCGGACTCCCGGCCCATGCGCAATCGGCAGATCCGATCAAGATCGGCGTCATCGCCGAGGTGCAATCGATTGCGGGCGCGGCGACGCCGGGCGGCGCGCAGATTGCCGCCGACGAGATCAACGCCAAGGGTGGCGTGCTCGGGCGCAAAATTGAGATCGTGACCTATGACAACAAGAGCTCGTCGGCAGATTCGGTCCGCGCCTTTCAGCGCGCGGTCAGCGAGGACAAGGTCTCCGCCGTCATCGCAAGCTATATCAGCGAGGTGGTTCTGGCGCTTGAGCCTTGGGCGGCGCGGCTGAAGATGCCGCTGATCACGCCAGGTGCTGCGTCCAACGAGATCACCAAAGCTATTCACAACGATTACGACAAGAACAAGTACACCTTCCATGGCTACCTGACCTCGGCGGCACAAGCGCAACTCGTCTGCGATGCGGCCAAGGAGCTTTTGGTCGACCAGCTCAAGTTCAAGAACGTCGCAATCATGAGCGAGGACGCCGCCTGGACCAAGCCGCTCGACGCCGGCTACGAGGCCTGCTTTCCGAAAGCCGGCATGACGGTCGTCGAGCACATCCGCTTCTCGCCCGACACCACCGACTTCACGCCGATCTTCAACAACATCGAAAGCAAGAAGCCCGATGTGATCGTCACCGGCATCTCACATGTCGGCGTGCAGCCGACCGTGCAGTGGAAAAACCAGCAGGTGCCGATCGCGATGTTCGGCATCAGCGCGCAGGCCTTCAGTCCGACCTTCTGGAACGATACCAACGGCGCCGCCGACGGCATCCCCACGCTTGCGGTCGCAACCTCCGACGTCGCGGTGACCTCGAAGACAAAACCGTTCGCCCAGGCTTTCAAGGCTAAATACGGCACGCCGCCGGCCTATACCGGCTACACTGCCTATGACGAAGTCTACATCATCGCGGAAGCGATCACGCGCGCGGGCTCGTCCGATCCCGACAAGATGGTCGCGGAGATAGAAAAGACGAAGTTCGAAGGCACGATCGGCAATATCGAGTTTTACGGCAAGGACGACGAGTTCACCCACGGCATCAAGTCCGGCCCCGGCTACGTGACGGGCCTTGTATTCCAGTGGCAGAACGGCAAGCAGGTCACGGTATGGCCGGCAAAGATCGCGGAAGGAAAGCTCGTCTACCCGAAGTTCGTCAAATTTTCGCAGTAGCCGATATACCCGGTCCGAGGGACTCAAGCCTCAAGCAGGCGACAGCCGGTAACCGCAATCCGGCGGTCACCTAGTTCGACTTTGCGTCGCCTACTGCGGCCGGCGCATTCGTCGGTGCCGGCGCGGCCTCGTCGGGGGTTGTGCGTTTGGCGCCGCCGGTGAGTTGCTCGATCACCGAGCGAACAGTGTCGCGGGCTTTGGGGTTCTTCAGCGCATCGAGCAAAGGTGCTGCCCCCGGCGAGCGACGGATCAGGCTGTCGGGATCGGGGAAGATCAGCGGATCGTCCCACGGGCCCTGCACCATGAAAGGCAATTCGAAGCCGGGCGCGCCGTTGGCCGAGACAAGGCTCGCTGTCCCCTTCATGTCAAACTCGCGCGAGGGTACCGAAGCCGTGCCGGTCAGCGTGATGTGCGCAGGCCCTTCGATGTGGACATCGTCGAGCGTGGCGACGCCGTCGGCGAATTTCACCCCGATGGTGAGGTTGTCGTAAGGCGTCGAGCCGGAGCGGAAATTGCCGGCGCCCGAGAGCGGCCGGCGCTCCAGGCGCTTGAGCAGTTGTTCGGCGTTGAAGCCGGAGATCGCGCCGTCATGCCCGGTGAGCGTCGCCGTGCCATCAAGCGATTGCGCCAGCGCAAACGGGCTCGAGCCGAAGGCGGCCAGCGACACGCCGAGATTGCCGCGGCCGGATAATTTATTGAAGCCGAACAGCTCGCTGGCGCAGGCCTGCAAATCGACATCGGTGAACTGGAACTGCGCCTTCACATCGGCATCGGCGTCGATCCGCGACAGCGCGAACGAGCCCTTGGCGACGCCGCCATAGATCTGCGCTTCACCAATGGACAACGCGAGCGCGCCGTTGCGTAAGTTGGCGCCGAGCGCGGTGCGGCCGAGTTTGGACGGGCCGACCGTCATCCGCGCGGCGGACAGACGAATATCGAGATCGGTCATCGACAGCGAATTGAGATCGAACAGCTGCCGGTTCCAGTCGTGCGCGCCGCTGGCGAGCAGGCGGAAGGTCGAGATATAGGGCGTGAAGTCGAGAGCGTCGGCGGCAAGCGTCGCCTGCAACGACTGCCGGCCGTTATTGGTATAGGTCATCACGCCCTCGGCGACATTGCCGTCGAGCTCGACATTGACGTTGGTGAGTGCGACCGAGGCGCCGACCGCATTGGCGCGCGCCTTCAGCGCAAAGCGGCCGAAGCCGCCGCTGCCGGGCGGCTCTTGCCCGGTCCAGCGCAGCGCGTTGCGCAGCGAGGGCGTATCGACGGTCAGCGTGCCTTCCATCATCAGGCTGGTGCGGTTGGCGGCGGTGCCGTCAAAGGCGAGTTTCAAGGGCGCGCTGACAAGGCGGGCCTTGAAGCCGGAGCGGTCGCCCGAAAGGGCGGCGAGGAAATCGCTGATCGAAACGCTGCCGTCGACGCGCTGGCCGTGCCAGTCGAACTGCCCGGTCGCGGCGAACGATCGCGAGATCGACGGCCACGCCAGCGACAGGTCGATGTCGTCGAGCGCTTCTTTGACTTGACGGACCGGGTCCTCGTAAGACAGCGTGCCGTCCTGGATGCGGATTTCCGAGAACGACAGTTGATTTTCGGCGCCGGGCTTCATGGTGTGGGTGATGGTGCCGACAAAGGGCGTCCAGTTGCTGTCGCCGTTGATATCGCGAACCACGCGGATGTGCGGCCGCAGCATCATCACGTCCGCGATCTCGAAGCGCTGCAACAGTAACGGCAGCAATCGCAGGTTCGCGGTCAGCACGTCGACGGTCAGCGCGGGATCGGCGGCTGCACCGCCCCGCAAGCCCACGTCATGGAAGGAGACGTAGCTGCCGGGAAACACCGAGATATCGGTGCCGCCCTTGATGACCAGATCGAGCCCGGTCACGGCGCGGATTTGCGCTTCCACCGCCGCACGCAGCGCGTCGCGGTTGAGAAGCCAGCTCGAGGCGATCAGGGCGACCAGCGCCGCTCCGAGCAGCGCCACGACCGGCATCGCGAGGCGCCTTGTTCCCTGGGCCATCGTCAACGGAAAATCCTGGAAATATCCAAATTAGAGGGGGCCGGGGTCGCTGCCAAAACCCTGGGCAGGGCGGGACATACCTGACGACCCCGTCAAGTTCGGGCAACTTGCTGGTTTTTCTTGACGCTTTCAAGGCCGACGAGGGGCAATACGGAACTGAGGCCTCTTGGTTCGAGACGCGCGGTATGCTCCTTACCATGAGGGTTGAGGAAGACCTCCGACCTCGTCCAGAGGAGCCCGCCGCAGGCGGCGTCTCGAAGGATGAAGCCACCGCATCGGACGGCCGCCCCCATCATTGACGCATTGCGAAGATTTCGCCTAATAGTTGGCAGGCGCTTACACGTTTTCTCCATCAGGTCGCTATTCGCATGAAAAAGGTTTATCCCGACGCCAAAACGGCCCTCGACGGCATCCTCAAGGACGGCATGATGATCATGTCGGGCGGCTTTGGCCTCTGCGGCATCGCCGAGACCCTGTCGGATGCGATCCGCGATAGCGGCGTGAAGAACCTGACGGTGGTGTCCAACAATGCCGGCGTCGACGGCATCGGGCTCTCGCGCCTGCTCGAGACGCGCCAGATCAAGAAGATGATCTCGTCCTACGTGGGCGAGAACAAGCTATTCGCCCAGCAATACCTCGCCGGCGAACTCGAGCTCGAATTCACCCCGCAGGGCACGCTGGCCGAGCGCATCCGCGCCGGCGGCGCCGGCATTCCGGCCTTCTACACCAAGACCGGTGTCGGCACGCTGATCGCCGAGGGCAAGGAAGAAAAGGTGTTTGACGGCGAGAAATACCTGATGGAGCGCGGCCTGTTCGCGGATCTCGCGATCGTCCATGCCTGGAAGGGCGATACCGCCGGCAATCTGGTTTACCGCAAGACCGCGCGCAATTTTAACCCGATGATGGCAACCGCTGCCAAGATCACGGTTGCCGAGGTCGAGCATCTGGTGCCGGCCGGCGAGATCGATCCGGATCACATCCATACGCCCGGCATTTTCGTCAAGCGCATCATCGAGGTCGGCAGCGCCAAGAAGCGAATCGAATTCCGTAACACCCGCCCGCGTCCTGCTCAGGCGCCGGCCGCCGCAACGGGGAGTGAAGTCTGATGGCCTGGACCCGCGAACAGATGGCCGCCCGCGCCGCCAAGGAATTGCGCGACGGCTATTACGTCAATCTCGGCATCGGCATTCCGACGCTGGTCTCCAACTACATTCCCGACGGCATCGACGTCTCCCTGCAAAGCGAGAACGGCATGCTCGGCATGGGGCCGTTTCCCTATGAAGGCGAGGAAGACCCCGACCTCATCAATGCCGGCAAGCAGACGGTGAGCGAATTGCCGGACACGAGCTATTTCTCGTCTGCCGATTCCTTCGGCATGGTACGCGGCGGGCATATCGATCTGTCGATTTTGGGCGCGATGCAGGTCGCCGAGAACGGCGATCTCGCCAACTGGATGATCCCCGGCAAGATGGTGAAGGGGATGGGCGGCGCGATGGACCTCGTCGCCGGCGTCAAGCGTGTCGTGGTGGTGATGGAGCATTCCGCCAAGGACGGCGCGAAGCTCCTGAAAAAGTGCAACCTGCCGCTGACCGGCGAGCGGGTGGTCGACATGGTGGTGACGGATTTGGCTGTCTTCACCATCGACAAGCACGGCAAGGACGGCATGGCGCTGATCGAGCTCGCCGACGGCGTCACGCTCGACGAAGTCAAGGCGAAGACCGAGGCTGAATTTCGCGTCGCGCTGAAGAACGCGTAAGGCGTTTATTTCTGTCATCATCTGCGAAAGCGGATGATCCAGTATTCCAGAGGCGGCTGTCGGTCATTGAGAGGCCACGGTGTACCGGATACCCCGCTTTCGCGGGGTATGACCGGATGAGGGTTTGAACCTCTCACACACTCGCCTTGGCGGCGACATCCTCCAGCCCGCGGTTGCGCGGCTCGACGCCCCAGGCCCACACCACGAGAATCTGCACCAGCACGAGCCCGATCATCAGCCAGACCACGCCCGGCAGTTTGTAGGACGCCATCAAGCTGCCGACGATGAAGGGTGAGATGACGGTGGCGCCGCGTCCGAAGAAATTGCAGATGCCGTTGGCGCGAAGACGGATCTCGGTCGGAAACAGTTCCGGCGTATAGACGCCGTAGAGTATCGCGGTCTGGATGTAGATCGCCACCACCAGCACGAAGCCGACCGAGAGCACGATCGCCGGATCGGAAGCCGCATCGAAACGGGCATAGATGTAGCCGCTGATGATGGTGACGATGGAGGCCAGAATAATGCTCATGCGCCGTCCGATCCCGTCCGACAGATACGCCCCGAGCGCACATCCGACCAGCGATGCCGCTGAGAGCACCAGCGTATAAGCGAGCGAATTGGTGATGGTCAGGCCCTGGCGCAGGAAGAACTGCGGCAGGAAGATCACGAAACCGAAGATCAGCGTGTTGATCGTGATCAGCACCCAGGAGCCGACGATCATCCGCTGCAACAGCGGCGGCCTGATCATGTCGATCGCGGCCGCAGGCTTGACGGCCGGAGGAATGACCACCGGCGGCAGCGGCTTGCCGCCGCTTGCTTCGGTTTCGATCGCCTGCATCAGCGCTTCAGCTTCCTCGTTGCGGCCTTCCGATTCAAGCCAGCGCGGCGATTCCGGCAAGTTCTTGCGCAGATACCAGACAATGAGCGAGCCGACGCCGGCGATGACGAACATCGGCCGCCAGCCGAAATTCGGGATCACGAGATAGCCGAGCAGCGAGGTCGCCGGAAAGCCCGCGACCACGATAAAGGCCATCATCGACAGCCAGCGTCCGCGCGTCTTCGGCGGCACGAACTCGGTCAGCGTCGAATAGCCGACCACGATTTCAGCGCCCAATCCCAACCCCTGCACGAAGCGGCAGGCGATCAATTGATTCATATCCTGCGCAAAGGCGGCTGCGAGCGAGGCCAGTCCAAAGATCAAGAGGTTGATCTGATAGGTGAAGCGGCGGCCGAACCTGTCGCCGATAAAGCCGGTGATCAGCGCGCCTAACGTCATACCGACGAATGTCAGTGAGATGAATTGAGGGATTTGCGCCAGCGTCGAGAATTGCGACTGGGCCACCGAGGCCAGCACGCCGCCCGCGACGTAAAGATCGTAACCGTCGAAGAACATGCCGGCGCCGACCAGCCAGAAGATGCGGTAGTGAAACGATGAGATCGGCAGCCGGTCGAGGCGCGCGCCGGCGTTTACTGCAAGTGCCATGAAATTCCCCCCTGTATTCGTGCAGTGCGCCGACTGTGTTACTCGGCGCGCTATTGGTTCAGTTGAGCCGCCGCTGCCCGGCTGTGTCGCGGTACCAGTCGAACGGCGCGTCGCCGGTTGCGACCATCACGCTCTTGACGTTGAAATGATCGTCAAAACTTTCGGTGCCGCATTCGCGCCCGACGCCGGAATCGCCGACGCCGCCCCAGGGCGAGGCCGGATCGAGCCGGTGGTGATCGTTGATCCAGACGATGCCGCATTTCACGCCGGAAGCGACCCGATGGGCCCGCGCGACGTCGCGGGTGCGGATCGCCGCGGCCAGCCCAAACGGTGAGTCGTTCGCAAGCCGCAACGCGTCCGCCTCGTCCTTGAACGGCGTCACGGAAGTAAACGGACCGAACACTTCTTCCTGGAAAATACGCATGTCGGCTTTCACACCCGCAAACACCGTCGGTTCGACGAAATAGCCGTTCTCCAGGCCTGCGATCTTCGCCGGCACGCCGCCGGTGACGAGCTTCGCACCGTCTTCATGGCCGAACTTGCAATAGGACAGCACGCGGTCGCGCTGACGGGCCGAGATCACCGGCCCAAGCTGGGTGGCGGGATCGGAGGGATCGCCGATCTTGATGGTCTCGGTCTTGGCTTTGAGCTTTTCGACGAACTCGTCGTAGATCGAGGCCTGCACGAGGTGGCGCGAGGCGCAGATGCAGGTCTGGCCGGCGCCGATGAAGGCGCCGAAGGCGGCGTAGTTGACGGCGCGGTCGATGTCGAAATCGTCGAACACCATCACCGGCGTCTTGCCGCCGAGCTCCATGGTCTGATGCGCGAACACCTTTGCTGCGGCACTTCCGGCGATGCGGCCGGCTTCAGTGCCGCCGGTCAGCACCAATTTATCAATGTCCGGATGTTCGGCGAGTATTTTGCCGGCGCTTTGCCCCAGGCCCAGCACGACGTTGAACACGCCCGGCGGCAGGCCCGCTTCGGTGAAGATCTTGGCCAGCCGCAAGGTCGTCAGCGGCGTGTATTCCGAGGGTTTCACCACGGTGACGCAGCCGGACGCCAGCACTGCGGCCAGCGACTTGCACAGGATCATCAGCGGATGATTGAACGGGGTGCAGTTCGCGACGATGCCGATCGGCGTGCGCAATGTGTAATTCAAATACGAACCTTCGACCGGGATCACAGAGTCGCGCCGCGCCAGCGCCACGCCTGCAAAATAGCGGAAGAAGTCCGGCAGCCGCGACAGCTGCGCGCGGGTCTCGTTGACCGGACGGCCATTGTTGAGCGTCTCGAGCTTGTAGAGCTGGTCGAGATTGGCCTCGAACGCATCCGCAAGCTTGTTGACGAGCCGCGCCCGGGCGCGAATGTCCATGCCGCCCCACGCTCTGCCCTCGAAAGCCGCACGCGCGCTCTTCATGGCGCGGTCGACATCGTCAGCGGTCGAGTTAGGGATTTGTGCGATCACCTCGCCGGTCGCCGGATTGCGCACGTCGAGCATGGCGCCGTGGCCGGCTTCGATCTCGCGGCCGCCGACGAAATTGCCGTGAATTTCGATGGAGGATGAACCGGGCTTGGTTGGAATATTCATGTGTTTCGTTCCTCCACGATCACGGCGTTGTGCTTGAGTGCCGGCAGCACGCGCTTTTCGGTTTGGTTGATATGGGCCTTGATGAGATGCAGCGCGCGACGCTTATCGCGCCGCTGCATGGCTTCGATCAGCTCGCCATGTTCGGCGACCAGTTGGGTCGGATCATGGTCCCTGACATTGGCGAGGCTGACGCGCACGAGGCGGTCGGCCTGTCCGATCAGGTCGCACAACGAGCCCGCCATGCGGCGATTGCCCGAGGCGTGGGCAAGCGCGCAGTGGAAGGCACGGTTATAGGTGATGAAGTCCTCGCGATCGCCGGAAAAGCTTCTGAACTCGTCGAACGCTTTGAGCACCTTTTCCGGCGCGTTCTCGATCGCTTCCGCAACGCAGGCCGGCTCGAGCGCGAGGCGAAACCGCAACAGATCGCGCGCATCCGACAGCGAGATTGGATTGACGCGGTAGCCCTGGCGCGGCTGCACGGTGACGAGATGCTCGCGTTCCAGTCGCAGCAGGGCCTCGCGGACGGGCTGGCGGCTGACGGCGTAGCGTTCGGCGAGCTCCTGCTCGCGCATGTCATCGCCCGGCGCGAGTCGGCAGCTCAAAATATCAGCACGGAGGTTTTCGTAGACATTGTCGCGCAAAAGCATAGGCAAATCCGCATGATTTCGGTCCTATCTTGCATTCGTGAAATATCACGTCAAGCACTGAGGGCTTGAAATGCCTACCGTTTGATTTATCAATCGGTTCCACTCCACCGGTTTTCCGCCCCGTTACATCAGATAAAGAGAGCCCCGCATGGACCGATTTTTTGCTCAGGGCACCTTGAATGCGGCCGTTTCGGGTGAGGGACCGGCGCTGTTTCTGTTTCACTCCCTGCTGTCGGACCGGGCGAGTTTCGATGCCATCGCGCCGCAGCTTTCAAGAACGCATCGCGTGATCGTTCCGGAATTGCCGGGTTTCGGCGGCTCGAAGGCGGTCAGCGGTGGGCTCGCGGCCGTCGCCGACCGGATGGCGGAAGCCGTGTCCGAGGCCGGAGGCCGTGATGCGATCGTGCTCGGCAACGGCTACGGCGGCTTTGTAGCGCTGCAAATGGCGACCCGGCATCCAGATATTGCCAGCAAACTGATCCTCGCCGATTGCGGCGCAGCGTTCTCCGAACCAGGGCGCGAAGCGTTCCGCACCATGGCCGCCGTCTCCAAAGCCAAGGGACTTGCCGCGATCACCGACGTCGCCATGCGCCGGCTGTTCGCGCCGGAGTTTCAGGCGGCCCATCCCGACCTGATGCGCGACCGCCGCGAAGCTTTTTTGAAGACCGACCCTGAGGTGTTGCAGGGCGCCTGCGCGCAACTCGCCGAGCTTGATCTTCGTCCTCAATTGTCTGGCGTCAAAATGCCGGTGCTGGTGCTGGTTGGGGAGCACGACGAGGCGACGCCGCCGCCGATGTCGCATGAACTGGCGGCGTTGCTGCCGAATGCACGGCTGAAGATTCTAACGGGCTGCGCGCATGTTCCGCAATTGCAGGCGCCACAGGATTTTCTAGATGCGATCGCGGATTTTCTGAAGTAATCCGGCAACGCCTACGAAACCGATTTCGCGGCGGCCTCGATCATCGCCAGCTGCTCGGCCGCGACCAGATCGAACGGCTCAAAACTTCGTTCGGCGCGGGCGAGAATCACAGCGCCCTCGCAAGCCGCGACAAGGCTCGCGGCAAGGCTGCGGGCTTTTTTCTTCGGTATCCCGCCAGCAACGAACAGCGTGACGAGTTTTTCGCGCCAGCTGCGGAGGATCTCGGCCGCCCGGGCCCTCAAATCTTCCGATTCCGCCGCCACCGTCACCGCGACGACTGCGCAGCCGGCCGAAAAATCCGATCGCGCCAGCAACGAGCGCCACAGCGACAAAAAACCTTCCGCAACCTCGCGCGCCGGTTTGCCGGCGAGGCGATCGAGCACGCCAAGGGCCTGGTTTGCGGCATGTTCGAGCGCGGCCAGGACCAGTTCGTCCTTGCCGCCGGGAAAATGATGATAGAGCGAACCGCGCGGTGCGCCTGAGGCTTCCAGGATTTCGCTAAAGGACGCGCCTTGCAGCCCTTTTTTGGCGAGCAGCACCGCGGTGCGTTCGATCATCGTTTGCTTGATGTCGCCAGCCAATCGTCTCGCCTCTCGACTACAGACCTTGACTATGACGATTGTCATAGTATTCTATGATAATCATCATAGCCCCAGGTGAGATCCGGGTTAAGGAGCGCCGTCGATGCCGATGATCGATATCTACGCCACCGCAGGCACCTTTCGTGACCCGCACGCCCTCGCCAAAGAGGCCGCCGCCACCGTCAAATCGATCGAGCAGGTGCCGGATATCACGATGTTCCGCAAGAATACCGCGACCTTTGTGCATGAACTTGCGAGCGGCGCGCTTTCGAACGTGGACGGCGACACCAACTACGTTCGCGTTCAGGTCCTGACCAATCAAGGCGCGCTCGACCGTCCAAAACAAATCGAAGTCGTCCGCCAATTGACCGACCTTGTCGCCAAGGCCGCGGGCGACGACAGTCTCAAACAGCGGACATGGGTTCTGCTGACCGAGGCAGTGGAAGGTGGCTGGGGCCTCTGGGGCCACGCCCACAACAATGACGAGATCGTCGCCGCCGCCAAAAACGAAATCGCGAAGCTGAAATCCAAGTAAGGCAGTTTTTGTAGGGCAGGTTTTGAACCTGCCGCCTGGCTCGCCTTACGGTTTGGCCATGGCCTGCGAAAACACGACTTCGACGAGGGTGCCGGAGCGGGTGCCGGTCTTGATATTGAATTGCGCGCGGTTGGCTTCGATGAGTGCTTTTGTCAGCGACAGGCTGACCGCGGCCTCCGGCGATTGATCCAGCATGGCCTGCTGGCGGAACGGCTCCAGCGCGGCAGCCACCTCATTGTCATTGAGGCCAGGGCCGCTATCGCGGATCCGCAGCGCCACTTCGCCGAAATCGGTCAGCGCGGTGGAGACGATCACCTGGCCACCGGCATTGGTGAGGTGGATCGAGTTGCCGATCAGGTTCATGGTGATCTGGCGCAATGCCGGGCCGTCGGCCACGACCGGCGGCAACATCTGCGCCAGTGAGGTGCGGATGATGATGCGCTCGCGGCTGGCCTGCGGCTGCATCATCGCGACACAGCTTTCGACGAGGTCGTTGAGGTTCTGGCTGGTGAAGGCAAGGTCGAGCTTGCCGGTCTCGATGCGGCTGAGATCGGTAAGATCGTCGAGCACGGCGATCACCCGCTGGCCTGAGGTGCGGACATCCTTCATGTATTCGATATAACGTTCGTTGCCCAGTGCGCCGAAACGTTCGCTGATCATGACTTCGGCAAAGCCGATGATGGCGTTCAGCGGCGTGCGGATTTCGTGACTGATACGTGCGAGCAGATCGGCTTTCGCGTTGGCGGTGCGGTCGGCCAGCCGCCGCGCTTCGCGCAATTCGTTTTCGCCGTTCTTGAGCTTCGACAGATCGCGGAACACCGCGAAGAAATTCGGACCGTCCGCCCGCGTCCGTCCCATGGTGATCGACAGCGGAATAAGGCCGCCGCCGCGACCGCGTCCCAGCACCTCGCGGCCGTCTTCCACAAGGATCATGACGCCGGTGCCGTTGAGGCTTTCGAGATACTGCTTGACGATGCTCCCGCTTTCCGGGGCAAACAAGGTCGCGAGATTCTGCTGCGTCAGTTGCGTGCCGTCGTAACCGAACAGGGCCTCGGCGCTGCGGTTGCAGGAATTGACGTTGCCCTGCGCGTCGAACATCAAGATGCTGTCGGTGGTGGTGTCGAGGATCGCGGCGAGTTCTTCCGCATTTGCATGGCCGACAGCGGACGGCTCCGGTGCGGGGGGGCTTGGCAGTTCCACCACTGGCGCCGGCGCCGCGTTTTGCGTAAACGCGCCGGCAAAGATCAAGGCAAGGGCGCTGTCGTTATCCCAGCTGATAGTATGGAGCCGCGCGTCGATGGCGCCGGTGGATGGGGCTTCCGGGGAAGATATGCTGACGGGAGTGCCGGTATCCGATGTGCTGCTCGCGCTTGAGACGCCGGGTTCGACATACAGCGCATCGACGCCGCCGGCCTGTTCCAGAGCGTGCAGGCTGGGATAGCCCATATGTTCGAGGAACGCCTGGTTGGCATAGAGTAGGCGGTCGAGCCGGTAGACCATCACGCCGGTCGGCAGAAGGTCGAACAGCACCTTGTCGCGCTTGCTGTCGGCGCGCGCCGGCGGCTCTGGCACGGCCAGCCAGTTCGGCGCCTTGACGGCGATCTCAATCGTTTCCTTTTCAACTGGCGGCGCAGCGGCAGCCTGCGGTGCGTGTTCCGGCTCGGCGGCTTCGTCGGCTTCGTTCTCGCTCTCCAGCCGCGCCGACAATTGCCGGGCGAGTTCGTTGAAGGCGCTGTTTTCGACCGGCGTCAATACCGGTGAACGTGCCTCGCCGAGGGGGCGGAACGGAACGACATTCGGCGAGTCAGACTGCGGCACTTCCTGAATTTCGTTGGGCGTTTCCACCGGCGTTTCCAAATCGGTTGGTTGGGCTGTGTCGGACGAAGCAGATGCAGTCAAAGAGACAGGTGCAGTCACATCAACGCTTGGGTCGGGAACGTGGGGCGGGGGCGCAGCCGCTGCCCAAGTTCCCGCGACGGCGCGGCCAATTTCGGGCGACATCATGTCCGCAGATGGCGGATCATTGAAGAATTCCTGGCTGCGCAGCGCATCGAGCCGCGTCAGGCCTTCGAGATCGCGGCAGACGCCAAAACCGCGGTAGCCGACAAAGTTTCGCTGCCCGTCATGGATCGGCAATCCCGACAATTCGACCGGAAGGCGGCGGCCGTTGTCGGCGGGCCAGTTCACGATGATGCCGCTCCAGGCCTCGCGCGTGGCGACCGCCTTGACCACAAGCCCTTCTGGATCGATCCCGAAAACCTCGGCGACTTCCTGCCACGGCCGGCCGAAACCGGCGGCGGCGGGCACGCCGATCAAACGGGTAAAGGCATCGGAGCCGAGTGAGAAACGTCCGTCGGCATCCATCTGCCACATGAACCGCAGCGGATGCTGGCGTGGCTGCGGTATCGTTGGTTCGATCGGAGCCGGATCGGCCATCGGTGCTTCGGGTGCAGCCGCCTCGGAAGTGTCACCTGGCAGAGCAGCGTTCTCGGGCGCGTCGTTCCGCATCTGTCCGACTTCGGCCGCAGCTTCGCCGGATGGCGCTTGCTTGCCAAATTCGCCGATCGTTGCGGTGGGGGATTCTTGGGCGGCGGGCGCGATCAAGGCGAGGAGGCCAAGATCGGCACGGCTGCCGAGGCGCAGCAACGTGATGTGGCCGGAGCCGAACGACGTCTCGGCGCGGCCGTCTTTCAAAGCGGTTTGGCGCGCTTCTTCGAATCCTGCCTCGGCGAGATGATGGAGGCCATTGAGATCGGCGTTGCGGCTTGCGGCAACGAGCGTGCCGTCGGCCTCAAACGTCGCGACCGGCGCATCGACGTCGTCGACCAACCGTTGCAGACGTTCGGCCAGCGGCATCAAGCGTCCGGCCGGCTCGACAGGGGCGATCAGAACGCCTTCGCTGCCGTCGGCAAACTCCAGGCGTGCGCAGGCGCAGGTGATGAGCGTGCCGAGCCGCGCGCCGAAGCCGCGCAACCGTTCCAGCCGAATGGCGCCGTTCGGGAGTAGCCGGTGCGCGAGCTGCATGACCTGACGGCGGTGCGGATCGGCGGGGCCGATTTTTTTGTCGGCAAGACGGGCGTTGCTCGCGGCGCCAAACACCAGCGCGCCCGGCGGATTGGCCCACAGCACCCGCGTGCCGTCGGCCGACCATAACCAGGCGGGGAGGGAACTTGTTGCATGCACCGCCAGCCGCGGATCGTCGGGGCCGTGCACCTTGAATTCCGTGTTTGGCATCGTCTCCCGGCACCGGATCTTCGGGCTGCCGAACGTGACAGCGTTAACGGATCGTTAGTATCGCCTTCCGGCTCTGGCAGGTCCACGGTCCAGCCGTAAGATGGGCGTCTTAGGGCTGGATAACCTTAATCGGAATGGACCTTGCCGTGCGCAACCGCGTTGGCGTTGAATAGCGACAGAAACGTAAAGCGGGAGGTGGACCATGGCAGGAGAAGAACGAGACCGTTTCGAGATTCCGAAGGATATGCGGTCGATGGCGGAAGCGAGCTTCGATCTGGCGCGCAAAAGCTTCGGAAAATTCATCGCTGGCGCGCAAGCGGCCGCCGATTCGCTTTCTGCGCGAACGGCGACCGTGGGCGCGGGCGCCAAGGACGTCAGCGCGATGGCGTTTTCCTACGCCGAAAAGAACGTTCAGGCCTCGCTCGATTATGCGCAGGCGCTGGTGCATGCCAAAGATCTGAGCGAGGTGATGGGGCTGCACCGTGAATATGTTCAGGCCCAAATGCGCGCGGTCGCCGAACAGGCAAGTGAAATGGGTCAGATCATGAGCCGCACGGCGACGGATGCGGCAAAGGCGAAAAAGTAATTTTTCGCAGTGGCTTAAGATAAAATTGGGTCGGCTTCCGGGAACCCGGAGGCCGGACTCTAAGGATTATTTTATGGCATCGCACACGTGATTTGGTTGCGTTGCACAAAATTGCCATGATAGTGTGCTGATATCTTAGGCGCCCAAGAGGGCATTTCCGCGCAGTGATCCGTGTCGACGTTTTCCGGAGGTCTGCCGGGCGCGCAAGGGGTCACACCCTGTCTATCCCCACTCCCAAAGGATGCATGCCATGGCTAATTCAACCGATCCCTTCTCTGCCTCGATCATCCCGTTCGAGGTTCCCGAGCAAATGCGCGCTTTCGCCGAGAAAGGCGTCTCGCAGGTCCGCGACAACTATGCCCGCTTCAAGGACGTCGCCGAGAGCAACAACTCGACCATCGAAGCTGTGTTCTCCAGTGCCAGCAAGGGCGCCAGCGAGTATTCCGCCAAGCTGATGGAAATCCTCAAGGCCAATACCAGCGCTTCGCTCGACTTCGCGCAGGAACTGGTTGCCGTGAAGACGCCGTCCGAGGCGCTCGAACTGTGGACCGGCCACGCCAAGAAGCAGTTCGAGGCTTTCGCTGGCTGGAGCAAGGAACTCACCGAGTTGTCGCAGAAGGTCGCGACCGAGACCGTCGAGCCGATCAAGGCCAACGCCGGCAAGCTGTTCAAGCCCGCCGCCTGATAAGGGTACGGCTCAGCTCGAAAAAACCCGGGCCGGTTGGCTCGGGTTTTTTGTTGCCGGTGCGCCTGAAACCGTTATCCGAGCGGCGCGGACGGCCTTGCCAAGCGGCACGCTTGCATCTAAAGCGCGCGATATCGGCGGAAACCGGCAACCGTGCTTTGGATTGTTGTTTGAATGTAATCCCCGGCTCGAGCCCGTGGGCAGGCGTTTCGGAAAACCGGCTTCCACTTTTCCGGATCATGCTCTAGTTTCCGGCCCGTCTCGGGACCCGGTTTGCCGGGGGGCCGACCAGGATGCAGTTGTAGCTCAGTTGGTTAGAGCGCCTGTCTGTGGAACAGGAGGTCGGTGGTTCGAGCCCACCCAACTGTACCAATAAAAACAATAACTTAAATAAATGTCGCTTCCCAAAATCTTTAGCTTGGGAAGCCGCTGGGAAGCCGCCGGCGGCCCTAGCCGTCCTTGCTGCTGTTCTGTTCGTTATTGCCCTGATCTGGTTTTCGATGTGGCTGGACGATGATACGCCGCAATGCCCCTTCGCCCCGACGGTGCGGATCGGTTCAATGGTCGTCGCCGGCTGTAGCCGATAGGTCCGCCAAGACTCTGGGAAGGCCGCTGGCGAGTGTTTAATTTGCGGGCTGTCTTGGGCCGGCCGATCGCCGTCGCGGAATCACAGCCCCGCGCGTCCCGCTTCACTGGGCACGGCCGGCCTGGCTGGGGGAAGGTTGCGGGCCGACCGACCGTGCAGGGCCGTGACGGGCGGCCGTCAGCGACCCTAAAAATAATGGGGTCGACGCTGCAGAAGTTCCCTAATTCGTTAGACAGGTGTCTCTCCCCATGGTTGTCTTGGCAGGCACTTGAAACCAATGGGGAGGACTAGGAATGAAACGGCTTTTGCTCGCTTCTGCCCTCACGCTCGCTACCAC
>NZ_JBEKRB010000081.1:0-16353 GCF_049519115.1 Bradyrhizobium sp.
CGTCTCGCCAAAGATTGGGAGAATCTCAATCGCAAGGCGCTCGCATTTCTGCGCCTCGCCTCAATCAGGCTCATGCTGAGAAAACTATGCAATCCAGCATGATCACTCCGGACAGACTCTTAAGGCTTTCTTTATTGTCGGTGCGCCGGAGCCGTTATCGCAAGGCGTACGACACCCACGCGCCTTTGTTTTGGGAGAGTGATCCGCCGCCGGCGGCATTCGCCCATATGCCGACCCCAAGAAGCAGCAAAACGAGACTTAGTCCGAGGATATCCTTCATTTCCAAACTCCACATTGGGCTGCCGAGGCTTGTTGGAGCTGCTGGCTCAACTCGGCGGGTTTTTCTTTCACGCTTATGGGGCGCGGCGAGGGCTCGAGGGAACTTTTCAGCCGGTCGCTTTTGGGCACGGCCGATGCGGCCCGCGCCACAAACCTGGCGGCCCACCGCTGCTCGAATTTTCTTTGAAGGTGAAGAGGAATAGCGCTCATAACCAAAGCTCCGCGTTCGTCGACGCCCCGGTCCTGGAGGCCTTAACGCGCGTGATCGATTTAAGGTCCGTAGCCGGCTCACCGGACGTTGCGCTTAAGGGGCGGACTGTTGCCAATGCGGAAGTGGGTGACCACGCTTTGGCCCAGGCAGGCCAAACCAGGCCCAAGCGGTCTTTCGATTGGCCGCTCGTTCATGCGCAAGTTTCTTGCATGCCAAAATTCCTTCGCATCGGAGTCCAAGGGCATGCCAAGGCGCTGGCGCCTGTACCTAGTCGAACCTTAAGCTGTCCTGCCAGCGAAGGACGTCTGGATGATGAGAATTGCCTTGGTCACCGCACTGGCGGTTGCCTTTGGGGCGAGTGGAACATCACTCGCGCAACAGCAGCCGGATCCTCGCGTCGCAGATCTCGTGCAATCCGGCGCGCTGCGCGTCGGGCTCGGTATTGGGAGTTTGACGACAGCGACGAGAGATCCGGCGACGGGCGAGGTCAAGGGACCGGCACTGGAATTGGGGCGCGCGCTCGCTGCCCGGATGGGAATCCAATTCGTATCCGTCGAATATCCAAGACCCGGCGCGGTGATTGACGGCCTGCGTGCCGGCGCCTGGGATGTCTCCATCCTGATTGTCGACCCGGTGCGTGCGGAGCAGGTGGATTTCTCGCATCCATTCATGCAAACCGATCTCACCTATCTGGTGGCCGCCGGGTCCACGATCCAAAACGCGGGGGATGCGGATCACCAGGGGATTCGTATCGCGGTCGCGCGTGGCGATACGTCGGATCTGTATTTGACCCGTGCGCTCAAGCAAGCCCAGTTGGTCCGGACGGACAGTATCGCCGCTGCGGTTGAACTGCTGCGGACCGGAGCCGTCAACGCCGTGGCATTGAACCGCCCCAGTCTGATCGCCCAATCCGCAGCACTTCCGGGCTCGCGCGTTTTGAACGATGGTTTTGCCGACATCTACTCCGCGATGGCCGTCCCCAAAGGACATGATGGGCGGCTTGCGTATATCAACGAGTTCATCGAGGACGCGAAAGCCTCCGGCCTCGTCCGTCGCATGATTGAAACATTGGGGATGCAGGGGGTCCGGGCCGCTGCGGCCGCGAAGTGAGCAGAGGAAGTGAGCAAAAAATGGCTTGCCTGGCTTCGCGCACCCCATCGAACCCACCATCGTCATCGCCAGCTTGCATCTCGCAGATGCCGGACCAACCGGCAACGGCCGCCAGCGAAATTTACGCAGGGTTAACGAGGCGAAAAAAGCTTTCATCCTCAATGTGATCGCGTCTTTTCAGGTCCCGGTTCCGCGCTCTGGCGGCCGATCAACCCTTGATGGAAATGGCCTGCATCGGTACGGTCCGCCGCAGTAGCGTTAATTTTCCGTGAATGGATCAGCTGAAATGACCGCAGTTCGGAGCGTGGAGCCGGAGCAAAGTGACGGAAGACTGCCGCCGGGCGTGATCGCCGGTGGTCCGGTGGTCGAGGCCAAGCTTCGCGAATCCTATGCCGTGTTCGGCATTCTTTACGCCGGTTCGATCGCCGCGGTGCTCTGGACCATCATGCAAGGCATCGGCTGGGTGGAGATCGCGGTCTTCGCCGGCATGTTCTGGCTGACCATGTTCGGGATGGGCGCGGGCATGCATCGCCTGTTCGTGCACCGGAGCTTTCGCTGCGGTCCGGCGATGCGGGCGTTCTTCGCCGCGATCGCCACGATGTCGGTGCAGGGCTCGGTGCTCAAATGGGTCTCCAATCATCGCCGGCACCACCTTTACGCCGACAAGCCCGGCGACGTGCACAGCCCTTTCTATGACGGCCACGGCAACCGCTATCTCAGCTTCGTCAAGGGCATGTTGCATGCGCAAGGCAGCTGGGTGTTCGACGATGTCGCGACCGACGGCGAATACTATGCCAAGGATATTGTGGCCGACCCGATCACGATGTTCTTCGTGAGAACGCGCTGGGTCTGGTACGCCCTGTCGGCGGTTTTCATTCCGGGCGCCATCGGCTACGCGGTCGGCGGGTTCCACACCATGATGGGCTGCGTGCTGTTCTCCGGGCTGTTGCGCGCCTACCTCATGGTGCTCGCCACCTCGCTGGTCAACTCGTTCTGCCATAGCGACGGCCGCTACGGTTACCGCCGCTTCGAACTCGATGACGGCACGACCAACGAGCTGGTGATCTCGATCATCACCCTCGGTGAAGGGCTGCACAACAACCATCACCGGTTTCCGCGCGACGCCTATATTTCGCACGCCTGGTACGAAATCGACATCAATGGCCTGATCATTCGGGGGCTAGAGAAACTCGGGCTCGTGCACGACGTTTTCGACGGCGGGCGCGCATCGACGGTGCCGGCCGGGCAGGCTTCGCGAGCCGTGTGATCCTGAATACGGCGAGCGCCTCGACCTCGACCTCACGCTCGGGTCCTTGCGCCGGCATCGAGCCGTTGCTGTCCGAACTCTTTCCAGAGTAGCTCCGGACCGTAGAGCGAGCCGGACGGCGTCGACCTTTCGGATCTCGACGGTCCGGCGGCGACCTTCGCACGCTTTGCTTTGGAAGTGGCTCGCCAAGCCATAGCTCGCTGAAAGCCAGCGAAGGCTGGTGGGCCCGGCAGCCGCCATATGAAGCTGCTTTTCTTGAGGTATTTCTTGGGCTTATCAAAATGTTGATTCAACGAGTACCAACAAAGATACCAACAAAGTTGCCAACGGAAGAAGATCGGTCTGCCGGCCCTACGCGCAGCCGCCAGCGGCGCTCTGGTCGTCCATCGCGTCCGATCGAACTTCGAAGGTAGCTATGTCGCTATCAGTCGGGAAAGCAATTTTTGAAGTTGGTCCGGCACAGGCTACTCGACGTCGGTGTCACGGCGAGCTTTAGGTCAATCGTGCGTTTCGGCGCTACTATCTAGCGATGCCCGTGATCGACCTAGCTCTCATCCGGTTCACTCAGGTGCCGAAGCCGTGCCATAAACGCGGCAAGGTCGCCCGTAAAACAACGTCTTCTTTCCGAACTTGACGCGTTTGAGGTCACCTCGTTTGACCGCTGCGTACAGCGCAGTGCGGCCAATACTTAGCAACTCAAGTGTCTCGTCGACCGCGTACGCTACTTTCGTAAAGCCGGGGGCTGAAGGGCCGATCGGATCAACTCCGGTGCTGTTATCGTTGTCCACACTCGGCACTGCATTGGTCGTCGAAACATGGGATTTGCGAGGGTGAGCCATGGTACGAATTGTGTCACGCGTCTTGGCGTAAATGAACAGCCCAAGGCTGCGCTCTGCTACGCTATGGCGTCCCATCAGCGGGCGGTGAGACTGTCTGTTTGACCTCAGCTCGGTCAGCCGGCGTCATGCCAACCGCATGCCCGATGACGCGCGCGGTCTTCCCCATCTTCGGCAAGCTCGTGGCGGGTGGATTCCAATGGCTTCGGCGCTGGCGGTTGAGCCGATTGGTTCCCTGCGTATAGTCGGCCTCGATCTCCGGCGTGATCATGCGCTCGCGCAGCCCAGTAAGCACGCGGCTTTCCAGAGCCTTGCGGTCTACGGTGCGGGCGTTGTTTGCAGACCGTTGCCTAGCATATGGTTGGTGCAGGCATCGCAGTCCGGATTGGGAGCGCTGTGCGCCCCCAATCCGTCTTTGTCTGCTTGGAGAGCCCAAACCGGGGCGGCGTCAGGCCGTCAAGGCCGAAGCCGCGAAGCCGGGGGCGCGACAGCGCCAGCCTGTGTGTCGGACATGTCCGACAGCTTGGGGGTGAAAGTCCCCTGTGTAACCTGATGGAGGTGAAGCACTAGCGAAGCGCAAGGGCGGAACCGCGAGGGACCGTCTGAAGGAAGCGTGGAGCAAAGTCGCGACCCGACGAACAGAAATCGGATACGAGGCAGCACTGGTCGGACGAGCGGGCAGGCATTCGCGAAGTCCATCTCCATCAATGGCCAGAGTTGTAAATCCGGCGGGTGTGCGATGAAGGCTGTCGGACTTACTCCGAGAGATCTGCATCGTGTCCTTCGGGACTGAGGATGCCGCAAGGCGTTCTGACCGCGATGCAGAAGTCAGCAGAGGGCGTATTAGGTCGGCTCGCCGGCTGAAGGCCCGAACGGTCCCCGATGAGGGGTTGAAGGAAAGGGCAAGTAGATCGGACGTCTCATGACCGGATTGCGACCGCCATACCAACTCGAGTTGGACTTGCCGATGCCCGCGCGGGGTGAAGCCCCGCGTCGGGACGCGCAAGAGGTCGAAACGATCGAGGCGACGGCCGAACCCAAAAGCCCGGCATCCACAGAGCATCTTATGGAGGCGATCTGTGACCCAGACAATATAGAAGCGGCGTTGGATGCGGTGGTGCGCAACAAGGGAGCGCCCGGCATTGATGGTATCACCGTCAAACAACTGCCGGACATTCTCAAAGCGCGCTGGCCGGAGATCGAAGATCAACTACTGCAGGGGCGCTACCAGCCGCAACCGGTGCGTCGGGTGAGAATCCCGAAGCCGGACGGCGGGACGCGCAATCTCGGCATTCCAACCGTCATTGATCGTGTGATCCAGCAGGCAATCCTGCTGCGGCTTCAGCCGCTGTGGGACCCAACATTCAGCGAGCATAGCTACGGCTTCCGGCCGGGCCGCTCCGCTCACCAAGCGGTGGCGCAGGCGCAAGCCTACATCATCGAAGGCTATCGGTTCGTCGTGGATATTGACCTGGCCAAATTCTTCGACCGGGTCAATCACGACCGGCTGATGGCCGCGGTGGCGGCGCGCGTCACGGACCGGCGGTTGCTCCGGCTCATCCGGAATTACCTGACGGCCGGTGTGCTCGACAACGGGTTGTTTGAGGATAGCCGGGAGGGGATCCCGCAAGGCGGTCCGCTCTCTCCGTTGCTCTCGAATCTCGTGCTGGATGAATTGGATTGCGAGCTTAAGCGTCGCGGCCACCGGTTCGTGCGTTACGCGGATGACTGTAACATCTACGTGCGCAGCGAAAAGGCCGGCCGGCGGGTCATGGAGAGCCTGACCCGCTTCATCGAACGGCGCCTCAAGCTTCAGATCAACGCGGAGAAGAGTGCCGTTGCCCGACCATGGCACCTGACGTTCCTCAGCTTTACGGTGAGGAACGAACCGGAGTTCCGGCGATGCATCGCTGACAAGGCCATCATCCGGTTCAAGCACCGGGTGCGTGAGCTAACGCGGCGACATCGGGGCATCACCCTGGAGCGGATGATCCGCGAGCTGGTCTCATACCTGCGGGGATGGGCTGGCTACTTCGGCTTCAGCCAGTGGCGTGAGTTGCAATCCCTCGATAGCTGGATTCGGCGGCGCATTCGTTGCGTTGTCTGGGTCCAGTGGAAGACGCGTGGCAGGCGATATCATGAACTCCGGCGCCTTGGAGTACCCGGGCCAGCGGCCAGCGAGGCCGTCTTCAGCCCAAAGGGACCGTGGCGAATGAGCTTCACGAACGCAATGCACCGCGCCTTCACCAACGCGCGCTTCAAACGTCTGGGTTTGCTTCCCATGGAAAAGCTGGTGGACGCTTAATCCGCCGAACCGCCGTGGTACGGACCCGTATGCCCGGTGGTGTGGGAGGGGCGGCATCGCGAGATGCCCCCCTATCCCGATTTACGGCCTGAGGCCGGTCCGGTTCACTGCTATCAGCAGCAAAAGGAAATACCGCTGGGCGGTTTGGAAGGTAGGCAACCACTCACCTCACACTACTTCATCGAACTTGCGTTTCGGACGCCATGCGGCGGGATCGGCGACCCAGCGGTTGATGTCGGACTCATGCCAGCCGCTCCCGTTGACGCTGATCTTGATCTGAGCCGGGAATGTCCCCTCGTTGATCTTGCGGTAGATGGTCGACCGGGACAGCTCGGTCCGGGCAATGACGGTTTTGAGTCGAATGATCCGATCTGGTTCGGGCATGGAAAGGCTGCTTCCTGCTGACTGCTTCTGATCCAGAGCAAGCGGTTGTGTGCGCGCAAGAGCATTTTCCTTGCCGTCGGAGCGTGGCGTACAATCGGAGGCAACTCTTGTAGTCGGCGGCCGATGCATCTCACCAGGTGCGCAGCGGTTTGGGGACAATGATATGAATCAAATTAGAGCCCGATGCCCCTGCCTCTGCCGAGATCGATGCCAAGGGTGAAGGCCAATTCGTGCCCGAGCCGCCGGCCTGATTCGAAGGCGATTCCGAGCCCCCGCTTGCGGTTGGCGAGGAGCGATTCCAGTTGCGGATCGCGTTCGAGGCCTCTCGCCATGTCGCCCATCGCCGAGCGCGCTGACCTGTAGCCGGAGATGTCGCCCGCCGGATACCGGCGCAGACTGGCCTGGTCGAGCTTCTGCCACTCCTCCACGAAGCGGTCGGCGCGACGGCCCGGATTGATGCGCAGTTCGGTCTCAAGCTGTTGCGCGCGGATGGCGCGGTTGAGCCGGCCGCCAGCCGCCTCGCGGGCAAGATCCGGGTTCTTCTTGTAGGCGGCTTCGGCATCGTGCGAGCCATAGGGGCGCACCGCCTCGAAGACCTTGCGGGCTTCCTGCAATTCCTTCACCTGCTCGGGACTTGCCTCGAAGCCCAACTCGTGCATATCGAAGATCGCGTCCACGGCTCGGGCATGGCGCACGAGCGCTCGGGTATGCACGCGACGTGCTTCCGCTTCCGGGTCTGCCGTCACCTTTTTTTCCGGCGCCTCGGTTTCGCGCCTCGCGGCGTTTACGACCGCATTTCCTCTTTCCGGCGGCTGCGCTGCGTTCTTGCTGGGCGCGTCGTCTCCGGGCGAGCGCAATCCTTCGAGTAAGCCATCGATCCGGTCGCGCAGCTTTTCCGGGACGACCTTGCGCACGATCTCAACGACGCGCTCGCGGAAGGTGATCCCGCGCCGCTCGGCATAGCCTTGCGCAGGATCGCGCTGCTCGTAGTCCGAGGCCATGTCCTTGGCCCGGTCGCGCGACAGGGTACGGGTGAGCCGGTCCGGATTGGCAAAATCGACGCGGCCATAATGCAGCTCCAAGCCATCGCGGTGTCGTGACAGGGCCACATAGCTGGAACGGGCATCCATCCCCGGTGTCGCCAGCACATGGGTGCGGTCCACCGTCATGCCCTGCGCCTTGTGGATGGTTGCCGCATAGCCGTGGTCGATCCGGTTATAGTCCTTGAAGTCGAAGCGAGCGGATCGGCCATCGTCGGTGCGCACGGATATGGATTGCGCGCTGACCTGGTCGATGGTCCCGAGCGTGCCGTTCTTGACGCCAAGGCCGCGTTCGTTTTGCAGGAACATGATGCGATCCCCGCTGGCGAAGTTTCTCGCGCCGCGCTCGACCGTCACAGGCACCTCGAGCGCTGGGACCGCGACCGGCAGGCCAAGGCTTTCGCCATGGAGCGCAAGTGGAAACCTATCGCTCCCGTGGCATGGTGCATGAGCGCGCTTGCGGCGCTCGACCTGCCATGCGCGCATATCATGCCGCTCACCCGTCGTGATAACTGAGCGCACCGCCCATTTGGAGCACCGTTCGCGTCGGTCCCGCGCAGATGACGTTCGATCGACACTTCATCTACTGCCTGGAATGCCTGATTTGGACATGCCGAACATTTAACTTTTGGCTTTTCACAAACTTCACGCCGCCATTCATTCGCACAGGCAGGTGCGTACCCGCTCCGTCCCGTCGTGCGATTCTCCCAACGGACGGGAAAAACATCTGAGCGGCCGCGGAAAAGCCGACGAAACAGAGCAATCTTCTTTTCGATTGTCGAATTCCGGTCAATGGGATCGCCTGCTTTTGCCGAAGGGACCGCGTTGATAGCTGCAGCCTCTTCACTCCGCACCGATCGCAGGGCGTTGATCTCGGCTAAGATGTCCGCACGCTCGCGTTCCAGCGCCGTGAGCCGCGCCAAGAGTTCGGTAATTCTGGCGTCCATTTGCGTCATGGTGCAGATTGGTTTGCGTCAACATCTTCCAATAGAAGCTTGACGTAATTTTGCTTCGCCCGATAGCAGCACAAAAGGGAAGCCGATCACAATCGGCCGATCATGTTGCGCTGCGTGAAGGTCGATTGCTGATGCGTGATCGCGTCCAGCCCCAGATCGGGATTCGCGATGATCCGCGCGCCATTGCCGCGCGCGATCTCGCGGTGCATCCCGGCGCGGTCAGCCTCGGTCGCTTCCTCGGTTCCTTCGATGCCGCGATCCTCGATACGTTTGGCGGGCGCGCCGATTTGACTTTGGGGCTCCAGTGCGATGCCTTGGCGTTCAAGACTGCGGTGGTCGATGCGCGCGTCGATGTCGAGTTCGGAAAGGCGTTCATTGGCGAGTTCGGCCCAGCGCTCGACCATCTCGGTGCGGTTCCAGTCCCGGACCTTCGGACCAAAACCGTTCTCGTCGCCATTTGCGCTGACCTGGCGCATGGTCAGCATGACGTGGGCGTGGGGTTTGGCCATGCCGTCTTCACCGAAATCCCAATGCACGTTGAGATCGGCGATCATGCCCCGATCCACGAATTCGGCCCGAGCGAAGTCGCGGGCGAGTTCAATGCCTTGCGCCTGCGTCAGTTCGCGCGGAATGGCGAATTCCACTTCGCGGGCAAGCTGGGCGTCCTTTCGGACTTCGAACGCCTCGACCTCGTTCCAGAGCCGTTCGCGGTCCTTCCACACAGCGGGCGCGTTCTCCGGCAGCATCACCTCGGAATGGACGACGCCGCGCTTGCTGGAAAAATCGTGGCTACGATCAAGCCGCTCGTCGCGCAGCCGCGCGGTAGGCGGCTGATGCCACCGCGCTAGAGCCAGACTTGCGGCCAATGACCTTGACGTGAAGATGATAGATCGCCATCGCGGTCGGATCAGTGGCACGGCGGAGCGCCCGTCGGAACGACGTATAAGCGCACCCTCCCTCGAAAAAATCTCGGGACGGATTACACCGTCTCAAACCGTCCCGGCGATCCTACAGCATTATGCCCAAGGCTTAACTATCATCCCCCCATCAACATTGCTGGAGAACGTGATGGCAAGCTGCGGGATTTCGACGGGGAACTGAAAGCGCTTCAGGACAAGGCGCGCGATCTCAAGAGCCGCAAGGTGCTTGGGCTTGGTGAACTGGTGATCGCCACTGGAGCCGACGCACTCAACGCCGACGAATTGGCAGGCGCGCTGATCGTGCTGACTGAGACCAATGATGCTGGAAAGAGGGAGGCATGGGCCAGGCGCGGCGCCGCGTTCTTTCAGGGACGGTCGCGGCGGGATGCACCGGCAACTGACCGCGACACGGACGGCGCTCCGGCGCAACCGGGCGGCGCGCAACCGGTATCGGGCCGCAAGGACGCGAAATGACATGCGCACGTGGCAGGTCGAGCGCCGCAAGCGCACGCGGCACCTGATCGAACTCGGCGGCCTTGTCGTGAAAGCCGGACTCGTCAACCTAACCGGCGACGATCGCGCGATCATTCTCGGCGCGCTGCTCTGGATGGTCGACAAGCTCCAAAGCGATCAAGGAGAACGGGCGCGAGCGCTATGGGCCGCAAAGGGGAAGCAAGCGTTCGAGGCGGACCCGACGACACACAAGGAGACAGATCGAATTGTTCCAGCAAGTCATCGTTGATGCACGACAAGGGTATGTCAGCCGATCGACTGCGCGTCCGAAGCGACGTCGAGCACGCGATGGGCGCTAGAGTGTGAATCGGCGTGGGTCCGAGCGTCGATCGGCCTCATAAGCGATTGATCCATTTTGCTTCTGTGGGGTCAATGTTCGGCGCCGTTTCGCAGCTCAGTGGGCATGTGACCGAAATTCGCTTCGAACCTCTTCTAAAAAAGTGTCCCGTCCAATACTATCCCTCGTCGCCGACATCGGGTGTGTTGGCATTCCCCGTCGCGAGACTACGGCGTTGTCGGAGGCTTCGATCGTGCCGAAAAGCGCCTCATCGCCGCGATCACCAGGGTGCAGGTTGTAATCCATACCAAACGCGAGCCATAGCGGTCGTGCGCTCCTGATATCACGCCGCATATGACGGCATTGCCGAGCAGCGCTAGAACCACAGTTGCCATCAACAGCGTCACGTCGTCGGTCCGTCGCCGGAAGAGGGCGGCAATCAGCATGGCAAACACGAGTGCCGTGGAGATCAGCGCGACGGGAACGTGAACCAGATTGACCGGGCCGAAGGTGAGGTGGCTCTTCTGCTCGCGCGCCGCGTCCATTAGTTTCAATTGGCGCGGCAGATATTCCCGAAAGATGCCGTAGGTATGCATCAAGGTCGGATGGTCGGTGTTTTCGCCGGTGGCGACCTTGAGCATCTGCTCGCCTGTTGCCAGTAGCGCTTCCTCGGCCTGCCACAGCGGATAATCGGCGAGCGCATGAACGGCGATGTATCCCATCTCGTCGCTCATGCCGGGAAAACGACCGAGCTTGTTGAACACGGTCTCGCGGCTCCAGAGAAAATCATCCGCGGTTTCCGGCAACTCGTTGCGATAGGGGCAGAGCTTGAAATGCTGCTCAGGACAATGGTCGTGCAGGTACCGGGTCACAATACCGTCCTGGAGCATGCGCGCAAACGCAATCGCGTAGCCGCCGGGCGTCCAGGCCACCTGTCCGGACAGGGCAAAATTGGCCGACACCAGCATCATGGCGCCGGTCGCAATCGTCAGCGTGCCTTGCACGAGCGATGCTGCTCTAATTCGTCCGCGCAGGAACGGGCGCGCGATCCATCCCATACAGCACAGTCCCAAAAGCACGGCCATCGTCGCACTGTGGGTTGCCGCCGCAAACGCCGTAAAGACGAACAGCGCGGCCTTTTCGCTTCGAGAAATCTTGTTGCCGTGAAGCACGAGGATAAACAGCGACAAGACCGACAGGCCAGCAAAAATATCGGTGAGCAGCATGCTGGCGAGCCATGGCAACCCGGTGGTCAGGGTCAGCACCAGGCACAGGCCGAACAGCCGCCACGGTCCGGCAAGACCCAAGACCCGCAGCGTGAGCTGCAAAATCCACATCGTGGCCAACGCCTGGATCGCCAGATTGAGCCAGAAATAGGTGTGTTCGCCGTAATGGAGGTAGAGGCCAAACACGGTCGAGCGGCTGGGGACGAGGTAGCCTTCGTACCACCGCGCCAGATAGCCACCGGTGTCCGACTGCAGCAGCGGATAGCCATTCCAGAGCCCGGGGGCGACCAGCATCAGGGGGATGAGGACAGCCATTCCCCAGATCATAGCGGTTCTGCGGCGCGCCAGCGCAAGATCCGCTTTATGATGCGTCATCTCCCGCAATTTTAGTCAACCTGCGGTGACTGGCCGCCAGGCGGAAGTCCGGGAGAGCCGATTTGCTGTGCTGAAAAGATCACTACGTCAACAAGGATTGGGGTCAAGAAGGGCGCGGTTTGCGCCCCCAAAAGGATTCTCATGGCGGGAATTAGAACGGAAATGAGCTGTCTCGATTAGCGGCGTCTTATACCAGACAAATCTAAAGTCGTCATGGCACAAAGCGCAAGCGTTTGAATGCTTGCGTCGGGGCTATCAGGAGACACGCCGAATAGAGGTGCCTGCGTTTAAGGATCCGGGTCGGTAGCCGATGGATTATAGCTCTTTGAGGTTGGCAAAAGGTCCGTCAGCCGGCATATTGTTGCGATGCCACCTATGTCCCCTGACACTGCAGTCGCGAGGTTATTATTCGTCGTCTTCACGATCGTCGTGGCTTTTTCGGTAAGCTACATCGTCCGTTACGATCTCGGGTTCTCGCGGGAAGCAATCCGCCACGTTGCTCTAATCAGCGCGTTCGCGATCGGATCACTTTTGGCCGCTGGGTATTTCCGACAGAAACGAACGCCCAAATAATATCCACACCAATGCTATCTCCCCTGATCATTAGTTTTAACAGTTGAGCCGAACGCTCGCGCGTGTTGTTCTGTCGCGGGATGGACGACGCAACCGGTTGCCGCAAGCGAGCCAAAGAAGTTCGCGAAATAGCGAGAAGATAAAGCACCCGTTGGACAAAGCGGCGTGGCTGAAGGTCGCTGACGACTGGATCAAGTTGGCGGAGATCGCCGAGGCGCGAAAGAACAAGTAAGATCGCCTCGGCTGGTTACTTTTAGTTCGGCCTACTCCGTCAAGTCTGCGCTACGGTCAGTAGGCGGACGGGTGAAGGTCAGGGTCCTCTCCGCCGATTCTTGAATGATCGAGGCCTCTGAAACCATAGCTCTCCATGTTTTGTGGAAATTGCGGAGTCTGATACCCGACGTGGCTATGTGTCGGACCGTGATGTATTCGAGAGTGATGACGTCAGCGTCGCGCGCGACAGCTGGCGCAGCGATGCCGATCGATAGAATAGCCATCGCGCAAATTCGTCGTGGTCATTGGACTCTCCTCGAACTACAACATCCAACGCATGACCAACCGTGTTCATCGACAGTAATAGCTTCTTTAATTTGGGCGTGTGGGAATGCTGCTTCCGCCGTCCAAAAAATCTACGGACGAGATTGGGTTAGGTTTACTGACCTATCATCATACTTTGGGCGACTTGGGGAACGAGCGCTGATCGTGGTAGTTAGTTCAATAATGGTCTAAGGTAACTTCGGCCCCGTCGCTCTTACCCGGGTGCGGGGCCTCTTTCGTCCTTAGAGGCCCCGAATCCATCACGTCGATTGGATCAAGCACGCCAGCGGGTTGATTCCAATCGGTGTTGACTATGGCTTCTTTAGACAAAGCCCAACTGTCGGCGCTGTGCCGCAATTCGCTCCGTCTGGCGCCCCGCCGCTCGGGCAAAATACCGACACCAACATCTCGCTAGATTCACAACTGACCGCGCCGTCAGCTTGTACCGATCGAATGTTGGCACCGGCCGGTCCAGTATCGCCCTTTGACCCTTGCGCACCCTGAGGGCCTTGTGCGCCCTGCTGTCCCTGACCACCAGGCACTACGAATTTGGTTGATTCACAGCCGTACGATCGCTGATGAGGCGAGACCGAACGCGATGGAGCGCCTGGAGATCTAATTGATTATCGGCTTTTTACTGGAACACAACGTGTCGAAGGACGCTGCACGGCTTCGGCGACTGCGTAGGCATCTCGGAAATCGTTCTTGTGGCCCTGCCGGAACGGTTTGGCATAAGCCGGCGGTACCTGCTTTACGTCATGGCCGAGCGCAGTTAGCTCGCAAGCCACATAGTGCGTCGCCATACCAGCTTCGATTCCGATCAGGCAGCGCGGGACATTGGCAAGCCGGACTGTGATCTGACCGCGTGAAACCTTCTCCCGTAAAACGATTGCCCCTTTGTCGTCGAGGCCGATCAAGCGCAGGGTGTTCTTGCCTGTATCGATGCCAATGGCGCGTGCGACTGCAGCGGCTTTCTTATCGGACATAGCGATGTGCTCCTCGTGCTTCTAAGCCCCCCGCCCATTCTCTGAGCGGTTCGGGGCGGAAGCACGGCCGGTCCATCCCATTCTGAGACATGGCGGCAGCATCGAGCGATGTCTGTTTCCCCGGAAAGACCGGTAGTAACCGAACGACGCTCAAAACGGCGCTAATGACCCTGAATAGACATTGGGCGCATTCCGCTGACGTGGCGTGCAGTCGTTCCGGCGGTGGCTGCGTTGCAGTAGATCATCGACGGTGGTCCCGATCATTCGCGTTGACGAACGGTGTCGGTATAACGCGGCGGAGCCATATTTAATCCAGGTACAGGCGCCCGCGCTAGCAGCGCACCTCTAGGCCTAAGGTTGAAAGATTTTGCCGGCTTCATGATTGGTAAAGACGAGCCGGAAGGGTTAGGCTTCCGGCCGACAAAGGCATCGAAGAATGCCGGCGATCAAAAACATACCGTCAGCTGGGGAGGACAGCATGGGTACTTCGCAACGATCCGGGTCGGTCGATCGGCGGACTATTCTGAAAGCAAGCGCAGCGATTGCTGCGGTGCAATTCTCATCACCCTTCATCATCAAAGCCCGCGGCGAAACCCCGGTTAAGATCGGAATGGTGGATCCGTTGACCGGCGTTTATGCCGCGATCGCACAGGGCGAAGTAGTAGGCGCAAAATTCGCCGCCGAGCAGATCAACAAGAAGGGCGGAATTCTGGACCGGCCGGTCGAGCTTCTGATCGAGGACTCCGCCAATGATGTCGGCACCGGGGTGCAGAAGACGCGGAAGCTGATCGAACGCGACCAGGTGAGCTTCATCATCGGCGACGTGAATTCAGGCATTGCGATCGCGATAGCGCAGGTCACCAGCGAGAAGAAGGTGCTCCATATCGTGTCCGGCGGTCATACCGATCCGATCACCGGCGCCAACTGCTCGTGGAACGTGTTCCGGGTCTGCAATTCCACCGCTATGGACGCCAATGCCATCGCATCGACCTTGATCGAGAAATTCGGCAAGAAATGGTACTTCCTGACGCCGGACTATGCGTATGGACACTCGGTCCAGGCCGGCTTTGAGAAGCTGTTGAAGGCCGCGGGCGGCGCCTCCGCCGGGTCCCTCGTCCCGCTCGGCACACCGGATTATTCGGCCTATTTGATCCAGGCGAAGGCCTACGGCCCACAGGTTCTGATCAATGTCATGGGCGGCGGCGATCAGGTCTCCAGTCTCAAGCAATTCGTCCAGTTCGGTCTGCACGAGCAAATGGCAGTCGGCGGCACCCTGTTCGAGCTTGAGAGCATCCGGGCCGTGCCCGACGGCGCGCGCGTCGGATGGTGGACCATGGAATGGTGGTGGGACCAGCCGGGTGTGCCGCATGTCGCCGAATTCAATGCCGCGATGAAGAAGATCACAGGCCTCTCTGCCACCGCGCGCAACTGGTTCGGCTACGCGTCGGTGCAGACGCTGGCGGTGATTGCCAACCAGGAGAAAACACTTGACGCCGTGAAGCTGTCGCGTGCGCTTTCCGGATTCAAGCTGCCGCCGGAAATCGCCTTGCAACCGGGCGCACCGGCGTTCCGGGCCGGAGACCACGAATTGATGAGCAGCGTGTTTGTCGGCGAGGCGCACCCGCCTCAAGGCGATCCCGACAACATGTTCACGGTACGCACCCTCGTGCCGGGAGAGAAGGCCGCGGGTCCGGCGGAGGGCACCGGTTGCAAGATACAATGGCCGGCCTGAGACAAAATCACAGGGGACAAATTTTGGCGGCCGGTGCTTCGAGGCATCAGACGAGACGAAACGTCCAACAACAGAAACAAAGATCGCTCGGAGGAAATCCATGATATCGAAGATTCTTACCGGCAAATTCGATCGGCGCGGGCTGATTAAGGGTGCCGCAGCGCTGGGTGCCTTTCAGGTGGCTTCCCCCTTCCTCATTCAGGCACGCGGCGAAACGCCGATCCGGATCGGCATGGTCGATCCCCTCACCGGCGTCTACGCAGCACCGGCCGGCAACGAGGTGATGGGCGCCAAGCTCGCGGTCGAACAGATCAACGCCAAAGGCGGCACGCTCGGACGTCAGGTCGAGCTATTGGTGGAGGATTCCGCCAATGACGTTGGCACCGGCGTGCAAAAGGCCCGCAAGCTGATCGAACGGGACCAGGTCAACTTCATGATCGGCGATGTCAATTCGGGTATCGCGGCGGCAATCGCCCAGGTCACCGCCGAAAAGAAAATCCTGCACATTGTTTCCGGCGGTCACACCGATTCGATCACCGGCAAGGATTGCAAATGGAACGTGTTCCGCGTCTGCAACACCACCCGGATGGAGGCCAACTCGGTTTCCGATCTGCTCTTCACCAAGTACGGCAAGAAGTGGCACTTCATCACGCCGGACTACGCCTTCGGCCACACGCTTTATAGCGCCTGCACCGACAATCTGAAAAAGCTCGGCGGCACCGTGACCGGCAACGAGCTTACACCGCTCGGCACGACTGATTTCTCCGCCTACCTGATCAAGGCGCGTGCCGCCAATCCGGACGTGCTGCTGCTCCTGGTGCAGGGC
>NZ_JBEKRB010000082.1:0-19005 GCF_049519115.1 Bradyrhizobium sp.
TTGGCCCGATAGGGCTGGGAGGCGATGATCAAGTCGAAATTGGCCTCGGTGCGGCCGGCCCGCGGAATGATCGAATCAAGCAAAAAGCGGTGGTCCTCGCGGTACAGCACCAGCGCCACCGGCCGCTCATAGATCGGCATGCCGGAACGGGGCGAGACGCTGGCCCGCCAGTTCTGCTCCAGAAACGGGCCCAATTCGGCAATTTGGGCCTCGAAATCGCCGGAAGCGGCCCCTCTTAAGGGAACTTCGTGCCAGATCATGCCGGCGGCGGCCGCGGGCGAAGCCGGCGTCAGCCAGGGCGCCTCGGCGTAATACATATTGGTCAGGACAAAGACCGTGGACGGGTGCTCGAACAGCCGGTCCGGCACCTTGTCCAGCGTCAGGCGGACGTCCTCGAGGCTGAGCTCCTTGCCCGCGATATAGAACGGCATATGGGGAAAGCGCGAGTGCATGGAGCGCATCACCCGCGCCAGCACCGTGCCGTCGCCGCAACCGGCATCGAACACCCGAAGCGCCGGCGGACGGGGATGGATCGCCGACAATTCCAGCGCGACCCGCTCGGCGATCACCCGCTTCTCGCCGCAGGTGTGGACGAACAGCAGGTATTTCTGGCGGTTCTCGAAAAAGCGAAAATTGCCGCGGGGGTCGCGCCGCTCAGGCGCCACCTCGAGCGGGCGCGGCGGCGGCATTCCGCCAGGCATCGCGGCCGCGATATAGGCCTGGATGCGATCGAGCGTGTCGATGGTGATGCGCTTGCCCTCGCGCAGGCGCGCGACCAGTTTGCCGTCGTTGACGGCGCGCCGGCCAAACGTCGATTCCGCCATATCGGCGTTGCGGCAGAACTCCGATATCTGGGCGAGGATCTCTTCGTTTTTCATCTGGCGTGATTGGGAAAAAAGCGGTGGGCAACGGCGCAACGGGAGCGCTGTCCTACCACCTTCTTCCCACGCCTGGAATGCTCGCCGTGGCGTTTGAGCTTCGCCACACTTACCGGTATATAGAAGAAAAAATCGATACTTCGGGGCGAGTATGTTCAGGTTGTTTTGTGTTGTGGCGCTGGTGTTTACGGCGTCATTCGGAAGCGCTGCCGCAGGTTATCTAGACGAGAACCCCGACGAAGTATTCGAAAGCGTCTATGAACGAATCGGCGCGTTGCCGGTCCAGGCCGCTCGCGATCCCTTTGTCTGGCTTCGCCTGCAGGAACTCAAGCGCGAACCCTGCGATCAGAAGAGCATCGAAGATCTCGCGCTTATGCTCGGCTCGCTGGGCTACCGGCGGCAGGCAGCGGACAGCCTTTACAGGTTCGTCCTGAATTGCGGCGCACCGATAACGGCACTGCATCGCTCGATCGATATCTATCTGAAGCTGACCGACTATCCAAAGGCGGTGGAAGTCGCCGACGAATTCATGCGCCGCGCGCCATCGAACCGCGATGCTCATTACCTGCGTGGCTTAGCGATGGAAGGCGTCAAAGATTAAAAAAGAGCCCTTGTCGACTACTCTGACGCCATTGGGCTGTATGGCGCCGACAAAAAGGGAATTTCAAGCACCGTATTTCTGCACATGGCGGGCGCCTATGCCGCGCTCAAGCAGTTCTGCGAAGCCACGGCGCCGATCAATCAATGGGTGGCGTTGGATCCGGCGGCCAGGGACAATAGCCGCAGCCAGAAGATCATCGCCGACTACGAGCAGCAGGGTAACTGCGTCTCATCCACAGAGCCGCGCAAGGAACGCTTCCCGTTGCCGGCCAAAAAGGGGGTCATAACGGTAAAGGCGGGAGATCAACGGAACACGCGGATTGTTCATCCTCGACACTGGCACAACTTACGTGTCCGTGAAGTCTGCCTTCGCCAGCCGGGCCAAAATTCCCGAAAGCGACGCCAGCGAGATTACCCTGATCACGGCAAGCGGGCAGACCAAAGCCAAGCTTTCGAGGGCCGACAAGATAGCGCTCGGCAAACTGGAGGCCGTCAACGTCCCTGTCGCCATCCAAGCGGACGACAAGGTTTATGGCGCGGGCATCGACGGCCTCTTGGGAATGAGCTTCCTGTCACGCTTTGAAGTCCAGATGGCGGGCGATGTTGTCGAAGTCCGCACCCGTCAACCAAAGAAGTGAGGTTGAGGACCCGCGCTGCCGTCGCGGGACTACGGGTGCGACCGAGTGATCGGGTCGCAGATGAGGTCAGGACATGCAAACCCACTGCGTTCCGCTCATGCCAATCGCGTGAGCGGCGCCGCGAGCCAGATCAAGCGTAACGCCGCGCGTAAAAGGGCCGCGGTCATTGATTGTCACCGTCACGGATCTGCCGTTCTCGGGATTGGTAACCGCCACCTGCGACCCGAAAGGAAGCGTGCGATGCGCCGCGGTGAAGCCACCTGAATTGAAGGCCTGGCCACTCGCCGTTCGGCGCCCCGAACTATAGTAGGTCGCGACGACATGTTGTCCCGCACAAGATCCGTGCGGACGGGAGTGCGAGAAGAACCAGGCAAAACCGCGGCTCTGGGCCGGCGCGGACGACGCGATCAGTGACGTCGCAACCAATGCAGCGATGCAAAAAATGGGTCGCATCGATCCCTCCAAAGACTAAATGACTAAGAGCAACTCGCGTCCGCGGCAAACGCAAAGACACAGAGCACGACAATCGAAATTACGACCAATGGGATAAAGCCAGGAAACATACGCTGTCGTGAAGGAAACCCCGGGTTCCGGCAACCAGAACCTCGCATTAAGACTACCGGCGGTTCCCGATTTAACCTTCTCGGAGAAGGCCGCGCGTGCCACGTGCGCCCTGCTCTTTGCCGGACTGCCGAAAAAGCGCGCCGTCGCCCACTTGATGACTTGCTGATGACGGCTGTCGCGCCAGAACGGCGGCCTGAACCAATTTCCGGACTCACATAACGTACGCAGTTGAGTTAAATGGTTGCGGTGGCACGCCGACGAAGAAGGGACCGACATGCGAAGCCGAGCGGCAATCTCTGGGGCGATGGTCGGCCTGATCATCTCGATGTCCGCGGTGCAGGCCTCAGAGGTCTGGGTTCAGCAGTCGCGTGGCCGGATATAGTCCCTCAACGCCTGTCACCTGCAATCAGGCCAATGCCTCCTCGCCCGCCTGCTACAGCGCGACGCAGCAGACCAGGGGCAAATAACCGACAACGATTGATGACGGGTTCGAGATTGGCGACCCTTCGCCCGGAAGGAACGCCAATGCCGTATCAGATGCCTGCCACTAATACTTGGCGATCACCGCCGTGCTTTGCAGCTTCGCGGCCGCGACCACTTCGGGCGGCACGGCCTTCTGGTGCTTTTCGAGCTCAAGCATGAAAGCATCGCCCGCGGCCCTGTCCTTGAATTCCCACAGTCTGTTCTTCACGCCTTCGAAGATCAGCGAATAGACGGCAAGCTGAATGCCTTCGCGCACCGCAAGCGTCGGTGGCGTGTTCTTGGTAAAGCCGATGTCGGCCTGCAGCAGCTTGTCGACCGCGGCGAACAGGAAGCCGGTGCCGGAGACATTGATCGAGTAGACGGTCTTGGTCGTCGTCACCGAGGCGAGTACCCGCCCGCTCTGCACACTGACTGCGCGCAGCGCCACCGTGACGATGTCCTGCCGGTACTGTACGTTGGGTCCAACGCCGAGATAGACGGCGCCGACGCCGCCCGTGGTCTCGTTGGTGTCGTAGCCGATCACCCCGCCATCGAGCAGGATACCGGCGAAGCGAAGCGGCGGCAGGCTCTGCGCCTTTTCGCCGTCGATCGCGGTCCGCGTGTTCTGGATAATCTGCCGTTCCTGCAACAACGGCTGGAGATCGGCGCGCTCGGCGACATCGAACCACGCGCCGCCGCCCGCTTTCACCGCCACGTCGGTCAGGATCGAGCTGCCGCCTTGCGTCAGCGCGCGCGAGAATTCGGCAAAATTGTCGTTGGATTTATTCTGACCGGTCAGGTCGGGAAAATTATAGACGGAGACGTCGAGCTTGCGCTTCGGCGGCGGCAACGCGTCGAGAACAAGACCGGTCTTGGTCGCCGGCACCAATTTGGCGGCCTCGTCAAGCGGATCCTTGGCCGTCCCTGCCGTCGGGTTGAACATGCACCCGCCCAACGACAGCACGAGCAGCGAGAAGCACGCCAGTCTGGCAACACGCAGTACCAAGTTAACCCCCACCCCGATCAACGAACCGCAGTCCCGACCTGTTATCAGCGCTGTGTGACAGCTGTCCCAGTGCTGACGTTATGCAACGAGGTCATGGCATTCCGGAATTGGTTCCAAGCGGATTCGCCACGGAGCGGCGGAAAACCTGAGACGTTGCGCCGTTACCGTTGGCCCCGCTCGTCGATGGCGTTGTCGGGGTCGTCGGGGTGAAATTGCTCGGAAAGTTGATCGTGGGACCGTTGTTGCCGGAATTGACGCCTTCTCCTTGCGCCTGCGCAGTCGACAACAGAAAGGTCCCGTTGGAGGGATTACCGCCAAGCGCCGGGCTGATCGGATGATAGACCTGCTCGGTTGCCAAGGCCAACGTGGAGACCGGCGTAAAGGCCGGCGACAAAAAGCCGATCGTGCCAACAAGACACGCGATCCGAAATCCAGTTTTACTCATATCCCCTCGCCCCCTTTGTAATCACGCAGCCAACAGTTCAAAACGATCCGTCACCTGACGGCCAGCACATTGCCGACACGAAAGATGGTGGCCGGCGGCGCGCCCTTCGGCTGAAAGAAATCCAGCGTGCCGTTCGACGACCGCCCGATCAGCAAATCCACCGGCGCTGTGCCGGGCGGCTGGAGCACATCGACCGTGAGCCCCTTCACGCCGAGCAGATACAGGTTGGCGAACAGGCCCTGCCCCTTTTGCAGCACGGCAACGTTGTCATGCGCGCCGCCGAGAATACCGACATTGGAGAAATTGCCCGCACCTGACTGATTCTGAACCACGACATTGTTGCGTCCCATCTCCAGCGTCCCGGCGAAGTTCCCACCGGTCGCAGGCACGGTGGTTTCCGGCGTGGGCTGGGTGACGCTGCCATGCGGCGTGGAAGTGAAAAACGCCGGCGACGGCGCGCCGACCGGGGAGGAGATCAGGGATCGGCCGGCGAACGAACCGTTGCCGGCCTGCGTGACGAAAGCGCTTTCCGCACAAGCAGGCTGAGCAGCTGTCGCTGCAAAAGCGGCCGTGAACGCGATGGCACTGAAATGATTTCTCAAGGCGAAACGCATGAGACACTCCCGGAATTTGAATCGAGCACCAACTTGGCCTGGAAGTGACCCGCATCGGATGCACCCAGCAAGGTCGTCGAAAGAACTTCTTCCCGGTTGGCTTCCAAGTTGAAGTTGCCGCTTTGAGTGTTGAGGCTGGTGCCGCTTGCGCTGATCTTCCTGATGTCGAACCGGTAGCGTCCCTTGACGTCTTCGCGGCTGTTCGCAACGGCCTCGATACGGATGGCCTCGCCATCCGCCGTGACCCGAATACGACAACCGATCGTCATGACCCGTTCGACCTTCGCAGGCGGCGCACCTGCCCGCGCACAAGAAACAACAAAACCCAAAGCCGCCGTGAAGAACCCTTTGATCAAAACCGTGCGTACGTCCGGCATCGGCCCCTCTCAAAGGAAAAGCGGCGAGAGGTGATCCCGCCGCTCCTGTTAGCTTAGTGCTGCGTAACGACCGCCGTGTTGTGCGATCCGAACTGCGCCGTCACCGACGAGTTGGTGACACCGACGCTCGCGGTCTGCGTCGTCGTTGCGCTGTTGTTGTTGCCGACCTGCAACGTGGACTGCAGGTTTGCACCGATCATCGCCTGAAGGCCGGTGTCGTTCTGTGTGGCCTTGGCCTTGTTATTGTTGCCGACCTGGGCGATCAGCGAGCCGTTCAGGCCGCTGTTCAGCGGGTCCGCAATGCTCTGCTTGGTGGTCGCCTTGTTGTTGTCACCGATCTGGAGGGTCAGCGAAGCGTTGGTTCCGTCGCCGTTGCCGGTGGTCTTCTGCTTGGTCTTGGCAGCGTTACCGACGCCATCTTGAATGGTGGCTTGCAGGTTGTTGCCGTTGACCTGCTTGGTGGTCGCGGTGTTGTCGACGCCGAACTGGGCGGTCAGCGAGGCGTTGGTGGCCTGATCGCTGCTGTCGCCCGAGGTCGAGCCCTTCTGCTTCGTCGTCGCGGTGTTGCCGGTGCCGACCTGCAACGTGGCGGAGTCGTTCAGGACGCCGCTCGTGGCAGTGGACTTGTTGCCGGAACCGTTCGAGGTCTGATCGGTGTTGGCGGTGTTGTCGCGGCCGAACTGCAGCGAGACCTGATTGTTGTCACCGCCTTGACCCGGCTTTTTTCCGCTGCTCGCACCCGACGAACTCTGCGACACGTTCGCGGCGTTGTCGGTGCCGACCTGAAGGACGGCGGAATCGTTGATGCCGCCATTCGTGCCGGTCAGCTGGCCGGTGACCGCGGTGTTGCCGTTGTTCTTGTTGCCGGTGCCGAACTGCAACGTGGTCTGGAAGTTATTGCCACCGGCCTGGCCGGCCAGCGAATTGTTGCCGTTGCCGAACTGCCCGGTGAACGAGGCGTTCTTGTTGGCGGTGTCGTTGGTCTGAAGCGTCTCGGCGGTGTTGGCGTTGCCAATCTGAAGGGTGGCCTGGCCGTTGTTGCCGCCGATCTGGCCGGCCTGTGAGGTGTTGTTGTTGCCGAACTCGACGGTGGCGGACTTGTTGGGACCGTTGCCGTCGTTCTGCTGGGCCGTGACGGACGAGTTCTTCTTGCCCGACTGGATGGTGGCTTGCGCGTTGTCGCCAGCGATCTGGCCGACCTTCGCGGTGTTCTTGCTACCGGCCTGGAGGATGAAAGACTCGTTGCTGGCGGCAGAAGCCAGCGACGTCGTGGCCAGAAGGATGGCCAGCGCCGTGAGATGCTTCATGACAATTCCTTAGTTTTCCAAAGCGGGGTCAGCGACGATCGCTGCCCTCGGCGGAGCCGTTAACACGCTGTTAACGCCGACCACAATGGGCGCAGAAAAATTTCATATAACCGTTACAATCGACAACGAGAAAGCCCTGCAAATCGCGGACTTCTTGACTTTCCTGCATCGGAAATTTCGTTGGCGCGGAATAAATTCGCGATCACGGATTTCGGCAAAAAAACCACACGCTGATTGATCCCGGCACGCCGTTCGGACTTGAAATTTTTCTGTCACGTTCAGCCATTAATAGTGCCACGGTTGTCGGAATTTTGTCCGCCGACATATGTGTCAGCGCTCTCGCGTTGTAGACTGCGCTTCGATATCCTTTTTAAGGACTCGGGGTCGCGGCCGCGGATACATATGACGACAATCGAAGAACTGGTTGAAGCGAACGCCATCTCGCGAATTCAGGTCGAGATGCATTCGCGCGACCAGGAGCTGCGATTGCTTTACGGCACGCCGGATTTCATCGCCTGGCTCGGCGAGCTGGCAAAAGGCGCTGGTCCGGAACGGAGGCTCGGCGAAGCAACCGCTGCTGAACAGGTCGACGACCTCTTCAACTTATTCTTGAGCGGCCAGCCTCTGGTTTACATGAAACAATTCAGGTCGATACGCGCGGAGAAGAATGCGGTTTGGGAATTGAAGACGCCGGATGTCCGGATTTTCGGCTGGTTTTTGCAGAAGGACTGCTTCGTCGGCGTATTTGGAAACTGGGCCGACGTGATCAAGGACCACGATCTTTATCGTGGATACAGGATTGCCATCCGGCGGCTGCGTCGAGACCTGGGTGTGGACGAAACGTTGTGTGTGCAGGGGGTGACGCCGGGTGACGTACTTTCACTTTGATATCGGCGAGCGTGCGCGCCATGCCGGCCGTTTCATCGGACGCGTGCGGGGCGAGCTGTTGCGGGCGCTTATGGAGCGCAAGAGCGAGATCGGGTTTTCCCAGCAGGGCCTGGCTCGAAAGCTCGACACCGAGCGCGCGCTGATCAACCGGCAGCTTTCGGGCGAAGCCAGTCTCTCGTTGCGTTCGCTGGCGGATCTCGCCTGGGCGATGGATATGGAAATCTCGTTCGAATTGAAAAAGCCGCATCCCAAAGCCGGGCAAAACCAGCCGATGACGACATCGACCGTCAGTCACGGCCAGATCAAATACATCAACGGCGCCACCAAACGGGATTCGGTGCGCGCGTTGCCTGCCAATTCCGATCTCGAGCAGCCGAAAAAATCCGCATGATGGAACGTTACGGCTATTCGATCTTCTGCGACGACATTCGCAATGAACCCGGCGGCAAGCTCTCGTTCGTCGGCTGCTACAACGCGGTGATGTTCACTTCACCGACCTTTCCGCTGGTGCTGCCGAAGTTCTGCATCCACTTCCACGTCTTCTCGCCGGCGACGCAGCCTTACGAGACCGTGCTTTCGCGATGTTATGTGCCCGGCCGGACCGACCCGGTCGCCGAAGAATCAATCGAGGTGCCGCGACTTCAGGACCAGGTGAATCTGTTGGCGAGCCTGCCGAAAAATGGCGGCGCCCCGCCCTGCATCGTCGTGGCCGCAAGCCTTGTTTTCACGCCGCTGGAAATTCCCGAACCCGGAATCATCCAGGTGCGGGCGCTGATCAACGGCGGCCCGGGCGAACTCCATGTCGGTTCGCTGACGGTCACGCCGGCGCAGTAACGGGCGATAACACCCTTAGTGGCGCTGGGTCACCGTGGCCTGATTGCCGTTGCCATGCTGCACGATCGAAGACGCATTTCCGCCGCCGGTCTGGGAGACCGTGACAACATTGTTGGCGCCGACCTGTATCACCGCGGACGTGTTGGCCGCAGCTGGGGTCGTATTCACAACCGGTGAATTGACCGCCTTCGGCTGCACCGGAAGGGCAAGCATCGCCGCCGACTGCATCGCCTTCACTGAATTGGCCGAGGACTGTTCGGCAGCGGTAGCCCTGGTAGTCAATTGAGCGATGAAAGCTTCGTTCGCCGAGGCCGGACAAGCGGACGCTGTCAGCCATGTGATTGTCAGCAATGTGACAGCTAGAGCGACGAGGCGCATGCGAACTCCCTCCACCGAGGCAACAGCAATAGGAAGTTCGCCTTAAGAATGGGTAACGACGGCACGTCCGTCGATCGATGCGGGCGCGGCGTCGTCGACAACGCGAACCCTGGCCACGAACGAGAAGCGCCGTCGCTGCTTCAAGATTGGCAATTCGACCAGATGCCAGGACAGCGCCGCAAAGCCGACGATGCAGGGGATAGCGAGCGCGAGCTGACCGACCGGGCTTGTCGCGCCCGGAAACAGGCTGATCATCATCTGCTGGATCGGCATTCCGTAAAGATAGATTCCGTAGGAATAGTCGCGCTCGTGAAGAAATGCCGGCAGCGGCAGCGGCGAGGCTCCGAGATAGGCCATCACGTAGACGAGCGGTGCGGAGGCTACAACGTTCAGGAGCGGAATGCCGAGCCAGTCGCACGGCCCGGCGATTGCGACGCCGAACAGGAGGACCACGCAAAGGCCGAAACCGAGATGGCTGTAGGGGATGCGATATCTGAGGAGGTAGGCGGCAATTCCCAGCATGAACGCCACCAGCAGCCGCGAGCCTCGATCCGCGAAAAACGAATAGAGGGCTTTCCCAAACGATTCCTCGGCGGCCGGCGGCGGCACGACGCCGTGAAGAACCATCGCAAGCCCAGCGATCGACAGAATTGCCGCAAACGCGATGATGAGCGCGGGGCGGCGCAGAACGCCAAACGACATGAACGCCGACATGATGAGATAGCAGGCGAATTCATATGGCACCGTCCAGAGCGAATAGTTCACCAGCGGGAGTTCGTTGTGCTCGAATACGCCGGGCAGGCGAAAATTCATCAGCCCGACGATGTTGGTGAGATATTTGTAGGTCTCAGGCCGGGACAGATATTCGAGCGGAGGAAGGCTGGTGAATATCAAGCCGAGGATGAAAGCCGAAAGCAGGACTTCCACGACCAGCGCCGGAAAGATACGCAAGCCCCGATTGATGAGAAAATTGGGAAGGCTCAGCCGTTGCGCGCTGCCCGCGATCAGAAAGCCGCTCAGGGCAAAAAACGTGAACAGGATCGCATAGCCGGCAAACCAGACGATGCGGACGTGCTCGAGGTCGATCCCGTCCTTGGCGAGATTGAACGAGTGCCAGGCGACGACCGACAGCGCCAGGAAGATACGTAGAAAGTCGAACCCGGGTCCGAAACCGCGGTGCTTGTCCAGCTGCTCGCCCAGGCTGACCACGTCGCCCTCTCGTCCACCGTGCAGATCAAAACTTCGCGCGGCGACGACAAACGCCGGCGACGCGACCCAAAGCGACCTTTTCGGTAAAATTTGAACGACAGGTTAATGGCAGGGCCGCAACCCGCGACGGAAGCCGCCCCAACCGGGCAGCGTCAGCGAATCCATAACAGATCGTTTCAATCTGTCGGTGTTATCGCCCGCTTGCCTTACCTTCCCCACACGTCCTGCGCCACTTCGACTGCGAGACGAAGTTTGGCCCACTGCTCTTCCTCGGTGAGGATGTTGCCTTCCTCGGTCGAAGCAAAGCCGCATTGCGGCGACAGCGCGAGCTGGTCGAGGGAAACGAATTTCGAAGCCTCCTCTAGCCGGCGCTTGATATCGTCCTTGCTCTCCAGCGCGCCGCTTTTGGACGTGATCACGCCGACCACCACGACCTTGTTGCCTTTGGGCAGATAACGCAGCGGTTCGAAGCCGCCGGCGCGCTCGGAATCGTATTCCAGGAAGTAGCCGTCGTAATTGGTGCTGGCGAGCAGCGTTTCGGCCACCGGCTCGTAGCCGCCGGACGAAATCCAGGTCGAGCGGAAATTGCCGCGGCAGACATGCGTGGTGACGGTCATGTCGGCGGGGCGCTCGGCCAGCGCGTAGTTGATCACGCGGGCATAGATCTGCTGAAGGCCGTCGAGATTGTCGCCGCGTTCGTGTGCCTTTTTCAATTCGTCCTGCGAACAAAGATAAGCCCAGACCGTGTCGTCGAACTGAAGATAACGGCAGCCCGCGTCATAGAACGCCCTCACCGCCTTGCGGTAGGTTTTCGCGAGGTCCTGGAAGAAGACGTCGAGGTCGGGGTAGACCTCCTTCGAGATCGACTTGCGGCCGCCGCGGAAGTGCAGCACCGCGGGCGACGGGATCGTCATCTTCGCCGTCACGTGGGCGGCGTCGCATTGCTTCTTCAGAAATTTGAAATGCGATAGCATCGGATGGTCGTCGGGGAAGTCGAGCTTGCCGATGACGCGCACCGCCTGGTGCCGGGTCTGGACGCCCGCGAACTGGATGCCCTCACCGGCATCGAACATTTCGCAGCCCGTCAGCTTGGAGAGGAAATCGAAATGCCACCATGAGCGGCGGAACTCGCCGTCGGTCGCAAGCTTCAATCCGGTCGAGGCCTGCCGGTGCACGACCTTCTCGATCTCCAAGTCTTCGGCTTTGCGCAGCTCTTCGGCCGAGATCTCGCCCTTCTCGAGCCTGGCGCGCGCCTCCTTGATGCGCGGCGGCCGCAGCAGGCTGCCGACTTCATCGGCACGGAAAGGGGGTTTTGTTCGTTGCATGGTATTCTTCCTCCATCTCTCCTTTGTCATGGCCGGGCTTGACCCGGCCATCCACGCCTTATCCTTCTAAATATAAGCAAGACGTGGATCACCGGGACAAGCCCGGTGATGACGGATGTCACGTCTTCCCCGCCACACCCAGAAAACGTTCGAGCGCGGCGGAATCGGCCTTCAAGGCGCCGCTTGCGGCATCGTGCACGATCGTGCCCCGTTCCAATATCACGGCGCGGTCGGCAAGCCCCAGAATTTTCTGCGCGTTCTGCTCGACAATGATCGAACAGATGCCGCCCGAACGGGTGATGGTGCCGAGCGCCCGCAGCAGTTCCTCGACGATTATCGGCGCGAGCCCTTCGGTCGGCTCGTCCAAGAGCAGCACTTTCGGATTGAGCGTCAGCGCGCGGCCGACCGCGAGCATCTGTTGTTCGCCGCCGGAGAGCTGGTTACCAAAATTAAAGCGCCGCTCCTTCAGCCGCGGAAACATCTCGTAGACCCGCTCCACCGTCCACGGCCCAGCTTGCGCCACCGCGGTCATGTTTTCTTCGACCGTCAGCGAGCGGAAGATATTACGCTCCTGCGGCACCCAGCCGATCCCGGCACGCGCCCGCTGATCGGGCCGCATCGCCGTGATATCGCGTCCGGCAAGCGCCACCTTGCCGCCAAAACGGCGCGTTACGCCGACGATCGAATTGATCAGCGTGGTCTTTCCGGTGCCGTTGCGCCCTAACAACGCCAGCACCTCGCCTTCCGCCAGGCGCAGCGTCATGTCGGGCAAGACCACGGCCTCGCCATAGCCGGCGCGTAAATGTTCCACAGCAAGCAGATCAGCCATATTAGCCATCTTGGGCTGCCTCGCCGAGATAGACCGCCTTGACTCTGGGGTCGCGCGCCACCTCATCGGGGGCGCCTTCCACCAGCATGGCGCCATTGACCAGCACCGAAATCCGGTCGGCGAACGAGAACACCAGGTCCATGTCGTGCTCGATCAGCAACACCGTGACGTCGCGCGGCAGGTGAGCTACCGCGGCGAGAATATCGTGGCGTTCGCTTTCGGGAACGCCGGCGGCCGGTTCGTCGAGCAATAGCACGCGCGGTTTGGTGGCAATTGCGACTGCGATCTCGAGCAGGCGCTGCTTGCCGTAAGGCAACGTCGCGGTCACTTCGTTCATGACATCGGTGAGACGAAAGCGTTCGAGGTTTTCGGCGATCTCGGCGTTGACATCGCCGCGTGTGCCCATCACCCGCCACCAGTCGCCGCCGCGGCCGAGCCGCTCGGAGACCGCAAGCCCGATGGTCTCGATCGGCGTCAAATCGGGATAAAGCTGGTTGATCTGGAAGGTGCGCGACAGGCCGCGCAGCACGCGGCCATGCACGGCCAGGTCCGTGATGTCGTTGCCTTCCAGCAGTATCCGCCCCGAGTTCGGCTTGAGCACGCCGGTCAACAGATTGATCACCGTGGTCTTGCCGGCGCCGTTCGGGCCGATCAACGCGTGACGCGCGCCTTGCGCGATTTTCAGCGAGAGGTCGCGCGTGACCTTGAGGCCGCCGAACTGCTTTTCCAGGCTGCGTGTTTCGAGGGCCGGCATCATGACCCATCGCTCTCGGGAATGGCGACCGCGGCCTTGTTGCCGGCGAACTGCCGAATGACCAGATTGGGCACGAACAACACCCAGCGATGCAGCCGCGCACGGCCGATCAGCACAATCGCAACCAGCACCAGCCCGATCCAGAACAGCCAGTATTGCGGCGTGATGATCTGGAATAGCTCCTGCAACATCTTGAACACGACGGCGCCGATCAAGCCGCCATAGAGATAGCCGGTGCCGCCGATCACAAGCACCAGCATCAGGTCGGCCGAACGATCGAAGGCGAACACATCGAGCGACGCCAGTTGCGTGGTCTGGGCGAACAGCGCGCCGGCGATACCCGCATAGAAGGAAGCCAGCGTATAAACCGCGATCAGGCGGCGGTTGACGGGCACGCCGACCGCGGCCGCCCGCAACGGATTATTCTTGATCGCCCGCAGCGACAGCCCGAACGGCGAATGCACGATCCGCCGCGCAACGAGAAACAGCACGAACAACACCGCGAGTGCATAGAAGAAGCCGACCTTGCCGAACATGTCGAAGCTGAAGAGGCCAAGCACCGGCGCCATTTCGATGCCCTGCAGCCCATCCGTGCCGCCGGTGATGTTGGAAAAACGTTCGCCGAGCGCTTCCAGCAGCAGCGCGATGCCGAGCGTCACCATCAGCCGGGTGAGATCGACGCCGCGGATCACGAGGAAACTCGTGACGAAGCCGACCACGGTGGCGGCGAGACCCGCCAGCACCAGCGCAGCGACAGGCTCGGTGACGATGCCGTGCAGCGCGAGCAGACCCGCGCAGTACGCGCCGACGCCGAAGAAGGCCGCATGGCCGAGCGAGACGATGCCGGCATAGCCGAGGATCAGGTCGAGCGAGAGCGCAAACAGCGCCAGCCGCACGATGTCGGTCATGATCAGGTAACGCGAGGGAAACAGAAATGCGCAAGCCAGTGCGAGACACCAGAATACGATCTCGCTCCAGTGCCATCTGGCATTGGCCCTCGCGATCTTTCCGATGTCGGAGGAAACGCTCATGTCAGCGGGTCGCGGTGCGGCCGAACAGGCCGTTGGGACGCCAGATCAGGATCACGATCATGATGGTGTAAATCACGAACGGACCCATTTTCGGCACGTAATATTTGCCGGCGACGTCGCCGATGCCGAGCAGGAGCGAGGCCAGAAACGGCCCGGTGATGCTGGAGGAACCGCCGACCGTCACCACGATCAAAAAGTAGATCATGAACTTCAGCGGAAAGTACGGATCGAGCCCGAGGATTTCCGCGCTCAACGCCCCGCCGAGGCCTGCAAGGCCGCAGCCGAATGCAAACGTAAAGGCAAAGACCTGCGGCACGTTGATGCCGAGCCCGCTGGCCGCGCGGGGATCGTCGACCGCCGCGCGCAGACGGCTTCCGAAGCGCGTGCGGGCCAGGATCAGTTGCAACAGCGCGGTCAACAATCCGCAGATCACGATGATCATCAGCCGGTAACGGCCGACGCCGACCCCGAAGACGTCCAGCTGACCTTCCAGCACGGAAGGAAGCTGGATGAAGACCCGCGACGAGCCCATGATGTAATCGACCGCGGCCACCGACATGAAGACAAGACCGATCGAGAATAGCACCTGGTCGAGATGGCTTCGCGTGTAGAGATGGCGGTAGAGCAAGCGTTCCAGCACCACGCCGATCAGGCTGCTTCCGACAAAGGCCAGCGGCAGTGCGGCAAAAAACGGCCAGCCGTGTTGATTGACCAGCACCGCGCAGATGTAGCCGCCGGTCATCGCAAAGGCGCCATGGGCGAGATTGACGAAGTTCATCAGCCCGAGCGTCACTGCCAGTCCGCACGCCAGCACGAACAGCAACATGCCGTAGGCGACGCCGTCGAACAGGATGGTGAGGATGGAGGTCATGGGCGGCAGCTAACCATTATCTAAGGCCGTCATGCCCGGCCATAGTAGTCTGCTTTGCGCAGACTACGCAAACTTGTCTGCGGTGCCAGGCATCCACGTCTTACTTCTGCTTGCGAAGGAAAGACGTGGATGGCCGGGATAAACCCGGCCATGACGGTGAGTGTTGGGCCAGAATCCATTTCAACAACTTCGAGATCCCGGGTTCGTGTCTTCGACACGCCCCGGGATGACGCCGCTCTCGCGGCGTCACTTCTTGGTTTTGCCGGAATCCTTCACCGCCGGGAACGTCGCGAATTCGACATTGTAGAGTTCGCCGTTGACCTTCTCGACCTTGCGGATGTAGACGTTCTGCACGATATCGCGCGTCTCCGGATCGATCGAAATCGGACCACGCGGGCTTTCCCACTTCATGCCCTTCATCGCTTCGATCAGGGTATCGCCGTCGGCCTTGCCGCCGGTTTTCTTCAGTGCCTCGTAGACCAGATGGATGCCGTCATAGCCGCCGACCGCCATGAAACCCGGCCGCTGGTTATAGGCCTTCTTGTAGGCGGCGACGAACTCCTTGTTCAGCGCCGACGGATGAGCCACGGAATAAATATGAGCGGTGACGGTGCCGAGCACGGCGTCGCCCATGTCCTTCAACAGGTCGTCGTCGGTGACGTCGCCCGGGCCGATCACCTTGATGCCGGCCTTGTCGAGGCCACGCTCGGCATATTGCTTCATGAAGTTGCCGCCCTGCCCCGCCGGCACGAACACGAACATCGCGTCGGGCTTGGCATCCTTCATCCGTTGCAGGAACGGCGCGAAGTCGGGATTGGCGAGCGGCGTCTTGACTTCTTCGACGATTTCGCCGCCGCCGGCGACAAAATTCTGCTTGAAGAAATTCAACGCGTCATTGCCGGGCGCGTAGTCCGAGGTCAGGGTCGCGACCTTCTTGATGCCGTTTTTCACCGCCCAGTCCGCGATGATGGTGGAGGACTGCGCCAGCGTGAAGCTGGTGCGCACGATATAGGGCGAGCGTTCGGTGATGATCGAGGTGCCGGCCGCCATCACGATCTCCGGCACTTTGGCCTGCGTCGCCAAGGGTGCCGCGGCAAGCGCCGACGGCGTCACGCCAAAACCAGCGATGATGTTCACCTTGTCGTTGACGATGAGTTCCTGCGCCAGGCGCTTGGTATTGTCGGGCACCGTCGCGTCATCCTTGAGGATGACTTCGATCTTCTTGCCGGCGACGGTGTCGCCGTGCTGCTGCATGTAGAGCTTCACGGCATTGTTGATCTGGATGCCGGTCGACGCCTGACCTCCGGTCATCGGCACGATCAGGCCGATCTTGACGACTTCCTGCGCCGCCGTGGGCTGCGGGGCGAGCGCGCTTGCAACGACGCTGGCCGCAAGCAAGAGGTGACTGCGAACGAACATGAACGTTTCTCCCTGATCGATTTATGTCCGAAGATGACGGCTTCGGCGAAGCTTGTTGGCGCTAGATGGCATCGGTTGCGCCGCCGCCGTCAATTGAACGAAGGGCGCGCCTCTCCCGGCCTCAAGTCCGCCGGCGCCTCCCCTCGCGTCAGATTTCGGCCGCGACCGCCCCATGGTGCCATGGTACTGTCCACCGCAACAGGGCTTGGGGCAGCCGTGACGAGGCGACCAATTCCCTCAAAAATCGCGGCTCCTCCGCTACCTTTGGTCGGCCCAGCCCTCATTTGTACGAATGTACAAATTAAATGGTCCTGTCAACAAAAAGCCGAACCGGGCAAACGGCCCCAAATCCATCTTTTTTAAAGGCGATAGCCCTAGCGTCCTGCCAATGTCAGTCCACGCCCGCCATATCGTCACGATGACCGCGCTCGCGCTGGCGGCGGCGATGCTTGGCGGCTGCTCGTCGATCAATGAGAGAATGGGCCCCATGGTCGCCGATACGATCCCGGCCTGGGCCGGCGGCCTGCCAAAGGACGCGCCGCCCCGGAAGGGCACGCCGGAATACGATGCCTACATGAAGGAGCAGGAGCGCAAACGGCTCGAACCTGCGCCCTCCAACGCGAATGCGTCGGCGCCGGCTCCAGCGTCCGGGCTCAATCCGGTTCACTAGCAGCCAGAATCATTCGTCATTGCGAGCTACAGCGAAGCATTCCAGTTTCCTTCCGCGTAGCAGCTGTCATCTCCGGGCTTGTCCCGGTGATCCACGTCTTGCTTCCTTCGCGCGGAGACAAAGACGTGGATGGCCGGGTCATAGGCGAGCGGAAGCGACGCCGTTCTTCGAACGGCTATGCCCGGCCATGACGGAGTAATGGGCCTTGAATTCGTCATTACGAGCGCAAGCGCTCAATCCATGAACACCACGGTCTTGCGACCATTGAGGATCACGCGATCCTCCAGATGATGCCGCATGGCGCGCGCCAGCACGCGGCGTTCGATATCGCGGCCCTTGCGGACGAGATCGTCGGGCGTGTCGCGATGGCTGATGCGCTCGACGTCCTGGTCGATGATCGGGCCCTCGTCGAGATCGCGGGTGACGTAATGCGCGGTGGCGCCGATCAGTTTGACGCCGCGCTCGTGCGCCTGATGATAGGGCCGCGCGCCCTTGAAGCCCGGCAGAAACGAGTGGTGAATGTTGATGCAGCGGCCGGAGAGCTTTGCCGACAGATCATCCGATAGAATCTGCATATAGCGCGCGAGCACGACGAGGTCGGCCTCGGTCTCGCCGACAAGATTCCAAATCGCGGCTTCCTGCGCGCTCTTGGTTTCCTTGGTGACCGGCAGATAATGAAACGGGATGTCACCGAAATCAAGGTTCGCATAGGTCTCGCGCGGGTGATTGGACACGATCGCGGCCAGGTCCATCGCCAACTCGCCGGTGCGCCAGCGATAGAGGATATCGGCCAGGCAATGATCGGATTTCGAAACCAGCAACATCACGCGGCGGCGGCTGGCGCGGTCGCGCATCTGCCAGTCCATGCCGAAACGATCGGCAATCGCGGTGAAACCGGTTTGCAGCGGCGCCAGCCCTACGGCAAGATCGGCGGCGTTGAACACCACCCGCATGAAGAAGTGCCCGGTCTCGACATCGTTGAACTGTTGAGCGTCGAGAATGTTCTGCCCATTATGGGCGAGGAACGTCGTGACCGCGGAGACGATGCCCGGCCGGTCCGGACAGGAAAGCGTGAGGACGAACTGATGATCGGGCATGGCGGATCGGTGATATCTGGAGCAGAGGATGAAGTGCCCTGCTCTATCAGAGAGTGCGGCCTTGCGCTAATCCCGCAAAGGAACAAGATGAACAAACTGACGCTAACGGATCACAGATATGGCTGACCGACTGAACGGCTATCGTATCCTGATCCTGGAAACCCGCGAGGAAGCGCAATTTTCAAAATTGCTCGCCGAGCAAGGCGCCGACGTCCTGCAATGTCCGATGTTCACCATCAACGATCCACCCGACCCGGCGCCCGTCGAGGCCTGGATCCGCGACGCCATCGCGCGGCCGCTCGACGACCTTGTGCTGCTGACCGGCGAAGGCCTGCGCCGGCTGGTGAAAGCCGCGCGGCGGATTGCGATCGATCAGGACTTCGTTGCCGCGATCAGCAAGAGCCGCAAATTTACCCGTGGCCCCAAACCGGGACGCGCTCTGCGCGAGATCGGCCTTGAGCCGCAGATGACAACGGAAAAGCCGACGACCGAAGGCGTCATCGAACTGTTGTCGCGCGTGGATCTCTCCGGCAAGCGCGTCGGCGTGCAGCTTTATCCGGACAAGGATCACGGCGCGCTGTTGGGCGCGATCGCGGCCAAGGGTGCTGTGGCTTTCCCCGTGACGCCCTATGTGTACGATGCGCGCGCTGCCGACAGCCACATCGTGACCGCGATCGAGGAGATGGCCGCTGAGCGGATCGATGCGATCGCGCTGACGAATTTGGGCCAGATCCGCCGTCTGATCGACGTGGCGCGCGAACGCGGCCTTGAAGCGCGCCTGCGCGAGGGACTGACGAAAACACCGATCG
>NZ_JBEKRB010000083.1:0-26084 GCF_049519115.1 Bradyrhizobium sp.
TCGCGCAGGCCAAGCTCCTTGGCCACCGATCCGATCGAGCGGCCACTCGATGCGACCAGATCAACCGCCTGCCGCTTGTAGTCGTCCGTAAACGACCGACGTTGACGTCCTTCCATCCGACATCTCCTGGCTCTTCGAGCCTACTACAGGTGTCCATCAGTTCGGAGGAGGTTCACTGGAGTTGATTTGCTGATTTGCTACGCTTGTCAGTACACGATGAATTTTGAGAGTCACCATCTCCGCGCGCGAGGTGGTTAGACCGGAAGGCCCCTCAAGCCGAGTGGCATTCCCCCTAGTAGATTTCTGAACTGCCATTGCAAGCCGCGATAGGCATTACCAACCTCTCTTGAGCAAGCCGATCGGAAGGGTGTGCAACTGCTATGGGAGGAAGGACACATGGGGATTTCCAGACAACCCCAAAGCTACTTCAGCGACATGGTGCAAGTCAGGTGCCCACCGATATTGCCCCCAGCGATCGAACGGGCAGCGTCGTTAAACCTAATGTCGGCATCTGAGTATGTCCGCAGGTGCATTATCGACCGGCTGAAGGCCGACGGCGTACCTCTCGACGAGGTGGCGTGATGTCGGGAAACTTCAAGGACTTGCGCGATCAAATGACGGCGACCAAGAAACGCCGGGCGGACGGCGGTGCTGTCTCACTAGTTGCTGACCCGCCACTATCTCAGCCGGTGTCAGCGAATGCTATTGGAGCGCCTGCGCACAGCCTATCTACGCCCGGCTTCGCAAGCGGTAATCAGCAACTCAATGCTGTCAGGGCAAGATCCGTCGCCGCAGCAAATCAATACAAGCCCGCGCCCCGCAAAGCCCCCTCGCAAGCGAAGCGAGGCGGCCGGATTACCAAGAAAGGCAACGGCTGAAACCATGGAACAACAAGCTGAATCCATCTCTCTGGCTGCTGAACGGATGCGCCGATACCGGAAGCGACAAAGGGCCGGGATTCGATGTCTCGCTATCGAATTACGGGTAACCGATATCGATAAGCTAATCCGAAGGGGGCATTTGAAAGAAGAAATGCGTAACGATGATCCGGCAGTTATCAAAGCCATTTATGATTTTCTCGATAGCGAATAAGCGGGGCAGCTAATCAATGTCAGAGCCTATTACAGCCAATCGAAATTTGATCGCACCCCAGACCGGAGATTTGCCCGGTTCCTGGGGAACTGCCTGCCTCAATCCTAACTGGCAAATGATCGATGCGATGTTCGGCGGCGTTACTTCGATTTCGCTTTCCGGCGCGACCACGATCTTGCTGACTGTTCCTGCCACAACGGGAATCTGGGGTGGCACCGTTCCGCAATCCAGCAATAGCATGATTACGCTGATGGGAGCGCAGACTGGACCGGCCGTTCTACAATTTCAGTTGCCGGGCTTTTACATCATCAACAACCAATGCACGGGAACGACCTACGTTCAGCTTTCGCCATCTACGGGGGGCGGAAACAGTATCGGCGTTCCGCAGGGCAAGAAAAGCCATGTGTTCTTTGACGGAACCAGCATGGATTTCGTCGATCCGCCAGAGCCCGGGGTGGCGATAGACTTGCACGGCTGGACGGCTCTGCCACCGTGGATGACGGCCTGTTCTGTTCTTCCGTATTTAATCAAGGATGGTTCGGTTTATTCGGCCTCGGCTTATCCCGCGCTGTTTGCTGCCCTGGGCTCTACGTTCGGCGGCAACGGCATCACCACGTTTGGGGTTCCTGACGAGCGGGCGAGGATGCGCATTGGCCTTGATACCGTTCAGGGTGGAGCAACGTCGGCGCGCGTTACATTTGGCGTTGCGGGGATCACTGGCTCGTTGATGGGGGCGGTTGGCGGCAGTCAGGCGATGCAGACGCATACGCACGGCATTACCGATCCGGGTCACCTTCATACTCCAAATTTGTTTGAGGTTGGTCAGTATGGCGCGGGTGGGGTCACAGCCGCTCAATCCGGTAGTTATAACGGTGAGATCACGATCAATTCGTCCACCACCAACATTACCATTAACGCGGTGGGCTCCGGTTCGTCGCAGAACATGCCGCCGTCGATCGTGTCCCATTTGCCATTGATCAAAACTTGAAGGGGCATCGCGCCGGCTTTTAACGGGCCGATTATTGGAAGGCGCGATCCCAAATGATTTAGGACGCAAAACCATGTCAGCAAAGATCAGGAGAAAGCCAAAGGCTCTTATGAGCAAGCAGGAAGCCGAAGATTCGTTGCGAGGCACGTTCGAAGATTTGGTTATCGACGGCGATCTGCTTTCGTTTACGGATCATGCCGGCATCAATATCCCGCACGGCGTAGACCCGGATCATGTTTGGAGCATTTTCAGGAGCCATTACGCCAAGGGCAAAGCTGGAGTCGATATAGGCAAGTTTGCAGCCGACTTTGCGACTTGGGGTCCAATCGCAGCGCGGGTTATCGAGATTAAGCAAGAAAGGTCGGCGCTACGTGACTAGATCGGCATTACCCGTAACAACGGTTGAGCGCCTATCATCCAACTGTATCGACGTGCTGGAATTGAAAAGGTTAGGGCTCCTGCGGGACCATCGAACGGTGTTGCGGGGGTGGATTCGTTGGCCGAAGCTGACGCGCATCATCGGTTCCCGCTATTCGCTTGAACTGGATCTTGGAAACCGCAGCAATCAGCACGTGCGCGTTTCCTGGACATGGTGCCATTTCGGTGGCTGGCGCCCGTGGATGTACTGCCCATATTGCGAAAAGCGGGTGGCAAAGCTCCTAGCGGGCATGGGCGGTTATTGCTGCCGGGCCTGCATCGGTAATCCCCTCTACGCCAGCCAAACCAAGAGCACCCACGGCCGACGACATTTCGAGATTTGCAAGATCAGACTTCAGCTCAACGGTAATGCTTCGCCTTCGGAGCCTTTCCCGTCTCGCCCTCGCAGGATGCATCGAACGACATATGAGCAGCTGAAAGCCCGCGCGCTAAATCTGGAAATGGAATTACCGCCCAAGCTCCGTGGGAAGACCATCGATTACCAGAGTCTGGCCTATTACGCGCCGTGACGGCCATTACAAATTACTATTGATTTAGGCGAGACCTCTACGCGTGCCCTTCGAGGCCTCGTGACGGGAGGTACTGGCCGAAATAGCGGGCCATTACCTGACGGCAGCGGCTGTGTCTGCGATGTCAGCAAAATTGAGACGTAACTATCGAACCTAATACAGCAATTACGCATAACCGATGAGTTGGTAACTATAGATAACTGAGAATGCATGATGGATATTCGGTGATCTTGATGGGCGCACCGCAGCTATGAGCAGAAAGCAAGCCTATGGCCAACTGGAAGAACTCGGAACTTTCGTCGTTTTACCGTAAAGGCGACAAGGGAGCCGTCGATGTTCAGATTTCTGGATCGCAGATGCTCATATCGTATGAGCAGTTTGACGGGTCGACAATTTGGAAAGGTGAGGAAGTTTCACCCGGCCATTTTGAACTGACCTGCGCACGCAAGAATGGCCGCGCGACGCTGCACCGAGTGCCAGGTAAGGATGGTCTGATTGAAGGATACTGGGCCACGGGGAAAGATCAGGGGATGTGGCGGATCCAGCTTAAAGAAAAATAGTCTGCAAGGCGTGCGTTGTTCAGGTTACGCGGCTCTAAGTGATTCACCGCGCTTCAGCCGCTCCAGGTGGGCCCGAACGTCATTTGCCTCGGCAATTTGCACAGGCGCCCGAGGCGCATTCATGCTGTCCTTGATACGATCGCCGGTGCATCCCATGTGGGGATAATTTCCGACTAAAAAAGGGCGGTTCTCATGGCCGGTGGGGCAACAGCCAGATCGCCAGCAGCAGCACGAACGCGGCGAACGTCCAGCCGTTTTGCACGGCCGCCAGTCCGGTGATCCAAGGAAAGGAGTGATCTGCATCGGTTGCCTCACGAGGAATAGGGAGAGATCGCCTTCGAAGTTTTTTAGGTAGCGCGATTTAGGGGCGCTTCTCGCCAGGAACTCGGTAAAGGTAGACGACACCGTCGCCGGGCCACCGTTTGCCGCCGGCCCGGCTTTTGCAGGACCGACCTGCGCCTCACCCGCCTACCCCCGAGGCGTGGACCGCGCCGGTCCCGTCGCCGCCGCAATCACCAGCGGGGCCGGCGCACCACCCGGCACGTCGTTTGCACCGAGCTGACCGCGCAAGGCTACGCTGATACCGGACGCCGGGCGTGGACCGCGCCGGTCTCGATCGGCTCCCCAGCTTGCGGGGCCGGCGCACCTACCGGCACATCATTTGCAGGTCACTTCCAGCCTGATCCACATCAGGCGATTCCTCAGACTGGCCCGGTGCCGCCCTCCCGGTAGCAGCGCCGGGCCTTTTCGTTTCGCCTCTGTGCGAAAATCTTGAATTACGCACAAAACGATTGACCTTGATTTTGCGGGCATTATTTTGTGCAGAATTGCCGTGCAAAAGTGGAGGCGGAAATGGCGCTGCTGGGCTACGCGAGAGTGTCGACTGACGGGCAATCGTTGACGGCCCAGGTGGCCGAGCTGAAAGCGGCAGGCTGCACCGAGCTATTCCAAGAGAAGATCAGCGGCGCCAAGACCGACCGGAAGCAACTTGCCAAGCTGATCGGCCGTCTCGGCAAAGACGACGTGCTGGTCGTGACCCGTCTCGATCGCCTCGCCCGGTCGACAAGGGACCTGCTCAACATACTCGGCGCAGTTGCCGACAAGGGCGCCGGCTTCAAGTCTTTGCGGGATACCTGGGCAGACACGACGACGGCGCACGGGAGGCTGATGCTGACCGTCCTGGGCGGCCTTGCCGAGTTCGAACGGGAATTGATCCGCACCCGCACCACAGAGGGCCGTGCGCGTGCCAAAGCCAATGGCGTCGTGATGGGCCGCAAACCGAAACTGACGCACCACCAGCGCCAGGAAGCGATCGGGCGGCGGGAAGCTGGCGAGTCCTTGGTCGACATCGGCCGGTCCTACAACGTCAGTCACAGCACGATCAGCCGCCTGTAATTATGAAGAAGCCGCAACCAATCGAGCGCCCGTGTCCAGCCTGCAACGGGACCGGCATGGCGCCGGCGAAGCCACCGGAGCGCCCCGGCGTGAGAATCTACGCTACGTGCAAGGAATGCAAAGGCAACGGACGAGTTTCAGGCTGATGTTCGGATCGACCAAAAGTTTGCTGATGTGGATCGCCGGCGCGCTAGTCGCCGCTGTGATCGCCATTCTGAGCGTGATCTTCGCGATGGACGTCTATCTTGCCCTTCAAGACCCTGCCGAGCCGGTGCCAGTGCCGATTGAAGATCGCCGCTGAGTCTTCGACGGCGCGCGCATGCGTGCGACCGCCTACACCATCGTCCGTCATTCCACCTTCAGGTGAACGCGCCGAGCTTTATCCCTTTGGATGCAGGCATGGCGCGGTCTGCATGCTGCTTCTTTGCGCGGCCGCACTCAATCACATGAACGGTGAACTTGCCGTTCTGGCCGGCCAAGACGCCAACACTCGCGACCATCTCGCATCCCGGCCACAGGAAGATCCCCTAGGCAGTCTTGCGTCAAATCCTGCCGACTAATGCCGATCGTAGATCTCCGAAATCCCTTGTGCTGAAGACCATGTCGCACCGACCGAAAAGCAAAACCCCCACCGGAATGACCCGGCAGGGGCTTATTTGCGGTGGATGTTGCGAGGCGGGGTATAAACCCCGGTGTCGCGCCAAAGACCCGCACCCAAATTGAAACGCCTCCACGGCGAACTTCACAAGACGATTTTGTAGGCATCGCGCCAGGCGGGCATTCGAGAGCCACCTAGGCCGCGCTAAGTGGATGACACACAGAGCGGCTACAGGCAGCTTCTTTCTCGTCATAGCTCTGCCCTGGCAACGGCACTCGCTTGTTCAAGGGCAATTTCGCTCGGTACAATTTCAGGCCTGAGACGACGACCGGGAATGTCGTCCCAATAGAAATACTTCGACGGCCGGCCCCTCAGATGAAAAGAATTGGCGGATGTCTAATTTACCCGTTCGAGCCAATGATCGATGGAGGCCTTTGCGTCCGAGACTGCGCGGTGTTCATCTGCATGCATCCCTCCGATATCTAACTTTGGGATGGTCCATTCCCATTTCCCATCGGGGTGACGCCGAACCTGAAATTCCATGCTTTTGTATTCGGTGATCATAAGAAAACTCCAACACTAATGATGCTGTCGTTTCCTCCCTCCCGGCACACCCTTTTCAAATTCGTGGTGCGTCCGAAGTTGTAGCCCATGTAACCGTAAACGCGACAAAGCTAGCACGGCGGACGCCTCGGCCGCTAGAATTAGAATTAAACGTGATCCTTCGTTTCTAGAAACATTGCCTTCACGTCGGTAAGGCGACGCTTTCTCGCGCGGTCCCTGGTGCTGCTTCAGCGCGTGAAGCTGGCGCACTGCGATCTCGTCCTGCTTGTACCGGTCATCCTTGGCGCGAAGAACGCCTTCATGTCCTTGACGAAGACGCGACAGCGGGGGCAGGTCGAGCGGCTTGCGCTTGATCATCGCGGCTTACGCTTCATGGCGAGAAACTCATCAAGCCATCCCGGCTGCTTGCAATAGCTTTCCCAGGCCTTCCGGAACTTGACCATGCAATCATTGCGGTCGGCGCCGCGACCTTCGGCCTGATCGTCCCTCATCGGCATGACCGTATCAATTCCCCAGGTCCACGAGGTATCCGTGCTGGTGAAGGTCTGCACGCCGATCGAGCCTATTTCGAACTCGCCGTGCTCGGTTTTCAGGATCACGCGGTGATTGTTCCGAGCCTGCGGATGCAGAACTTTGCGAAGGGAGAGAGAGGTCATCCAGCATGATTCCGCCGATTGGCCGGAGAGGGAAGCCTCTAGGGCTACACGCCGGGATGATCAGCAGGCGACAGAAGCAAGGCGCGCAGCCTTACGCACCTGGCGCATCCGTTCGCAAAGCTTTCGAATTGAATATGCAGTCAGCCAAAGTAGCCCGACATAGAAGCCGCCGCGTAGGGCTAGGTCGAGAAGCTGCTCGTCCGAAAAGCCGAGTGCAAAGTGTCCGATAAGATTGATCGGCATAGCCGCCATCAATGCGCCGACGGCGACGGCCAGCCATTCGATTGCAGTTTCAGCAAGTGCAGAAGTCACACGCTATGCCCTCGATCGATCAAATCGATTTTAATATGACGGTGCTAACGGATGGTTAGCGTCAATTGGATGTCTTGGTGACGCTTGCTCATTTCTTCGCCCTCAGCCCGATCTCGACTAGGCGGCGGATGGCTTCCGATCGGTTGGGCGTGCCGGGTTGGGAGTCCGCCCAGCTATCGACCTCGGTCCCAAGTGCTGGCGACAGCCGTACAGCGGTCACCGGATCGCGACAGTCCCTCTGACGAGAAATGCCCGCCGGTTGTAGCCGGCGGGCATTTTGTTCATATCAAACGTAGCGGCGCCTCAAGGACAGGGATGACGAAACCCGTCATAGCCGAGATACGTCCCGCTGCGCGGATCGTAGGATCTGTACTGTTGCATGCAGTAAGCAACCGCGTCACCGGGAGGAGGACCGTACGCCACCGGCGGCGGACCGTAGTAGCCCGGGCCATAAGGGGCGTTAGCAATCGCTCCGCCTACGATTGCCCCTGCGATAAGTCCCCCGACAACCGGTGCGCCCCATCCCCAGCCTCCGCCTCTCCATTGTACAGTTTGGGTAACGTTCGGGTTGGCTTTAGCGATTGCAAGCAGTTCGCCGAGAGGTGCCGCACTGGCTGCGCCGGTAAACAGGAGGCCGCTCGCCAACAAGGCTGACACGGCAAGATTTCGAAGTGAAGTCGACACGGTCGTTCCCTCCAAAGTTGGGTGTGCAGAGTTGTCCGGTGATACAACCATGAGGACAAACCGCTGTCTAACGAATAGAAGCCATGGGCGAGCGTAACCCGTTCTTAATCGCCTGGGCGCATCGTCGTTTGTGACCTTCCGCTTGGTCACGTGTGTTGAGTAGAGCCGTCGCTGATCCTACCCCAGCGGCGGCTTTTTTCGTGCCGCTTAATTTGCCAGGCTGCCGAGCTTGGCGCCGATCGCAATCACCAGCATGACGCCGCCGGCATAGGCCAGATATTCGGGGTTGTGGCAAAAGGTCGACGACAGCGAGCAGACTTGGCCAGCCCAGTCCGTGCCGATAGAAATCTCTTCGGCCGCCTGACGAAACAGAAGAGCGGCCCCGCCAAGCAAAACCGCAATCAGAAAGCAGATCCCAGCCATTGTAGGGCTCGCAGGTTTGAATTGGTTACGAAGGCGGCCTAGTGCTCCAGAGAGTTCCGATAAAATTTGCAATTGCCGTTCGTCGCGAACATATCTCATCATTTCGAGATACAGCTTCGCTGTCCCGTCGGAAGGCTTTCGCTTCGTCATAGAGGCCCATGTACAAATGATATGGGCCGTCAAGTTTAAGGGCGAGTAAGTTTCGTCGTCGAAAAAACAAGAGGCAGCCAACCGAGGCGGCCTTACGGCGCCACCGCGATGTTGCACGTCCCGCAATGAAAGTCGGGACCATACTGGGTGGAGATGACCTTGAAGCCATCGGGGACTTTTTGAACGGTAGGCGCCTGATCGCCCTTGGGATGCGACAAGCGAGCCATACCCGTCTTGCCGCATTCGGGGCACCGCAGCTCTTCGTTCCACTCATCGGTCATGGTCCGAGAGAATAAGAGTGCTTTGCCCTGTTTGTCGGTTCGGTACCGGACAACAAATTCAAATTAGGACACTGCTAACTTCGGATTAGCAACCCAGAACGATCGCTGAACTACATAGGGCGCCTGCCGACGTTCCGCCCGCGTGATCTAAGCTCGTCGGCTGGGATCAAGTGAGATGTCAGTGTGTGGCATGATGCTTCCCCTGGCCTTAGGTGGGAACGCGACACTCTCGACCATCGATGTGTTGATAGATCCCACAAGAATCCAAAGGCGACTGAATCGCTGCCCAATATTGATCAATGTTCAAAATAAATTTGAACCGTCGATCTACCTGAAGTCGGCCCGCGAAAAGTCGTCCGACATTGTGGCGGCTTGATCAGCCATCGAATGCCATTGCATCGCCAGCTGCCGCCATTCCTGTTCGGTGGCTTGGTCGTTTGCGCGTTTGGCCTGATGCTCACATCCGATTGCCTTCAAATGGCATTTCGCAGACTGATCAGGCTCAGGGATACTTTGATATGCAGGCATTCTGACATTCTCTACGAGGGCACGACTGTCGTCGGTCGGAGCCGAGGAAGGGCGCGACGCTTGCACAGCTTATCGCCCTCGATACACGGGCTACTGTACATTGCCGCCGACGTTGCGCTTCTGCCCGAGCCTGAGACAGACGGTCACCACACCTGGACGGTCGAAGAAATCCAGAAATACATCAGGCGTCACCCGATCGGCACCAAAGCCTATTTGGTGCTGATGCTGTTCCTACTGACCGGCCAGCGGATCTCCGATGTCGTCAAGCTCGGCAAGCAGCATATTCGCAAACCGGAGCACGTCTCCGAGCTGCTACGGCAGACGCATCCCGGCCGGTGGCTTTCATTCACCCAGCACAAAAACCGTAAGAAGGCGCCGGTGACGCTCACGATCCCGATGCTACCGGCGCTGGAAACCGTGATCGAGCTATCGCCCTGCGGCTCGCTGACTTTCATCGAAACCGAGTTCAAAAAACCGCACACGACGAAGGGGCTGGGCAACTGGTTTGCCGACCGCTGCGTTGAGGCGGACGTGCTAGGCCGGGCGGCACGGCCTGCGGAAGGCGGGCGCGACCATCGCGGCCGAGAACGGCGCGACGCCGTATCAGCTCATGGCGATCTTCGGCTGGAAGACTCTGGAACAGGCCGAACTCTACACCAAGAAGGTCCGCCAACAGCTCATGGCGGGCGGCTCGATGCACCTGATCGGGTTCGGTCAGATCGGGAACGAATGTGACCCACCGGCGCTGGCGGTGGACAAAAGTGGGTCGCTTTCGGGGTAAAAATCCAGTCGGATCAATGGGGCCAAAAACCGATGGCGCTCCCTAGCGGAATCGAACCGCTCTCTCCACCGTGAAAGGGTGGCGTCCTAACCGATAGACGAAGGGAGCAAGGCGCCTGCCTCGACACAGCCAAATCCGGACCGTACCGCTGCTTCGCTTTGAACTAACGAAATTTAACCAGCGAATCAATATCTTGAAAGGATTTGTTCACTTTGCCGGTTTGATCAGGAAAACGGCCGAAGACCAGCGCGCGAACGTATAATGGCGTTTGCGCGTCCGGGCAAGCCGCGCGAAGGCTGGTTTTTCACGTAGGGAACGAGGGGCGGCGCCGGGCCGTTCTGGCAGGAGATGTTTACTAACAAGGCCCCTCGTTCGCTGCGGTAATTTGCAACAGTTTTTAAAGTCCGCTCCGATAAGAAGGCGCGAACGATCATCTCAAGTCGGAAGAGCATAGTGCCCGCAGCCAAAAAACGCGATGTACGCAGATCGGTGCAGCAGACCGGCTGGGTCACCCTGGAGGGTGGCTTTGCGACGCGCCAGTGTGTCGTGCACGACATGTCGGCCACGGGCGCGAAGCTCTCCGTGTCGGATTCGAGCGTGCTGACGGGCCGCATGCGGCTTGCTTTTTCGCGCGATGCCAAAACGGGCCGCCACTGCCACGTGGTTTGGCGGCGCGGGCATTCCTTCGGAGTTAAATTCGTCAGATAGGCCGCATCAATTCCAGTCTTCGCGACACGGGCCTGACAATACCTGCTTCATGACATCGGTGGTGCGATATAGCGCACGAAACCCGGACGGGTACCGATCTCTCCAAACCAGCGATCGAGATGAGGTAACGTCGGCTTGGCGATTCCCTCTACGCCAAACCAGCGCCGTGCATAAGCGCCGATCGCGATGTCGGCGAGTGTGAAGTCGTCGCCCGCGATGAAACGGCGCGTCTTGAGATAAGCGTCGACGACATGCCACTGGACTGCTTCAGCGTCGGCATCCTTCTGAATCGCGGCCATATCGCGCTGTTCGACCGGGGTTCGCACCAGCGCCCAGAACACCGGGCGGTCGACCGGCTGCAGCGTCGAGAGCGTCCAGTCGAGCCATCGATCGACACTTGCACGCAGTTTCGGCGCCTGCGGATAAAGCGGCGATTGCGGCCGATAGGCGAGCACCAAGTAGCGCATGATGGAATTGGATTCCCACAGCACGAAATCGCCGTCCACCAGCGTCGGCACGCGGCCGTTGGGATTCATCGCCAGATATTCCGGCTCGCGATTCTTGCCGAACGCCATACCCGCATCGATACGTTCAAAGCCAAGGTCGAGTTCGTGCAGGCACCACAGCACTTTCTGAACATTGACGGAGTTGGCGCGACCCCAGATGGTGAGTTGTTGATTGTCGTTCGACACGATTTTTGCCCTCGCTCCCGACGATGATCCCGCGGGTGATAGCGCAAATTCCGGACAAAAGCAGTCCTTCTCGTCATGCCGGGCAAAGAATGCTTGAAATGCAAAAATCAGGCTTCGCGATCAGCGAAACCTGATTTGCCACAGAAAGTGTTGATCGTATCTGTTAGCGACCGAAGAACAGCCACAACAGAATAATCACCGGAATCGGCACACCCAGCAGCCAGAGCAGTATTCCTCGTCCCATCATTGCCTCCTCAATTCCTCGATGGATAAGCAACGCGTGGGGCAGAGCGAAGTTCCGATGACCTGGGAGCGACAAGTAACGTGTCCAGTGCGTGCGGGGCGCCTGCGCTACCAGTGGCCGGTGTTGGGCATCGACGTCCAAGGCTCTGCCGGCGGCTTCGCATCGCCCTTTTGCAGAAGTTCGATCGAGTGCAAGTCGGGCGAGCGTACGAAAGCCATTTGGCCGTCACGCGGCGGGCGGTTGATCGTGATGCCGAGCTTCATCAAATGCGCGCAGGTCGCGTAGATATCGTCAACCTCATAGGCGAGATGACCGAAATAGCGATCCTCGCCGTATTTTTCTTCATCCCAGTTGTAGGTGAGTTCGACCAGCGGTGCGCCGCGCGTGGGAGGCAAGGTTTTCAAACGATCTTCGTCCTCGGGCGCACACAGGAAAAGCAGGGTGAATTTTGCCTTGTCGTTATCGATGCGGCGAACTTCCTTCAGCCCCAGCGCATCGCGATAAAATTTGAGCGCGGTATCGAGATTTCGGACGCGCAGCATGGTGTGGAGATAACGCATTTTTCTTATCCTCCTGAGACCGTTTGGCGATTTTGAGCGGCGTTCGGCATGACGGGGCAAGAAATAGCAGCAAAATGCACAATGTGGGAAGCGGCCGAACGCTCGAAGATCTGTATCGAAGCCCGCAAGTGGCCAATGGGCAAATCCAAACCCACGAAGGGTGGCGAAAAGATTGATTTGACGCACGCGGCTTCGATCACCGCGATCATCATCGTGGGGATGATTGCTTGATGCTGGCATTAGTTGTTGTTTAAGACTTCGGCCGCGCTGATTTGCTCGATTCCGATTCGTTCTTTGAGAACGGAATAGAGTCAGAGGGTGAACATCCTGGTCATCACATCGGGCGCGGTGGGCCTGCGTGCCGCAGCCGTGGCCGCGGGTAGGGCGCTGCTTCGTTGGACAAAGAAAGAGCCCGGCCGAAAGCCGGGCTCTTCTGTCTTACCAGTTACCGTAGTTGCGGTAGAATCGCCGCTGATACACCCGCGGTCCATCGTCGTAATAGCCGGGGTTATCGTAATAACCGTCATCCGGGACGTAGCCGTAGCCTGGGCCGTAGTAGCCATTGTTGTAGGCGCCAGCGGCTACTGCCGCACCTAACGCTGCCGCTCCTACACCGGCGCCAATTGCGGCGCCTCTGCCAAAGCCCCGGGCGTCTGCAGGCGCCATTGCCGCTGTTCCAACAGCCGCCACAGCTGCGACAGTCAGGATAAATTTTCGCATCAGATTTCTCCTTATCATCGCAAGACCAACATACGTGGAGCATCGTTGTTGCCGGAACCAGGCAGGATTCTTTTTGAGGTTGCGGAAACCATTCGGTGTTCTGCCCGATGCGAACGCGGTTCCCTTCGTTATCGTGGGCGCTTGTTCTTTCGTTCCAGGCCGAGTTCGCTTTTTCTAAGCCGTAAGTCCGCTGACCCCGCTATTTTGCGATGCACCGGAACGATCGTCTCTTGAGGAGGTTGGTTTAGCTACACAGTCCAGGAGATACAGTATGACGAGATTTGGTATTTTGGGAGCTACGGCTCTAACGCTTTCACTTGCGATCGCAACCCCGGTTCTGGCGCAGCAGGCACCGGGTAGCAAGGCCGGCGCTCATGCAGCGGCCGGGAATATGGGCGGCGCCCGTATGGGTGGCGGTCCGCGTATGCAATCTAACTTCCGCGGTGCTCAGGGTAATGTTGGCGCTGCCAATTTTGCCGGCCGTGGCAATGCGCAGTTCGCACCGCGCGGTAACCCCCAGTTTGCGCAACGCGGCGGCGAATTCCGCGGCGATCGCGGCCGCGGCTTCGGGCGCGATGCTGGCTTTGCCGTTGGCGCAGGCATCGCGACCGGTGCGGCTATCGCGGCGGGCGGTTACGGCTATGGCTATTCGGATCCGTATTATGGCGACAATTATGCCTATGACCCGAATTATGCCGGCGACAACTACGGCTACGATAACAGCTACGCCTATGATAATGGCGCTACGTTCGGTCAGCAGCAGGCGTGGGGCGATCAGACGACCGTCGCTGTCGGCGGCGATGCATCGTACTGCGCGCAGCGTTACCGCTCCTACGATCCGGCGAGCGGGACTTACCTCGGCTTTGATGGCTTGAGGCATCCTTGCCAATAAAGCGTCGCCAATAAAGCGCCGTCTATCAGATGACCCAAGAAAGAGCGGTCGAATCGGACCGCTCTTTTTTGTTTAGTTCCCACGATCTTCACATTCCTTCGCGGTTCCCGCTGCAACCATCACGGTGTTCTCGCGTTGAAATGTGAGTACTGAAATGGAGGAACGCGCATGAAAAAGACACTGGCAGTTTTAGCGACGGTTGCCGCAGTTGGTGCGACCAACGTCACGGCGCCGGCCGAGGCGCGCGGAATTGGACCCGGGCTAGCCTTCGGTCTGGCAGCTGGCGCGATCGCGGCGGGCGCCGCCGGCGCATACGGTTATTACGGTCCTGGTTACGGATACGGCTATGGCCCCCGCTACTACGGATACGGTCCCTATTACGGGCCGTCCTACGGTCCGGGTTATGCGTATTATGGCGGGCCATATGGTGGGCCATATTGGCGGCACCGCTATTGGCATCGAGGTTACTGGTAAAACGGGTCTTGTTTTCAAAGGATAACTCGTTGGCGAAAGAAAAGCCCGGAGGTCACTCCGGGCTTTTCTGCTGGCTCGGCGAATCCTGTTCACCTCACGGCCAGGCTTGCACGCGTTCAAGCGCACATTTCGATCGCTCGCTATGACGTGCGTTTTCCAGCGTGGTCGTGCAATATTCCTCGCGCTCGCGTCTGAATTTTTCCTGAGTGGCTTTGAAATTGGCCACGCGTGCTGCGATTTCCTCGCGCTCGCGCGCCAGCCGATCGTGCCGTTCGCTCATGCCCATCCTTTGGCGTTGATTCGTGTCCCGCAAACATTGGCGTCCGCAATTGGGGCGCGAATGGGATGAGAGCGCCGCAAGACTGTGATTGAACGGTTGTGATTGTGGATAAGGGTGAAGGCTGCTTGTGACGCGCGATCCTTGCCGGTAGCGAGAGCGCGCACAGGAGGCCTTATGGCAAAGATCGATCTGGATTCACTGAACATTGAAGAACTCGCGGCACTGCGTGATGCTGCGACCGAAAAGCTCGCCCAAAAAGTAATGGTACGACAGGCCGAGCTCGAGGCCGAACTGGAAAGTCTGTCGCAGTACGGCAAGCTCGCCAAGAAGGCGCTGGTCGCGCCGCAAGTTGGCAAGCCGAAGAAGGGCGATGACCCTGCCCGCAAAATCGACGAAGCCAAGGATGCTGTCGCCAAGAATGTTGTTGCGAAGGATGCTGTTGCAAAGGATGCGGTCGCGAAAGCGGCCTGACCTCATTCGAAATAACACATTGTTCGAAAGTGCCGGCGGGCCCCCCCGGTATTGCATTTGATACGGGGGACCCGTTAGGCTGTGCGTAGTGATTGCGTCAGATATCAGTAGCGGCGTGGAGCAACTCGGCGAGATGATCGCTGGAGCCTCCATGATCGTTCCCTTTACCGGCGCCGGCATCTCGACCGAGTGCGGCATTCCGGATTTCCGCTCACCGGGCGGGCTGTGGACTCGCAACCGGCCGATCCCTTTTGATGATTTCGTCGCGAGCCGGGAAGCGCGGGATGAGTCATGGCGGCGGCGTTTTGCCATCGACGCGACATTTGCCGCGGCCAGGCCTGGGCACGGTCATCGCGCCCTGGCTTCGCTCTACCGTGCGGGAAAGATCCCGGCGATCGTGACCCAGAATATTGATAATTTACATCAAGCGTCAGGCTTCGCGGACGATCACGTCATCGAGCTGCACGGCAATACCACTTATGCGCGCTGCATTGGATGCGGTCTGACATACGATCTTGGCTGGGTGAAGCAGCGTTTCGAAGCTTCAAGTCATGCGCCGGATTGTGCGACCTGTGGTGAGCCGGTGAAGACGGCGACCATATCCTTTGGTCAGGCGATGCCTGAAGAGGCCATGCGCCGGGCAACGGAACTCGCGCAACAATGCGATCTGTTTCTCGCCATTGGTTCGTCGCTGGTGGTCTGGCCGGCGGCGGGTTTTCCGCTGATGGCCAAGAGCGCTGGCGCACGATTGGTCATTATCAACAACGAGCCCACCGAACAGGACGACATCGCCGACCTGGTCATTCGGCATGATATCGGGGAAACGCTCGGGCCGTTTGTAGGCAACTGATGCCTAATTGATTCGCTGACGCGCAAGACTGTTCATAGGTTCCGGAAGAATCGTTTTTTATCTATGCGCCGCAGTCGAGAGTGTTATCTTTTGATTCGAGAGATTCGCGGCGTCTTCTGAATATTGGGATAGACGCGAGAGAATCGCCGCCGCATTCGCCGGCGGGATGTTTATAATGTTGTGGGGTCCGGGGTCATGGGGTCGGACGGATTTGAGTCCAAGAAGCTCGGAGTTCAATCGCCCGGCGGGGCGGTTGGACCGGCAAGGCTCGGTTCTGGATTTTCCGCCGCTGGCCCGAGAGATGCTGTGCTTGATGCACTGCAGGGGCTCGGCGAGGCTGCGGCGAATCTTGTCGAAATCAGCGGCGTCATCAAATGGTTCGACGCATCAAAGGGCTACGGCTTTATCGTCCCTGATAATGGCTGGCCGGATGTTCTGCTGCACGTAACGGTTCTTCGCCGCGACGGCTACCAGACGGCCTACGAGGGAGCCCGTGTCGTTTGCGAGTGTGTGCAGCGCGCAAAAGGTTATCAGGCCTTCCGCATCGTCTCGATGGACGAATCGACGGCGATCCATCCCGCGCAGATGTTGCCGCCGAGAACTCACGTCAGCGTCACTCCGACCAGCGGGCTGGAGCGGGCTCAGGTGAAGTGGTTCAACCGGCTTCGCGGGTTCGGTTTCCTGACCTGCGGGGAGGGAACCCCTGATATCTTTGTCCATATGGAAACGCTGCGGCGCTACGGCATGACGGAACTGCGCCCCGGGCAATATGTCCTGGTCCGGTTCGGGCCGGGTTCCAAGGGCATGATGGCGGCTGAAATCCAGCCCGAAACCGGTTCGCCCGGACTTTCCTCGCACTAAGCCGGCCGCCGGGCGGCCAACTCCTCTAGGTTTCCTCGATTCCTTTGGCGCGCCGCCTACTTGTGGCGCCCCAAAGAGCGCTGCGAGCCTCGAAAAATCGCAAAAGTGACTGCCTCAAGCCGGTGTGAATGTTAAAAGCGCGGCGTTGCAGTCAGCAAGCTCGCGCCGGATCGCTGGTGCGACCAATGAGGCGTGGTGGAATGGTGTCGAAAAAGTCTGATCAAGCGGGCAACGGTCGTTGGCCGCATTTCCAATTCTGGATTTCACTTGCGCTGGCAGGCTCGCTTTGGGTGTTCGCCGGCGAAAGCGCGCGGGCCGCATCGATCCAGCCGCTTGAGATCGTGACCAAAACCGGTGTGCACGTATTTTCGGTCGAGATGGCGACGACCGAGGATGAGAAGGCCACAGGGTTGATGTACCGGAAGGAACTCGCCGAAGGTAAAGGCATGCTGTTCGACTTCACGCCCGAACAGGAAGTGTCGATGTGGATGAAAAATACCTACATCTCGCTCGATATGATCTTCATTCGGGCCGACGGCAGAATTCTCCGTATCGCGGAAAATACCGAACCGTTATCGACCAAGATCATCCCGTCGCGGGGACAGGCGAAGGGGGTGCTGGAGGTGATCGCCGGCACGGCGCAGAAATACGGCATCGCTCCCGGCGATCGCGTGGGTCACCCGCTGTTCAGCGGGAAATAGACGGGCCACCGGCCGGGCTGAGCCATCTTGTCCAAACAACGCGTTATGGTGTTGTTCTAACTTGTCATTTTAGAACAGCCTCGCGGATGCCGCGCCCCATGCATCCCGCCTTGCTGATGGGTTCCTAAGCGTGTATCGACGTGATCTTCCTTGAGATCGGGGTATAGCGCAGCCTGGTAGCGCGGCAGTTTTGGGTACTGCAGGTCGTTGGTTCGAATCCAGCTGCCCCGACCAACGGACGATGAGTCCGTTCCGGACACATGGGTTACGTTTTATTCCGAAGACATAGGTAACACTTTCGGTCGAAGGGGTTTGCAAGGGGGCGAGCCTGCAGGTCTTGTCGTCGAAGTAGCCGAGATCATAGTCCGTGAAGCTGACCAGCCAAATGCGGTCGTCAGTTTGCTTGATGCCGACGGTCTGGCTGGCGAACACCTGACTGAGATTGATCTTTGGTTGTTAAAGCAGATGCGGCCGCAGGTCGTGACGGTGGCTGCCTTGTCATGAAGCGAATAATCGATATCCGGCAAGCCGCGATATGGCCGTGACGAGGGCGGGTAGCGCTGAGCCGGACACTGCATGTTGAGCGCCTGGTGGGGCCGCTCGTTGTTGTAGCCTTCGATGAAGTCATCGAACCTGGCCTGCTGCTGCAGGAAGTTTTTGGCGGCCGGTTTGGTGGCCTCCAACTTCAAGGGTCAGATGCATTCGCTCATGTCGGCCGTTCTGCTGGGGTTGGTCGGGCGTGATGCGCTCGATCAAAGCTCTCCGTCTGGTGGCTCAGGCTTGGCATCAAGCCCATGATCAAGCGAGAAGTCCGTCCGTGGCATGATGCTCCCCTTGGCGTTAGGAGGGAACGCAACGCTCTCGGTCTCGGACAAACAGATTGAACGGTGAATAAACCGGGTGAATTTTTGGAGGTCCGATTCGCTGCCCAATATTGATCAGTTTTCAAAATAGATGAGAGTTGCCGACGAGTGACTAAAATGAATCGTCCCGCGAAGCTTCGTCCGACAGCGCGGCGGCTTGGTCCGCCATCGAATGCCACTGCGCCGCAAGTTGCCGCCATTCCTGTTCGGTGGCTTGGTCGGTTGCGTGTTCGGCCCGTTGTTCACACCCAACGGCTTGCAGGTGATATTTTGCAGACAAGCCAGATTCGAGGATGCGTCGATACGCGGGCATTTTACCGCTCCCAAAATACCCCGGCGCGCGGAATTGTCTGTCGCCGGCAAACCGGGATGGCCGGGGCGACGACAGCTTATCTCTCGTTAGATTTGGGACCCTGTTCAGATTTGCTCGGCCGCCGAATTTTTTTGCCGAGACTATGAGCCGCCTTCTTCTAATTTTAGCTGTGGTTTGTCATGCAAGACAGCGCTCAAAAGCGAATTGTAAACCTTGATGTGTCCGTTGTAGTCGATGAGCCCAAGTTTGCGAAACTTGTTCATGAAAAAACTGACCCGGGATCGGGTGGTGCCGATCATGTCCGCCAGTGTTTCCTGACTGATGGTTGGATTGATTGGCTGGGGGCCTCCTTCCGTTCCAAAATTGGCGAGTAGCAACAGCAGCCGCGCAAGCCGCTTCTCGCTTGAATTAAATAATTGGTCGATCAGATCTTCCTCGACCCGCCTGTTGCGGGTCAGAAGATAAGCCATGAATATCTCGGAAAATTGCGGCTGGTCCCGAAGCGTAGCGATCATCGCAGTCTTGGTAATCGCCGTGATGACGCAGTTTTCCATTGTCGTCGTCGTGCAGATGCGCTGCCGATGGCCATTCAAACAGCCTTCACCGAAAAACTGACCCGATCCCAATATGCCAACCACGGCCTCCTTGCCTTGATCGGATAGGACGGTGAGTTTGATCCTGCCTTTCTGGATGTAAAACACCGTGTCAGCGCGATCTCCTTGCACGAATACGTTCTGACCTTTTTGAAATTGAAGGATGCTTTTGCCTTCGCCCACTTTGGCCAGAAAGACCTGAGCATCAAATGCATTCTTGGCTGGCTTCCCCATCAGAGGCTCCTGTGGCTTCTAGCGCCAACATCGGTCGGGGCACCGTCATAATCCCGGCCGTCCGCAGGGTCTGGTCCGCTCGCGGAGGTTGTTTAGTCTGGCACGGAACCTGGCATTATTCCAGCGCAAGTTCACGAACTGCGGCGGCCCAGCCGGGGGTCCACGAGCCTATGGCTGCCATTGATATCAAACAACGATGCGGCAGCGGTCACCTCCAACTGGGTTCATTCGCGACGGGCTGGAGACTTCTATCGATTACGGTAAGGCCGCGCCTGATCCTCCTGATCTCTCTGCCGGTCGAACGTTTAAGTCGTTTCGAGTATAATATTGACCATACAACCCCAGGATTTAATGCTTTGTTCGACCCCATCACCGCCTAACAACAGGCAACCCGTACGGTGACAGAGTGTTGTGCTCCCGCCTATGATCGTAGCGATGCAATGCCCCAATCAAAGCAGCCGGTCCCAGCTATCGAGTTCTCATCCCAAGTATCGTTGTTTGGTGCGCTCGCGGTGAGCGTCCTGCTTTGGGTGTTGCTTGCGTGGTGTATCTGGCAGGTCTCCGTTGACCTATTTTGACCCGCGGCGGGAAATGCTCGAAGCAAGTCGGTGCCGGACACAGGCCGAGGAATGTCATCGCCTCATGCTTTTGGCACAGAGCGGAGCCGAAGCTACGATTCTTACGAGCCTTGCTCGAAGCTGGAAGATGATAGCCAATCAGACCGACCGATATATCGCGATCATGAGAAAAGCCGCCGCTCAGGGAAAATAGAGGCGCCTCGGTTAAATGCCCGGACGCATGGAAGCCCTGTCGCTGTGAGACCGGCTCAAATCTAAATTCAGAAGTACCACAATCGCGCGAATCCGAACCACCGGCTGTTTATTTCCAGTGTCAGATGTGCAGTCGACGCCCACTAACACGCCCTCGTGCACTTGCAAAGAATGCGGCGAGCAAATGAAACATTTCGCCGATCTTCATCGCTTCGGCCGCGATGCCTTTCGCAGCAAAGTGCGCGGACTTTCCAGCCCGTGCATTGCCACTTTGATCATCCTCAGGCTTTGAGATTCATCCAAATCGCCTTCGGCTCGGTGAAGTTCTCGATCGCGGCCGTACCGTGTTCGCGGCCAAGGCCGGAGTCACGCTCACCGCCCCACGGCAACCGCACATCGGTATAGCCGTAGGTGTTGATCCAGACCGTTCCGGCCCGCGCGCGCTTGGCGAAGCGCTGGACCCGGCCCATGTCGCGGCTCCAGACGCCCGCGGCCAGGCTATAGGCCGTGCCGTTGGCGATCCGCAGCGCGTCGGCTTCATCCTTGAACTTGATGACGCTGACGACGGGGCCGAAGATTTCCTCCTGCGAGATTCGCATCTCGTGCTTGACGTCGGCAAACACCGCCGGGCTGATGAAATAGCCACGCTTGCCAATCCTCTCGCCGCCGGTAACCAGCGAAGCGCCTTCCTTTTGACCGATATCGACATAATCGAGAATCGACTTCATCTGCTTTTCGGAGATCACCGGGCCCAAGGACGTATTGCGATCCAACAGATCGCCCATGCGAAGCGATTTGGCTCGCTCCGCGAGCCGTTCCACGACTTCGTCGTAGGCCCCTTCCTGAACCAGCACGCGGGAGCCTGCCGAGCACACCTGGCCCGCGTTGAAGAAGATGCCGGCAGCCGCAGCCTTGGCGGCGGCATCGAGATTGGCATCATCGAAGATCACGTTGGCGGACTTGCCGCCGAGCTCAAGCGAGACGCGTTTGAAGTTGCTGGCCGCGCCCTTCATGATGCCGCGGCCGACGCCCGGCGAACCCGTGAACGTTACCTTGTCGACATCGGGATGATTGACCAGCGCGTCACCGACGACACGGCCTGGACCGGTCACGATGTTGAACACGCCGGGCGGAATGCCGGCTTCAAGCGCCAGTTCGCCGATCCGCAGGGCCGACAGTGAAGTCAGTTCGGCCGGCTTCATGACCACGGTGCAGCCGCACGCCAAAGCGGGGGCGAGCTTCCACATCCCGATCATCAGGGGGAAATTCCACGGCACGATCGCCGCAACCACGCCGACCGGCTCACGCACAGTGTAAGTCAGCGCATCGTCGCGCGTCGGCACGACGTCGCCGCTGATCTTGTCGGCCCATCCGGCATAATAGGTCAGCGTATCGATAGCCGCCGGAAAGTCCTGGCGCGTCGTGGCCGAGATCGGTTTGCCGCCGTCGAGGCTTTCGATCTCGATGATTTCGTCGGCATGCCGTTTCAGAAGCTCCGCCCATTTGAGCAAAAGATTGCCGCGCTGGGCGGCGCGCATCGTGCGCCAGGGTCCTTCGAAGGCGCGGCGGGCTGCCGCGACGGCCCGATTCACGTCGGCCTCGTTGCCTTCGGCAATGGTGGCGATGACCTCTTCGGTCGCGGGATTGAGGGACTTGAAGGTCCGTCCCGAAGAGGACGGGACGCGATGACCATCGATCAGGAGCTGGTGCGGTTTCCGCAGGAACTCGCCCGCGGCCGTCTCCGGGGTAAAGTCATATGCAATAGACAACATATTTCCTCCGTAGCTTCTGACTAAACGTAGGAGGATATTTCCAGTAGTAAATATGATATTGATTACCTATGACGCCGCTATATATGAATTAGAGTTCATAAGGTATCGAACGTGCTGCACATCGAGATCGAGCCGGTCTGGCGGTTCCACAAGGAAGACAGCCCCCAAACCGTCGTGGTGATGCTGGGCGTCCTCAATGAGATCCGCAAAACCGGAAAGCTCACCAGCGCCGCGAGGGATGCGCATCTGTCCTATCGCCATGTCTGGAACCTGATCGAGCAGTGGTCGAAGTTTTTTGGTGTGCCGCTGGTCGAAACCCAGCGCGGCAAGGGTTCAAAGCTCACTGCATTCGGAGAGAAGCTGGTCTGGGCCGGAGAGCGGATGCAGGCTCGTCTCGGTCCGCAGCTCGAAAACCTCGCGCAGGAACTCGCAACCGAGATCAAGCCGTTTCTGCATCAGCGGCCATCCGTCATTCGCGTGCATGCCAGCCACGGCTTTGCCGTTTCGAAACTGCGGGAGTTGTTGGACCGCGAACCCGGCATCGGCGTTGACCTGCGTTACGTCAGCAACCAGCATTCGCTGGTCTCGCTGGCGCAAGGCGCCTGCGAACTGTCCGGGGTGCACCTGCCGCGCGGCGAATTGCGCGCGCAGGGCGTCCAGGCTTGCAAAGAATGGCTCGATCCGCGCCAGGATCGAATCATCAGCTTTGTGACGCGCGAGATGGGGCTGATGGTGAAGCGCGGCAATCCGCTGAAGATTGCCTCCATCAAAGACATCGCAGATACGCAGGCGCGCTTCGTCAATCGTGACCACGATTCGGGAACGCGGCTGTTGTTCGATCAGCTTCTGGCACTGCACGGAATCGTCGAGGCACAAATCAGCGGCGCGCAGCAGATCGAGTTCACGCATGCCGCCGTCGCCGCCTACGTCGCGAGCGGCATGGCCGATGTCGCCTTCGGCGTCGAAGCCGCGGCTCGCCAGTTCGGCCTCGATTTCATCCGCCTGCTGACGGAGGATTATGTTTTCGCCTGCCGACAAACTTTTCTGGAGACCGAGCCGATGCGGCGGGTTCTTGACATCATGAAGGGCCATGAATTTCAAACGGCCGTCGCGGCGCTGCCGGGATACAAGGCGACGGAAACCGGCGTCGTGCACTCGGTGAAGGAGTTTCTCGATCGGTTCGACAGCCCTCCGCGAGACGTCTGAAGCCGTCAGGGGTTGTGCACGGCGTCCTTTGCGACCTTCAACGGCGATGCCTTCACGGACCTGCTGGCGGGCTTGGCCGCAAACTGCATCGGTTCTTTGGTGAAGGGATTGATGCCGCTGCGGGCTTCTGTCGCCGGCTTGTTCACCACGGACATCTTTGCGAAGCCCGGGATCACGAACTCGCCAGTTTCGTTCAGTTCCTTGTAACCCACGGTTACCAGATGTTCGATGACGGTCTTGACGTCATTTTTGGAAACTTGCGTCCCCTCGGCAATCGCCTCAATCAACTGGTTTTTCGTCATCTTAGCCATCTTGGAGACCTTAATATGAGGGGAATCGGGGGAAGTCTGTGACGCCTGGAATCGGCTCGACGCAGACGATCCGCTTGGGTTTGTTAGAACAAAGGACGCGGCCGGGTTCAAGTGAAAAGCAGTGCATATTTCACGGTTCGGCCATGAAAGGGGCGGCGTCCGAGCACGGGCCGGACGCCTATGTCGAAGATCGCTATATTTCATATAATATAACGCAGAAATGGCCACGAATGGACATTGAGTCACAATCGCTCACGGCGTGCGAAGTCGCCCCGGACGGCAACACGGTTGTTCTGGGCTTTACCGACTCGCGCGGGGTACCCGCCAGAATACGGCTGCCGTTGAATCAGCTTGGCGCGCTTGCGATGACATTGCCCGATTTGATCAACAAGGCCCTCCAGTCGCGTTACGGCGATCACACGTTGAGATACGCCTATCCGCTGGCCTCCTGGACCGTCGAGCGGTCGTCTGAACCGGGCACGGGAATGATGACGTTGTCCACGACCGACGGTTTCAGCGTTTGTTTTGCCATGGAACGCGAGATGCAGCATATCCTTGCAGAAGCGCTGGCTTCTGAAAGCACTGGCGAGCCATCGGCGATCATGAACTAGGTTCTGATCTTAGGTAATCTCTTCTCTGCAAGGCCGTTTCCATTGACCCGATCCCGACGATCCGCCGTGGCTCTGCGGCATGTGGCCTTCGATCATGGAACGCGAAGGCTGGGACGTCGCATTCTGCGAGGCCGCGGTCGACGATCTCTCTCACCACTCGATCAAGAACGCTGAGCTCCTGATCATTCTGGGCGGGCCGATCGGCGTCTGTGAAACGGATGATTATCCGTTTCTGACGGCTGAGATCGCACTGATCGAATACAGATTGTCACGCGATCTTCCGACGCTCGGAATCTGTCTCGGCAGCCAGCTCATGGCGAGAGCACTGGGTGGCCGGGTTTTCAAGGGGCCTGTCAAGGAAATCGACTGGGGTACTGTGGATTTGACGCAGCAGGGCAGATCGTCCTGCCTGAAGGCGTTGCAGGGCGACGACGCCGTCGTTCTGCATTGGCACGGGGATACGTTCGATCTGCCACGCGAAGCGACCAGACTGGCATCGAACCGAAACTACGAGAACCAGGCGTTCAGTACGGACGCTACGCGCTTGCGCTTCAGTTCCACCTGGAGGCCGATCCGAGGCAGCTCGAAGAGTGGTATGTCGGCCACGCGGTCGAGCTTGCCTCCGCTCAAATATCCATCGCAGGTTTGCGAACCGCCGCGCAACAGCATGCGAATGGCGTGGCGGTTCGCGCAGATCATGTCTTCAGCAGCTGGTTACGCCAGCTGGAACCAACCGACTTTCTCCATCAACCGAAGGTGAAGGCGTAAGCTTGTACGCCGGGATCGAGAAAGCGAATCTCGAAAGTATGATCGGCCACTGATCCGGGAGCGCGAACGAGCTGATATAGCCGCTGCGTCGTCACGACGCCGTTTCCTTCGGCATCGGCATCCGTGCCGTGGGCATCGCCCGGTGCCTTGCCGTCGATGGCGGACGCGGAAGCGGATTTGGCTGCCTTCCGCCGAAGGGCCGAGCACGAGATGCAGGTCGCGGGCGTGGAAGCGGTAGACAATGCTTCCGTCCTTGTCGTCGAGTTGCGCGCGCTCGGGTCCTACGGTCCAGTTTCCGATCAATGACCACTCATTGAGCTGCGGTTCGCCCGCGGCATAGGTGTGGTCCTTGTCCGCCACGACGCCGCCCGGGGACACAAAGTGATTGCCGCGGTCGTAGCCAACATAGGTCTCGGGCGACTTGACATCACTGGTATCGGCGGCGGCTTGCGCGCCCGAAGCGTTGACGGTGACTAAACCTCCGGGCACGTCCTTGTTGCCGGCGTCCTTGAGCATCTTCTGGATGATCTCTTCGGACTCGTCGTATTCGCCTTCGCCGAAGTGGTGATGGCGAACCTTCCCGTTGCCATCGATGAAATAGTGCGCCGGCCAGTACTCATTCTCGAATGAACGCCAGATCTTGCATTCGTTGTCGATTGCGACGGGATATCCGATCTTGAAGGTGCCGAGCGCGGTCTTGACGTTGGCGACATTACGCTCGAAGGCGAATTCAGGTGCATGGACGCCGATCACGACGAGACCATGATCTTTGTATTTCTCCGCCAAGGCCCGCACATAGGGAATCGAGCGCAGGCAGTTGATGCAGGAGTAGGTCCAGAAGTCGACCAGCACGACCTTGCCCTTCAGCGCCTCAAGGCTGAGCGGCGGCGAGTTCAGCCATTCTTGCGCGCCTGCCAGCGACGGCATGAGGTCTTCGACCGGCAACTCTGCGTTGGCCTGTTCGGATGGTGTGGGCTGCTTGGTCATCGACGGTCCAGACGCCGTCTTCTGGTTGGGACGGAGCTTGTCGAGGAGGCTCTGCTCCAGCGTTGTGGTGCCGCCGACCGAGATGTTGGTGAGGAAGCCGGTATCGGCTCCGAGTCCGATGGCAACAACCGCCACCAGCACCGCCGCACCCAGCCCGCGGCGGACCCATTCGCCGGCGCCGATTGACTTCTTCATCGCAGCAAAGACACGGCCGCCGACCAGCAGCGCCAGCGCCAGCGATGTC
>NZ_JBEKRB010000084.1:0-16385 GCF_049519115.1 Bradyrhizobium sp.
AGATAAGCGAGGTAAACCGTCAGCGCGCCCGCGGTCATGTTGCCCGTGACTATCAAGGAAGTGCCTCGGCAGAGCACGATTGCCGTACAGATGGCGACGACAATATTGACGATCGGGGACATCATCGATTTGATTTTGCGCGCGCGCAACGCGGCGGCTACTGTCGCATGGCTGGCTTGTTCGAGGTGCGCCAGCTCGAGCTCCTGACGGCCAAACGCCTTGGTCACGCGAATCGACCCCAGCCCTCGCTGCACGATCGACAGCAATTCGCTTTGCCGGACACGAACCGCACGCGTAGCGTCCTTTACGATCTTCTTGAAATGGAAGATGAACAACAAAAGCATGGGTGCGAACCCAACCGCGATCAGCGTAAAGTCCCACTCAAGCCAGAACATCAACGCCACCATGAACAGGATCGTCAAGAGGTCGACGACGATCGACAGTGTCGATGACGAGGCGAAATCCTGAATGGTGGCGACATCGCTGGTGATCGTCGAAACCAGCGTTCCTACCTTGGCATGGTCGTAATAACGCAGCGAAAGCCGGTGCAGGTGCTCGTAAATCCGCAAGCGCAGGTCATTTGCGACCCATTGGCCGGCGCTGGTCGTGAAATAATTGTCGATATAGCTCGCGATGGCCCCGACGATCGCGATCACCAGCGTGGCGACGCCGGCAAATAACGCGACGCCAAGCGTGTGCCGGCCGAATCCCGCATATTGGTGCGCCCAGTCCAGCCAGTGCGGGAGGTGATGATCGTTAAGAGCATTGTCGATCACAAGCTTCAGTGGCCAGGGTACGGCAAGTCCCATCGCAATCTCGACAAGCATGGCGGCCAACACAATCGTGAGCCATGCGCGATAAGGCCGTAAAAGATCGATGACCAGCCGTGACATTTCCCCATCTCCTCAGCAAAAAACGACGCGTGGAAGAAGTGCCGCATCGCCACGGGCAGAGGAATGATCCGGTATGCGGTCAAAAACAAATATGGCTTCGATATGCAGGTATCGGCGCAAGCGATGGATCGCATCGGATGGCCGCTCGCCGCTATGGCCTCGCCATCGGCGGTACCTATGACCACATACTCAAACCGTATTTGCTCCAAAGCGCCTTTTCGGCGACTGAAGCGCCACGCAACGCGACCGGACATTTTGTCTGCGGAGCCACTGCGCTGAAATCTTGCAAAAGGAAAACGACAATGATCGATACCAAAATCTCCCGCCGCGGGCCACAATCGGGCTGTTCGCCGCGACCGTGAAATCTGCCGAGGCTTATCAGGGCAACATGGAACGCGCACTGGGCTCGCTCCAGGAAGCGCTCCAGTCGTTGCAGGAGTCGACGCCGAACAAGGGCGGACACCGCGAGCGGGCGATGAACCTGGTGCGGCAAGCCATGGCTGAAACACAGGCCGGCATACAGTTTGCCAATCAACATGGCGGCGGCGGCTACTGATACCACCTCAGAAAGACAGGAGACAGGCGCGCCGTTGCGGTTGCGCTTGTCTGGCAGCCGCGAGATGCCAACGTAGAAGACTCAAGGCCAGAACCATCAGATCAAGCCGGACCGTTCCGGCGCGGCTCAACCAGCCGGCCTGTTCATCATCCGACGGCAGTTGAAGATCACAGCCCCTGACGCGGTCAGGCAGCCAGCAGGCAGCTCGCCAGCTGCTTGATCGCGGCCCGATCGGGCTTGCCCTGCTCCGTAAGCGGTATGCTGTCGACCGCAAGCACCACAAGCGATTTGGCTACGGAGTTGCCAAAGCGATCCGAAACGGCCTGGCGGCATTCTTTCGCCGCGACCGACATACCCGGCCAGGCGATCACGGCAGCGATCGTGAGTTGCGCTTCGAGATTTCTGACCACGACAGCATTGCGGATCGCGGGAAGCCGGCACAGCGCATCTTCGATGTCGGTTGGACCAACTAGGACGCCGTTCACATCTTGAATATCTGCCGCACGGCCGAGGATATGCAAAAGCATATCCTGATCGAAGCGGCCAAGATCACCGGTGATGTACCATCCGTCGCGAAAATGTTGTGCGGTCAAATCAGGGTTGTTGCGATAGCCACTAGCCATGGCCGGTGAATGCACTTCGATGATGCCGGCCTCACCAGCATCGGCCAAACGGCCGTCAGCGCGGCGCAAGCGAACGCCTACGCCAGGAAGAACCCGACCGGCCGACGTCAAGAACCCCGATCGCGTCACATCATAATCCATCGGCGCAAGGACGCTCACCAGGCCCATTTCGCTGGCACCATAGACGTGCCCGACGATCGGTCCCAGCCGCTCACGGGCCCGCAGCCGGAGCGTTCGCGGCGCCGAAGCACCGACATGTGTCAATGAACGAAGAGATGACAGGTCGTAAGATTTGAGCCCCGCGTTGTCCATCAGATCGAACAGCTGCGGCTCGACCAGAAACAGATCGGTGACCTTTTCCGCTTCGATGGTTGAGAGCGTGTCGACCGCTTCATATGCCGCACGGAGAACGACCTTGCCGCCTCCCAGCAGGGTGATGTCGACCAGGACCTGAGAGATATAAGCGAGCGGCCCGTTGATCAACTGCACACGATCTCTGGGACTTGGCGCGCTGACCATCGTGGTGTAGCGAGCAAAGCTGCGGCAACTGCCTTTTGGGACGCCGGTCGAGCCGCCCGAGGACGACACAGTCGCGAGGTCGTTCGGGTCAGCCGCGACCGGAAACGGATCAGCCGACGCTGTCTGCGCCAGGGCATCCAACCGGCCAATCGAACCGGCCTTGTCGAAACCGACCGTAGCATAGCGAACATCGACCGCATCGACGAGATACCGGGCGGTCTCTGGAAACACGACCAGCATATCCGGCGCGATCCGTTCGATTAGAGCCTGACGCTGGCCATCCGTTGCAGGCGCCGAGAGATAAACCGTCGCTGCACCAAGAACATGGGCCGCATAGCGAAGCGCGAGCGCTTCCGGACGGTTCGGCGCAAACATCCCAAGCAGCGTGCCGCGGCCGATTCCCAGATCCCGCAAAACCCTTGCAAACCGGAAAATCGACGAACGAAATATGTCGCCGGAGATGTCCACTCCATCATGACGGACGACCGCGGTGCGGCCCGATCGCTGCAATTCCCGGAGCAGCCGGGAGATATAGATATCGTCGATCGTCATCATGCTACTCCGGCAAATCGCGGTGCCGCATCAATGATCCGGCGATTGTCCCAACACAAATATGGCTTCGATATACCGGCATCCGCGTCCGCGATGGCTCACAGAGCGAGCAGAGCCGTGCCTTGCAGATTGGGCAAGGACGCGTCGTGCAGACTTCCGATCAACTCGGTCAGGCCGCCCCAGGCGATCTGAACACCGATACAGACCAGAATGAAGGCGGACAGCCGCACCAGCACGTTGACGCCTGCGCTACCGAGACATCGCGCCAGCGGCGAGGCGAATCGGTATGTCAGGTAGATCGTCAACGCCAGCGCCAACAGCCCGAGCAATGCGGAGCAAAGCACGAGCACGACATGCGCCGTGTCGGTTCGGTTCGCGTGGTGAGCGCCGATCGTCAAGGCGACGGATATCGAGCCGGGGCCCACCGTCAGCGGCAGCGTTAACGGATAAAAGCTGTCGTGCGCGACGCGCGATGGACCGATCTCCGGCGATGATTCGGCAGTCGGACGATCACCGCCATTGAGGAGATTCCAGCGCATGAACGCCACCAGCGCCCCGCCCGCGACGCGCACGGCCGGGATCGTGACGCCAAAGAATTGCAGGATATAGGAGCCGAAGAGCATCGCGCCGAGCAGCAGAAGGAAGCTGTTGATCGCGACGCTCAATGCGAGCTTGTTGCGATCGTCTCCGGCCGCATCGCGGGTCAGCGACAGGAACATCGGCGCCGCCCCAAGCGGATTGACCACGGGAAAAAGCCCGGCATAGACGAGAAGGAAGGCGCCGGCGATATCGCGCTCAGGACCGATCATCTTCTATTACCGGAAGTGTTCGGGCTGAAGACGGCTGGAGCCGACGTTGTCGAATTCGGCCTGGCAGGCAGGATGAAGCCGCTCACGGTTTTGAAGCAAACAAGCCTCGATCTTGCCGACGTTCGGAATGTCCTCGCGGCAGAACCGAAACGCGTCTCCCATGCATGCGGCGCGCTGTTGAGGCGTTCCCGCGGCGAACACCGGGGTAGTGAAAGCCATTGCCGCTACGACCAGCGTGCCGCCAATGACAGTGATTGCCCGCCTGTTCTTTTTCATCTTGTGCTCCTGTGATTGAGAATGAACACCGCCTTCATGGCGGATGAGCCGCGAAAAACACCGGCTGCCGTCGAAACACAAATATCGTCTCGCTATGCAGCTATCGTCTTCGCTTATCGCTCGACCGATGAGCGCAGTCGTACCCGTTCGCGGCATGCCATCGCGATCGCCGATACCTGCATATCGAAGTCGTATTTGTGCCGTCGAGCGAGGGCGCCTATTTCGCGGCCATCGATTGAGCCGCCCGGACGGCGGCAAGATTCGAATTGAAATAAAAGGAGAGAAAAATGTTCAAGATGACTTCGATATTGGGCGCGATCGCAGCATTGGCTGTGGGATCGGCGCTCATGATGACGCAGCCTGCCGCCGCCGCCGACGGATGCGGACCTAACCAATATCGCGGGCCGGGTGGCGCCTGCCACCGGTTCGGTTACGGGCCGTATCCGGGCGGCTACTACGGCGCATATCGCAACGGAAATGGCTGCCCTCCCGGCTACTGGCGCGGCCCGTGGGGCCATTGCCGCAACACGCCCTATCATGGCCGGTTGCCCAACGGCTCCTGGAAATGATGAAGCATTCGTCGTGCCGTTCCGGTTGACCCAGTGAGGGCGCCCGGGGCGGCGCAGGCGGATTAAGTTGCCTCCAGTGGTTCGTGACGCAGCATGCAACAGCTTTTGATCTCGATCGACGGCTGGTTCAACCAGATCGACCCCGGCACACATCGCCGTATCAAGGGGCTGCGGCTCGTGACAGCATTTGGCCTCGCTGTCCTCCTTGCTACGGTTCCGCAAATCGCGCACGGGCACGCAACGTCCCTCGGGCCGCTCGCAGCCGGCTTTGCGCTTTGGGCAAGCGTGTCAGAAGGCCGGACGACGCGTTATGAATCCGCCGTCGACCTGGTTTTGCTGTGCGTCGCCGCGGGAGTAGGAGCCGCGAGTTACATCGTTCTCGCACCCCTCCTCGGATCAAACTGGTCCGAATTGACGTTGATTTCGGGCAGTTTCTGCGTCGGGTTTTTCAAAAAATTCGGCATCCGCGGAGCCGGACTAGGCTCGCAGCTCTTCATCGGACAACTCCTCGCCTACAACGTTGGTGCGAGGAGTGTCGATGTTGGTACCATCGTTCTGGCCGTTGCGCTGGCTATTCTGGCGTCGGTCGTTCCGAGAATGCTCAGCGGTCCGGCCGAGCAGCCGGTCATCGCGCCTTTGCCTTCCATAAAGAAGAACGCCGCCCTCTCCATTTTTTCCGAGCTCTTCATGGGAACGCAAGCCGCGATAGCCTCCCTGGCTATCGTCATTCTCGGTCACTTCGTCGGTCTGACGGAATCGGCGTGGGCCATCGCCGCATGCACATATGTAGTCGCTGATTCTACACCAGGAACGATCGAACGCGTCCGCCGGCGGATCATCGGCACTTCGATTGGCGTCCCATTGGCGATTGCCTGCCTGCCGTTTGCCGCTCAGGCGCCGTTGGGAATCTGGTTCGCGGCCGCAGCCGCGATGGTCATCTACGCTATTGCGTTACCGGAACATTACGACATCGCCAGCGGCGCCTATGCCTTCGCTTTGATTGCCACCATGGCCGCAAGCGGTGAGTATTCGGTCGCCATCCTGCTCGCGCGCTTGTGGGAGACGGTGATCGGAGGCGCGCTTGGGATGGCCGTACTGTTGCTCATGGCTCCGATACCGCAGCGAACCCGACGTATCGCGGGACGCGCGCATTAAGCCTCAATCGCGGTGCCCCTCACGCTGTAACGCGTTGATTTTCCAAACGGCTGCCCGAAAATTCTCTGGCCATATGTCTCTGCGATACCTGCATATCAAAGCCGTATTTGTTTTCGGTGCGACCCTCGGTCATTTGTGGCGCCAAGCTTCAAACCAACAAGGTGCTTCATCATGACATCAACTTCGATCCCGCGAAATCGCCGCGGCCGTTCGGCCGCAACCCGATCGACTTGCGCAAGCCTGGCGGCGCTAGCTCTTTTGGGATTCGGCTCCCACGCGTTCGCTGCCGACAAGCCGCCTGTTTCTCCCGACACGGTCGCCCCCTTTTCAACGGACTCCCGCATTTCGGCGACTGTCGAATTCGGATTGCGAACCCTGGCGTCGGATATCGAGGCAGACATTCCGCAGCGGCTTGCATCGATCGACGAGCAGGTGAGCTGCGTACATCGGCGCGTGCTGTTTTTCCGGGTCAACGCGAATTGCGACATCTACGGTTACGTCAACCGATCCGGCCCGGTGTCCCTCTATGGCCGCGGCGATCGCGTCTACGGTTCGGTGCCGATCTATGGCGCGCTTGAGGGCCAAGGCGCCAACCGGTTCACGTCCCGAATCCATGGCCAGACCGAGGCCAGCGCCACCATCGAGGCGGAAGCTCGCCCGGAACTGACAAAGGACTGGTCGGTCGATTTGAATTTCAGTGACGGCTTTCACTGGAGCGCGCCGCCGGTGATGCATGTCCTGGGTCGCGAAATTCAGCTTTCGAAATATGCCGAACCGCGCATCCACGAGCAGCTTGCGCACGTTCGCGAACGGGCTCTCGCTGCCGCAAGGCGGCTCGACCTCCACGCCAAGGCTGAGGCCGCATGGCAGCACGCTTTCACGCCGGTGCAACTCTCAGAAAACCCGCCGGTGTGGCTGCAGCTGGCCCCGCAAAGCGTCGCGTTCGCTGGCGTTCGGGCGAGTTCAACCGTGTTGAGCGGATCGCTCGAGCTGTCCGGCTCGGCCTCTACGGTGGTTGGGCAGCAGCCGGCGAACGTGACGCCGACGTCCTTGCCGGCGCTAGGTCATGAGGTCAGCGAGCCGGGATCGTTCGACGTGATTCTGCCGGTCCATGTCGGTTATGACGTGCTGAGGGACAAGATCACCCAGGCGATCGCCATGCACCCGCCGGTGGCGGGCCTGTCCGTCCACGACATCGACGTCTACCCCTCTGCGGGCAAGCTGGTGGTCGGTCTTCGCATCGCCAACAGTGCCGACAGCGACCCGAACGCCGGGCGTTGGGTCTATCTGACCGCCGCGCTTCAAGTCGACGCCGATGGCCACGCCGTACGCTTGTCCGGTCTCGGCGTCATCTCCACTGACGAGGAGCTGTCACCCATCATCGACCCCATCGTGGCGCAGTTGCAAAGCAAAGTGAGCGCGGACTATGGCGTGGCTTACCAGAACCTTCTCAATGCCGCGAACAGCAAGCTGACGCGTCCGCTAAAGGACGGCTTCCGGATGGAAGGCCATCTCGATTCCGCGAAACTCGAGAAGGTCTATCTGCCCGCGGACGGCATCACCATTGCGCTCCGCGCCAGCGGCCAATTGAAACTTCTCTACGGGATGTGAGCTATGACATCGATATCGAAATTGTTTCTCCGTTCAGCCCGCCTGCTCTCGATCTGTCGCAAGCTAATGCTTGCGGCAGCCTTCTTGCCGCTATCATTTTTTGCGGCCCCGGCTTCGGCGCAGACTCCGTTCTATGACGCTCCGAGGTCACTGCTTGCCGGTCAACCGGGCACGCTGGTCCGCCAGGAGACGATCGAGGGAGCGCCGCTCGGCGCCACCGCCTATCGTGTCCTCTATCGGTCGACCGGAATGAAGGGAGAGCCGATCTTCGTTTCGGGCGTCGTCATCATCCCACAGGGCGATCCGCCGCCCGGCGGACGCCCCATCGTCGCCTGGGCGCATCCGACGTCAGGCGTCACGCCTGCTTGTGCGCCGTCGCTTGCGATGTTCCTGTTCCAGCAAATTCAGGGACTGCGGTCGTTCATAGAGCACGGCTACGTTGTTGCAGCCACCGACTATCCGGGCCTTGGTACGCCCCAGACCCATCCTTACCTGGTCGGTGACAGTGAAGGCCGGGCCGTGATCGATTCGGTCCGTGTTGCCGGGACAATGCCCGGTGCCGGCGGTGGAAAGCGCTTCACCGTGTGGGGCCATTCGCAAGGTGGCCAAGCCGCTTTGTTCACCGGGCTCCTTGCAAAGACCTACGCCCCGGAATTGACATTGCTCGGAGTCGCTGCGGCAGCCCCTGCAACCGATCTTGTCACGCTCATGAACGACGACATCAATTCGGTCGGCGGCAAGAACATTACTGCGATGACCCTGTGGTCATGGCACCGCGTCTACAACGCATCGCTGGATAAGATTCTCGATCCCGTCGCGATGCCGACGGTCGACCGCTTGGCGGGCGAATGCATCGAAGGCCCGTTCGACTTGGCGGAGAGGCAGCGAACCGAGCGGCCCCTTGAACAGCATTTTCTAAAGGTAGAAGGCCCTGCCGACATCGAACCTTGGCACTCCTTACTGGAAAAGAATACGCCGGGGCCGCTTCCTTCCGACTTGCCCGTCTTTCTGGCGCAGGGCACGACCGACCAGATCATCCGGCCGGAGGTCACCGAGAACTACATGAAAAAACTGTGCGCGGCTGGGAGCAAGGTCAGGATGATGATTCTGCCTAACATCGGACATGGTCGCGCTGCTCAGGCAAGCACGATGGCGGTGGTGCGCTGGATCGCAGACAGGTTCGCCGGTGAAGCAGCGCCCAGCGACTGCGCGCTCTAGTGCAGCGCGCAGATCCCCGCGGCAACTGACAATTGACTATCCTGCCCGCCGTCTGGCTCAGGCTTGAAGGAGTAAGCTCATGTCGAAAGTGCTGATATCAGGCGCCAGTATTGCGGGGCCAACCCTCGCTTACTGGCTTTCCAAAGCCGGCTTCGACGTCACTGTGATAGAACGTGCGAAAGCCCCTCGCGCTGGAGGCCAGGCCATCGACATCCGCGGGCCGGCGCTCAAGGTCGTCAAGGAAATGGGCTTGCTTGATCAAGTCGCATCCATGCGAACGCATCTGAAAGGAATGTCGACGCTAGATATCGACGGTCGGGAGGTATCACGCACCGAAGAACGGACGATCAGTGGAGGCAGGTTCAACAGCGGCGATATCGAGATCCTGCGCGACGATCTCGCCGGGCTTCTCCTGAGCGCCAGCCAGCCAACGGCATCTTATAGATACGGCGACACAATCACTGCCTTGCAACAAGACGACACAGGCGTATCCGTCAGTTTCGAAACAGCAGCACCTCAACGGTTCGACCTCGTCGTGGGAGCCGACGGAGTTTACTCGAACACCCGGCATCTCGCTTTCGGCAATGACACTGCTTTCGTTCGGCCGCTGGGCATCGTGCTTTCGATCTTTACGACCCCAAATTTGTTGAACCTGCAAGACTGGCAAATTGCCTATCGCGATGAAACCTCCGGTTATGTAATATATCCGGCCAGGGAAAATAAACAGCTCCGCGTAAACCTCGGCTTTGGACAGCTTCCGGAAGACGACGTCCGAGGCAGCGTTGCCGCCCAAAAGGCTTTGGTGGCGAAGCGATGCGGTCATCTGGGCGGAGACATTCCTCGCCTGATTCAAGCCATGTTCGCAACAGAGGATTTCTATTTCGGTGCCTTGGCGCAGGTGAGGATTGAAAGCTGTTCGAAAGGCCGGGTGACGCTCGTAGGCGATGCGGCTTAATGACAATCGCCTTTCACAGGACAGGGCACCAGTTTGGCTCTGATCGGCGCTTTCGTTCTCGCCAAAGAACTGGCGCGGAGCCCGGAGAACGTTACAGCCGCGTTCGATCGCAGCGAAAGACGCATGTTGCCGTTTGTTCGCAAGAATCAGGACATGCTGGATCTCTCACGGCATGGGCCTATTCCAGACGATGTTTTCGATGCCGCCAAGAACGCGATCGATATCGACGATCTGCTTGAGAGTAAAAATTGAGTCAGCAGTTCGCATTTCGCAGGCCAACTCCAATCATCAGATTGTCAGGCTTGCAGCGTTCGCTTTTTGAAGTAACTTGGGGCGGTGTTTAACTCACGCACGGACCATCATGCTCACGCTATATTCCTATCCGCCGCTGTTCGGCGTCGCCGACAACAACGGCTATGGTCTCAAGGTGTTCGCTTTTCTAAGGCTCGCCAGTGTGCCATTTCAACACGAGCACATATTCGATGCGTCCGATGCGCCGCGCGGACAGCTGCCTTACATCGTCGACGGCCACGATCGTGTCGGCGACAGCGATACCATCATCTCCTATGTTTCCATAAAATACGGCGTGACGCTGGACGCGGCGTTGTCGCCGGCGCAGCGAACGACCAATCTCCTGATCACGCGCACGCTCGACGATCTCTACTGGGCCATGTCGTATTCTCGCTGGAAAGATGAGCGCTATTGGCACCAATTTCGTGATGCGCTCAAGCACGAGCATCCGAATCTTACGGACGAAGGGCTCATGAAAGCCAAGGAATTTAACGCCCAGCGTTACTATTACCAGGGCATCGGCCGCTTCGAGCCCGAGGCTGCGATGGCTCGCGGACTCGCGGACCTTGCTGCGCTCGCAACCTTGGTCCCGCCACATGGCTATGTGCATGGCGACAAGCCGACGAGTATCGATGCGGCGATCTATGGTTTTGTCGCCAATATCTACTTCTACGACATCAAGACCCCATTGAAGGAATTCGTGGTCTCGCGCAGCAGCCTGGCTGAACATTGCCGCGCCATCCATGCCGCGGTCAGCGTGTGATTGCTCGCGCGCTGTTTTAGCCTTCCGATCGCGCTCGGCATTCACCCGAAGCGCCCCAGTTCGTGGCCGCTGGCCGGTTGAACTATCGCGGCGATTGCGAAAGTCAAGTCAGGAAGCTCGGCCAGAGCGGCACCGCTGGGCTCACTTGGTCACCTTGCCGACCGTCAGCTTTAGGTTGATACTGGCGTATATTGGGCAGCGTCGAATGCAATTTCGTCAACTTAGGTATTTCGTAAAAATCGTGGAAGCAGGCAGCTTTTCCAAGGCTGCCCTGGTGGTTCACGTCGCCCAACCGGCCCTCAGTCAACAAATCGCCGAACTGGAACAGCGACTCGGCGTCTCGTTGCTGCAGCGCAGCGCCCGTGGCGTGCGCCCGACTGCGGCTGGCACGGCTCTCTATAAGGAAGCAACCGGACTTCTTCATCAACTGGATCAACTGCCGCTTGTCATTCGCTCCCCCGAGGACGAAATGAAAGGCTTGGTAAATCTCGGAATTGCGATCTCGCTCGCACCCAAGATAATTGGCGGTCTTCTTGAGGAGTGCCGATCGGCGCTGCCGAAAGTCAACGTCCGTCTCTCGGACGGAGACAGCTTGTCGCTTGCGAATAGAATTACGTCGACAACTCTTGACTTGGCGATCATTTACGAAGACGCGCTCGCGGCGCAGGTCATTCGAACACCTTTGTTTCGACAAAGGCTGTATGTTATATCGGCGACCCCGCTTATCGAGGGAAAGGAAACGATCACACTTCGAGAACTCGCCGACTTGCCACTTGTCCTTCCTGCACCGGGAAACGGCCGCCGCGATCTCATTGACCGTACTTTTGCGAATGCAAAGCTCAGCCATCGCGTCGTTCAGGAAGCCGATGCGCTCAGCAGCGAGATGTGGGCTGTTCGTAACGAGGTTGGATGCACAATTCTCCCGGTCGGTGATATGTCGCACTTCGGCCCGCACGCCTTCGTCAAGCCGGTTTTAATTGAACCTTCGATGCATCTCACGTGCTCGATCGTCCGTTCCGGAAACTTGCCTCTCTCGGGTGCAGCAGAGGCACTCCACGATTGCCTCCTGAAATTTATGGCACACCGATCGCGTCAGCCAGACATGCGTGGCCTGGAATGGATCTCAACTAGGGCGTGAACTCATAAATTCAGAGGCGTCGGGGACGCACATTCCGGGCTCGAGTCGGACATCACGGCACTTCCGAAAAGTACCAAACTCGGAAATCCATGCCATGTGGTCGGCTTCCATCCCCTAAGAGCAATCTGAAGCCATTTGCGGCGCACGATTTCAATCCTGGATTTTCTTGACCGCGGCAATCGCGCGCCAGCGGAACACGGCCGCAGCCGCCCAGACCAGGACCGCGGTCCCTGCCGCTGCAAAATCGGATATGCCCGTTTCGATCTTCTTCTGAAACAGGGAAATATAAGGGATCGCGAACCCACCTACGAACAGACTCACGGAAACATTGTTCAGCCACGTGGCCTTTTGTTTAATTTGCTCATTATCTGCGGCTTTACCCATCCTCATCCCCCTCCGCCTTTGTGCCAGCGATCATCTTGGCGCCAACATAGAGCTCCGTAAACCTGCTCGGCGCCGTCTTATTTCACGGCGGACAAGGTCTCATCCAGCCAGTCGTACATGCGGCCATAAGCAAGACGGCTCGCGCCCGCCTCGCAATGAGCCCCTGCGCCCTCGGCGTCGGTGAACATCATAAAAGTCTTGGGACAGGTGAGGTGGTCGAACAACTGCTGGGCCTGACCTTGGAAGAAAAGGTCCTTCTCCGCATCGCATATCAAGGTGGGGCATTTGATCTGCTCGGCGACGCCATCGCGCATATGGAAGGCTTGCGTCGCGGCCAGATAGGCGCGCGGGGTGTCGACGCCGAAAGCATACATGCCGTGGGTGAACGCCCATCGTGCGACACTGCTTGTCTTCATGGCGTTCTCGAGCATCGCGTCGAGTTGCGGCGCACTCGGCGCGGACAAGGCTGCGACGACCGCCTCGCGCTTGTCCGCAGGAATGCTGGAGAGCTGCGCGATGCCGTAGTCGTAGACGCCATCATCGGCGATGCATGCCGCAAGGCGATGTTCGAACGCGGCGGCGCGTGGCGCGAGGTAGCCCCCAAGGCTTTCGCCATGGAGCGCAATCCTTTTCGGGTCGACGTCTTTACGCGTCAGAGCATAGTCGACGACCGGGGTGACTACTTTCTCCCAATCGCCCCGGAAATGTAGCCCTTGCCGGTGGACGGAGGCGAACTGGCCGGGGCCATCGAACACCAGCACGTTGAAGCCCCGCTCGCCCGCGGCCCGCGCACCCATCCAGTGCATCTCCTCCGGAGAGCCGTCGAAGCCATTGTTCAGGATGAGGGTTTTGCGCGGCGCATCCGAGGGTCCGGCCGGATGGAAGTAGCCCGGCAGTGTTGTGCCTTCATACGGGATTTCCACGGCTTCGATCGCCGGCGTGAAGAGGGCCGCGGCTTGCCTGTAGCAAGCCGTGGTCCGCTCGAAGGCGCGCTTCATGCGCGGATCGTGGGGGTTGGCGTGCAGGAAGAACTCGGCGCTGCGATAGTAGCTGGACGCCCGCAGATAATTGTCGCGGGCGCTGATCTTGTGGCCCTTCTTGAGCTGGCTTTCTGCTTCGTCGGCGAGCCTGTCAGCAAAGGCGCTGTGGGCATCGTACCAGCTGTCGTAGTCGCCGGACTTGATGTTCTTGGCAATCGCGATGACCTCGCCGAATTCAGCGCCGCCATATTCGGCCGCACCAAATAGCCGGGAGATCTCGAACCAGAATTGCGGGTCGTCCTTGAAAAGGAGCGCATCGGTTCCCCCCGCGCCCAGCGTAAGTATCGGCGCCTGAGTTTACCGCCGAACGAAAATCCCAGATGCGCGACCTTGCCGTTGCCGAGCTTGCGCGCTTCATTCACGATACCAAGCACAAGCTCGTCGCCTTTGACCGAAAGCGGGATGGTACTTTCACCCGTGCCTGCAATGTCGAAGCCCAAGATCGTCATGCCGAGGCGTTGGGCCAATGCCACGTAGATCGCGTGCAGACCCATTTTGTAGGTATCGACGCCGCCGGTGTAAATCAGCACCGGCGCGCTCGCATACTGGCCTGTCACTGAAAACAGATGCACCGGTGTGCTCACAGTTCCGCCTTGATAGGGGATCGCGAGTATTCTGCGCTCGAATTTGACTGGGAAGCTCGGTGCCGCCTTGAGGTAGCATTCAAGCTGATTTTGCTGCGCCTTGCGTCGCGCATCGTTAGCAAGGCAGGGAAATATAGCAAAACCGTAGGCGAACGACGCGAGAAGCGGATTTCCCGTTTCCAAATATTTCCGGGCGAATGCGGACCATTCGTAAGACCAACCGCCCGGCGAATCTGCCCACATATCTTTGATCGTGGCGCGCAACGTATCGACATCTGCTTTCGGGATGCCGAACGAAACGAATTGACTATAGCGGTCTTCGAAACTGGCGGCGGGACTCAGATCATAGGTGTAGCTCATGCCAGATCTCCCCGAGGGTTGGTTTGCCGTTGGCGGAATGCCGCCAGCCGCATCATGCCTTTGACCCATCCTAGCAGGGAAAACTAGCCCGCCGAAAGCGTGTGCTGGCTTTAGGCACTTGTCCTTGTCGTTTACTGCGGCCTACTTCCATCAGGGTCAATCGCGTCGATTTTGGCAGTCGGCAGCATGTCCGGTTAGCGGCTAATCTCGGAAGTGAGGGATGTCCGAGTTTAACTTTTGAAGGCATCGGTTTGGACGTGATTCAAGCGCCCAAACCGGAGCGTCGAATCATGCGGTATGAACTGACTGACTTTGAATGGACTGCCATCAGGTCGTTCCTTTGGGTTTTACGCACAGGTGCACCATGGCGCGATCTGCCGGAGACCTATGGTCCCCGTACCACTTGTTATAATCGCTTCGTCCGGTGGCGGCGGGCCGGCGTTTGGGATCGGATCATGAATGCGCTGGCCGCAGCTCATGACCCGACGGTGCAGATGATCGATACTTCCATTGTGCGCGTGCACCAGCACGGAGCCTGAATCGCTGATAACAACCAATAAGATGTGGGCCGATCGCGCGGCGGCCTGACAAGCAAGATTCACGCGGTCGTAGATACTAACGGGATGCCAGTCCATCTCGCCCTCACGCCCGGTGAGGCCCACGACGATCGGCTTTGTTCGGTTCTCCTGAGCGCCATGCTGCCACAAACGATGTTACTTGCGGACAGTGGATATGACGCGGACTGGATCAGGGAGCTTGCCCGCCGGCAAGGAGCATGGGCGAACATTCCACCGAAACGAAATCGCAAAGACCCGATCTGCTTCAGCCCATACCTGTATCGCGCACGAAACTTGATCGAACGGTTCTTCAACAAAATCAGGCAATATCGGCGTGTCGCGACCCGATACGACAAACTCGCGGCTAACTACCTAGCCTTCATCAAGCTCGCATCAATCCGTGTTTGGCTGCTCGTTAATGAGTCCGCGTCCTAGCTGAGCGTCTGCTGCCGAAAAGCGATTGAGCAACATCTTCCCATCTGCGCCGTGCGGCAAGCGCAATCCAACGGATGAGATCCAGCGATCTGTGGGTTTAAGCAAGCCAAACCGCACCCGGGCGTTTCGTTCTCTCAATATGTTCCTTTATAAATTGCGCGAGCAATTTCCGAACACTGTCCGCCGCAAGCGTCAGGGAAACGTCGTTCGACCAAATCAGACAACAGGTCAGGTAAAATGCCGGTTCGATCAGCACCGGCTCGGCAAAATCGCCGAAACCAGTCATATCGCCGAGATTGAGAATGGTACTTGCCGCACCAGCGCGGACGGCGGAAAGTTCACTCGCGACTGTAACAGCCTCGGCAGCGATATTTAACGTGAGACCTGCTTCGGCGAAAGTACGCTCAATGACGACGCGGCGCGCGTTCAGTCCGGCAGGCAAAATCAATGGAATCTTGGAGACCTCGGCGAGAGAAATCGTCGTCGCAGAGGTAACTGCTCTGGACACACTGCTTATCAGGTAATGGTTCTGCTGAAAAAGTGGCTGCCGATGCACCACCGGAAAAAATTCGTCTTCAAATGCAAACGCGAGGTCCAAACGATTCTTTTCGACTTCCTCGCGCAGGAACTCGCTGTCACCGTCGATGAATCTGAGCGTAATCTTCGGATGCGCGGCGCGACATTGCGCGATGAATGGCCCAACAAGAGTCGTGGACAGAGACGCGGGCATTCCCACGTTTACGAGCCCTTCGATATCGCCGATGCTCGAACGTACCAGGGCCGGCAAGTTTTCGTACCGACGCAAAATTGCGGAAGCCTCTTCATAAAATCTCCGGCCCATAGCCGTAGGCTTGATGCCCCGTGCACTTCTATGAAGCAGGGCAACTCCCAGGGATGCTTCCAATTCGCCAATCTGCTGGCTCAACGCAGGCTGAGCGACATGGATGGTCCTCGCCGCCTGCGAGAAACTGCCGGCCTCGACGATCCTCACAAAGTAATAGAGATGGCGGTATTGCATCCGCCTTTCCTTCCACTGAAATTCGGCCAGCCTACGTTATCAGCGTGAATTTCACGATCAAGTCGGCACCGTTCGGAGC
>NZ_JBEKRB010000085.1:0-15256 GCF_049519115.1 Bradyrhizobium sp.
CATCAATCTCATCGGCCCGCAAAGCCTCAAGATCAGGCTCGCCTGACCCTAAAAATGAAAAAAGAGGCCCAGGATCACCGGAGCCTCTCGTTTCCACACAGCCTGCTCAGGCCGGGGCTTTTTTGCCAATGGTGCAGCGCGGCTTTATTCTTCGGACGCAGGGCTCGGCTGCGGTGCGAGTTCGCCGGGCAGGGCTTCGGGATCGAAGAATTCGCCGGCGGCGGCGATGGCCTCGGCAGCCGCATCCCGATCTTCCTGGCGCGTCGAAATGTCCTCGCCACGGTTGATGCGCTCGGCTTCGTCGGTGCTGCGCGCGACGGTGACGGTGACGCCGACTTCGACTTCCGGATGCACGGCAATCGCGATCTCATGCTTGCCGATGGTCTTGATCGGCGCGTCCAGCATGATCTGGCTGCGGCTGATGCTGACGCCGTCGTTCTGGAACGCGGCGATGATGTCGCGCACGCTCACCGATCCGAACAACTGGCCGGTCTCGGAGGCCTGGCGAAGGATGATGACGTTACGGCCGTTGATCTTTTCGGCGACCTTGGCAGCTTCGGTCTTGGCTTCGAGGTTGCGGGCCTCGAGTTCGGCCTTCATGCCATCGAACTTGGCGCGATTGTCTGTGGTGGCCCGCAGCGCCTTGCCGCGCTTGAGCAGAAAGTTGCGGGCAAACCCGTCTCTGACGCGGACGACTTCGCCCATCTGGCCGAGTTTGGCGACGCGTTCCAACAAGATGACTTCCATATTCGTGTTCCTTTCAGATGGTTTTTGGGATTGGAGTTTCGGTTTTCATGATTTCGGAAGGGGCGGTGGCCTGCCGCGCAAGTAACGTTGGCGAAGCCCAAATACGGCGTCGGCCACCCCGAGCAGGGCGACCGCCAACAGCGCCCAGGCAAAGCCTGCGACGATTGCATAAGCGCAACCAAGCCATAACGCGCGGCTCTTCATGGCGAGCGTGAGAGTGTGCAGCACGGCAAAGCCGGTCATCGCATAGGCGATCGACAGGCCGGCGGTCAGGACCTGCGCCAGAATGGCCAGAAGGCCACCGGAAAAACAGCAGACGACAGCAGCAAACAGCGCGGCGATCGTCATGGTCGGCAGGGCGATGCTTTTCAAATCGGGCCACGGGCGATGCAACCGTCCCGACGTCGCCGCAATTTTCGCCGCAAGCCACAGGTTAAGAGTCAGCATCGCCACGGCTGCCATTTCGGCGCCCATCGGCGCCATCACCACCAACGTGTCGAGCGTCGAATCGTTGAGGGCAAGGCCAGTGGCTTCCAGAAGCTCAACCCAGCCCTTGCGGATCGTGCTCTGGATGGCCGCAGCATCCGTGCCCATCGTCAGCAGCATCGTAACGGTGATGATCGTTGCAAAAACCAGAATCCAGATCAGAACCCGGCCGACCGGATACCATTCCAGTTTTTCATCTGGGCCGGCCATGGCGACGTCCTCTCGCTGGCGCGCGAGCAGGACAAGGTGCGCCAGCCACCAGGCCGGCAGCACGTTCACCATCGCAAACGCGATGCAATAGGGAAGGCCGAACAGGAAGGCGATGACGACAGTGGCGGCGATGCCGCCGACGGCTGCGCTTAGGGGACCCCACGCCAGTCCCACCACCATCAGCGGCAACGGTGCGAGATTGATCAGCAACAGCGAGATCGCCGCGCCCGACGTGATCGAGGCGAACATCAATGCCGACGCAAAGCCGGCCGCCAGCGCTATGGAAATGGTCGCGATCATCAGCTGTCCCGCTCCTTTCGAGCGGTTAGAGGTCGTATCGACCCCAACCATCGGCAACCGGACGACCCGGAAGCCTTATGAATGAGTAGTTTGATCCGCGGCATTTGCGCCGCGGATCAAAGGTGGTTGTTAGCGAATGACGTAAGGAAGCAGACCGAGGAAACGTGCGCGCTTGATGGCGCGCGCGAGTTCGCGCTGCTTCTTGGCGGAAACCGCGGTGATGCGGCTCGGCACGATCTTGCCTCGCTCGGAAACGTAACGCATCAACAACTTAGAATCCTTGTAGTCGATCTTCGGCGCATTCGGACCCGTGAAGGGGCAGGTCTTGCGGCGGCGGAAAAACGGACGGCGTGCACCAGCTTCGGCCATTGCTCTTACTCCTCTTCCGTCGCGTCGACATCCTCGCGTGGGCGTCGCGGGCCCCGATCGCCGCGGAAGCCGCCGCCATCACGATCGCCACGGAAGCCACCTTCGCGCTCGCCGCGGAAACCACCGCCACGGTCGTCGCGTTCGCGGTCACGATCAGCCTTGCGCATCATGGCAGAAGGGCCCTCTTCAAGCTCTTCGACACGAACGCTGAGATAGCGGATCACGTCTTCGCTGATCCGCTCCTGACGCTCGATCTCCGCAACTGCGGCCGACGGCGCGTCGATGTTGAGCAGCACGAAGTGCGCCTTGCGATTCTTGTTCATGCGGTAGGTCAGCGAACGCACGCCCCAGTTCTCGGTCTTGGTGACCTTGCCGCCCGCCTGTTCGACGATGCCGGTCATCTGGGTCGTCAGTTCGTCCACCTGCTGGGTGCTCGCGTCCTGACGCGCGAGAAAAACATGCTCATAAAGAGGCATGGATGTCCTTTCCTAGGTTGGCGTGGAGCGCCGGCGGCAAGCCCTTCGAACCCTTCGGAAAGGACTCGGGATAAGCTCAAGAAGGCGGAAGCACGGGACGACGGGCCGACTGGCCCTGCCACATCAAAACCCCGGATAAAGGGTGGAATTGCTGAGACCGTCCGTTCAGCTCCCGGCCGGGGACCCACGGATCAGGGGCGTTATAAGCATTTTGGGCGTGCTGGCAAGGAAAAGCCGAGGGTGTGGGCCAAAGACGCCGCCGGAACCGGGGCGCGGGTCTGCGCTTGACAGGGAAGGCTTTCGCGGTGTCTTTCGGCCCGGCTTGCGGGCGCGATCGGCGGTTTGGCGCGCATCAGGGTTTGGGATTATCTCGTAAGATATTGAAAAATAAATATATTCCTTATTTCCCGTGTCGAAAAAAGGGGAAAGGGAATGTCCGAGGACGCTTATGACGGCAGCATTCACCTTTCCCGGTCAGGGTTCCCAGGCCGTCGGCATGGGTAAGGCGCTGGCGGAAGCTTTTCCGGCGGCCCGCGCGGTGTTCGACGAAGTCGATGCGGCGCTCGGCGAAAAGCTCACGGCCATCATCTGGGACGGCCCGGGCGAGACGTTGCAGCTCACCGAAAATGCCCAGCCGGCGCTGATGGCGGTTTCGCTCGCGACCCTTCGGGTGCTGGAGGGCGAGGCGGGCTTTTCCGTCGCCAAACACGCAGCCTTTGTTGCCGGCCACTCGCTGGGGGAATATTCCGCGCTGGCGGCTGCTGGCAGCCTCACCGTCAGTGATACCGCCCGCCTGCTTCGTGTTCGCGGCCTTGCGATGCAGAAGGCGGTTCCAGTGGGCGCCGGCGCCATGGCCGCCTTGCTGGGCCTCGACTACGAGACCGCAGTTGCGGTTGCGGATGAAGCCGCGCAGGGACAGGTTTGCCAGGCCGCCAACGACAATGGCGGCGGTCAGGTCGTGATTTCCGGCGACAAGGCTGCCGTCGAGCGGGCGGTCGAGATCGCCAAAACCAAAGGCGCCAAGCGCGCGATGATGCTGCCCGTCTCTGCGCCGTTTCACTGCCGATTGATGCAGCCGGCGGCCGACGCGATGGCGGAGGCATTGGCCGGTGTTGTCATCAAGCCGCCCGTTGCACCCTTGGTATCAAACGTATTGGCTGCGCCGATCGCCACACCCGACGAGATTCGCCGACGGCTGGTCGAGCAGGTCACGGGCACCGTGCGCTGGCGTGAGTCGGTGGCTTATATGGCCCATCATGGGGTCACGCGGTTTTTCGAAATTGGAGCCGGGAAGGTGCTGAGTGGATTGGTCAAGCGTATCGCCGAGGGTGCCGTTGGCGTTTCGGTGAGCGGGCCGGGCGATATCGGTTCAGCCAAAGACGCGCTCGCTGCAGCGCAGGCATCCTGAGTTGGGGGATAAAATGATGTTCGATCTCACCGGCAGAACGGCGCTGGTCACGGGCGCAAGCGGGGGCATTGGCGGCGCAATCGCCCGGGCGCTGCATCGGCAAGGTGCTACGGTGGCCATTTCCGGCACACGGCGTGAGGCGTTGGATGCGCTCGCCGCCCAACTGGGTGAACGGGTCCATGTGTTGCCCTGCAATCTCTCTGACGCGACCGAGGTCGAGGCTCTCGTGCCGTCTGCTGAGGCGGCCATGGGTCAACTCAATATCCTCGTCGCGAATGCCGGCATTACGCGCGACAATCTTTTTGTGCAGTTGCGGGATGAGGACTGGGCAGAGGTGATCAACGTCAACCTGACCTCGACCTTCCGCCTTGCCCGCGCCGCGACCAAGCTGATGATGCGCAAACGCTTCGGCCGGATCATCGCGATCACGTCGGTGGTGGGTGTCACCGGCAATCCCGGCCAGGGCAACTACACGGCTTCGAAAGCCGGTCTGATCGGGATGATCAAGACGCTCGGCGCGGAGTATGCCAAGCGCAACATCACCGCCAATTGCATCGCGCCGGGCTTTATCGCCACGCCGATGACCGATGCACTTAACGAGAAGCAACGCGAAGCCGTTCTATCGAAAGTTCCGGCGGCGCGCTTGGGAACGCCCGACGATATCGCCGCAGCGGCGGTCTATCTTAGTTCGAACGAAGCGGCCTATGTGACCGGCCAGACCATTCACGTGAATGGCGGAATGGCCATGATCTGAAGGGCGGTGGAACGACTTCGCCATGATGTTAACCGCCCGCTCATCAAAGGCGAATGCCGAATGCAAAACCGCACCGGAAACCCATACTTGCCAGTGGTCTTTTGAATCCGGCTTTTGCAAAGGGCCTGCCGCGATGCGATGCGACTGCTGGAATTGGACCACCGATCGAGACCCGAGCCGCAGGACGGCCGGGGCTTGTAGTCAAGGCTAGGGAAGTGTGATAACCGGACCCCAGATGGGGGCAAAAGAACACCATTGCAGGATGTTGAAACCCTGTATAATTGGCGGTGCGGAGCCTGTCATCGTGCGCCGGGTCCGCGTCGGCCGTAACAGGCCTCAAGCAAGACTATGCGCGATTTTGAAATTCACGACCACGATGGCTCGTACGTCTTGGGTCGGTCCAATGGAACAGCACGAGGTTGAGCGATGAGTGAGATTGGCGAGCGGGTTAAGAAGATCGTGGTCGAACACCTTGGTGTCGAACCCGAAAAGGTGGTCGACAACGCGAGCTTTATTGACGACCTCGGCGCCGACAGTCTCGATACGGTCGAGCTCGTGATGGCTTTCGAAGAAGAATTCGGTTGTGAAATTCCCGACGATGCCGCGGAAACGATTTTGACCGTCGGCGATGCGACTAAATTTCTGGAAAAGAACGCGAAGAGCTGACGCCCCCGCGCGGAACTGACAGGACGGAAGGGACCGTGGCCTCGCGGTCCCTCTGTTTGTTGCCGGAGACCGCGAATCGCGGGCTGGAGTGGTCTAGATGAGGCGGGTTGTCGTCACGGGCCTTGGCATGGTCTCGCCGCTTGGCTGTGGCATCGAGCCGACTTGGAAACGCATTCTGAACAGCGAAAGCGGTGCCCGGAAGATCGAGACGTTCGACGTTTCCGATCTTACCAGCCAGATCGCTTGCGTGGTGCCACGCGGCGATGGCACTGGCGGCACCTTCAACGCCGACCAGTGGATGGAGCCGAAAGACCAACGCAAGGTCGACGACTTCATCATCTTTGCCATGTGCGCCGCGCGTCAGGCGCTTGATGACGCCAACTGGCATCCCGTAAGCGAGGAAGATCAGTGCGCCACCGGCACCATGATCGGTTCCGGCATTGGCGGCCTGTCGGGGATTGCGGATACCTCGATCCTTCTGAAGGAGCGCGGGCCGCGCAAGGTGTCGCCGTTCTTCATTCCGGGGCGTCTCATCAATCTCGCTTCGGGTTACGTGTCGATTGAGCACGGCCTCAAGGGTCCCAATCACTCCGTCGTCACCGCATGTTCGACCGGGGCCCATGCGATCGGCGATGCGAGCCGGCTGATTGCACTTGGAGATGCGGATGTCATGCTGGCTGGCGGTACCGAATCGCCGATTTGCCGAATTGGCATGGCGGGCTTCTGCGCCGCCCGCGCGCTATCGACGGCCTTTAACGAAACGCCGGAAAAGGCGTCGCGCCCCTACGACAAGGATCGCGACGGTTTTGTCATGGGCGAGGGCGCCGGCATCCTGGTGCTGGAAGAATTTGACCATGCGAAAAAACGCGGTGCCAAGATATACGCCGAGGTGGTCGGCTACGGACTGTCCGGCGATGCCTATCACATCACTTCGCCCGCACCGGATGGGAACGGTGCCTTCAGGAGCATGAGCGCCGCACTGAAACGTGCGGAAATTTCAGCCGCCGATATCGATTATATCAACGCTCACGGCACATCGACGCAGATCGGCGACGAAATCGAACTGTCGGCCGTGGAGCGCCTGCTGGGCAATGCGGCCTCCCGGGTCTCGATGTCCTCGACCAAGTCATGCACGGGGCATCTGCTCGGCGCAGCCGGCGCGATAGAAGCAATTTTCGGCATTCTTGCGATTCGCGATAACATCGCCCCGCCGACGATCAATCTTGACAATCCCTCGGTGGAAACCGCCATTGATCTGGTGCCGAACACATCGCGCCAACGCGAAATTAATGTCGTGCTGTCGAATTCATTCGGTTTCGGAGGTACAAATGCGTCCGTGATTCTGCGGCGCGTAACCGGCTAGCGAGCCGGATTTGACAGACTTTACTTATCTCGTCACCAAGGCGCGCAATGCGAATGCTAGAATCAGTTAAACGGTGCGCGTTTGATCGCTTAGAACTCCACCGTTTCGCCGCATTCGGTGATAATTCCTAGATGTGGGCGACACCACCGGCCGACACAGTTTTCCGGGCCACGATTGAACCGACGGGATTCAGGTTGCATCGATGAGTGAGAGGCCGCCCATTTCGCCAAGGAGCCCGCGCGCCGCGCTGGAGCCCGAACAGGTTCCGCCGCCGCCCAAGCGATCAGAGCGCGCCCGCAATCCATTCATCGTCGTCGGCAACGCGATCATCACCTTCATCCTCTTTGTGATGATTGCGGTCGGCGGCACGTATATCTACGGCAAGCAGAAAATCGAGGCGCCAGGTCCCCTGCAGGAGGACAAGGTGGTCAACATTCCGGCACGGGCAGGCGTCACCGATATCGCCGATGTCCTGCAGCGTGAAGGCGTCATCGACAATAACCGCTGGGCCTTCATCGGCAGCGTTTTTGCGCTGAAGGCGCGTTCCGAGCTCAAGCCCGGCGAATACCAGTTCCAGAAGAACGCCAGTTTGAGGGATGTCATCGGCACGATCGTCGAAGGCAAGGTGGTTCAGCATTCCGTCACCATCCCGGAGGGGTTGACCTCCGAGCAGATCGTGGCCCGGCTTTCCGACAACGATATTTTCTCGGGCTCGGTGCGCGAGTTGCCGCGCGAAGGCACGCTGTTGCCGGAAACCTATAAATTTCCGCGCGGAACCCCGAGGGACCAGGTGATCGCGCGCATGCAGCAAGCACAAAAGCGCGTGCTTGCCGAGATCTGGGAGCGCCGCAATCCGGATATTCCGGTCAAGACACCGGAACAGTTGGTGACACTGGCCTCGATCGTGGAAAAGGAGACCGGCAAAGCGGATGAGCGCAGCCGGGTGGCCTCGGTGTTCGTCAACCGGCTTCGGCAGAAAATAAAACTGCAGTCGGACCCGACGATCATCTACGGGTTGGTCGGCGGCAAGGGCACGTTGGGCCGGCCGATCAAGCGAAGCGAAATTCAGCAACCTTCGCCCTACAATACCTATGTGGTGGACGGATTGCCGCCTGGGCCGATCGCCAATCCCGGCCGCGCCTCACTGGAGGCTGCCGCCAATCCTGCGCGAACGCGTGATCTGTTCTTTGTTGCCGACGGCACGGGCGGACACGCCTTCAGCGATACTTATGACGTGCACCAGAAAAACGTCGCGAAGCTGAGAGCGATGGAAAAGCAGATCCAGAACGATACGGTCGAGCCCGCCGACGATCCCCCGCCGCCAGCGGCGGCGAATGCGTCTGCGGATGCACCAGCCGCGCCGCCGAAGCCGGCCCCGGCCAAGAAGCCGGCGCGCCCAGCGCCTTTGTTGCCCCGGCAAGGCACTGCGCCACCGGCGGCATCCGCTCCGGTCGACCAGCAATAGTGCTAGAGGCGTGATCATGGACGCTTGTCGTTCGTGATCGAAAACGGCTTTAGACGGCGCACAAATTCCACTTTGGCTTCAGACGCGCTAGACTTGCTTGCGTTCGGCTAGCGAATCCATGGCCGTGACTTCGTCCGGAGAACCCCACACGATGGTGCTGTCGAGTATGACCGGCTTTGCCCGCAGCCACGGCGCCAGCGGACCTTATACGTTCGAGTGGGAACTGAAGTCCGTCAATGCCAAGGGGCTGGACGTGCGCCTGCGCCTGCCGCCGGGATGGGACGAATTGGAGTCATTCGCTAAAAAGCGCGCCGGCGAGGTGCTGTCGCGGGGCACGGTATACGCCAATTTCAACGTCAAGCGCACCAACGCGCTGTCGACGATTCGTATCAACGAAGATGTCCTGGCGTCGGTCGTGCGTGTCGCCGGCGTGCTTGCCGGCAAGATCGATGCGGTGGCGCCCAGCATCGATGGACTGCTCTCCATCAAAGGCGTCATCGAAGTGGTCGAGCCGGAATCCGATGAGACGGAAGACAAAGCGGCGAAAGATGCAGCTAGCTCGGCGTTCGATCAGGCGCTTACGCAACTGGTCGAGATGCGCCAGCGCGAGGGCACCGCACTCGGGCAAATCCTGCTGCAGCGAATGGATGAGATCGAGCAGTTGGCGAAGAAGGCCGAGACGGCGCCGGGACGCAAGCCGGACGCGGTCAAGGCGCGCCTGGCTGAACAAATCGCGATGCTGCTGGAGACGTCCGATCGTTTCGACCCCGACCGCCTCAGCCAGGAGGCGCTGCTGATCGCGGCAAAAGCCGACATACGCGAAGAACTCGACCGCATCGCCTCCCATGTTGCGCAGGCCCGTGAGATGATCGCCAAAGGCGGACCGGTCGGCCGGCGTCTGGATTTCCTTGCGCAGGAATTCAATCGCGAGGTGAATACGTGTTGTTCCAAGTCCAACGATATCGAGTTGACCAATACCGGGCTTGAAATGAAGAACGTGGTGGAGCAATTCCGCGAGCAGGTCCAGAATCTGGAGTGACGCATGGCGGGTCGAGGGCAAAGCGATGTCGGTTGAGCGGCGTGGCCTGATGTTCGTGCTGTCCTCGCCGTCGGGCGCGGGCAAGACCACGTTGTCGCGTCTCTTGATCGAGCGCATGACCGGCCTGAGGATGTCGGTGTCGGCGACGACCCGACCGATGCGACCGGGCGAAGTCGATGGCCGCGACTATCTGTTCGTCGATCAGGCGCGCTTCAAGGAAATGGTCCAGCGGCACGAACTCCTGGAATGGGCCACCGTATTCGACAACAGTTATGGTACGCCACAGGCGCCGGTTGAAGCGGCCTTGTCGGCAGGGCGGGACGTATTGTTCGATATCGACTGGCAGGGCACGCAGCAACTGCGCGAGAAAGCCCGGGCAGACGTGGTGAGCGTGTTCATTTTGCCGCCCTCGGCGGCCGATCTTGAGAGGCGGCTGCATAGCCGCGCCCAGGACAGCGACGCGGTGATACGTTCGCGCATGAGCCGCGCCTCGCACGAACTGAGCCACTGGGCGGAATACGACTATATCGTCATCAATCACAACATCGACGAAGCCTTCGCTGAAGTTCAATCGATCCTGAAGGCGGAGCGGCTCAAGCGAGAGCGCCGTACGGGTCTGACGACCTTCGTTCGCGAACTGCAGCGGCAATTAGAGAAATAGCCGGATCCTCACCTCGCCGCACGCCGGGGCGGGCGCCGGACGAATTCCGGTGAGACGGCAGGTGCGCTTCCGAGGCTGCGGGCAAATCGGGGCCGATAATCCCCGTTGTCCATGGAGGGATAATCCGACAGCACGATGCGGTCGTCATCGGTGGTTTCCCAGATCGGTCCTCGGGCAGAACGCGCTTTAGGCACGCGTAGTCTGCGGCGCCGCCTGGACATGAACGCCGCGGCTCCCGCAAACGCCAGAGCGCCGATAATAGCGGTGACCACTGTCGGAATCATTTCCGGCCGAACGGGCGCGGATAAATACGCGAAGGGGATCGATGGAGCCGGGGCAGCTGGCGATGGTGTTACATCGCTGGCGGGAGTAGGAGCGACTTGCGCTTGTGCCGCGGTGGGAACGGAGACCGCAGCCGGCAAATCCGGCCAGCGCGTGGCGACAGCCGCGGTTGCATTCCATGCCGGAGCGTTTGCGTCGCTGGCAGCGTTGGGGGGCGGGCTGAGGGCGGGAGTGTCTTCGCGGATGGCCTGGGGGCGGAGTTCGGCGCGGGCATCGGCGATCGACGGCTTCGCTGCCGGAGCAGGGGCCGGAGGATTACTCTGCGGCAGGGCTTGCGAAATCCCACCGTCGTCGCGGCGGAGATACCAACAATTACGTTTATTGGCGTGGTCGATGTGATAACGCCAGTGGCTGCCGGCTGGCGTTTCGGCCTTTGGGGTGGGAAGGCAGTCCCCGACATTTGCCGGTTCACCGCGCGCCATGGTCGCAAGCGAAATGCCTGCAAGGATACCGGCCAGAATAGCCGGTACGATAGTCGCGGTTCGTCTAGGCATGCCTAACTCCGTGAACGCAATACATTTCACATGCCGAACCTCGCCATAAAATGGGGTCGCAATACGCCGCAAATTCGGACAGCATTGGGCTTAATTCGGGCCGGCGCCCATCGCTTTCAGGACACGCTGTAAGTGTGAATTTCGGGGCTGTAGAGCCCTAGTTTTTCAGCACAATTCGTCCGACGACCTGGCCGGCCCGCAGCGCATCGATCCAGGTCTGGACATCCGCCATCGGCTCTTCCCGCATCGGTGTCGGCTTGATCTTGCCGGAGCGCGCGAGCGACATCAGTTCATGCGCCTCGGCGAGCGTTCCGACCATGAAGCCTTCGATCGTCATCCGCCTGTAGACCCACTGCACCATCGGCAGGCTGAAATTGCCGCCCATGAGACCCGACACCACGATCTTACCGCCGCGCGCGAGAACAGAAACGGCCAACGCCATCGATTTTTCATTGCCGGCGAAATCGACGATCTCAGCGAATCCGCCCTCGGTTTCCTTGATGATGCGCCGGGTGATCTCCGGCTCCGACGGATCGTAGGCGAAAGCCGCTCCGTTCTTCAGCGCCGTCTCGCGGGCGGCCGCATTCAAATCCGCCACCGTAATCGGCTGCTTGAACATGGCCTGCGCAAAGGCAAGCCCCATCATGCCGACGCCGCCGAGACCGATCAGCAGCAGATTGCGCTGCCGCGGACGGTCGACGAGCCGCTTCAAAGCCCCATAGGCGGTGACGCCGGAACACATCAGCGTAGCGGCCTGATTGACCGGCAACGGATCGTATTCCAGCAGGTATTTTGCGTCGGGCACCAGCACGTGGGTGGCGAAGCCGCCATCGATCGTGACGCCGAGAAAGCGCTGCTTGGCGCAGAGATTTTCATCGCCCGCCAAGCAGTCGCGGCATTGGCCGCAGCCGATCCAAGGAAAAACCGCCCGCTTGGCGCCGATCAGATCCTTTGGCACGTCGGGGCCGACTTCCTCGACGACGCCGGCGATCTCGTGGCCGAGCGTGAACGGCAGTGTCATGCCGCGCGTGGTGTCGAGCTTTTTGCCGCCGCCGAGGTCGGCATAGCCGTCCTGGATATGAAGGTCGGAATGGCAAAGTCCGCAGCGCTCGATCCGGACTAAAACTTCTTGGCCTGCGGGTTTCGGTGTGTCGATGACGGTTTCGCACAGCGGCGCATCAAACTTGACCAGCGATTGGCGACGCATGAGCGGCATGAAGTGTCTCCGAAAAGATGTTCAGCTATTGTTCCGTATATGGGTCAATTCCCGAGCCATGGCAACAAATCCGCTGACGGGAATGGTTTCGGGGCGCCGCGTCTCATCGATCTCGGCGGCCGCGACCAGCCGGGCCGGATCGATCGCCAGCGACTTCAAGCTCTGCCGCAACATCTTGCGGCGCTGACCGAAGGCGGCCGCGGCCACCTGCTCCAGCGCGCGGCGGTCGCAGATTTCCGGGGCCTGACGCGGGACTAATCGCACGACGGAGGAAGTGACCTTGGGCTGTGGCACGAAGGCCGCCGGCGAAATATCGAACAGGATCTTTGTCTCAGTGCGCCAATTCGCAAGCACGCCCAGCCGTCCATAGGCCTCGTCGTTCTCGCGCGCCACGATGCGCTCGGCGACTTCACGCTGAAACATCAGCACCATCATGTCGTACCAGGGCGGCCATGGCTCGATCGAGAGCCAATCGATCAGAAGTGCGGTTGCGATATTGTAGGGCAGGTTGGCGACGATTTTTGCGCGGGCTGTCCCAAGCCACGGACGCGGATCGAAATGTTGGGCGTCGGCGCAGACGATCTCCAGCCTTCCCGGATATCGCTGCGCGATTTCCTCCAGCGCGGGGAGGGCGCGTTCGTCGCGTTCGACCGCGATCACGTGGCACGCACCCATGGCCAGCAGTGCGCGCGTCAATCCTCCCGGACCGGGGCCGATCTCGATCACGGTGGCATCGTCAAGCGGGCCCGCGGCACGCGCAATCCTGGCGGTGAGGTTGAGGTCGAACAGGAAATTCTGACCGAGCGATTTGCGGGCAGAGAGGGAATGCCGGCGAATGACCTCGCGAAGTGGCGGAAGGTCGTCGATCGCGCTCATGTGGTCTTGGTCGCAGCCATGCGGGCGGCCAATCGCAGCGCCGCAATGAGGCTTGACGGGTTGGGCTTGTCGGTCCCGGCAATATCGAAGGCCGTCCCATGATCGGGCGAGGTGCGGATAAAGGGCAGCCCCAAGGTGACGTTGACGGCGTCTTCGAAAGCCAGCGTTTTGATCGGGATCAGCGCCTGGTCGTGATACATGCAAATGGCGCAGTCATAACTCTGCCGCGCGGCCTCGTGAAACATCGTATCCGCCGGCAGCGGTCCCCGGACATCAAGGCCCTCGCCACGCAGCAGATCGACGGCAGGCGCCACGATAGTCTTGTCTTCGGCGCCCAATGAGCCGTCCTCACCCGCATGCGGGTTAAGACCGGACACGGCCAGACGGGGATGCGCAATTCCGAAATAGGATTTCAAACCCGCCACCACGATCCGGGCTGTCGTGGCAATCAACTCGCTGGAAAGTTGCGCCAGCGCCTCGCGCAAGGAAACATGGATGGTGACGGGAACGACGGCGAGCGCCGGTGACCACAGCATCATCACGGGCTGTGGCGTGAAATTTTTCGTCGCTGCAAGTTCGGCGAGGTATTCGGTGTGTCCGGGATGCCGGAATCCGGCGCGGTAAAGCACGTTCTTGGCAATCGGGTTGGTCACCACTGCGCTCGCCCGGCCATCCGTGACGTCCTTCACGGCCTGGCGGATCGAGGCCAGCGCTGCGCCGGCACTGCTGTCGTCGGGGTGGCCGGGCCGGGCGCTTGCAACGTGACCCGTGGGAACGACCGGCAGTGCATGTGGGAAGATTTCGTTCGCATCTTCCGGACCGCCTTCGACAAGCCTGATGTTCAGTCCAAGTACTTTCGCCCGGCGGTCGAGCGATGCGGCGTCGCCGAGCCAATAGAAAGCGGGCAATTTGAGTTCATCACGACGAAGCCATGCCTGGAGTGTGATGTCCGGGCCGATCCCGGCAGGCTCACCAGATGTCAGCGCGAGAGGCTTTGGCATACGTCAATGGCATTCAATCATCGAGGCCCTGCGGATATCCTGCAAATACGATTTCGATTTCGCCTCGTATTTCTCGGCATAAATTTTTTCCCGGATTTCTTTCTTCTTCGGCGTGTCGACCTTGGTCGGATCCCGGGCGCACAGCGCGACCATCTCGACCCCTTGTTTGGTCACCTCGGGCGGGGTCAGGTGGCCGATCGGCGTGCTGTCGAGTATCTCGCGAAGCGAAGGAGGGATGTCGGCCGAGGTCTTGACCACGGTTTCGCGTATCGCGCCGTTCTGCATCGATTTGAAGAAGGAATTCGCCTCGGCGCAGGTCTGAATTCGCGCTCGCAGGGCCTCGGCCTCCTTCTTGCGAGCTTCCGTGGTCTCTGGTGCTGAGCCGCGCGGCACGATCAGCACGATCGGCTGCATCTTGTATTCGAAGCCTGTCGCTTCTGTCTGTTGTTGGTCTCCCTGTTCTTTAGCTTTCTCCTCCACATCCTTTTCACTGATCTGAAGGCTTTCCTTGTATCGGCCGCGAACCAGATTGCTCCAGACCATGTCGGCCCTGATGCGGGCCTTGAGCGTGTCGGCGCGGATACCCCCGCTCTCCAATGACTTTGTCAGCTGGTCCGGCGTGATTCGCATCCGTCCGCTCATGGCGTTATAGGATTGATCGATATCGCTAGCCGAAGGATCGATGCTGAATTTTTTTCCTTCCCTGATCTTCAATTTTTCATCGGTCAGCTCGTTGATGACTTGCTGACGATCCGGCATTTTATGGGTGCTCAGCATAAGCAGCTTGGAACGCTGCTCGATGTCGAAATTGGTGATCGGCTCGCCATTGATCATGCAAGCAACTTGCGCGCGCGTCGGCGATACGGATACCGCGATCAAAGCGAGGGCAGCACTGCTGCTTAGGACGATTGCCGAGAGCCGACTGGAGAGTGCAACGATCCTGTTCATCTTGGCTGTTTTATTCCGAGTCCATAAAGCAGTTTGATATCACGTCGCTCGCAAGGCGAGCGCCCAAAACCACACTACAATCCTATACTTGCTGGCGGCTTTTGATCCTAGCCCGAAAGACCTCCGCCTGAGCAGGCCAAGGCACTTGGCCCAGATCATACCGCACCAGCAGTATCGTCCGCGAGCCCTCCAGCCGAGCCGTTATTGCGCTGACGTGGTCGTATTGGCAATGGTCCGCAGGCCGATCTGGAGCATGAACGCGTGGCCAAGGATGGGCGGGGAGGTCGTGGTGGCATAGGAGTAGGAGGTGACATAGTTGGCGGCGAGCACGAAGCAGTCGTCGACATAGCCGGCGCCGACGACGTACTGGTTGATCTGGTTGGCGACCAGATCCCAGCGGGCCGCGCCTTGAGCAACCCAGTTGTTGGCGATCTT
>NZ_JBEKRB010000086.1:0-15166 GCF_049519115.1 Bradyrhizobium sp.
CCGTGCCGTCATTGATGGGTTTAAAAGGGCAACGCACCCGGGGCTGCTACTGATTTCCGGACGATTTGAAACCGGGAAGCGAGAATATGTTGTCTCATGGCACGGACCGGCCTCGGCGAGAAGAGTTGCCAAGATGATTAAAACCAGACTCGCCACCAAGACAAAGAACACGCTTTTAGCGTAGTTGACGTGACTGGCTAGCCCGCCCATGAGCTTGAATTCCTTGGCTTGAGTCATCACGCGCCTATGTGATGAGCCAACAATTCAACCTACACCGTAACCATATCGGCCGACTACCTCTGGTCAGGCCATCGGATAAACTGTTAGAAGGTTGCATTTGAAGATTAACCTGTCGGGTAGCTATGCGCATCGTCATGATTGGAACGGGCTACGTTGGACTTGTTTCCGGCGCGTGCTTTGCGGATTTTGGTCATCAAGTTACTTGTATAGATAAGGATGCGGGAAAGATTGCTGCTCTCCAAAGCGGTAAAATTCCGATCTACGAGCCTGGCCTTGAGCAACTGGTGTCAAGCAATGTCGCAGCCGGAAGACTCGATTTCAGCCTCGATCTCAAAGATGCAGTGGCTCAAGCGGAAACGGTTTTCATTGCGGTCGGCACGCCGTCTCGGCGGGGCGATGGCCACGCGGATTTAAGTTATGTCCACGCTGCAGCGCGCGAGATCGCTGAAAACGTGCGAGGTTTTACGGTCGTCATAACGAAGTCAACGGTGCCTGTGGGAACCGGGGACGAGGTCGAACGCATCATTTCCGAAACCAATCCGCAGGCCGACGTTGTCGTCGCGTCAAATCCGGAATTCCTCCGCGAGGGCGCCGCAATCCGCGACTTCAAGCACCCCGACCGCATTGTAGTTGGTACCGAAGACGAGCGCGCTCGAAAGGTTATCGCGGAGATCTACCGTCCGCTTTATCTCAATCAGGCACCGATCATGTACACCGGCCGGCGCACCGCGGAACTCATCAAATACGCCGCCAACGCATTCTTGGCCACCAAGATTACCTTCATCAACGAGATCGCTGACCTCGCCGAGCGCGCGGGTGCCGACGTGCAGGAAGTTGCGCGCGGAATAGGGCTAGACAATCGAATCGGTAGCAAGTTTCTGCATGCTGGCCCTGGCTTCGGTGGCTCCTGCTTCCCCAAAGATACCCGGGCTCTGGTCAAGACTGCCGAGGATCATGACGTACCGTTGCGCATCGTGGAGGCCGTGCTCGCGGTCAATGATGCCCGCAAGCGCGCAATGGCCCGTAAGGTCGCGGCGGTGTTTGGAGGTAATCTGCGCAACAAAACGGTCGGCGTGCTCGGCCTGGCCTTTAAACCGAACACCGACGACATGCGCGAAGCGCCTTCGATCCCCCTGATCACGGCGCTACAGGATCTTGGTGCCAAGGTGAAGGCTTATGATCCCGTCAGTATGGAACAGGCGAAACTTGAACTGCCGAATGTTACATATTGCGAAAATCCCTATAGCTGTGCTTCGGAAGCGGACGCGCTTGTGATCGTAACCGAGTGGGAGCAGTTTCGTGCTCTTGATATGAGCCGACTAAAAAAAGAAATGTGCCAGCCTATTATCGTCGATTTACGCAACGTCTACCGCTCCGATGAGATGGCAAAACACGGAATAACATATGTGAGCATCGGGCGGACGCAAGCGTCTGAACCTGTATTGGCCGTCAAGGACGTTTGACCTCAAGACGACGAACGACGAACACGAGGTTCTCTGCCCGTTTGGGCCTTTCAACGAGTGACATCACGCATCAGATTCTAGCGAGCTTCCCATGGCGGTCACGGCCGACTACGCCTGCACCGCCGTCGAAAGGGAGCTCGTTCTAAGGCTGGCGAGCCTGATATGGCGACTACGTAGGGCTACCGCGACCGAAAGTGGCCTGTTCAAAATACATGCGCAGAACTTGTTACAATTCCGGCGACGCGGACAGGCTCATCGAACGCGCCAGAATATCGTCGAAACCATGTACCGAGACGCCGTCGCGACCGAGGAAGACATTCGGCAGGATGAAGACGAAATCACAAGCGGTCTCGACGCTGACCCTCGATCAACCGCAGAGCCTGCTGATCGATCGGACGATCTCACACGCTCCTTCTTCCGCCTCTCGAACCTGCCGACCTATCCCCTCGACCGACTGAGCCGCTATGAAGCCACGCTGTGGCGCCAGGCTTGTCAGATCCTGTTCACACTCCGGTGTCTCGACCAGCGCAAGCCGTGGGAGAGACGTAGGTTGCGTTGATCTTGGCCAAGTCGAGGCCCGCCGACGCTTAGAACCAGCGGAGAGCGCCGGTGGTCGTAAAACAATTCGCCATGATCAGCCGATCTCTCGCGATGTATTCGACCAAGAGCATCGCGAACCGTCAGCGGCCCTTATCCTGCTGGATGCCACCATGTGGCGCGATTCAGCGCCACCAGAGCAGGTTCCATCGCGGTCCAGTGAATGGCAGGCGGGAAAGGTCTGCTCGTCAAGTGCCCGCCAGCGGGAGCAATCGCCTCCAGCGCCTTGATGCTCTTCACGACCTCCACCTGCACGCTCAACCCAGTCTCCCAAGTGTACGGGCGAGTACTTTGAGCGCTAAAAGCTGCCGGCTTCCATAATCGCGCCGGTACTTTTCGTACATCAGCTGATAGGTCTGGCGCACTTCATCAGCCGACGTGCTGCGCATCAGTGAAGTCGGGTCGATCCGATAATGCAGGGCTTTACGATTTAGGAATTTGGCCCCTGACCGACGGATAGCCCTGGCGTAAAACTCTACATCCTCTGACACGCGGGCTTTTGGGTCAAAGCCGCCCAATGTCCGCACCACCTCGGTGCGCACAATGGCCGCGGAACAGACCAATAATGTAGGACAAAAGAACATCTGCATCGAGAAACCCAACTTGGTCCCCCATCGCGACGCTGCCCGAGCGCGTCGCGCGCTCGAATCAAAGAACGACAACTCGTGCTCAAGCTGTTCGCCGTCGTCGTCTGCGAACGGCGCTACCATACCGAACACCACTCCCACTTCAGGATGGCTGGCAAAGGTGTCGATTATCTTCAGGTAGTGTCCCACCCGCACCTGCTCGTCATCGTCGAGGAAGTGAATCAGAGGAGCGGTCGCGTGGGGCAACCGAGGTTTCGCACGCGGCTGGGCCAGCCGCCAGAAGGGCTGGGGACGACTGGATCAGCCGAGCGCTCCGGTGAGTCGTCGACCACGATAACTTCGACCGGCACGTGTTGTGCGAGCGCCGATTCGATTGCTTGCTTCAGAAGCAAGGGTCTTCGAAAAGTCGGGATCACGACTGAAATTTCGGCGGGCATTTTCTAACCCTAGCAAAATTACCTGGCTTTTCGATCTTCCAATCCCGCATTCATACAGCGCTACAAGCTGGCTCGCGAAGCTAAATGACGCCTCTCGCGATCGCTGGCAGTGCGTCCGTCCAGCTTCAAAACAACACGAGGGGGTCCGAAGGCAATACTGTACGCGCGAAGGGGCAGCAGAAAATTTGGCCTAGATGAGTCGCCATAAGCAGGACGCCTGGCATCGTCTATTTTTCACTATTTGAGTAAAACATGAACCCTATAGGACCGAGTTCGCGCGGCAACTCATAGGTCACGATGGACCCGCGGTTCGGAAGAGTTCAGCCATCCTGAATTGGGATCGTATAGCCCGTGAGGGCTAACGCCTTCCATCTTCGCGAGGTGCGACTGCTCAGCAGCTCTCGCTGCTGTCCCCAGGACCGGTTCAGAAACCTCGCCGCGAGTTTTTCATAATTTTCGGCGCACACGTCGCGCACACGCCGCCCGTTAACCGATTGAAACACTTGACTTATCGTTTCCAATCCATCATGAGCGGACATGCGGCCACGCGGAGAAAATTGGTCCCAGCAAGGGACGTTTCAAAGTCCAGAAATCACCGATATTATTTCCTAATTCTGCGAGTGAGTGGCGGGGCCTCCGCGAACGTCCTCCGAGCACTATGACGAAAGATGGTGGATCATGGTACGTGCACGGTCTTTGAACCTGATGAACCGTCATTCGAAATTTGTTATTTTAAACATTCTTCTGCTGTGGCTGACTGGCGGGCATGGCGTTGCCCAGACGGAAGCCCCGCCGCCTCTAACAGCTGGCAACTGCGGCATGCATTTGGGTGGCCCGGTGATTTTCTGCGAAACATTTGATACCAAAAAAGACCCGACCGTTCAGAGCCGCACGGGCGATCTCGATCCCGACGTCTGGGGCGTCTCGCGCGCCACCGGTAATGTCAATTTCGGGGGCGGCTCCTATAACGGATGGGCGGCATCGAACCCGTTACAAACCTGCACCGGCACGGTCACGGCCGCGCCGCCTAACGACATCGTCATCTGCAACGGGCAGCTCCGTGAGGCCACCAATGACAATCCGACTGGCGCATTTGACGCTGGGAACGTCACGACGTTGGCGATGTATCCGAAGCAGCCGTTCGATTTTGCAGGGCGTACGGGCACCGTCTCCTTCGATGTCAGCAATGATTCTCATGGCACTCATTCGGCGTGGCCTGAGTTCTGGATGTCGGACCTGCCGGTGCCTACCCCGTTCAATCACTTCGACTCGTGGCAGGCGCTTCCACAGAATGGCTTCGGTGTTCGGTTTGGCGCTGCGGTTACTGCAGGGCAGTTCGGCTCATGCCCCAACGGCCGCAATCTCAATATGCCACGCTGGACCGTCGACTCGGCAGTCGTCGTCCGCAACTATGTCATGGACGATACAGTCGGCCTTGGCGGTGTCCGGACGAGCTTGGCGACGAAGCAGCTCGATTGCGTGATTTCCCCGCCAGACAACTCAGGCATCACAAACCATATTGAGCTTAGGATCTCGCAGAACCAGATTGACGTCTACGCAACAGACCCGGGCGTTGCGGCGACGGCGGCGACGCTCCGGCATATCGCTGTCATCACGAATGCAAATCTGACGCTGACACGAGGGCTCATCTGGCTCGAAGACGTTCATTACAACGCCGACAAGAGTGCGCCTCCCTCGCAAAAGCAGCACACATTTGTCTGGGACAACGTCGCGTTCGATGGGCCATTCACCTATCGAGATTTCAGCTACGACGCGCTCGACGTTGTCCAGCTCAATGCCGCAACGAGCACGATCGACCTCGGCAAGTTTTCTCTTCCGAGCCAAACTGCAAGCTGGGACGTGCTCTATGTTCCTGCCAATCCAAACCCTCAGGCGGTCCGCGTCCTCTTCAACTTCTTTGCATATAACGCATTCAAGACGCTCAATCTACTCGTCAATGGCCACGCGCATGCGGTGGCATGGCCATATCCGGACACGCAGGGCTTCACATGGAAGACTTTCGCCGTGTCGATCCCGGTGACCGATCTTGTCTCTGGCACAAACGTCGTCCAGCTCGGTTCCGATCAGGCGATGGCTACCTCGAACGTCAACATCGTGCTCGTCAACGTGCCGGGCGGCGTGCCAGTTTTGCCAGGCTCAAACAACGCATATCCGGTCAAATGAGCATAAACGCTCTGGCGCACGGAACCGCAACCCAACTAAGCCGGCCTTACTTTATCTTGTTAGACGCCCGAATAGCTCACGCTTTTCCCTGGTTTGGCTTCTGTGCTCGGTGTTGCGCGTTCAGCGATGATGCAGCCGCTTCTAGATGCGCCTTTATGCCTTTATGTAACGCGCTCCACTAAAACCATGGATTTATTCTTTGACGGATCCATTCAGGCAGCCACGCTGGGCGATGTAAGCCATCCACTCATGTGGCGGGCGGTTTCGACCTGCCGCGCTTCGCGGATCATTCGTCGCGTCGGTGGGCAAGAATTGCGTGGCCTAAGCAGCAATCAGTATTCGTCAGCAGCCTGCACCCTTGATGCAGCGTTGTTCGCAAGTGCCTTGGGTCTGCCCGCACTGCTGCGCGCAAGATTGACCGACGCATCGATGATGACACTCATATACCGCTTCATCGCAGCGAGCGCGACATGACTGCACAACACTTATTTGAGTTGCGTTGCAGGCTAAGCGGTATTTTTTGCGTCTGCCCTGGTGTCAACGGCTCCGCGTCGAGACAGTGAAGACTGGATAACATCAGCAAACTTGCAACGATAAACCTCATCTTGCTCTCCCAGGTCCCTCGGTTCTTCGTTCGCTGCACTGAATTGGGATGTTGAAAACCCGCAGCGCTCTCAATCCTACAAGGCGATTCCCGCATTCTGGAACGAACCGAATTGCGTGACACTCGCCTAGCGGTTTTATCTCGCGCCCGCTTGCCGGAAGCGCCGATCAAAAGGTCGCATCATCGTTGATGGCAACGGAAAGATGGAAGGTCTTCCCAGCTGATCGGCGGACTCCTGCGCCACAGCTCACGCACCAAATTTCAATCGAACAGGCTATGGACACACGAGCGCGCCGCCCGGTAGGCTGGTCGCTGGCGCGCCGTTACAAAGCGGGACGTGAAGCGATGGAGAAAATTCAATGAAGTTGGCCCTGAAAAGCACCGCAATCGCAAGCTTGATCGTCCCGTGTGTGGCGCTACTCTCGTTCAGCGGGCATGGAAGGCTCGGCGTCTCGCTGGGGGTCGAGAGCGCCCAAGGCGCGGATCGACCATTGACCCCATCCAGCGTTGCTAAAGGCGCACGTCGACCGTATCTGCGGTCCGACCGCGGGTACGGGTTGTTTGCTACCGCGGTAGCCGCCACCACCTCGCCCTGGAACTACGATGACTACTATTGCTGGGGTTCTCCTCCTGGCAGCCATTACTACAGAAGTTACCCTGGTGGCTACTGCGTCAGTCGCAACTACGTCACAGGGCTTTACGGACACCCGACGCTATTTCCGCGCTACTACGGTGCCTCGGGTTGGTAAGCGATCCTTGCCGCGACGAACGCATTAGTAGGTGCGAGAATGCCAAGAGGAAGCCGACGACTCATGAGGACGAATTGGCTGCAACTTGGTATCGTCATTTGCCGAGCAGCATGGATCCCTCACTTTGATGGAAATCGACATCAAGCCCGGGAAGACGCGCCGGCTCTTCCGATGATGGGCGCCAGAGCCCCGATCCAATTGTAATCGATAGCGGCAACTTAATTCGCAGAGCTTCCATCGACCGCAACCCGCACTTTTTAAACACCGTGAGCCGCGAACGGGCTCAGGCGCCGCGGAAATGAATAGGCCTCAACTAAGGTTGCAAAGCGGCGACAACCCATGACCGAGGCTCGCTATTAGTAAATGCCTGGCAGCAAACGGGCCGTTCGCGTCATATAGTCTCCCTACTCTGGAAAGATTTGTAACAGCACTTGTTCCTCGTATTTCATCCGCTGAAGTTGGAATGACCAGACCAACCCCAGCAGTAACAGCGCCCAAACTGACATGTACTGCAGCGCAACTCCGGCGAGCGCGACGAGTTCGCCAAGATAAAGTGGATGGTGCACGAGGGCATAGGGCCCCTTGGTTACGAGTCGCCGAGCCTCCGGAAGGATGCTGATCGAACGCCCGAGAACAAGCACCGCACAAATGGCGAAACCCGTGCCGGCAATAATCAATAGAAGCGAGGCCAGGTAAAGTGCATACGAAAGCTCTTGCTGAGGCAGCAGCACAAAGCCGATGCCAAGGGAGGTGCCGGCCACAGCCGCAAAGCGTGGATAGAAGCCTTGCGCGGCACTTTGCGAAACGTGGCACTGCGAACATCACAACCAGTACCACGAAGAAAACCAGCGTGCTGATGTGCGAGATGGCGCTAAGAACGAGAGTCGCCGGGAGCACGGACGAAACCGTCCGGATAAAAAGCTTAATTAGTGCGAGCTGATCACCGAGTGACGGTAGCATGTTCGCTGAACAAAAAAGATACCAAGCGATGAGAGGGCCAGCGGCGACTACATCGTAGAACTTGGTCCGCCGAAGCACCTTGACACGGATTGTCATTGTCGCGATTGCCATTTGGACCAATCTGCTGTCGCGAGGCGGCGCGGTTCGCCAGAGACCAGACTTGCTGTCTTCTGCGAAAAGTCACCTATGCGCTTCAGCGAGGGTCGATTAGAAAGTGGTTGACTTTTCGTCGGCGCAGTTTGTCTGCGGGCCAACATCCGAATTCGGCATCGACAACCGCCAAGGCATCCCTCTCAGCCTCCTGCGAGCCGCAGCGCAGGCCAGAAAGGAGCTCCAGAGTACCAAATTTCGCCGCGGCATTGATGACAACTACGGTCATTCCGGCCGCCCCCGCTGCGGGGCCGGCGGCTGCGATCTTGTCTGGGAGGAGAGCTTCGGCAGAGGCTTAGCTGTTGACGTGGCAATCGACCGCGCTGCCGGTGCCGATGTTTTCGATCGCACTTGCTGATCGAAATCCTTGGCAGTGAGTCGGGCTATTTGTTCCTGCGCTGCTTTAAGCTGCTCTATGACCGCTGCATTTTGTTCTTGGCTGGCCTTGATTTGCTCGGCGACTGCGGCATTGCCGCGGACCATTTGCTCCTGGCTCGACTTGAGCTGCTCGATGCTGGCCTTGAGCTCCTCGATGTCTTGCTCCACGACGGCAAGGAAACCGCGCAACAACGGGACCAGCTGTTCCTGTCCCGGAGACGGCTCGGTGGCGGTTGGCGCGAAATCTGGCGGGCGCGTCTGGCCCGTGGGAGCTGTAAGTGCCGATTGTGGCGATGTCTCTTTAACGGCGGGTGCTTGAGCGGTAGACGGGTTGGGTTGCACGGAAATCGGGCTTGTCGCAGCCGGCGCCGAAAGCTGCCTTCCCCACCACGAGATTAGTTGCTTGGCGGCATCGCCGTGTGCGCGCAAAACCATCCCGGTAGCACCAATACACGCTGCCGCCAGCAAGCCAATGAGGCCCTGTAACGCCAATCTGCCAAACCGTGACCGGTGAGGTTGAAAGCGACTGTCCGCGCGCCCAATCTGTCGATCAATAGGCTCAACCGCTGCGACCGCGACATCGTTAGAACCGACTTGTTCCGAGTTCGGCATAGAATTCACTGGCGCACCTTATCCGCCCAACATTTTCTCCAGAAGGTGGCCATCTCGAAGAATATCACCGTACCGGTCAAGAAGCTTAGCCATGACCGGCTCAAAGCCACCCCAAGCTGACTGGAGGCCAGCCCTTTTATCGCAAGAGCTATTTGCCGTGTTCGCTGGAGAGGGTATAACATAAGCGATCCAGCTTCCAAGATAGGGACAAGTGATGAAATACATCCTTGCGTGCGTTTTTTGCACTGCAGCGGTCCTTGGCCAATCGAGTAAAGGGGCAGCCGAATATTATGGGCCACCCGGGGGCTACTATTATTATGGCTCTGGAGCCGGGATCTGTTGCGCCGTATCACCTGTCGACCTGGGCTGGACCTATACGCGCAGTCGACCCGTTGGCGACGGCGCCGCCTATCCTGCTTTGCAAATGCCCGACGGTACGCTCGCCTGCGAACATAGCAATTACCGGCCCATTCGCGGTTGGTGTCGGCGCATGTGGTAGCTTTCCAACAACGCCCGCGGTCGCGCCGCCGTTTTTCTCGAGTCTTATCCACCGCCGCTGAGCGCCTACGCTCCACTTGTCGCGCATGGCCATCAAAACCATAAGCCACCGAAGGCAGCATACAAAACTGTGCGGCCAGTTATCATCTCCCGACTGCCGCGGCTACCTTCAGCGCCCAACAGTCAGCGGATCTGGCGCGATAATGACTAAACGCGCCATCGGGAAGGACCGCCGCTCAAGGCACCAGCTGTCCTCTGGCGAGCAGCGGCGGACGAGGTTTCTCGGGCGAGCCCGGAATACTGCTGCGTCACATGCTTCGTTCGGAGCCGTCGTTGTATATCACTAAGGGCGAGCCTTGCGATCTCGGCTTCGAGAATTGCAACGGACAAATTATATCCTTGATTGGCTGAGGTGCCGGTCTCGTTGTAAGACGACTTTAGCAATCGCTCGAGACGGCCCCGAACAATAAGAATGGCAACTGCAAGGGCCATAGCAAGAACCAACAAATAAGCACTGACAAAGTCATTCAAAGAGAAATAAGGGGCTACAATTCGAGACGCGCCTAACAAAGACGCGCAAAGCCAGCTGGCCGCACTGATTGCGCCCAGCATTGCTGCAATGGTCGCCGCTCTGGCGGCATTCTTAGGTTTTTGAACAAGCATCGGGAATGCAACAATATGCAATAAAATGCCGTTCAGGGTCAGGATTGCCACCACGATCAACTTGGCAACTAATTTGGGTTTGCTAAGCAGGAGCGAAACATCAGTTCCGACGTCCATTAAAACCATCGGAATGCCGGTCGCCCAAAGAGCCAGCAGAAGCAACTTCACTAACTTTGCAGACTCAAGCAGAGAAGCAGAATCAAGGCGCTTTGCGCCCAAGAAACGTGCATCTTCTTTGAGTATCGTCGCAAGTGCCAGGGCAAATGCAATGATATGCCCATATACTAACGCTTGGCGCGCTAAGACGCTGATTTCCATTGGCCCACCATGCCGCTTATTGAATGCGAGCTAGCGTTTCTTTGCACGCACGTGCAGATCGTCAGCAATCGGTATCACTCCCGTTGACATTTACGTTCGTCACTGCGAAGGGCTGCCCGGATATACATTATTTGATCCCGGCAAAACGGGCACGCCGCCGGGTACATCCACGAGCACGATATTGACGTTGGAAGAGATCATGGCCTGATCTGACCCGAGTTGCACAACATTGGTACCGGGCACTAAGTCGGTAATGGGAATGGTCACCGCAAAGGTGCGCCACGTATTGGTCAGCGTATCGGGATAGGGCCAGGGCGTCGGGTGCGCATGACCATTGACGATAACGTTAAGCACCGTCGGAACAGGATTAAATACGTTATCAAAGTTGAACAGGACGCGCGCGGCTTCTGCCTGGGGATTAGCCGGCATATTAAGCACATTCCAACTTGCGGTCTGATTACCTAAGGAAGGTTTACCCAAGTCCACCGTGTTACTGGCTGCATCGACCTGACCGACATCCAGGGCATCATAGCTGAAATCCCTATACGTAAACGGTCCGTCAAAAGCTAAATTGTCCCAGACAAACGTGTGTTGTCTTTCCGATGGTGCTCCGCCCTTGTCAGCATTGTAATGAACGTCTTCAAGCCAAACCAGACCACGTGTAAGTGTCAGATTTGCATTGGTGATTGACGCTATTTTCCTCAAAGTCGTGGGAGAAGGAGCGACACCCGCATCGGTCGCGTAGATGTCAATTTCATTTTGGTTCACCTGCACCTCGATGTGGTTCATGACTCCTGAACCGTCTGCCGGCGCGATTACGCAATCAAAAATGTTGAGCTTGAGTGGCGGATTTGATGCCGTTCCAAACCCTTGAGTATCCTCCATGACGTAGTTGCGGACCACGACGGCGGAATCGACAGTCCAACGACTATAATTGAGATTGTTCCCATTCGGACAAAACCCGTATCCGCCAGGAGCAACCTGCGCAGCAAAACGGATACCAAAACCGTGTTGTGGAAGTGCCTGCCATGAATCAAAGTGATTAAACGGGGTGGGAACTGGAAGATTACTCATCCAAAACTCAGGCCAGGCTGAGTGATTCGCATGTGTATCGTTTGACACGTCGAAAGACACCGTTCCGGTCCGTCCAGCAAAATCAAACGGCTGCTTCGGATACATCGATAACGTTGTCACGCCACCATTTTCGAAAATTCCAGACGGGTTATCATTGCTGGCCTCACGCAGCTGGCCATTGCAAATCATCACGTCATTGGGCGGACTCACAATGGTCGTCCCATTACAAGTTAGAAGCTGTGTCGTTGCCGCCCACCCGTTGTACATGCCCGTGCCAAAATTAGCGTTACCTATCGCACGAGATACGCCCCAGACATTGGGATCGAGGTCGCCGGTGCGGCTCGGGATTCCGGGATTCTTGTTGTCAAAAGTTTCGCAGAAGGTCACTGCACTGCCCAACTGCAAGCCACAGTTTCCGCTAACAGGAGTTGGTGTTGAGGTAGAGCCCGACCCAGACGTCGATCCAGATCCGGATCCAGCTGTCGAGCCGGACCCAGATCCCGACGTCGAGCCGGAGCCAGAGCCGGAGCCAGAGCCGGAGCCCCCAGACGCCACCAGTACCGACGCCGAGCAGCTCGCGGTGGTGCCACCATTGGAACCGCCGCAGCTCCACGTCCACGGGCCGGAGCCTGTTAGGGACGACGACGTGCCGGCTGAGCAAAGGTTGGTCGAAGGTGCAGACGATGCTTGCGTGCCGTTCGCCGATCCACATGCGCCATTGATTGCCACCGGGGGGGCGTTCACAGCCACGGTCGCACTTGCCATTGGCGACGTGCCTCCCGCCCCGGTGCAGGCGAGCGTGTAGGTCGTGGTGTTAGGCGGCGAAACTGCAAGCGTGCCACTGGTCGCTTTCGTCCCCGTCCAACCGCCCCCCGCCTGGCACGAGCTTGCGTTGGTCGAAGACCAGGTCGCCATCGAGATGTTACCCGCCGTTATGCTAGTCGGGCTCGCGGAAAGTGCCGCTGTAGGTGCCGCAACGTTGCCACCACCACCATTATTTGGTCCGGACAGGCCACCAGCTCCCGAGAGCGCAACGTTTACATTCGCCACAACCATATACTGGTTCGACCATAATTGAATCGTGTTCGGGCCCGCCACAAGATCCGACTTGTTTACCGGGAACATAAACGAATTGATTGCGAACGTTGATTGATACGGGAACGGCCATGCGAAACTGTAGTGATGGCCGTTGAGGGTAAACGAAAAGGTCTTGGGTTGCGTTTCAAAGAACGCATCGAACATCAGAAATTGTCCTTGAGCGGCACTAATGGCCGTAGATGTCAATGGCAACGTTTTGACCTGAGCAGGTTGCGACGCGCCGTTCGAATCCCATCCGAGACACAGCGTGCCATCATGGCAAGCGGTCAAGGAGTCCAGCACGTCATAGCTCAGGTCGCGAGCCAACACAGGACCGTCGAATGCGAAGTTGTCCCAAGTGAACGTGTGATTGTGCAGCGCCGTTGAGGCCTCGTCCGCGTTGAAATGCACGTCCTCGAGCCAGACCGCCCCTTGCGTGAAGGACAGGTTGGCGTTGGTGATCGTCGCGATATGGATCAGCGGCGTAGTTGTGCCCGCGTCCGTCGCATAGACATCGATCTTGTTTTGCGAGACTTGGACCTCCACATGGTTGAGGCCACCATTCGCTCCACTTGATGCGATAACGCACCCAGTCCGCGTCAGGGTCATCTTTGAACGCGTGCCGAACCCCTGGGTATCGTCGATCACGTAGTTTCTGACCGCGACGATAGAGTCCACCGTCCAACGGATGTTGTTGTCATTCGGGCAGTTCGGACTGAGTATCGCGCCGTCACCTGCAGGGGTCGCTGCGGCAAGGCGGATACCGAAAGCATTAGCCGGGATCGAGCCGCCCACGTTGAAGTAATGCACGAACGGGGTTGGCTTTGCGGTGTCAGTCACCCACAGTTCAGGCCAGACGCTGTGTGTTCCCAGTGTGTCGTTAGATACGTCAAACGATATCGTCCCGGTGCGGCCAGCGAAATTGAACGGTTGTTTCACGTACATCGCCAGCGACGTGACGTTGCCGCCCTCGAACGCGCCCGTCGCGTTATCGTTCGACGATTCGCGCAACTGGCCGTTGCAAATAATGACGTCGGTGCCATCGGGCTGCGCAGGTTGCAGGCCGTTGCAGCCCGTAAGATTTGATCGGACCCAAGGAAACTGATAGTTGCCGCCGAAATTCAGGTCGCCGGTCCACCGAGATACGCCCCAGACCGTGCCGTTCAATTGGCCCGAGCGATTGCCAATTCCCGCCGCCTTATCGAACGTATCACAGAACGCCGGAGTGCCACCAAGTTGCATTCCGCAAGCTGCGGACGCCGACGTTGATCCAGATCCAGACGTTGACCCAGAGCTAGTAGAGGTTGACCCAGAGCCAGACGCTGGACCGGAGCCGGACGCTGAACCAGGCGCAGACGTTGACCCAGACCCGGACGTTGACGCAACCACCGATGCGGAGCAACTCGCGGTGATTCCGCCGTTAGAACCACTGCAGTTCCATGTCCACGGGCCTGAGCCTACCACGGAGGTCGACGTTCCGGCCGAGCAAAGATTGCTTGAAGGAGCGAACGATGCCTGTGTGCCGTTCGCCGATCCGCACACGCCATTATTGATCGCCGTCGCGGCAGCACCCACTGTTACCGTCGCGCTGGCAACCGACGATGTACCTCCGGCCCCGGTGCAGGACAGCGTGTACGTCGTAGTGCTTGTCGGAGACACCCCAAGAGTGCCGCTGGTCGCTTTGGTTCCTGTCCAACCGCCCGCGGCGGTACATGACGTTGCATTGCTCGACGACCAGGTCACCGTCGCAATCTGGCCGGAGGCTATGCCGGTCGGGCTCGCCGAGAATGCAACTGTGGGTGGCGAGGCTGGCGACGAACCTGGGCTACCTGTAGTCCCGAGAAGCAAATCAATATTAGCGACCACGGGTGAGTAGTCTAACGGCAGATTGACCGGGAGCATTTGCAACGTATTTGTTCCCGAAACCAGATCGGTCGTCGGGACATTGAGAGACCATGACAACATGCCCAATGGGGCACCAGAAATGTAGTTTATGTTGGCAAGATCGCCTGCGGTGAAGTTGTATGTCCTCCAAGTGCCGCCATTGAACCGGTATTGGATACCCCAAGTCGTATCGGGGGTATGAGTTATCGCATTGACAAACAGATTTAACGTAAGCGCGGCAGACGTGATGCCAGTGGTATTTACGTTTTTGAATGAAAGGGAATTTATCTGATTTACCGGATCAGTGATCCCCGTAGCATTAAGGCCATAGCCGAGATTTTGCTGTGCACTACCATCCGCCGTCGTGGTGGTCGTGTTATCAGGTATTTCATAGCCAGTGAACGAGGCAATCACAGGCCCGTCGAAGCCGACGTTGTCCCAGTGATAAACCGCGTCTGGGCCCAACCCATATTTGACGCTCGCATGATTTCTCGGATTGAAGTGAACATAACCGCGAGTGAACGGCAGATTTACAGGTGCCGTATATAGCAGTTTGTAGTTAGGAAACGTCTGCCCATTGTCTGTCGAGAAATCGGATCCATAGACGCTGATGGAAGTTTGCGAGATCTGGATCTCGAAATGGTTCAACGAGCCTTGTTGAGTGGCAGCGCAACCGTTCGTGTGATCGAAT
>NZ_JBEKRB010000087.1:0-14849 GCF_049519115.1 Bradyrhizobium sp.
GAAAGTTGGGCTCGGCCTCGCAATCGTACTGAGAACGGCGTCGTTGCCTTTGCTCGCAGGCGCAACTGAGCATTCATGATGTGACCGAAGTCTACGATCCTATTGACGAGTGACACCATCCTCGCGAGTTGCCGCGACTTCGGCTGCGTTGAACTCCGAGCGATATCACCGTTCATTAAACCTCGTCCGGCACCGATGCTATTTGGCACCAAATAAATCGCGTGGCGTACGTTTTAAGGGCGGTTTCCTGGCGAGGATCAGGGACGTTCCCACGCTCGGAGCCACGCGTATTCATAATTCCAATCATATTGGCGTTCGGGTTAGAGCATGCCTCCGTGTGCCTATCCGCCTGCAAGAGCTGGGCCAGGCCCATCTAACGACTCGAAACTCGCAACGGGAAATGCGCTCGGATTTCTGGACGGTGAGGGGCTCACGCTCCCTTTTTATCGCTATAATAGGCATGGAACTCATGGCCTTTGTAGTGCTCGATGCTCCGCAGCGCAGACGGGTCCACTTTGTTCAGAACAACGCATAGGACCCGATCCAGCAACTCCGAAGCATTAGAAAGACATTCGAGGACCAAGCGCTGACTTGTTTTGCCCCACTCAATGACGAAGACGAACCCGTCGCAGTGCCGCGCGATCATCTCAGAGTCAACGACCGCGGCCACTGGAGGTGCCTCAATGATCACCAAATCGTAGGCTTCGCGCGCGACCTCGATTAGCTGCTTCATCTCAGCTGTCCCGAGCAACTCCGCAGCGTTGGGCATCCGATCGGGAACAGGGCAAGGGAGCACATCCAAATTCAGGCGCTCTTTTCTGACGATGAATTCGGCGAGAGCTGTGGGCTTCTCCAAAGCCTCTCTCAACCCAACGCGTGCATCGGGGGCTACTCTGTTCGTCAGCGACTGGCGATGGAAGTCGGCATCGATCACAAGCACGCGCGCGGCCGTGCGCAGGGCGAAATGCGCCGCGAGATTGGTTGCAACCGTCGTCTTACCCTCTCCAGGGTTTGAGGACACAACGCAAATGACTTTCGCACTGGATTTCCTCTGCGCAACATTGATCGTTGCCCAGATAGTGCGCAGTGTTTGAGCAAATCGTGAATAGGGCCAGTCCAGGACGTATTCGCCGGCCCTCAAGGAAGCTTGCTCATCGGCACTTAGGATCGCCGGCAGAACAGCGCACGGTAGCCCAGTTACGGCAGTCACTTGTTGGGAGGTTCTGAAAACGCCAAACGGAAAGGTCCTGGCGAATACGAGGCCGCTTCCCAAGAGGAATCCCATCATCGACCCGCCGGCGAGGATCAGCAATCGCTTCTTCGAAGATTCAGTCTGTAAAGGGGGGGTAGCGCGATTGAGAACACGAACATCCGACGTGACGGAGGGCTGCGCCTCAACCCTGTTCATCTCGCTGGACTGCTGCTGCATCCGATCGTAGAGGGTCCGAAGACTGGCCGCCGCACCCTCCAGTTCATGCAGCCGAGCCTCCGCATTGCTATTGGAACCTTCCGAATTTATTGCTCGCGAAACCTCCGCATTAACCTCATCATATTGGAGACGTGAGATCTCGTAGTCCTTTGCGAACGATTCCGTGATGCGCTTTTGCTCGCTGGCAATCGCTTGGCGCATATCCGCCATCCGGTCGCGGATCTTGACGACGGCCAGATGGTCTTTTCCAACGAGTTTTTCAATATCGTTTGCACGGCTAGAGAGATCCAGCAGTTCCGCGCGCAGCTTTTTGATGACCTCGTTGTCGGGCGCTAAGCTCGCACTCTGATCAGGGTCGCCGGCGGCCCGCTTCATGCGGGCCTTTGCTTCAGCCATTGCCAGTTGAGCCTTGGTCAGTTGGGTTTGCCAAGCATTGATTTGCCCGTGTGAGAGCTCCTTCTGATCGGTACCAAGAAGATTGTTGGCGGCCTTGTATTCGGCGAGCGCACGATCAGCATCCTTGAGCTGCTGCTTCAACTCCTCGGCGCGCTCCTGCACAACCTTGCCGGCGACATTGGTCGATTTCATCTTCTCGGCAATGGTTTCGTTGATGTAGGTGTCGACGATCTTATTAACAATCGATGCCGCCTTCACGGGGTTTTTCGACGAAAAGGCTATCGACACAACGCTCGCCACATCCTCTCGACTGACGGTCAAATTACGAACGAGGTTGTCGAACGCGATCTTTTCCGGGTCGCTGTGATGAGGGAGCGTTTGGTCCTCAACCGGCTCTTTTGCAAGACCAATATTTTGCAGCAGGTCGCGAACGCGGGAGCCCAGGGTTTTCTCATCCTTGTCTCCCACGAAATCAGGGTCGCTTGCCAGAGACAAAGACTTGACGACCTGCATTAGGATGCTCTCGGATGAAATTACGTAAGTTTGGCCCATCGTGTCATAGTCGTCGAAAATCGGCTCGTTCGTGACCTTGTTCGTTTGCATATACCGCGGCAGCGATCTTTCGAACGCGATACGGGAACTCGCCTTGTAGATGGGAGGCGTAGTAGAGAGGACCATCAATGCGCAGATGAGCCCAATTGCCGTGCCGCCGACTATGAGGAGCCAACCCCGACGGGCAATCCCCAAGAGATCAACCATTTCAGGTTGCGCTGTTCCGATCGCCCGATGAGCCGCATCGTGCGTCAATTGGCCGTCGTCAATGGAAACCATGGAATTCACTCAAATTTGCTTTTGTGTACTAAACGCTTCCTGCAACATAAACTTGGCGCTTCGATCTTAGCACGGGGGGTTGCCAGCCCGGTAGCTCAATTCGTAAGCCAAGGGCCGCAAAATCCAGCTTAATCATGAACATTTATACAGCTGCGAGGGACGTCCAATTTAAACTGAGTTTCACGAATTGGCGCGCCTCAATCGAGCCGGGTTATTCGAGAACGGCTCCCTTACGAGAGCGGCTCCCTTACGAGAGCTATGGCAATTCGTCGCAGTTAACCAAATTCGTCGCAGTTAACCAAAGTGTGGCGGGAGGCTTGCAGACACCGCAAACAGGTGCTTACACCGGTTTGACTTGGCTGTGGGATGCAACCGTCATTTTCGCGCCCGCCAATTTGACAGCCCCAGTCTCGATGGTATCCTGACGACCTTAACGCCCGATGGCAGCAAGTAAAAATGACACCAAGTAAAAATTCATTAATATTCACGCCTCTGAATGAGAAGACCCGTAAGACAGCAGTGATACGGATCGGCAGGAAGAGCGCGGTTGGTCAGTTGGTTTGATCAGGCCGCCTGCTGCGCGAGTTTCGCTGAACAGCTGGCTATGATGTCTCGATCCGAAGACGGTATGGTTTACGACAAAGTTGGTACAGGGATTGTCCATGACAACACTCAGTCCGCAAATGCAGAAGCTGAGTTCGGCTTTCGCACGAGATGGCTATGTGACGCTGCCCAACGTGGTCTCAAAGTCTCGGCTCGCGGCACTGACCGACGAGTTGCGAGGGGAATACGCCCGCGCCCAAGCAAGCGGCGAGCTGTTCTCGGGTGGCGGCACGATTAGCGGCCATCTTAATTGCTTCCCCGGCGCCCAGTCGCGGTTTGTCTACGACGAGCTTGAACAATACGGGGTCTTTGATCTTGTCAGAAGTCTTTCGCCGTCCGCAATCCGCATGCCAAACATCGGATGCAATCTCAACCTGCCCAACAGCCGCGCTCAAAACCCACACGCCGATGGCTATGCCGCATCGTCCTTCCTCATCGTGAACGTCGCGCCTATCGATACGGATCTCAGGAACGGCGCGATGGAGGTCACGCCCGGAACTCACTTACGCGAGTACAAATATTGGCAGTATGTTTTTTCCGGAAAGCCTTCCATTCGGACCAGCATGAGCGCAGGGGACGTGATTGTCAGGTCCTCTGTGCTCTGGCACCGCGGGATGCCGAACAAAAGTAATGCGATCCGCCCGATGCTTGCCTTCACCTGGGAAAACGGCGGCAGCGATCTTGCCGACCCTTATACCGAGCATGGCGGCAAGATCACCTTACTACCTAATCGCTACGCTCAGAACCTCAGCGGCAGATTGCGCGAGCGCGCTTTCGCCTCGCTGCCTGCGCTTGGAAGGGGTTACCTGTTCGTGCGCTCAGTTCTTCAGTAGGACAGCGGGCACAGCGCGACAAGGATTTCCGAAGCAAATCGCTTCATGCCAGCATGCGCTCATAGAGCGTGGCAAAATCTGACGCCATGCGTTGCGGCGTGAAATGCTGTTCGACCCGCGAGCGGCCATACTCTCCAAATTGGGTGCGCAACGCAGGGTCACCCAACAGCCGTAGGAGATTGGCTGCTAGCGCATCGACATCGCCAGGTAGGGAGAGTAGGCCGCACTTGCCATGCTCCACGACCTCTGGAGTGCCTCCGTTAGTCAACGCGACGACGGGTCGCTTCATTGCCATCGCTTCCGCGAAAACCAGTCCGAACGGCTCTTCGAAGCTCGGAAGTGAGAAGACGTCGCAGGCAGCCAGGAGCAATGCAATGTCCGAGCGTTGGCCGGTAAACATGACGTTCTCCCCGACGCCGAGTTCGCGCGCATGCTCCTTGAGTGCCTGTGTTGTGCCGCTGTCGGCGGGGTAGTCTGAGCCCACAATCGCAAGCCGCACGTTCGAATATTTCTGTTTGACCAGCGAGAGCGCGCTCAGCAGTTCGAAATGCCCCTTTTCACGGAAAAGACGCGCCACGCTCACGATGAGTGGTGCACCATCAGGCACCCCAAGCGATGTGCGCCCTGGTGCAGGACTTAGCGACGGATCCCAACGCGAGGGTTCGATCGCATTGAGAACCGCGTGCACGCGGTCCGGTCGATACCCCGCCTTTTCGAAGGATTTCGCCGTGTAGCTCGATACGCCGACGATCGCATCTGCGCGGCCGAGCGCCCAAGTGACCCCGCGGCTCATCCAGTCGCCATAGTTGACGTGCGCGTGAATCAAGGCCTTGGCCCCTGTGAGGGAAGCGAGGACTCCGCACGCGACGGCGTCGCGTGGCCGGTCGGTCGAATGCAGGATCTCGATCCGGTGGCGCCGGATGTAGGCTGCGAGCCCCAACAGGCTCGCTGCCGCCGGCAGGGCGCCAGCGATGCCGCCAATCTTCTGTAGCTTGGATCGTTGCCACAGCGATGGTCCAAAGTTCGTTGGACGCAGCGCGATGTTGGGAATGGCACGCAATTCGTCGAACGCCGGAGCAGACGATCCCGGCTGTCCGGCGGCGTGTAATTCGAAACCGTCCCGCGGCAGGTTGCGCAGGATTTGAAAATGGATCCATGTGTCTGCGCCAGGGTGGAGCGCCGAATTGATGAATAGAACGCGTCTTCGCTTATCGAGTGAGTAATGCATGAAAATTCGAAAACTGTTGTTTGCCAATCTGCAGTAGCAAACTCTGTGGCACGCCGCACCGGTGGGTGGAGGTGGATCGCATATGGGATTGGGCTAGTGGCATCTGAACTCACGACGCATGGTTAATAGCCGACACTTTGACCACATCATACGCCAGACATGAATACGCGTTAACACGGCCAAGTTTCCCGGCGCACAAATTAACGTTTGCGCCATTGTGATAGGTACCAACCGGAAGCGGCCCCTTTGTAACAGTGAATGGGTGTCTTACCCACAAGACTTGCTACCCCTGTCATTCCCGCATACGGTCATCGGCGGCCTTGGCTCATTTCAAGAGAGACTGGTACGTCCCTAACATGCGTGCTGCAGGAATTAATCACTCGAGCCAACACTCCCTATATGCGGCAATTGTCGCCGCTGCCGCAATTGGTGCAACATTCCTGACGGTAGCGTTCTTTCATTTCCAGAATATGGTTTTGGAGACAGTTGATCCGTACGGATACGGCAAGATTGCACATGAGTTCGTCGAGCGTGGATTCACCAAACTGACCCGCCGGGCGGCATCGCTCTATCCAGAATTCCTTGCCTTTGTATACGGGCTTGGTGGCAGTGATCACGTGATCATTTTTCTCCAATGCCTGTTCCACGCTGCAACGTGCGTTTTGGTTTTTTGGCTTGGGCTACGCATTTTCAATGCACGAACGGGGCTACTAGCGGGCCTTTTCTGCGCCTTTCATCCAATGCTGCTACGCTACGTGCCAGATTTGCACATGGAGTCCCTTCTTACACTCATGTGCACATTGATGGTCTGGACGACTGTGCGCTTTCATGACCGACCGACCGTGGCAAATGGCATCTTGGTCGGCGTTGTCGGCATGTGTGCCACCCTGACCAAGGGCGTCGCGCTTCCTTATTTGGGAGTATTCGGCATCATCAGTGGTGTGCTCGCGCTAAAGCAACATTCGATGCAGCGCGTCGCTGCCGTGATCGCCATGTTTGTCGCAATGGCGGTTGTCCTCGCTCCTTGGACGTATCGGAACTATCAGGTTACGGGTGGTCGGTTCGTGCTGCTGACCCCGGGAGCTGGCGACTCGTTCCTGCGCGGGTACATATTCACGCGGTGGGAGTTCGCAACTCTGCAGAAGCCTCCGTACACGGATGCGGAGACCGAATCTAATAATTGGTTCCGGCAAATTGCGCACGACGCGGGTACCGAGTGGGAAAAGGACGAGGTGGTCGACGAGCAAAATAATGCGCGCATCGCGAAACGCTTGATCGTGACACAGCCGCTCGACACAGTCCGAAAGGTCTTCGTCGGCCTGTTCACATTCTGGTACGAAATGACGAGCCTAAAGAACTCGCTTGTACCTGGCTCACTTGCGCTTGTCGGTTGGGCGCTGGCTATCGTCGGCCTGAGGAGGGCGCACCGAGAGGGACGGCCATCTTGGCTAATTTGGCTTCCGATCGTGGTGACGAACGTCTTTGTTGCGCTCTTGATCCCGCTCGGACGCTATTCGGCCCCGATACTCCCATGCCTCATGATCTTGGCTGCGTTTGGCGTCGATACGCTGCTGCAGCGACCAAAACCGGTATCCTCGGGTTCTGCATCTCCGGGTGGATGACGATTTCTGCCACCAGCGGGGTCCGTAGTCATTAATCTAGGAACCGCGATTAAGATTGATATAAAGGCATGCGAGCGCGAACGGGCTGTTCTAGTTTACACCGTTCAGGTAAAATTCGTTATGCAAAAATTGACCGAATGGTCACTTGGAGTACTGCAGGCCGATTGAAGTCGGATTATGTGTGAGCAGTGAATTTGTGCGCGTAAAACATTTGGATGGCACATGGAAAAGTCGATCAGCAGTCCTGAGAAAATGCAAGGTAATGCGATGGCTTATCTAGCCATTGCGCGCCTGGACCATAGTACAAAGCATATATTCATTATTCCTGGTGTCATTCTCGCTTATCTCCTGCGAGGAATACACACGACATCCATCGCTAGCTCCATAATACTCGGCCTTGTCGTCGCGATTTGTATTGCATCGGCAAACTACGTGATAAACGAATGGTTTGATCGGGAGTTTGATAAATTTCACCCGACCAAATCTCAGAGGGCAGCAGTCAAAACGCAGCTGAGCGCGACCGTCATTTTCTTGGAATGGATGGGGCTCGTTGCGGTCGGATTGGCTTGCGCTTTCGCCGTTAGCAAAACCATGGTGCTAACCGCCTGCGCCTTTGCTTTGCAAGGTATCATCTACAATGTGCCAGGTATCCGGACCAAGGACAAAGCCTATCTCGATGTCATTTCCGAATCTATCAACAATCCCCTCCGCTTGATGATCGGATGGGCAATGGTCGACTCGACAACTCTGCCGCCTAGCTCGATCATTTTTACGTATTGGGCTGGCGGCGCGTTTCTCATGGCGGCAAAGCGGCTTTCCGAATTCAGGGAGATTAGCGCCTCTCACGGACGTGAAGTGCTTGAGCGATACAGGGCGAGCTTTGCGGGATATTCTGAGATATCGCTGACAGTGTCTTGCTTCGTTTACTCGCTCATAACTAGCTTCTTTCTTGCGATCTTTCTGATAAAGTATCGCGTTGAGTATTTGCTCATGGTGCCAATATTGATTGCGCTGTTCGGGCAATACCTCGCTCTGTCGATGGCGCCGGCCTCGACAGCCCAGCGGCCGGAAAAGCTGTTCAAGGAACGCACGTTGATCGCCCTCGTTGGCTTGCTGGGTGTCACCTTCCTGATTGCGACCTACGTGAATATGCCTGCCCTCGAGATGTTTACTGGTCAGCGGTACATCAGTCTGGAATGATGTCGACGTTTACATTGTCGGATTGGCGGGACATTCGTCTCGTAGCGTTCGACGTGGACGGTACACTCTACAGTCAGCGCCCGCTGCGTCTACGGATGGGACGCGACCTGCTAATCCATACCTTAGCGAAGCGTGACTGGAGTGCTATTGGCGTCGTCAGCGCCTACAGGCAAAAAAGGGAGCGTCTGGCTGTCGAGGAGGTCGTCGATTTCGATCGCGTTCTGATCGCGGAAACGGCCAAGGCGACATCAATGTCGCCCGAAAGAGTCCAAGCGATCGTGTCAGAATGGATTGAAAGGCGGCCACTTCGTTACTTGAGAAATTGCCTCTTTTCCGGGGTGCCGCAGCTGTTTGCTGGATTGGAACGCGCCGGCAAGAAGATCGGAATTTTCTCGGATTACCCCGCGACGGAGAAGCTTACTGCAATGGGCTTGGCAGCTCATCACGTTGTCGCGGCTAGTGACGTCGGGCTCCTTAAGCCTCATGCCGGGGGGCTCCAGTCTCTCATGGACGCAGCTTCTGCGACGGCCCCCCAGACCCTCTTCATCGGCGATCGTGCAGATCGCGACGGTGTTGCTGGCCAAAGGGCGGGCGTCAAAATTTTAATCAGGTCTTCGAAACCAATCGGAGCTTTTCAGACCTTCAGGACGTATCACGATCCGCTGTTCGACCCATTCATGCGATAGCGTTTCCTATTGCCTCTTGAAATATCGTATAACGCTTCCAATCCAGGCGTTCGGGCTGTCTTCTGATCGATTTGCGGATTGGTCAGCGCTGAAACATTGGTGGACGGAGACGGGCGTGGGATCAACGAGCTCTAGCGTCGTATTTAAAAACATCTTGCATTTGGGAGCAGCGCAAGTCGCAACAACCGCCCTTGGCGTTCTTGGCACGGCGGCATTGGGCCGCGCACTGGGGCCGTCCAATTTTGGCATCCTCTATACTGTTAACACCATTTCTGGATTTATGGGCGTTCTGAACGATTGGGGCCAAAGCACATACGTGGTGAGAGAGGTGGCCCGCGGTCGCTCTGACCGACCTGAACTGATCGGCAGCGCGCTGCTCATCCGCACAGTAGCTATTATCTGTGGGTCCTTAATTGCCGCTCTCATAGCCGCAATATTGGGGTACGATAATCGAATTGTCTTTCTGGCGTTTCTGGCTGTGATTGTTGCACTTCCGATCACGCTTTATGCGCCGTTCGCTTTCGTTTTCCGCGGAATGGATAGGATGGACATTGATGCATCGGTCAATGTCCTTGGCAAGGTGTTGACGCTTGTTGCGCTCCTGGCCGTCTTGTATCTGGGGGCAGGGCTAGCCGGGGTCATCTTGACGCAATGCGTTGGCGGAATCGGTGTACTCGTCGTTGCCGTGTCGATCGCTCTGCGTAACGGGTTGACAATCAAGCCACCGACTTCGACGGTGATTTGGGAACTGACTAGGTCTGGTACACCGATTTTTCTATTCTCGCTGATAATTGCACTCCGACCGTTTGTCGAAGTTATGATGCTTTCGAAGCTGACGGGCCCGGAAGTTGTCGGCTGGTATGGTGCCTACAGCACAATATTTGGCATCATGCTTTCGCCCGCGATGATATTGGCGCAGGCGTCACTGCCTCAGCTTTCGCGCGCATCGCTATCCCCTTCGGACTTCCGGCACGGGCTCAGCTCAATGGCAAGACTTCTGCTACTAGCCGCGGCGCTCGCCGCCTCGTCTCTCTACATCTTTGGGGATTACATCGTTGCCATGATATTTGGATACGGCCGCTTCCAGCAGACAGTCGTCATTCTGCGGGTAGGCGCTTTTTCTTTGCCCTTGCTGTTTCTCGGATGTCTACTTGGCAACGCACTCTCTGCCGTCGCTAGAAACAAGGAGATTGCGTTTGTTAGTGGAGCGATCGTCTTAGCAGGCGCCGCCATGAATTGGTTTGGCATTACCTTTTTTCAATCGCAGTTTGGTAATGGAGCGATCGCTCTGGCAGTAACTGCGGGCATCACGGAAATAGCAGTCTTGTTTTTGTTCAAAGTGTTGCTGCCCCATGGCTCGGTCGGTTGGGCCATGCTGGTGGACCTGCTGCGAGCTTATGCTGTTTCAATCTGTAGCGTTCTCCTGGTTCCGCAGCTCGATCTTTGGTTGCGCGCTCCGCTATTCCTGCTCATATTTCTACTGATTTCTCTCTTCAGCGGGCTGATGTCTAGAAAGGACGTCGAAGATGCGCTCGTTCGGTTGCGTTCAGCATCGACTGGCGGCTGAATGACCTTATTGCGCGTTATTAGATCCGTGGTGAATATATAAGGAGCCGGCACCCGGCTGACCTGAGTTCGCAATCGTCCAATTTTGCATATGGAACGACTAATCCTTGGGCAAATTCACATTTGGTGCGTTACTCGAACACTCGAAATTCGACAGCATCGTGCGCTATCTCAGTATTGAGGTCGATGATAGACGCACTGAGGGATTCACGTTATATGGGCGAGCCCTCTAGCCGCGCTGAGGTTTTGCGCACCCGGAGCCATCTGTGAGATCAAATAACACCAGGCTCATGGTCCGGAATATCTCCCACCTTGGACTTGGGCAAGTTGCATCGACGGCCCTCGGCATCGTTCTGATAGCTGTCATTGGACGCGCGCTGGAGCCTGCCCAACTTGGTATCTTTTACCTGGTCTTCGCTATCAGCTCATTTGTCAACGTCATCGTTGATTGGGGCCAAAGCATCTATCTTGTAAGAGAAATGGCGAGGGGGCGTATTGATGAACCCGAATTGATTGGAAGTGCGCTCTTAACTCGGGTGGCAACAAACGTCTTCTCCTCTGCCATTGCAATCATCATCGCACTTGCTTTGGGGTACGACGGCCAAGTTGTGGCGCTGATGTTGTTGGCCATGGCTGCGGGGGTTCCAGTCGCTGCGCTATTCATGCCGCTCGATTGCTCCTTTCGTGCCAAGGACCGCATGGACATTGATGCGTTTGCAAATATCGTCGGCAAGGCAATTACGCTGGTCGCGACCGCTATTGCCTTGCACTTTGGTGGTGGGCTGACGGAAGTAATTTTAATGCAAGGCGTTGGTAACATTTCGACCCTGCTGGCCGGAATAATTGCCGCCCAGCGGTTGGGTATTGCAGTCAAGCCGCCTGTGATGAAGACGCTTCGGGAGCTCGTTCGTCATGGAGCACCGATCGCGGCCTTCTCGCTTGTGGTGGCATCGCAGCCGTTTCTCGAGATATTGCTGCTCTCTGCATTGGCCGGTCCGGCGGTTGTGGGATGGTACGGCGCGTCCCGCAACATATTCGGGGTTGTTACTTCTCCGGCGTTGATCTTGCTAGGAGCAACGTTTCCCGAGCTTTCACGAACGTCGCTTTCGTTACCGGATTTTCGGCGCACAATCGATGCAACCGAGCGGGTTCTGTGCTTGGCGGCAGCATTTTCGTCCTCGGCGCTCTATCTATTCGCAGACCATATCGTCGCGATCATATACGGGCACGGCCGCTTCGAGGAAACTGCGGCGATTCTGCGCGTCAGTGCCATTTTCATACCGTTGCTGTTCTTCACGTTCTTGTGGGCATCCGTGCTATCCGCAGTCGGCCGTAACAAGGCGTTGGCTGTCGTAAGCATGGTCAGGATTGCCGTCTTTGCAGCATTGAGTTGGCTGCTTATTGGCTATTGGCAGCAGCGGTTTGGAAATGGAGGCATTGCCCTTGTGATCATAGCGGGCGTGGCGGAGATACCGGCGATGATTGCGTACTTGGCTTTGCTGCCAAGGGGCGCAGTCGGATCAGCAACGGCGCTCAATGTGGTTCGAGCTTGCATCGCCTCGCTCTGCACGGTCGCGCCGTTATCGATGCTTCAACCGCTTGAGCTCTGGTATCTCACCCCACTCTTTGCCGCGTTGTTTGTGCTGATAGCAATGGTGACACGGCTGATATTGCCGAGCGATGTTCGGCTCGCGATTGAGGTCGTGCGCAATGGAGTGTTGGCGCCCCGGGTGGCAAAATCCACGCCGGACGGTTCACCGCGGTGAGGTAGGGAGTGACTGTCCCACGGTCCGTTCTGACCCCATGCCGCAGCGATGGTAAAAGTCGGGCGTTCCAATAAAGGCGATGCCATATGCGGATATGCGGGAGCACTCCAGAGCGCGTCAGGTTTGCTGCCAGGCGAATAAACCCGTGTCGGCATCAGCTAAGCCGGCGGTTCAGCGTTGCTGCATTCACGACGCCAACCATCAGGAATATCCAGAGTTCGGATTGGTCGCGCTGGTGCGCCCGCCACGAGCGTCCTCGCCGGAACATCGTTAGTTACGATCGATCCGGCCGCAATCACGGCGTGGTCACCAACGGTCACGCCGGGAAGGATCGTCGAAGAACGACCGACCCACACATTGGCACCAAGACGAACAGGTGCGACTCGGGTTGGGCGGGACGGCTCCATAGGATGGAAGTCAGAGTCGAAAATGGCCACCAAGTCCCCAATCAGGCAATCGTCACCGACCTCGATACTGTGAGTGGCGACTACCGTTGCGCCAGTGTTGATGAAGACACGTTCGCCGAGCACGAGGGAGCCATTTTTGCCAGCGCCTAACTCGACTGGTATCGTCTTGCAGCGCAGGGTCAAACGGCCACACTTGATCGCACCGGCTGTGAGCAACACCGGATAACGCCCATCCACAGTCACAATGGCCGATCGCGCACCCGCCCAGCGGAACACGGCCGTGGCCCAAAGGCTAGCGGGCATATCACGAACCTTGATCACTGAGGATATCCCCGCGGGACTACGAAGTTAACGGAGGTCGCCGCTGAGCCGGCTGCCACGACGTCGGGCGTAAAGATGATCATCGATGTCGTCAAGAGCAATGCCCCCGACTCTTGCGGAGTAGTGAGTATGCGGCAACGGATTTTCCGGCGAAGCTAGATCGTCGCGCTTTCAAGGTAACGCTTTCCGAGACGGCCGGAACGTTAACGTTCGCACGTCAAGCCGCACCTGCGAATATCGCCAAAAATGTGCGTGAAGTTCTCAAGGTCCTGTGGTATTTCGCGGAAGCCGAGGATTGCGACGATCGGTTATGTGGGATTGCGTCAGGTCGATCCGACTGCATAGTCGCCCGTGCGAGCATCCGACTCGTCAACCGAAAGTGTGGCTCCGAAATGCGGAAGCTCATTGATCGTGCGGTGAGGTCCAACCTTCCCAGCACGAGTTTTCCGGGCGCAACCTTGGCGGGATTGATCCCGGTGTTCCCAATTTATTACATTTTGCTGATCCTTCCATTTATTCCTTCTGATGCGGGTGAGCGTCTGGAGAACATGCTGTTTTGGCCAGTCGCGGTCGTGCTGGTACTGATTCTTATTTTCAGAAATAGGGAGCGAATTGATCCAAATTTCCTACGCTCTTTGCCGATAATGAGCCTGATTGCTTACCTTTTGTTTGCCGCCGCGAGCGTGACATGGGCTTATAGCCCTGACTATGCCTTCAGTCGGCTTGTCGTACAGGTGCTTTTGGTGATCATTGTCGCCGCGCCGTACGCTCTGCCCATCACTACGGAATACACGCTTCCAGGCACACACCTTTGCTACGTCATTGCGCTTGCCATCAGCGCTGTCTTCGTATTGACAACACCGCCGTCGCCAATCGGTCATCCGGGATATTTCACCCACAAGCAAGAGCTGGGCCTGCTTAGTGCGGTGGGAGTTATCCTGGCGGCCCATGAGCTTCTGCATGGCGGCTGGCGACGTATTCTTGCTCTTGTCTCGATGGGATTGGGAATCTGGCTTATATTTGCGAGCGAATCAAAAAGCGCGCTGGTCTACGCTCTGGTCGCCTTGTTGTGTTCTTGGCTGATACTGCTGCTTTGCAAGAAAACCCGCCTGACGCCAGCATACATTGTCGCCGCTGTCGTGGTCGCGTCCATGTGCGTGTCCAACCCGATTGAGCGGTTGGGATATCGACTGTACGGAGATGCCACTCTCACCGGGCGCACCCAAATATGGGGCTTTATTGACTATCAGATATCGCGCAAGCCCTGGTTCGGTTGGGGGTTCCATTCGTACTACTTTGTGCCGAATTCGCCCAATAATGAGGCGCCAGGGTATATCCGGGATATGCCGTCGAGTCACAGCGGGTTTTTGGAGCTGAAGCTCGAGACGGGTCGAATCGGCTACTGGATATTCTTGGTATTTATCTATTCCTCCTTGCATTTGCTGGAGCGAGTGAGGCGCAAGGCCCCAGTCCGCGCGTGGTGTTATCTTTCGATCGAGCTGTTTGCAATTCTCATAAATCTGACCGATTCAAATTGGGTCGAGTTGGATGCCTTTTGGACGGTCTTCCTATTTGTGGCTGTGGAGGCGGCTTATCTTTCGTTGCCAGGCAAGGTGCCAGGGCCGAAGCAAGTACCGGTGCGTGTAGGAAAAAGGCAGCAGTTTGTGCGCACCCGACCGTCGGCATCGCGCGGGCCGCTCCAGTCTGCTCGTAAGTTCGCAAGTGAAATATCCGGCGAGAAGATTCCGGGAGCAAACGAACTTGAATCCTTTGACCGATAGTAGGGGGCGCGCTCACTCGACGAAGCGCCAGAGCCCTCCGGTCCAATTAGCTGTCAGGATAATGTAGTTGGTGCCGTCGAAGACTGTCGCCGTTTGAGCTGGTCCGATCATCATGTCGGGCGGAGTCAACATGCGCGCCCATCCGGATATGCCAGGTCGTGGCGCAGACTGAAGTGCTGG
>NZ_JBEKRB010000088.1:0-15267 GCF_049519115.1 Bradyrhizobium sp.
AAATACCCGAAGGTGTTACCCAAATATCGGAACCCAGCGGTTCCTTCCGAAACTTGGTCGGGGCGCGGAAAGCGTCCGCGATGGCTCGAGTCGGCCCTGAAATCGGGCGGGACTATAAAGGACTTTGCGATCCATGAGGCGCAGGCGCGTTGACGAAGATCACGATTTCACGCGACAATTCCGACCGCGCATCGTGGTGCGAAGGCGTTTGCTACTCGCGCGGCGTTGACGCGCGAACATGACGAACTGCCGGTCGCTTGGCGCTTTGCTTAACCAATGCTTTTAGGTGGCGCCTATATGGGCGCTTTCGCGCGGGTTTTGGTCGGATTTCTTATCGATTATGTCGCTGCCGATTGGGTGGTGATCGCAGTTGCCACGGGAAACTATACGCGTTTTGACTGCGGCGTTCCGAAGCGCGCAACCAAACGGCCAAGCAGACCCCGCGCTGTTAACCCGATCATATAGCCACCCTGTAAGCCAATTGCGGCGAGCAGCGCAGTCAACAAGATGGCTGAAAACGTTTGGCCGTGTGCTGACGCCCCAATGCATGAAACAAGAACCGCGGCTAACGTCACTGGAACCACAGCCAGGACCTTGTAGTGCAATCCAATCAGGATACCGATTAGGCAAGTGATACTCAGAAACATGATCGAGTCCGCAAATCGCCGCTCTAAGAGAGGCTTCTGTTGCAACACGGCGTGCCCGAGTATAGCCTGCAGGTTATTAAAGAAGCCTTAAAGGCGCCCGACACGGGGCGTCTTTCTGTTTGTTTTGGTCAGACTGAGTCGGATTTGTGATGGCGATTGGATCCAAGGCGCAAGATTTGCCCGTCTCGCCGCAGCGTACTCCGCTCGCATTCCCTTGCGAAGCAATACCATATTTGCTGTCGACCATCGATGCGCTAATCATCCTGTTTGCGGCGCTGCTTGGCTGTTTTGCTTATCATTTGATTTCCGGCACCCCCATTCCAGATCTTTCGGCCTATTTCGCCTTGGGGTTGTTTGCCAGTTTCATTCATATCGCCAGATTAAGCGCGCAGGGATATTTTGAGTTTGAAACCGCGGCAAAGCCATCCCTCGAGATAGCTGAAGTCTCAGTCGCATGGCTCGGTACTGGTCTGTTGCTTGCTTTTTTTGCGCTTCTTTTCAAAATCGGAGGGACGTTCTCGCGAGGAGCCTTCCTCATCTTCCTGTTCGCGGCGCCAATTGTCCTTCTCGCGGAACGCAAATTTGTAAAGTACCTTGTGAGGCGAGCCGTAGCGCGTGGCGCTGTGGGGCGACGCGATGTGGTGTTGCTCGGCGACGCCAATGAAGTGGAGTCGCTTGGTCCCAGCGATCTATTGTCCTTCTTTGGTGCGAGCGAGGTCCATAAATTCGTTCTGAGCACCGACGAAGATCGAGAGATTCGCAGATTTGAGGACGGCAAGACGTTCGAATTCGCTGCGAATTTCGTTCGTAGCCACGGGACAAAGGAAATCCTGTTGGCGCTACCATGGAACGACACCGATCGAATTGATTTTGTTCGCGATTATATCAAGACGCTGCCGGTTTCCGCAAAGCTTCTACCCGACAAGCAAATTCGCACGCTCAACAACTACGTTTCATCCGCGGGGCAGCGGATCGTGCTTCTTGAGATACAACGCGCGCCGCTCAGCACCACCGAGCAAAGCGTAAAGCGCACGATGGATGTTGCGATCGGGCTTCTCGCTTTGATTTTCCTTTTTCCTGTTATGGTGCTTACGGCCTTGGCGATTAAATTAGATGGCAACGGGCCCATTTTCTTCGTTCAGAATCGGAGGGGCTTCAGTGGTCGCAACTTTTCGATGTTCAAATTTCGAACAATGACCGTGCAAGAGAACGGGGAAGTAATAACGCAAGCCACTCGCAATGATCCACGTGTGACGGAAATCGGACGATTGCTTCGCGCTGCGAGTATTGACGAATTGCCACAGCTACTGAACGTCATCAGGGGTGAAATGTCTTTGGTCGGTCCCCGACCCCATGCCCTTGCGCACGACAATTACTTCGAGAGATTGCTGCAAGACTACGCCTTCCGCCATCACGCCAAGCCAGGCATGACCGGTTGGGCGCAGGTCAACGGATTGCGCGGTGCCACTCCGTCCATTGAGCAGATTGCGCAACGGGTGCAATTGGATCTCTGGTACATCAACAACTGGAGTCTTTGGCTCGACATCCAGATCTTGATCAAGACTTTGTTTGAAGTCATGCGAAACCGCAACGCCTTCTGAGGAGCCAGCCTCGTCTGCAAACGCGATTCTTCTTCTTGATTGCTACAGTCATCCACGATCGCGTGCTGTCCGTTTACTTCTTCTGCTACTGATTGTCGGTCAAGTCGCATGCTTTGCTTACTCAAGGATCCGTTAGTCTGCGCTTACTCAAGGATCCGTTAGTCTGCGAGCCTATTTTTCTTTCGGCGGGTTGGTCGATCCCGTGCGCTCGCCCGGATCCTCCGTTGTCGGCAGGCAGCCGCGGCAGATCAAAAGTTTTGCAGTAAGGCTTCTCTGCTCTTCGGCGTTTATTTGGTCCCGCATCGCCCACCAGTCTGCGGAATGGGGGCGAAGATCGGCTAAGGCTTTTTCATTCTCGATGTTTGGATCGGGTTTTGAGCGAATTTCGGTCGCGACATGGTGCACATGAGGTTTGTGGCGTACGGGTTTTGCCACAGCGCGATAGTATGCGTTCCAACCGATCGCTCCGTTGACGGGCGAATGTGAGGCGCAGTCAGACAACAGGCAGCCAGTTACAATGAGACTGAGAAAGTGCCTGATCATGCTGAACCCCTGTGCGGTAAGCAACACGAGGTCCGCAGGTGCAGATTGTGCACGATTGGTTAACCGACATTTAATGCGAGCGGTCTCCGGCCTTGCAGAAGCCTTCACCTATTTCAACGGGATTGGGCTGGCTTGACGCGCGGGGGTGGGGGGCTGGCTCTCGAATCTTGAAAAATCAGCAAGCCGCTGCAGCTCCTAATCGGGATCCGGCACGGACCCTGACGATTTCTCAGTACTTTGGGTTTGGGGAACGAGAGCATATTGCCTTTTCCCGAACACCCGAACTCTCCACTTGGGTGACGTTGCGGTTGGCCTCTTGGCTTGGGTTTCATGGCCTATCGCCACGGGTACAGAGCAGTTTAAGGCTTGAGAGGCGTTTAGTTTGCCACCCTTGCAGCGTGCTTCGGCCAGTTTGATACGATTTGCTTTGCTTCGGTTTCCAGCAGCTGCCTCTTGGCGTCCAACTCAGCGAGCACAGTCTTAAGATCGTTGTCCTCATAGAAAAAATCCGAACAGCGAGAGTTGTAGTCGACAATAAGCAGATTGTAGGCGCGAGCGTCTTCGGGATCCTGAACTTGTTGTTTGACAAAGCGAAGCCGCTCCTGCTGGAAGCGGCAATAGCGGACACCGTCCAAAGTCAAATGTTGTCCGCTTCCTATTGGCGGCATGGTTTCGCCACTCGACGTCAGGGCAGGCGCGGCGCGCAGAAGTGTTGACCAAAACAAATGCAGCTGGTCGAATTCGAGATATGTGGCGGACCCACACAGCACAGTCACCAACAACGCTGAGATTGTCCAGACAATCCGATGGCGTGTGAGCCCAATCTTTTCTAACGAGATTCGCAAGAGGCGCCTCCCAAAGGAAGCAGACAACAATAACTCCCTTCTGGGAGTTTGACCGGCACCAATGTCGGTCTTAGCGGGCTCGATTTCGATAAATGACTTCATGAAATTTAGGTCGTTCCGAAGTGCATTGAGCAACGCCGGTGCGACAGAAACACTTTCTCCATACTCGATCAAACCGCCGATAAGATGCGCCACGGCTCTAGCTGCCTCGGGCCGATTGCTAAGACGTAATGCAAAGTCTCGCAGCAACGGCCAAGCCGCGTCTCGCGCCTGTTGATTTGTCGTCTCGGTTACTCTCAGGAAGTTGGTCCAGAGTCTTTTTGCCGGATCGGTTGACAACGAACCAAAGCCATCCCGTTCCAGTACCGCAATCAGCGGATCGGGATTGCCCTCGAGCTCATTGATCGTGTCCCTTAATTTTGCAATTTCGCAATGGAACGAGAGATCCTCAATGAGACGAGCATCCTCAGCTAATTCATCAATTGTTGTAGGCACTGCGCGGAAAATGTCGCTACTGAGGTCTGCAATCTGGCTTGCCGCTTCGTAGTGCTGCTTTTCAAAGAGACCAGCAATCAGCGTCCGCAATTGATCAGTTGGCGTGTCAAAATCTAAATCGCGGCCACCGTAGTAGACGCTCCGCATCAGGAGCGGCCTGCTCGTGGACATCCAAGCCTGCATGGCGCTTACAAGCTCCTCGATCAGTAAAGCATCGTCGGGTTTTTGCAGCACCTCTGCGCAAGTGTGTGAGACCTGCTCGATGGCATCCTTTTGCAATTGGTCGACGCATCGGCGGTAAGGCCGGAGCAAGCTTCCAAGGACCTCGACGAGATTTCGCTCGCCGTGAGCAAGGACTTGTTGCGTGCAGCCCAGTACGGGTTCGATGGACCCGACAGCGGTGCAATACCCAGCAAACACCGCGGCGCAATGGATGTCGAGTAAATCATCTAAGCCTTGCCGGACGCTTATCCACGATGGACCTGGAATTCCAGCTGCTGTTCTCGCGGCCATAAGCTTTTCGTAAATCACACTTGCGTCGATGGCTGCATGGGATTCAAGCAGAGCGTAGAGTAGCGCCGCGTTTGCTGGCTGGCGGCTTACGATCTGAGCAATAAAGTTGGCCCTTGTCAGGGGCCATAGCCGATCGGCAAACAGTAGGAGCTCGTCAGTTGAGGCGGCCTCGTTGGAAAGCGCGGCATAAACCGCCTCACGTTCTCGAGGGGGACAGTCCATCGGACAACTAAGTTCGCATAGCAGTCGCCGAGTGGGGTCTCGGAGCACCTCGCGCTCAAAATTCACTATATTCGAACCAATCTGGCTTCCTTGCTGCACCTCCGGTGAATCGAGCTTGCCCGTCGGCTCGACACGAAGGATTCGAAATGGCCGATTGCGTAGATCAATTAGATTTTTGCCAACAGCTTCCATTTTCGGCTTTCGGACAGGGCCTCTCAGTTGATCTCTTTGACGGGAGCAGCTCCTTACGGGCAAACCCAAATTAACGCATTGTCGACTTTGTGCCAAGAAAGGGGAATTGGCACCAAAGCATTTGGGAGAGGCCGCGTTCTTTGCCGGGATCTCGTTGTGCTTGAAGCGGGCATTCACCCACTGATCGTCGCCAGAAAACGCGAACAGGCGATCGTAGCCGAAATGCGGTAAAATCCGAATCGATCAACGGCAGCACTGCGCGATCCGAATCTAGTACTTCAGTTTTGTAGCTCGGCCGGGATGAATTGAGCGATTGTTGAGGCTGGCACAAAATATTTAGCAACATCGATCTTCTGAGTCTTGCCGTTCACGGCACGGGATATTGTGATCTTTCTGCTGATGATTCCGAGCAGACATCGATGAAGGGTATCGAACACACCGGAGCCCGAATTTCCGGTTCGGGCTGGGTCGCCAATCACGGTGCTGAATTGACGAACGTTCGCTGGAAGATATTTGGGATCAAGAACGCGGGAACGTGCGGTACTTTTGGGTACCACGGTCACGACATCCTCGCCTGGCCAGGGTTCTTTCTTGCAAAGCGGATTTCGCCGAAGCTGCAACCGAGATGGCAGCAGCTTTTCGTCCACGGATAGCAGCGTGAGATCCGTCGTCTCCAATGAACCTTCTTTGACGATAAGGGTTGGATATTCTTGTCCCTCAATGACAACTTTGGGCCGCGTCCACCAGCCAGTTCCGACGACGTGAGCCGCAGTTATGAACACACCATTTCCGAGGTAAATGCCGCTGCCTGGCCAGGACTGGACCGGTGTTCTATGGATATTGACAGCGTAGACCAACAGGGCGTTGTCAAAGTTCTCGGCAGGGACAGGCTGGGAAAAGCCAGCGCTACAAAAGTCAAGCCCGACTAACAGCAAGCTCGACCAGAAAAGCCAGCTTTTGCTCAATGCACCGACCAAGCGTGACTCTTTTCAAGGCGCTAACGACATCGTACCTGCAGAAACTAGGAGCTCTGTCAGGACACTCCGGTAAAGAACTTTCTTTCCTGCGGTGCAACGGCCGCGAGCAAATCGCGGATGAACTCGTCCTGTAACCGATACGACGCGTCCTGAGTAAGTCCGACCGTCGACACCCTGATCAACGCCCCGTCCGGGATGATCCCGCGCAATCCATATTTTAGTCGAACAAGTTGGCGGTCGATGACCCCTGTCGTAATATCGTTTCCGACCCTCATCCAATAGCTGATCGGCTCAAATCGCGACTCCCGTTCTGCCACCAATCGTGCGACTTTGAGTGGTGGAGCGCCATCGCGATACGAAAGCGTAGCTTCGGTCTTGGCGGACACTCGGAATCCGGCGGCCGTATAGCACATCTCCGGTCGATGGGCCTTTAGTCGATAGTTCTGAACGGGGCCGTATGCAACCATCAACATCACGATGTTTCCGCGACCATCTGTGTAAGTGCGCCCAACCTCCTGGCTATAAATTCGTGTTGAATATTCATCAGGTTGCACATACCCTTCCGGTTCGCCGGGTGTGACGGGGACAACTTCGGGGACAAGGCTCCAGCTTCCAAATTGTTTGGGAATAACCCGCTGTAGGTCGAGCGAGGCGGAGGCTCGCGCCATAAGTTCATGCGGCTTCAATGCTTGTGCGAGCAGAGCCGCTCCGAGTAGAGCAATCGAAGCCAGTATGAATTGAACACGACTTATCTTCGTCATGGCTAGCCCAAGTCGCCTTTCGGCCGATCCCCGATTTGAAAAAGTATCGGTATTTTAACATCATCGTAAGCGATCTGTCGATGTAACTGGCAATTCTCATCAAGTCGACAAAATTAGCTCGACGAAAAAAGTCATGGCCCGCGGTTGTTCTCTATTCGCGCTTAGCTCTACCTGCGCACTGATAAGCAGGGTGAAACCGTTGTTTGGATTGACTTGCGAATGGTCGGTCGCGTAGACCTCGATGGAGGTTTGGGGTGAAGAACAGCTTGGGTCACAGCCTGGTGGCGATTTGGCGCACGACGATAGTTCTTGGTCTTTGCGCAGTCGCGCTGCTCGGCTGTAGCAAGCAAAACTCACAAGTGCCCACTGGACAGGTCATTGCCCGTGTCGGCGATGAGGATGTGACCAGCCAGGAACTCCAGTCTGAGTTTCGCGCGGACAATATTCCGGTCGACAAACAGAAGGATCCGGAAGTCATAAAGTCGGTATTAGGCCAACTCGTGCTGCGCAAATATTTGTTAAAACAAGCCTTAGATGCGAAACTCGACCGTGAGCCGGCGGTGCTACTAGATATCTTACGTTCGCGTGAAAAAGTTTTGGCGAACGCCTACGTTACCCGCAAGGCTGGCGAAAAAGCCACTAGCAAAGAGGATGTAGATACCTACGTCGCAAGCCATCCCCTGAAATTTGCCAATCGACAGCTTCTATCGGTCGAGCAGATTGTCTTTCCCGCCGGACCAAACGCGCAGACTGTCGTCGATGCCTGTAAAGACTCGAAGTCGCTCGACGAAGTCGACCAAAAGCTCAGTTCAATGAACGTCGCCCACGGCCGCTCAATGGGCGGTCTCAACACGGCCGATATTCCCGAGCAGCTGTTCAACCTCATTCAGGCGAAGAAGGCGGACAATATCTTCTTTTTGCGCGCCGGCGACAACGGCGTGTTTTTTAGGGTAACGGGTGAGGAACCGCGCCCCCTTGGGGGAGAGGCCGCTTCGAATGTAGCCTGGCATTTGATCATCAATGATAAGATCAACGCGGAGCTCGGTATCGCATCAGTTGCCGCTAACCTCGGGGCCAAATATCAAGGCGAGTATGCCACGATAATGTCGAACCAATCAGGCGACAAAAAATGATTGCGAGACTGTGCCGCATTTTTCAGCTCATTTATTTGTATTTATAAATAAGCATGGCGACAATCTTTGATTTCGTGACGGTTTCTTGCTTTTTCGGACTTGTCATCGCTTTCTTCCAATTCACCGATCGCAATACCCGCATCATGTTGTGGCTGCTGCCGGCCGTCATTTTGCTTGCGATCGCAAATCAAATTGGCAATAGCGGCGAACTTGCCTTAGCGACCCTCTTGATTTCGGCAAGCATCGGATACGCCATCTTGGCAATAAGAGGTGGGCGTCGTTATTGAAAGGCCTTTGCAAGCCTTGGGTTTGTGGTAAAGCTTATCGCTGGGGCTTGGGTTTTTATGACCTATTCCGATGTTTTGCAGGAAGTTAGGGATTCGCGTGCACGTTCGTGGCTTTGGCCGTCCGTGTTGGTGGGGTCGTTCCTGCTTGCGTACGCACCGACGTTTTTGGCTCTGGTCGACGGGCCTTGGCGGACCGAACAGGAAGGGCATGGACCCCTAATCATTGCGGCCTCGATTTGGCTGATTTGGCAATCGCGGACAAAGCTAAGCGCTGCGCCCATCGTACCCGCACCGATCGTTGGTTGGGCCACGCTGGTGTTTGGCCTTCTCATGATGTTTCTGGCGAGGACTCAGGACGTTCTCACCTTTGAAGCTCTGTCCGCAATTCCGGGGATCGCGGGCAGCATTCTGCTGCTGGCGGGTTGGCCGACGTTGCGCATCCTGGCTTTTCCAATTGGCTTTTTGCTGTTCGCGGTGCCGATGCCTGATTGGGCAATCGATTCCGTAACGGTGCCACTGAAGGTGTTCGTTTCCGATCAAGTGACGCGTGCCCTCTATGCCGTCGGTTATTCAGTGGCGCAAAACGGCGTCATGATCATGATCGGTAACTATGAGGTCCTGGTGAAGGACGCGTGTTCTGGGATGAATTCGATCTTTGCGCTGTCGGCGATTGGTATCTTCTATGCCTACGTGTTTCGTTGGCAAAGCAAGCTGCGTAGCCTTATTCTACTCGCCGCGATTATTCCTATAACGATCGCCGCAAACTTCCTGCGCGTCATCGCGTTGGTCTTGATCGCTTATTACGGCGGAGTGGACAAACTCGAGGGCATGCTGCACGATTTGACCGGTATCGGACTTTTCATCGTTGCGTTGCTTCTTCTATTTTTCCTCGACGGATCTTTGAGTGTTTGCGGAATGTCTTTTCGATTCTTGCGCAAGCGCCTTGCGTTCAGTGGCGCGCGGCGCGCCAGATTGACGGCCGCCTAGTCGGCAGCGATCAAACAAGCGTTGCTTCCATAACTGCTCGCGGAACTGCTTCACTCACCTGTCGCGCTCCGCATCGCAGCGTTTGGATCGAATCAAAGACCTAAACGCATCTGTGGCCGCAGCAATTGCGCAGAACTGATTGATTGATATCAGGTCGATTTGATGCGGAATTGTCACATCTATTTTTTCTTTCCCCGTCCCCAACGAGAAAGTCTCCTCGGGTTGTGTTCTAACTCGTTCATAGGTCTATTGTTCTTGCTTTGGCGGCTTTTCATTGCGGGTGCAGGCCAATTAACCGGTCTTGATGCCGTTCCGAGAAAGGCGTAATTTCGTCTTGTACTGAATCGCTGGAGCCAGCGCGTTTCAGTTTTTGCATTTTGTTCGGGGCTGTTGGTTCATTTTATTTTTGACGAATTCGTCAGGAGGGGCAATCCATGAAAATGTTAACCGCTGCCGCGCTGGCCGCTTCGATGATTGCGATTTCGGCGACGCCGTCGAACGCATTTTTCGATTTGGGCACTGATCCGACTACCGATTTTGCGATCACGGGGATCCAGCCCAATGGGACTAACTTTACGACTACTTATCAGCTGGAGCTGACACAGGGTGCTCAGTTCACCTCGGGAATTATCGACATTTCCGCCAAGCTCACTTCGTTCCAAATCCAGCTTTCGACTCAACCGGGCGGCTCCCCGATCATCGCTTCAGGCACGGGAACGGGCGCAATCGTCCAAACTGCTTCGCTTCAATATATCGATAATGTCTTCGGTACGAGCACCTTTTACCTCACGCTCAGCGGTACCGACCCACATGGTGGTCCCAGCGGTATTCCGAATGGCTTTACCGTCAGTGGAGACACGCTTACGACTACTCCTGGTGGCGCGGCTCCCAGCGCTCCCGAGCCTGCAACTTGGGCAATGATGGGTATAGGTTTTGCGTGCTTGGGCTTCCTCGCCTATCGCCGGAGGGGAAATCAAGCGGGTTTTCGACTCGCGTGATGTAGCCAAACTACTTCGAGAAAAGGCCGCCCGCTGGGCGGCTTTTTCATGGGCGCGGGAGCGCTGAATTCGACAAGACGCTTCGTTTCTGCGCCTGTGGCATTTGAGCCAGATTCACAGCATTATTTTTTCACCTTGTTGACACAGAGTCTCGCCCTTGGTCTATTGTCGTAATGCCATTAGGTTTAGGGGTGCTATCATGATGAAGTCATTGGCGACTGGTGTTTTTGCTGCGCTGTGCGTGTTAGGCTTCTCATCTGCTTCGCAGGCCATCGGCATCTTTGATCTTAACAATACAGGCGTAAATGTCTCTGGCGGCGTCGACAACTCGTGGAGCATTGTTGGCGGAACGAATTATCCCCAACTCACGTATCCCGCGCCGGCTTATACCGACACAACGAATGGCACGTTTCCGATAGGCCCTTGGGTGCCCAATACGTCGACCTCCCAATGGGATACTCCAGACAATCCCCTAAACTCGCTGCGAGACCCCTCAGTTAATGGTACGTATGTTTATCAAACTTCGTTCTTCTCGATTGGCAATAATGGATCCATTTCAGGTCAGTTTGCAGCTGACAATTATGTGTCGTTGATTACGTTGAACGGCAATACGGTCTATACGGGTTCGCCTGCCAATGAGTTCGCCGGATGGACAAGCTTCAACTACACTGGAGCCCTTAGTACCTCGGGTCCTAACCTATTTGATTTTACTGTGGTGAATCTTGCGCAGCCCCCCAGTGAAGGTGCGAATCCGACCGGTCTTAATGTCGACTTTTTGTCATCTGGTTCGATTGTAGGGGCGCCTTCCGCACCTGAGCCTTCAACATGGGCGATGATCATGCTGGGCTTTTTGGGCATCGGTCTGGTGAGCTATCGCCGCCGAGGAGGTTTAAGCCTCCGTATCGTTTAAGGCGCACGTAGTTGATCAATAACAAAGAAGAGGCCACCACGGGGTGGCCTTTTTCGTTATCGGCCGACGGTCCAACACGATGATGGCGCTGAATGCATGCCGCGGGTGACGTTCGGCCAATTCCACGCGTGATCCACTTTGAGCCGCCGCGGCTTAGATTGCTATTTCTAGGGTCCAAAATGCGAGGCGCGATCGATCCACTGAGGCTGACTACCGTGATTTGACATTCTCATCTACAGTGCCGCTGCGCCGGTTCGTCGGGGTGCCCTTCAGAGGTTTATTAGCACGATCACCAACCAGGCCAAAAAACTTATCCAGCCGAAAGTCGCGATGATAACGCCTATCAGATAGCCCACGTGGACGACGGTCAGTCGTTTTGAGGGCTTCTCAATGCCGTTAACAACATCGTTCGCGGTCATGTGGCTCACGCTCACCATTGGGTTTTCAATTGTAGTCGAGGGCGTGATCGTGACGATTAAATTTGTTTAATGGACCTTAGTTGTCCCTATTGGGCAAACAGCCTGCCAACGGCAGCGACCAGTTGCAATCGACAGTTTATATGAGTCGATTTCAGTGTTGCGAGTTAAAGGGAATGAGATGCAGGGTTTTTTGCAGCTTTTCCTCGATACTATTTTCAGCGCGGCCAATGTTAAAATCAAACCGGCGGATTGGCGAATCCGCTATTCAAAATGAACGTGCCATTTGTCCACAATGTTTTTCTAGCGCGGTTCCGCAACATTGCACCATGCGACACTGCCTGCGAAAGCGGTGGTCGTCGGGGACAACTTTCTGTTCCTCCGACGCTGCGCGCTCGCCAATACCGCGAAGCCAAGAGCCCTTATCGGAAGGAAGCGAGCCAAATGACGTTAGCTTCAGCGACATTACTGGCTATGAAAGAATTGTGGCAGGCGTGCCACAACCAACCAAATTCAAGTCTTGAGACTTCGATCTCGGGTTGATCGCCATTGCCTTCCTTAAAAAAAGGCTTCATCATTTTGTAGCGGCGGCAGAGATTCTATACGCGAGGGTACCTCCAGTTTCTTAGTATCCAGGGCCCGGCGGAATCGCAATTGATCGGGCGCGGGGCCATGTTGGAAAACGTATACCTGGATCTATCGTCTTCGACTTTAGCAGACCGAGCTGATGCTCAGCAAAATCCACCGGAAGCGATGTTGGCTCCTGAAGCTTCGCTGGGTGCCTGTTCGAAGTCCCCAATGAAGATCGCCTATCTCGTTAACCGCTATCCGGCCGTGACTCATAGCTTCATAAGGCGGGAAATTCTGGCACTCGAACGCATGGGTAATGAAATCCTGCGTATCTCGATTCGAGGTTGGTCGGAACAACAGCGCGACGAGCGGGATCAGCAAGAGCAGCTTCGCACTCGCTACGTTTTGCGAGACGGAGCATTTCCGCTGATGGAAGCATTCTTACGAACGGCGGTTCGCAATCCCCTTCGCATAGCAAAGACGATCATGCTGTTGTTTAGGATTGGGTGGCGAACAGACAGGCCTCTGCACGTTCATTTCATTTATCTGTTCGAAGCCTGCAGGATTCTACAATGGCTGCGAACAGAAAACATACAGCACTTGCATGCGCATTTCGGAACCAATTCCGCCGAGGTCGCAATGCTCGTGCATGAATTGGGGGGGCCACGTTGGAGCTTCACCGTTCATGGTCCGGAGGAATTTGACAAAGCGCGATTTATCGCTCTTTCGGAGAAAATCAAACGCGCGGCCTTTGTCGTCGCAATAAGCTCGTTCGGGCGCGGCCAATTGCTTCGCAATATTCCGCATGACCAATGGGGCAAGGTCCGCGTGGTGCATTGCGGCATTGAAGCCGATTTCTGGGCAAATCCAGTCCCTGCACCGGGTACGCCTCGGCTGGTTTGTGTGGGTCGGCTGTGTGAACAAAAAGGCCAGATGTTGCTGATTGAAGCGATGAGGCGGCTGTTCGACCGTGGGACAAGATTTGATCTCGTTATTGCTGGTGATGGCGAGATGCGAGGCGAACTTGAGGAACTGGTTGATCGGTACAAGCTGCGCGCTCATGTGCGGATAACGGGATGGATCAATGGAGATCAGGTCAAGGAGGAGATCAGTGCCGCAAGGGCGCTTGTCTTGCCGAGCTTTTCGGAAGGGTTGCCCGTCGTCCTGATGGAAGCGATGGCCCTTGGAAGGCCTGTTATCAGCACGTATGTGGCCGGAATTCCCGAATTGGTGAAATCGGGCGAAGAAGGCTGGCTGGTTCCGGCCGGTGACGTCGCCGCACTTTCCGATGCTATTGAGAAGTGTTTGGCTGCAAGCCCCGACGTTATGTCTGACATGGGCAAGAGTGCCCGGACGCGAGCCCTCCAACGGCACGATGTCTCCAAGGAGGCGACTACGCTAGATGGAATATTCAGGGCCGCAATTGACGACGCGCGGCAGTCGCAGAGGCATCGACGGCCCGTTCCGGCGCTTCTCGAAAAGCCAAAATGGTACCAAAATATTCTGTTTCCGCGCAGCAGACCCGTAAACGATGAAGCAATTCCCACAGAAGTTGCGCCGATCCGCTGAGAAGGAAACCAAGGTCGTCCGCGCCGATCCTTGAGCGGTTATTTTGGTGCGCGACGACAAGCCGGAAGGCCTATTTATCTTTTTCACCATACCGTGGGCGGTCGGCTCGGAATAATCGTCTTCACTTTTGCAAGCCGGCCAATGTGTACGCCTCTGTCGGTTCGATCGCCAACGCCACCGCCTCGGGTTTGATGTCGCTGCCGTTAGGCGTCGATGCTGGCGACGAGCCATCGGCTGAAGTGAGAACGCTCGTGCGGGAACTGCATGCTGGAAAAACTCAAGGCCGATGAAGCGCTGGAAATATGAGTCGTAGACCCAGCGCTGACGGACAACCTCGTCAGGCATGCCGTTGAGCAGCAATAATCCGAACACGAAGCGGATCTCGATCTTCGGCCGATCTTCGTCGCTATAACGGGCTTTTGTCGCTGTAAAGGACCGCGCGCAGCGGTTGAATCCAATGTTCAACCGTTTCTGACCCGTCTACAATAGTCTGACGTTGTAGGAAGAACGTCGATGTCAGCAATCTCTTCGCTAAGAATGCATTATCGCCTTTTTGGCGTTCCTGGAATACTGAAACGGGCGACAGTTGGAATAAGAGGCGGCCACCCAGAACTACTGGCTAAACTGCCCAATCGCCCCGGTGCTGTTTACGTTCGAATACACACTACCGACGTCCTTGTTTTTGAGCATGTGTTTGTAGGAGGCGGTTACGATTTTCCACTTGAGTTCAGGCCTAAAGTAATCGTCGATATTGGAGCCAACATCGGGTTAGCTTCGGTCCTATTCGCGACGAGGTATCCCGACGCCAGAATCATATCGATAGAGCCGGAACCCTCAAATTTTGCGGTGCTGGCCATGAACGCTAAAATGTTTCCGCAAATTGAACCGGTGCATGCAGCAGTGTGGAATCATTCAGATGTGGCATACATCGATCCTCAGATTCCCTACGGCCACTGCGGAGTTCAAATAAGCAGGAATCAAGCAAATGGCGTGTCGGTAAGATGTCTTACGGTTCCAGAGCTGATTGATGGATTCAATCTGCCGCGGATTGATATTATGAAGATCGACGCTGAAGGGGCCGAATGCGAAATTCTAGAGAATGCATCAGCATGGATGGACAACGTCAACCTCATCTGCGCGGAGCTTCACGAGCGGTTTTTTGATGAACTATGCTGCGCTGATCGTGTGGCGGCAGAAGTTTGATTGTCTCTCGATGGGTCATCTTGGCTTCTCACGGCCCAACTCGCTCTGCGCGGATTGAGTCAATTGAGAGCGGCCTGAATAGGCAATGGTATGAGCCGAATTCCGGCCATAGATTCGGGAGCGCTATTCCACCCAATTCACAAATAGATGGCGGTTCTCCACGGCCTCGTCGATCTTTGAGGAGCTGTGTTCGAGGTTCGAGGCCAAGTTCATGCTGTTGCTTGGCGAGCAGCCTGCGGAGGTCAGCTACAACAAATGTTGACTTCTGGACCAGTTGCCTTGCAATTTGACTGGGGTGATGCACAAGAGGGTTGAGATGGATCCGCGTTACATATTTCCGCGTTGGCTGGCCTGCTTGCAGCAGCGATCATTTTTGGCACGGTAACGGCAGTTCGTCA
>NZ_JBEKRB010000089.1:0-14484 GCF_049519115.1 Bradyrhizobium sp.
GGATATGCCAGGTCGTGGCGCAGACTGAAGTGCTGGATCGAGTGTGCAGGCGCGACAGGCCCATGCGTACATCGCGTAGATGCGCTTGGGCGTGCCGAACACAACGGCTTGGTCGATGGCAATGCCGACGCGGGTCCAGGTCTTACCATAATCTGTACTTCTCAGGACGCCAGCGCCGAGGTCCGAATGGAACGCCGGCATGAAGATGATGCCGCTGTTGTCCGGTTGATAGATCTGCATCTGCCCGTGCGGATGCTCGTTGTTGTTGACCTGTGTCCAGGTGCGCCCCCGGTCGCTCGTTCGCCAGGTTCCCGTTTTTCCTCCTGCGGCTTCTGCTGTCCAGATCCAAGTGTCTCTCGTTGTCTCAGAGCGACCAGTATTGATCAAGAAGATGAAGCCCGTGCCGCTGCTATGTTTCATGCCACCGGCGGTGGCGACTTCGGACCAACTCAGGCCTCCGTCGAGGCTCTCCACAATCAAGCTGGACTGGTGGCCGGTCATGAGCAAATGATTTGGGTCATAGGGATCGACGACGGGCGGATAGAAATCCTGTCGATCTCCGCCGGGCAACACGCGATAGTTGGTCCAGCTCAAGCCTCCATCAGAGGATTTCCAGAAACCGACCCCGGTCCCGCGAATACCAGCCGAATAGAGAATTGGAGGCTGTCCATCCGGGCCTCGCGCAACGGCAAGCCCTCCCGCCCCACTTGCCCCGGCTCCGCCACGGCCGGTATTAACCGGGCCCGACCATGTGAGACCATAGTCGACCGACTTCCAGACACCCTGACAATGGAATTGCGTAAAAAGGGTCGAGGGTCGCGCGGGGTCAGCCACCATGGTGATCGACCCATAGTTCTCACAAGACAGCATATTCACCAAATCAGCCCCGGCGGGCGTGACGTTGGTCCACGTCCCGATCCGGGGGGGCGCAGGCTCGGTCGCCATCATAACGGACGGGAGGTTAGTCAGGACGCCCAAGGCAACAGCCAAACTCTCGGCAATCTTGGGCATCGTCAACTCCCCTCAACTGGACCCTAGCCTGAGAACGGCAAAACTCCAGTTGCGAGCCTGTTCGATAGACGATTTACTAACCGCAGCCGCAGTTCTGGACGCAGGTGTCGGATAGCTTTTTAAGGCAAGTATCACATTTTTGGTCGTTTGGCTGGGCAAAATCATAACAGTTTGGCTGTCGGCGATGAGTGCGACTCTGCATCGTCGCACCTGGCTGAACAGTTTGCTTGGCAACCGGTAGGGCTGATGGGATGAGTAAGCGTGTGATATTGACGGTGTCAGGCGTCATCTCTGCGGACATCCAAGAGCAGATCGCGAGCGGCCATCGCCCCCGGGCTGACTACTTGGAGCTTGCGCTAAGCTTCAATGCCGACCTTCTCGACTACCCCGCGGCGCGCAAGATCGCGGGGCGAACGGGCGCGGTGCTCGAGAAGCTCGGTGGTCCCAATCTCGTTCTCGCCTACGCCTGTTGGAAAGTCCGCAAGAGCTGTCAAGCGATCGTCACAGATGGCGAGCAAGTTGGATTGCCCTTGGCTGCTCTCCTCAAGTTTACACCCGGCACACGGCCGCGCCATTTGATGATCGTACATGTCATTTCGGAGCCGAAGAAAACCGTTTTCCTGGACTGGCTGGGTGTGCAAAGCGCCATCGACCGCTTCATCACCTACAGCCGCTGGCAACAACGGTTCATAGAGGATCGCTGTAAACTCGATCGCAATCGCGTACGGTGGACGCCCTTCATGGTAGATCAGGAATTCTTTGCACCCAAACAGGTCACGCCGAATTCCAGGGCGCGCCCGCAAATCTGTGCCGTTGGGCTGGAGCGCCGCGATTACGAAACACTGTTGCGAGCAGTGGAGGATCTCGACGTGGACGTGGTGATCGCTGCAGCGTCGCCCTGGGCCAAACGCACGGAGGGTGTTGCAACCCCAACCATTCCGAGCAACGTGACGGTGCGGAAGTTCACCCAGTACGAGTTGCGCCAGCTCTACGCCGACAGTTGCTTCATGGTCATGCCGCTGGAGAACGTCAAGTTTCAGGCCGGTGTCACCGCGATCCTGGAATGCTTTGCGATGGGGAAGGCGGTCATTTGTTCGCGTACTGACGGTCAAACCGACGTGGTGGTCGAAGACAAGAACGGACGGTATGTGCCGCCCGGAGATCCATCGAGCCTGCGCGCGGAAATACGACGGTTGCTGTCGAGCCCCACGGAGGCGATCAGACTTGGAGCCGATGGCCGCAACCTGGTTGAGCGCCAGATGAATCTCGATCTCTACGTTAAGAGGCTCACCGGTTTTCTGCACGAAGCGGTCGAAGAGGGGACGCCGTCAGAAGGCTAGGGCGACCATGCGCTCGTTGAGCTTGGAGCCAAGTTGCCAAGCTGAAGATTCCTGTGGTCAATGATACAAGCACGGATAGGTTTGTGACGAGCGCGGTATTTATTGGATTGAAGGTAACCATTTAATTTGACCGAAGCCTTTGTGGGGCTGTTCGGCGGCGTTCTATAAGCTCTTCGATAAGTTGTTCCAGCCGAGACGCCGAGGTATCCCAGCTATAAGCCTTCTCGACGAGGCGGCGCCCGCGCAGACCCAGTTCTGCCGCCTCGGCGGGGTGCGCGAGGAGACGCAGCACCGCGCCTGCGAACTCGCGCGGCGCATCGGCGAGTAATAGGTCACGGTCGTGCTGCACCTCGATGCCCTCAGCGCCTATGGACGTCGCTACCACGGGGCGCGCAAGCGCCATCGCCTCGACAATCTTCAGGCGTGTGCCGCCCCCGATCCGAAGCGGTGCGATAGCGATTGCTGCGCGTCCAACCTCAGCAACGATGTCCTTGACATAACCCTCGAACGTTACATTGGGAGGTCGCAGCGCGACGATATCCGGCGGCGGCAAGGGACCGACGACGCGCAATTGCGTCGACGGCCGTGCAGCTAAAACGAGCGGCCAGATTTCGGCGAACAGAAAGCGCAGGCCGTCGGCGTTTGGAAAATAGTTGTGCGCGCCAAAAAAGATAACAGTGTCTGGCTCCGGCGCTCCGGCTGGTGCAGTGAATTCATCGAGGTCAACGCCATTGGGCGACAGCACGCAGCGTGTCTGTGGAGCGTGCGCTTGTACGATGGCAAGATCACGCGGAGAAGTCACCGATACGCCATCGAAGGTACGCCACGTCGTTAGTTCCTCGCGGCGAACCTTGCGCCAGTTCGCCTCGAGGAAAGTGCGCCGCAACGGGTTCGAAGAGCTGGTCGCGCTGCGCCGCTGCAGATCGTATTCGACATTGTGTTCGTCGACCACGCACGGCACGCCGCGCGGAAGCCTCGTGAGGTTGACGGCCATTTGCGCAAACTCGACGATCACGGCGTCCCACGTCTCGCGTGTCAGTCGCTCGTGCAAACGCGACGCCATAGCCTCATTCCGGTGCGAGATCGCGTCCCAGCTACGCAGTTCGAAGAGCGAGCGCAGCTGTGCGGTCCGCTTGGCTCTTCCCTGCAGGCCAAAGGCGGGCTGCGCGAACAATTCCGTATCGGGATAGAAGCTACGAGTGCGCTGATGCCATTCGTCAATTGGGTCGACAGGGTTGTACAGCGCTAGCAGCGAGAGTGCATGCCGATTGCTCAGCGCGCGCATTAGCCCGTGGATGCGCCGCTGGCCGCCGAAAGTCGGCGGACTGGGAACGTAGGGCGTCACGAAAAGGATCTTCATGTGGTCAAAGCCTGCGCGCAAAGTTCGTACGGTTTGAGGTTTCTCCACATTACGTCACTTTAGCTTCAACTAATTTGTATCCACGGCGTGGCATATATGGCTACCTACATAACAGGTCGCCGCGGAGGTATGACAAGAGATTTCTTGACGGCGCATACTTTTGGGCGCCATCAACGATCCTCGTGCGCGGGATCGGAAGGTTGCCTTCGGGATCGTCGTTTTTTCGCTTGATCGTTCAGATATAGAAAAGAGGACCTCGGTCGAGCTGGATTGCGAGCTCGGTTTTGAACCTTGCGGCCAATGTTGCCGCTCTCTGCGCGCGCAGGCAATCTCGAGCATTATTTGCTCGTCACAAGTCATTGACGTTCGAATTTGACCGCCGATTCGAATTGGGTCAAAGTCAAACTTACGGATCAAGGGCAGGGGCCGCGTTTGCTGGCGAGATATTCTGCGGCAAAACAGCGAGGTCAAGGACGTGCGCTATAGTAGCTGGTGCCTGGCAGCGTTGTCGTTAATTTGTGTTTCCACGAGCCACGCTCAACGTAGTGGAACCGACGAGCAGAACCAGCCAGTTCGATCGGATCTTGCCGCTGCCAACTGGAGGAAGAATCTGACGGTCGGCCCCAACGGCCCAATTCCGGTGATTGTTGTCGATCAGTTCGGCTATCTGACGAAATCAAGGAAGGTTGCCGTTATCCGCGTTCCTCAGGTCGGTTATGACAGTTCTACCAAATTCGAGCCCAGCAAATCCTACGCATTGATCGAGCTTGCGACTGGCAAGATCGTTAAAGCGGCGTCGCCGACATTGTGGGGCGGCGGCATCACGGATCAGGCTTCCGGCGACAAGGCCTGGTGGTTCGAATTTTCCGAGATCGAGGCGCCGGGCCGGTACGCGGTCGTGGACCTCGAGAAGAATGTTCGATCGCCAGATTTCTCGATCGGCGAGCACGTCTACAAAGATGTTATGAAGCATGCTCTCCGCGCATTTTTTTATCAGCGCGCGGGATTCGAGAAGAAACCGGAATTTGCGGGCAATGCCTGGGCGGATAAGGCCAGCCACCTCGGCCCCGGTCAGGATGCCGAGTCGCGCCCATGGTCCGATCACGAGAGCTGGCTGTCAAACCCGCTCGCGAAATCGGAGATCAAGGATCTTCGTGGCGGGTGGTATGACGCCGGCGACTTCAACAAATACACGTCCTGGGCTGCACGCTACATCATCGTTCTGCTGCACGCTTATGAGGAGCACCCTCAGGCCTTCACCGACGACTACGGCATTCCGGAATCCGGTAACGGCATTCCCGATATTCTTGACGAAGTGAAGTGGGGTTTGGATTGGCTCGTTCGGATGCAGAATTCGGACGGCTCTCTCCTGTGTGTTCAAGGTCTGGACAGCGCAAGCCCGCCGTCCGACGCCAAAGGGAGGAGCTACTATGGTCCTCCAACCACGTCCGCGACCCTGATGGGGGCGGCAGCCTTTGCATACGCCTCGAAGTTCCTTGCGTCCCGTCCGGAGCCGGATCTCAAGCGATACGCAGACGATCTCAAACAACGCGCGACGGCGGCGTGGAGCTGGGCGACCGCAAACCCCAATGTTCTGTACTACAATAACGACGAATCAAAGCAGCCGGGCTCCAAGGGGCTCGCTTCCGGACAGCAGGAAATGAACCCGACTGAGCGGCTGCGGGCGCAATTCGAGGCCGCGACCTACCTGTTCGAGATGAGCGGCGAGGCGCAGTTCAAAGCGTTCGTTGACGCCAACTATGCCGCCGTCTTGCCGCCGTGGGGGGCGTCGATGTGGGAAGTCGATGCACTGGAGAGTCTACTCTACTACGCGCGGCTGCCCCGTGCCACGCCTGAGAAGACGAAATCTATCCGCGAGAATATCCTGATCAATCTGTCGCGGGCTGCCGAGGTGTTTCAAGGCTCGCTGCAACACGCGGATCCTTATCGCGCCCCGATGAAAGACTACACGTGGGGTAGCAACAAGGGAAAAACCATGCAGGCGAGGCTGTACCAGTTGGTGGCGGTATATAGTGCGGATCCAAAACTATCCGACGCCGGCCTCGCTGCGGCCTTGGAGTACGCGCACTATATCGATGGCGTGAACCCGCTCGGGCTCGTCTATCTGACGAACATGACGCCGGCCGGTGCCAGCCATTCGGCTAAGACAATGTTTCACAGCTGGTTCGCCTATGGCACGCGCTGGCAACAGGTGACCGAGCAGCTTCCTGGCCCGCCGCCGGGCTTCCTGGTGGGCGGCCCTAATCCGCAATTCTCAGTTGACGCGTGCTGCCGCGCACCTGAGGGATCGCCTGCATACCGCTGCTACGGTGCAAGGACTTTTGCATTGTGCCAGAAGAATTTGACGCCGCCATTCGTACAGCCGTCGGCCAAGTCGTATCTTCAGTTCAACGACCCATGGCCCGCGAATTCGTGGGCGATCTCGGAGCCTTCGCTGTATTACCAATCCTACTATGTCCGGTTGCTTGCCCCCTTTACCCGCTGATATAGCTTTCGAGTCTACTATTTTCAGCATGCCTCCTGATGACAAAATACGGCTGAGCGTGATCAAGGGATCCCCGTCTGACAAGGGCAACATACCGTCACTGGATGGATTGCGCGCCATCTCCATCTTGATTGTCCTGGTGTCGCACGCAGGCTATGGCAGCGTCGTCCCGGGAGGGCTCGGCGTTACGATCTTTTTCTTCCTCAGCGGCTACCTGATCACGACACTTCTTATGGATGAGCGCGAGCGATTGGGGCGGATCCATATCGGAAAGTTCTACCTTCGTCGCGTGCTTCGTTTATTTCCGCCACTGCTGGTTACCCTGGCTGTAGCATATTCGCTCGTGTGGCTGGGTCGATTGGACGGGGGTATTTCATGGGCGGGCGTTCTCGCGCAGCTCCTCTATTTCGCGAACTACTACGCCCTGTTCTTTGATCCGGGAAACTCGACGGCTGCAGGCACAGGCATTCTGTGGTCCCTCGCTGTCGAGGAGCACTTTTACATGATCTACCCCGCTATATTGACCGGCTTGCTGGCGCTTGGGCTTTCAAGGCAACGGATCGTCGTGGCTCTGGCAATTGTGTGCCTCGCCGTGCTGGCTTGGCGGATGTATCTCGCCAGCGTACCGAACTTTGTGACTGAGAGGACGTACTACAGCTCCGACACCCGCGTCGATTCCATTGTGTTCGGATGTCTTCTCGCGCTAGTTGCAAATCCGAGGTTTGCAAAACCCGGAACCTCAAATCCATTCTTGGAACCAGCGTCTGCAGCCCTTTTGGCAGCTGCTGCAATCGTCATGGCGATAACGATCGCCTGGCGTGACGTCTATTTTAGGGAGACGTTTCGGTACAGCATTCAAGGGCTCGCTCTCATGCCGACTTTCTACTTCGCGATAAAGTACGCCGCGTACTTTCCCTTTACGCTGCTGAACCATCCGTGGGTTGCGAGGATTGGCGTTTATTCCTACGCGATGTATCTTATTCATCAAATTGCTATTTTTGCTCTAGAGAAAAATGCCCCGTGGCTCGCCACAGCCAAGCCGTTGCTCGTTCTGATGGCGTTCGTAATCGCAGCGCTCTACGCGGCCATTTTGGACGTGTACGTCGATAGCTATTTCCGTGGTTTGCGCAGAAAGCTTCGCTAGGGTCTGCACTAACTTATAGCTCAGCAGGCCTGTTGAGTTGTCGCTACGTTGAGCACCGAGCCGTCCAGCGTCAATAGGTGCGAGGCGTTTTGGGAGGATACATCCTCGTCGAGGTGCTCCATGAGCAGAGCCTATGCGATGACGAAATCTCTCATGCCCGGTCGGCGAGCGATGCGATGGGGTGCGTTTCACGTTAATATCATCCGCGCCTTAGTTTTGGCGCTGGCCGGCTCCTTAATCTGGCTCGCGCATTCAGATCGGGTCCAAGCACAAGAGCCGTCCTCGGCGCTCATTGACAAGTCGGACCAAATCGCGTTTCCGATCAGGTCGAGCGCAAACAATCGTTATCTCGTGGACGCCGACGGTAAGCCGTTCTTGATGGTGGGGGACTCGCCCCAAAACTTGATCGTAAATCTCTCATTGGCCGACGCTGCCGAGTTCTTGGCAAATCGCCGGAACTATGGCGTGAACACGCTCTGGGTTAACCTATTCTGTATCACGACCAAGGGTACCTGTCCAAAGGACGGAACGACTTACGACGGCATCGCGCCTTTCCTTACGCCCGGGGATCTCGCGACACCCAACGCAGCCTATATTCAACGTGCCGACGACATGATCAAGCTTGCCGAGCAGAGCGGCATTGCGGTCTTGCTCGATCCGATCGAAACCGAGAGCTGGCTGCCGGTCTTGCGACAGAACGGGATCGAGAAGGCGTTCCACTACGGACAATTTCTTGGCAACCGCTTCATTAATCGGACAAACATCATATGGCTCCACGGCAATGACTTCCAATCGTGGCGCAATCCAACTGACACCGCGCTCGTGCAGGCCGTGGCGCGTGGCATTCGGAGTGTCGACGCGACCCACATCCATACGACCGAGCTCAACTATTGGACCAGCGGAACACTCGATGATCCGAGTTGGAGCGGGCTGGTCGATCTCGACGCGGCCTACAGCTATCTCCCGGCATTCGCCCAGGTATCGGCGGAATACCATCGCGCTGACCACAAGCCGGTGTTTCTGGTGGAAGGCGCATACGAGGGCGAGAACAATTTTCTCGTCGACGGCGGGTCTTTGCTGAATCTTCGGAAGCAGGAGTACTGGACCATGCTGAGCGGCGGGAGCGGCCAGCTGTACGGTAGCGCCTGGAGCTGGCCATTGGAAAAGGGCTGGCGGTCGCATCTCGATACGCCTGGAGCCCAGCAGCTCAAAGTTATGAAAAACTTCTTCGCGCTGCGGAAATGGTACGAACTTCGTCCTGACGAAGACCACAAGACGGTCACGGGCGGATACGATGCGATCGCCTGTCACGCTGGGCGAACGGCCGTGTGGGCCGCGCACTTCGCCGCTCTTTCGAGATTTGTATGGGCAGCCAGAAGGATAGGCTATATTGCTGCCAATGGGTGTGCGACGACAGCGCGAACGGATGATGGATCAATGGTCATTGCTTACATGCCGACGCTACGACCGCTGACTGTCGATATGGCTCGACTTGCTGCGCCCGTTATCGCCCGCTGGTTCGATCCGACGGATGGCAGCTTCACGGATGTCGGAAGCGCGCCGATTGCAAACACTGGGAGCTTTACCTTCCGCGCGCCGAACCAGAACCAGGCCGGCGACGAAGACTGGGTCCTGGTGTTGGAGACCGCTGGTGGCCGCTGATCAACCCGCCCATACATACGACGCTTGGACCAGCAGTCTGCCAGCGAACTAAGCTATCGAATTGGCTCCGGTAAACCCTGTGCCCCTTGCTAAATATTCATTAACGAATTAACTCGAATTTCGCTGGGCGTAAATTCTTCCCGAAGATCCGCTATAGAAGATCGGCTATGGTGAATTTTAATTCTTATTATCAAGCCAAACATTGAGGTGGTCAAAATGCGTGTTTTGCTGACCGGGCATCTGGGCTACATCGGCACGATCCTGGCGCCAATGCTGGTTAAAGCAGGTCACGATGTCGTCGGCCTAGATAGTGATCTCTACTCAACTTGTACGTATTCAGCCGGCGGAGTGTTGGGGCAGGTACCGACCATCCTGAAGGATTCGCGCGATGTCTCGGCTGATGATCTCGCGGGCTTTGATGGAATCATTCATCTGGCAGCTTTGTCCAACGACCCTCTCGGAAATCTAGAGCCGGGTCTGACCGACGACATCAACCACCGTGCAAGTGTCCGCTTAGCAGAGCTCGCCAAGAAGGTCGGGGTCCGTCGTTTCGTGTTTGCCTCCTCGTGCAGCAACTACGGCAAAGCTGGCGAAGACATGATCGACGAAACCGGCGCGCTCAACCCTGTGACAGCCTATGGCGAATCGAAGGTCATGTCGGAACGTGACATTTCAAAGCTCGCCGGAGATGGTTTTTGCCCAGTCTACCTGCGGCCAGCCACAGCCTATGGCGTGTCGCCGCGATTGCGTTTCGATATTGTGTTGAACAACCTTGTTGCTTGGGCTTTTACCACGGGGAAGATCCATTTGAAGTCGGACGGCACGCCGTGGCGCCCAATTGTACACATCGAAGACATCTCGCGCGCCTTCATCGCAGCCCTGGAGGCGCCCGCGGATGTCGTTTTCAACGAAGCGTTCAACGTCGGTCAGACCGCACACAACTATCAGATTCGGGATTTGGCAGAGATTGTTGCGGCCGTCGTTCCCGGCAGTGTAATCGAATTTGCGGACGATGCCGGACCCGATTCCCGTTCCTATCGCGTGAGTTTCGAAAAAATCTGTCGCAAGTTGCCGGCGTTTAAGCCGCAGTGGGACGCGCGAGCGGGCGCGGAGCAGCTCTACCGAACCTACCGCTCCGCCGGCCTGACGTTGCAGGAGTTCGAAGGCCCACGATATCAACGCATTGGCCATATCAAGAAACTCTTGGCCGATGGGGTCCTCGATCCGCAATTGCGCTACACTCGCCCTCAGCAGCCGCATGTAATTGCCCCGACTTTCGCTGTGGGCTCGTGATCGTAAGGTGTAGGTCCGGGCAAAGCCATGTATGCCGGGAAGTCCTTGAGCTGCCAACTCGCGGCCGAAGACATCGGCCAGGAGATTTTCGCGCTCGCGGCGAAGATTTACCCGATTTGCCGTAGCATCACCGGCAACGGTGTTCGCGATACGCTGCGCGAACTCGATGCTCACATTGGATTGGACATTCACGAGGTACCAACGGGAACCCCGGTGTTCGATTGGACTGTGCCTCGCGAATGGAACATTCGCGACGCCTACATCAAGGATTCACGAGGCCAAAAGATTGTCGATTTTGCCAGCTCGAATTTGCACGTTATGAGTTACAGCGTTCCCGTGCGGCGGCAGATCTCACTAGACGAGCTCAAGGGCCATCTCCACACATTACCCGATCAGCCTGATCTCATCCCCTATCGAACCTCCTACTATGCGGAGAACTGGGGATTCTGCATGGCCCATCGCCAGTTCGAAAACCTGCGAGATGAGACCTATGAGGTTCTGATCGATTCCAAGCTAACCGACGGACATCTGACCTATGGTGAATACTTGCATAGAGGCGAAACAGAAGACGAAATTTTGGTTTCCGCCCATATCTGCCACCCTTCTCTCGCCAACGACAATTGCTCGGGCGTGGCACTGCTGACCCATCTAGCCAAGCGCATCGCGGGCGCACAGACACGTTACAGCTATCGGTTCCTGTTCGCGCCCGGCACAATTGGAGCGATCACCTGGCTGGCGCGTAATGAGCAGAATGCCAACCGGATCAAGCACGGGCTCGTTGTTTCGATGGTGGGGGATGGCGGAGGCCCAACCTACAAAAAAAGCAGACGTGGTGATGCGGCAATTGATCGAGCGATGACACACTCTCTACGTCACTCCGGATTAATGCCGACGATTCTTGAATTTTCACCTTATGGCTACGACGAGCGCCAATACTGCTCCCCGGGTTTCAACCTGCCTGTTGGGCTTTTCCAACGCAGCAAATTCGGCGCGATTCCAGAATACCACACCTCAGCTGACAATCTCGACTTCATACGGCCCGATCATCTGTACCGATCCTATCAACTGATCGTCGAAACGATCGACCTTATTGAAAGCGACGTAGTCTACCGCAACACAATTCCAAAATGCGAGCCACAGCTTGGGAAGCGTGGTCTCTATGCCGCGATCGGCGGAGACAAACACGCCGCGGCTGCAAACATGGCAATGCTCTGGATACTCAACCTTTCCGACGGGAGCCATTCACTGCTTGACATAGCCGAACGCGCGGAGCTGCCATTTGCGACGGTGCGGAGCACTGCCGAGTTGCTCCGAAAGCATGGCTTGCTGGAGCCGTGCAGCGATTTACGCGATCCATGACACCGCTGACCAAACTGATCCTGGCCGGGTCCACGGAGTCAGCTGCGGGATGTGGAAGAGGCGGAGAAATCAGGCCATCGCAAGTCTTTTGCTGAGATTTCGCTAACAGGCAGCGGCCATTGGATGGCAAAACTCGGATCGTCGTGGCGAATGCCACGTGCCGCTTCCGCAACATACCGCTCCGAAATCAGATAGTTAACCTCGACGCCCTCGCTGAGGGTCTGAAAACCATGCGCGAATCCTCTTGGGATGTAGAGCTGGCGGTGATTGCTTTCAGAGAGTTCGAAACCCTCCCAGCAACGGAATGTGGGAGAGTCCGGCCGAATATCGACGATAATATCCCAGATGGCGCCTTTAACACAGCGAACGAGCTTCACCTCGCTGTGCGGAGGGCATTGATAGTGCATGCCGCGCAAGGTCCCCTTCCGCCCTGAGTAGGACGCGCTGTGCTGGGGAAAGTTCGTCTCGAGGCCACGAGCACCAAACTCGTCGACGCAAAAAGTGCGTACGAAAAAGCCACGCGTGTCGTGGATCGGTTCCAACTGTACGAGCCAGGTGTCACGGAACGTCGTATTATGAAATTGCATGGTGCGATGTCACCTCCTTTTACAAAGTCACTCAGCGTCTGTGCGCCGACCGGATAATAGCCCCAACTCTGGCTCCTGGGTCTTTATGATCAGTTGGGTCAGCAGTCCGAGCGCATCTAATATCACCGAGGCGAGCCCGTCAGATCGTCATTGCAGTTCGCATCTGCGAGAGCTCGGGAAACCGCAGCGGTGTCAAATTCGGTTGAGCGGAGTTACCAGCGGCATCTCCCACATAAGATGCAGCTTTAGAGCCAAAGGAATTGCCCTCGGGTGCGTGCAATTGCCGCTGTTCTTAACCCTTTCATTGATCAAGCCCAGTTTACCATGATAACCATTTAAATAATTTAAATCACCCAGTTGCGGATTTTAACTATACAAAACTCGGGAGAATCCGCCGATTGGTGGTAGAAGGCGACTAGCGGTCAAGCTCTCTGCCAGGGGGTCTTATTGGTGTGATGAATTTGCAAGTGACAAAAGAAAATCCGACGGGGCAAGCCGGCGAGAACAATTTATATTCCGCGTCGAATAGACAAGGCGTTTGCCGGTTGTGTCGTTCGCCACTCAAGACCAGCTTGGTGGACCTCGGCATGTCGCCGCTTTGCGAGAGCTTTGTTGCGGCGCAGCGGCTCGACCAGATGGAGCCCTATTACCCATTGCGCGCGCTCGTTTGCGGCGAGTGCTTTCTCGTGCAGCTGAGTGAATACGTCAAACCAGAGCATATCTTTACTGAGTACGCATATTTCTCCTCTTATTCGACATCATGGGTCGAGCACGCGCGACAGTATTGCGAAATGGCAAAAGCTCGATTCGGACTAGCTTCAAATAGCAAGGTGTTTGAGATCGCCAGCAACGACGGATACCTGCTTCAGCACTTTCTGCCACTCAACATTCCCGTCATCGGCATTGAGCCCGCGGCCAATGTGGCCGCGGTCGCGCGGCAAAAGGGTATTCCCACTCTGGTTGAATTCTTCGGCTTGGATCTTGCGCGACGACTTGCATCTGAGGGACAGCGTGCCGACCTTATCATCGGCAACAACGTGCTGGCACAGGTTCCGGATCTCAATGACTTCGTCGCCGGGATGGCCAATCTGATCGCTCCGAACGGCGTAATCACGCTAGAGTTTCCCCATCTTGAGCGACTAATCGAGGAAAACCAGTTCGATACGATTTATCATGAGCACTTTTCCTACTTCTCAGTCGTCACAATCGAACGCCTTGCCAACAAGCATGGCCTGAAGTTGTTCGACGTCGAGCAGCTGCCTACTCACGGCGGCTCGCTACGGGTCTATCTTTGTGGCGTCGATGCGGGGCATGCGACATCACCGAGAGTCAACGCCTTGCTGGCCCATGAACGCGAGATTGGATTCGAGGATATCGGAACGTATGCGCAGTTTGCTGCAAGCGTTCATCGCACGAAGCGACAGCTGCTATCTTTCTTGATCGAGTGCAAAGAGAAGGGCGCCAAACTGTGTGGCTATGGTGCTCCCGGCAAGGGCAATACGCTGCTGAACTATTGTGGGATCGGCACTGATTTCCTGGATTTCACCGTAGACCGCAATCCGTACAAGCAAGGCCTCTACACACCCGGAATGCATATTCCAATCCATCCGGTTTCTGCTATCGACGAGGCGCGGCCTGACTATTTGCTAATATTGCCGTGGAATTTGAAGAGCGAGATCATTGCGCAGATGCGCCATGTTAGCGAATGGGGTTGCAAGTTCATCGTTCCGATTCCCAGCGTCGAGGTGATCGATCCGCGAGAGCTCGTGTCATGAAGGTAGTTCTATTCTGTGGCGGGCTTGGTACTCGCATTCGAGAGTATTCCGAGAGCATCCCTAAGCCTATGGTGCCCATCGGTCACCAGCCTATCTTGTGGCATGTGATGCAATATTATAGTCAATACGGTCACCGGGATTTCATTCTTTGTCTTGGATACAAAGCGAACGTCATCAAGGATTATTTTCTGAATCTTAGGCCGACCTCAAGCATGGACTGCGTCGTTTCGGATTTCGGCAAGAACATCGAATTCCTGGGCGAGCGGCCGCCAGACTGGCGTGTAACGCTCGCGGATACTGGAACATGGCGCAATATCGGCCAGCGCCTCGCAGCGGTCAGGCACCTTGTCGGCGATGAAGAAATCTTTCTCGCAAACTACAGTGATGCCCTTACTGATGTTCCCCTGCCGGAGATGATCGCGCGGTTCAAACAGAGCGACAAGATTG
>NZ_JBEKRB010000090.1:0-14121 GCF_049519115.1 Bradyrhizobium sp.
GGGATTTGTTTATCAGACCGAAGAAGGATTTGTGAACAACATCGCCCCGGATCTCCCGGCGGAAGAAGCCCGCGTTCTGGCGGTCACCCAAGGGCGGCTCGCCGGGAAAGCGTTCGAGGAAACCGTCTCCGTCGCCGCCTGGAAGACGAAGCCGTCGTGGTTCATCGTGACCGCCGAGGATCGCGTGGTCAGCGTTGAGCTGCAGTCGGCCTCCGCCAGCCGGATGAAAGCAAAGACGAAGGTGATTCATGCAAGCCACATGTCGTTGCTGTCTCATCCGGGCGAAGTGGTGTCCGTAATTGAAGAAGCGGTTGCCGCCGGTACCGCAGCGGCCAATCGGGCCGAATCATCGCCCGCGTAACGATCTGGAATTCGATCGAGTGGAGAGCCTAATGAATATTCTCAATTTTGGCGGTTCCATTGCCTTTATCTGCGGCGCCCTAATGGCATTTGCCGATGGTCCGGCGAACGCCGCGCCGGTGAAGAATATCGTCCTTGTCCATGGCGCGTTCGCTGATGGCTCGGGTTGGAAGGCCGTTTACGAAATTCTTGCCAATGACGGCTACAATGTCACGGCTGCGCAGCCTCCGCTGACCGGACTGGAAGATGATGTTGCCGCCGTCGCCCGTGTCCTCCGTCGCCAGGATGGTCCGACTATCCTTGTTGGTCACAGCTACGGCGGAGCGATCATCACAGAAGCCGGCATAGATCCTCACGTCGCGGCTTTGGTCTTTATCGCTGCCCACGCTCCGGATGTCGGCGAGACGCAGACTGAAAACGGCAAGCGCTTTCCATCTGCGGGTCGAGATGCGATTCGTCTGACCGACGATGGATACGCTTTGCTCGATCCTGCCCGTTTCCCGGCGGAATTTGCCGGCGACCTGCCGAAGCAGCAGGCTGACTTCGAGGCGCATGCGCAAGTATTCACAGCCAGCGCCGCCTTCTCGACCCCGATCAGAGATGCCGCATGGAGGACTAAGCCGAGTTGGTACATGGTTGCCAGGTCCGACCGGATCATCAATCCGGATCTTGAGCGGATGTACGCGAAGCGCGCCAACAGCACGACTGTCGAGATCGAGGGTGCCAGCCACTCTGTCTACGCATCGCACCCGGTTGAAGTCGCAAAATTGATTGAGGACGCGGCCCAGCACGCGGGCACCAACGGGCGAGCTCCCGAGTGAGTCTCGCGCTTCAGCAGGTGAGAGCCTCATAAGAAAGACACCATCATGCGTCTGCCTTCCATCCCGCCTGCCGAGCTTTCGGCCGAACAGAAGTCGCTCTACGACGACATGAAGGCTGGCATCGCGGCCAAGTATAGCAACTTTACCACCATGCGCGGGGACGGGGCGATATTGGGGCCCTGGAGTGCCTGGCTGCACGATCCAGACCTCGGTCGTGCACTCTGGGAGTCGACAAAGGGCATGACGCGCTTCCGGCATCTGCCCGAAATGATCCGGCAAATCGTTATTCTGGCGGTCGGATCAAAATTCGGCGCCGCCTATGAGATTTACGCTCACGGCGCCGTCGCACTGTCGAACGGGATGAGTTCGCATCGTTTGGCGACCATCGTGGCGAATCTCCGGCCGGCTGACCTGACGGGCGAAGAAGGGATCGCCTACGACATGGCGAACGCGCTGCTCGGCGGAGGCGTCCTGTCACCGGTGATCTGGGAAAGCGCCCTAGCTGCGTTCGGGAAGGAGGGAGCGCGAGAGATTGTTTATCTGGTCGGGCACTACTGTTTCATTTCCATGACCTTGAATGGTTTTGCGATTCCAGTTCCCGATGAGAACTAGCCGGCTCCGGCGAGGAGAGAAGCGAATGAGCCCACTTCGACGCGAGCGAAAGTGCCAAACGATGGCAATCACAGCCAGCCGTCTCACTCTTCTTGCGGCTTTGCTGGCCGCAACGACCGGATTTCTCGCTGAGGCGGTACCGGCCTGGGCGGCAGCGGCGCAGTTGCGTGCACAGGCGCCCGGCTTTTATCGGATGATGCTGGGCGACTTCGAGATCACAGCATTGCTCGACGGCACGCACCCGTTCCCGGCAACGGCGGTGCTCAACAAGGCCAAGGCCGGCGCCTCCGGCGGACGGTTAAACCTGTTCGACCACGACCCCGACGAGGCGAACGCCCTTCTTGCGGCCTCGGACCTGACTGCGCCCACCGAGGGCTCAATCAACGCATTTTTGGTCAATACCGGGAGTAAGTTGATCCTCATCGATAGCGGTGCCGGAACGCTTTACGGGGCGTGCTGCGGGCACCTGATCGAAAATCTCCGCGCGTCCGGATATCGGCCGGAGCAGATCGACGAGGTGCTTTTGACGCACCTGCATGCCGACCATGTCGGCGGGATCGCGCCCGGTGGCATCGCGGCATTCCCGAATGCGGTGATCCGATCCAGCAAGCTCGACGCGATTTATTGGCTGAACGACGCAAACGAGAAGGCTGCGCAAGATTTTCTGCGGCCGATGTTCGAGGGCGACAAGGCGTCGCTGAAACCGTACATCGCCGCCGGCCGGTATATGCCGTTCGAAGGCGAACAAGAGATCATGCCGGGCATCCGCGCCGTTTCGTTGCCAGGCCACACTCCGGGCCACACGTCATACGCGGTCGAGAGCAGGGGACAGAAGCTGCTCGTCTGGGGAGATGTAGTTCACGTCGCGGCTATCCAGTTTCCGGATCCCTCCGTGACCGTCAAATACGACAGTGACGAGGATCAGGCCGAGATGGACCGCAAGCGCATATTCTCCGATGCGGCGAAGGCTGGATACTGGATCGGCGCCGCGCATATTTCCTTCCCGGGTCTCGGACATGTCGGCGTGCGGAGCGGTGCCTTTATCTGGCTGCCGGGCGACTACACGACGCGCATGTCCGTAGACCCCGTGACCGGTCAACCGAAATAGGTGTCCAGATGTCCGATCCCTTAGCGAGGGTGGTAGGAATGGTCGTCTCGCCGCCGCACTGTTGATGGATCCGACCAACGAGAACGTTTTTGAGCCGCGTTTTGCGGCGCTGGAAACAGCGAGGGCGTGGAGTCCACGGGTCCTGTCTCGGCTCGAGTCAGCGATCCGCCGCGGATCTGACCGCAGTCTGTTTCGGATCAACCCGTTAGCATTTGGGTTCAATTTTGGCATCGCCCAGCCGGAGGCGATCGACCTGTTCATTCATGCATCGGCAGCCGGCTTGTTCGAGATGGATTGGCTGTTGCTATGCCCGATGTGTGCCTGCGTGGTCGAAAGCTTTAGCAGTCTCACGAGCGTCGAAGATAAGTACTATTGCCCGATGTGCCGTTGCGATTACGAATCTACGTTGGATGACTTTATCGCGGTCACCTTCACAGTCTCTCGTGCAGTCAGACCGATCGCATTCCACTCGATGAAGAACATGAGTGCGACCGACTATTGTTTCGAATGCCGGATGACGGCTGATGGACTGCGACCGGACGGTCTGCCACTTGTGGAGGTCTTCAAGGGGCTAAGTCACGGCGCGAATTATCTATCGCCAAATACCATTACGCTTTATGAGGCTGCATCCGAGCAGGGCTATTATTTTGGTTACGACGTGGATTCTCGGGCCTACTTTGAATACCTGATCGAGGGGCCTCCCGCATCCAAACCGCAGATCGTCCGCGTCCTGTATACCGAGGATGCATGCGAACTGAGCGCGCGAACGGTTGCTCCCGGCAAAATCACATTCGAAGTCGAAAATATAGCCAAGAAAACTGGACTTCTTACGATCTGCTCCATTCCGCCAGGTGGTGAACGAACAAAGCTCCAGTTCGTACCTTTTCTGACCGGTGGACGATTGTTGGTGACGCAAAGCTTCCGAGAGCTATTCCGAACCGAACTCATTCGATCCGCAGAAGGCATCGGCGTGCGCGACTTGACCGTGATCTTTACGGATATTCAAGGGTCGACGGCGCTCTACGAACGGATCGGTGATCTTAAAGCCTTATCACTGGTGCAACAGCATTTCGAACGTCTGCTTCAGGCGACCATTGTAAATAATGGTGCTGTAATTAAGACCATTGGCGACGCGGTGATGGCGGCATTCGAAAAACCGTCGGACGCCGTTTGCGCGGCAATTGCCATGTGGGAGGAAACCGAACGCTTCAACGAATTTCGCCAAAACAAAGATATCGTTCTGAAGGTCGGCATTCATAGAGGCCCTTCGATCGCAGTGACGTTTAATGAACGCCTCGACTACTTCGGCCGGACCGTAAACATCGCAGCCCGAGTTCAAGATCACGCCGACGGCAATGAGATTTGTATAAGCGAAACTGTTCGCATCGCTCCGGGTGTCGATGATCTGTTGGCTTCCCGTATCGTTACAAAGGAGCAGATCGCTTTTAAAGGTATCGATCAGATGATCACGGTTTTTAGAGTGAGCCTGTGAGGCCGGCGTCGGGCCCGCGCATTCTCGAAACCTGGTCATCCGGCTTCGATCCCTTGCGCACAATAATGTGTCGCTCGCCGGAGGCATTCGCTCGCGGGCCGCGCCACCATTGCATGCCGGCGTCACTATCACTGTCCCGCGTTCGGGTGCCTTCTTAACCGGTCTCGCGACTGCACTCGGTCCCGGGTCCCGCCGCTACGCGTCGGCGCTATGCTGACCCTCCTGCGGGTGGCGTTTTCCGTTGAGGCGATGCGCCTTGGCGCACGCCTGATCGGTCATGCCGCTCTCGGCACATCAAGGCCAAGTCAGATTAGGAACGGGACGCGAGGCGGGCCCGTCGCAGATTTCGCATTCTTGTGCGCGTGCAGAAGGCCAAACCGCGTTTTCGTAAGCCGACCAAACCGGCGTGTCGGTCACACAGCGTCGATCCTTCGCGCAGGCGGCAGAGAGTAATAGTGCCGCGTGGGTTTGCCGTGACGGGTTTAAGGCAGTGAGAGAGGCTCGCTGCGCTCGTCGCGGAGATCCGCGATGTCAAGACATCACACTCGGGCGCGCCCTGGCCAGGATCGGGCAAATCTCTATGACGAAATCACCGACAAGATCATCGCTGAACTTGAGGCTGGCCGCGTGCCCTGGGTCCAGCCCTGGGGGACGGCCGCGGCAAAGGCGCCGCTGGCAATGCCAAAGAATGCCTCGACCGACCGGCAATACGGCGGCATCAATGTCCTGATCCTTTGGGGAGCCGTGATCGAACACGGCTTCGCAGGACAAAGCTGGCTCACCTTTCGCCAGGCTTTGTCGCTTGGCGGCCATGTCCGCAAGGGTCAACGCGGCACCACAATCGTCTACGCCGACCGGTTTATGCCAAAGGACGAGAAACGTCGTGCGACCGAAGACGGGGAAGAGGCGCAGGCGATTCCATTCCTGAAACGCTTCACGGTCTTTAACACAGACCAATGTGATGGCCTGCCTGACGAAATCGCAACGGCCGCGCCGCCACCGCCGCCGGGCCTGATTGAGCCGACAGTCGAAGCCTTGATCGAGGCCAGCGGCGTTGATTTCCGGATCGGAGGTAGTCGCGCCTTCTACGCACCTGTCGAAGACTATGTCCAGGTCCCCCCGCCACAGGCCTATTTCGAACCGATTAATTGGCATCGGACCGCGCTGCATGAACTAGGTCACGCGACCGGACATCCGTCGCGTCTCAACCGCGACCAGAGCGGATGTTACGGCACCAGGAAATACGCCTTCGAAGAGCTGGTGGCGGAGCTCAGTGCCGCTTTCGGCTGCGCGTCGCTAGGCATCGTGCCGACTGTCCGCCGAGAGCCGGCTGATCTCGGCAAGCGGTGCAGGAAACACGGCGAGCTATGCCTATGATGGGCAGGGACGACGCAAGTCGAAGACGGTGAATGGTACAACCACTATTTTCGTGCAGGACCCGCAGGGGCGGGCGCTGCTTGACTATGACGGGACCGCTGGCACGATCCAGAACTGGTACGCCTTCGGCTTGGGCCCGAACGACGTGCTCAACCAGGTCAACGTCGCGGGTTCAACCCGCGCGACCTATATCCCCGATATCCAGGGCTCTATCATCGCCTCTCTCGATGCCAGCTCGGGCGTGCTGACCAGGGCGGGCTACCAGACCTATGGCGAGAGCAATGTCACGACCGGCACCTTTCGCTACACCGGGTCACGGATCGATGCGGAGACCAACGGGTTTTATGATTTCCGGGCCCGGGTCTATTCGCCAACGCTCGGGAGGTTTTTGCAGACGGATCCGATCGGGACTGCGGGTGGGATCAATCTTTATGCCTACGTCGGGAACGATCCGCTCAACCGTGCTGATCCGCTCGGCCTGTACACGTTGCAAATCGGTTATGCGGGTAGCGGAAACCTCCTTGGCATCGCAGTCCCAACTGGGTTTGGCATAGCGATAGATACTAGTGGTCATGTGGGTATCTACGGCTATACCGGCGTGGGTGCAAATTTGGGTGCAAGCGCAGATGCCGGTCTCAGCATCCAGGTTTCGAACGCGCAGACAATCAGCGATCTGACAGGAGCTTTTCTTAATGCCAGTGCCCACGGTGGGGTAGGTTTTGGCGGGTCCGTCGATTACTTTAGAGGACCTAGCGCTAACGGTCAGGTCTCGGGTGCCGGTGTGACCGTGGGACCGGCTCTTGGAGTATCGGTTGCGGCAGGGATCACCAACACCTGGCTCATTGCTCCCTTTGGAGACGGCAGCGCCCCCGCTAAACCATCTACCACGGTGTCCATAGATGCGCCGGCACAGCAAGTAGACGCAGATCTGCAATCTACTCCCGATCCAGGTTCACTTGCGGGCACCTCGCGATCGGCCGCTGGCACATCTTCCACACCGGGCAAGTAACGAATGGGCGCGTCTTTGATCAAAAAAATTAAAAAAAATGTTTTGAATGGAGCAGTGCTGCTATGTGTTCTGACGATCGGGCTGCGAGCGTTCCTCGAACTGATCTATTTCGATAGTCCTCGGCGGCCTGATCCAGCGACGGGTCGAATCGTACCCTACGTGGTGAAGAACGTAACTATTTACATCACCGCGAATCTCGGCGACGTTTTTTTCTGGCTCCAATGGATTTTTTATTTTTTCAGCGCAGTGGTTGTGGTCAGTGCAATTGTAAATCTAGTGCGGTCTTTGAGAAGCGAAAGCTGAGCCTTAGGGCTTTCCGTAGATTCCTAGACGAACGGCTGATTTGTATCAGACATCGCAGCGATGCGTTGAACCGGAAGATCGCAATCTCGAAACGTGCGAGACAAACTTGCCCGCTACTCTGATCAGGACGGAACTTCGGTGACAGCCGCACAGTATTACGGTGACAGTGCACTATCACGCTCACAATCCACCCTGGTCTGCTTGACAAGCCATCACCGGGACGGCGGCATCCGGTCGATGCTGGCGCAGAGCGCCACTGCGAAGCCGCTTGGCGTTGACGGGATGGCGGCGCTCCGGTTCCATCTCCGCGAGCAGACAAGGCCGTGCTATTTTTTGCTCGCAGCAAGAGGAAGAACTGCGCCGACCCGCGCGGCCTCCTGCTGGCTGTTTCCGACGGCTGCTAAGACCAGTCAGGGCAGGCATTCAAGGAAGCGCAAGAGGGGTTTGCCCGTCATCCCGTTCTGGCGCAGAGTCGGTGGTGAATCGGATGGCTCAGATTTCGATTCCCCTACTTCGACCTCGGCCAAGGTCGAGGCCGTGGCTGAAAACGAGTTCGTGCCCGAGCCGCCGGCCTGATTCGAAGGCGATGCCGAGCTCCCGCTTGCGATTGGCGAGGAGCGATTCCAGTTGAGGATCGCGCTCGAGACTTCTCGCCATGTCACCCATCGCCGAGCGTGCGGACCTGTAGCCGGAGATGTCGCCAGCCTGATACCGGCGCAGACTGGCCTGGTCGAGCTTCTGCCAGTCGTCCACGAAGCGGTCGGCGCGACGGCCCGGATTGATCCGCAGTTCGGTCTCAAGCTGGAGCGCGCGGATGGCGCGGTTGAGCCGGCCGCCAGCCGCCTCGCGGACAAGATCCGGGTTCTTCTTGTAGGCGGCTTCGGCATCGTGCGAGCCAAAGGGGCGCACCTTCTCGAAGACCTTCCGGGCCTGCTGCAATTCCTTCACCTGATCGGGAATTGCATCGAAGCCCAGCTCTTGCATATCGAAGATTGCATCCACGGCTTGGGCATGGCGCACGAGCGCTCGGGTACGCAACCGGCGCATTTCCTTTTCAGCCTCTTCCGCCAGCTTCCTTTCTGGCGCTTCGGTTTCGCGGCGCTCTGCTCCCACAGCCACACCGCTTCTTTCCCTTTCCTGCGTTTCCCGCTCCGGCTTCCGTCCGCTATCCGGTCTGGGCGCATCTAGAGGAGAGCGAAGGCCGTCGAACATGTCGCGTAGCTTTTCCGGCACAATCTTGCGCACGAGCTCGGCCACGCGCCCGCGGAAGGTGATGCCACGCCGCTCGGCGTAGCTCTGTACCGGATCGCGCTGCTCGTAGTCCGAGGCCATGTCCTTGACGCGATCGCGTGACAGGGTTCGGGCAAGCCGGTCCTGACCCGCAAAATCGTCACGGCCATAATGCAGCTCCACGCCGTCGCGGTGCCGCGACAGGGCTACATAGCTCGAATGGGCGTCCATACCGGGCGTCGCCAGCACATGGGCGTGGTCCACCGTCATGCCCTGCGCCTTGTGGATGGTCGCCGCATAGCCATGGTCGATCTTGTTGTAGTCCTTTAGGTCAAACTGCACAGATCGACCGTCGCCCGTCTGAACGGTCATGGACCGCGCGCTGACCTGTTCGATGGTCCCGAGGGTGCCGTTCTTGACGCCAAGGCCTCGTTCGTTTTGCAGGAACATGACGCGATCCCCGCGGGCGAAGCCGCGCTCGCCGCGATCGACTTGCAGTTGAACGTCATCGCCCAGATCGCCCGCGGCCCGCATCCGCATCCGCGCTGCCTCGTTCAGCGCCCGCACCTCGTCATTGGTATGGGTGAGGATGATCCGGCTCCGATCCGGGGATGCCTGCCGCTCGCGGTGCCAGCGGTCGATCAGATCGCCGCGCGCCTGCTCGCGGGTTTGGGCCTCATGCAGCATGCCGTGGGAGCGATAGGCTTGCAGCGCATGGCCGGTTCTGCCCGTCGCCAGATAACGCGTGGCGTCCCGTTGCCAGTCCTCGCGCTGGCGGCGCACCTCGCCGATTTCCGCGCCGCCATGGCGCTCGTGAATCGAGCGGAACGCCGCGCCGGCTTCGATGGATTGCAACTGCTTGATATCGCCGACGAGCACCACCTTTGCCCTGGCCTTTACGGCATGGGAAAGCACACGTTCCAACTGCCGTGTACCGACCATGCCCGCCTCGTCGATGACAAGCACATCGCGGTTCGTGAACAGGCCGCGGCCCTGTCCCCAGCCGTGCTCCAGGCTGGCGATGGTGCGTGACGCAATGCCCGATCCGCTTTCGAGATTTTCCGCGGCAATGCCGGAGAGCGCCATGCCCCGGACCTCGTAGCCTGCTGCCTCCCAGGCCTCGCGCGCCACCCCCAGCATCGCGCTCTTGCCGGTGCCGGCATGGCCGACCACGACGCTCAAATCACGCCCGTCCGTAATATGGGCCAGTGCATCAGCCTGCTCGCCGGAAAGGACAAGGCCGCGCGCTTCGGCACGGGCCAGCGCCGCCTGCCTGTCGGCGTCATTGACTTCATGGCGTTCTCGCTCGGCCATCAGTTCCGCGGCGCGGTACAGGCGTTGTTCCGCCTCGATCATGTCGCGGGTCGTGAAGCGGGATTCGCCGCGAGCGTCCTTGCCAAGCTCGACCAGTTCGGGCGCTTGGCGCATCGCGCCCCTCACCGCGTTGAATTGATCGATGCCGTCACTGTGCCGGTGCGCGAAGACAGCCATATCGCGCGGCGTAAAGGTTGATTGCTGCTTTGTGATCGCGTCCAGCCCAAGGTAAGGGTCGGCGATGATCCGCGCGCCATTACCGCGCGCAATCTCGCGGTGCAGTTCGGCGCGGTCGGCCTCGGTCCCTTCGTGCTCAATGCGATGCGCAGGGGCGCCGATCTGACTCTGCGGCTCCAGCGCGATACCCTGCGCCTCGAAGCTGCGATGGTCGATGCGTGCGTCAATATCGAGTTCGGCCAGGCGCTCGTTCGCAAGCTCGGCCCAGCGTTCCCGCCAACGTTCGACCATCTCCGTGCGGTTCCAATCCCGCACTTTTGGACCAAAGCCGCTCTCGTCCCCATTCACGCTGACTTGGCGCATGGTGAGCATGACGTGGGCATGGGGTTTGGCCAGGCCGTCTTCGCCGATGTCCCAATGCACATTGAGATCGGCGATCATGCCCAAAGCCACGAACTCCGACCGCGCGAAGTCACGGGCGAGTTCAATGCCCTGTGCTTGTGTCATCTCGCGCGGAATGGCGAACTCGACCTCACGGGCAAGCTGGGCGTCTTTCCGGACTTCGAACGCCTCGACATCGTTCCAGAGCCGTTCGCGGTCGTTCCACACAGCGGAGGCGTTCTCCGGCAGCAGTACCTCGGAATGGACGACGCCACGTTTGCCGGAAAAATCATGGCTGCGATCAAGCCGCTCGTCGCGCAGCCGCGAACCTGAGCGGTAGGCGGCTGACGCCACCGCGCTTGAGCCGGACTTGCGGCCAATGACCTTGACGTGAAGATGATAGATCGCCATCGCGATCGGATCAGTGGCACGGCGGAGCGCACGTCGGAACGACGTATAAGCGCGCCCTCCCTCGAAAAAATCTCGGGAGGGATTACACCGTCTCACACCGTCCTGACGACCTTACAGCATTGTGCCGGGCGCTCGACTATCATTTCTCCATCAACACTGACGGAGACGATGATGCGCAAGCCACGGGATTTTGATGCCGAACTGAAGGCACTTGGGGACAGGGCGCGCGGCCTGAAGAGCCGAAAGGTGCAGCAACTCGGTGAGCTGGTCATCGCCACCGGGGCAGACGCGCTTAACGCCAATGAACTGGCAGGTGCGCTGATCATGCTGGCCGAGACGAAGGACATTGCAAGGAAGGAGGCTTGGGTCAAACGTGGGGCCGCGTTTTTTCAGGGCCGGGCGCGGCGAACTGCACCGGCAGCTGAGCGCCACGCTGGCGGCGCTCGGGCGCAACCGAGCGGCACGCAACCGTCAACAGGCAGCAAGGGCGCGGCATGACATGCGCGGCTGGCAAGTCGAGCGCCGCAAGCGGTATCGCGGACCTGACCGGAGATGATCGCGCCATGATCTTTGGCGCGCTGCTTTGGATGGCTGACAAGCTCCAAAGCGATCAAGGCGAACGGGCGCGGGCGCTCTGGGCCACAAGGGGGAAACAAGCGTTCGAGGCGGACCCAGCGACACACAAGGTAACAGATCGAACTGCTTCAGCAGTTCATCGTTGATGCGCGACGATGGATGTCAACGGAGTGATTCCGTGCCGGAGACAGGGTCGATCGCGATGAACGGTGTAAGCGGGGGCTGGGGAATTCGTGATCAGCTGTTACTTGGCATTCATGTTCCTGACGGCGACGGCTGGCATCTTCGTACACAATGTCACTTACACTGTCGGCCGTAGCCCGTTAGTTCAACGCCACGGCGGGACCGCTGCCAGCCGGCTGAACGCTCCTGACCGCGAGTCGAAACGTCTCTAGACTCAACGGGTAAAAATCGTCGGTCGTAAGCGTTTTTACGCCGCGCTACGACGGACCAATGTTCGGGCTTCCCTTTTTTGCTTACTCGTCGTTCTTACGCTCGATCAATCTGACGAGAGAGCGCGGAAATGCCTGAGGAAGAGGAAAGGAAGAAAAGTCTTAAGCCGGCTAACGATAACGCGTCGTGCGTCGCTCCATCGCTTGACCCACGCATTCTGCGAATTGCGGAAGCCTTTGGTCGACAGATCGCGCGCGAACAAGCCAAGTCTCCTATCGCTGCCAACGACAATGAGTCAGAGCCACGATAGGGTCAAGTTTTTCAGCTACGGCTTTCGTTTGGTGACAGTCAGGCATTCAGTGCAAGTGGAGATGGGCCATCTGCGCACCGGTGAAAACAATTGCCTCGACGGCGGCAAAGATTATTAACTCGATGAGTAGCTGAAGTGGAGAATAGGCTATGTCCAGGGCTGCACTTTATGCACGCTATTCGACCGACAATCAGAGCGTCGCGTCTATCGAGGACCAGTTCCGCGTCTGCCGCGAGCATGCAGAAAGGGAGAACTGGCAGGTCATCGAGTCTTATCAAGATGCGGCCATTTCCGGCGCCAGCGTCATTCTTCGGCCTGGTGTCCAATCGCTGTTGCGGGATGCTCAGCGTGGCAAGTTTGATATCGTACTCGCCGAGGCCCTGGACCGCGTCTCGCGCGATCAAGCCGACGTGGCAACGCTATTCAAGCACCTCCGTTTTGCTGGCGTGCAGATCGTGACCCTGGCTGAAGGCGAAATCTCCGAACTTCATGTCGGCCTCAAGGGCACGATGAATGCCTTGTTCTTGAAAGACCTTGCCGCAAAGACCCATCGCGGATTGCGCGGGCGGGTGGAGAAGGGAAAGGCTGGCGGCGGACTTTGCTATGGCTATGAGGTAGTGAAGCGCACTGACAGTGAAGGCGAGCCGGTCCGGGGTGAACGCCGGATCAACGATGTCGAGGCCGTTGTCGTCTCCCGGATTTTCCGGGAGTTTGCAGTGGGAAAATCGCCACGTGCCATCGCAGCCGACCTGAACCGCGATGGCATCCCAGGTCCGCTCGGCCACGCCTGGGGGGATACGACGATCCGTGGGCATGCCTGCCGTGGTAACGGCATCGTAAACAACGAGCTTTATGCTGGCATGCTGGTCTGGAACCGGCAGCGCTTCATTAAGGACCCGAGTACAGGCAAGAGGGTGTCGCGCCCGAATCCCGAGACCGAATGGATCAGGACCGAGGTGCCGGAGCTCCGCATCGTCGATGACGAGTTGTGGCAGCGGGTAAAGCTTCGCCAAGTCGAGCTCGCAAAGCAGTTCGAGGCAACGACCGAAGGTGTCCGCGCTAAGCGCGCGACGCGGCTGAACTTTCTGCGTCGTCCCGCCTTCCTTTTGTCAGGTCTGCTTACTTGCGGATGCTGTGGCGGAAAGTACGGCATCATCACGAACGACCGTTACGGTTGTCTTGGTCATTATCGCAAAGGGGTCTGCGATAATAGTCGTACGGTTCGACGCGACGACATCGAACGGCGCGTGCTGGCGGGCCTTACCGATAAGCTGGTGTCCCCCGAGGCCGCGGCGGTCGCTGTGCGTGCCTATGCCGACGAGATTAATCGGCAGAACCACGAACGGCGTGCACAGGCAGAAGCGGATCGTCGCACTCTTGAGAAGATTGGAAGAGGTATTAAAGGGATCATGGATGCCATCGAGGACGGCATGTACCAGCCTGCCATGAAGGTGAGGATGGCGGAGCTGGAGCAGCAAAGAACGAAGATTGAAGAGCGGCTTGCCAAGGCTTTGCCCGATATGCCGGACGTTCATCCGAACATCGCTGAGCACTATCGCACCAAGGTGATCCGTCTCGCCGAAACGCTGGCCGAGCCAGAGTCCGACGGGCAAGCCCGCGAGGACATCCGCTCGCTGGTTGGTGAGGTCGTGATAACTCCCGGCGAGAAGAGGGGTGAGAGCCACGCTATTCTACGCGGCGAGTTGATGGCCATCCTCGATCTCGCCACAGGCCGTCGGAGGTCTCCCAGACCCGAAGTTATAACAAACGCGCTTGCGCCTCCCCGATTTGAACCTATCAAATCAATGGCGTTGTGCAGCGGATCCCTCCGAGCGCCGATTTCATCATGGTGCGCAATGCGTGTCGGCGCCGAAGGCAACCGCGATGCGATGCCGAAAAGAAGCGAACTCCCGGCTTCATCGAACCTTATCGCACTACATGCTGCCGAGACGGATGTCGTCGTCAGGGTCAACGAGGCTCTTCATCGAGGTCGGGATCGCTCAGCAGCGGGTGCGAGTAGACGTTTGCGTCAACGTACTAAAGCGAGGTGCCCCTGTTGTGCCCCGGATTTTTTAGGGCACACCTGTAGGGAATCACCTGCATAAGTCGTTGATGTTTAGAGATCAATGGTGGGCGCACAAGGGATCGAACCTTGGACCTCTCCCGTGTGAAGGGAACGCTCTCCCGCTGAGCTATGCGCCCGGCCGCCATGGGTGAGGGCCAGAGCCGGGATTTACGAAGCACGGG
>NZ_JBEKRB010000091.1:0-14021 GCF_049519115.1 Bradyrhizobium sp.
GATCGCCAGGCCTGGATTGCGCTTTTGGAGAAGCCGCGACGCCTTGATCAGCACCTGCAAGCTCGACCCGAAGAAATAGACGGACTTACCGGATCGCGCTGCCTCCGCGCAGATTGGAGCGATCAGATCTGATCCCGCGACGCGGCCAATACGCTTACCTTGCAGACTGCAGGCCAACACGATCGGAAAGCCATCCGCCGTGACCAACCCTGCCCGTCCGTAAGCTGCACGAAAAGCCGCGCTTTTGCGCATCTTGACGACATGGTCGAGGTTCAGCGTGAAAACATTTTGCGCCGCCTCAGATCCCGCGTTGTGGCAAACAAGCGCCGCTGTCTCCGCCAGCGAAAGTGGAGAGATACTCAAACCTTCAACGATACCACCCGAGGACACTGGGTTCCCCTGCTCCACGGCTCGCCCAATATATTTAAAGGCTCGCCCCAATATATTTAACCGATTCTAAAAAGGGACGCTGGCAGAGGCAAGCGTTGCCTCCAATCGTTAACCATTAAAAACGGGCTAAGGTTAAAATACGCGCGGAAACCTTGCCACAAATCAGTCAGTTCGATCACACGAGTCCCGACGGAAACTTTATGCTCCCTCCCTTTAATCAGCTTGTCGTAGGATTGAAAAGAGCATTATTTAAATTTAAGCAGAAAAAACTTCGTGCGAGCTACGCACCTTGGGTCTTGCGCCAATATACGGCGTCGTCATCAATTGCGATAATCTCCTCGACAATTCCAGTTCTTGCGCGATAGTCCTTGACCGCCTGCTGACACATCGGAAGTCGATAGTCGTCGATGATAACAAAGCCTCCTGGCGCCAATTTCGGATAAAGCGGCACCAACGCATCCATTGTTGACTCGTAGAGATCCCCGTCGAGGCGCAGCACAGCGAGCTGTTTTATCGGCGCGTTCGGCAAGGTGTCACGAAACCAGCCGGGCAGGAACTTTACTCGATCGTCGAGAAGGCCGTAGCGCTCGAAGTTTCGCTTCACGTGCTCGACACTCACCTCGGTCAATGGCCGCAGATGCCATCGTGCGTCCGCGTCAGCAGGATATTTCGTCGGATTTGGCGCTGGAAGTCCCTCGAAGGAGTCTGCAACCCAAATCGATCTATTTTGGACCCCGTATGCTCGCAGAATTGCACGCATCAGAATCACCGCGCCGCCACGCATGACCCCGGCTTCTATTAGGTCCCCAGGTATATTTTCGCGAATAACACTCTCAACGCACAATTGAAGATTGTCGAGACGCTTAAGGCTGAGCATCGAGTGCGCAATGTCGGAAAAGTCGTGACCAGATAATCGTCGCCCATAGTTTCCGCGCCTCAGATGCGCGAGTTGAACATTCATTATCTTGAAGGCACTCAGGACAGCGCTTCTGAGCTTGCCGTATGGCTGGATTGGATTAAGCTCGGCGTCGACATATGGTATATTCAGGACGCAGCGCTTTACCATATCAATGTACATTAGACGCGCATCCAACTGCTGCTCATCTTCGATGGGTGCGACAGGTCCGAAATCGTCCGAGTTGTTCATCTTATGCGTGCAAAAATTTATCGTTTTTTTCCCGCCGCCATTCTCGATACGGCCTGAATTTTACCAATCATAATCCTGCACACGCAATCATCTGCACACAAACACAACAACGTGTGTGCACGCCTCTCCGTGAAGCGTGCACTAAGCGAAGCGCGCCATCGAAGTAGCAAGCTTTTCTGCACGAGCAGCGTTGGCCTCCGCCTTGAGCAGGCCGAGCAGCCGGCTCGCATTGGTTAGGGCGTCGTAGTGACGCGTTACGTGGGCCATGGCGTGTTCACCGAGGGTCACGCGAAGAGCGGGATTGGTCGCCAAATCCCGGAGTGCCTGCGTCAAAGAGGCGGCATCCCCCGCAGGAACCGTCAGACCCGTATCTCCGTTGCGGACAATCTCGGGGATCGCCGCCACATTTGTAGAGATGATTGCCATTCCGGAGGCCCCTGCCTCTGAGACCACCATTGGCAGACAATCTCCAAACGTAGGCAGGGCGAAAATATCGCAAGTATGGTAGAGATCCTTCAGCGGTTGGCTGTTAGCTTCAAGGTTGTTGTAGACGAAAACATTTGGCTCTGGCGGCACGCGATCCTTGGTTACCAGATGAAGTTCGAGCCCCAGGTTTCGAAGCGAGCGAAAGGCCTCTAGGAGCACTAGGCCCCCCTTGCGCTCGAGGTCTCCCCCAACGAAGAGGACCTTAACCGGATCGGAGTGAGGAACGCGTGGAGTTGGTCGACGCCATTCATCCACATTCACGCCAGGGGGAATGACCGTGATTTTGTCGGCAGGCACCTCATAATCCTGCACGAGGCCGTGCTTTGTCCATTCTGACCACGCAACGAGTCGGCGCGCAGACTTGAAGCAGTCGCAATTCAAACGCCACTTCCAAGCCTCCAGCCACGCTGGTCCCTGCTCGTGTCTATAGAATGCGCCCAACTCATCGTACTGACGTGGAGTGGCGTCGAGAGAAACGATGCCCGGAATTTTGCGAAGCCAGCGCTGGGCGAGCACGGCCGGCACCTGTGTGTGGAAGAACAGCGCGTCAAGCTTGGTCTTTCGATTCATGCGGGCAACCTGACGGTAAGCGCGCGTACCTGCTCGTACCGTCCAGTTGTTCCGGTAGACTGGAATCCTTCCCGCTATTCCCGTGGCCTGAAAGTCAATCAGGCCCCAATGCGCGTGCACCTCGGGATCACGCGCGACATTAACGAGAAGATTCTTAGTGTGTGTGACGTGTCCGAGAGACTGTTCTAATAGAAATCCGAACTCGTACGCCGCCTTCGTACTTGCGCTCTCAGGCGCACGCGCAGACATCATGCCATCCTTTACAACTTCCATTCATCCGACTCGCCGGCACATTCAATTGCGATCGGTCCTGATCCAGACCGACTTCCCGCTCGAGATCTTGTGATAAAAGCGCAATTTCTTGATAACGTGCAGGGGAAGATGGAGCAATTCGCGAAGAGGCAGCACGTCGGAACCGACAGCTGTCCACACAAGCGCCGTTCCGAGCGCGAGAAGCAGGGTGCTCAACGACGGAATGGCAAGGACGGCAAGCGGCGCACCGAGCACGAATGCTATGCCGCCAAGGATCTGGCAGAGGCCCGCAACAAGCACAAGGAGTGACAGAGGAGGTATGGCCATGTCGATCGCGAGCGTTGCCAGGCTGGGGTTTCCTTCGCGCAGGGATTTCGCGAGCGCCCCTGGCACCAAATCGACAATATTGTCGATATGCCCCTTCTCCCATCGATGACGCTGCTGTTCGCTGCCAGCTTGCGACGTAGGAAAGTAGCTGTAGACCTTGGCTTCGCTCACGAAAATCGGCGGATAGCCCGCTGAAGCCAGCGCAATACCCAAAGCTGTATCCTCCGCCAGCCGGCTATTCCCCAGGTCGCGGCCCAAAAGCAGACTGAATGGGAAGGCCATCCCGGTACCAAAGAGCTGTGTTGGTAACCCAAACAGCTTCAAGCCAAGCGGCCTGATCCAGTTTTTGACGCGCCAGGCGAAAAGACTCACTCCTTGGTCTGTCGGCGCATTCTTGGGCGCTAACATCAAATAGAGCGACTGCGCCGGGCGCCCACTGTCTATTGCACGATCCGACAGGTAGTGCAGCGAATTCTCCCCGAGCCGACAATCGGCATCGAGGATGATTACGACGTCAGGAGGATCCAGACCCAAGTGCTGCACACCGAATTCCAGCGCATAGCCTTTGCCACGCCGCGCCGGATCAGCGCGAACTATCACCTCGACACCCGCTGCCTGGACTATCGCAGCAGTGTCGTCGCTACAATTGTCCGCAACCACGAGGATGCGGTCATTGGGCCCGAGTTGGGCCTGAACGTCCCGGATGGTGGGAAGTATTCCCGTCGCCTCGTCATGGGCAGGAATTAGGACGGCCGTTCTGTGGGACCGCATGCGGGGCGCCGCGACCGGAGGCACCCTCTCGTTGAGCAAAACGACATATCCTGCCAATACTTCTGAAAACCAAACAAAAATAAAAAATGCTGGTAGGCAAAGAAACGCAATCAAGGCGCCACTAAACATGGCTGTCACCCCCTTTACGGACGTGAGTCTATACGAAATGGCGAGACTTTCCCATCTTTCTTGCGGTTCGCGGGACAAAAATTGGCGCGATGCCGGGCCTCGGCGCGTTGCCAAAAATGGAGACGTGAGCTTGACGCTTACAATATTTCTCACGCGACAAAAATTAACCCAGTTGCCAACCAACCGAAGGCACTCCGCGGCTTTTAAGCTGAGTTTTAAAGGTTCCGCTTGTCATCATTGTCTGCACGGAGAACCATCCAAGAATGGGTCGGCGATTATGTTGCCAAGCCGCCGAATGCGGTCGACTGATGGTATGAGACCCGCCGGTATGCCGACCACTGCCTTGCTCGCCTATCTCGATCTTGGCCATATCCAACTTGAGCGCGATTTCGCGCGCTTCGATAAATTCAGGCGACCAAGGGCTCGGCAAGCAACGTTTTAATTATTCGATTGCGACGGTTCGCTTGACGGCGGGAACTATTGGCCGAGTTGCACTGGTTTTGCTTTTCGGTGCTTCGGGCCAGTGCGGCTGCTTATTCGCCATATCAGTTTCGGCGCCCGTCGCGCTCGAGGCCACGCTGTGTCCAGAAGCTCGGACCTTGTGCTTGCCGCCTCGCGCAGACTGGTCGCAGCGGCCTGACACCGCAGCAGATCCTGCGCTCGCTGGTTCTGATGCGCATCAAGAACTGGAATTATCGCGAACTACGTGAACGGATTGCCGACGGATGCACCCTGCGCCAGTTCACGGACTTTTATTGTCTACCTGTACCCCGACACGATGCATTTCACCGCGGCTTCAATCGGCTCACGCCCGAGACACTCAAATCGATCAATGATCTGGTGGTGCAGGCGGCGGTGTGACAGTTGGGCCGAACTAAAGGATGACGGCTCACTCGAACGGGAGATCTCCCTCCTCAACGGCGACAACATCCCCATTCATCGCGCGCCGTTCAAAGACTTCTTCAACAGCCTGCTCTAGAGCGTTCTTGCAAAGGCATCCGTGTGCCCGCTGCCGCTGCGGGGCCGCCGGCGCATCTTGCCCGATCTGCAATTCCTCAGACCCACCAGAGACGCCAACAGGCTTCTCCTCCGCATCCGCCACCGGGGAAGGGCCGCTTCATCCATTACGTGCCGCCCTGTTTCGCTCTGCCAGATACCGGGCGCGGCGCGCACGAGAAATGCGATCTCGCCAAGCGTAGCCGACGAGAACCCCCAGTGGGAAGCCAAAAATCAAAATGACATCGACTACCCGATCAAACATGGCAGCGCACTCACTAGCCGCAACGCGCCCCTTGTTGGGAATAGCACAGAAAGGTCTCGCCCGGCGACCAACAGAAAGGCCTCGCCCAGCGACCAAATGTCGTCCTTGCCGATACAACGTGGGGGGTTGCAGGAATACCGCCTTACCATTTAAGCTTGCCACGCCTGCCCGCTAGCTTCGATGTTAGGGTAAGTGCCCGGGGGCCACCCAGTCGACCCTAGCACTAGCCTCACGCCATCTACCCGCATCCTTAAATCTCGTCGGTGGACCTGCTCCGGCACGAGCTTCTTAAGGCGGAACTGTACCGCTTCACTTGCAGATGCCCTTATGCCGCCTGGTCTCCGTGACCGGCTTCGTGCAGTCCAACCGTGATTGGCTCGTATGGCCGGCTGCTCGTCAGCATCGGCTGCTCGACGAACGTCCTCGCGATGCGGCTGAACTGTGATCGCTTTGCTGACCAAAGAAAAACGGTGGCAGACTGCAATATCGCGCGAGCTCGGAGCAGCAGAGAAAGGGGGAAGAGAGCCCAGTGGGCGCATCGCCATGCTGAAAGCATGGATGGTTGGCAAGGCCCTGCCCAGCCAGCGCTTGCAGAGCCTTGGGATCGTCAGATGAAATCAGTTTGGGTCTATGTCGACCCTCGAGACCGGCGGCCCCCGAGCTGGGATGCCGCCGGATGCCGAGAGGTCCTCAGTTAGACAACTTCTGTTTCAATCAAGTCGGCCCGAGCCGCAATTCGAGCGCGTGCTTTTTGGATTGGATCACGAATGTCAAGGACAGGCGACACGGCCAACCGAAGCAGCCGCTCCAATTCGCCAGCAGTACCTCGATATTCGAGAATCGGGGCAAACGGCTTCATCGCCCCCCCCGCCTCAGCTCCATATCGTCTTTCGTATTCTGCAAAGTTCGCAAAGTGCTCGCGGTCGTTGGTGATCAGCAACGTCTCTGCGGGTGCTCCCTCGGCGAAAACAACTTCGTGCGTTTCCAATTCAATGTGGAAGTAGTCGACGACGTTGCAGTCGTCCGAAGTTGATAGCACGATCGACTTTCCGTTCACCAGCCATTCAACCGGAATGAGAAAGCCATCCATAAAGAGGCTATGGCGAGGAGAAAGGTACAAATCGCGGCGTGGATACTGATCGCTCAGGGCGAAACGAGCGACACGGATGGGAGCCACGCTCCAGTGCCATGAGGCGCTGTTCTTTGTGAACCTTTGTCGACCAATCCACTTGACGGGTAGTGGCCCGTTGAGGGTCTCAACGACAGCGCCAATTGTTAGGTCCTCAACCGGGATTTCACCCTCTGAAGTTCGGATTAGCGTTCCGCGAACGAAACAATGTCCTCCACCTCCGGGACTGCCTCCCGAAGGGTTACTGCCTCCCGGAGGGTTCCACCCTCCCCAATTGCCGCCCATTGCCCGCGCTTTTTTGGACATCGATGCCAGGAAGGGCAGGCTCACCACGCCTGTAGCTGCAATTTTTCCTGCTAGACTTGCCGAACTCTTGATGAAGAGCCTACGCGATGAATTTTCCAAAGTTCCACCTTACGATTGTATGATCCACCTTTCCATCCAAGCATATAAAGTCGAGAAAATGAATTAAATAAATTGAATTAACTACGTTTTTCGCCGCAGAGTTCCTTCGGTTGGAACCGACATATTATTAACCCTAGCCATCGTCGTCTTCTCAAGCCATTAGAAAGGACGAGAGGCGGCAGCGCCTTCTCCTCTGTGTCGCGCTTGAGGCGGCTGTCTGCGACAGCGACGGTCTCCTTGTACTTCTCGACAACACGGCGACCCGCGTGCCGACAGTCACGTCGCTGGCAGTTGAAGAGGTCCCGCCGGCATTGATGACGGCTTTTGGCGCAGGACGGATCTGCGCGCTAGACTTACCGCGATTGACGCAAGCCGAATTATTTCGTTCCTCGTTCTTGCTGTTGCGCAAGGTATTCTCAGGCTGATGCGATTGCACGTATCGGATTAAAGGCTGCCGGCTTTTGAGGACTGATTGCGGACGATTGACGCCATGAGAGTCATACCGCACCGTGGGCTGATCCGTTGGATTGTACGGTCGGTTGCGCTTGTAGGCATCTACACGTTTTCTGATGCATTGGCTCAGACAGAGGGCCTCAGCATTCGCGCACCGGATGCGTTCTACGATCCGCCGGCTAAAGTCACCGGGGCGCCCGGCACATTATTGCGGAGCGAGCCGCTTGAGGACGTGACCTTGCCGACCGGCATGCGTGGCTGGCGTATCAAGTACACGACCACAATCGATGACAAGACGCCGATCACTGCGGTGGCGACCGTGTTTACGCCGGTTGATCCACCCAAAAAACCTCGGCCTGTGATTATCTGGGAACACGGCACCACTGGCTTGTTGCAAAAGTGTATGCCCTCACTCCTCTCGGCGCCGACGCGGGGCATTCCCGCTGTTGACCGCATCGTCAAGGCGGGCTGGGTGATTGTCGCTACCGACTATTCCTTCGCCGAGAAGAACGGCCCGCATCCCTATCTCCTCGGTGAAGGCGAAGCACGCGCTGGTCTCGACTCGGTGCGCGCCGCGCGCAAGATGCCGGAACTCAAACTCAGCGATCGAGCAGCGGTTTGGGGACACTCGCAAGGTGGCCAATCGGCGCTCTGGACCGGCATCGTCGGTCCGCGCTATGCGCCAGATGTCAAGATTGTCGGGGTCGTAGCCATCGCGCCGGGCGCCGACATGACGGCGTTGCTTTCAGCGAACGTCGAACTCGACCATTGGCTCGGTCCGTACGTGGCTTCGTCTTACAGCCGCTTTTATCCTGACATCAAGTTCGAGCAGGCCGTGCGTCCCGAGGTGTTCGCAGCCGCCCGTGAAATGACCAAGTTGTGCGGATTTTTGCCGGCCGAGGATGCACGGAAATTCGCGGAGCTTTTGAAGACATTCGAGGGGCCGGCCCTCGCAACAGCTAACAACCCAATGCTCGCAGCGAGAATAGCTCAGAATACAGCCAGCAAGCCGATCGCGGCGCCCCTACTAATTGCACAGGGGATGACGGATACGATCGTGACCCCGGCCGTGACGGAGAGGTATGTCGACGGGCGCTGTTACACCGGCCAACGGCTCGAATACTGGACATTCATTGATCACGACCACAATGGCATTGTACAGCCTGGCTCAAAGATCGAGGAGCCGCTAATCAATTGGACCGTTGCGCGTTTCGCCGGTGAGCGCCAGGCAGCGGGCTGCAAGCACAAATCTTTCTAATCGCTCCACGATGCGCGCGAATATGGAGAGCGTCTCGAACTCACCGCCCCTTGGACCGGAGGTCTGACCGTCGACACAACCACTGGCGAGATGCGGCGGGGCGGCGCCATCAAGCGGGGCTCCCTGACGCGCCCCCCGACGAAGAGGCCAAGGCGATGGAGATGGTCACGCAAGTTGATGGACACACAGAATAGACGGTGACAACTCTAGCCTGCAAGGATCACAAACTTGGGAGTGCATTCTCCCGGGCGTTTATCACGTCATCCGGCCGGCTAGCGAGATCAACACGAATTGGTACAAAATTGTTGGGAGCTGCGTGATTCTCGACAATCCCGGTCCTCATGCCAAATGGCGCAGATTGCCGGTGCTTGCAGGAGTGGAAAGATCTAGAGTCATATTTCGGGTAAATCGTACGGGAAATCGACGGAGTAAAGGCCGTGGCATCGCCGCGACGGCGGCGTGTCTGGGAAGCTAGTCAGCAACGTCGCCTCGACACTTGTTCCCTTGCCAACCGCGAGCTTACGGCATCAAATTGAATGGCCACCAATCGGACGCGGATCGAAGTTCCATGGGCTCGGAAACAATGCGACCAGAGGATGCCGTCCCATCTCCGACCCAAGAGGTTGAATTTGCGCTCGTGCTTTCTGGCGTGATCGATTCGATCAGGCAAAATCCGGAGTACCTGCGCGCTGCAATCTACGAGCTCGCGCGACACAATTTGAGGGAGCTATGCACATCGGAAAGTCCTGCGGACGGACGAGAGCTTTCCAAATCACTTGAGGTTGCCATCCAAGGTGTGGAAGCATTCCACAAAAAGAAGGAAGCCGGAGAAGCGGTTCTGCCGCAGCTGGGTGTGCCCGAGGAGAAGTCGCTCATATCGGCCGGCTTTTCGCACCAAGATGTCACACCCGTTGTGCAACCTCGTTCTCCGGTAATCGAAGTCCGGCTCCCGCCACCTCGGGAAAGGCCCAACCGTTTCAAGGCAGTTTGGGGGTTCGCCCCGGTCCTCGCAATAGGGCTTGCGGTCGCGCTTGCGACCGCTTCGTTGGATCTGCTTGGAGCCAAGAGAAACATCGTCGTCAATCAACCCACGCCAATCTTGCCGAAAGTGGACGCCCCTCCTCCACCGCAACCCGCATCAGTACGAGGGGCGCCTGCCGCGCCGGCGCCGGGTCTCCCATCGTCCTTTGGCGTTTATGCCATTAGCGATGACAAGCTTTACGAACTCGATGCGTTGCCGGGGCGAGCGCCGGATCCGCGCGTTGCCGTTTCGGCCCTCATCACGAGGGATAGCCGTACGACGTTGCCGGACGGTCACCTGACCTTTATCGTTTATCGTCGGGATTCGGGGACCAATGCGGTCGATCATGCCGAGGTTCGGCTCATGGCCAAGATCGAGAGGGAAATGAGCTACAAGGCCGGCAAGCAGGTCGTTACAAGTGTCGATGACAATTGGGTTATACGCAATGTTTCGACTCCGTATCGAACGGCGCCGAGAAGTGACAACCATGACATGTATGAAGTCAGGAGCGAAAATCCGGAGATTCCATTGGCGCCGGGGCGCTACGCGCTTGTGCTCAAAGGCCTCGCCTATGATTTCACTGTAGCGGGCTCGGCCACTGATCCCCGGCAATGCTTGGAGCGGCTGCTGGCCGACAACGGTCAGTTCTATTCCGAGTGCAAGACGCAATAGATCGAGAACTGGAAGCCCAGATAGACTTGCCATTTCTGGTCTCATCACATGTCACCAATAGATCTTATTCAACTACCGCGTGGGTACGTAGCATCCGCGGCCCCCCTAGGCCGCGGGCCTTCATGGTCCCAAGATTGACCGCATGGTCCCAAGATTGACCGCCCGCTCGCCTGCACCGGTGATCGGCGAGTTCGCTGCTCAAATAGTGGGGGCACGGCGCTCGAGTAAGTCGAAAGACCATCCCGCCCTCATAGCCGAGCAAAGCAAGGCCTACCCAGCTCACAGCAAAAATCGAACAGGCCAACGCGGCGGCGACGCCAAAGTTGCAGCAGCTCGTAAGGAACGCACCATGATACTGATCACTCTTGGGCAAATGGATTACTATTAGTCGACACGGTATTAGCCAGCGAAATTACCGCCAAAATGACGGAACCCGCGACGCAAAATAGTGCAAACTGTCGCAAACTTAGCAACGCCTTTCGCCGCTTCCTTCATACTTATGACGAATCGATGGGGTGATTGTTGGATGCATATATGGGACAGCCCGGACCTCCAAAGCGGGCGGTAGCAATCCTGGTTCTGCTCGCTGCTGCTGCCATATGGCGTAGTTTAGAGCCCAACAGTGTAAGAGATTATGAGGATTGCATAGAGGAGGCCCAATCCACGGCCTCTTCCAGCATTGAATATTCGAAGCTGGCTTCGCACTGTGGCGAGCGCTTTGCGGGTCGTCGGAAAGCGGGCGGCGGGTACACCTATTTCGACTTTATGCAGAATCGGAGTTTCGGCATTGCGGGTCCGAACCCGACCGAAGACGAGCGCAAACAAATCGATCGCGCTTACTTGGAGTTTCTCGCCACCCAACGAAAGGAACTTCTTTCATCGGTTCTTGCGAAAGCGCTGGCCGACCAGGAGCACCGATCCTTTGCTCGCCAAGACGTCCGTCCCCTACTGGCCCTGACACCGAAAATCCCGCTTCCGGCCAAGCGGCCACCAGTTGAGCGTTCGAAATCCTGCGAGGATGGATCTTTATCCTGCAGCTGGGCAAAATTGTCTGCGGCCGTAAGAAATGCCTTTGCCTCCTCCGCTAGTGCAGATCGATAGGTGCGCTGAAGTCCGCGCGCGGTCTATCCAACTTAACCTGTTCTCACGGCCAAAATGGGCAGTCGCAAACCAAATATGTCGTGTCCAACGCAATGGCCCCGCGCTGAACAACCCCCATTATTTGTCCTTATTCACGAAATCCAAAATCTGGTCCGTGAGCCGCGTGTCCGCGGTGTTGATCGAATAGACTTCGGACATGTGGTTGTGGCCTAGCAGCACCACTGAGCGAATGCATCCGTTTGGACCCTGGCACGCGGCGTCCTTCAATAGATCGAATTGTCGTAAGAAGACGGGCGCGTCAAACTCGGCCGTGACGATCATCAGCGGAATTTTGGCGACGACCAAACCCACAATCGAGGACCGTTCCGCATAGCGCCCGGGATCGTCGCCGAAATAGGCCCTTTCGGGAGCGCGAAGCGCGCTTGCTGTCGGATCGTAAAGGCCGGAGAGCATGATGGCGCCTCTGATCCCGCCGTCTTCGGTCCGGTAATATTCGGGATGCGCGACATAACTGGCGACATGAGTCGCGCCGGCCGAGTGACCCACCAGGTAGATGCGCGATCCATCACCGCCGCGGCTACCGATATTGTTGGTGACCCACTTCACAGCAAGTGCGATGTCCTCCGCGCCGGCTGGCCAGCGAGACTGCGGTGCGAGGCGATAGGTCATGTTGATGCCGATAAAGCCGTGTCTCGCGGCCCAGAGCGCGACATTGTCGTAGAACGGACTCCCGGCAGCATGCTTGTCCCCAGCGGCGAATGCTCCGCCATGAACAAAGATCAGCACGGGTTGCGCGCTTGAATCCGTTACCGATGCGAACACGTCGAGCAGGTTGCGCTCAGCCGGCCCATATCTGATGTCGCGTTCAACTTTGATGCCTCTATATGGTTCCTTTTCCTGCATCGGCGCATATTCGTCTTCCGTCTTGGGATAATCGACAACGTTGCGAATCTCGGTCGGCTTCCGGATAACGTCGGCCGACATCGCGTTTAGCTGGGAAACTGCGGCCGACGCTGTTCCGGTCAAGACAAAAACAACGGTAACAGCTCTATTCAACGATGAACTCAGGAATTGCCGTTCGTTGGCTTTGCCTGAACTTACCACTTCCGTCTTGATCGGGACGCTGCCGCTTGGCGCGCGTCCGATATCTGACATCGCCGGAAGTCTGAATCGGGCCAGGAGCCGGGATCCGCGCACGCAAGTTTCGCTATGCGCGGTTATTTCTTCCTGGTTGGTGGTTTGAGTAAAATTCGCAGACGCGTCGTCCATCTCTTTATGGCTTTCGCCGATCGATTGACAATCGTCCCTGAACGACGAACGTCGTATGCGGATCATCACAAAACCTTCTGTTCGGACAATGCCGCGAAGCGAAACTATGCTTGCTTGACGGCTTTGCTGGCCGCAGACCCGGGCCTCGGCGAACTTGTTCGGTGCCTCAACTGATAGTCAATCCGCTCAACCTTTCAACAAATGTGCCGCATTAAGCTAACTGCATAACGTTACTGGCGAGCTCTCGATCGGCTGCTCTTTTCGCCAGAACTTGCGGTCCTTCATTTCTCCGTTCGTCAGTGCGAAGCGGATCTAAATATGCGCCAAAACTGGTCAAAGCTTTATCGAACCAGATGTTTTCCGCTTGGGCCTCAATTGTTTTGCTCCGCATTGGCGCCAGGCTTTCATTGCAGCGCCTAAAGCTTCGCAAGGAGGCCGGCAGTCGCGAGGCAGCCGCACCATCACGTCGTCAGATCGAAGACAACGGCCAAATAACCGTAGTTATCCGTTCGGTCTCGTCCCACAAGTGGTCGGAGCAACAGCACGCGACATTCGTGGTGAACCAAGAGCGTCTATCACTGGAGCAGCCCGATGTGCTCGTACAGCTCGACCACAAGGCAGATACACCGGCTGCAGCTCCGCAAGACCGAACCTCCGCCTGATCAGTGTCGCCTCGATCTTTTCTCCGCGACAAAGCGTTCGCTGAGTGCCGAGCCTGCGTCGCGTTCATTTTCGTAAGCATCTTTGCCGATGCATCACTGCTCGTCCGGTTCCCGATTTAACTTTTGCAGCGCATATCAAGTTTAACAACAAGCAGAAGTTGCGACGTGAGAGTGACCAGCTATTTTCTAGCGCACCGGAAAATATTCGGTCCAGGTGTGTCGTATGGCAAGGTGTGCTTAAGCGACCCTACTCCGCTTCGCAGCGTTGTTCTTTTTATACGAAGGAGCTGTGCCCCGCGCGTGCAAACCCAAGAGAACCAAATCATCGAAGCGTCGGGTCCGGAGCGAAGGCCAGCTTGGGCGTATGTCTGGCATTTGTGGACCGTGTTCGTTCCCCGTAGAGCAGTGACCAGGGGTGTGGTGTGTGGAAGGGTCTGGCGACGTCACAACGGCCGACATTGGATCTATAAGCGGTTCGTCGAGTTCGAGAACTCCAACAACGAATTCTAGCGCACCTTAGCCCGCCTTGCGGAGGCGCGCCCTCCTCCATCTCCATTCTCGTCGATGAATGCCGATCTATCGGCTGATAAGCACCGCGAGAATGACCACGCGAGAGGTTGAAAGTACTGAAAGGTCTGAGTTGCGGAGTTGCGATCGTCGAGTCGCAAACAGCAGTGAGAAGTTGGAGGACTGCAAGTAAACCTGCACAAACACGCTC
>NZ_JBEKRB010000092.1:0-13912 GCF_049519115.1 Bradyrhizobium sp.
ACCAGATCAACCGCCTGCCGCTTGTAGTCGTCCGTAAACGACCGACGTTGACGTCCTTCCATCCGACACCTCCTGGCTCTTCGAGCCTACTACAGGTGTCCATCAGTTCGGAGGAGGTTCAGGGGGTGCTGTTCGTATTTGACCCCCGGTGTCCTGGTTCAAAGTTAGCAGTGTCCTAATTCGTTATCGGCGGTTGCCAAACCATTTGCCGCCGAGATTAACGAACACAGCTGCAAGCAACAGTAACGGCCCACACCAAAACAGAATGTCGGCCGTCACTTGCTGGGCGTCGGTCAGGTAGATGGTTGCTGCGCGCCATCTAATCGCATGGGTCGCCCCCGAAACGGGTTCGATCGGTGCGTTTTTAAGGAACCAGAATTCGAGAATAGCGTAGGCGACAAGCGACGCGAAAGCCGCTGCCACCACAGCCCTTTCCGCCAACCGCCATATCTTTTGCGTCATTCATATTCCTTGGCCGCCTCGGTTGGCGGCCTCTTCATCTTGATCATCGCCTTTGTTGCACACCGGATTGCAACCAGAGAGCGATAACTATCTTCCCTACCAAGTGGCTGCCTCCAAAACCCTTTCGCCGCTGGTCCGTATCTATCGGCGGCTGGGGATTATGAGGGCCCGGCTGTCTAAAGCAGCGCGTCTGGGTAGTTTTTCAAACCCGGAGGCGCTGTTCGTTTTGGTGGCCATTTCCGAACCCGCGAGTGGGTTAGCTGAGGCCTGGGTACCGCCGATATTTGCGCGTGCGGGACTAACGAAAATCCGCGGATGCGCCCGTCACTCTCTTTCGCGATCCTGTCCTGATTTGAGGTCGCGCTGGATCGACAGCGCATCGGCCGAATGTGGACGCAAGATAGGCATCGACCAGACAGATCACGCCAAAAATGGCGATCGCTGCGGCCACCAGCATGTCGCCAATTCACATCCATATTTCCCTCGCCGGGTTGGTCCCAAAACTGCGGACTTTTTCATTTTTTTGCAGGCGACAAATGAAAGCTCCCGCCGCGCTGAAACACAGCAGGGCCAGTCTGATCCCTAGCCGATTGAGCTTACACGCGCCTTACAGCACGCCCCCACGACAAAGCCCCACCGTGCCGCGCTGGCACCACGGCGGGGCCTGATGACAACCGAAGGGTATGAGGAGACTTCGGGGCCATCCGGCCAGATACGCTCCCGCCCGCTGCCTGGTTTCAGGGTTCTCATTTCGCGGAAATAGCCCGTTGCCCGGTATGTGGGGAGAGGTCCCATGACCTCCCATCACACCAAATGGTCGGCGACTACCCTTCGACTGGGCAATTGGCCCCGTCTGGAACGAAGCGGCCGGCCGCGTCATTATAGCAAGTATGCTGCATGGCACAAAAAATGCTTCGGTTGGGTGATCGAAATACTGTTGGCCTTGCTGAGTATATTCGGTGCGGGTTTCGGAGCGGGATATGGTCTCCGGGAAGCGATCTCACGCCGGCGTCGAAGAGAATACCGGCGCTCGATGGCCTGAAGCGGCTCGCCTTGGCAAAACAAAGGCCCCACCGCGCTGAGAACGCGGTGAGGCCAAACTGATCCGACTTGGGGGGCTTGTTCCTTGGCGGACCTACCAAAATCCTAGCGAACCGAGCTTACATGCGCCTTACATCGCTGCCGCAGATCCCCGCGTGGCGACGACCCGGCGTTTCCCGACAACAAGAAAAACAACGGCCCCGTCACGCTGAGGGTACGTGCCGAGGCCGCCGGCCCCTGCGGATGTTCTGGGGGACCAGAACTTAGGGCAGCGCAACATAACGAGCGCCCGCGAACGGGAGTGTGAGCCCTTTCACAAATGGCGGTTTTGAATCCGCGGCTGAGGTATTTTTTCAACGGCACCGCGGTGCGCGGTTTGATTCCGACGACCCACGCACCGATGGCCTGATTTCGGATTTGTCTCGCGGCTCAGTTCGATGGCGGCCGCACCCAATCGCTTTCGTCGAGGCGCGAACAAGCCGCGGCTCCCTCCAAATGGATGATGAACCTTATTCCGAGTGGACAGACATATAGGAGACTGGGGCGGATTTCAGGGGCCTTGGTGACTAAACCAGCGCCGCCAAGCGATCATATTCCGCTTGGGCGGCGTTGTGCTTTTCTGGAAGTAATCTCCCGCCCCCGCCTGTTGTCTGCATGACGCGGACGATGAGAAAGCCTTGAAGCGGCGAAATCCCCGGCATTATGATCGTGCGCAAAATAGCCATTTAACAGGCTGTTGCCGATAAACTGTTGCCCGGGAGGCTTGCTTGGAGGGCTGGCTGGTCGACGAGTTTCTGGTGCTCGGTCTGGTCCCGTTCCAGAACTGGATGCTGCTCGCCATCGCCATCGTCGCTTTCAGCATCGCCGTTTCCGCGTGGTGGGTCCGCGACTAAGCTGGCTGATTTAAAGCGGCGTGGCAAAGCGCCAATCGACGCCGAGCATCCGTATTTGCACGGTCCCCGACAGGCGCTTTTTGAGTAGCGCGTGCAGTCGCGATCAGGCGTGTGCTTAAGGCATCGCGCAGAGCTGACCCGTCAGGGCCACAATTTTAATTGCGCGGCAGGGGTCGTCGGCTCGTTGTGAACTCGGTCGACGGCCCCGCCCGAACGGGCTGCGAAGTGTCATCACACCCTGGTGCCGTAACACCAAACGTAAATCGCGCCGCCGCCGTCCGCCCATCACACGGACCAATTGAGGCTGTTTTCCGGCCAGCGGATTTATCTGGCCATGGACGGCTCAAAAAAATTCCATCCTCTCGTTTGCCCCGGAAAGGCCAGCAATTTTCGGAAATAAATGCTAAGATGGCGTGCGACCCGTTCTGTCACTGTTTGTCCAGACGGCCACGCGGCCTTACGTTGATCGCGAGTTGATGATGACTGTACACGCCCCCAAGCTTCTGACGCCTGAAGAATTTGCCTCGCTGATCGAAATCGCAATCGCCTCCGACAATCCCACGGTGCCGCCGCATCACATGTCGAAGCTGATCAGCCTCGGCTATGTCCTGGAAACCGCGAAAGGTCCCCGCGTGACCGGTGATGGCCTGATTCGCATTACCGAGAGCGAATAGCGCGAAAATCCCGTAACCTCCCGGAATTGATCCACAGCCGGAATGGGCGTCAAATAGAGCCGTTTCGAAAGGGCCCGAGAGCCCGGCGGCCGGTTTATTTGTGGATAGTGTTATGCCGCGCTACTTCTTTCGCATCCGAAATGGCCGCTATTCCGGCGCCTCCGAGCACGGCGTCGAGTTAGCCGATCACAACGCGGCCTGGGAGGAGTTGACCCGCTCCTGCGCCAACATCGTCAGCGGGATCTGCCGCAAGCTCGGCCGGAATACGCAGTGGGAAATGGAGCTGTTGGACGAGCGCAAACGGCCGGTTTTCCGGATTTGCCTGGTGGCGGATTCGCTGGACGATCAATCGAAAGCCGCCGTCAGAAAACGGCGGCCTCGCGCTGAACGATCCGAACAGACGAAAGCCGGTTCTCGTCCTACCCCAACGCGCAGCGTTAGTTAGTTAGGGGAAGTGCCGCTGCTGGCCGCGGTGCCGCTCTTGGTCTTCGGCTTGGCCGACGATGCCGACTTGGCCGGCGAAGAGGACGGCGCATCCGAGCGCACGCCGCCCCAGGGATCGGAGGGCGCCTTCTGATCCGGAATTTTCTTCAAGGAGTCCTTATAGGCTTTTTCCTGCGCTGACTCCGCGTCCTTTTCTTCCTGGGTCTTGCCAGGCTTGTCCTGCAACAAATTCAATTTGGGAATCTGCGCGAACGCTGGCGAAGCCAGCAGCATGATCGCAGCCACAAGTACTGCCGATCCGAAATCCCTGCGCCACATGGAAAACTCCCTGTCTTCTGGCGATAATATATCATCGCCCTGTCCGCCGCGCCAAGCGGTCAGGAGCCGCAGGCCACGAGCCCAGCATCGTTCAAAAATGGTCGGATTTGCAGGATTTTTGCGACGGAAGCCAGTCATCCCAGATCGGACCGCATTTGGTGCAGCCGTTCAGCATCAAAGCCAAGGCAAGCACACCCAGAATCATTGCCGAACGTTTCAACATTTCCGACCTGTCCCCTAGTGCGGCGGTTCAGAAGTCCGAAACGTGGCTCCGTAAAAAGCTACGAACTTCGGAATCGGGACACTAGCCTGTGCATCAATAAGTGTGGCACACGCAATTTTCAAGACGACCCCTCTCGCAATCGCGAAGTGCGCCGGGGTAAGATCGGCTGATGCGGCGGACGGCGATCTCTTTTATCACGATGGCGGGCATTGCGCTGACGCTTTCGGCCTGCGGCCTCGCCGACAGCCGGTCGCCGTTGCCGCTGCCGGATTTCATGCGCTCCAAGCCTTCCGATCCGCCGCCGCTCGAGCAGCCGCCCGATGTCCGGCGCATGGTTCGCGAAAGATTGGACCAGGTCTTTGTCGCCCAATCGAATCCGCAAAACGTGCGGGTTTCCGAGCCGCGCCACGAGCTTCGCGGGCTCGGCTGGTCGGCCTGCGTAAAAGCCGAACTGACGTCAGCCACCGGAAAGCCGCTGGGCGAGGAAACCTATCGCATCTCGATTAACGGCGGCGTCATCATCGACCGGCAGCGCATCCTGTCCGAGGACACTTGTACTTCCGAAACCTATCAGCCGATCTAAGTCGAAGAGGTCTGGCTCAGACCCAATGCCCAAGCCGCAGCGCCACAGCCATGGTCGCCTCACGCAATTCATCGGCGAGCTTGCGGTCCTCGATCGCGCGCGCCAGCACCATGCCGCCGAGACAAAGCGCGGTGAGCGAGAGCGCCACCTGCCGCGAAGGTTGCGCGTTGGGGGTCATGCCTTGCTCGAAGGTTTCGACCATCATCCGCAGCGCCGACTCCTGTGCTTCCCGCACGGACTGTTCGGTTCGCGAGACGTCGTTGGGAAGGCCGATCAACGGGCAGCTCCCCTCGAGATCTTCGAGGTGATGACGTGAGAGATAGTCGCGCAACAACGTGACCGCACGATCCGACGCCTTGTCCGAGTTCGCGATATCTACCTGCTTTTCGGTGACGAAACAGGAAATCGCCTCCGCATAAAGCTCGCTCTTGCTCTGGAAGTAACTGTAGAAACCACCGCGCGTCATCCCGGCGCCTGCCATGATTTCGTCGATGGAGGCCGCGGTGAAACCGTGGCGATTGAAAAGCTGCAGCGCGCTCTGAATGATTTTCAGCCGCACTTGCTCGCGATGATGAGTCTGTCCCATGTCTGCCCCGGCCGTTGCATTTGCTCATGCGCATCCATCGACAAGGACCGATCCGGCCGGCTGAACATTCCTTGATCACGAAAATGTAATTGCGGGAGTGGCGATGCCGGATGCTCCGACTACTCGGACCGTCGCGGCCCCATGAGACCGAACGGCCGGACCATCGCCGAAATTTCGCGCGTGGGGTCGTCAATGCCCGGTTAACGATAAAGATCAAATTGAATCTCCGGCCAAGAGCATTTTCCGAACTTTCCGCTAGCGTTGCGCCCTTGGGGCGGAACGCGCGGGTGCGACGCCCGCGTCACATTGCGACGGGAAGTGGAACGTGGCTGAAATGGCTGAGATCGCTGGCCTGTCCCGTCCATCGGCGGACAATGGCGCGAACAAGCGCCTGTCGGTGCGTGCTGATTCCGTACAAAATTTGCCGCGCCCGGGCTTCGCTGCGCTGGCTTCTGTCCCCGTGGAAGAATGGCGCGCGCTCGCCGAGCGCGCCGTCGAACCCAACGGTTACTATCTGCCGGCGTGGGAGCTGGCCGTCAACGCAACGGTACGCGGCCGCACGGGCGTCGCCGCGCTCAGCGCCTGGCGCGATGCGTCGCCGAATAAGCTGGTGCCAAGTGAAGACCCGGCGAGCGAGCTGCCGCGGCTGATCGGCCTGTTGCCGGTCGTCTCGCTGTGGCGCGCCTGCAAAATTCCCCTGCCCGCTCTGGCGAGCGCGAGCCCCTATGGCACGCTGTGCACGCCGCTGCTGGATCGTGGCCTGGCTGAGGAAGCCTCCAAAGGTTTGATCAGCGAAGCGCGAAGAGCGGGAGCCCGTGCGCTGATCCTGCGTGACGTCTCGCTCAACGGTGCGGCGATGAAAGCCCTGACGCAGGCGCTGCGGCAGGATGGCCTGCAGCCGATCATCCTGCATTCGCATCTGCGCGCTTGTCTTGACGCCCGGCGCGAGGCCGACGAGGTGCTGCGCGATGCACTCAGCGCTAAGAAGCTGAAGGAGCTGCGGCGCCAGCGCAACCGCCTCGCCGAAGAGCACGGCATGGTGCGGTTTGCGGTCGCCCGCACGACCGAGGAGGTCGCTCACGCGGTTGAGGTTTTTCTCGCGCTGGAAGCCAGCGGCTGGAAAGGCGAACGCGGCACTGCGCTTCGGCAAGACACGGGCGATTTGATCTTCATCCGGAGCGCGACGCGTGGGCTCTCCGAAACCGGCCAGTGCGAAATCGTGACCCTGCATGCCGGCGAAACGCCGGTCGCCGCGGCGATCGTGCTTCGGCATCAGGACCGCGCCTTCTACTTCAAGCTCGGCATCGACGAGCGCTTTGCGAAATTCTCGCCCGGCGTCCAGCTAACGCTCGACCTGACGCGCCATCTGTGCGCCGACGCGGTGCTGGCGACCGCCGATTCCACGGCGAGCGCCGATCATCCCATGATCAACCCGATCTGGCGTGGACGGCTGAAGATCGGCGATGTGATCCTTCCGTTGCGGCGGAACGATCCGGTGGTGTCCGCGATCCATGCGGCGCTGACCGCGCGACACCGGTTGCGCGAATGGGCGCGAACCGCGATCCATCGGCTCCGCCCGGCAAAATAAACGAGCTACTCGGCGGCTTGCGCGTTCACTTCCGCAGAAACCTGCCGGATGGCGGCGGCGAGTTGCTCAGGCGGTTGCGCGCCCGACACCGCGTATTTCTGCGCGAACACGAAGGTCGGCACACCGGAAATGCCCTTGTCGGACGCCTCCTTGGCCTGCGCCGAAATCAGTTCGACGTCTTCGTCCGTTGCAAGCCGCCGGCGAATATGCTCGGCATCGAGCCCGACATCGGCCGCCGCCTGGACTAGCACGTTGATATCGGTGAGGTCGCCGCCGTCGCGGAAATACAGTTCCATCAGCCGCTGCTTCATCTCGGCCGCTTTGCCTTCGGCTTCCGCCCAATGAATCAGGCGATGGCAATCGATCGTGTTGGGCTGCCGTTTCACCAGATCAGGCCGATAGGTCAGCCCCTCCTCGCCCGCGGCCGTAACCACCCGACCCGCAATGCCCTTATAGGCCTCGACCGAACCGAATTTGGTGGTGAGATAATCCTCGCGACTGATGCCCTCGCGCGGCACCCAGGGATTGAGGAAAAACGGCCGCCAGTGCACCTCAACCGGAACATCCGCGACTTGCGCCAATGCGTTCTCGATCCGGCGCTTTCCGATATAGCACCAGGGGCAAACGACGTCGGAGACGATGTCCAGTCGAACCGGCTTCAGGGTGCTCATCGGGCAGACCTCTTGTTGGGATGACCGCCAAGAGATAGGCCGCCGGCCTACCATGGACAAGGGCGCCTATCGCAGGCCCGCCGCCATGATCCGCAACCGATCCGCGGTGAATTCGTCGGCCGGAAACAGCGTCTCCAGCGCCAGTTCCGACAACGTGACGTCGACCGGCGTGCCGAAAATCATCGTCGCCGACATGAAGCTGAGAACGTCGTCGCCAAGCCGCAGCTTGAGCGGAATGGCGACGCTGTCGGGCGGCAATGGCGCCGATCTCGCAGGGATCGGATAGGTCTTCAGTTCGGCATAGAGCTTGATCAATCCGGGATCGGCGGTGGTCTCGCATTGACGGCGCAACCGCTCCAAAAGATGCCCGCCCCATTCCGCGATGTTCACGGTGCGCGCGGCCAGCGCTTCGGGATGAAGGGCGAGCCGGAAAATGTTGATGGGCGGCGTCATCAGCCGCTGCGGAACGGTGCCCAACAACGGCATCACCATCCGGTTCGCCGAAACCAAATTCCAGTGCCGGTCATAGGCCAGCGCCGGGTTCGGCTCATGCGCGCGCAGCACGAGATCGATCGCCGCGCGCGCCGATTCGAGCGCGGGATCGTCGAGCGAGCGTTGCGGAAACGCCGGCGCAAAGCCGGCCGCAACCAGCAGCACATTGCGTTCGCGCAGCGGCACGTTGAGCCGTTCGGCTAATTTCAACACCATGTCACGCGAGGGCGCCGCGCGGCCGGTCTCGACGAAACTCAGGTGACGCGTGGAAATCTCGGCGTCTTCAGCGAGATCAAGCTGGCTCAAATGCCGGCGCAGCCGCCACTGGCGCAAGTGCTCGCCGATATGGATGGGCTCGGGGCTCTCGGCGCGGGCCGTGGCGGGATGCGCACTCATGAGGCGAAACCTATCACGCGGAATTCAGCGCTTCCATTACCTGCGACGTAATGGATCGGTCTCTGACGCGCTGTCATCGTTGCGGGAGGCGGAGATGACGCGCCGATCGGCGCGCTGATCATCTCCGAACCCTGGAGGAGAACCACGATGATGATCCCATCCCACTTCCTGCGCCGCGCAATTGCCGCCGACGCGATCTTCAGCGGCGCGGGCGCCGTGATTTTCACCCTTGGCGCCGGCGAGCTTGCACCGCTGTTCGATCTGCCGGAAGCGTTGTTGCGCGAAACCGGCCTGTTCCTGATCGCCTATGCGGCGTTCGTCGGCTGGCTCGCCACGCGTCAGTCGTTCCCGAGGATCCTGGCCGGAATCGTCGTCATCGGCAACGCGGCGTGGACGCTCGCCAGCATCGCGCTTCTGTTCAGCGGTGCGGTGACGCCGAATTTGTTCGGCGAAGCGGCGGTGGTGGCGCAGGCCATTGCCACCGGCATCTTTGCCGAACTGCAATTTATCGGCTTGCGGCGGAGCGGCGACATGATCGCCGCTTGAGGCCGTTGGTATTAGGCGGAAGCCTGCTGCGCTTCATCCACTGTCGTCGCCGCTGACATCACGAGGCTTGGCGTGAAAGCCGTAGAAGCCTCTGCTGGCGCGGCGATCGGCTGCTCGGCAGCAACCATCGGAGCGACCGATTTCGGGCGGCGGCGCCGGGCCGACGTCGCGCCGCTCACGCGAACCCCATTCAAGACCTTGCGCTTGCGGTCCGGCTTGAGTTCGGCTTTCGCGTTGCTCTTCGTTTTCGCTTTGGCTGTGACCAGCGGCTTGGTACGGCGCTTCGCGTCGGACTTGGCATTGGACTTGGCGCTGGCGCGCTTGGCCGCTTCTTTTTCGGCCTTCTTTTTGGCTTTGCGTTCCGCCTTCTTCAATTCCTTCGCCTTCAACCGCAACCGTTCGGCCCGAGCTTCAGCGCGCTTCTTCTTGCGCTTTTTCTCGCACGCGTCGCATTTGCAGCCGATCGGCTTCAAATAGGCTTTGAAATAGTCGGTGCCGTAGTCGTAGTTGATCTCCTCGCCCGGCTCGATGTTCTTGACCGCGCGAATGAAAACCTTGCGCTTGCGCGGGCGGACATCGCTCTCCGCATTCGGCTTGCAGGCGTGATTGATGTAGCGGGCGACATTCTTGCGCACCGAACCGTCGATGGTCCAGCGATTGTTGAGTTCGAACAGGTATTTGTTCTCGATCGCGTCGTCTTTTTTCTTTTTGGAATCCAGCAATGGCCCAAAATAACGGATGATTTTGGTGCCCTTCTTGATCCGCTTGGTGGCGAAGAGGCCGAGTCCGGTGCGGGAACGGGCGACGCGATAGGGTTTCTTCGGCGAAATGACAGGCATGACGATGAGGCAACTACAACGCTGATGATGGCAAGGGACGCGACAAGGGATCGCTGGCCGTAAAGTTCTAGGACGATTCCAGGCAAATGTCAGGCCTTTCGCGACGTTTGTGCGAACCGTCCCCACATTTGGAAGGCTGCAAGTGGGCCTCCGCCGAAAGATGCGCTATACGGCTAGCATTTAGCCTTGCATTTAGTCGTCCTTGGAACCTGTTCGGGTTCGCGACAAATCATCAGGAGACATCGATGGCCGTGGACGGAAACTGGAACATCACCATGAGTACGCCGATGGGCGATCGCCAGACAACGCTAAGCCTGAAGAACGCGGGCGGCGCGCTGACGGGCACGCAAGAGGCCGAAGGCAACTCGGCCGAGATTTTCGACGGCAAGGCCAATGGCGACGACCTTTCCTGGAAGGTTTCGATCACGAACCCGATGCCGCTGACGCTCGAATTCACCGGCAAGGTTTCCGGCGACAGCATTTCCGGCGAAATGGGCATCGGCCCGATGGGCAGTTTTCCGTTCACCGGCACGCGGGCGTAAGAGCCGTCCTTAAAGAGCGATCGAGGCAATGTTAAACGGGGGAACGGTTATCATGCCCAAACTTGCGCTGATCGCGACAATCGACGTTGTGGAAGGACAGAGGGATCGGCTCCTGCCGTTGCTCAGGGCGCATGGAGCCCGCAGCCTGAAGGATGAGCCCGGCACCCTTCAGTTTGAAGCCCTGGTGCCTCGCGAGGATGATACAAAATTGTTAGTCTATGAAGTCTTTCGCGACGATGCCGCCTTCGAGGAGCATCAAAATGCAGCTTCCATCGCCCGGTTCCGGAAAGAAACTGACGGAATGTTTGAGAAGATATACGCGACGAGATGCACGCCCGCAGAATAGCTAGAATTTCGGAAACTCAGAAATCGAACGAGCCATGGCTTGGCATCTCGAACGCGTCCCGCAGTTCGCTACCGGGGCAAAGCAGACCTCGCGATTTTCGGTACTGCCCGTGTTTGACCCCTGGTATCCTTAGGCCGGCCCCCAGCGGCAGGTACCGGCCCGTTTCCGCGCCTGGTAACCTCATTCGCAGATGTTTCGCAGAACGCAGTGCAAATAGATGGACTTACGAGCCTGTAAAGCGCCTAGTCGATCCATCGACGCGCTACCTTTTGGCTCATATTGATGACTGAGAGTTCTGTAGCGCTCCCGCCCGATCCTGGAAGGAGCGCATATGGCCCGGTTTCTCAACGAATCCCCGACACTGTACCAACGCCTAATCGCAGAAAAGAAGCGTCTTCCAATTGAGTTGGATCTGGCCGAACCCGGCACGACCAGAGACCGGCTTCTGGAGAAGCTTCGCGATCTTAATACCGCGACCCACATCAATGAGTGGGTTTCATCGCCGGGTTTGCGCGCACCGATATGAGGCCTCGATGAAGATAGCACTTCTGGTGGCGTTGCTCGCATCCCTGCCGAAGGACAGGCTGCGGCTGCGCCAGTCCCGGAGCCCCCATCGACACTCGAGCAGATCAAAGCTGATCGGGCCAAGGCCAAGGCCGATGAGGAAAACGGGCCAAAGGCCCGTTTTTGGGATCGCGGCGCCAATGGAAAGCGTCCATGGGACTCTTCGAAGGAAACCCCGGTGACGAAAGTGTGAGGGTGCCTCAGGTGGCGGCCTCTTTCATTTTGGCTTTTCCGATCGGGGCGGACCCTCAAACGGCCGCAGGAAGATTCACGTCAATGCGGAGAAAGCGCGCCGACGACTTACGGTATAACGCCTTGCGGTAGATCGTTTGTCCAACACCGATCACTTAGCCTTTTACTCAGCTTTGGCTTCCTCAGCTTCGCGGGCCAGTCTCATGGCTTTCAATCGTGCTCGATTTTCCTGAAAAGCCTTTTGCGCACGCTCGTGCTCGGTCATGGCTTTGACAGCCTCGGCTTCCCTGAATAATTTCCGGGCTTCGCGTTCGGCCGGTGTCATGACCTTCCGTTCAAATGAGTCCTTCATTTCAATCCTTGCATCTCAATCTTTGCATCTCAATCCTTGACGGCGATCTCTCGAACGCTTCGGAGATATCGCAGGCCCTCGACAGCGAGGGCGTTCTCGTCGACGTCAGATTTTCCGGCCAAATGGCTCGTCACCTTCTCTCTGGCCGCCCTTTCCTCATCGGCGGTGAGGTTGACGATCATTCCATAGGTTCTCATCACGCGGTCGATGGCTACTGCCTGCATTGCATTGATCTCCCCTGATCTCGACTCGCTTAACGCACCGGAGGAACTTTTGTTCCATGCGCAGGATCGGCCGATTGGTTGCCGCGAGGGCCGGCAGGCGTCGGGACCCCAGACCTCACCCGGTCACGATCCCGGCACGTTGCGCCGCCGTGGCCGTTTGGGGTGGTTCACCACGCCGAGCAGCGTCGGTCTTGGTTAACCTGTGCTTCCGGGTCTCAAGCGGATGGGAACGACGCGCCGTCCCCCTTCCGTTTGATCTGAAGCGGACATCCCTTCCCTGTTCCGCCATCCCGATCTGGGCTATCAACAACAGGTCCCGCAGAGCCCGCGCCAAGACGGGTGACACGCGCCGCACCTCAGGGAGGTACCCGATGCCGATCGCCGCTTTAGCTTCGGACGAATCCGTTCGCGCCACGCTCAACACCCTCCTCGCCAGTTGCGCGATGGCACTCCATCGGCCGCCATCCGGATTGACCGGCTGAACCGCTGCATTGCGCTGCTGGTGGATCATCGCAGCGACATCGAAGCGGCGTTAAGCGCCGATTTTGGCGCGCGCTCCAGCCATGTCACGGCCTTTGCCGATGTGGCGACTTCGATCGGTCCGCTGAAACATGCGAGGAGCCATGTGGCGCGCTGGATGAAAACCGAACGACGGGGCACGACGCCCGGCATCCTCGGTCTTTTCGGCGCCAAGGCGGAGATACGCCACCAGCCCAAAGGTGTCGTCGGCGTCATCAGCCCGTGGAATTTCCCGGTCAACCTGACCTTCGGCCCGCTGGCCGGCGTGCTCGCCGCGGGCAACCGGGCGATTGTCAAGCCTTCGGAAATGACGCCTGTGACCTCCGAACTCATGAAGAAGATGTTTGCAAGCGCCTTTGACGAAGCGGAAATCGCTGTCGTCACCGGCGGTCCGGACGTCGGCCAGGCCTTCGCCGGTCTTGCGTTCGATCACATCATCTTCACCGGTGCCACGTCGATCGGACGTCACGTCATGAAGGCCGCCGCCGAGAACCTGGTGCCGATCACGCTTGAACTGGGCGGCAAGAGCCCGGTGATCCTCGGCCGCTCCGCCGATCTCGCTACCTCTGCCGCGCGCATCATGAACGGCAAGACTCTTAACGCCGGTCAGATCTGTCTCGCGCCGGATTACGTGCTGGCGCCTGCGGACAAGATCGGCGGCTTTGTCGAGGCGGCAAAATTCGCCGTCGGCCAGATGTTCCCGACCATCCGCGACAACCCCGACTACACCGCTGTCGTCGCCGACCGTCACTATGAGCGGCTGACGGGCTACGTTGACGACGCGCGCGCCAAGGGCGCTGACATCGTGGAAATCAATCCGGCCGGCGAAGATCTGCGTCAGCAACCGCACCGTCGCATGGCGCCAACATTGATTCTCAATCCGACCGACGACATGAAGGTGATGCAGGAAGAAATCTTCGGACCGCTGCTTCCGGTCAAGGCCTATCAGAAGGTCGATGAGGCGATCGACTACGTCAACGCGCACGCGCGTCCGCTCGGACTTTACTACTTCGGTTCGGACAACGACGAGCGGGATAACGTGCTGGATCGAACCACGTCAGGCGGCGTGTCGGTCAACGACGTAGTGATGCATGTGGTCCAGGAAGAATTGCCGTTCGGCGGCATCGGACCCGCGGGCATGGGCGCCTATCACGGCCATGACGGATTCCGTGAGTTCAGTCACCGCAAGTCCGTGTTTCATCAGATGAAGAACGACTTCGGCCTGCGGATGCTTCGCCCGCCCTATGGAGCCGCGATCACCAGATATCTCGCGTCGCAGATCAAACGCTAAGCCAAATCGGCATAGGGGGCGACCTTTTGGGTCGCTCCCCTGCCACACCACCCGGCATGCGGGTCCGCACCGGGCGGTTCGAGAGGTTGAGGTCATGAGAGACGGGGCAAGCCCAGCCGATCGAAC
>NZ_JBEKRB010000093.1:0-13875 GCF_049519115.1 Bradyrhizobium sp.
AATCGCGCCGAGAGAAATGGCGGCCATTCGGGTCTCCGGCGCCAGCTTTTCGTGTGACAGTTTGACGGCGAAGAAAAACCCTGCAGGATAGAAAGCGGCAAATTCTACAAATAAAAAAATGGTCCAATAGGCCGGCAAATCGAGCAGCGCGCGAAGAGTAGCGGGAATTGGTTCGTCCAAAACCTCATAAGGCAAAAACGAAATCGGTGTACCGTCGCCCCGAGCCATCGCGGCGCGAAACTGGTCATGAATGAACACGGACGATAGGGCGACCGCCAGTACCGCGGCCGCGACCGTGAGCGCGACGAACCGCCAACGTCGATCTGGCTCAATCCTGATCAGCAAGATCGCGCCAATCACGACGACGGCGAGTGGGTAGCTTATGCCGCCTACCCATGTCGAACTCTCAAAGGCCGCCGCGGAAACCAGCGACATCGCCAAGGCTAAGGGCCAACTCTGGCTGCGCGCCAGCCGAACTAGAAGAAACGCAGCGATGACCGCGCACCCGGCGGAGGCGACATGTTGCGGGGCCCAGGCAGACTGAAAAAGCCAGCCACCGAAGCCGGAGGGCCACCCGCTCACCGCGCCAACGATTTGCCGGCCAAAAATCCAGTTCGGAATTTCGCGGATTGAAGACGTCGCGCTGATCGCCAGCACCCAGAACGCCGGGGCCGGGCGGGAACTCAGCCAGACCGCCAATCCCATCATCAGAGTCAGCGATGAGAGCGCGGTAAAACAGGTCATCCCGACGTCCGCTTCCCAGCCGTTAAATCCGGTCAGGATCGAGATCTCCGCGGCGCCGAAATGCCAGAGATAGTAATAGGGCAGTCTGGTGATGCCGCCGTTCTCTTCGAAGAATGGATTGCCGGCCGGAACGCCGAGCCTTGCCATGTCGTCAACGATTGCGATTTTTGTGTGATCGAAGATCGGCCCTGCGACGGCAACGCCACCGGGTGTGACGGTCGGAATGATCGCCATCGTAATCGCGCAGGCGAGTAGATATCCGCCGACGATTGCGAGCGGGGGTACCCGGACCGAATCTGCTTCGGCCGCGTCGCTTCCTCTGGGATATCTGAGCAGGCAGAAAAGTGCCACAATGACCGACAGCAGCGTCGTCGTAGTTACCGTCGTCCTGGTCATGCCGATCAAGAAGAACAGCGGCAGAGCAATGGCACTTTGCGACGCCCAGCCAAGCAACGGCGCAAACGGCAGCACCAATGACCGCGGCAAAAGCTGGCGGCCGATTGCAAAACCGCAACAACTCCACATTGCCAAAGCAAGCGCCGCGCAAGCCAGGCTGTTCTGAATTGTTGCCATTGAGGACGAGCGCCCGGTCCTATAGTGCCACGACGCCGAGTTCGCAGTCAGACCTCGCCAACAAGTAGGTTAGTCTCGTCAAATACGGCTGCCGCGTCTGCTATTTCATGGTCGCTGGCGAAACGCAATGCAACAGACGCGTGGTCCTGGCTCAAATGCCTGCAAACCAGTTGAAACCCTCTTTGCGGTAATAGGTATCGGGGAACGTGTTCGTGACTTCGATCGCTGTCAACCACTTCGCATTCTTGAATCCGAGCTTCGTCGCGGTGCGAAGCCGCAGCGGAAAGCCGAACGGGTCTCCAATCGGTTGCTTGGCGTATTTTGTCGCCAGCATGGTCTGCGGATGCAGCGCCGAAGCCATATCGAGGCTTTCGGTGTATCCGTCGGCGCAGTGGAACGAGACATATTTTGCCGATATGTCGGCACCGATGCGAGCGAAGAATTCGCGAAGATTAACGCCTGACCATTGGCCGATGTAGTCCCAGCCTTCGACACAGATGTGCTTGATGATCATTTCTTGTTCGGGCAGTTTGTAGACGCTCTCGGCATCCCACGGGCGCTTGTCATTGATCAGGCCGGACAACTCCAGCTTCCACGTGCCGGCGCTGACAGGTTTGACGTCCTCGACATCGTAATGGGCATTAAAGCGCGGCGGTATAACCACTTGATCCACCGAATAGGTCGGCGCCAGATGGTTGGGCCGGAAAATGAGCGCCTGCACGCCATCGTTCCAATCCGATACGGTACGAAGCACGCTTTGCAGGTTTCGGTTTTCGGACGGATCGCAGCCGCCCAGCAAAGTGAGCGCGCCCAGGCTCAGAGAGCCGCGCAAAATTCCTCTGCGATCAATCCTCTCGATCAGCTTGCGATTTTCGTGAATAAAACTTTGATCCACGCCGCCAGGCGGCCGGAAGATCGATTTCGAAGGTGGTTTGGAGACCATTGGTGTTCTCCTAGTGAGCAGTCTTGTGTTGTAGTTCCGCGGACCGTTGGTCATCGACCACCGGCCCTCCGGTGAACATGGAGACCAAGGTTTGCGGCACCAGAAGCGCAAGCGCGACATGCACGGTCACAAAAGCCACAATCGCCGACATGCAGAAAAAATGAACCAGACGGGCATTCTGAAAGCTGCCGAACAACGCGACCAATTCGGAAAACTGGATCGGTTTCCAGATCGCAAGGCCGGAGATCACGGTCAATATCCCGACCGAGATCACGCCGACATAAAGCAGCTTTTGGATCGCGTTATATTTTGTGGGATCGTCGTGCGAGAGTTTCAGGTGCAAGGTGTCCTTGACGGTCGCGATCAGATCGCTGAGCCGGATCGGCAGCAGCATTCGGCGAAATCGCCCGGAAACCAGCCCGTAGGTGAGGTAGGAGAGCCCGTCGATTACCAGGATCCACATGCCGAAGAAGTGCCACTGCAGGCCGTGTTGAGCCCATTTGCCTAGCGTCAGTGCCTCTGGAAAGTGCAGCCAACCGAACAGCACTTCGTCATTGTAGATTTTCCAGCCGCTGGTAATCATAATGAAGATGGTGACGGCGTTCACCCAGTGCATGATCCGCACCGGAAGCGGGTGCAAGTGGCGCCTGTGATTTGTCATCTGGACCATGTTCCGCTCTGGATATTCACGATTTTCCGGCGTTCTTGCGTAACTAATACGGCGGTCGGCGCGTATTGTTACCAATGAAAAACACGGATCGAGAGCTATTCTGTGACAAGTGTTCCAAAATAGCTTGAAAAACAGGGATCGTGAGCTATTCTATGACGATCGTTCCAAAATATCTGGTCTTTATCGCCGTATTTGCTTCGTTTTCGCCGTTTCCCACGGTGCATCCAGTCGTCAAATCCGATGTGCTTGTGGCAGCTTCCGCCGAGGGCGGCGACCCTACCGCACCAGCCGAACCGGAGCCGACACCCGAGCAGAAAATGCAGGCGCGGTTTCCACAACCTACCCTGGCCAGTCATTTGATCGGCCTGCCCGTCCTCGATGGGGACGACAGCACCATCGGATACGTCAAGGAGGTCGTCCGGGATCCCGATGGCAAAATCAAGCTGATCGTGCCCTATGCGAAATGGTTCGGCTGGGCGCGCGATGGCGGCTGGCTGGCCTCTGGCCGCCGTCTGGTCGCTGTGCCGATCGAGACGGTTGCGATTTTAGCCCTTCAAATCGATGCGTTGGATATGGATCGCGACGCTTTCGACAAAGCTCCGACGTGGTCGCCGGGCACGGCGCAGCCCCTTGCCCCGAACCAGGTCATCAAGATTGCGATACAGCGGCGGTAATCTGTCGCGCCACGTGGCGGCGGCCAAGGAAACTCGCTCGGAAGTATAAGGTTATCCACGCCTATGGACGATCAAAGCAAACCTAAACTGAGCCTGCGCACCCTAGCGGCCCAAGCGCTGGGAATTTACGAACCCACGACGATGGGTTTAGTGCCGCCAATCCACGCCGCAACGACTTTTATTCGTGACCCCGACAACGGCTACCGTTCGGGGCATGTCTATGGCCGAACCGACAACGTAACCATTCAGCACGCCGAGGACGTCATCGCGGCTCTCGAAGGCGCAGACGAAGCATTGCTGTTTGGCTCCGGCATGGCTGCAGCGACAGCGGTGTTTCTTGCCCTTGAAATGCCTACTCACATCGTCGCTTCCAAAGTGATGTATTGGGGGTTGCGGTCCTGGCTGCAGGACATCGGACGGTATGGTCACAGCATAACATTCGTAGATACCGCGCGGCTAGAGGACGTTCGGCAGGCCGTGAAGCCGGGTCAGACCGGCCTGTTCTGGATCGAAACGCCCAGCAATCCGCTTTGGACAGTCACGGACATCGAGGCGGTCGCCGAGATCGCTCATGCCTCAGACGCCCTTCTATGCGTGGATTCGACCGTTTCGACACCGGTCTTTACGCGTCCGCTCAACCTCGGCGCCGACATCGTGATGCACTCCGCGACCAAATATCTGAATGGACATTCCGACGTCAGTGCCGGCGCGCTCGCTGTCATTCAGGGCGGCAGCCTTTGGTCACGGATCAAGCAAAACCGGAGAAATCAGGGAACGGTCATCGGCCCGTTCGAGGCATGGCTGCTTACCCGCGGCATGCGCACGCTGGATGTTCGCGTCAGGGCGCAAGCGACAGCAGCAACCTTCCTGGCTGAAAAGCTCGTCGGTCATCCGGCGATTTCGGATGTTCTTTATCCGGGGCTTACCACCCATCCTGGTCACGACATCGCCGAACGGCAAATGACAGGTGGCTTCGGCGGGATGCTTTCCATCCGAATCAAGGACGGAGAAAAGGTGGCGATCGAGACCGCAGCACGGGTCAGGCTTTGGAAGCGGGCAACCTCGCTGGGCGGAATTGAGAGCCTGATTGAACATCGCAGCTCAATTGAAGGCGCTGGGTCACCGTGCCCGATGGATCTCTTGCGGCTTTCTGTCGGGCTCGAAGACAAGGACGAACTGTACTCCGACCTCGTCCAGGCCTTGAGGATTTAAGATCATGATGACGAAGCCTGTTGCAATTGGAATCATGTGCAAGACACCGATTCCCGGTTCATCAAAAACCCGTTTATCCCCGCCGCTCTCGGCGGCCGAATGTGCCGAAATATCAGCCTGTTTTATCAGAGACCTCGCGAACACGATTCACGAACTCAGCCCGTCCGCCGACTTGGTGCCTTACGCAGTCTATACACCAAAGGGGTCGGAAGAATCGCTTCGCCGGCTGTTGCCGGACAGCTTCAGACTCGCGCTTCAATGCGAGGGAGACTTCGGGGTTCGTTTACTCCAGGGCACTATCGATCTGTTAAATGACGGTCACAGCGGCGCCATTCTGGTCAATTCCGACTCGCCCACTTTGCCGAAAGCCGTTCTGAAGCAAGCCGTGGACGCCGTCGCCGACGGGGATAATGTTACGCTCAGTCCGGCAATCGATGGCGGCTACACGTTGATCGGCCTGTCAAAGCCGTATGCTCGCCTCTTTGCCGACATTCCCTGGAGCACCAGCGAAGTCTACCGGCTGACGCTGGAGCGTGCGCGCGAGATTGGCCTAGCCGCTAAAATCGTGCACGGCTGGTACGATGTTGACGACGCGGCGTCATTGAAAATGCTTGAAGACGAATTGTCCGGCAAACGCCTCGATTTTATGGCGCAAACCGTCACGGGAGCCAGGGCTCCCGAAACCCGCAAATTCATCCGGCAGTGGCGGCTCGCTTCGGAGACGCTTGCAAGATGAAATTCGCTTCGGGCGACCGTATCGTAAGTGTGGTCATTCCCTGTCTCAATGAAGAAGAACCGATCTCCGCCGTCGTCCGCGAAGTATCCGCGCAGGCCGTCGATGAGATCATCGTTGTCGACAACGGGTCCACCGATCAGACCGCATCCCGCGCCGCCGCCGCCGGCGCAAAAGTGGTTTCCGAACCGTCCCGTGGATATGGCCGCGCCTGCGCAACAGGTGTTGCAGCAGTTCGTTCTGATTGCGACATCGTGTGTTTTCTCGACGGAGATGGCAGTGACGTCGCATCGTTCCTAGCCAGCGTCGTGACCCCCGTGGCAGACGGAAGCGCCGATTTCGTGATCAGCTCAAGGCTGCGAGGCAAACGGGAGCCGGGCAGTATGACTCCGCAACAGATCGTCGCCGGCTGGATCGCCGGTGTATTGCTTCGCATCACCTATGGTGCGCGCTATACCGACATGTCGCCATTTCGGGCTATGCGCGTTACAAGGCTGCGTTCGCTCCAGATGCGCGAGCAGACATATGGCTGGAACCTCGAGATGCAGATGCGGGTCGCAGCCAGCGGGCTTCGCATCCTCGAAATCCCCGTGGACCATCGCTGCCGGCGGGGCGGCGATTCGAAGGTCTCGGGCAATCTTGTCGCGGGATTGCAAGCGGCCTGGAAGATTGCCACAACTTTCGTTCGTCTTGCGATTTCATTGCGAACACCTCCACCGAAACAGGCTGACCAAACGTGAAGAGAGCATGCATGACGGTTTCTGCCGATTACCCGGCGTGGACAGAGCCCGATCTTTCCCTTTATTCGGCAGGAGTCTGAAATGCACGTGCTCCTGACAGGCGGCGTCGGATTTATCGGCCGACATGTTTTGAGCGAGTTGCTCGATCGCGGTCACCAGGTGCGCGTGCTCGATTCGCTGCGACCGGACGTTCACCGCGATGGCGGCCCAGCTTCGCTGGAAGATGCTGAACTCCAGGTTGGTGACGTCCGTGATCGCGCGGCTACGGAGCGTGCCTTGAGCGGCGTCGAAGCCGTATTGCATTTAGCGGCAAAAGTCGGACTTGGCGTCGATGTGAACGACTTGCCCGATTATGCCTCGTCAAACGATGCCGGAACGGCCGAACTTCTGGCCTGTATGGCACGTCAGAAGGTGGCGCGTTTGACATTGGCCAGTTCGATGGTCGTCTACGGCGAAGGAATCGGCAGGTGTCCGGAACACGGCAAAGTCAGCCCGGGCCCGCGCGTCGAAGCAGCGCTGTCGTCCGGAAAATTTGAACCGCCCTGTCCTCGGTGTGGACAAATGCTGGACACCGCTTTGGTCGACGAAAACGCCCCATTGGATCCGCGCAATGCCTATGCGACCAGCAAACTGGCGCAGGAATATTACGCAAAGGATTGGGCACGTTCTACCGGGGGTGCCGTTGTCGCTCTCCGCTACCACAACGTTTACGGACCCGGCATGCCGCGAGATACGCCTTACGCTGGCGTTGCGGCCATCTTCACGTCAGCTCTCCGCCGTGGCGAAGCGCCAAGGGTCTTTGAAGATGGCAACCAACGGCGAGACTTCGTGCATGTGAGAGACGTCGCTGCAGCGACCGTGATCGCTTGTGAAAAAGCGAAACCTGGCTTCGTGGCGTTCAACGTGGGATCCGGAACGCCACGAACGGTGGGAGAAATGGCCAGAGGACTTGCGACGGCTCTTAACGGTCCATCACCGGTGGTCACTGGGCAATTTCGGCTCGGCGATGTCCGCCATATCACAGCCGATTCTTCCAGACTGCGAAGAGAATGGGGTTGGGAACCAAAGGTCGATTTCAAGAGCGGGATGGCCGAACTAGCGGCCCAATAATATCAATTAAAGCCAACCGAAAAGATTGCCGGGGCAATTTTTGACGGAAAACGATACCGATCCCTGATCCCGTCTCGTGCCGCGATAACTTCGGAATTGCTCCATCGGAAAAGCTGAGCCGCCGCGTCAAGCTCCTTCCAATACGAAGGCCCCTGCCGGCAGCATATGCAGCCGGCAGATAGATAACTCAGGTGAGTCGGGATGCCTTGACGACCGGGAAATCGATCTCGGTTTGCGCGACGATGTTGATGAAGTTCGTGAAGACGTTCTCAGAGACCACGGCGACGATCTCCACGATCTGCGCGTCGGTGAAACCAGCAGCTTTAACGGCCTCAATGTCCGCATCGCGGACATTGCCTCGCGACCGCGTGACCTTGGCAGCGAAGGCCACAGCCGCGTTCGCCTTCGCGTCGGAAGATCCGCCATTGCGATTCAGAGCGATCTCGTCGGCGTCGATCTTCGCGAGATTCAAGCCGAGATAGGTATGAGCCGAGAGGCAGTAATCGCATCCGTTGATCTGGGCCACGGCGAGTGCGATCCGCTCGCGCGTCTTGAGGTCGAGCGTCTTGGCCAGGGCGCCATTCATTCCAAGGAAGCCCTGCAGTGCGGGCGGACTCAAGGAGATGAGGCGAAATAGATTCGGCACGACACCGAGTTGCTTTTCGACAGCGTCGAGCAAGGGCTTCGAAGCTTCGGGGGTGGCTTCGCGAGTGGGAACGGCAATGCGGGTCATGGGTCCCTCCTGTTGGGTTAATCCGGCGGCACCGGTATCCCGTTAAGTAGAAGCATTTCGCCGGCGCAATAATCCGGGGCCGCATGCTTAGAGCAAAAAGCCTCGGACATTGCCGAGGCTTTTCTCAATTGATTTCAGATCAAGTAGTTAGTTTTGGCATCGCGAAGCGTGGGCTCACAGATTTCAGCCGCCCGTCGCGCGTTTCGCTCTGCACGTTTCAGAACTGGTAGCGAAGGCCGACGCCGGGGTCGAAAGAAGAAGCCTTGTTGCCGCCCGCCGGATTGAGCGTGCCGTTGTTGTTGCCGTTGGCCAGCAGGAAGCCGCTCGCCAGACCGTTCTGCGCCTGCGACCACATCACGCCGGCGTACATGTCCACGTGCCGGGCAAAGCGCCAATCGACCACCAGCGAAACGGCGTCGATGGTGCCGGAGCACTTGGCGGACCGTGCATCCGTACAACCGGCGATTTGACCAAAATTCACGCCGTTGGAGACGACATTTCCGTCAGCCGCGCCACCGAAGCTGTTCTGCCACTCGTGGTAATACGCACCGATGATGTCGAAGGCCGGCGTGATCGAATACTTCGCACCGGCCCACGCGGTCTGCAGGATCCTGTCGGTGGTGAAGTTGGTGTTGTTCGGCGCAGCGATGATAAAGCCGCCGGTCGAGAAAGCGCCGGGGTTCAGCGCGTTGTTTGGGTTGGAAAGGTCGATGTGCTCATAGCCACCGAAGATTTTCCACGGTCCGATGACGTACTTGGCGCCCACCGAAAACACGGTGTTGTCGGAGATGGTCGCACCAATCTGGCCCAACCCAGCACTCAGCGTGGTAGCAGATATCGCAAGCTGGCCCGGGGTCAACGCAGCGGCCGAGACGGCGTCAAAGATCTTGCCGCCGACGAAATCCATCGAGAAGCCCATATAGTCGAACCCGATTTCGCCTTCGAAGGCGTTGCCGGGAGCGCTGTTGCCGCCGTTGCGGGCCTGGATTTCACCCGCCAACCGCACCGGACCGAAATTCACGCGATACTCATACGAGTTGTCGAGAATGCGGTTTTCGGTGTCGCCGCCGCCGCCGTTGGCGCCCTGGAAGGTGATGAGCGAGAAGGCGTTCGAACCCGACAGCGAGTCGTAGTTGGCGATAAGCTCGGAGGTCAGCGCCGACTGACGGCCCATCGTGAACGTGCCGTAGGTCGGCGAACTGATACCGAAGTAGGCCGCGCTGTTGAACAACTGGCCGGCCTTCGAGGAGTCGCCGAACGCGTTCTGCAGCGACAGGTTCGTGGTCAGGCCGTTATTCTGGGCCACGGAACCGACGCCGTTGGAATTCTGACCGTTGTTCACATCGAACAGGGTCTGCAAGTTGAACACGGCGTAGAGGTTATCCGCGATCTCCTGCTTGCCGCGCAAACCGATGAACGAGTTGCTCAGCTGGTTGGGGCCGACGCCGAAATACGAACCGCTCGAGTTCCTCGAAACCAGAGAATTGAGCGGCGCGGCGGCGATCCCGTTCAACGGCGCGCCGTGGTTCTGATAGGTCAGACCCATGTCGAAGTTGCCGTAAACGCAGATGCCCTTGATGCAGATGTCGTCGTTTTCCGCCGGCTTGGCCTTGACCGCTGCCTTGTAGGGCAGGTCAGCCGCCATCGCGTCAACGGGATTGACGGCCGGTGCGGCTGCCTTCTGCTGTTGCTCAAGCGCCTTCTGCCGCTTTTCAAGCTCGGCGATACGCTTGGTCATTTGTTCACGCAATTGCTTGGCCTGAGTCTGAATGTCCGACAGTTCGTCGGCGTGAGCCAGCGTTACGAGTGCCACGATGGTCGCTGCTGAGATGAAAATTCTCTTCACGTGTGACCTCCACAAATAGGCGCGACACCAACGGGTCCCGGACTGCGGTGCTGTTCGCACTTGTGCCGCAACCGACCAAGTAACTGCCGCTGTCTTGACTGAGATTGCTTGCCGTCAGAGACGGGATCGCCGACAACCATCCAGTTGGCGCCGGCAAGAAACACAGCGCCTGAATTTCGTCGCTGAACACCACCGCGCCCCTTAATTACCGCCCGAAACGGAAGTCGCTAGCAGACGGTCTCACGGCCCAATATTTTAGAGCAATTGCTATATAACGTATTAGACCACTTGGTATATAATGCAAGCTATATAACGCAAGGGTTGGCGCAAATTCGTATTTCGACGGTTGAAGTTTCCACTGCAGAAATGGCGTGTCGATTGCACCGGGCAGCATCACAGTGCCATCGGCGGACGAACACGCGGCATCCGGGACCGGCATGTCGCAACGATGCCGGGCGATGGCCGAATGCATCTTCGGTTGGGGCCAGCAGCACGGCACCATGCGCAAAATCAAGCGTTGCGGTGTCGCTCGCGTCGCCTCCGACTTCCCGCTTAATCTAATCGCCTACAATCTTATCCGCATTCCCAAACGGCTTGGCGTTTAGCCGCCGCCTTAAGAATCAACCCAGCACAAGGCTAGAAAATTGCATTCGAACCCATCGCTCCGCTTCAACCGCGACCGCCGGGAGAGCAAAAAACGCTCAAGTTCCGGTGTTTTCCAGCGCACTGCTAGTGAAGATCCCCCGACTAAGCTAGCGATTCACGCATGGCGTGGCCGATCACGGTCATCATGGGGATAGTATCTCTGGAGAACTGAGAGACCGTATCGAGTAACTGGGGAGTCGAAGCAAAACGTTTGAGGGGCGGCAAATTTGTTGCGACTATTGCCGCCTCGCGGATCATCGCTTTTTGCAAATCGTTGCTCGCCCTGGCGATACTGTGGTCTCGGAAGCGCGGAAGGAGCGAGACGTGAAGCGCTGCGAGGTACCTCGGCCAATGAGCCAGATGCCTAAAGAGGCTGGGCACGACTGGATCGAGCTTAGAGCGGTCGCCGAAACCAAAGTCGTTTACGAGCCATCGTAGTGACGGAGCCATCGTTTGTGGAGATATCATCTGTGGTAACGGACCCGGTATCGCCGGTGGCGGACGCCAATCATCCCCATGTTGAGGAGCTACGGGAGGAGCATCACTCTGGACGCGCGCCAAAAGGCTAAGTACGGCGAGCAAGTTGACCGGGTTTGCCCTGTTAAAGGCATCGAGCGTGTTTTGAACCATTTCGAGGTCTCGTCCCGCCAAACCTAGCATGTCGCGGGCAGCTGGTTCGAGCCCGGGCAGCGGCTTATCGAGGCTCACAGATCTCGCAATCCTCCAAGCTGCATCCTGAATCCGTCCTCCTCGGAATAGAGGACCAATCGACTTCCAGACTTCCTCAAAAATTTCCGGATAGGTCGCAATGTGACGAAAAATGAGAGCGACCATGGGCACGCCTGACAATCTCCGGATATCACGGTAAATCGCCTGAACTGACTGAGGCGCATCGGCCTCGCTCACCTCCAGCAACGTGAATGCGTCCGTCCCGGCGTCGAACTTAGATGTCATTTTCTACGATCCACGCTATCTAGCGCCGTTCTTTCTGAGAGATCGGTCAACCCTGTACTGCTCGTGAGACTAAAGCGGCCCGTCTCAATGAAAGTATTGACGACTCGGTAAGCAATGACTCAATTTTAGTTATCGCAGGCGATCAGCGATTTTGGCGACGGCCGCTTGGGCGCAAACCTCGTCCTTATCGCCTCCCGGGGCGCCGCCAACGCCGACCGCGCCGATAACTTCGTCGCCCGATTTGATAACAACTCCGCCGGCCACCAGAAACACGCCGGCGAGATGCTGGAGTGGTCCGAAGGCGGGCCCATTAACGACCCTGGTAACGATCGCGCTTGTCGTGTTTTCGCTAAAGTTAGGACCGAGCGAAACTGCGGCATAAGCCTTGCCCCGACTGCTATCAAGTGTATGAGGCGGCGCAAGATCGCCTTTTGCGACGGCTTTTATTATTCCGGAGGCATCTACAACGGTTGCCGCAACGCGGTAACCTGATTGCTCGCATGCCGCCACCGCCTCCGTAGCGACTTCCATGGCGATAGAGAGGGAAAGTTGCTTTCTCACCGCGAGGGCCTCCGCTGAGGCCGGCGAGGCCCAGAAGGAGCCGATATAGACGAGAGAGAGGATTATCATAGAACGAGACATCATCTTGGTGCTCCCCGAAGTAAGTCGCCACATTTGGTTGGTCGGATGATACTTCGTAATTTCGGGCTACTTTGTTACTGGGTTACAGGACTTCGTCGCAAAGCAGGTTGGAGGTTGGCCCAGCGCGCTCATCTCTCGCATCTGCTCTCAACGGGTTCCCAAAACCCGGCGAGGGCGATTTTTATTGTCCGACGATGTAACGCGAGGTGGTCCGAGCGCGTAACCCTACAAAGGCACGTGCGAAGCAGGAGCTTGAATGTCTCGGGGTCGAAGTTCTGCCCAGACGGTCGAGGCAGACCGCACAGGACGGATTGTGGGAGGGCCTGATTTGTCGTTGCCCGGTCATTCGGAGGCTTTTGTCACCGGCGATGCCGCCGCTGCCACTTGGAACCACAATCTCATAGTGCCGAGCCTTGCGCCAGCCGCCAAGCAAGCCGGTCGTGACGTCGCAGACGTATTCAGGGCTGTCGCGCTTGCCACCATCGGCCGCCATGCGGCGATCGCCGATCTTGGTGGGATCAAAATAAACAGGGGGCACTTGCGTGGTGGCTTTGGGGCTCGCGCGTATCTACTTCTTGATTGGTGTGCGGGCGCCGATGCTTGTCGTAGCCCAATGGTTTTAGGCCTATTTGACGTTCGGACGCGGAGCCCGGCTTATCACCGGTCTCGCTCCGCTCTTCGAAAATCGGAAAACGCCGGTGCAGGCGGGCGACCACGAACCTTGAGCAGCGAAGCGAGCGGGTGCGCCACTTCATCTCTTCTATCCGAAGTCCGGCTCGCGTGCGGGCGTCCCGAGGCGATCATGCCAGTACAACTTTTGTCGGCGACGACCATCTTTCACGAAACGCAGATTCGATAGACAGTCGCGCGGAGCGGCAAATTAGCTCCAGCGAAGGGTCGCCGAACGAACCGGCCAAACAAGACCGATCATGAACACATGAAGAAAAGAAACCGCCTAGTTTCCCTTCTCTCGCCGCCCATGATCGCCGCCTTGGTCGCAGCAGTCTGCCTCCTAATTCTGGCGGGACTTGTCTATCAGCGTCCGAGCAACCCAAGTGACGAAACAATGTTTTCGGCCGCTAGGACAGAAACATCAGCTAAGGCTGCCGGGGCTATCGTCTCGCCAACTAAGTCCCAGTGATTCAATCGTGTCGAGCGGTCCGTTTGGTGAAAGCCGCGCGAACGAAGGTGCTGTCGATCATCAGATACTGGTTGTCGCGATCGGCGGTTAGAGCGACGAACACGCGTTCCCAGACGCCGGCATGGCACCAGCGTCTGAATCGTTGGTGCACGGTCTTCCAGTTGCCGTACCGCTCCAGCAGATCGCTCCAGTGCGCGCCTGACCGAAATACCCACAAACATCCATTCACAAACAGGCGGTTATCGAAGCGGTCCGTCCGGGATCACCAGCCTTCCCCGGCAACAGCGGCGAGATCCGCGCCCACTGCGCTTCGTTCAATTCACATCGCTTCGCTGACATCATCCGCTCCGTGTCGAACCACGGAGTCTCTATGAATCAGCGATTAAACCGCTTGGGAATCTTGAGGGTTCTGTGAGGTCGTTGGCACACCGGCGCCGTGGACGTGATCGTGGGCACGACCTCATAGAAGCCGGATTGAACGAAGCCGCGGGTTGTTTTGGCGCTATGGGGAAAGT
>NZ_JBEKRB010000094.1:0-13824 GCF_049519115.1 Bradyrhizobium sp.
CTAGAGGCGCAAGCGCTGGGGTTCAAATATTGCGAGCAGCGCGCAGCCCGGCGCTGCAGGCAGAGATCTGTGCGGAATCCGAACAAGCAAAAAATACATTCTTTGACATTCGCGCAAATCTTGCACGCATTGCCCTTGTCGATCCTGACAACGGCGCGGCAGCCTTGTTCGTAGACGGCTAATATTAAGTCGTGGCCGATTTCACTAGGGTCGTCCCTGCTCGTGGCGAAAATGAACCGAACAAAGTTCGCGCGAACTTCTCAAATTAGCCCGTCTCCTCCGGCGATGTCCACTGTCCCGCGAAGATTAAGGAATTGGTGCGAAATGGCGACCGGTCAGGGCGTTAATCGTTGTCCAGCGGCGGGTTTTAAAGCTTTCACAGTCGACCACGAAGAAACGCCAAGCGCTTGAGCGGGATCGATTTTATGGGCCCGCCAGCATCTTGCAAGCTTTTGTGAGTTGAAGTCAGCGAAAGCTTGCAATCTCGCTGGAGTCGTGATTCCGTCCTCGCATGGGAAGGGATAGGGGGGACCGGCAAAACGACGAGATTGGACAGACCGATCTTCGCTCGCGCTGGACGCGATCATCGGTATGAGCCCTCGTTGGGAAGCTGGTGCGGACGATCATTGGTCATCTCTACAGCAGACGTTAGGCACGGTCTGTGGGGACAAGCCCGGCCGGCGACCTTTGCGCGACTGATCGCGAGGCTCGCCATCCTCAAGCATACATACGACCCCCCGGTGAGATGTTGCGCGTGTCAATGGGCGCGCAGGGAATTAGGGCTCGATGAGGGGGACAATTTGCGCGCGCTGATTGATAAACCGTCGAATTGGGCAGCTCTACTGCCCTGCGGCCAGAAAAGACCTCGATGCACGTCGCCATGCAACTGCTTAGAGTGGCATCACTTCAGCTTGCACCTCAGCGGCCATTACTTCGGGTGTCGAGAAGGCTGGGTCGTATTAGGCACTCAAAAATAGGCAAAAAAGCTCTATGCTTGATAGAATCTCAAAATGACAAAGCTTCCCGTGTTGCTGCTCACAGCTACGATCACACCGCCGCAGGGCGTTCCCGTCTTGGCCCGCACATGTCCAGCTCAGCGCTTGAGGGATTACAAGCGTGCGTTGGAGTTCTATCGTGATCTTCTTGGAGCGACGTTTAGCGGCATCGTATTCTGTGAGAACTCCAAATCCGACTTGGCAGGACTCAAGACGCCGATGAACGACTTTGGCAGGGTTGAATTTATATCATTTGATGGGCTCGATCACCCCGTTTCTTATGGGCGCGGCTACGGCGACTACAAGCTCGTGGACTATGCCATGGAGCACTCCAATCTGCTCCGGCAGGCAGATGTCATTTGGAAATGTACGGGTCGCTATATCGTAACGAATATCGACCAGCTCGTACGAACACGGCCGAATGTCGATGTCTACGTGCACTTGCGCAACTATCCTTATAGGCTCTGTGACCTGTATATGATGTCGTTTACTCCCAGCGGCTACGAGCGTCTCATCAAGGGCGCTTACAAGCACCTCAGGAACGACGTAGTTCCTGGCGAACACACGGACGAGGAAATGTCGTTCCGTAGGCTAGTGGATGGCTGGCCGAAGAGAGGTGTTCGTCGTCGTTTCAAGCACACCCCCATAATCGATGCCGTTCGGGGCTGGGATAACTCCGTTTATAGCAACGCATGGTCACCGAAAACTCTTATAAGACGCACGGCGAACTTTTGCGTCCCATGGGTATGGGTCTAGAAGGACCCACTCTGGCAAATGCTTCGGCCTTGGTGGGAATGGTAGCTTTGATGGGAATGGTGGCTGAAGGATAGCTGCCGGCAGCACGAGAGATGCAATGCTCGGCCGATGGCTGCACTGCCATCGATTGCTTAGCAATTGGGTTCGCAGCCGCACACGGTGTTTGAGTAATGATCTCAGGCCAACGCCGACGGAGCTGCTAAAGCTTGGAGATCTCGTTCGTAGACTGAGGTCCGAGCGGACGATCATCGCGAGCATCCGCAGCCGGTTTTGCGGCTAAAGCGGAAAAAACAATTGCTCGCCGCGCGTATATCGCCGTTCGAGCTGAAGCTGACTCTGCCACTAGCGCTCAAAAGGTTCGCCTCGACGAAGAGCCTGCCACGCACGCGCGACGCGCTCCGTGGGGAACCAAGCTGTTAGACGAGTCGCAGCGGGATTGTCGGATGGTGGTGGGAGGCCATCCTGAATAAGTTCGGCAACCACTCCAGAGCGCTCCTCAAGCTGCGCCAGTGGTGCAAAAGATGCCGCGTGGCCGCCCGAGCCGACACGCAAAGACAGCACCGCGTCGAAAAAAATTGCGGCCATTTCCTGTGACCGACCGATCGCATGTCCGACCTTCGGCTCCTCGACCAAAGCCCACAGAGCGCCTGCTCTGCGATTTAGTGCGAATAGGCCAGCGATGATGCTCTTGCGCGATCCCAGGTCTTCCTCACCGGTAAATAAAAGCCCTGGGACACGTCGCGCAGCCGCAGGCAAAAGAGCCGAGAAATAAATGCCGCCCTTGTTGACGACGAATGCAACGACGCGTTCAGGTTTCCAAGCCGTGAACTCGTAGTTGAATTCGCCACCCGCTGACATTCCCCACAATAGAAGTGGTGCACTCCCCAACTCCGGATGACCAGAGCGAGTTGAAAAAGCTATCAGCGCGTCGATCAGGGCCTGTCCGCTACCTTGTGAGGCGTTTGCATAATTCTCAATAAACGACTCCTCGTGCGGTTTGTCTGTAAAGTGACAACCGATCAACGCGATCTCATTTCGGCTGGCGAAGGCTCGCCAGAATCTGTCGTCGACATCGGGACGTCCGTCCGCATTCGCACCGGGCACAAGAACAACGACCGCGCGGACAAACTTGGCCTTGTCCGGGTACCATAACCTGAATTCGGCCTTTTCGTAGTTGGTGCCGGGAGCAGCCGCCTCGTCGAGCACATGTCCAGGGGACACTTGCGCACAGGCAACGCAGCCAAGAGACAAGAGCGAGAGCAGAAATAGACAGCCCCTTGGGACGAGCCAGGATAGCTGAGTCCTCGTGTAGGGAACATTTCCGCTATAGGGCAATCTCACGCCGGCCCAACGGAAACGCCTGCTCCACTGCACCCGCGCCGCTGTCATACCATCGATTGTCGCGATAAAATTCCGCCGTCGCACTTGCCAATCCCCTACGCCTGCTTGGCGAAGCGTATCCCAGACTTGATCCCGTGGGAAAACTTGATTACCCGGATAGCTCGCGTTCGTTTGACCGGATGAAGCCACAATCGCACCAAACCGAGTGGCGGGATGTGCGACTGGAGTCGGGTTTGCGGCTGCCGCCTCAACCGGTCGACAGCGGACGTCACTGCAGCAAGTTCCTGATCAGCGCGATCAGCAGCATGCGGTAAAGCGGAGAACAGTTTGCTCGCCACGAGTATTTCGCCGTTTACCCACTTTCCCGGTGCGAAAGGCTTGAACGTCCATAGGTCCCAAGATAGGCAAGAGACCTCAGGGAGTAACGAGCCTGATGCCAAGCCTTGGGGCGTGGGTTACAGCGGCTTTGTACGTTTGGGGCGCTCAGAGCTGCCGAGCAACGGCAATTCGTCTGAAGATCGGATTGCTTGAGACTCGCGTCTGGACTGCGATTGCGGTTCTGCTCGCGGTCATTGGCGTCTCAGACATGCTTCAACTGGAGCCCGCCATTACCAATTTCGGGCGATCAATCGCGTTCGACGAAGGTTGGTATTGGCACCGTAGGGGCATACAAATCGCTCTCACCGAGATTGGCGCCGCCACAACTGTCGTATTCTGTCTTGGGCTTTTGTTTTCCGCGCGGTGCACATCACTCGAGTGCGCGATTGCGTTGGCATGCGCAGCGATGATTGTAGGTTACATATTTGTCCGCGCCGTTTCGCTACATCAGATTGATGCGCTTTTGCTGAGGACCACGTTTGGATTTCGCTGGAATAGAATTCCCGAACTTGCGGGAAGTGTCATCATCTTGCTTTCGAGTCTGTCCAGGCGCTCAAAGGCGGTGCCGACCAACCGCCGCTGAGACGAGTCTCTAGCGGCGCCAAATTGTAATATTGCGCAAGGTTGGCTCTGCCTGCTACTCGTGCCGCGTCGCTGGGACCTATGAGGGGTCACACACGACGATTTGGAGGCTGCAAGGGTGGTCTAAGCGTAGATTGCCTGGTGACTCACAAATGCCCGCGGGCGTCCTAAATTGAGCTAAAGGAATCATCGAGCTAGCGTGCGCGGACGTTGGCAGTGATGTTCGTAACCAGCGGCATTGTCGCTCGCCTTGACCTCGTCTTGATTATTGGGCGGCCCCTTTGTGCTCAGGGTAAAGCTACCAAGCTCTGAGACGCCACTACCCCGGCCAACAGCCCTGCTCCATGTCAGCGGTGAGCGCCCTCGCCTCATGTCGAAACAATGAACGCAAGCGCCGTCAGCGCGACGGCGAAAGCGAGAATTGAAGAATTGAAACGACGACTATAGTGTGGAGATAGCAAGTCCCTAGCCAGCTCTCCCATCCGGCAAACAGCGCCCGCCTGAATGCGGTCGGCAGATTGGAAATTCGAGAGCGAAAAGAAACACTCGACAAATGCGGGGACGCGCTGCCCCGCTCCGGGGAAGTTGGAGCGGGGCGTGGGTGCGTACAAATAGACCGGGCAAATTGATTAACGCATACGCGCGTGAACGAGCCGTGACGCCCAGATAGCAAGACAAGAGATTTATCGGTCATTTCACCCCCATTTCATCAACACTCATCAGGAATGAAAATATAATAAAAAATATAATGCGTTTGGCGCCCTCGTTTCATGGGAGGAAGCGATGCTCGGAATCCCAATGCGCTATTTGCTGAGGCATCCGTTAACCGGGATTGCCGACTTGGCTGCCGATCCGGTTGAAATCTGGACTGGCATTCGCGAGTCCTATGCGGAGCGGCTCACAGAGCGCAAACCTCAATGCCCCTATGAGCCAGACTTGAACTGGGAGCAGCGACTTCATGAAGCCCTCGATGTTCGGTGGCCTTGTGATGATGCTCCAGAATTTTTGGGGCTGTGGCAACAGGTAATGAGTGAGCTGGAAGCAAAGGGAATACGAGCTGGTCCCGAAAGTTTTCAGTGGTGGAACGATGGCGACGCCGCATTTGTCCGAGCCATCTGGTGTCTAGTGCTTCACTTGAGACCAAATAGAGTTATCGAGACGGGCGTAGCTCACGGCGTCACCTCGCGCTTCATTCTTGAGGCATTGAAGAGGAACGGAGACGGTCACCTTTGGAGCATTGATCTTCCGCCGCTCGAAAGGTACTGGCGTCAGCAGGTCGGAATTGCTGTAGGCGGTGGCCACTCAGATCGATGGACGTACATCAAGGGTTCTAGTCGGCGTCATCTTGCCCGACTGCTTCGCGACCTCGGCCATGTTGACCTGTTTATTCACGATAGCCTCCACAGTGAGCGCAACGTTCGATTTGAGTTGGATCGAGCCTGGCCAACATTAGGACCGAAAAGCGCAGTTGTCGTTGACGACATCGATGCTAATTGGGCCTTTCGGTTGTTCGGTCAGACCATTCCCGATCAAGTCTCCTTCATTTGCGAGGCTGAACCGCTGCGGCCTGATCTGAGACGTTTCAATGAGAAAGGGTTATTTGGAATAATCCTGAAGGAGCACAAGGCAAAGGTATAACCCGCTCGTCGAAGCAAATCCCTTCTCTCGTTCCATCCGCCGCGCTGCGTACCCGGCGAGCCAGCCAACCGGCATCAACGGCCAGAGCAGGAAGTCGCTACTAAAAAGCTGTGACTTCGAGCACTAGGCGGATTTGCTTGCCAAGGAGATGACCCCGACGCAATAGCGGTATCGGCGCGTCGCAACCCGATACACAAACTCAAGGGCTAACCATCTGGCGTTGGTCATTCGCATCAATCCGAATTTGGCTGCGTGCAAACCCCAGTCCATCATTTGTAGCCATAGCCGTAGTAATGGCTTTCCGTTTTCTCGGAAACCTTATTGACCACGACGCGAACGATTGGGGTCGATTTGAGATGTTTATAACATTCCTTGATGTCGGGAACCGTGGAGGTCCCGATGCCGGTAATCAACAAAATCGAATCAATCTGACGCAGGATCGATATGACGTCGTCGCCGACTAGAACAGGCGGCATATCCAGGATGATGACGTGGGACCGGAACTCCCGCTTAAGGGTCTGCAACGTTGTCGCCATCGCCTGCGACGCCATCCACTCCGCCGCACCAGCTTTACAGACCTGCCCTGGTAGAACCAGCGCCTGATATTGGGCAACCGATGCTCGAACGATCGCGTTCAAGACACTGGTGCGCCCTTCCAGCACGCTCAATATGCCGGATTGGGCGCTGATACCGAGATATTCAGCGACTTTCGGTTTGTGAAGATCGAGGTCGACCAACAGAACTGAGCGCTCGGCCAGGCGCGCAATACTCATCGCCAAATTGCAAGCAGTCACTGATTTTCCACAGCCGGACGTCGGAGAAGTCACCGCCAAAATTTGCCAGCCATTATCATCCATGACCTGCAGCACTTGGGTTCGCAGCATGTCGAAGGTCCGACCGCTCTCGTGGAACGGGTTGTAGGCGAGAATTCTGGTCGACTCGAGATGCGCGGGGCTCAGCTTGACTTCTCGGAAGTCCGTATCCTCGTGCACGATCGACGACTGAAACGGAGCAAACGGATCGGACGAATTGCCCTGTGAGGTCGACTGTTTAGCTCGCGATCGTTCGAGTGCTTGGCGAATAGGATCCAATTGGGCTCTCCCAGAGACAAACTCAGCGAAACAGTCCGACGCGTGCTTTGGCAATGATCAAGTCGAGCTGCGTCACCATAAAATATGCGACAACCAACGCCACGAGAACTGCGAGCACCGCGGCGACTATCAAAAGCTTCTTGCGACGCTGGATTCGACGCTTTTCGATCTCGGTGACGATATAGGGGACCTGGACCACCAGGGCGCTATCAACGATCCCGTAAATGTCCGCGGTTCGCCTGATCGTCGTGTCGAAAAACTCCAAAAGAACGGTCAAACCTCCTCCGGCCGCAAATGCAAGTAGAAAGCTCATCGCCAGGAGTTTCGGGCGATTGGGCTTGATCGGCTCCTGCGGGACCGCGGGCTGCTCAAGCACCTCGAGCTTCTCGGATTGTTGATTCTTTTCAAGCGCTTCGCCAAGCTGGGCAGCTGAGTATTTTGCCGTCGCCGCTTCGAGACTTTTTTGAATAGCGTCTTGCTGGGCCTGCAGAGAAGCGAGGTCGTCACTGCTCGAAGAGGCAGGTCGGGCCATCTTTTCTGCAGCGTCGATCTGACGCTTCAAAGCCTTCATAATCGGATGTTTTTCCGAATAGATTGCGCTCTTCTGCAGATAGTCGGCCCTCAATTGCGTGAGCGGATCGGTTGTGCCAGTCGAGCTCGGTGCGAGCTGGCCCCCTTTGGCCTGCGCGATTTTGGCATCGATGGCAGCTTGAAGCCTCTCGACTTCGCGGCCCAGGAACTTGGTGGTATCGCTGGCGCGGTTGGTGCGATCTTTAATGTCTTCGTGGAGGATTCGGGTCACGAGCTCGTTTGCCACGCGCGCTGCGACGGCAGGATCAGAATCTTCGAAGCCAACCGTAAACACGATGGTGGGATTGTCACTTCGCCGCGCAAAGGACAGTTGGTTGTTGATGGCGGCGATCGTGGTTTTTTTCTTCATCAGCTCGACAAGCTGCGTCACCGACATCAAGTTTCGTTTTTCAGGGAACAACTGGAACTTGTCGATGATGGCGATCATGTTGTCGCGCGTCATCAACTTTTGCTCGATGACCTGGATACGCTCTTGCGCCGCGCTGGTCACGGTTGGGTGCACCAACTCGGTCGGAATGAGCTGGGACTGGACGAGGATCTTGCCTTCAGACGAGTAAGTCGGGGGCCAAATAAATGCCAAGGCCGAGCCAATCAGAGCGACAGCAACAAAGGGGATGGCGAAATAATATTTGCGGCGCTTGAGGAGTTCCCAATAATAGGCGGGGCGCAGCAGGTTTCCCCGGCCCTCTTCCTGCACGTCCTCGTCCAGGTTAACCTTCTGTAGCATGCGCGCCTAAGTCCTGGTCGGAGGTGAGGAATTCACGTGCAATTGCTGTACCATTTTTGTATGGACAACTGAACGGCTTTGGTCGCGAAATATTTTAAGTGATTGCGGTGATTTATTGGGGCATGGCATCCTTTAGGCCAACGGGGTCGAGCGTTAGATCAGGGGCCATCGATGTATGAGGCGTTCTACGGGCTTCGTGAGAAGCCCTTTACGATTTTGCCCGACCCCGAGCTGATCTACTGGGGAAGCATGCACCGCATGGCCTTCACCATGCTGGAGTTCGGCGTCACCAACAACGCAGGTTTTACCGTCATCACCGGGGCGATAGGGTCGGGCAAGACCACGCTTCTTCGCTATCTGCTGAAGAAACTGAGCTCCAATGTGACGATGGGCTTGATTTCGAACTCGCCGCAGGGCCGCCATGAGCTGTTGCAGTGGATCTTGATGTCCTTTAGTCAGCCCTTTGAGGGCGACTACCCTACCCTTTTCAAACGCTTACAGGATTTCCTTTACCGTCAGCACGCGAGCCGGCGCCGAACGATCCTGATTATCGATGAGGCCCAAAACCTTGGATCGGATTCGTTGGAACACCTGCGAATGCTGTCCAATATCAACGTCGACAAACATCAAATCCTACAGCTCATCATCGTGGGCCAACCCGAGCTAAGAGACCTCCTTCTGTCCCCGCAGCTGCATCAGTTGGCGCAGCGCATTTCGTCGGATTTCCATTTGCAACCGCTGAATGAAAGCGAAGTGGCAAATTACATCCTGTTCCGCCTCAAGGCCGCAGGCGCTACCAGGGTCATGTTTACGCTCGATGCAGCGGCGAGAATCGCTGAGGCGAGCGGAGGCGTTCCGCGGATGATCAATATCCTTTGCGATACCGCACTGGTTTATGGTTTCGCCAATGGGCACCAAACAATTACGGCGGATCTGGTCGCCGATGTTATTGCAGATAAGCAACAGTACAGCATTTTGCCGCTTCAGAAGCCGTCCAAAATCGCTAAGTATTTGTAAATTATCATTTTTTCATTTATCCTCCATCTCCGGATCCGGTCAATGTGTCGTTCGTAGCCTTGCGGCGGTCAAGCGAGGTGTCCATAGTCGGCCTCGAATCCGCCTGATGCGAGGCTGCACGGGGGCCGTCCCTGGAGCATAGAAAATGCGCCATCTGATTGCGTTGGTATTGTTTATCGCTGGAGTGTCGGTGGCCCTGGCGCAAAGTGAAACGCCTTCCGTCATCACCCTGAAGCCGGGCGATACGCTCAACATCTCGGTCCTCCAGGATCCAAAGCTTGACCGTTCAGTCATTGTCGATCCGAACGGGCAGATTGGCTTTCCCTTGGCGGGCCACATCTTGGCGAGCGGACTGACGCCTCAACAGCTCGAGAAGATCTTGAAAGCTCGGCTGAGGCATAACTACACCGACGGCCTCGACATCACCGTTGCGCTTGCGGCAAAGGACATCCCTGAGGACGATCTGAAGCCGAAGATCTTCATCACCGGCGAGGTCCAGAGGCCTGGCCCCTACCCGATCCGACAAGCATTTACGGTTGTGCAGGCGATCTCAATTGCCGGTGGGCTTGGACCGTTTGCGGCAAAGAAGCGGATACAGGTCCATCGCGGTCAAGGTGGCGAGGAAACGATTTTCAATTTCGACTATAAGGCCTATGAAGCGGGTCAAAATCTTGATGCAAATATCCAACTTCATGCCGGCGATGTGATCATCGTTCCGGAGCGTGGCTTGCTGGAATAGCGATTTGAGGGTGCGGGGCTGGGGCGTGAGACACGTTAGCCGAGCAGTCGTGGCTTGCCTGGGCCTTTTGCCCGCGCCTGCGCTCGCCTATGACTGGTCGCTCAGCACGACCGAAACCCAGACCTTTGAGACGAACGACAATCAGTGGATGCGCAATCCATCGCCCGGGTGGTCGCTCGGATCCTACACAACGATAACCGCGAATGGCGTTGTGCTGACGCCGACGTCGCGGCTCACCTTCGATGGCAATGTCGGGTACAAGAACTATTGGGGATCGGGAACGGAGGGGATTGCCCAAACCGAGTCCGATACGGAGGCCGTCCATGCCCATTATGTCACCTGGGACAAGAACCCCGACAATCAATATTTTCTTGATGGCAGCTTTCGCAATTCGAGCACTGTGGTGGCGGTGCTGGGCGATTTGGGCCTTCTGACAAACGTGCGCGGCGACCTCGAGCGAACCATGCTGAGCGGCGGCCTCCAACGCAGCCTATCGGCGCTGGATACGATCTCGTTTTCGGCAAGCTCTGCGCTGACGACGTATCAACCATCAAGCGGCGGAACAGAATTTACGGATTCAAACGCGACGGCGACCTGGCGCCACAAGGTCGATCCGCTCACAACCATATCGGTAAATTCACAACTGGAATGGCTCGCATTTGACTCGGTTCCGAGCGCGGATCTGTTGCTGCTTCGGAACACAGCCGGATTTGAAACGAAATTTTCTCCAGTTTTCAGCTATGGCGGCAACGCCGGCGTGGTCTATTCCAATGCGCAAATCGGTGCCTCGCCGATCGTGACGAGTACAGGACAGTTACCGCCATTTACCTCAGGTTCGACCGCGGGATTTATCGGGGACGCCCACGCGATTTACAAGCTGACGAAGGGAACCACGCTCAATCTTTTAGCCAGTCAAACGCTCGCGCCTGCCATCACCGGTGCACTGACGAAACGAAGCACGCTGCATGCTGGTGTCACGCAGACGATCGACTCGCGGTCGAGCATTACCGCCGCCGCTGATATCTCGCGGCAGACCTCATCTGGGATCACGAACGATTTTCTGTCAGGCACTCTTTCCTACGCTTACCAATTGGCGCGAGATTGGAACGCCACGTTCACCTACCGCTATTTGTATCGGACCGCATCGAGCGGTGGTGCTTTGCTGGATCCCATTGCAGGTCTTCCGGTCTCGAGTTCAGCACCCGCAGCTGCAAACAGTCTGATGGTGACCATCTCGACGACACAAGTCGTCAAACCGCTTGATCAGTAACTCGCAGACTCATCGGAAGCGTTTTAAAAATTTAATGAGCGAGGTCGCCTGGAAAAAAGTTGCTGTCTCCCATCAGGCCGCCATAACTAGCGCCAGGCAGGCAGACTATCTCGAACGTGCATCGATACGAGTTCGGCAAGCAGTTGCCTGCACAAGAACTGCGGTGTCCTGATTGCGTCTGCCTGCGCGCTTTCAGCAAACTTCCAGTGACCGGACTCGCACAGTACCGTTCGTGTTTTTCAGTGTCGTAATTGCAATATGGGGACGCAGTTCGTGGTAGTTGCCACGTCATTTAATCCGGGAAGGTTCGAGCGAACACCTTCAATCCTTTGGTCTTGTTGCGCAGGAGTTCAATACCATCTCTAAATAGTATTAGTTCGGAGGTCGTCATGTGGCGTACGCTCATTTTTGGAACACTATTTGCTGCCGTGCTTATCAACCCATTGTGGGCTCAAAGCAAAAATGGCCAGACCCCATCAGGTCCGACCTATCCTGGCGGAACGGAAATTACCTACCAATGGAAGTATTCCTGCCCCAGTGTCGGGGCGTGCTCGTTCACTTGCGGAACGGGCGGCGCAAGTCACGTAACGAAGCTGAGCATTGACCTGGGGGCCATGCCAGTCGGCACTGACAAGAAAAATGCTACCTTGTCCTATGAGTTCATTACGCGAGAGGGTCGGCGAGGAAGCGGTTTTAGCATTAACACCGGGATAAGCACGCTCCAGTGCCAGGTTGATGGATTGACGATAGATTATTCTGGTCCACCGCGAGAAGGCGGACGCACAACGGATACGACCGGCAGCGTCTCGCAAGGCGAAAAGTGATCAACGTTCATCGATAGCTCCCTGGAGGGCTCCCTTAGCGCTGATGACCCAAGCCGATAGCGAGCTTGAGAGCCCTCTGCCTAAAGGGATTCTTTGGAACGTTCATCAGCTTCGCGACCGTGTTTTCGCTTTTGAATGCTGTCTGAGCAACTTGACGTCCGCTCCGGTGAGGGCTTACGGGCGGTTTTCTTTTTGGCTCTGGCCAATTCATTCTCCTAGAATCGGAGAGGCTGGATAGCATCCGAAGGCGATAGTTTTCAAAGCGTCGTTGGGGCACACATGAACGTCACCTACATCCGGCATTCCGCGGCGAATGCCATCGCCAAAGCAAATGAGTTCAAAAATATTCCCGGCGTCAGCATCAGCATTGCAGATCCGGTCGATCAGTCTGGATACCGAGTGAGTTCGACGATTTGCTGGTCTGCTGGCCGCAGTAGCAAACGTGGAGGCATGGCGGGAGCCGCGCCGTAGCGACGCTGCTGCGTAAAATGCTGCAATCGCAGGAACACGTAATCACGGACGCCTACTTGACGGCGGGAACGGGAGCTGCTGCAATGCAGTTATTGCGCTGCACAATTGGCATTCTTCGCAACGACACAGATAGCTGCTTTTATGAATCTGATTTTGCGCAAAATCGCAAACGCTTGGTATCAACGCACGTTGTTGGCCAAACTGTTCAGCTTTGCGTCGATAGGTCTTATAAACGTTGCCGTCGACGTCAGCATTTTCACTATCGCTTTTCGATTTCTCGGCCTTCTAATTGTCTCCAATATCATCTCTTGGCTAGTCGCCGTCACCGGCTCCTATGTCATGAACACCAAAATCACGTTCGGCCGAGAGACAGGTGGTGCACTCAGCATTGGGCGCTATCTGCGATTTGTCGCTTCGGGAATTGCTGGCGTGACAGTGACAACGAGTGTGTTGGTCCTGGTAGCGCCCTACACCAACATCCCGATTGCCAAGCTCGCCTCGATCATCGCCGGATTTGGCGTAAATTTTTGCATGTCGCACTTTATAGTTTTTCGAAGTCTCCAAATCGATGCCGCTAAGACTTAAACTGTCGTGCTCATCGCGCACTGGCACACCGACACCAAGATGGCGCGTGCAGCAGATCAGAATTGTCGTTCGGCTTGTGATATTTGAACCCCCTCATCGGCTTCCAGTTTTATTGCAGGCCGAATGGCTAGCGACGCGCTAGTCTGCAAAAAAGCCCCGCCTGCATCGGTGGATTCGAGCGGGTCTAATTCGACAGGGGCCTACTGGGGACTAATCGCCCCTGCACCGTGAATGGTAGAGCGTACCGATCAGGCGGCAACCATCTGGCAATTGCCCTATCTCTTAACTTCACGCAGCGGGCGCTTACCGCCAGAAGTCTTTAAAGCGCGTCGCCGACACACAAGGATGGCGCCGAGCGTCGCCTCGATTCGCCTCGGTGTTTTGGACTCCGATCTCTGCATGGAGGATGAAGCCGCGGCCTTCTAGATAGCGGCGGTCATTTTGTGGTGCGGCCCGATGACGCGTGACGGTGTTTTGCTCGCTTTTGTAGTGGCGTGGCCATCGCCCTGCTGGTCGCGACGATTCCTGATTGCCCTTGTCTGAACAAAGAGGCCGCCAGCGGAGCGATGGGCCCTCACCTCAGCTAGCGCCACGTGATTAGACGCGATTCCCACGTTTTGGAACATGGCGGTGGCGCGGGGAATTAGCTGTCGGAAGGAGGGTTCTTATTTTTGAAAGCGGCGGAAGGTCGTCGTGTGGCCTTACCGGTTTGGCAAATAGGGCTCGACTTCGAGGCGAATCATCGCAAATGAGTGGGCTGCTATGCCGGACTGGCTGCTCTACGCAATCCTGATCCTGGGCTTTCCCTTCGGTGTCCTC
>NZ_JBEKRB010000095.1:0-13883 GCF_049519115.1 Bradyrhizobium sp.
CAGCACCAACACCTCTCCGCGATATGCCAATGCGACAAGGTGAAATTCGAGGTGATCGGTCCGCCGATTCTGACCGGCGCTTGCTATTGCACGAGCTGCCAGGAAGCCGGACGCCGGTTCGAGGAGCTAGCTTCCGCGCCGCCCGTGCTCGATCCCGACAGTGGAACAGCCTACGTCCTATATCGAAAGGATCGCGTGCAATGCGTGACGGGGCAGGAGCATCTCCAAGAGCATCGGCTCAAGCCGGAGTCGCCGACCCGGCGGGTCATTGCCACGTGCTGCAATTCGGCGATGTTCCTCGACGTCACCAAAGGGCACTGGCTGTCGATTTACCGGAACCGCTTTCCGGGAAGCGCGCCGCCACTTGAAATCCGGCTGATGACAAAAGAGCGGCGCGTCGGCGTCGAGCTTGCCGATGATCTGCCGAATTACAGCAGTTACTCCGGCAAGTTCATGTTGAAGCTGATCGCCGCCTGGATGGCGATGGGTTTCCGCAGGCCCGAAATCGCGTCGGTGCGTCGATGTCCGTTGATGGGTTGTAGATCGGAAGTGATGGCGCAGGCGCTCAAAGCGACGCGCTCATGAACCGAAGCTGACAACTGTCCCGAATTTCGCCGGAATGTCTGCCTCTTCTCGAGAGCTGCTAGTTTGCGAAGCGGTCGACCACTCGTTAGTCGTATGATTCTCGAGAGACACGCGCGCGGCGTCGTTGGCCGCTAGCGCTGGTCAAAAGAACCCCGGGCTAAGATCAAGCCCATAGGTCAACAAGGTCAGCGACACAAAAAGGCCAATTCCGCAAAGGATGGCGATGAGCCTTAGGCCCTCGTTTTCACTAGCTGCGTCAACGGCGCGCGACAATGCATAGGCGATGGCTGTCACTGTGGGCTCCTTGTTCCGCTTTAACCAAGTCGAGGCTCATCCGGCGCTGCCGGGGGCCGCTTCCGATTCACAGCCAGAGCGTGCCTTAAGGCTTGACGCGGCGCCTTCAGGTGACCTTATTTTTTGGTCAAGAAATTCATTATTTTAGTTTGGGCGAGCCAGCGCCTGGCGCGCGTCGGATGACCGTTCAGATACGGGAGTCTCTGAATTTGCTTTATTTTTTTGACAAATTCATCCTCGATCCGGGTCGGCGAGAGTTGCGCTGTGGCGCAAGCGTGATCGCTATGGAGCCACAGGCATTCGACCTTCTCTTGCATCTGGTCCGTCACCGCGAGCAGGTTGTCAGCCGGGACGAAATCATGGAACAGATCTGGGACGGGCGGATCGTCTCGGAATCGGCGCTCAGCACGCGCATCAACACCGTGCGCAAAGCGATTGGCGACAGCGGAAACGAGCAGCGCCTGATCAAGACCCTGCCGCGCAAGGGCGTCCGCTTTGTTGGCGAAGTGCGGGAGGGCCGCGACGCCTCCGAGGCACCGGACGCCGTGGACGCGCCCAAGGCCAACGACGGCAACGGCAGGTTGCCGGCCCCGCAACCGCCGGGGGCGGAAGCGCTCGACGGTCATTTGCAGGCGTTCGCAGCTGCTGTGCCGGCATCGCGTCGCGTCGTTGTGCCGCGGGCGACTGCGGCTGTGATCGCTGCCACCGTCCTTATCTGTTTCGCAACGTTGCTGGGGGCCTATTTCGCGCATTCGGCGCGGGTCGAACAGACCGGTGCGAACATCGAAATGGCGGAAAAGCTAACGCACATTGCCGAGAAAATTGATGTGATCTCGCGCGAGGACTACCAGGCTGCGCGCGCACTCGGGCAGTGGGCGGTGGAGCTAGATCCGAACAATGTTGCGGCGCTGACCCGTTTAACCCGCGCGCTCACGACCGGGGTCCTGAATCATTGGTCGGACGATGTGGCAAACGATCTGCATGCGGCCGATCAAACGCTGCAGAGCGCCGCTCGTATCGCGCCGGACAGTATGGGCGTGCGCGGCGCGCAGTGCCATATCCTTCGCGCGATGCGGCGATTCGAGGTTGCGGTCGACGTATGCAGCGAAGCCGCTCGGAACTTTCCGGCGTACCCGTTTCTCCATAAGGAGATCGGATACAATCGTCTGATGCTCGGTCAGCTCGACGAGGCGCTGGCGGAATTTCAGGAAGCCGACCGGATTGCGCCTGACTCGCGACTGCGCTGGAGCTGGTATCAGGGAGAGGGTCTTGTCTATCTGATGCAAGGCCAGGATATGAAAGCGATCGACTATTTGTCGCGCGCAACTCTTGAGGCGCCCAATACCGGGCATCCCGCGGCGTATCTGGCTTCGGCTTACGCGCTAGTTGGCCGCGAACAGGAAGCACGCGACGCACTGGACCACTACATGAAGCTGTGGCCGAAAACGGCGCTGAATAACTTCGGACCCATGGTCGGAACGGCCGCATTCAACAGCAAGATGGAGCGGGTGCTGAAGGGATTGCGGCTGGCAGGCCTCACCGAGTAGCGCGCGACTATCAACGTCGCCTGCGGTGTCCGGCTTTGCCGGGCACCCGATCGACCTCGGTGGTGGCGTAGAAAGTAGATATATTCGGCTTATGCAACCGAGCGCCAGCCTTGACGCGGTCCGCTGCTTCCGAGCGCTGGCAACGGCGAGCCGTTTTTGTGCTGGGCGGCGCTGTGATCGGAGTGTCTTCCCTAGATACCCGCACAGTCACCTTGATGGATCGCACGCGGCGACTGGGCAGAAACTGGTTCATGTTGGCTGAGCTTTGAATAGCATGATCTGGCCGATAATCATCTAAGACGACGACCGAAGTTAGCCGACAATATTGTGCAACGTCAGGAATTATCGGCAATTGCTTTCGAAAACTCACTCGTTGAAAGGCAAGTCCGCTTTTGGACGTGGCTGCTGCGATCGGCTTTGATGCGTGCTGCTCACACCAGTCAAGTTGGCGGGCCCAGCGACTGTCGGGGCCGTCACTTCACTTTCAAATTTCCCGCAGATTCCTTTCCGCGGTCGCTGACGATATCGTAGCTGACCTTGGCACCTTCATTGAGGCCGCTAAGGCCAGCCTTCTCGACGGCCGAGATATGGACGAACACATCTTTGCCGCCGCCATCGGGTTGAATAAAGCCAAAGCCCTTTTGGCCGTTGAACCACTTCACCGTTCCTGTCGCCACGTCCGCACTCCCTTTTACCGGCCGACCACAGCTTAAGGCGCTCAGGTAGGGCCTCGCAAGCAAAACCCGCCGGGGTTGGTCCGGCGGGTCGTGTCAGGTACGTCCAGAAAGGTTCGCGGCGCTCAATCGCGATGCCAGAAACATACAGCAACTAAGTTGACGGTCCGTTACCCAGCTGGGGTTCAGCTTCGGAAGCGTTGTGTGATCTAGTTCACTGATGCTCGCCGCCCGGGACTGCTAGATTGAGCTCAAGCAGCGTGTCGCCGCGGCCACAGGTTTCCGACAAACGATTTACTGGCCTCGCTCTGGCTAAATGAAGCCATGATCCGCAGCGACGTAACGAATTGTTAATTCGTGTTCCATTGTTGGGTATTTCCATGTTCGAGTTGTTCATCGGGCTTATCGCGTTTACGAGCGTCAGTATCTTTTTTGCGCATTTAGCTGAAGCTTACCTGTCGCAATAGAAAGCGGGGGGCTTCGAGGCCCCCCGCAACTGATCATCGTTCCAGCCTCCTGGCGTGTGTTGCCAAGCGCTGCCGGTTGCTTCCGGATCGATCGGCGCCCCGACGCTTCGTCAAGCCACCTTGGTCGCAATGAATAGAAGATATTCAGCGGCGGTGCTGCTCAAATGCTCCGATCGATGTTCATTGCGAATTTTCTCCAGCTCCGGGATGGCATCTCGAAGGATAGCCAAAACTTCAGGAGTGGCGAACTCGTTGAGGAGTTTAATGGCGAGGCTGGTCCACCCCAATCGGTAGGACGCACTGGCGCCCGGTTTGAAAAGCCCAGACCGAATAATCCCAGGCATAGCTTTCAAAGGCTCGCGCAAAACTTTCCTAATTTCTTCGTCGATCTCATCTGGCATGATTCGTGGCTCGCACTGTCACCGGGAGCTTTCCACAATCCGCGGTGGCCCTCTACCGAAAAAGGAGACCGCCCCTGTTCTCACCGCGGTAGCCTATTGGAATGAGCGGCCAGCCGCTGCCGGTTGCGCTTTCTGACCGATCGGCGCCGGCGCTTCACGACGTAGGCCATACCTTAAACATCGGCTCAATGCCTTCAAGTAGCCATCCGATACTGACGCCGTGCGCCTCGCAGAACCGGCCAATCACTTCGTGCTTGAGCTTCAGGGTAGGCTCGATCTGCTCGTCGGAAAGATTGAGCGACGCGGCGATTTCCCGGATGCGCCGGCGCATGGCCTCCTTGAATTCGCGGCGACGAGTTATCGCTTCCTTGTTGCCCGTAGTTTGGTCGGGTGCGCCGCCAACCATGCAACGTCATCGGCGACTGCACGTTCGATACGCTTGGCATTGGTTGGCAGTTGAGCGAATTCTCTGCTGGCAAGCTTCGCGCGCTTCCGGATAATCGCGGCAAGATCGCGCGACGGCTTAAGCAACTGCTTTACAACCGCCTCGCGCCACGTATCGACCAACTTCCAGCGGCTTTCATTATTATCAGCCGCCGGGAATTTAGCGCTGTCTGCCGCGCCCTACGATGAGCACAACTAAGTGCGCTGTTCCAGTCGAGGCGTGCCCGCCAATACCCCGTCACCCGGTCGGCATGCCGCCAATCTTCCCGACGGTCTTTGCGAAGGTCCGAGTTTATCGCAGTGACCGGCCTCTAGGCTGGTCGCGCGGCTTCCCTCGCCTGTCGTTTTGCCGCGCGAATGGCGTCTCGTTCGGCTTGTTTTGGCCTCGTGCTCGTCGTCGGTCGGTGGAATTACGACATATCCACTATCCGGCGCGATGAATGAACGCCGCTCGCGCTTTGCCTTGCGCGAAAACTCGTTGCGCGGAACGCCGAAGGGAAATTTGATTACGTTGCTGGCGAGGTCCTGAATTGAGGACGAGTTTAGGGGGGCGTGCTATGCACGTTGTCAGCCTGATCCATTTGGATTGACCTCTTGCTGGTTCGGGTTAGGCCCGACGGGCTAGCTTCCAACTTCCCGTCGGGCTGCCATTGTGATATCAAGGAATCATGAAAAAGCAAACCGTGATTCCACAAAAAAGACGCGGCCCGCCTGCCACGGGCAAAGGCGAGCCTGTGGTTGTGCGCATGCATCCGCCGATGTTGGCTGGCCTGGACGAATGGATTGCCAAACAGAAACAGCCGTTTCCGTCGAGGCCCGAAGCCATCCGCCGACTGGTCGAGCTTGGGCTGAAGGCAAAAAAGTGAGCGATCCTCGTGCCGACAGTGAGTGGTCTCCGCCGGAGAATGATGAAGACGTTCCCGCGTTGCCCCGTCCAGTGAATCGTCTCTTCCGGCCTAGCCGGGCAATTGTCGCGACCATCACGCTCGTTATTGTATTTGGGATTGTCGCGTCGCTGGTTGTGATCGGAATTAGCAGACTTGAGCAAAGCACATCCGCGCCGGCCGTGCAGAAGGAATCCCCCCCGTCGCTGAATGAGTCGGACAGATCTCCCGTGGAGCACGTCGATCCTCCCAAGCCCCTTGACTCATTAATACTCGATGCAACTCGATCGTATCTCGCTTCAAATGCCCAAGCGCCGACAGATATTGAGAGATCGCAACTTTGCCTCTCCATTGAAGACGGGTACAAAGAGCGGCTCGATTGTTACGATGGCATCTTCGCCCCTGATCCGAAGCCAAAGCCGCCAGTTGCTAAGCTGGCCGCCGACTGCAGGTTTCTGAAAGAACAGGACGAGCGGCTAGCTTGTTTCAATCGCTTTTTGGCCCCGCCAAAAACCCCAAAAGCTCCCCGCAAAGCGACTCCAAAGGGTCAGCCGTCAAAGTGAATATCACTGATGCGGAAGCAGCGCCGACACACTTTCCCCGCTACTGTGGGAGTTGGGCAACATCTTCCCTCAAGCGAATCGGCCAAAATTGCCTGCCGTCTCACGGCGGTAACCTCCCTAGACTTGGCGCCCGTCGCGAATGGCGGGCCCCTTTTTTGCGAAGCGCCTCACCCGCGGCTTTCGCGCGTGCGGTATTGCCCTCGACCTCAGGTTTGCGGTTGGATTTGCCTATAAGAAAGTCCAGAGCAGCCGACGGGCGAGTCTGATGAAGATCACCAGCGGGTCGCCGTACTATTACAGCACAACGGTAACGTTGGATGGCAAAGAAATAACAGACTTCCTCTGGGCGGACGAAGAAGCCGGCGAGGTGATGTCCGTCACTTAGGGACCGCGAGACGCCCACGGCTTTCGCAGGGAAAGCCGCAAACTGCTGAAGGGCACGGTCAAGATCACCTCGCAGTGAACCTCTGCGCAACTCGTACGCGCCAATCTCAACCATCCCCAACCCCCAGCGGCTTCCCTCCGCGCCTGATCGGCGGAATCATGGGGCATGCCAGCCCTGACCCGCTGTCGCTCAGACAACCCGCACCGTTACCTATCTTCCCGAGATGCCCGCTAGGCTCGATGGTGGGCTCATCTTGACCAACGACTTGACTTAAAGTCGCCTTGGTTCTCCGTCTAAGCGCCTTTCCTTGACCGCAAATCGACTGAATCGTGAGTGCCCATGAACGCCCATATCCTTTATATGCCGCAGTCCGGCGGCGACCAGCGGCACTATGTAAACGAACTCCGCAAGGCCGAGCAGGCGCGTGACCGCCTTGTGCGCGAAGCCGAGGCCGCGCTTGAGTGGGGTGATGAAGGTCATCACCGCTTGGCTTTTCGGGCGCTTGCTGAAGCCCACCGGCTGGATTGCGAACTCTGGTCAACGCGCCTGTTGCTTGGCGTCCCCGACAACCCCTCACCGTCAATTGCCGATGCCCTTCACGGCGGCTATGAGCTGCTAGAGGTGCAATGCCGCTACTGCAACCACACGCAGATGGTGGACCTCGCTCTGGTGAGTTGGCCGCGTGAGCGGCCTGTACACAGCATCCACAGCGCGCTCTATTGTGGCGAGTGTGAAGAGCGACATGGTAAGAGGAGCCGTCCCGATTTCGTTGGATTGCGAACGCGACCGTCAGACGATCCGGGCGGCGCAGCGTGGAGTGAGCGGATGAAGACTAACGAGGAGATGCCGCCGGCTGTCGCCCGCGAATTCGTCGAGGACATGCAGGCGTATTTCGCCGAGGATAACAAAAGCCGTCGCGACGCCATAGCCGTCCGGCAACTTCGGACCCTTCTGGACTATCAGGCTCCCCACGAGAAGAAGTTGCGGCTCGATGATGTCAGGGAGCTATTCGAGCGGATGAAGTATCACGCGTGAATCCGACAAACCGCGACTGGATCGTGAAGCATGAGTCCGGGACCTTCATCCGGTTCACGCAGGCGGGCGCAGACCTGTCCGCGTGATACGGTTCAATGTGAGAGCCGCCCACCGAGGCGGCCGTACTCTTTGACTTACGTTTCGACGTGGCCGCAGCTGCCGTGCTTTATGGCACGTATCCTGACCTAATCACCTTGCCCGCCTGTGGATTATGTGAATTGAGTGAATTTTGGTCAGTCGCTTGTTGCCAACCGGTGTTTAAATTCGCAGGCGCTGTTCCCCCAGCGTGATCCTCCGCAAATAGCCCCGCTCGCCCACATCGAGCGGGGCTTCCCCGCTGACGGCTGCTGTAATGCGAGCCGCTCGATCTCCCGCCCTCCGTAGCCCGCGGCTTCGTCAAGGACCTGAAGGCTTACTTTGCCGTCAAGGATGACCGATACAAGCAGGACGAGATCGCCTTGCGTCAACTACGCGTGCTCAGAGAGCAGCAGGGACTGCGAGAGAAAAAACTGCGGCTTTCCGACGTGAAGGCGATGTTTCTTCAGATGCGGGATCAGGCGTACTCAAGCGGCGATGAGTCAGGCGTGTTAATTAAAATTCTACCCAAGGCGCTCTCGTCTAATTAACGATCGCGATAGCGCGATCTTCCCGATTCACAAACTGTTTCAGCGTCCCGCGTTAGACACATCCTGGGATTTAAGCTGCTCAGTCCAGATCGGGGACTATTCGCATGATTAATGACGACGAAATCTTGAAACTTGCGGAACGCTCACTGAACCTGGTTCGCGAGGTTCTCGGACAGCTCACACCTGTGCAAATTGCCGAGGCAAATGACGTTCGGACCCGCTTGGAGCGGCTGAAGCGCCGTGAATCACTTAGAGCCGCGTAGCCTGAACAACGCACGCCTACCTCCCTGTTGATAAAGCTGCCGATGAGTAATTTGACTCAGGGGCATCATAGGGAAGCGCCCTGAAGTTCAGCCCGATCGCCCCGAATGATCTGCAAACACTGATCGATCTGGGTGTATCAGAAATGAAGGACGAGGTCCCGACGGTTACAACAGCGGGACTGGACGAGATTGCGATTCGCAATTTGCCGTATGATCGACGACGCGACTGAAGGCGAAGCCGAGATAACGCCACGCTATGCAGGAAAAAGCAGCCGAGCTACTCGATCCAACACCGGAGCTTCCCGACAATATCCCACTTGATCGGGTCCGCCTTCCCACGCGCATTCAAACATTTCTGAGGATCTACGGGTTGAAGACGGTCGGGGACGTTCGCGAAGCTTCCGACGCGGTGCTGATAAGCTTTCCAAAATTGGGGCCCCGTTCGGTCGCTCATCTTCGGAGGACCCTCGGGGCCGTCCTCTCGCTATAGCGTCAGGCCGCAAAGCAAGATGGCGGCGGAATAGCCCCCTTCGCGCATGCAGTATTGCCTTCCAGAAACCATTATCCGATGGCCACGAAACAATCCCGAAACAGAGCTGGGCCTATCCTTCCGAACACGACCAACAGTGGGGTTCGGTCATGTGGGCGTTCATTGAAAATGTTTATCGTGAGTATTGCCTGGCTCGCTTACAGGAAATGCGGAAGTACGAGCTGTCGCACTGAATCACGACGAGCGTGCAAAGATACCCAATAGTGAGCGCACTGCTCACTGTGTTAGCTATCGTCGTAGCCGTGCGCGCTACTGTTGGACCGCGCCCAGCGGCCCACCACAAAAAACTCGTCGCTTTTCACGCCGTCGATCAGCGGCGGTAGTCCCTCAACTGGCCCAATCCCTAGGGAAGATGCCGGGGCCCTTAGATCAAACTTCGGATTATTTAGTACCGTGCGACCACCGGTCCGCCGAACTTGTAGTTCACGCGCACAGTGAAGAGATCGACGTCTTCCTTGATATGGTCGGCGATGAGGAAGCCGGTGGCTGAATTTACGTCGTTGTTACCCATAAACAGGTGGTCGTATTCGAAGCCTAGCGACCAACCCGGGGCAAAGGCGTATTCGATGCCGACGCCGACCGTTGCACCCCAGCGGGTTTCTCTCGCAGTGTCGATCCCAACGAGCGGCGGGAGCGTCGAGTTAGCCGTGTACTTGTTGTCGGTGACTGCAGCACCGCCCTTCACGTAAAGCAGCGTGCGATCCCAGGCGTAGCCGATCTGACCCGTGAACAGGCCGAAGGCGTCAATCTTGCTCGTGTTGGTCTGGCCGGCGAATTGCTGGCTAAGATTGCTGCCCTTGAAGTCAGCCCAGTTGCCCTGCGCTTCCAGGCCGAACACCCAGGACGACATCTGCCAGCGGTAGCCGAGTTGTCCGCCGACGGTACCGCCCGTCGCGTTATGGCTGCCTTCGTCGCCGAAGCCATCGGCATTCCAATCAAACCTGCTGGTCGCGCCGCCACCGTTGATACCGATGTAGAAGCCACTCCAGTCGTAGGCGGCCTGAACGTACTCGGGCGCTTTGGTATAGGTCCGAGCAGGTAGATCAGCCGCCGAGGCCATGCCCGATAGCCCGAGCGAGACGATCGCCGTGGTCAAAAGAAGCTTCGTGTAGCGCATTGGATTTCCCCCAGCACAGAAACGGAGTGTTTCAGTTGGGGACGTAAGAGTTCGACATGGTAAAAGTTCATGCCCACATCGATGGGCCCATTGTTTTGTGGCTTGGAGTTGCAGGAAAAGCACAATTTTTGCGACTTATCGGTAATAAGCAACCGATTGTGGGGCCGTCCAGCTTTAATCCCCGCCGTTTTTCGTAGGTCACATCACCAGAGCCCCAACCCCTAGCGGCTTCCCTCGGCGCACGATCGGCGGAATCATGGGCGATGCGGCAATCGCGGTGCGGCTCTCCTGTCAAACTTTGCGCCGGCAACGGATGGGCACTCGGGCAGCGTGAGGAGAAGTACAGATCTTGAGTTTTTCTCCTTCAACATTCACTCTCGAAATCGATGGTAAGCCGAAGCTGGTTTTCCAGACGAAATGGCAAGGCGATGCCGATGAATTGTGTCGCGATTGGGTGAAGTCTCACTGGGACGATTTAGTGTCGAAGGACCGGTACGGAAACGACCTGCCGCCCATACTGAAGGTCCGCATGGCACGATCGAACGAAAAAACTGCATACGATGCAGCAGCCGAAAGTGCTGAGCCGTTTCGAGACGTTAAGATGGTCAGGTTAGCGACTGCCACCGATCAGCAGAATGAAATTCAAGACGGCGGGAAGCCAGACGCATCCGATGATCCGCAAACAACTTGACCTAACGCCCGCCGTAGCCCGCGCCTTCGTCGAGGACAAGCGCGACGAGATCGCCGTGGGCCAGCATCGCTGACTTTAGCTTCAGCGGGCGCTCTGTTCACTTTTGAACCGTCATAGTTCAGCCTGCTTTGCCGGTTCTCGGTATTTCTTCTAACTCCGCCTGGGGATTTTTTTGGGGGAGGATCAAATGATTGATCTAATAATTTTGATCTTAAGCTGGCTCTACTTAGTTCCAATGTCTGTCGCTTATCAGCGGTCCCATCCAGAGACCCGGTCGATTGAGTTTCTAAACTTTTTCCTCGGGTGGACCGTCATTGGATGGATCGTTGCACTCAGTTGGGCCCGAACGGACTCGCCAGTAGAATCTTACGTTGTCGGGAACGGCAATACGCTCATCGTTGATGACTATCTCCGATCAGCCTGACGAGGGAGAGGTTCGCGGGGCAGTGTGCCACATGCCGTAGACGTTGTGGGTTAGTTGAGTATGAGCAAGAAGCAGCAAAGTCGTCCCGTCTCCACGCACAGAAATGACAGGAGGCGCCGTTCAAAAGCCAATTTGCGACAGAAGATGTCAGAGCTTCTCTCGCTAAGAGAAAGAGTGGCGCAGCTGAACTCGCTTTGCAGAAGTTCGGCGTCGATCAAGGGACGTCAGCGGGCGACATCAGCAGATGACGGACCATTGGCGCGGTCTTTAGAAACCAAAGCTCGAGCAGAACGCAGGAAACTATCGAGCATATTGCGGCCGCCCGCCGTGGCGCGCCTTCGTCAAGGACCCGGAAGCCTACTTCATCGGAACGGACTTTTTTGTTTGTCAGTTCCCGAATTAACCCGCAGCGGCGGCATTCAGCTTAACAGGCGACCTTCATTGCGCCGCCAATTTCACGCGCTATCGTCCTCTCACCGATATTTTTCCCCATCCGAACTCACCACGGCAACGCCGTCAGGCAGCATGATTGGCACAATCGTTAAGTTTTCAGTTTCGCTTGCAGCCGTTGCAGCTTCCCTGTTTGCAATAAGCTGGATTGGGCTGGCACTTCTCGGATTTTAGAATGCAGTGAACTAAGGTGACCCGATCCTGAGAACAAAGCTTGACCTCCTCGAAACCCGTCGCCATCTGGTGGCAAGGCGATCACTCCATCCGCACAACCGGCGCGTCGCGATCGAGATCAACAAACTCATTCGTAAAATCGCGCATCTACACCGGGTCAATAACCTAGCGCACAAAAAAGCACCTGGTTGAAATGATCGCGCCCAAACTTGGCGAGCGGTTGAGCTGATCCTTTCACAGGAGCCAGCGGCAGCTCGGCCCGAGTAAATGCTGAATCTTTCGCGCGGCTCTGATGGACTCAACCGGGGCGAGAAGCTCGGCAGCCGGAATAGCGGGGAGGCTGGCCCCCGAAGCTGTTGATCTGCGGAGCGAGCTGATGCACCCTCAGGCGAGGGGTGGTGCCAGTCCGCGGGGAGTACAGTCCGTGCCGCTGATTAGCCATGGAATCGAAGGACACGACGAAGACCGACGAGCCTTCCGGTTTTCGATGCTGAACGACAACCAAGTCGTACTGTGTCAAATCAGCGACGCCGCTTTGGACGAGCTCGCGGGGATGAAGGGGACGGAAAGCAGCGAACGCATGGTGCAGTTTCTCGCTTTCAGACAAAAGGTCGAACAGACGGCCTCGCGCCTCTTCGACGAAGGGCCGACACTTCGTGGCTCTGTTGTTAGGATATTTTCCAAGCACTTTGCCGTTGAATCCGATGTAGTCGGCGAAAGTGAGCTTGGTCAAAGCGGCAAATAGCTTGCGCGTTGCGATAATCGTTGAGTCGAAGCACGCCAACACGCTGCCGCCTAAACCTCGCCACGCTTTGCGGAACTCCGCTCCGCTCATTTCGAAGATCGCACCGGGAGCCTTTCCAAACGATTTGATTTATCGAGCCTGCAGTATCCTCTTCGCATAGACCTGCTTAGCTCGGTCACCCGGACGACAGAGAGGCGTAGTTTCCCGGATAGACGTCCGTCCGTCCGTAACTACAATCCCTGCCGATGGGACGAGTTAGGATCAGGGCGGGATATGAAATTTGCGGTTTTGCTGGCTGCGGCTCTACTCTTAGTAGGTGTACGCGCGAGTTATGCGGTAGTCCGGATTGCCGATGATCGCGGCGGCCGGATCGGAACCTACCTCGATAAATATCACAGTCTGCGGACTTCGGGCGAGACGGTCATCATCGACGGCTATTGCGCCTCGGCGTGCACGATCGTTCTCGGCATGGTTCCGCGGGACAAGATTTGTGTGACGTCGCGCGCTAATTTCGGTTTCCACGCGGCGTACGACTTGGACGCTAACGGCCGCGAGGTTACCAATCCCGGCGCGACGCGAACACTGTATTTGATGTATCCGTCCCTGGTGCGGCGCTGGATCGCCGCGCGCGGGGGATTGAAACCGCAGCTGATCTTCCTGCGCGGCGACGAGCTGACGACCATGTACCGCGCCTGCTATCTTGACGCACAGGCTTCCCCGCCGCGCTAGGCAGGCGGGTTACCCCGCTGCCAAAACATATCGGCCATCGGGGTCGTTCATGAACGTGGTGTTATGGCTTACCGCCTCGTCCCCTCGTCCCAATCGCAACCTCAACATGCTTCGAGAAAATGTATACGTGGCTCGGGTTTTCTAGATCGTAGATGCTAGATGCAATCTCCTCGATCTTGACGCGCAGTTCGGAAAATAGCGCTTCGCGCTCATTCGGCATGCAGCCGCTTTTGCCGATCAGCCGGTCCATCGCCGCGCTACTGATGGAGCAGCCGACTGTCTTGGCATCCGGCGTTAGCATCGTGAAATCGAACATCATGCGCTGCACGTCGTACCCGATAATCCTATGACTACGCAGAAGCACTTTTTGGCCTCGCCGACTAGCCGGTTAAGGGTGTCTCGATCGGGATGATGCATACATCGCCCCCGAACTCATCAGTTACAGAGACGGAATAGCGCTTACCGACAAGTTCTGGTCTTTCCTCGCGGATTGAACGCGCAAGCTCAATCGCGGCGATCTGAGCGGCTATTTCGCCATCGAGATCATGAACACCGTAATTGGTGACCAAATGACCATCGACCAGTTTGAAGTAATACCGGGGCATAGGCCTTAGTAAAGCAAATCGAGTGCCACTCGGAGCCGACCGTCGATCGAGAGGACGCCCAGATGTTTTGGTTGCCCATCAGCCGTCGAGCAAATTCTCGAGGAAAACGGTCGCCACCTCGCGACCCTCGCCATCGGTAACCTGAATGCAATCCGGAGCCGTGTCCCCCGTCTTGACTGCTTCTATCAACGCCTCCCTGGCCGACCGCTCTGCGACCTCGCGCGCCGAGT
>NZ_JBEKRB010000096.1:0-13872 GCF_049519115.1 Bradyrhizobium sp.
CTGGTTAGCCCGACGTAAGCACCCACGCTTCTGGATCGCGCAAACCGTGCCGGATCGTCAATCGTTGCCTTGAAGGCGAGCGCGGTGATCGGACCGACCCCAGGGGCGGTCATAAACCGGCGGGCCTGGGCATCACGGCGCACCAGCTTCATAACCTTGCGGTCAAGCTCACTGACCTGCTGCTCGACGGCACTGCGCGCTTCCAGCAACGGTCTGATGGCAGCTATCAGCTCAGGGCGACCCTCGATCAACTCCTCGGCTCGCACGGCGAAGACGTTGAACTTGGCATGACCGATGACGAGACCGAGGTTCTTGAGAAGGCCACGAACATGGTTCTCGAGATCGCGCTTGATCTTGACCAGCAGCGCCCGGCTGGCCAGTAGCGCCCTGACCGAGTGGCTGTCGATATCCTTGACATGCACTTCCTTGAACCAGCCCGTCTGCATGATACGAGCGATCCCGATGGCATCGTTGCGGTCGCTCTTGTTGATCTGCATCTTGAGCACCGCCTTGGCATGCCGCGCGTCGATACAGATCACCGGTAGGCCAAGCTGCTTAAGCTCGGTCCACAGCCAGGTGGACGTCGGCAACAATCGTAATGAATTCGCGCCGTCGCATTGCACATCACCGCTAGTCCGTTCGGTGCCGAGAAGCGAGAATATCATGCCCATCGATCACCTTGTCAAAGTTCGTCACAGCCGATGGTCGAACGTCCGCGGGTTTCGACCGCGTTAGTGCTCCAGCTGAACTCGTGCACCTTTAGCTCCGTTCAACAGCCGTCTGAGATGGAAACCGGCAAGGGCGTCGCCGGCGTGCAGCCCGACCAGCGCAGCAAAGGCCGGCATCGCCCCGGCGTCTCCGGCCTCAAGCTTGGCGAACGCCACCGAATATTGCGCTGTCGCGTCTGAGTTGAATGACGATTCCGCCAGCGGCTCAAAAGCTCGCAACGGCTCGCTGCGGCCGCGCAGCATTAGATCGCCAACCGGCCTGCCGCGAAACTCCGTCGCACCTTCCGCGACTGCAGCGCTCACGCAAATGCGGGTACCGAGAAACTTATTTGCCGCCTCAAGCCGGGCTGCCGTATTGATAGTATCTCCATAGGCAGTGTAATCGAAGAACCGGCTGCCGCCAAAATTTCCCACCAGCGCCGGCCCTGCATGGACCCCAATTCGCGTTACGCCGAAATTCACACCTTTGGAGTTCCAGCGCTCACGAAACGTCTCAGCCCAACTGTCGAGGTCGTGCGCGCAAGCAATTGCCCGTGCCGCATAATCCGGTTGATCTCCCGGGGCGTTGAAAAGTATCTGGATGGCGTCGCCGATTATCTTTGCGACAGTGCCCTCATGAGCGAACACGACATCGGTCATGCCCCCCACATATTCGTTGAGCAGCGCTCCCAGCACCTCGGGTTTAGCGTTTTCGACCAGCGACGTGAAACCGGCGATGTCGGTGAAGATTGCCGCGATAGGGCGCCATTGCACCTCCATGCCTTCGCTCTCGCCTACGGCCGCAAGCCGGAACGCGATCTGCGGTGAAAAATATCGCGACAGCGATGCATGCGCACGCTCGGCTTCGAGCTGGCGGCGGCGGGCATCGCGCATCGCCTCCACATGACGAATGGTCTTGTCGATGGTCATTTCGAGGTCGCCAAAATCGATCGGCTTGGTCAGAAAATCGAACGCGCCGCGGTTCATCGCGGTGCGGATGTTACTCATGTCGCCATAGGCAGAAACGATGATTGTGGACTTCTTGTCTTCGGCCTCCTGCAATTTCTGTAGCAGCGACAGGCCATCCATCCGTGGCATGTTGATATCGGACACGACTATGTCTACTTGCGGAAGCTGCTCAATCGATTGCAGAGCCTCGATGCCATCATGGGCGAACATGAACTGTACCGCGCCGTCACGAATCTGCTTGCGGAATTTCTGCAGTACCAGAGCCTCGAGATCGGGCTCATCATCGACAACGAGGATAGTCGCGGTCATGCAGCCTGTCCGAGACGGGCTTCGATTTCCAGGCGCAGCAACGCGAAATCGAGCGGTTTCGTCAGCAGGCCGACCGCGCCACGCTCAATCGCCTTGCGGCGTGTTTCCGCATCGCCATAGGCGGTGATCATGATAACGGGAACGTCCGGCCGCGCGGCGCGCACCTTCGGCAGCATTTCGAGCCCGCTCATACCGGGCATATTGATGTCCGATAGGATCAGGATCAGCGACGGGTCCTTAATCTCGGCGGCCCGGACCAGCGCCGCGGGAGCCGATGGCGCAAACTCCATCAGAAAACGGCCCGAGCGCAGATCGCGCCGGAATTGCTGACGAAACAAGACTTCGACATCGGGTTCGTCGTCGACAACGAGAATGTAAACGTTCAATTGCGGCCTCCAGAATTCGCTTGGGCCGCGGTCCGCGGCAGCATAATAATAAATTCGGTAAATACCCCTGGCTCAGTCTCGACATTGATCTTGCCGCCATGCTGTTTCACCACGATGTCGTGGCTCATTGAGAGACCAAGTCCGGTCCCCTCGCCCGCCGGCTTGGTGGTGAAGAATGGATTGAACATCTTCTCCTTCACATCTTGCGGGATCCCAGTACCGTTGTCGCGGATGCGAATTTCGATCCAATTGCCGAAATTTTTCGTGGTCGCGCTTAGTGTTGGCTCGAAACCCGCTTCATCCGACTCCTTGCGCTTGGCGGCCGCGTAAAACCCGTTTGAAATCAAATTGAGAAAGACCCGCGTGATCTCCTGCGGGTATAGGTCGATCATGCCCGCCTTGGGATCGAGGTCCCGCTGCAAGGTTATATTGAAGCCGGGTTTCTCCGCTCGCGCGCCGTGATAGGCTAAGTTAAGGCTTTCCTCGACGATCGCGTTGATGTCGGCGGGCCGGTGCTCGCCCGAACCTTCACGCGAATGCAGCAGCATGTTCTTGACGATCGAATCGGCACGCTTTCCGTGCTGCACCACCTTCTCGAGATTGCCCTTGAGCATTTGCGTCAGTTCGTCGATCTCTCCCCTGACCTTGCCATCGAGCGCTGCCGGTTTGAGCGCATCGTTCAGCTCGTCGATCAGTTCGGCCGACAGCGCCGAGAAATTGTTGACGAAGTTGAGCGGGTTCTTGATCTCGTGCGCGATGCCAGCGGTGAGCTGACCGAGCGAGGCAAGCTTCTCGGTCTGGACGAGGCGGTCCTGGGCGGTACGCAGATCTTCCAGAGAAAGCGAAAGCTCCTTCGTGCGTTCCTGCACCTGTTCGAACAAACGCACGTTCTCGATGGCGATCACGGCCTGGTCGGCAAAGGTCTGCACCAGATCGACCTGACGCTGGCTGAACGGTCCGGGCACTGGCCGTCCCAACAGCAGGACGCCTTCGACCGCGCCGTCGCGCATGAGTGGCACCGCAAACACCGCCCTGTAATCGCCCATCGTTGGAGCGGAGCCAAAATTATATTCCGGGTCGAGTTGTACGTCCGGGACGTGGACGGGCTTGCCGTCCATGAACACCCGGCCAGTAATCGTGTTGCGGCTGGCTTTGATCGGGTTGGCTTGCATGAAATCGAGAAAGGCCTGCGTGCAGCCGGATTCGGCCTGCAGCCGCATCACCTCGCCGTCGCGCAGGCAGATGATGCCAAGCGATGCACCGCACAGCCCTTTCGCCGATTCGGTTAGCGTCGTCAGCACGGATTTCAGGTCGAACGCCGAGCGGCTAATGACCTTGAGCACATCGGCTGTCGCGGTCTGCTGCTGCAGGGATTCGCTGAGGTCGTCGGTTCGCGCATGCAATTCTCTGAGCAACCGCGCATTTTCGATGGCGATTACCGCCTGCTTGGCGAAGTTGGTAATAAGTTCTACTTGTTTTTCATCGAAACCGACTGGATCGTGTCGTGCGGCGCCGATGGCACCAACGACCTTGTCGCCAAGCAACATGGGCGTGAAGATCACGGAATCGAAACCGAAATCGCGCGCAAACTGCTGGGTTGCAGGAGGTGCTGCGGGATTGCCGAGGACGGGGAAGAACTGGATAGTTTGCTTGAGCAGCATAGCCTGGCCTCCCACCGTATCGTCGGCGAGCGGTCTTGGATATCGTTCGATCAGTCTTTCGAAACCTGGGTCGCCCTGCACAGCGGGCATTTCGACCATTCCATCGTGCAGAGTCTGCACGACGGCAAAGCGTGTACCAAACAGTCGCAGCAGATTGCGCACAATTGCGTCAAACACCGGTTTGGTATCGGTCATCGAACCGCTGATCGACGATAGAACCTCAGCGGTCGCGGTCTGCTGCTGCAGGGATTCGCTTAACTCGGAGGTGCGCTGTTCAACCTTGTTCTCCAGGTCCGCATAGGATTCCTGCAGCCTTGCGCCCATCTCGTTGAACTGGTTGGCTAGGCCTTCGAGCTCGTCCCCGGTCTTGATTGAGATGCGCTGGGTGAAATCGCCGCCGCCGATGCGCTCAGCACCGGTACGCAACGCCTGGATGGGTCCGACCATGCGACGGGCCAGGAATATCCCGGCAAGCACCGCGAAGAGCAACGCCGCGGCCAGCACGAAGGCGAGGCGCTGCAACGCGGCGTAAAGCGAGGCATAGGCCTCCTCCACCGGCAGTTCGACAAACATCGTCCAGCCGAGCGGCGCGATCGGCGCAGATGCCGTCAACACCTCTTGGCCCTGGATGTTTTTTGCGCCCTCTAAAGATTCGACGCCGGCAGCGTGGCCGGTCAGCGCCGCCTGCACCTGTATAAGTTTAGACATATCGGTATTCCGCAGAACGAGGCTGATGTCGGGGTGCGCGATCAGCCGCCCCCCTGCGCCGACGACATAGGCATGGCCACGCTCGCCAACCTTGATTTGCGACACCACATCCCAGATCAGCTTGAGGTTAACCTCGGCGATGCTGACGCCAGCGTCCTTGCGGGTACCTGCCAGGGACAGCGTCATGTACGGCTCGGATTCCCGACGGAAATATACCGGCCCGTAATAGACCTTGTGTGCGACAGCCTCAGAGAATTTCGGGTCCTTGGAAAGATCGAGCCCGCTATCAACGACATCCATGGCGAGTCGCGATACTCGCAGCCGTTCCTTACCCGTCGAATCCACTTGCGCCAGTTCGGTGATGGCGGGGACCTGTCGCAACAGCCGTAACGCATCGAAGCGGCGCTGCTCGATCGAGCCCGCGGACCACGGCAATTGGGTGGTCCAGCCAAGCTGACTTTCGAGCTCCTTGATGAACTGGCCGATTTTCGCGGCCGCCGCCTCTGCCTGCTCGTGTTGAATCCGGATCAGCGCCGCCTTGTGTTCGCGATAATAGAAAAAGACCTCAAAAATTCCGTTGGACAACAGGGCGACGCCCACCACTACAACGAACAGAGCGACATATTTGGTGAACAACCGACTGCGGATTCTCGTGCCAGATGGCTTCGTCTCCGAAAACGCCTCCACCGCGGGCGAGTCCGCCGCCAGCGTTCGATCTTGGGGGGCATCTGGGTGGAGGGAGATGCTCATCTCGCGCAACCTAGCAAGAATGCAGGTGCGTGTCTCTTGCCGCGGTCATTCAATCACCTCATCAGCCCGGGCAAGCAGCGTCGGTGGCACCGCAAGGCCGAGAGCCCTGGCGGTCTTCAAATTGATCACCATTTCAAACTTGATCGGTGTTTGTACCGGCAAGTCGGCAGGCTTCGCACCCTGGAGGATGCGATCCGCATAGGAAGCGGCGCGAGCGAACATGTCCTGTGAATTTGCCCCATAGGACATCAGGCCTCCATCTCTTGATGAAATTGCCTCGGCATAGATTGCTGGCACACTGTTGCGAGCGGCGAGGGAGATGATGGAGCCGCGATGGACCACCGTGAAGCTGTCGGTCATGACGACAAGGCCGCTGCCGGGCTCGCGCCCGAGTTCATTGATGACCGTTTCTATCTCCCCATCGCTGCGAACCGCCGCTGTGATCGCCTCTACGCCGAACGATCTAGCGGCCGCCTCGATGGCTCCAAGGAAATATGATCCGCCTCCGGGGGCGGTGTCGGGATTAAACATGATGGCTGCCCGCCTGACCGAAGGTGCCATCTCCTTGAGCAACTCCAGCCACTTGCCCCCCATCGCGGTTTCAACGTTGATGAACCCGGTGATGTTGGCGCCCGGCTGCGGCAGGCTTGCGACTAAACCCGCGCCAACCGGATCGGAGACGATCACAAAAACCTTCGGGATCGTCCGGGTCTCCCTATGCAGTGCTTTTGTTGCTGGCGTCGTGTTAGCGAGGATCATGTCAGGCCGCAGTGCGACGAGTTCCCTGGCAAACTCCTGCATTCGTTCTGCCTGACCAGCGCCCCAGCGTAAATCGATCCGCAAGTTGCGGTCATCCGTCCAACCAAGTCCCCCCAAACCCTTACAAAAAGGCCGTGAGTGCTGCTTGCGCATACGGGTCGCTCTCCGCCCAGCCCATCAGAACGCCGATGCGTCTCACCTGCTCCTTCTGCTGCGCCTGCGCCGCAAGCGGCCATGCAGCCACACTGCCAATCAAGCGGATGAACTCCCGCCGTTTCATTCGATCACCACGTCGGCAGCAGCGAGCAGCGGCGGCGACACATCAAGCCCCAGTTCCTTCGCGGTCTTGAGGTTAAGCACCAACTCGAACTTGACTGGCGCTTGGACGGGAAGTTCGCTCGGTTTCGTTCCCTTGAGAATGCGGTCGGCGTATACGGCAGCACGCCGGTACTCATCGACGAGATGAGGGCCGTAGGAAATCAGGCCGCCGGCTTCAGCAAATGAGTAGGACCAATAAACAGCAGGGACATGGAAGCGAGCAGCTAACGCAGTAATCTCCGCGCGATGTTGTTGAGTGAAGGCGTCCGGAATGACGACGAGGCCACTACTTGGCTCGCGTGCCTCTGCGGTAACAATGGATTCGAGGGTCGGCATGTCGTTAAAGGGGGCGACAATCGCCTCCACGCCGAGGGAAGCAGCGGCCGTTTTGAATGGGTCCAGATAACCTTCTAAGAACGTCGCCGTCGGCTGATTAAACAATAACGTGACCCGGGTGATCCGCGGCGCAATCTCCTTGAGGAGCCACCCACTTGCCACCCAGCGACCTCACGATAGGGGTAAAACCAGTCGCGTTGCCGCCTGGCCGTGGCAGGCTCGCGACGAACCCGCTACCGACTGGATCGGCAACCAGTACGAAAATAACGGGGATGGTACGCGTCTGTTGGAGCATGGCCGCGGCAGCGGGGGTAGTGCTCGTAAGAATGACGTCAGGTTGAAGCGCGACGATTTCCTTCGCGAATCGTTTCATCAACTCCACATCAGCTGCCGCCCAGCGAATGTTAATCTGGCTGTTGCGGCCCTCCATCCACCCGAGCTTCCGAAGCTCCTCCCGAAACGCCGCGGCCGAGGACTGCCCCTCTTGGTCGCTCTCGGCGCCACCCATCAAGATGCCGATCGTTTTCTCGAAACTAGCCTGCTGCGCCCGCGCCGCAAGCGGCAACGCAGTCGCGCTGGCAATGAGAGCAATGAACTCACGCCGCTTCATGGCCGCCCCCCGAGGATCAGGCTATCGCAGTTTAGCCCCAAATTCCGCAGTCGGAAGAGGATGGAGGCGGTCCTATAAGAAAAAACCTTGGTGGGCGTCGATGTCCGCGTCGGGCCAAACGCTACCGGGTCGGGTGTCAGCAAGCCTGGCCATGTCCCGCACGCGTTTTAGATTTTTAATATGCGATATGGACGAGGGCACCGGATCAAACATTGCGTCGATGCTGCCTTCCATCAAATCGGCTAGAGCGGGTGCCGAGCCCAACCCTCTGCGTGTGCTTGCCCAACCGCGACGTCCGCTTCACCTCGGGCAACTCACGTCATCAGGGCTAATGTCCCGACCGCACGGGCCGTAACGAATCATTCGATTACCTCGTCGGCGCGGGCGAGCACAGTGGGTGGAATAGTGATACCGAGTGTTTTAGCGGTCTTCAGATTGATGACCATTTTGTATTTGGACGCTTGCTCGACTGGCAGGTCGGCTGGGCTATTTCCCTTAAAGATTTTGTCGATGTAGGCTGCAGCGCCTCGATAGAGATCATCTAAATCAGCCCCATAACTCATGAGACCACCGACATCCACGTTTGCTCTATTTGCGAATATTTCCGGTAGTCGGTACTGCATTTGTAATTCGGCGAGAATTCCAGCCTGCGCGGTGTAGAGTGGCGACGACAAGACCAGGACGCCATTGACCTGTTGCCGCGACATCGTCGCGAACGCCTCCTGAATCTCGGAGATAGTTCCGGCCGGAGCCAAAACCAGCTGGATTCCGAGCTTTTGGCCTGCGGCCCCAACCGCCTTTACAGCAGTCGGATGGGAAGGCGTCGTGGGATTCCAAAGAACGCCGATCCGAGCCACGTTTGGTAACGTTTCACTAAAAATCTCCAACTCCTTGACTGAGATTTCGGTGAGAAGCATGGACATGCCCGTTACATTGCCGCCGGGGCGCGAAAGGCTCACCGCATCTCCGAGGCCGACGGGGTCGGCGTGTTGGGCGAAGACAATGGGAATTGTAGTGCTCGCACGCCGCGCCGGTTCGACCTGTGTTGAGGCAGGCGCGAAGATGACGTCGACTTTCATTCGAACAAATTCGGTTGCTAGATAAAACGTTTGGTCTGCCCGCTCCGCCCACCGGAACTCGATGAGAATGTTCTTGCCCTCGACGTAGCCGAGATCACGCAGACCATTGCGCAGAGCCTCGACTTCGCTCGTCCAACTAGAGGCGGGGCCAAACCCTAGATATCCAATCGTCCATTTCTTTGCCGATTGCTGTGCGTGTGTGGCTCCCGGAAAGATCGCGATTGCGCCGCCTAACAGTGTAACGAAATCGCGCCGTCTCATGGCCGCCACTCTCGCGCAAGTTAGTTCACCAAATCGCCTTCAGCGTCCAGCCGCGGTAACAAACAGAGCCAACCGAACTCATCTGATCAGAATGTAGTAGTTGAGTCATTAGCATCGCTTTGAGAATCTGTTCATCACTTCCGATCTACCCAATCGATCGGACATCGTTGGCTGCGGTTAGGATGTCGCGAAGGTGCCAGAACCGGCCTACTAGCCTGCCCGCACGGTGTTTAAGAACTTGCCGACTTCCAGCTTAAGCCGATTACTGTCGGTCGCCAGAGACTGCGCCGCCGACAGAACCTGCGCCGAGGCGGATCCAGTCTCGCTCGCACCCTGTTGAACGTCAATGATATTGGATGAGACCTGCTGAGTGCCTAGTGCTGCCTGCTGAACGTTGCGAGCAATTTCCTGTGTCGCTGCACCTTGTTCTTCTACAGCGGCAGCTATTGTCGAGGAAATCTCTGACAGCTTTTCGATGGTACCACTGATCGCCTGGATCGCGCCGACCGACTCGTGGGTCGCTGCCTGGATGCCGCTGATCTGCTGGCCGATCTCGCCGGTTGCTTTGGCGGTCTGCTCGGCCAGCGCCTTCACTTCCGAGGCAACAACGGCAAAACCCCGACCAGCCTCACCAGCACGGGCCGCTTCGATCGTGGCATTAAGCGCCAGCAGATTGGTCTGCCCGGCGATGGTGTTGATCAGTGCGACCACGTCGCCAATGCGGGCGGCCGCTTTCGATAATTCACCGACGCGATCGTTAGTCCTGCGCGCTTGGTCGACTGCTTCATTGGCTATCCTCGCAGATTCTTGGACCTGCCGGCTGATTTCGTTGACTGAGGACGACAATTCCTCGGTCGCCGAAGCCACCGACTGTACGTTGGTGGAGGCTTCCTCAGAGGCCGCCGCTACCGTCGTCGCGACTTCCCCCGCGCGCTGCGCAGTCGACGTCAATGTCTCTGCCGAGGCTTCAAGTTCGGTTGCGGCGGAGGACACGGTTTCGATGATCTCGCCAACCGCGCCTTCGAAACCGTCGGCGAGCTTGACCATCTCGGATTTGCGCTGGACAGCCGCCCGACGTTCGGTCGCTTTCAGTTCTTCACGGTCAAAGCGAACGATCGCCTGAACAGTCTGTAGGTTGCGCAGCGCAACGCCAACCTCATCGTCGCGCTCGACGAATATGCGAGTGTCGAGTTTTGCCTGGGTGACGTTCAGCATCGCCTCGTTGAGCCGACCTAGCGGCCGGACGATAGCCCGGATGGTCTGCATGCCGAGCAGTCCACCGAGCAGAAGGCCCGCGAGCAGCAAGCCGACGGCGACGCCGATCACAATCACGTATTGCGTCTGGGTCGCTTGAAAGTTTGCCTTGGCTTCCTTCACCTGAATGGCAACGAGCTCTCGCATATTGTCCATGGCGAGGTCGAGCTGCTCGCCGGCTTTCCCAAGCACAGCCATCGCTTCTTCATATTTTTTGTCCGCGAGCAAAGCCAGTCCGGGCTTGATGCCCTGTTCCAGGTAGCTTTTGCGCTTGGCTATAAACGCATCGGCCGCATTCTTTTCCTCCGGCGAGAGGGAAGTCGCCGCGTACTCGGCCCAAAGCCGGTTGATCGCTTCGGAATTCCTCGAAATCTTTCCGGCTACGTCGGCGGGCACCCGACCGTCACGGCCGCCAGCGGCAGCATCATAAAGAGTGATGGCATTTTTGTTCATAAGCTCGCTGATTTCTGAAAGATTCGCCAGCGGAACCGTACGTTCTTCGTAGATCGACTTGATCCGCGAGTTACCGTCCCGCGTCGCCATCACGCCAGCCACTCCGAGCGTCAGCATAAAGAGTCCGAGCACAGCTACGAGCGAGACCAAGCGCGCCTTCAGCGTACTGGTGAAGAAGGAAAGGCGATCCATGGCAGAGCGGCGGCGGATGATGCCTGCGTCGATCCTGTAGCCGTGAGCTTCCTTCTCGCGCAACAGTCCATAGACATGCTCAGCTTCCTGACGCTGGTCGGCGGGCAACTTGGTCCTGATCGAGGTATAACCGGTGACCTGACCATTTTCCCGGATCGGGGATGCGGTTGCGAGAACCCAGTAGAAGTCACCGTTCTTGCGCCGATTTTTTACGGCGCCTGCCCAAGGCTTGCCGGCCTGCAGGGTAACCCACAAATTATCGAACGCCTCCGGTGGCATGTCCGGATGACGGATAATGTTGTGCGGCTGTCCCATCAACTCCGCTTCGGTGAAACCGGAAGCGTCGACAAATTCATCGTTGAAATAGGTCATCCTTCCTTTCGTATCTGTCCGCGAAACGATGAGTGTCTCGTCGGTGATCGGATACTCGACCTGCGTGACAGGGAGGTTGCTGCGCATTTCCGGCTCCGTCAGACATTTAAAATTGTAATTCGGCCTCACCGCTCGAAGCAGTAAGCCGCCGCCGGGGTAATGGTTACTGCTTCGTATTTCGATATCGTTTATTTAGAAACCCGTGAAAATACGGCTACGGCTGGCACGTCGAGCACGTTGCCTCTACCAAACGTTCACTACGTCCCACGGTGCCGCATTTGCGCGGAGTTGCGCTGAGAACCCCAGCGCGCGCAGGATCGACTGACAAAGTCTAGGGGGAAACTAATAATGATCGAGACCATAGCACTGCTGAGAAAAGCGGCTGATGAGTGCGAGCGCCGGGCTAGACAACCGGACAGAGCTGGGGCGATCAAGGCGGAGATGATGGACCTAGCTGCTAAATGCCATAGGTTGGCCGGTGAGGCCGCCATGTTGTGTAGGATGAGCAAAAAATTTAATGGCGACGATGACGCGACGTGCGCCCAATGCTTGGAGAGGTGCTTCGGTTAGGCCGTACTCGCGCTTTCAGAAATGTCGTCGCTCGGAGTCCGATGAGGGTCAGGGATCGGGATAGGGGGGCGTCTCGCGACGCCACCCGTCCCACACCACCGGGCATACGGGTCCGTACCGCGGCGGTTCGATCGAGTTAGGCTTGCACAGGCACATGGAGTCGGGGAAGACCAAGAGAATCGAATACGTGATTTCGTAGAGCGTGTTGAACCGCCGGGTGTCCGGACATGCGCCCGGGTTCACCAGGAAGCCCATAATTGAGGCTGTAGGGATCAAATCGTGCAGCAGCCCCACACGTTTCGACACCAACTCGGAAGCCAACTGGGTCACACCGGTGATGTTGCCACCCGGCCGATTTAGGCTAGCTACGAGACCCAAGTTGACTGGGTCGCCAGCCATCTGAAACACGATCGGAATGGTCGCGGCCGCCGCCTTGGCTGCGAGGACTGCGGGAGTGGTGACCGCTACAATCACGCTTACCTGCTGCCGTACGAGTTCGGCGGCCATCTCCGGAAGCAGAGCGTCACGACCTTCCGTCCAATGAAATTCGACCTTAACGTTTTGGCCCTCGGTGTAGCCGGCTTCACCCAGGCCGTGCCGAAAAGCGGCCTCCGTCGACGCAACGGGGGAATAGGTACTTATGAAACCGACCACAGGCATCGGCCGCGTTCGGATAACTTGCTGTGCCTTCGCCGCCAGCGGCCGCGTTACTGCGGCACCGCCAATCAGCGTGATGAATGTGCGTCGTTTCATGAGCCCCCCGGCAGCGGCGTACGATGCCCTTGGCAAGCCAAAAAGCAACGATATTTGCCGCGCGGGGCAGCAGTCAATAAATGGTTGCAATCAGCTAATACGGTTAGAAGTTGAATGTCTGCATGGGGTCAGAGGAAGTGGCCAGCTTCATTCGATTACCTCGTCGGCACGGATCACAAAGGGATCAGGGACTGTGACCCCGATTGCCCTCGCGGTCTTGAGGTTCACGGCAAGCCTGAACTTTGTGGGCTCCTGCACCGGAAGATCGCCCGGCCGCTCACCGCGTAAAACACGATCCACATATTCAGCGGTTCTGCGGAAGCTCTCTTCCCAGTCCACACTATAGGAAAAGAGCGCCCCTGCTTTGGCGGCTCCGAGGGCGGCGTACATAGCGGGCAACCGATAGCGTAGCGACAGCGCGATAATGAGATCACGATTTACAAGCGTCACGGCATGCGGAAAGACAACTATTCCGGCATTGTCCGTCGTGGCGTACGAGACTATGGCGTTCTCGATTTCGGCTGCGCCGTGTACACCAGCAGGTGTTGCCTCGATTCCAAAATGGGGCGCTGCATCCGCCAGAGATTGCCAAAACGCCCGGTGGACAGGCGTTTCTGTATGCAGGATCGCCGTAACGCGAACCAGAGAAGGGCACCCCTCCTTCAGCATTTGAAGCCATTTGCCGCCCATCGAAGCGTCGTGGCTGGTAAAGCCGGTGATGGTGCCACCAGGATGAGCGAGGCTGGAAACGAACCCGTCACCAATCGGGTCGGCTACGCCAACAAATACGATCGGGGTGTTCCCTACGAGCGGCCTCACGACGGCCAAGGCGAGATTGGTGAAGACAACCACAACATCAGGCGACGACGCGAGCAGCTCGGCAATAACGGGCTCCATCTGGTCTGGTCCGTCTTTCCAATAACGAACATTAGCTTGCAGATTAACTCCCACTCTCCATCCCAACTCAGCGAGCCGAAGAAACAGCGTGGAAACATACCCCTCATCCTGCGCCGAATGTGCCGTCCCCATCAAAACTGCGACGCGCCGCGCCGGTGATCTTTGCTGCGCAAGCACGTTGAACGGCCAGAAGATGGCCGATCCGGCAATTCCCCTTACGAGTTCACGTCGTCTCATCCCTTGCCCCCGAGGTGCAGGATCAACCACCTCCGGCTTGCAGTGCGGGAGATCAAATCAGCAATTTGCAGACGAGAAAAGGCTGTGATGGACAATTTACGCCGCTAGATCCTGCTTTGCGTAATGACCGGGTTGGGTCAATCGCTACCGAATCCGGCTTTCGCACTAGCTTTCGCGGTAGGGACGCGAGTTACCTCGCGCCCCCCGCACAGATCCGTACGGGCCCAATTCGGGCATACGGCTCCCACCTTGGGTGTCTGACGGCGAAGCGACTTTCTGGCCACGGATGAA
>NZ_JBEKRB010000097.1:0-13205 GCF_049519115.1 Bradyrhizobium sp.
ATCTCAAGGGCCGCGAAGGCGACCGCATCAACGCTGTGCTCGCCGCCGCTGGCTACAATTTCAGCTTGCTACTGCGCTGGTTCCGGCAATTTTTGCGCGTCCTGCTACTGATCTTCGGTCAGCCCCTCGCACCGCCGCGCCTCGCATAACCCGTCGCTCCGAGTTCTTCACGGTCGACTACGGACAGCGCTCGGAGCGTTCGGCGCGGCTGATCGAACAGTTGGCGCTGACGTTCGAAGAGCTGGAAGCCGATGCCACCGAGGACGAGCTTGCGGCAGAACGGGCCGTGGCAAAGACGACGACGGTGCGCGGATTTACGCGCAAGCGCGCCGAGCGCCAGACCCTTCCCCGAGCATCTTCCGCGCGAGCGGGTGGTGGTTGATCCGCCGATATGCCGGTATCCTGCAAGCCGATGCCTATGACGGTCGGATTGCCCTCGTTTATAAGTAGAGTCTGTTCTGGGTTTGGCCCCTGTTGGGGCGGGTTGCAAACTCGGTCGGTGTGAGCCCGTTGAGGCTCGTGTGCGGTCGGTTGGTGTTGTAGTCGATCCTCCATTCCTCGATGATCTGGCGAGCCTCGTTGAGATTTGCGAACAGGTGTTCGTTCAGGCATTCGTCGCGCAGCCGGCCGTTGAAGCTTTCGACAAAACCGTTCTGCATCGGCTTGCCGGGCGCGATGTAGTGCCACTCAATCTCTCGTTCCTCCTGCCAAGCCAAGATCGCATTTGAAGTGAACTCCGTACCGTTGTCGCTGACGATCATGCGTGGGCAGCCCCGGCTTTCGATAATCTGGCCAAGTTCACGCACCACACGCAAGGCAGTAAGCGAGGTGTCGACGACCAGGCACAGGCATTCCCGGGTGAAGTCGCCTACCAGGGTCAAGATACGGAAGCGTCGGCCGCTGGAGAGCGTGTCCATTACAAAGTCGAGCGACCAGCGCAGGTTCTGATCCTGTGGGATCGACATCGGCGCCCTTGTGCCCAGCGCCCGTTTGCGGCCACCGCGCTTGCGCACCGTCAGCCGCTCCTCCTTGTAGAGCCGGTACAGCTTCTTGCGATTGATCCGGACCCCTTGCCGAGCCAATAGCAGCCCCAAGCGACGATAGCCGAAGCGGCGTCGTTGCGAAGCTAACTCCCTTAGCCGGGTCCGCAGTGCGCCGTCGTCCGGTCGCGTCGAGGCATAGCGATAGGTCTTCGGCTGCAGGCCGACCAGACTGCACGCTCGTCGCTGCGAGTAGCCCTTCTCACTGATTGCCCAGGTCACAGCACGTCTCCGCAAGCCGGGCGTCAGAAGTTTTTTCCAAGCATCTCCTTCAGCGTCGAAGCGTCCAGCATCGTCTCCGCCAGAAGCTTCTTGAGCTTGCGGTTCTCCTCTTCCAGGGCTTTCAGCTTGCGGGCGTCGGAGATCTCCATCCCGCCATAGCGCGAACCGCCACTTGTAGAACGTCGCATCGCTGATGCCCGTGCTTGCGGCACAGATCGCTCGCCGACATCCCGGCAGCGTGTTCCTTCAGCACCTTGATGATCTGCTCTTCCGTGAACCTGTTTTACGCATCGTCTGTCTCCTCGCTGGAGAACAGAACCCTAACTTAAAATCGGGGGCGTTTCAGGGGAGCAGGTCACTCGCTAACGATCGATAATGCCAGCCATGTTACCGCCGTTCGGCAAGTCTTGCTAAAGTTCTCTGTTGGCCTTTGCGATCGATCAGCTGGGGTTGCGTTCATTACGTTCGATACGCGACTAATTCTAGGAAAGCAGTACACTTCTGTTCGGCCATTGCTGCCGGGGCCATCGTTGCTCACCATACGCGACATCGCCTTGCATTTACCTGCCGAGCGGGTCCGAAAGTTGATTCAGCCGCTTTGCTCCTCACGAGAACTATGCGTCACTCTCAACATGTATCCCGCCTTTCGTATGTTCACAATTCTCGAAGGCACACCCTGAGTATCGATTTTTTTCCTTAAATTACTGATGTGCGTATCGACAACGTTAGTCTCGATAGAAAAATGATACTTCCACACATCTTGAAGCAACATCGTCCGCGTGATCACCCGGCCGGGGCGGCGTAGAAAGTATTCCAGAATATCGACTTCGCGAAAGGACAGATCAATCTTCGTACCGGCGCAATAAACTATTCTTTCGATCAAATCCAATTCGAAATCGTCAACCTCAAGTTTGGTCAACCGCGCTCCGTCCAGGCGGCGGAGCAGCGCTTCGACGCGTGCGCCAAGCTCAACCATCGCGAATGGTTTCGCAAGATAGTCATCTCCTCCGGCTTTCAAGCCGCGGACTCTCTCATCAACAGACGACATTATCGAGATCACCAGTACGGGAGTTTTTATACCCTCGTTACGAAGAATTCGTAAGGTCGGAAGGCAATCCACACCGGAGACTGGCCGGTCTAGGATCAGCAGCGCCGCGTCCCCCGTCCTTGCCCGGTCCGCTGCTTCAGCCAAGGAAGCCAAAAGTGCGAGGCAGCCTAAATTCTCTAGTTCACTCTTAATCTCGAGCGCGAATTCTCTTTCGTCTTCGACAAGTACTACAGGGCGTCGATCGACCAAAGAACTGCTCGTCAAAAGCGCGCTCCCATTCCAGCATTCGGGGAGTCGGATCCAAGAAGTGCTCGGAGCGACATTCACTAAGGACAGCGGAAAAGTGCGCCACCGCGTCCTTAAATCAAACTTAAAAATTCTTTAGGAAAACCTCGCTAAGGGCTCTTCAGCCTCAAGCCGAGCGGTCACGAGCGCTGACCGACGGTTAGTACTTGAGGACCGCCAAGGTTCTTCAAGCTATGTTCTCACCTTTCACTCACCACCTCGTGGATAGCGACGAAATTGAACGCACGCTGTACTACTTCGCCTCGATCCCCATTGTTTGAGCGAATGCATCGATTTTCGGAGGGCAACTAAATTTCACGAATATCCCCTCAAACCTAAATTGGCCGCGATTAAATTATTGTTGAGTTCGATGTTAGGCATTAGCGACCGATCCTTTTAAAACGGTGCGACCTGGAAACCTCCATATCGACTTACTAGCGTACCCGCACTACCTAGGCCGGAGACGGCAAAATAAATTATCTTTTCAGAACGGTGAGCGGAATTTCTCGCCTATCCTGTTGTTTTGCGTGACGACAGGCGGAGCGGCTATGACAAAATTTAAAGTGATTTGCATTGCCGTGGGCGTTCCTTTTGTGTTGGGAGAGCCCGCGTTGGCTCGGAATAGAATCTCCGTTGCAAATCACGTCCGCCAGAGCGTCTTTTGTGCGACCAGAGAACCGGGAAATCCCCACAGCAAATATTGCGATTACATCGCGTGGTCTAAATGGCGGCAGAGAGGCGCTTGGGACAGCACGCTCGACAATGCTTGCTTACATAACCCTAGCTACGTTCCGGGAGAATGCAGCTTCAACGCACGGGGCCAAGTATTGTTTGGGGCCCATCTATGAGATGATCCTTGGCCCGGTCCCTCCTCTGCGGGGACTGCGATCCTTGTCAATCGCTATTAAGCGTTCACCCTGCTGTGGAGCAAAGTTTGTTGGGTCGGACTTGACGATGACCACGAAGATAAACATGCATCCATCTTGTCCAGGCTGCGCAAAGCGAATGGCACGTTCAACGCTCGGTCCTAGAATCTTTGAATGCTTGCCTTGCCATGAGATCGTCCAGTTTCTTGTGATCGAAGTGTCAGATGCCATGCCGTGGAGTGAAAATTACAGCGTCGATTGCCTCGACTGTAACTCGGATGATCCAATTTCAGAGAAATAGGGCTCGCGCACCACATAAGTTATCCGGGTTATATCCTGAAAGCTTTAAATTGAATCAGAACATAAGTTTTGACGGCATTAGCCGTTACCGGCTATTCTTCTGGTTCCTATTATTTCCGATATGAGAGAAGTTGAGCTTAGCCATCCGCTGCCGCTCAGATCTTTTCCCCCGCCGCCGTCACGTGAGCCAGCAATTGCGTTGATGCTTCCAGCGTCGCTTGTTTCACTGGGCCGGCCTCCAAATCTTCCACAAGCACGAACAACACCTTCGAACGCTCCGATTGTTATCTGTTTGGACCGCGCGCCGGGGAAGACAAGCTTAATTCGCCGACGTTTCCGACAGAGCACGGCACTTCACCGCACAAGGATGCTACCAGCCGCGAAAGTCGCAACTTCAGAACCGATGTCTTGCCTATCCTTCCGCAAAATAACGACAGCGGATTAAAAATCGTCCGGTGATTCGCTGGATTTATCCAGGCGGCACCGAAACATAATCCTGGCGGTCCGGCAGTTGATAGAGAAACGTCTATTGGTCGTTGGACTCAAGGGTCTTTACTTCAATCGTTTCCCGTCACGTCTCTGATCGACTTAAAGAAAATATTAGGATCGATCGGCTTCGAGTTGCCGCATTGCATGAAACCCCCTCGCGTTGCCTCGGTTATTAAAATCGATCGCGACTCTCTGATCAACAGATCTGGTGATGTTTCAGTCGCTGCGATCAGGCGCCAAGGATGGGATAAAGCATGCAGAAGTTGGTCGCCGGTCTCTTGGCTCTTTCCCTGATATGCGGGCCCTGCGCCTTGGCTCAGGACAGCAGTATCGCGACAAAGCCAGATTATCCGCCAAATTTCCCACCCAGTGGGTATAGGCCGCTACCGCCGCATTTTCAGCCGCGACGGGTGATCGCTGCGGACCCGGAGAAGGTCAATGTCGCGCCGCCCCCGCTGCCCTCGTATGAGCAACCGGCCATCCCGGCGGACGGATATCTGTGGGTGCCCGGGTTCTGGGCCTGGCGCAAATCAGTCCCTGACTACTTCTGGGTTCCTGGGACGTGGGTGCAGCCACCGCAAGCAGGGATGTTATGGACGCCGCCCTATTGGAGTCGGGTCGAAGGTGGTTATGCTTTTCACGCCGGTTACTGGGCGACGGAAGTCGGTTTCTACGGTGGCATCAACTACGGCTTCGGGTTTACAGGCAACGGTTATCAAGGCGGGCGTTGGGATGGTGGCAGGTTTGCCTATAATCGCACGGTGAACAATCTCGGTCCTATCGACATTCCGAGCGTCTACCATCAGGCGGTTGCACCGGACGACGGTACTCTGCGCGCCAGTTTCAATGGCGGCCGACGGGGCACCACCGCACGACCATCCGCGCACCAGGAGAAGCTGACCGGTGGGCAGCATGTTGGAGCTACCGTAGATCAACAAAAGCACTTCGAATTGGCCGCCATGGATCGGTCGCTGTACTCGAAGCTAAACAAAGGCGAGCCGGGTGTAATGGCGACTCGACATGCCGGCGTTCTTACTGGCCCTGGCGTGACGCAACGCACCCTGCAAGCAAACCAACCAGCCCAATCCGGCGAGGTTACAACGGGAGCAAACGCCAAGTCCGCCGGCGTCCCGGCGACCGCGTCCGGTCGGGCAGAGCAGCCGACGGCAAAATGAGACAAGCCAAATCCAAAACGGCTACCCCAATGATTCCGATAATTTGTTGCGCTTATGTGAAGGAACGCGCGGCAAGTAGCTAACATTAGCCATCCGTATCCGGCGCGATCTCTGACTGGTCACGAGTGTTGATAAGGCGCGCTATCTCCGAGCGGTGGTTTTCTAGTCCGATTGTATCAACGGGACCGGCTCCCGCTGGGAATGGGTACTGCACCCCGATACGTTAATCCTCCGATCCGGCTTCGGGCACCTATCGGGGACATGACGGCGGCATTGCTGGCCTTAGCAGCTAGGGATGATCGGCAATGCGTTCACATTCGCGCATTTCAAACGTCGATGATTCTTGCCGGCCAATTTGGAAAGTAAGCGAGATAGAAAATCCACGTCTCGTTTCCTCAAATTAAATGGGGGAGCGGATTTCCGCTCCCCCACTTTAAACTCGACTCTGAGTCTACGCGTTCAGCTTAGAACTGGTAGCGCAGACCAACGCCGGGATCAAACGACGAGGCGTGATTGCCACCCCCCGCGTTTGCCGCTCCGTTGGCGACGCCGGCGGCAGAAACACCGTTAGCCTGGAAGAAGCCCGAAGCTAAGCCGTTATTAACCTGCGACCACATCACGCCAGCAAACACGTCCACGTGCTTGGCGAAGCGCCAATCCACAACGAACGAGACTGCGTCCAGCGTACCGGAGCACTTGGTGGACCGTGCGTCCGAACAACCGGCAACCGCGCCGTATCCGGCCACAGGTGCGTCAGCTGCGCTACCGAAGCTGTTCTGCCACTCGTGGTAATACGCACCGGTAATGTCGAGAGCCGGGGTGATCGCGTAGCGAACACCGACCCACGCGGTCTGCAAGACCTTGTCGTTGATGAAGTTGGTGTTGTTCGGCGCCGGGGCGATGTAGGTGCCCTGGACGATCGAACCAGGATTGAGCGGATTTTCCGGGTTGGCATAGCTGATGTGCTCATAGCCGCCGAACAGCTTCCAGGGTCCGATCGTATAGCGGGCACCGACCGAGAACACGGTGTTGTCGGAGACCGTGGCCGGGACGCAGCCCATAACAGCACCAAAGGTGTTCACACAAGTCGTGAGCAGCGTCTGGGACAGAGCCGATGAGCCGATGCCGACGGAGTCATAGATCTTGCCGCCGACGAAGTCGATCGAGAAGCCCATGTAGTCGACACCGATGTTGCCTTCGAAGGCGTTGCCGGTGCTGGTGCCCAATCCGCCGCCGGACCTGGCCTGGATTTCACCAGCCAAACGCACCGGGCCGACATTTACGCGATACTCGTAAGAGTTATCGAGAATGCGGTTTTCGGTGTTGCCGCCGCCGCCATTCGCACCCTGGAAGGTGATGACCGACCAAGCGTTCGAACCGGAGAGCGGGTCATAGTTGACGATCAGGTCCGATGTCAGAGCTGACTGACGGCCCATCGTGAACGTGCCATACGTCGGCGAACTGACACCGAAGTAGGCGGCGTTGTTGAACATCTGGCCACCCTTCGACGAGTCGCCGAACGAGTTCTGGAAATAGGTGTTCGTGGACAAGCCACTGTTCAGCGCAACCGAGCCGGGGCCGTTGGCATTCTGGCCGGAAGCCGGGTTGAACAGCGTCTGCAAGTTGAACACGGCGTAGAGGTTATCCGCGATCTCCTGCTTGCCGCGCAGACCGATGAACGAGGTGCTGAGCATGTTGGCGGCAGCGCCGAAATACGAACCGGCTGAGTTCTTCGAGATGAGGTAGTCGAGCGGACCGCCTGCCATCGCGGCGAAGCCGCTGCCGTGGTTCTGGTAGGCGACGCCCATGTCGAAGTCGCCGTAGACGCAAATGCCCTTGATGCAGATGTCGTCGTTTTCCGGCGGCCTGGCCTTGACTGCTGCCTTGTAGGGCAGGTCGGCAGCCATCGCGTCGACCGGATTAATGGTCGGCACGGCATTTTTCTGAGCTTCAAGAGTCTTCTGCCGCTTTTCAATGTCGGCAAGGCGCTTGGCCATTGCCGCATTCTGTTCTCTCATTTGCTTGGCTTGAGCCTGGATATCCGAGAGCTCATCGGCGTGAGCCGTAGCCGCGAAAGCCAAAATGGCCGTTGCTGCGATAAAAGTCCTTTTCACGTAGGTCCCCCAATAAAGGCGCGGCAACAACCATCGCCGCGAACCGCCTGGTTACAGAGCCTCGAATGAGGACTCCTTAGGCAGGCACTCTGCGTCAGGGGACCAAGAAATACTGTAACCAACGCGCCACAGTCGGCCATGAAGCCAACTTTTGAGGGGGAACGTCCTCAAACGAGTTGACCCTGTTGCCGCTATGACACAGTCAGCTTTATATCTAGGGTAATTCTTTTATCTACATCTCAACTATTGGTTGTCTCCTTTAGTTCTTTAGGCAGGGGTGGCGAGCTCCGATTCTTGGGGCCCGCCCGTTATTCCGCTCTCAAACCAGGCCGCAGGATCCTCACACTCAGGAATCAGCGGCTGGGTTAGAGGGGCAGAGGCACCGGAACTCCGATCGCACTCGAATGTCTCTGCCCGTTGTTGTCGTTACGCCTCCATCAGAACTGGTAACGAAGGCCGATGCCGGGATCGTACGAAGAGGCTTTGTTGGAGCCTTGACCCGCGGGCAGAGTCGTGCCGGCGGCGGTGCCGTTTGCCAGCAGGAAGCCACTCGCCAGACCGTTCTGCGCCTGCGACCACATCACGCCGGCGTACATGTCCATGTGCCGGGCGAAGCGCCAATCGACGACCAGCGATACGGCGTCGATCGAGCCGGAGCACTGCGTGGCGCGCGCGTCGGTACAACCGGCATTCACGCCGGTCGCGAAGCTGTTCTGCCACTCGTGGTAATACGCACCGGTGATGTCGAGAGCCGGCGTGATCGAATACTTCACGCCGATCCATGCGGTCTGCAGGATCTTGTCGTTGGTGAAGTTGGTGTTGTTGATCGCACCAGCGGCACCAAGGATGAACCCGCCGGTGGTGAACGCGCCGGGGTTCAGCGGATTGTTCGGGTTGGCGAAGTCGATGTGCTCGTAGCCACCGAACAGTTTCCACGGTCCGATGATGTACTTGGCGCCGACCGAAAACACGGTGTTGTCGGAGACGGTCGCTCCGATAACGCCGTTGCCGGCGCTGAGCGTGGTAACGGATGCCGCCAGCTGAGCGGGCGACAACACGGCTGCGGACACGGCGTCATAGATCTTGCCGCCGACGAAATCGATCGAGAAGCCCATGTAGTCGACCCCGATATCGCCTTCGAAGGCGTTGCCGGGCGCGCTGTTGCCGCCGTTGCGGGCCTGGATTTCACCAGCCAAACGCACCGGACCAACATTCACGCGATACTCGAACGAGTTGTCGAGGATGCGGTTTTCGGTGTCGCCGCCGCCGCCGTTGGCGCCCTGGAAGGTGATGAGCGAGAAGGCGTTCGAACCCGACAGCGCGTCGTAGTTGACGATGAGGTCAGAAGTCAGCGCGGACTGACGGCCGATGGTCAGCGTGCCGTAAGTCGGCGAACTGACACCGAAGTAGGCGGCGTTGTTGAACATCTGGCCGGCCTTCGAGGAGTCACCGAAGGAGTTCTGCGCCAGAAGGTTGGTGGTCAGGCCGTTGTTCTGGGCGACCGAGCCGGGGCCGTTGGCATTGGTACCGTTCTCGACGTTGAACAGGGTCTGCAAGTTGAACACGGCGTAGAGGTTATCCGCGATCTCCTGCTTGCCACGCAGGCCGATGAACGAATTGCTCATCTGGTTGGCGCCGACACCGAAGTAAGAACCGGCCGAATTCTTAGAAACCAGATAATCGAGCGGAGCTCCGGCGAGCGCGCTGAGCGGCGCACCATGGTTCTGGTACGTAACGCCCATATCGAAGTTGCCGTAAACGCAAATGCCCTTGATGCAGATGTCGTCGTTTTCCGGCGGCCTGGCCTTGACCGCTGCCTTGTAGGGCAGGTCGGCAGCCATCGCGTCGACCGGATTGATGGTCGGCACGGCTGCTTTCTCGGCCTCAAGCGTCTTCTGCTTCTTTTCAAGATCGGCGAGACGCTTGGTGAGCTGCTTGGTTTGCGCCTGGATGTCCGAAAGGTCATCGGCGTGAGCCGATGCAGCGAAGGCCAGGATGGCTGCTGCTGAGATGAAAGTCCTCTTCACGTAAATCCCCCAAATTAGGCGCGGCTCCAACCATTCGCCGCGAACTGCTTGATCCACGGAGCTTCGAACGAAAACTCCTTGGGCAGCTTTGTGCATGAGGGAAAGAAGAAATGCTGTGTCCTGCTCGCCACAGCGATATCGCAAGCCGACCACAATGACGAGCATGTGAGACTGGATCAGAATATGATGACTGTCATGTGTTTTCGAGTAACTCATGACTCTCGTCCTTGTGAATCGTATTCACGATGCGCTCGCGATTCCGTGAATCTTCGTGATTGGTCCGTCATGCTCTTTTCATGAAGCGGAACCGAGTCGATGAATAATGGGACAGAGACATCGCGATTCCGCATTCCAAGCGCGGATATCGGATGTCTCTGTCCCATCATGTTGTGCCCTCTGTATTAGAACTGGTAGCGGAGACCGATGCCGGGATCGTAGTTGGACGACTTGTTAGTGCTTGCAGCGCCAAGGGGAGCACCGGTGTTGGTAACCGTGGTACCGATGAAGCCGTTGGCGAGGCCGCCTTGGACCTGCGAGTACATTATGCCGGCGTACAGATCGACGTGCTTGGCGAAGCGCCAATCAACCACGACCGAGACTGCATCCAGAGTGCCGGAGCAACCCGCGGAGACTGCAGCAGTAGTGCAGTTGGCATTTGGGTTAGAGTTATTGCCGTTGTTAAAACTGTTCTGCCACTCGTGGTAATACGCACCGGTGATGTCGAGAGCCGGCGTGATCGCGTAGCGAACACCGAACCAGGCGGTCTGAAGGATCTTGTCGGTGACAAAGGCGTTGTTGTTGGGGACAGCAAGGATAATGCCGCCCTCCCCGAAAGCGCCCGGGTTCAGCGGATTGTTCGGGTTGGCAAAGTCGACGTGCTCATAGCCGCCGAACAGCTTCCATGGTCCGATCGTGTACCGGGCACCGACCTGGAACACAGTATTGTCGGAGATCGTGGCCGCGACCTGACCGTTACCGATGGCAACCGTCGTTATCGACCCAATACCCGCAGCTAGAGGCGCAGCAGCGACAGCGTCATAGATTTTGCCGCCGGTGAAGTCGAACGAGAAGCCCATGTAGTCGATACCGATGTCGCCTTCGAAGGCGTTGCCAGGAGCGGCATTGCCGCCGTTCCTTGCTTGGATTTCGCCAGCCAACCGCACCGGTCCGACACTCACCCGGTATTCGTAGGAGTTGTCGTAGATGCGGTTCTGGGTGTCGCCGCCACCGCCGTTCGCGCCCTGGAAGGTGATCACCGACCAAGAGTTAGAACCGGAGAGCGGATCGTAGTTTACGATGAGGTCCGAGGTCAGCGCGGACTGACGACCCATGGTGAACGTCCCGTAAGTCGGCGAACTGATACCGAAGTAGGCCGCGTTGTTGAACAACTGGCCGCCTTTCGACGAGTCGCCGAACGAATTCTGCAAGCCGATATTCAAGCCGTTGTTCTGGGCGATCGAGCCGGGGCCGTTGGCATTCACGCCACTCGCTGGATTGAACAGGGTCTGCAGGTTGAACACGGCATAGAGGTTGTCCGCGATCTCCTGCTTGCCTCTCAAGCCGATGAACGAGGTGCTGAGTTGGTTGGCGCCGACGCCGAAATAGGCACCCTGGCCGCCATTCTTCGAGACCAGCGTATCGAGCGGACCGCCAGCTGTCGGGGAGAACGGCGCGCTATGCTGGATAAAGGTCGCGCCCATGTCGAAGTCGCCGTAGACGCAAATGCCCTTGATGCAGATGTCGTCGTTTTCCGGCGGCTTGGCCTTGACCGCCGCCTTGTAGGGCAGGTCGGCAGCCATCGCGTCCACCGGATTGATGGTCGCAATAGCCGGCTTCTGCGCTTCAAGCGCCTTCTGCCGCTTTTCTAGATCGGCGATGCGCTTGGTCATCTGTTCACGCAATTGCTTGGCCTGCGCCTGGATATCCGAAAGCTCGTCGGCGTGAGCCGTCGAGGCGAAAGCCAAAATGGCCGCTGCTGAGATGAAAGTCTTTTTCACGTAAGTCCCCCAAAATAGGCGCGGCACCAACCATCGCCGCCTGGTTACGGAGCTTCGAACGAAAACTCCTTGTCCAGCCTTGTGCCTCGAGGGAAGAAGAAATGCTGTGGCAGCCTCGCCACAAAAATGTGGAAGCAGCATATGTCACGATCATGTCAGCAAGAATGCTAAATATGACCAGCATCATACCAACAACTCTCGACATATGATTTCGATCATACTGAAATGACCATCAACATATGTTGTTATCATTCTATTTCGCACCTGATTTCTCCGCTCAGTCTCGACTCATGGTCTCAAACATCACTATCTCTCGGGCATATTTTAATCCGCAGGCCGTGACTGACGATGAGGACAGAAACACCGCGACTTTGCGTGGGGGAAACGCGCCTATCGGATGTCTCTGTCCCATCGTGTTTTGCTCTCTAGATCAGAACTGGTAGCGGAGACCGATACCGGGGTCGTAAGAGGAAGCCTTGTTGCTGCCCGCTGCGTTGATGCCGCCGGTCGCAGTGCCATTCGCCTGGAGGAAACCGTTGGCGAGACCGTTCTGCACCTGCGACCACATCACGCCGGCGTACATGTCGATGTGCTTGGCGAAGCGCCAATCGACGACCAACGAGACAGCGTCGAGGGTGCCCGAGCACTGCGAGGACCTTGCATCGGTACAGCCCGCAACTGCGCCCGTCCCGAAGCTGTTCTGCCACTCATGGTAATAGGCGCCGGTGATGTCGAGGCTCGGCAAGAACGAGTAGCGAGCGCCGACCCAGGCCGTCTGCAGAATCTTGTCGTTGGTGAAGTTTGTATTGTTCACGGCCCCGGCGATAAATCCGCCGGTCACGAACGCGCCGGGATTGAGCGGATTGTTCGGATTGGCGAAGTCGATGTGCTCGTAGCCACCCCAGAACTTCCACGGGCCGATGACGTACCTTGCTCCGACGCTGAAAACGGTGTTGTCGGAGACGGTCGCCGCGATTAGACCGTTGCCGGCACTTACCGCAGTTGCCGTCGCAGAGGCCGCTGCCAGTTGGGCCTGCGACAAAATTCCGGCCGAAACGGCGTCATCGATCTTGCCGCCGAGGAAATCGAGTGAGAAGCCCATGTAGTCGAAACCGATATCGCCCTGGAAGGCGTTGCCGGTCGAGCTGTTGCCACCGTTGCGGAGCTGCGCTTCAACCGCCACACGAACCGGACCGACGCTCACCCGATATTCGTAGGAATTGTCGAAAACGCGATCCTCGGTGTCGCCGCCACCGCCGTTCGCCCCCTGGAAGGTCAGCAGCGACCAGGCGTTTGAACCGGCCAGCGGGTCATAGTTGCTGAGGAGGTCGGAGCTCAGAGCGCTCTGGCGGCCCATGGTGAATGTACCGTAGATCGGCGAACTGACACCGAAGTAGGCGGCTTGGTTGAACATCTGGCCACCCTTCGACGAGTCGGCCAGCGAGCTCTGCGACAGGATATTCGCATTCAAACCATTGTTCTGAGCGACGGATTCGATGCCGTTGGCGTTCTGGCCGCTATTCACGTTGAACAGGGTCTGCAAGTTAAACACGGCATAGAGATTGTCTGCGATTTCCTGCTTCCCACGCAGACCGATGAACGAATTGCTCATCTGGTTCGGGCCTGTACCGAAGTAAGATCC
>NZ_JBEKRB010000098.1:0-12721 GCF_049519115.1 Bradyrhizobium sp.
GCTCGGTTACAGAGGGCGAGAAGCATGTGCCACCGGATCAGGCATTGGAATTAGGTCGGTTTTCTGGCGAAAGCGGACTTCGCCTCAGGCCTAGCGGCAAACGACCTGCAGCGTTTGACCCATCGCGGGCATGCGGCGTTGAATGCCCACCTTCCGTGCGTTAAATGGTTCCTGAGGGGAAAACCGTCGAGTTTTCGGAGTGACCCGATGACACATTCTGACCGCCCTGTCCTCATCGAGAAATACCCAAACCGCCGTCTTTTTAATATCGGCACCGGCACTTTTGTGACGCTAGATGACCTGGCGGCAATGAAGAAGCGAGGCAAGAGCTTTCTCGTCCACGATACTAAGACCGGCATGGACATCACCCGAGCAGTGCTGGCGCAGATCGCTTTCGTAAAGGAAAACTTCCGCGCTGTGCGATAGGCACAGCTGCCCCTTTAGCGGCAGCGCCTAATGATGGCGTCTTAGCGGGCTGAGTTGTGGAGCCGAGGAAATGGATGCAGTCGAGATCGTCGATTACGATCCCCGATGGCCGCTCTTGTTCGAGGAAGAGGCCGAGCGGTTACGAGCGGCCCTCGATCCATCGCTGGTCGTAGGACTCGAGCATTTCGGAAGTACTGCGGTTCCTGGCCTGAGTGCAAAGCCCATCATAGATGTCCTGATCGCGGTCCGATCATTGGCTGCCGCGCAGGTCACCTTTGTCGAAGCCCTTCGAAACCTTGATTATGTCTATTGGGCCGACAATCCGAAAAAGGATCGAATGTTCTTCGTTAAGGGCATGCCGCCCTTTGGTTCAAAGCGCTCTCATCATGTGCATGTCACGGAGCTACATGGAGAAATGTGGCAGCGGTTGGCCTTCAGGGACTATCTGCGCGCTCACCCGGAGGAAGCTGAGATTTACGAGCGGCTCAAAAGACGACTTGCCATCGAACATCAGACAGATCGTGAGGCTTATACCGATGCCAAATCCGCCTACGTCGATAGTGTGGTACAGAAGGCAACCAAGTGAGGATGTCATCGGCGACTTTTGCCGCCTACACCCGGAGCCGGAATATGGAAGAGCCTGGCCGATCAGTTGCGCTCAGAACGTTCTTTGCCCGCTATGTGGCAGCCGAGGGAAGAGCGCGCGATCCACGGATTGAACAAGCGTTCGCTGCCGTCGAGCGCGAGCGTTTTGCCGGCCCAGGGCCCTGGTCTATTAATATTCCTGGAGTCGGCTACATCAGGACACCAACTGACGATCCGGCCTTTATCTACCAGGATACGCTCGTGGCTATAAACCCAGCGCGGGGCATCAACATCGGTCAACCGAGTTGGCATGCACACTGGCTCGATGCGCTGGCTCTCTGCCAAGGCGAAACCGTTGTCCAGATAGGCGCCGGTACAGGCTACTATACGACCGTGCTGGCACACTTGGTCGGCCAGACCGGGTACGTCCATGCCTATGAAATTGATCAAGCCCTTAGCGCACGTGCCGAGCAGAACTTGGCTCACATGCCATGGGTGGCGGTGTATGGCCGCACCGGCATAGCTGACGACCTCCCGAAGGCGGATGCCATATATGTCAACGCTGGAACGACGCAGCCGAGCTGGGGCTGGCTCGACGCTATGAAGAGCCGAGGGCGGTTGCTGTTTCCGTTGCATGCGGAGGGCATGGTTGGCGGGATGCTGTTGATCCGGAAACCAGAATACGGCGGCGCGACCTGGCCTGCGCGGTTTATCTCTGCAGCCGCCTTCGTGTCGCTCGTCGGAGGTCAAAGTGCGGAAAGTGCCGCAAGATTGAATGCGGCGTTCGCACACGGCGGGAAAGAGAGCGTCCGATCCTTCCGAATTGACGATGCTAAAGATGACACATGCTGGTTCGCTGGCGACGGTTGGTGGCTTTCGACCTCGGATTCTGGACTCGCACCTTAGTCGTCGGCGAGGATCACGCGATTACCGGGCTGCGTGCACCGTCAGATGACGCGGAGCGGGTGACCGCTGTATTGTCGGGGAAGGGTTGGCAACGTCCGATCTGTTAGTGGCTGCGCAATTCTAGGATACAGACTTCAATATCCTCGCCGTGCCTCCGAAAACGATCATGCCGCCCCTCTCTGATTGCCGAAATCACTAGGGATACATAGTCGGCCACTTCCTTCGGTGCAGCATTCAAATTGCTGATTTGGACTGTGTAAGGGGGTTCAACGCTGTTCATGCCGCCCCAAATCATTGAGTCCACGAAGGCGTCCGGGCTCATTCCGTGTCCCTCACAGGAGCCAAGTGCGCGAGTGAGCGATTGAAGAAAATCCAGTTGGGATTTCCATCCCTTAGCATCAAGCTCAATCAGTCGCATGCGATTGCCCTCTCACGGGCCTCCACCTTACCACGACATGCCGCATTCTGGCACCCATCCTGAGACGTCTCGACCGCCTCATAAATTGCTCGCTTATCGGGGCAGACCGGAAGTGACGGGCGCGCGCTCAAAACGACGCTTCTGACCCGGAACGGACCTAGACGAGCCCTCAGCTGACGAGGGTAAACGCCGTGGTGAGGATCATGATCTCCTGAGAGGTTACAACTATCGAAAGTCTCGACACGGTCTTTAACAAATGTACCGAGGGACTCGCTCTCAATGCGCTGGAACGCCGGCCCGCTGCCACGCTTCGGCGATCGGCAGAAAAACGGCCGGCTCGATATCGACGGTCACGGAAAAACGCCGGATCGAGAATGCGGAATCCAGATCCAGCAGGCGGCGCGTTTCGTCCGTTGCTTCCTCAATCCGGTCAAGCCGTGAAAGTGCGGCCACCAGGAATGCGCGCGAAACACTAAAGCGTGGATTGAGCTCAACGGAGCGTGTCGCAACTTCGTGGGCTTCGGCTAACTGCCCCGTGTGTAGATAGGAAATCGCAAGCGCATTATAGGACAGGTAGTTCAGCGGATCGAAGGGACTAAGGCGCAACGCGCGCGTCGCGCGATCTATCGCCGTTTCAGTCGTTCCCATCCAAGATAATGCGAGTGCGCTGGAGCAGAGTGCAAAGTAATTCGAACTGCTGAGCCCAATCGCCCTGTCGAAGGCTTTCAGCGCGGTCGCGCGGTCATGCGCGTCGAGCGCAATCACGAACCCCGCGATACCGAGCGCCGCCGCGTCGTCCGGTCCAGAGGCAATGGCGGCGTGGGCGTGATGGACCGCGGCGTTGCGATCTGCCTCCTTCAAGCCGGCTCGGCTGAAGCGGCTATGATAGCACAGCGCGAGCGGTGCATGCGCGGCCGCATAGTCCGGCTCTATTTCAAGCGCCTTGTTCAGAAGCGGTATCGCTATCGCCGCATCGTCGGCGAGATGGCTGTGAGAAAAAGGCCGCGCACGCAGTACGAGATCGTATGCCTCCAGACTGTCCGGACGGCGGCGCCGTGCACGATTAATCTCCGCATTACGCAGATTAGGTTCGATAGCTCCGACGACCTTGTCGGAGATGTCATCTTGCAACGCGAAGATATCGTCGATTTGCCGATCGTAGCGTTCGGCCCAGATATGCACGCCGTTTTCCGCGTCGATCAATTGTGCGTCGATACGCACCCGCGATCCCGCCTTGCGGATGCTGCCTTCGAGGACGTAGCGAACTCCGAGTTCGCGGCCGATTTGTTTTACGTCCGTCGGACGATGTTTGTAGACGAAGCTCGAATTTCGCGAGATGACAAAGAGCCATTTGATACGCGCTAGCCCCGCGATGATATCGGTGACAATCCCGTCGGCGAAATACTCCTGCTCCGGTTCACTGCTCATGTTCTGGAACGCAAGCACCGCGATCGAGGGCCGATCTGGCAGCGCCAGCCCGACCGGCAGCTGTGCCGGCGCCGCAGACTCTATCGGTCCCTGAAGAACGGTACCGATGAAGCGGATGCCCTTGCGCGGAAAGGTCTTGATGAGACGTTGTTCGTCGCCGCTGTCGCCAAGGGCAGCGCGCGCCGCATTGATGCAGGTCGCGAGCGCCGATTCCGACACGATCCGCCCATGCCAGACTGCGCTTATCAGGTCGTCCTTGCTGACCACTCGATCGCGGCGATCGAGCAGGTAGTTTATCAGGTCAAATACCTTGGGCTCGACAGATATCGCAGTCCGATCGCGGCGCAGCTCGCGACGGTCGGGATCAAGCGAAAAGCGATCGAAATGATAGAGCATGCGTCCCCATGGTGACCTGCAACTTGTCCGCCTGGCTCATCCCACCACAAATCCCGGCGGCGATCCCGAAGAATCCGGCAGCTAACAATGAAATCCCAAGACTTCGCTGAACCTTTCCAAAAGCGCCCCGTCGCCGGCTATGCGATTGTGGCCAAACCGGAGACGATCTACGCAAAGCCAATACACCGCGCGAGCACATTTCTTCCAATCGAGGGGCAAAAACCATGCCGATACTCAAAAAGCCGCTTAGCCGCCGCAGGTTGCTCACCTCGGCCACCTCCATGGCCGTTGGGATATCGATGGGCGCCTCCCGCGCGGTCGCGGCCGACCCGATCCGGATCGGTTTCGGAATGTCGCTTACGGGACCGCTGGCGCCTGGCGGAAAGCAGTGCTTGCTCGCCATGGAGATCTGGCGGGATGAGATCAATGCAAAGGGCGGCCTGATCGGGCGCCCGGTGCAGCTGGTCTATTATGACGACCAGAGCAATCCCGCCAACGTACCGGGCCTCTACGCCAAGCTCATCGACGTCGACAAAGTCGATCTGCTTGCCTCGCCGTTCGCCACCAATCAGATCGGACCGGCGATGCCGATCGTGATGGACAGAAAGCGCGTCTACATGGCGCTGTTTGGCACCGGTGTGAACGACGCCTGGAAATATGATCGCTACTTCCAGATTCTCCCGAACGGCCCGGAATCGAAGCGCAGCCTTTCGACCGGATATTTCGACGTCGCCATGCGGATGGATCCAAAACCCAGGACGGTCGCGATCGTCGGCGCCGACGCCGAGTTTTCCCAGAACGTCCTGGCTGGCGCTCGCGTAAATATCGATCAGGCCGGGTTGAAAATCGTCTACGACCAGAGCTACCCGCCGACCACCGCGGATTTTACCTCGCTCGTTCGCTCCATCCAGGCGACAAATCCTGACATCGTCTTCGTGGCGTCCTATCCGGCCGATTCGACGGGCATCGTTCGCAGCGTGAATGAGTTGGAATACCGGCCGAAACTGTTCGGGGGCGCCATGATCGGGCTCTCCTTCGCGGCGGTGAAAGCGAAATTCGGTCCGGCACTCAACGGCATCGTCACCAACGATAACTACGTCCCCGAACCGACAATGAAATTTCCGGGCGTCGATGACTTTCTGCAACGCTATCAGGAGCGCGCACCCAGCGCCGGAGTCGACGCGCTCGGCTATTTCCTGGCACCGTTTGCGTATGCGGCAATGCAGCTTCTGGGGGCGGCCGTGACCGCCACCGGCGGCCTTGACCAGGAGAAAATCGCGGCGCATCTGCATCAGGCGCGCTTCAACACCATCGTCGGGGACGTAAAGTTCGGAGCGCTCGGCGAGTGGGAGAAAACCCGGATACTGACGATCCAATATCAGCACATCAGTGGCAACGACATTGCGCAGTTCAGGCAACCGGGCAAGCAAGTAATCCTCTACCCGCCCGAACTGAGATCGGGCGATCTGATCGAACCTTTCGCCAAAGCGCATGAAATTGCGAAGTAAAGTAAATGGCGTCAACTGTGGCTTCCAACACCGGCAGCGACGTACCAAACGCGCAGATGCGCGCACCCGCAGGTATCCCGCCTCACGTCCAGCTGATCCAGATGGGCGTAGCCATTTGGCCGGCGCGCGCGGTCTACGCAGCTGCGGAGCTTGGAATCGCGGATCTCCTGGCAAATGGCCCGCGCGAGGTTCAGGAGATTGCTTGTCAAACAGGAACGCATGTGCGGTCGCTTTCCCGGCTAATGCGCGCGCTCGCTAGCTGCGGTATCGTCGACGAAATCCAACCCGGTCTGTTTACTACCACCGCGCTTGGCGATGCCCTGCGTGACGGCGCGCCCGGGGCCGCTCGTGCGACGATTCTGACGATTGCTGGTTCGTGGCAATGGAAGGCGTGGGATCATTTTCTTCACGCTCTGCGAACAGGGCAATCGGGTGTCGAGGCGGCGTTCGGCAAGGACTTATTCGGATTTCTCTCTGGCGAACCCGTTCACAGCGCCCGTTTCAATGATGCGATGGTTGGTATGCACGGCGCCGTCGCTCCCGCAGTCGTCGCGGCCTACGATTTCTCGCGCTTTCGTAGCTTAGTCGATGTTGGTGGGGGCAAGGGCGCGTTACTTGCCGAAATTTTGACAGCGCATCCGCATATGACCGGAATCCTGTTCGACCTGCCGGATACCGAAAAACATGCTCGCGATTATATCGCGGCATCAGGACTAGAAGCGCGCTGTGCATTTTGTGCCGGCGATTTCTTCGACCACCTTCCATCCGGGCACGATGCCCTTGTGCTGGCGCATGTTTTGCACGATTGGACCGATGACGATGCGGTCGCGATCCTGCGCAAGTGCCGTGAGGCGATGCCGGCGGAAGGCCGTCTGCTGATCGTCGAGGCCGTGTTACCCGACGGGAATGCGCCGCATCACGGCAAGCTCATGGATCTTCTAATGCTTACGGTCACCGGTGGTGTCGAGCGCAGTCAAGACCAATTTTCCCAGATACTCGCGCAAGCCGGCTTTAGGCTCGGATGTGTGCACCCGACGACGACCCATCAAAGCATTATCGAAGCATTTCCGTGTGATCAGGGATAGCGCTGGATGGCCCTAAAGTCGGGATGTCCCTTCCTGGCACTTGACGGACATGGCGCAATGGTCGCTGCATGTCCGATATCGAGGGCAAAGCAGAAGTCCCGGAGTTAGGCCACGACTTCCGTTTTTGACCCGACTCGGACATCGGCGCCTTACCGGCGAGCGCCAGTTTCTCTGCTATTTTCGAGGTGTATGCTGCCTAATCCCGCGCTAGAATGCCAGCCGGATTGAAGAGCACGTCGCCATGATTCATATTGGAGCAATGCGTATTTCGATTGCAATTTGCTGCTTGTCGGCGTCCGCAGTTTTGACTCAAGAATATCCTGTTAGTGGAGTGTGGGTTGCAGCGGATGGCCGTACGCCTGGCTCCGCAGGCGGCGCCTGTTTTACCCTAAAGCTACTCGGTATCGATTCCATTATGGACGGGTCTCTTCCAACGACTCTGATTTTTTCCGACGGAAAACGAATTGAGGCACGAGCAGGTTATCACTCGGAACAATCCATTAAATCCGTAAGAGGTATGAGCGATGATGTCTTTCGGTTTGCAGAGTTGCCTAGCAAGCGCAGCAGATGGTTTCCATGGTCCAGAAAACAGTCCCATTCTCTGAAAATTCTTGATTCTAACTCAATTGAATTTGGCGATGGGGCAACTACTACCCGCTTCGTTAAGTGCTCATCAAAAAACTCATTGCTATAACCAGGCTTTTCCTCTCTTGCTTCTATGGCCGCCAGGTCCGGATTTGGCACGAAGCCGCCGTGCCAATGCAGTCGCCGCATGTCCACCATCTGTTGAGAGCAGAATCGACATGCCATTCAGGCTGAGCCACTTTTGTTTTTGATCCCAACCCGACATCCCACTGAATGGGGATCAGTGTGCCACCGCTCACAAAAAAATCTGATGCCGTCGGTCCAGCTGATTCCAAGCCGTCTTATAGGGAGGCAGCCCATAAAAGTGCGGTTTGCGAGCGGTCCTAAGAAAAGGAGGACTCGTTATGGCAACGTTCATCCTTGTTCCCGGGGCAGGCGGCATGGCTTGGTATTGGCACCGCGTGGTCCCGCTTCTTCGCGCGTCAGGGCACGAACCGGTGGCGATCGACCTACCTGGCGATGACAGGCACGCCGGTCTTGCAGCGTATGCTGACATCGTCGTCCGCTCGATCGCGGAACGAGCCGATGTTATTCTGGTCGTTCAGTCGTTTGCGGGCTTCACGGCACCCCTCGTTTGCGCTCGCGCGCACGTGAGGATGGTGGTGTTTGTCAACGCGATGATCCCAGAGCCGGGCGAGACCGCTGGCGCATGGTGGGGCGCAACAGGAGCAGTAGAGGCGCGGCAACAAGCAGCGGCGGCGCGTGGCTATACGCCGGAATTCGACGTGGGAACGTACTTTCTGCACGACGTGCCGCAGGAGGTGCTGCGCACTGGCCCGGAACAGCCTCGCGAAGAAGCCGAGACCATTTTCGGCGAGCCCTGTCTGTTCGAGCGTTGGCCTGACATTCCCATTCATGTTCTTGCGGGAAAAGATGACCGCTTCTTCCCAATCGAATTTCAACGGCGCGTCGCGCGTTACAGACTCGGAAAGGAAGTAGCAGAAATTCCCGGTGGCCATCTTGTTGCGTTGTCGAATGCGGAAGGACTGGCTGAATGCCTTGTTGCGTATGAGAAGGGTTGATAGCGGGCAAGCTTTGCTAAAGCCGATCCGTGCCGACGATGTCTTCTGTGGATGGCCCCCGCGTTGCAAGAGCTAAATTGACGCAGTGGCATTGGTCGGGTGCAGTCTTCTGTCCGGCCTGTTGATGCAGTCAGTTGAGACTGCTGGCCCTGATGGAGTCCGCGAACAAGGTCCCATTCTGTTCATCAGGCTATGACGCCTTCGACATCGGTTGGGTTGTCCCTGTTCCCGGTCTGACCGGTCTGCCATCACATCGCATCGCGCTCGCAACCCCGTGAAGCTGTTCTCCTATTCAGCTAAATCCTGTATATCGTTTATGCTGCCAGTGCCGGCTGGTGGCCCGTACGATAGGTTTCGCCACGTGCCATGATCGCCCAGATGACCCGCGCGGTCTTGTTCGCCATCGCGACGGTGGCTACCCTAGTGGGCTTTCGCGCCAGCAGATCCGCCAAGCGTGGATCGATCTTACCGGGATTGTATTTTGCACGGCGTACCAGCGACGTCATCCCTACAATGAGCAGCTTGCGCAGGTATTTGTCGCCCATCTTGGTGATATGCCCGAGCCGCTCTTTGCCACCGCTCGACTTCTGAAGTGGCGTCAGTCCCAACCAGGCAGCGAACTGCCGCCCCGAGCGGAATTGATGCGGATCGGTAACGGATGCGGCAAGTGCCGTCGCGCCGACCGGCCCGATGCCGGGGATGGTCATAAGACGACGTGCAACCTCGTTGCCTCGTAGCCAAACGGCCAGATCACGATCGATCTCGCGAAGCCGAACGTGTGTGTCGAGCGCCTGCTGCGAGAGTGTGCCGACAATCTTGGCAGCTTCAATCGGCACATCTGGTGATTTACCATCGACGATCTGTCGCGCCATCAGCAGCGCCCGTTCCAACCCCTTGGGGATGTCGATGCCAAATTCGGCCAGTAGACCGCGGATCATGTTGATCGTCTGCGTGCGCTGCTTGACCAGCAGATCGCGCGTCCGGTGCATCGACAGCGCCGCCTGCTGCTCGGGCGACTTCACTGGCACGAACCTCATTGTCGGCCGCGTCACCGCCTCGCAAACCGCTTCCGCATCGGCAGCGTCGGTCTGACGACACCGCCCTGCGGCGTGCCACGCCTGTTGCTCTTACCGCCACTCATGTGCCGTTTCCCGTCGCTATCCCGTTCCTCGACTGGTGCTTGCAGCCACAACTTGATCAGCCGCAACACATTCCGGTCAACGATGCGTCGGGCCACCGATTTGAGGAGGTCCGAGTGCGGGATCGTGTCGAAGTATTTCGACAAATCGGCGTCAACAACGTCCGTGTTGCCCCGGCAAACAAGCCGGTGCACTTCCTTGACTGCATCGACCGCGCTGCGACGCGGCCGATATCCATAGGCGCCGTCCTCAAAATCCGCCTCGAAGATCGGCTCCAGCACGATCTTCGCAGCAGCCTGGACGACCCGGTCCCGGATTGTTGGGATACCGAGTGGACGTTCGCCGCCGCCGGGCTTCGGGATCATCACCCGCCGCACCGGATCGGGCCGGTAGGTCTTCGTGACGAGTTCATCGCGCAGGCCCGCCAACCAAGCTTCCAGTCCCGACGCGTCGATTTGCTCGAAAGTTATTCCGTCCACTCCTGGCGCACCCGCGTTGGTGCGGGCAAGCTTATAGGCATGACTCAGAATGTCTTCACGGCAGATCTTGTCGTAGAGCACATAGAAGCGGAAGGCGGGCTCCGCCTTCGCCTTGCAATAGAGCTTTCTCTGAAGGCTCCTGATCTTATCGGGCGTTTCAAGGCTCATCGCCAATCTACCCTTTCCTCACCATCTTCAAAAGCACACCTGAAGTCAGGGTCCTTTCCTCCGCCGGAATTACCCGGCCTCAACGGTGTCGGGTCGGAGGAGGCGCCCATTGAAGGGCTCGCCTCCGTCCGCCGCTCAAACGGAACGTGCAGTTTTCCCGCATTCCGCTTTCATGAATGGCTTCGCGAGATCCGGAGAGAAGGTATCAGCGAGACAAGGTTGACCAGCTTGAACTCACCCAGAAGCCGTTTGGTGGGATAGTTTTTCCAGCAGCTGTTCCGCCACCGCTTAGCGCGATGCGACCAAAGCCTTCGAACAATCCAACCGTCCAGTTGGTGGAAGCGCTTGCGAACTTGGGAGCGGCAGTAGTAGTTGCCCCATCCTCGGATGATCGGGTTGATCGTTTTAATCAACTCGCCCATTCGCAGAGGTGTTCTCCTCTGCGTCAGGGCCCGGATTTGATCCTTGAATCGGTCCAACGACTTTTGCGTAGGAATGGCGTAGAGATTATGCCGGTTCAACTTGGATGTGATGCGGTCGCGGCTTAGCTTCAATCGGCCTTTGCCGCGTCCGATCTTAAATCCTAGAAACTCGAAGCCCTGAGCGATGTGCACGATCCGGGTTTTCTCCCGGTTGAGCGTCACGCCAAGTTTTCCGAGAATCTTAGTTGCTTGAGCCAAGGCCGACTGAGCCTCGGCCCGAGTGCGACAGGTCACCACCCAGTCGTCAGCCCACCGTGTGAGCTGATATCCTTTGTGCCTCATCTCCTTATCGAAGGGAGTCAACAGGATATTGCTCAGCATTGGCGAGACGACGCCTCCTTGCGGGGTTCCTCGTGGAGTCTCGAATCGCTGACCCTTTGCCTCGTAGCCCGCCTTCAGCATCTGTTGAATGAGCTTCAACACGCCGCTGTCGGCGATTTGCTTTCCGAGGAGAGCCATGAGTTTCTCGTGATCCACGGACCCAAAGTAGTCTTTCAGGTCCGCATCCACGATCCACTCGTTTCCAGCCTCCACTTCGCGCCAGACTTTGGCCAGGGCATCGGCGGTCTTGCGACCCTTGCGATACCCAAAGCTGCTCGGATCAAAGACCTTCTCAAAGATCGGCTCCAGGCGATTGACCAGCGCCTGCTGGCAGACCCGGTCGTAGACCGAAGGTATGCCGAGAGGTCTTGTCTTGCCGGGAGCCCCTCTTTTCGGGATCTCCAGTCGTCGCACCGCTTGCGGCCGATAGGTCGTCTCTCGGAGCTCGCGATGGAGCCGCTCCAGATTTGCATCCAGGTCGGCCTCAAATTCTCCGATCGTCACCCCATCTGTGCCGCCCGCGCCCTGGTTGGCGCGAACGCGCTCCCACGCAAGCGTCAAGTTCTTGCGTGAGTATACCTTGTCCACCAGAGAGTGGACCTTCTGCTTCTGACCTTCGAACGTCAAATGATCGGATAGTCTCCTTGGAACGTGACGTTCGGGTTTTTCACAAAGGGAACTGTCCATCTTCACGCTCCTTTCTCATCTACCTCGATCACTCAAAGCTCGATCCATTCACGAACGTCCTTCCCCGGACCACTCTCGATCCGCCGTCGCCGGTCACGCGAGTTGTTCGTCTCGCGCTTCAGGTACTGTGACGTTCTCCGACTCCTGGCGGTGCATCACTTCCCATTTCGCTCTCGCTTATAGGGTCGCTTACCTGGTTTAAAACCAGGACACCGACAGGTCTCCTGGGGTCACGCATGAATCTTCCGTATCGTGCCGCCAGCAAACACCTTGGTACGATGGGTGAATGAGTAATGCCTTCGCCCCCATAGTGCGGGCTCGACCTAATCCCATCTTTGGCCGACCTGTTCATCAGGGGTCTCCCCCATTCGATTACAGCCCGATACTTCTCCTCAAACCCTTCGGATTCCGGATCGCTCCGGACACCCTGTCCTCCGAGATACGCCGAGCAACTGGCTCCAGGTCCGTCTTGGCTGTTTCCGGCTTTCGCCTGCGTGCCCGTTTAGACTTCTCCATACCCTCTTGCTCTCCCGGCCAGCGAGGCATTACCCCCGCTTTTGGATACAGCGCCCCTCATCCGAGCGCCGAGGGGACTTCAACCCCCATGATTCATGCGCTGCCCAGCGCACACTATGGCGGGGTCAGACTTCTCATGATCGTACATCATCGGCTACGGCTCCTCGCCTTCCCGACACGGACCAGTGCTGCACGCATGCGGCGCTGGCCGACCATGAGATCTCCCGGTTCCCGAGCAAAGAGCGTCCGCACATGCCAGTGTCTAAGACCACGCCGGGCCGTCTGGGCGCTCGCGTTATCGCGCCCATCCGTGTTGCCTTCCGTCACCGGAACGACGTCGGCTCCCAGGATGAGGGTACTTTCGCGGCTCAATGGCTGGCCTATGCGTTCCCCTGTCAACGCTTCGCCAATACCCTCACGGGTATCTGCGCATGACTCGGGGTCGATGCGGTTCGCTACTCCTTCATCGTGATGGACTTGCACCATCTACTCCTTGCCGGTCTCCCGGCG
>NZ_JBEKRB010000099.1:0-25061 GCF_049519115.1 Bradyrhizobium sp.
GAGAACGCAAAATTCGGTCAGCCCGAAGTCAAACTGGGACTTGTTCCAGGAGGCGGTGGAACGCAACGCCTGCCACGGATAGTCGGCAAGGGTCGCGCCCTGCAACTCATTCTCTCGGGCGAGATGATTACCGCTCAGGAGGCCTATCGCATCGGACTCGTCAACGAAGTCGTTCCGACCGCCGATCTCATCAATCGTGCCGAAACAATTCTCAAGCAGATCGCTTCCAACGCGCCGCTTGCCATCAAATTCGCGCTGGGTGCAGCGAACAAGGGAATGGAGATGAGCCAGAGCGAGGGCTTACTGCTTGAAGCGTCCTATTTCGGCCTCTGCGCCGCGACGGAAGACAAGCAGGAAGGCACATCGGCCTTCCTTGAAAAACGAATCCCGCAATTCCGCGGACGCTAGACGTCTCACCGCGACGCGCCGCCCGGCGACGGATCGTCGTGTATAGCGAGCATAGGAGATAAGAATGGCTGACGACAATATCTTTACTGGCTTGAAGGTCGTGGACTTGGCGAGCTTCATCGCGGGTCCGAGTGCCGCCGTGATTTTGTCCGATTTTGGCGCCGACGTCATCAAGGTCGAGCCGCCAGCGGGCGACCTTTGGAGAAGGGCGCATAAGATCCCGCCGCAACCGCAAACGAATGATGCCTATCCTTGGCACCTGGCTAATCGCAACAAGCGCGGCATGGCGCTCGATCTGAAATCGTCCAGCGCTCCGCAGGTTCTCGAACGGCTCGTCAAATGGACTGACGTGCTCATCGTCAATACACCGCACCCCGCGCGCAAGCGATTGAACCTCGAATATGACGATGTGGTGCGGTGGAACCCGCGGCTAATCTACGCGGACCTAACTGGTTTCGGGGAAAAAGGACCGGACGCCAATCTTCCAGGATTCGATATCACGTCGTATTGGGCGCGTAGCGGTCTGTTGTCGATGACGCGCGACCTTGGGGCGCCCCCGACCTGGCCTGTGGCGGGTAGCGGTGACAATGCGACCGCCGTCGGCTTGTATTCAGCGATCGTCACGGCACTGTATCGTCGCGAGCGTACTGGTAAAGGATCGTATGTCACGACATCTCTCCTCGCTGAAGGTGTCTGGGCCGCAAGCGTTTCGATCCAGGCCGCGCTGTGCGAGGCAAAGTTTTTCGGGCTGCACGATCGAAAGAATCCCGCAAATGCAGCGATGAATGTGTATCGGGCCTCCGATGAGACTTGGTTCGTTCTCATCGTCACATCAGACAAGTTGAGCGCGGTGGCGAAAGCGCTTGGCCGTGTGGATCTCCTGACGGATCCACGGTTTTCCGATCCGACGAAGCTGATGCAGAACATGCCGGAGCTGACCGCAATTCTCGACGAAATTTTCAGCGCGAAGCCTATGGCGCATTGGTACGAAGTATTCAGTGGCGTCCACGTCACTTTTGGCGCGGTCCGCGGGACCCAGGAAGTCATCAACGATCCGCAGTTGCGGCTTAATGACATCATCGTTCCGCTCGAAGGCGCGGGCGGCAAGCTGACCTCGACGATCAGTAGTCCCATTCAGGTGCATGGCGTCACTAAAGTAGCTGCAAGGGGCGCTCCGGAAATTGGAGAACACAATGAAGAGGTTCTCAAACAACTAGGATTCAGCATGGACGAAATCGACGGCTTGCACGCGACCGGCGCCGTGCCAAAATCACAGGGACGTATGCCCGCGGGGTGACGATCTCGAATGCGCGCTCTCTCGGAGAGAACTTGGTTATTAAGCAAGAGGAGAAAATATGACTGAGTTGCAGGCAACCAAATCAGAACGTGCTTCTGGCGGCAAAGCTGCGGTCGGCCGATTGTTTGTTCTCGAACTGAGCGGTGGCCGTATTCATACGATGAACACGGACGGCTCCGATCGCAAGACGATCGTGAGCGATTGCAGAAACTGCGATGGCATCGTGGTCGACGTTGAAGCGGGTCATATTTACTGGACCAACATGGGCGTTCCCAGCCTGAACGACGGTTCCGTCGAGCGCGCCGACATCGACGGAAAAAATCGCAAGGTCATCATTCCCGAAGGCGGCACATTCACGCCGAAGCAGATCCATCTCGATAAAAAAAACGGCAAGCTTTATTGGTGTGATCGCGAGGGAATGCGGGTTATGCGTGCCAATCTCGACGGTTCGAAAATTGAGACACTCGTTGAGACTGGCCGTGGTGACGCTGATCGCCACGACCAGACGAAATGGTGCGTTGGAATCACCATCGACCCGCAGCGCGAACAAATCTACTGGTCGCAAAAAGGTCCGGACAATGCCGGACTAGGCCGCATCTCCAGTACAAACACCGAAATACCAAGGGGTGAAACTGCGACCAATCGCACCGATATCGCAGTTTTGTTTGACGGTCTGCCGGAGCCGATTGATCTCGAGCTCGATGAAAGAAATCGCGTCTTATATTGGACCGATCGAGGAGACCCTCCTCGTGGCAATACCGTAAATCGCACACCGATCGATGTGAAGCCTAAGTCAGGGGACATGCCGGAGATTGTGCTGACGCATCTGATGGAGGGGATTGGCATTGCTCTGGATGTTCCAGGCAACCGGATGTTCGTAACCGATTTTGCGGGATCGATTTATTCCGCCAGGCTCGACGGGTCACAGTCACGAAACTTTCTCTACGCGCAGGGAAATCTCACCGGCATCGCATACGCCGAACTCTGAGTTCTGAAATCCGAAATCAAATCAAAGGAGCGCTTATCATGTCCAACAACAAGCCTATCAGCCGTGTCGCCGTTATTGGTACGGGCGTAGTCGGCGCAAGCTGGACGGCTCTGTTTCTGGCGAAGGGCCTGCAGGTTATGGCGACGGATGTAGCCCCCAATGCGGAGGCCTCGCTGAGGCGCTTCGTCGACGCGGCCTGGCCGGCTCTGAGAAGGTTGGGGTTCGCGCTTGGTGCGTCACAATCGAACCTGACGTTTACGGCTGACCTTTCGGCGGCGGTAAAGGGCGCAGACTTTATTCAGGAGAATGGGCCCGAGCGGATCGATTTCAAGAAGAAGCTCTATGGCCAACTCGACGAGCTGTCGCAACCAGACGTAATTATCGCATCGAGCTCGTCGGGCCTTACCATGAGCGAAATTCAAACGGGTTGTACGTCACATCCCGAGCGCTGTGTCATAGGACATCCCTTCCATCCACCCCACTTGATCCCACTAGTCGAGATCGTCGGTGGCGCAAAGACCTCGGAAGACGCGCTTCAGCGCGCGACGGAGTTCTATACGGCGATCGGGAAACGGCCAGTTCGCCTTCACAAGGAAGTACCCGGCCATGTCGCCAACCGTCTGCAGGCCGCTTTGGGGCGGGAGGTGTACCACCTTGTTTCCGAAGGCGTCGTCAGCGTCGCGGACGTAGACGCTGCGTTGAGTTGGGGGCCGGGCCTGCGTTGGGGCATCATGGGGCAAGTCCTTCTTAACCACCTCGGCGGCGGCCAAGGGGGCATCGAGCATTTTTTCCAGCAGTTCACGGGTCCGATGACAGCGTGGTGGAAGGTTCTCGGGTCGCCCGTATTGACACCCGAAGTCCAACAGATGCTCACCGACGGTGTCCACGCGGAGGTTGGATCTCGCTCCATTGATGAGTTGGAGGCAGAGCGAGACGAGGTACTGCTGGGACTTCTCGAACTTCGTGCCCAGGCAGAGAACAGGTCCGCGGGACGAAAATCAGCGGCTCGCGTCGGCTAGAAAGACTTGAGGTCTATCGAATGGTCGTTTCCGCAGCGGCGTCAATTTGGTCCTAGTCTAAGTCTCGTCGATGCAGACGATGGCTCGATCCGCTCGCGTCCGTTCGCCGCTCATCTCTGCTGGTCGGTTTCGAACAAAGTGAATCGTTTTAGGAAAGAGGAGCGACGGGTATGGTAGCAGAATCGACGACACACCATCGATGTGTGGCAAACGGCATCAAGTTCCACTATGCCGAGGCTGGTGAGGGGCCGCCGGTCGTCCTCCTGCATGGTTTTCCTGAAACCTCCTATGCTTGGCGATATCAGATCGAGGCGCTGAAGACGCGCTACCGGTTGATCGTGCCGGACCTCCGTGGGTACGGTGCGACCGATAAAGCGCCCACCGGCTACGACAAGCGCACTATGGCGAACGACATTCGGGCACTGATGTCGGAGCTCGGCATCGAGCGCGCGGCAATCGTCGCCCACGATCGCGGAGCCCGGGTCGGCCTGCGACTTGCCAAGGATCATCCCGATGTCGTTGCCCGCTTTGCGGCGCTGGATAACATTCCGACGCGCCTACTCTTTGGGATGATGAATGCCAAGGTCGCGCAGGCGAGTTGGTTCTTCTTGTTCCAGGGCGTCCGGGATTTGCCCGAAGCGCTCATCCAAGGTCGGGAAGAGCTCTGGCTGCGCTATATCCTGACCAGTTGGACCTATGACCCGGGAGCTCTCAGCGACGCCGACATCGCCGCCTATGTCCACGCCTATGCCCAACCGGGCGGGCTGCGCGGCGCATTCGAGGACTATCGGGCCTGGCGAGAGGACATCGCTCAGGATGAAGAAGACAAGGACGTCAAACTTCGCTGTCCGACCCTCGCTTTGTGGGGAGCCGAGTTCGAGGCGGCGAAAATGGTCGACATGGCCGAGATCTGGAGCGGCCTCGCCGAGGACCTCACCACGGCGCCGATTGCTTTGGCGGGACACCTCCCGCACGAGGAGCGGCCGGTAGAAGTCAACGTGGCGCTCGAGGCCTTTCTGGCCCCATGGAAGGGCTGATTGGCAGGCTCGTATTCGAATGAGCGGGCAGCCCTCTGATGGTTTTTATGCGCAAGACGAGGACGTAGCGCGCACCTGGCGCAGAGCAAATCAAATATCCGACTGGGAGCGTATCATGACCGAGACGGCTGCACATTTTATCGCTGCGACGCTAGAGAAGGTCGGCGTAAAGCGCATCTACGGCGTCGTCGGCGACTCGCTCAACGGCTTCACCGACGCATTGCGGGAGCGAGGCAAAATCGAATGGGTGCATGTCCGGCACGAGGAGACCGCGGCATTCGCAGCCGGCGCGGAGGCGCAACTGACCGGCGAACTGACTGTCTGCGCCGGGAGCTGCGGACCAGGAAATCTGCATCTGATCAACGGCCTGTTCGACTGCCACCGCAGCAGAGCGCCGGTCCTCGCGATAGCGGCGCACATCCCGAGCACCGAGATCGGCACCGATTATTTCCAGGCGACCCATCCGGAGATACTGTTCAAGGAATGCAGCCACTACGTCGAACTGGTCTCGAACCCGAGCCTCGTCCCCCAAATTCTGGAGCGCGCGATGCGCATCGCCATCGCGATGAAGGGCGTGGCCATCGTAGTTATTCCGGGGGACGTCGCGTTGAAACCCCTGAAGGCGTCGCTACCGGCCTGGATCGCGCCGGAACAACCCGACCTCCGTCCCAATCCTGACGAATTGCTGCGGCTCGCCGATATCCTCAACGGTGCCAGCCGCGTGACGATGCTATGTGGAGCCGGCTGTGCCGGCGCCCACGCGGAGGTGCTGGCGCTTGCCGGCAAGCTCAAGGCGCCGATCGTTCACGCTTTGCGGGGAAAGGAGCACATCGAATACGACAACCCCTACGACGTCGGCATGACGGGTTTTATCGGCTTCTCGTCCGGCTACGCTGCCATGAAGCAGTGCGATGTGCTCCTGATGCTGGGGACGGATTTTCCCTATCGGCAATTCTATCCGGAACATGCACGCATCGTTCAGGTCGACATCCGGCCCGAAGCATTGGGCAATCGATGCCAACTGACCCTCGGCCTGCTGGGCGATGTCCGGCAAACGCTGCTGGCGCTTGAGCCGCATCTCGTCGAGAAGACCGACAGCAGATACCTCGACAAAGCGGTGGCGCACTACAAAAAGGCCCGCCAGAGTCTTGACGCGCTTGCCGAGAGCGGTCCGAACAGCACGGTCATTCATCCGCAATATGTTACGCGATTGGTGAGCGAACTCGCGACCGACGACGCTGTTTTCACTTGTGACGTCGGCACGCCCACGGTCTGGGCAGCGCGATACCTCAAGATGAACGGACAGCGGCGGCTGCTCGGATCATTCAACCACGGTTCTATGGCCAATGCCTTGTTGCAGGCGATCGGTATCCAAGCTGCATTTCCGGAGCGGCAGGTTATCTCCCTCTCAGGCGATGGCGGCTTCAGTATGATGATGGGCGATTTCATAACGCTGACGCAGAACGGTCTACCGATAAAGGTCGTGGTGCTCAACAACGGCACCCTCGGCTTCGTCGAGATGGAAATGAAGGCGAACGGTTTCCTTGATACCGGATGCGATCTCAAGAACCCGAACTTTGCGGCCATGGCGGAAGCAATGGGCATCAAGGGTATTCGCGTCGAGCAACCGCAGAACCTCCGGGCAGCGCTGACGGAAGCGCTTGGGCATGACGGCCCTGCTCTTATCGATGTCGTCAGCGCCCGTCAGGAGTTGGTCATGCCACCCAAGCCAACGCTCGAGCAGGCTCACCACTTCGGACTGTTCATGATCAAGGCGGTCTTGAATGGTCGCGCCAACGAGCTCGTAGATCTCGCGAAAGTCAACCTAACACGATAACGGCGCGTGGTGAGCGCCTGGTGAGCACCAAGATCCGACAATGGTTTTTCAGCAAAAAGTCAGAGAGCTATGATGAGCAAGAGGTCGATTCGGTGGTTGATCGGAGTGGTTGTGATTGCCGCGTTTGGCACGATGCTTTGGCTTGCGACGAGGCCGCCGCCGCTGACGATCCAGGGAGAAGTTTCGGCAGATCGGGTCGATATCAGCCCACGGGTAGCTGCGCGGATCGTCACGTTGAAGGCGGACGTCGGCGACAGCGTAGAGCGCGGAGCGGTGCTGGCCGAACTCGACAGTCCGCAGTTGGTGGCCGCGCGGCTTGCGGCGTGGGCCGCCTTGGCGGTTGCCAAGGCCAATCTGGATCAAATCAATAGTATTCGTCCTGAAAATGTTGCGTCGCGCAAGGCTGACCTTGAATCTTCGAAGGCCGATGAGACGCTCAATCAGGAAACCTACGATCGGCAGACTCAGTTAGCCCGCACGGGCAACACGCCGCAGGCGAGCGTTGATAATGCTACCCGCAACCTGCAGATGGCTATCCGCAGACGCGAGTCCGCGGAGGCGGCACTGCAACTTACGATCGAGGGTGCCAGCAAAGAGGAGCGTGCGCTTGCGGCCGCGCAGGTGAAGCAGGCAGAAGCTACGTTGAGTCAACGTGACGTTGACGTGACCGAATTTGTCATTCGTTCCCCGATCACCGGCCAGGTCACGACACGGGTCGCCGCGCTCGGCGAGAATTTCAGCGCAGGAGCGCCGCTTTTCTCGATGATTGACATGGGTAACCTCTGGTTCACCTTCAATCTTCGAGAGGATTTGCTTGGAGGGTTGAAGATCGGCGACAAATTTGACGTCAAAGTGCCTGCCTTGAACTTCCAGATTGTTCCGGTTCGCGTCACCGTAATCAATGTGCAGGGGCAGTACGCCGCCTGGCGGGCGACGCGCGCTACCGGGGATTTCGACCTGCGGACCTTCGAGGTCCGTGCTTTGCCGTTGCAGCCGGTCGATGGCCTGCGTCCGGGCATGAGTGCAATCGTCTCATGGGCTGATCGAGGGCGCTGATATGTTGGTCCGCAGTCGCATTAGACCTGGCTTCTCGCTGGTTTTCTGGCGGGAAATCGACTGGCTTCGCCGCCGTCCCTTGCTGCTCGCTTTTATCACCATCGTGCCGATGGGCCTGATGGCAGTGCTCACCTTGATATTCAGCGCTGGTCTTGCGACACGGTTGCCGATTGCGGTTCTCGATCTCGACAGTTCCGATCTTTCCCGCTCGATCATACGGATGGTCGACGCGACCCCGGACACCGCCGTCTCAGTGCGGGTCGGCGAGTTGGCGGAGGGACGCGGGATGATTCTTTCCGGCAAGGTCCACGGGCTTTTGATGCTGCCCCGAAATCTCGAGCGGGACGTGTTCGCCGGTCGCCGGCCCGAAGTCGTATTCTTTTACAATACTCAGACGCTTACCATTGGCAATCTTACCTTGCGCGGGGTGAGCGCGGCGGTGCCGACCGCTGCTGCGGGTATTCGCCTGTCGCTGCGCACCGCCCAAGGTGAGCCGGTCGATGAAGCGCAGGCCGACCTTTCACCAATTCCGGTGCAGATCCACGCTTTGTTCAATCCAACACTGAACTATGTGTTTTTTCTGCTTGCCGCGATTCTACCGAGTGTGCTGCAAATCGTTATGGTGACGGCGTCGGCCTATTCGGTCGGAATAGACGTCGAAACACGCCACCGGTTGCGAATTCTCCGCCGGCTTGGCGGCGGACTGTGGCCTGCGATAGCGGGCAAGGTGCTTCCTTATACCATCGTGTTTCTGATGGTGCTCGATTTGTCGGATTCTGTGTTGTTCGGCATTCTTGAGTTACCTCTGCACGGCCGGGGCTGGCTGCTCGACATTGCTGGATTGTTTTTTATTCTGTCGTGCCAATTCCTCGGAGTTCTGCTTGCGCTGCTTCTCGAGCCGACGGCGAGCGCCATCAGCATCGGCACGTTGCTGACGTCGCCTGCCTTTGGCTTCATGGGAATTGGCTTCCCTCGTTTGGGTATGAATGCGTTCGCTTATGGCTTTGGCGCCATCCTGCCTGGTACCTGGTATCTGACGGCGCGGATTGATCAGACCATCCGGGGCACGCCGCTTGATCTTTCGTGGAAACCGATCCTCGTTTTGCTCACCTTTGTCGTCGGTCTCGCGGGACTTGTCGCGTTGCGGCTGGAGGTTATGCGCGCGCATGCCGCTCGTGAAGCCGCCGGCGCTCCGCCGACGCTTAAGGAAGCGCTCCCGTGAAAAACTTACTTACAGTCTTCAGAAATGAATTCCGGCGCATCTTCGCGTTGCGGCCGGTATTCTCCGTGCTGGTCGTTGGCTCTGCGTTCTATGCGGTATTTTATCCGCAGCCTTACCTCAATGAAGCCTTGCGCAACGTGCCGATTGCCATCGTCGACGGCGACGGTACGTCCGCCAGCCGCGAACTGGCGCGCCGGGTTGATGCGACATCCGATATCGCTGTGACGATGGTATTACCCGACATTGTCAGTGCAGAGCGCGAGGTTTTTGCGCGAAAGATCTTCGGCATTCTGGCGATCCCGAAGAATTTCGAACGCGACTTGCTGCATGGCCGCGCGTCGCCGATCGCGCTCTATGCGGACGCCAGCTATTTCCTGTTGTATCAGCGCGTTGCCGGTGGCGTCGCGGCGGTGGCGCAAACCCTGGGCGCGGAGATCGAAACCGCCCGCCTGATCGGCATCGGCGTCGATCCGGCTCTCGCCAGCGCCGCTCCCGACCCCATGCAATTGACAGCGGTGCCGCTGTTCAATCCTGAGGGGGGCTATGCAACGTATGTCTTACCGGGTGCTTTCATCCTAATCCTGCACCAGATTTTGCTTATAGCTGTCGGACTGCTCGGCACGTTGCCCGGGGCCGATCCGTCCGAGAATACGACAGATGATCCGCCGCCAGGCCCTCTTGCGACCATTGTGGGAAAGATGCTGGCCTACCTACTGGTCGAGGCGATCATCTTGCCAATTTATTTGATCGCACTGCCCTATCTTTATGGGCTGCCGCGGCTCGGCGGTGTCATCCCGATTCTCATCTTCGCCGTGCCGTTTGTCCTTTCCATCAGCGGACTAGGCCTTGTCGTTGCGGCGGTCTTTAAAAGCCCGCTGTCGGTTCAACTTGTCCTGGCAGCGATCGGACTACCGTTTTTCTACCTCGCTGGGTTTGCGTGGCCGACCGAAGTGATCCCACCCGCTGTCCATATGGCGTCATTGTTGGTGCCAAGCACCTCCGCGATTGATGGGTTCACGCGCCTCGCTCAACTCGGTGCTCCGCTCGCCGACGTACGAGGCGAGTTTCTGATGCTGTGGGGGTTGACGATATTTTACGGCGGTATCGCCTGGATACTGGAAGTCAGGAGGCGTCAACCGGACCGCCGAAACGCGAGAGGGGCGGGCCTTTTAGAGGTCTCATTCAGGGGTGACGTCTAATGCGCATCGCCATCGTAGGGGCCACTGGAATGCTTGGGCACCATACGGCCCTCGCTACGTCTCGCGCAGGACACGAGGTCATTGTTGTGTATCGCAATCCTCGCTCGCTAGAATCAATTCGGGACGTTCAGTGCGAAGCTAGACAGGCCGACCTGAATGACCGCGGCGCCCTGCGCAACGCCTTCACCGGTATCGACGCGGTGATCAACTGCGCCGGATACTATCCCACCATCCCTCGACCGTGGCGCGACGAAGTCCAAATTGCTAAGGCGCAGATGCAGAATTTTTACGACGCGTGCGCCGATCTGCCGCTGCGCAAGATCGTCTACCTCGGGGCGGCGATTGCGTTACCGCATGATTCGAACGGCAGACCAGGCAACGAGGAGCTTCGCTATCGCGAACAGCCCAACAAAAAAAGTCCCTACCTGCAAGTGAAATGGGCCTTGGACGAGCAGGCCTTGGCCATGGCACAGCAGGGACTGCCGATAACGATCGGCATCCCGACCATGACATTTGGTGAATTCGATCCTGGAAACACGACTGGCCGCCTCATTATCGAGTTGGCGAACAGATCGCTACCGGGCTACGTCAACGGCCGCCGCAACGTGATCTACGCGGGTGACGCTGGACGGGGGCTAGTTCGTGTGTGCGAGGCTGGGCGCGCCAGCGAGCGTTATCTGCTGGCAGGCGAAAATATGACTATGGAAGAGTTGATGGGCAAAGTAGCCGTCGCTGTTGGCGCACCGATGCCCAAGGCCATACCGTTAAACGTGGCTAGGCTGGTGTCCGCATGGCAGACTTTCCGATTCAAGCTAGGTGGTCCGGAGCCCCAAGTGAGCGACAGCGCAATCGCCGTGATGTCATCGGGCCAATTTATCAACGGAGAGAAGGCGCGGCAACAACTCGGATTTTATCCAGAAGTATCGATCGATAAAGCAATTGCCCGCGCGCTCGACTGGTTCCGAGGTAAGGGTTTAGTAAAGACCAGAGCGGCGGCTTAGCAAGAGGGAGAGACGGTAACATCGAATGGTGGATGTCGAACGATGAAATTCAGCGCGCGGAAACAATCGAAAATATCCAGGGACGTGAGTACCGAAACGAACGCATTGATGGATTCGGCCCATTCGCTGGCGCTGGGTGATCGCGTCCGAATGAGCGCGTGGGGGCGAACGCGCCATCCCAAATATGGTGACCGCCATGGATTTATCGTTGGGCGAGGATCCCCAAGCAGTTGGCGGATCAAATTTGATGAACGACGCTGCATCCAAACTATTCACCATGAGTATTTGGAGAAGGTGCGTTGATTCCGATGGTGTCTTCGTTCTCCTTGTATGCTGCTGCTGGAGCCTTTGCAGAAACCTCTCCTGCTGACCCGTGGCGAACGGCTCCGCAACCACGATGAGCTAACGATGCTCACTCTAACAAGTGCTCATTCCTTGGGATGAGGCTCCGCACTACCTCATCCGTGATCGCGACCGGGTTTATGGCAGCGTCGTCACGCGCAGATTGCGCACCATGGGCATCCGCGACAAGCCTACCGCTCTGGTCTCGCCTTGGCAGAATGGCTTTGCCGAACGGCTGTTCGGATTGATCCGGCGTGAGTGTGTGGATCACATCATTGTCTTCGGCGTGATGCATTTGCGCCGGGTCCTGAAATCCTACGCCGACTATTATAATTGCGTCAGAACGCATCGATCCTTGAACAGGGATGCGCTAGTCACTCGAAAAATTCAGCGAACCGGAAGCATCAAATCACACGCCATCCTTGCCGGACTTCACCAACACTACGCCCGAGCTTAAGTTTCCGGTACACGCTGGTCTGTGCAGCACCGCCGGAATCGCTTCGGTTATCCGCGGCGCTCACAGAAAAAGGTTCTTTGCCTCGCATAATTTACCGTTCGTATTCGAAACAAAGCCAGCAAATCATGGAAGATAAATTGCTCCTAGCGCTGTCATGTGTCGAAGCGCGGAGCGTCGTCAGATATCAAAATTAGATAGCCTCGCGACCAAGTCTGCGTAGTGCAGGAGCTTTTGCCATGGACGCCAATTTCTCACTTTCCTCCCGCATCGTAGCGGCGATCTCCATTCTCGGCTTGTGCTTGTTGTGCGCACCGCCTTCAGCGCAATCGGCAGAATTGTCCTCACTCGCAGGAGCTTGGACAGGCGCAGGCACCATCGCCCTCTCGGACGGATCGATCGAGCGGCTGCGGTGCCGCGCGACCTACCGAGTTGATAATTCAGAGACGGGACTGCAGCAAAGCCTGCGATGTGCGAGCGACAGCTATAAATTCGATCTCAGCAGTGACCTTGTTAGCCAAGGCGGCCGGATATCCGGAACATGGAGCGAGTCGAGCCGCGGAATTAGCGGAAACCTGGAAGGTCGGGTGGGCGGAGGCCGTATAACTGCTTCCGTCGAGGGCGCTGGGTTTTCAGCAAATATCAGGGTGACGACGGTTGGCCAGAACCAATCGGTCTCCATTGTTTCCCAAGGCGACATCCGGCAAGTGTCAATCTCAATGGTTCGGCGCTGAAGGTCAATGACGGGAGAAATCAGCCGGCCGGACACCCTAAGAGCGTGTTCCGTAAACGAGGCTATTGGTTGCTCTCTCGGATAATGCGCGCTCACCAAGAAGTAGCGTGTCTGCGAGCAGAGTATCGTAGAGAGTGCATGCGCACGATGCGTATAGTAATTGTGGTCGTGCCTTCTCTCCTGTTGCTGCGCGCGACAGCTACGCTCAGCGCGTCGCAGTGTGATCAAACGTCCACAGCCGTCGCGTCTCACCTTCGACTCGCGGGGGCGTCGCAGAGCAGTACGGACCATGTGGCTAACGTAGAGAATTGCCGCGCCTACTTCAAACAATTCGTCGAGGCAGTGACAGCCCGCCAAGCTGCGGCAACCTGCCAGGACGGCGTGGGGCGTCAACGTGCTCTCGAAAATCTCGATGTAGAAATTCAGTTATTTAACGACCGCATCGCAGAACAGTCTTGTGGGCAATAACGCCGAGCTGGTTTCAGTCATAGCTGTAGAGGTTTCATTACTTCGATTCACTCGGACTTCCCACCACTCAGGCTCGAGAGATGAAGCCGGCGCGGATACGAATATGCGCGCCGCATACTTTTTCTTTTGCAACTCGGCGCGCACCGAATGTTCGGTTGCCGATCCAGATGCGGTATCGTGGCCGAATGAGTTAACTCAACGCCCTGAAGATCACGATCGTCTCATTCGACGGCTGTATGACAATCGGGCGTGTTCGGCCAACGCACTCTCAAAGAGCAAGCTCGTCGACAGCTTTGTTCGCATTTGGCACGGCGCTGGGAGCCAGCGGCGGGATGTTCATCCCCTCGGCTCGAACGGTCTGCACATCTACGATGCCGATGAAACCCAGGATTTGACGGAGGTAGGGTTCAACGAAATCCCAGGAGCGCCATGGGCCTTCCGTGAAGACGCCGCCCGAGGCCAGAACCAGGATGGCTTTCTTGTTCTTTGCCAGACCGACGACTCCGTCACCAGCGTACTGGAAGGTTTTGCCCGGCCGCACAACCAGGTCGATCCAGGCTTTGAGGGCGGAAGGAATGCCGAAATTCCACATCGGCGTTGCGATCACCAGAAGATCGGATTCCAGAAGTTCGTCGGTCAGTTCATCTGACTGGTGGGCCGCCTCCTTCAACCTCTTCGCCTCGGCCGGGTCCTGTGTCGAGATTGCCCGGAGCGTGACACCGTCTAGATGGGACAGATGCTCGGCGGCCAGGTCGCGGCGTATGAGCTTTGCTGATGGATAGAGGTCGGTGAGCCGTGCGGCGAGAGTGTCGGCGACCGATCGGCTCGCCGAGTCCTTCCCCCTCGGGCTTACTTCGAGCATAAGGATTTGCTTCATGTCATTGTCTCTCATTTTCGGGATGCTGATGTTTTAGCGAGCGTGCGCCGTCAATGCGTTCCAGGCTGCGAGAGAGTCCATGTAGTCTCTCCAGTGAACGACTTTCTGGTTTTCAATCTTGATGATCGAGCAGAAGCGATTGTTGTACTTCACGTCGGTCGCGAGGATGGTCCCATGGACTTCATACTCGATGACCACGACGCGACCGTCGTCCGTCTTGTGTGCAATCAGCTTGTCGGCGGATTGAAGCTCGATATTGTCGCAATAGCCCCTGAACTGAGCCATCAGATCGGGGCGCCCTCGGATAACGCGAGGCCAACCGGAGATGTCGTAGAGAACCTCGTAGACGACGTCGTCAGTGACGATGTCGAAGAAGTGCTCGCCATCAACGACGTCGCCCAGCGCCCTTCGAACCAGATTGAAGTAGGGGGCGGCGGACTTATAGGCGGCGTATTTCGGATTCGGCATTCTGGACTCTCCTTGCCATCACAGCGGTGCTTACTGTATGAGAGTTACACATATAGCGGAAGCTGGTCTCAAAAAAGAAGGCACTTTGAAATCAGTAGCTAACACCGAGGTAAGTTATGAAAAAGCCGAGCAAAGCCGGCCAACTAGACCCCGCAGCGATCTGCAGAAGCTCCGACCCGATGGCAGTGCGGGAGCTGCTGACGAAAATCGGCGACAAGTGGACGATCTTCCTCGTCCTCTCGCTCGATCTCCTCGGCGGTCGAGCTCGATTTTCCGCACTTGAGCGCGCGATTCCTGGGATCTCCCAGCGGATGCTGTCTACAACCCTGAAGAATCTCGAACGGGACGGGCTGGTTATCCGGGAGCTATTTCCCGAAGTGCCGCCCCGCGTCGAGTACGAGATCACACGCCTGGGACAGAGCTTGCTGCGCCCGACGCAAGGGCTGTTTGATTGGGCGAAGGAAAATTGGGAGCAGGTCAGGGAAGCGCAATCCAAATACGATGTGAGATAACGCCTGGCGCGCGGCCATTTGGGCGACGATATACATCGGCGCATCCGGTGTTCTGGATCGACCGCTTTCATCCGCATTCCGTCAAACAGCATACCGCCTTCGGTGCCAAAAGCCGAACGGAGGTCGACGCCTTTTACGCCGCCGCCCTGAAGGCATGCGGAATCGACAACGGGGGGCCGGGACTGCGCAAGCAATACGGACACGGCTACTATGCCGCATTCGTGCTCGATCCAGACGGCAACAATATTGAGGCGGTCTATCGAATGCATTGAGCGACTCTGCCCGGTCCACCCAGGCCGCGTTAGAAGGGGCTCCAGGACAGGAAAAAGCGACCATGGATCGGGCTGAGCCGAAGAAGCGGAAAAAACAAAAGGAGGAGCCTGCGGCGCCCCGCGTCGGCCGCGTCGGTGTACATGAGGCCGCAAAATATCGACGAGATGAAGGACTTTGCGATCTACGAGCGCCGTCCGGTTTCCAGCATCGTCGAGGAGTTGGTTGAAGCATTTTTAAGCCGCCAGAGGAAGACGACGAAATCAGAGGCCGCGCCTGTCGAGCGAGGGGACCGCCGCCAAGTGCTGGTTTACATGTCGCGGGAAAATATCAGGGAGCTAAAGCGCGTCGCGTTGGTCGGCGGACGCCCTGCCTACATCATCATCGAAGAGTTGGTCGAGGCATGGCACTTTAGGTTGGACAATGAGTTGCGGTTCAGCGCGAGTTCTGGCGGACCTCGTTTCGGGTCGGAAGCCTGAGATCGAAACCAAAGACCTTGGGCTAAGCCGCTATCGATAGTCCCGCAACGCGCCCATAGACAGCGCAGCCCTGAGCTTTTGGCTAAATCAGAGCCTCACTCCGACCCGTTCGATATTTTCCGCCACGATCTGAGCCGTTGCTGCCGAAAGTGTCCAGCCAAGATGCCCATGCCCGGTGTTGTAGAAAACGCCCGGTCTCCGTCCGGGTCGGACGACCGGCATCATGTTCGGCATCATGGGTCGCAGACCAGCCCAGGGGACGACACCGGAGGTCGCAACGGCTGGAAAATTGTGACGAACCCAATCGACAAGCGGCTGAATGCGGTCGGCGCGTATATCACGGTTCAAGCCATTAAACTCAGCGGTGCCGGCGACACGAAAGCGCTGGCTGCCGAGCCTGCTGGTTACGATTTTCGCAGCTTCATCCAATAGGCTTACCGTCGGTGCGGCCTGTTGGCTTTTGTCGTCGTCGAGGCCCACGGTGATCGAATATCCCTTCACCGGATAGACGTTGATCCTGTCGCCAAGCATTGATGCGAATTGACGGCTTGCGACGCCGGCGCAGATGACAACGCCGTCGGCTTCGAGAGTATGCGAGGATGCGGACCCTTGGTTTTCAATGGCGCTCCAGGAAATGCGAATCCCGTCTAGCTCGGCATCAATCCGCTCGACGAGCGCGTCGCCAATGAAGGACGCACCACGCCGCTTGCAAGCTTCGGCGAGCCCGCGTGAGAACTTGTGGATGTCGCCAGTCGCGTCCGACGGGGTGAAGAAGCCACCATAGTAACTTCTTGTGAGGGCCGGTTCGATGTTTCGGATCTCCTCGGGCGTCACGGGATGACGGTCAAGGCCGCCTTCGCACAGGAGCCTGTTGACCGCCGAACCGGCGTCGAAGCTCGTCTTGTTATGGTAGATGTGGAGAATGCCGCGACGTTCGAGATCGAAGTCGATGCCCTCGCGCTGAGCGACGTCGAGCAAGTATTTGCGTGCGTCGATGGCGAGCCGTACGGTCTCCACGGTATTGGCACGATAGTGTCTGATGTTCCCGAGAAACTCAGCAAGCCATGAATATTTATGCCAGCTTAGCTTGGGATTGAGAAGAAGCGGCGCATCGGGCCGAAACAACCAGCGCAAGCCCTTGAGGACGGTCGTCCAATTGTTCCACACCTCCGCGTTGCTCGCGGAAAGCTGGCCGCCATTGGCGAATGAGGTCTCCATGGCAGCATAGCGGTGTCGATCCAGGACTGTAACGTTGTAGCCTCGCTCCAAAAGAGCATAAGCGGTCGTCACACCGGTAATTCCGGCGCCGATGATAGCGATATGTCGTGACATGGTCTCTCCAGCTCCCATACAGATGAGTTGCCTCCTCACCGGCGAAGCCGGTGGAAAGCGCCCCATCTGTCACGGTACCTGAGAGCTCAAATCCGCCCGCGTCGTGTATCGGGCGAATATCCCCTTCGGTGGACGCCTTTCGACGTCTCTCTCCAGATCATCCCCGCGCTGCGGTCCTTTTGCCTGAGAGTTTCCGGGGCGGTTGCTCCGTCGGCGCCGAAGTCGAGTACGTTGCCTCGCCTCGATCTCTCCCACAGCGTGATGTGGATGTAACGCGCTGGTAGGACAAGCTGAAGAGAAACGCAAGACCGACAGTGAGCCGATTTCAAAGCTTACTTTTTGGTGTGTTGCTTACGTTGCTGTTCGTAGCAGTCAGTCAACGACGCGCTTGGGACTCAACACACGGCGCAGGAGCGTGCGACTTCCACGAACCGCTGTAGCGCTGGAGAATTATTGTCGGAGCGCCAGACCAACTCGAGTGGAAGCTGGATATCAAGATCGCTGACTTGCAGGAATACCACGCTGTCAGGTGCGTTCACACGTGCTACTTCCGGCAAAATGGTGCATCCCAATCCGGCCGCAACGAGGCTTAAGAGTAAGCTATTGTCCTTGCCCTCCTGCGTGACGCGCGGCGTGAAACCGGCCTTGCGGAAGCAGTAGATCAGTCGGTCATGATAATCGGGCGTGGCGCTTCGTGGAAACCAGATAAATTCCGCGTCGTTTAGCTCGCTTAGCCGCTTGGGAGGTTCACTTGCCAGCTTGGAGTCGCGGGGAACGGCCAGCAAGAGAGGCTCCAGATGGACTGTAGTGCTTGCGAGGGATTCATCGCCTGCTGGAGGGAAGAAAAGAAAGCCGGCATCGAGTTCACCCGAACGGATGCCCTCGATCTGCGGGCCGGACAGCGTCTGCCGCAGAGATATCGACACGCCGGGCTCGCTCGCACGAAATAACCGCATGATCTGCGAGAAGGTCGGCAAGAGAGCATGCTGGACAGTGACGGCAATGGACAGCGAACCTAGCTGACCGTTGCTTGCTCGCACGGCGCGCTCCTTGGCAGCAGCAGCCTCATCGAGAATTCGAATGGCATCGGTGAGGAATTGCCGGCCTCCCACGGTTAGATCGATCCCGCGCGCCCGCCTTTCGACCAGCACGATCCCCAAATCCTTCTCCAGGTCCTGAATCTGCTTGGTGAGGGCAGGCTGCGCGATACGAAGTGCTCGCGCAGCCTGGCTGATGCCCCCATGCTGGGCGACAGCCACGAAGTATCTCAAGTGACGCAGCTCCATCGCCATACACCAAAATTATGGGTCGGATCGGAAAATGGTATTTTCCCACTCTAGTGTCAACGTGCAATGGATTGTCGCGAGATGGCGCTGTTCTTTGCCTTCATGCGTTCTCGAATTCACCTTGGCCTTGGCCTTCGGACTGGCGTCGTCAGCAGGATTTATGCCGAATACAGATCGCGCATTTGGGGATATGGACGAACTGCGCGCGATCCGACGTGATCTGCACGCTCATCCTGAACTAGGATTCGAAGAGCATCGAACAGCCGGCGTAATCGTGGACGAGCTCTCCAGGCTCGGAATTCCTCATCATAAGGGCGTCGGACGCACTGGCGTCGTTGGGGTGATCAAGGGGCGCTCCAATGGTGGAGGACGATCCGTCGGCCTACGCGCAGATATGGATGCGTTGCCGCTACTGGAGTTGACAGGGCTTCCGTACCGATCTCGCTTCGAAGGGTGCATGCATGCGTGTGGACACGACGGCCACGTCACTATGCTGCTCGCGGCGGCGCGCCACCTACAGCGGACACGCGAGTTCGACGGCACCGTCTTCCTGATCTTTCAACCGGGCGAGGAGGGGTGCGGAGGCGGCCTGGCAATGGTCGAGGATGGGCTCTTCGAGCGCTTTCCTGCCGCGAAAGTCTTCGCGCTCCACAATTGGCCCGGACTGCCGCAGGGTGTGGTGTCCATCCCCAGTGGTCCGGTAATGGCAGCGGCTGACCGCATCCGCATCCGCATCCGCGGTCAAGGCGGACATGGCGGCGTTGCTCCTCATCGAACCATCGATCCGGTGCTGGTCGCCGGTCACGTGATTGTCGCCACTCATAGCATCGTGAGCCGCAATATCGATCCGCTCGATGCGGCGGCGATCAGTCTCTGCGCCGTGCAGGGCGGGGATACCGAGCGAGGATTCGCCGTCATTCCCGAAGAGGTTCTGCTTGTCGGCACCGCCCGCTCGCTGCGTCCGGAAGTTCAAGACCTGATTGAGCGTCGCCTGCGGGACAGCATCAGTAGCACTGCGGCCAGTTTCGGCGCGACCGCGACGATCGAGTACGACCGCGTTTTGCCGATGACCGTCAACTCTGCGGAGGAGGCGCGGTTCGCCGCTGAGGTTTCCGCCGAACTGTTGGGGGAAGACAAGGTTATCGCCCAGCCTCGTCCCAGCCTTGGCGGCGAGGACTTCGCCTACATGCTCCAACGTCGCCCCGGCGCCTACATTCATTTGGGCAGCGGTGGGGATGTCGGGCTGCACAGTCCAAAGTTCGACTTCAATGACGAGCTCATCCCGATTGGGGGCGCGCTTTTAACGCGCCTGGCGGAGCGGGCGCTTCCGTTGAGCTAGTACCGCCGGCGCTGGCATTAGAATTTTCTGGCCGAAAAAGCTCCATCGCAGAAAAGAGCGGGCCTCATCCAGGAGGAGAGAACTATGCAGAACCTTCAACGGACGCCAAGTGGCGCCCCTCGCGCTAGTCAGGTGGCGGCAGCCGTAATTGGCAACGCGCTGGAATGGTACGACTTCATTGTCTACGGCTTCCTGACCATCGTCATATCCCGCCTCTTCTTTCCGGCCGCAAACGAATACAGCTCCCTACTGCTGACGACCGCAACATTCGGCGTCAGCTTTTTTATGCGCCCGGTCGGGGGAGTGCTCATTGGAGCATACGCCGACAAGAGGGGACGTAAGGCCGCCTTGCAACTCATTATCGGCCTGATGACGGTATCGATCGCGATGATCGCATTCGCGCCCACTTATGCAGCGATCGGAATCGGTGGCCCCGTGATCATCGTCGCGGCTAGAATGTTACAGGGCTTCGCGACGGGCGGCGAATTCGCCAGCTCAACGGCGTTCTTGGTCGAGAGCGCGCCTGCGGACAGCAGAGGTCTGTATGGCTCCTGGCAGATGTTCGGTCAGGGTCTTGCAGTGCTTGGCGGCTCCGTCGTGGGCGCGTTGATCACAAAGGGCTTGTCGCCCGAAGCTCTCGATGCGTGGGGATGGCGCGTACCCTTCCTGTTCGGTCTGCTGATAGGCCCGGTGGGTATGTGGATCCGTCGCCATCTAGATGAAGGCAAGGACTTCGTTGACGCACAGCATGATGCAAAGGTTAAGCGCTCCCTGGGCTCGGCGCTAAACGACCAGCGTCGAGCTGTTCTGGTCAGCATGTGTCTGACCATATGTGCAACGGTGTCCTTCTACGTTGTACTGGTTTACATGCCAACGTTCGCGAATAGACAACTGGGTCTCCCGCTGGACTCTGCCTTCACGGCGCAAATGATTGGCGTTGCGTGTCTCACGCTGCTGGTGCCGCTCTTCGGGGCCTTGTCGGACCGAATCGGGAGGAAGCCGATTTTGATCGGCTCCGTCACGATATACTTGATGCTGCTCTATCCCCTGTTCACCTGGGTGGTCGCGAATCCGAGCCTTGTTAATCTGATCTCGATGCAAGTGGTGCTGTGCAGTTTGCTTGGCGCGTTCTTCGGACCCTTTTCAACGGCCGTCGCGGAACAGTTTCCTTCTGGCATCCGGTCAACTGGCATGTCCGTAGGCTACAACATCGCGGTGATGCTGTTTGGCGGCTTCGCGCAATTCATCGTCACTTGGCTCATCAAAGTAACTTCATCGCCTGTGGCTCCAGTTTTCTATGTGATCTTCGGCGCCGCCGCCGGTCTCCTGGGAGCCATCTTCCTCGTTGATCCCGTCCTCGCGCAACGTCGTGCGGATGAGGGACTTCATCATCTGAAGAAGGTGGAAGGCTGAAAGAGGCAGTCCGATTTGGGGTCGTTCGGATCCGGCAACCAGCATAGCTGAAGGCCGCCTTGGGCCGCAGTCACCGTGACCTCTTAAGGCGCCCGCGCTCCAGCCTCGGTGGGCCGATCTAGGGAGCCGGGGCTGCGGCAGCCAAAGGCGAGGGCACCCCGGCGTCCTCAACCACCACACGCTGTGTCGGACGTGTTGGCCAACTCACAGAAACTTTCGAGGCGTGCGATGAACCAGCACATTCTCCATCGCGCGCTGAACGTAGTCCGTGAAGGTCGCGACGAGATATGGCTGACCTAGAAGTAAGCTACGCACTTTTCCGTTCGTACTTGTTAGCGGATTTCTTTCATTCGAGGCTCGCCATCTAGCCATCCAATGATTCGACCTTGTCCTCTCAGGAGTTCTCCGTTGCGGTGCTTTAGGTCGGGATAATCAGTGGCGGGTGCGCTTGGGGTCGACCCTGGACCGCCGTGGTTTCTTCGGATCGAACTGGGCCAGGATGGCCTCGACGGCGGCGCCGCTGAGAAAGCGCTTGGCAACAAGCTCAGCGGCGACCGCGGCGATGGCTTCGCGGTTCTTGCGCACGAAAGCTTCGGCGCGGGCCTGCAATTCCTGAAGATGCTTCTCCACCGTTGCACGCAGCCGCCGGTCGCGGCGGACCTCGCGCAACGCCTCCTGCTCGTCGCCGCGATACACAAGTTGACCGCCGAGTCCGTTGGACATGTAAAGGGATGCGATTTTCGCGGTCGAGCGTGCCAAATCGGAGCCGTCGAAACCGCCGGAGCCGTCTGATTCCGCACCGATCAGCACACGCTCTCCGCACCGGCCAGCCAGAATGCCGATGACCATATTTTCGATGGCGACCGCGGTCAGGTAATCACCGCGGTCGTAGGAGATCGCGGTGCGTCCAGACTCGATTGCGTTCGACTGCACCCGACAGTAGGCGACGCGGCCGGTTCCGGTCGCATGCGCGACCACCGCATGCGACGATTCGTGGATCGCCATCCGGTGAAGTGCGGCCGGCGGAATCACTTCCGGCGGCATGATTGCCGTGATCGGGTCATCCTCGATCATCGTGCGGCCGGCCTGGCGCGCAGTGCGGCGTGCATTTCGGACGACCAGCATGATGTCCGCGCCGGTTGATCCGAGGAGCATCGTCGCGAAGCCGGTGAGATCGACGCCGGGCAAATTTCCATCGAGATGAAAATTCAGGATGTTCGCGATGCCCGCTGCGTCTGGACGCTGGATCTGGATGGCGACTTCCAGCCTCCCCGGGCGCAGGATGGCAGCGTCGATCGCTTCTATCCGATTTGTTGCGCCGATCACGCAGATTCCTTCACGCTGGCTGACGGCGGAATCCAGTAAAAGCATGAAATCTTCAATTACGGGCATCCACCAGTCCGCGCCTCTCGGAGAAATCGTGGCGCGGTTAGGCAAGCCATCGAGTTCATCCCAAAACAGAATGCAGGGGCTCAAGGCTACGGCTCGCGCGAACACTGCGCGCTGCGCCTTGATGACGGAGTCGAGGTACCCCGCTGAACCAGCAAAAAGCTCGGCTACCGAACTGATGACGATCGGAACCCGACACGCGGTGGCCAAAATTTTTGCGAGCGTTGACTTGCCGAGACCAGGTTCCTTGGAGTGAATCACAGCGCCGCGGCTCACGTCGGCCCATTTGATTTTTTTTGCGCGGTAGTCGGCGAAATCCTTGGCCAACGCCAAGCCGAAGGTCCTGGCGGCGCCATACTCGATGGCGTCTTCGAGCCTCGGCAGCCGCTCCGCGCTGCTGACGTTGTTCCGTAGCCGGGAGGCGCTTTGCAGTCGCTGCAGGACGTCGGAAGGGCGCGAGCCTTTGCGCATGACGGCAACCAGGTCATCGAGTTCAAGCCCAGCGACCAGGGAATCGTCGATCTTGTCCGGCACGCCCCGGCTATAGCAGCGCCGCATCGCGTCGCGGACCACTTTGCCGTTCGGCGCCGCCAGCTTGACGTTGTAATCGGCTGTCGCAACCAGGGTAGAGGGCAACGTCGTGTCGGGATTGACGGCGATGCCAACTACGCGCCGGCCCTGCGAGAGCGCGGAGGAAACCTCGTCGTTGCCTACAGTGGGCGTGTCTCGCGTCCTGTTGCTTCCGTCGCGTGCGATGATAAGCAGCTTTTCATCGAGCTCGCGCAGATATTTTTGAAGTGGTCCGATCCAGCCGATCGACGGAACCTGGATGACGAAAGCGGCAGCCTTCGGCGCGGTGAGCTCGCGGCGCATGCCAGCAGACGACGCCGCCGTCAGGGCGGCCGCGACGATCGCGAATCGAGGCGAAAAGTCCTTCGATTTCCGTGGTTTTTTTATAATCGGCGAATCTCCAGTGGAACCGCTTTTGGCGGCGAGGCTATCGATTTGGTTTGAGATGCGTTCGACCGCCGCCTTGAACACCGGGCTCTTCTCGGCGTCCGTAATAAAAGTTTCCGGTATGCCGTGCGCGATGGACACGCGGCGCCACGACTGTGATATTGCCCGCAATTGCTCGTCGGTCCGGCTCATACTCGCGACCTCGCGATGGTGGCGGGTCCCAGTGCCTGGCTCACAAGATCGAGCTCGATCAGGTTCGCGCAAGCCAAGGCCATGATCGCCGGGATAGGGTCCCGATCGCTCCGCACGGCGTCGAGCAGGTTACCGAGCATCATCGGACCGTCATCGGACAGGACCTGCAGGATATGCATCCGCATGCTGATGCCGACCGGGTGTAATCGGTAAGACCAGGCCAGTCTCGAATTGGCGAATCTGGGTTCTTTCTGAATATCGGCGGCGGTCAAGACGATCGACGGCAGACCGAGTTCTTCAAGCGCGATGAGCGCCAAACCGTCATACTCGACGTCGCGCAGCGGCCGCGCCGGCACCACATCGAGCAGATAGCGGCCGTCGTCGCGTTCGAGGACGATAGCGTTGAGATCTATCGATGTCGCGCCGACCCGCGCCGCCGCAATAAACTCGATCGACCTGACCACGGGATCAAGCGACGCCTGGATAAGTGCATCTCGAAGATGCGCACATCTTGTCGGGATCGCGGTGCAAGTTTTTGCGGATATGAACAATTGGGTGCTGTCTTGAGCAAGGCGTGATGAAAGCATGGATCAACTCGACCGGAGATCTTGTGAAGGACGGGGTTTGCCGCTTCGGTCGGGATCGTGGAGTTGTCAGTGTCGCTCATGCTTGGCTCCTTTCAGTCGTCTCAATTCAGTGGTCGAACGAGTCAGATCTCGATGACGAAGTTCGGGTCGAACTGGGCGTTGTCCCAGGTCGTTCCGCGTCCCCAGGGGCCGTAGCCCTTCTGGTTGGTCACCATGCGCACGTCCGCCACCATGCGTTCGCCCGCCACCACGCGTTCGCCCGTCACCATGCGGTCGTAGGTCTCGTGGGTGTGCCCGTGAATCGCGAGGTCCACGCCCATGGCAAGCAAGTCGCTGCAGTCGGAAGTATATGCGGCCGAGGAAATATCCTGCCAATGCCGGCAACACGGTCTTGGTACACGCGGTTGTCCGTCGACACCTTGAAGCAGAATATCGCGAGACACGTGCGGCGGAGTCCGCCGCCGGGTTGCGTCCGCCTGAGATTGGCGCTGCGCGCCTGCAATGTCCGTTTGGTACCTTGGCCGGGGCTGATAAAAGCAATTCTCGACGGTAGATTGGAGGTGTTCGCCTTCAAATGCGACGAAGAGTCCAATACCAAGTCTCTCGATAATCGACTTAGTGTCCGCGAGACCTCCCATCTCTCGTCGCTACTGGAAGAAGAGGTCTCTGGTGAGCCGAGGGCGTCGGTCGACTGGATCGGCAACATAACTAAAGCTGGTTTCGTTTTCGGAAGAGTAGCGCGATGACTCCGTGGCCTTGACCTGGACAGCGATCATGCGGGCCAGCGGCTTGCCGTTGTCCATCACTTCCGCAATTCCATCGACGCCCGCTTCTAGTCGGGAGCGACCGTCGAATTGGAAACCGACGTTGAGGAAACGGAGACGCACAGCGGCTTCGCC
>NZ_JBEKRB010000100.1:0-12131 GCF_049519115.1 Bradyrhizobium sp.
GCGACTGAAGCGCCACGCAACGCGACCGGACATTTTGTCTGCGGAGCCACTGCGCTGAAATCTTGCAAAAGGAAAACGACAATGATCGATACCAAAATCTCCCGCCGCGGCTTTGCCGCCACCGCGGCCACCGGCCTCGCTACTTTCGGGCTGATCGGCGCGACCGTGAAAGCCGCCGAGGCCTATCAGGGCACCATGGAACGCGCGCTGGGTTCGCTGCAGGAAGCGCTGCAGTCGCTGCAGCAATCGACCCCGAACAAGGGCGGACACCGTGAGCGCGCAATGAATCTGGTGCGGCAGGCAATGTCTGAAACCCAGGCCGGCGTCCAGTTTGCCAATCAACATGGCGGCGGCGGCTACTGATACGGCGCAGAGCTCGCATGAGCAGAAAGGAGACAGGCGCGCTATTACGGTCGCGCCTGTTTTGCATTCACGCGATGTCGTTGCCAGCGTCGAAGACTTAGGGACTGAACGATCGGCCTTCAGGTCAGGCCGGCTTCTCCCGGCACCGCTCACACAGTCGGCCCGACTCATCATCCAGAATGATTGAAGATCGTAGCCGCGGACGAGGTCAGGCGGCCCGCAGGCAGTTCGCCATCTGCGTGATCGCCGCACGATCCGGCTTTCCCTGCTCCGTCAGCGGGATGCGATCGACCATCACCACCACAAGCGATCCGGTCACGGCGCCGCCGAAGCGATCCGATACGGCCTGGCGGCATTCCCGCGCTGCAACCGGCATCCCAGGCCACGCGATCACGGCAGCGATCGTGAGTCGCGAGTCGGGACTTCGAACCACGACGGCATTGCGGATGGCCGGAAGCCCGCACAGCGCATCTTCAATGTCGGTCGGCGTAACAAGAACGCCGTCAATCTCCTGGATATCTGCCGCACGTCCCAGGATATGCAAAAGCACATCCTGATCCAAGCGGCCGAGATCCCCGGTCACGTACCAGCCATCGCGGAAATGTTCTGCGCTCAAACCGGAGTTGTTGCGGTAGCCGCTGGCCATGGCCGGTGAATGCACCTCGATGATACCGGCCTCGCCGGCATCAGCCAGATGACCGTCGGCGCGCCGCAGTCGAACGCCAATTCCCGGCAGGACCCGGCCGGCCGATGTGAAGATCCCGGGGCGCGACAGATCATGGTCTGCCGGCGCGAGGACGCTCACCAAGCCCATTTCACTGGCACCGTAGACATGTCCGACGATCGACCCAAACCGCTCGCGAGCCCGCAGCCTCAGCGTTCTCGGCGCCGACGCGCCGATATGCGTCAAGCAACGAAGCGACGACAGGTCGTAGAATGTCAGCGCCGCGTCGTCCATCAGGTCGAACAGCTGTGGCTCGACCAAAAACAGATCGGTGACGCCCTCGGCCTCAATGGTCGAAAGCGTGTCGACAGCTTCATACGCCGGGCGGAGAATCACTCTGCCGCCTCCCAGCAGCGTGATATCGACCAGCACCTGAGAGAGATAGGCAAGCGGGCCGTTGATGAGCTGGACACGATCTCTCGGACTCGGCGCGCTGACCATCATAGTGTAGCGAGCAATACTGCGGCAGCTGCCTTTCGGCACGCCGGTCGAACCGCCCGAGGACGACACAACGGCAAGGTCGTTTGGCTCAGCCGCGACCGGTATGGGTTCCGCAGACGCCAATGCTGCCAGTGTGTCCAGTCTGCCGATCGATCCGGCCTTGTCGAAGCCGACCGTGGCAAAGCGCATTTCGGCCGTATCAGCGAGATATCGCGCGGTCTCGGGAAAAACGACCAGTAGATCCAGCGCGATTCGTTCGATCAGAGCCTGACGCTGTGCCTTCGTCGCCGGAGCCGAGAGATAGACCGTTGCCGCACCAAGAACATGGGCCGCATATCGAAGCGCGAGTGCTTCCGGACGGTTCGGCGCGAACATGCCGAGCAGCGCGCCGCGACCGATTCCGAGATCCCGCAAAACCCTTGCAAATCGGAAAATCGAGGCGCGAAACGCATCGCCGGAGATGTCCAGGCCATCGTGACGGACGACCGCGGTGCGACCGGACCGCTGCAATTCCCGAAGCAGCCGGGAGATGTAGAGATTGTCGATCGTCATCGCATGACTCCAGGACTGTGATGCCGCCACCAATGAGCCGGCCGACATCCGATCGCAAATATGACTTCGCTATACCGGCATTAGCGTCTGCGATTGCTCACAAAGCGAGCAACGCCGTGCCCTGCAAATCGGGCAAGGACCCTTCGTGCAAACTTCCGATCAGCTCGCTCAGGCCGCCCCAGGCGATCTGAACCCCGATACAGACAAGGATGAAGGCGGACAGTCTGACCATGACGTTGACGCCGGCGCTTCCAAGACACCGCGCCAGCGGCGATGCGAAGCGGTATGTCAGGTAGACCGTGAACGCGAGCGCCAACAGGCCGAGCAATGCGGAGCAAAGCACGAGCACGAATTGTTCCGTGTCGGCGCGGTTGGCGTGGTGCGCGCCGATCGTCAAGGCAACCGATATCGAGCCGGGACCGACGGTGAGAGGCAATGTCAGAGGATAAAACGCGTCATGCGCCACACGTGACGAACCGATATCAGGCGACGATTCGGCATTCGGCCGATCGGCGCCATTCAGGAGATTCCAGCCCATGAAGGCCACCAGCGCACCGCCCGCGACCCGCACAGCCGGGATCGTGACGCCGAAGAATTGCAGGATATAGGAGCCGAAGAGCATCGCGCCGAGCAGCAGAAGGAAGCTGTTGATCGCAACACTCAATGCGAGCTTGTTGCGATCGTCTCCGGCCGCGTCGCGGGTCAGCGACAGGAACATTGGCGCCGCCCCGAGCGGATTGACCAGGGGAAACAACCCGGCATAGACGAGAAGAAAGGCGCCGGCGATATCGCGCTCAGGACTGATCATCGTGTTACCGGAAATGTTCGGGCTGAATGTGGCTGGAGCCGTCGCTGTCGAATTGGGCCTGACAGGCAGGATGAAGCCGCTCGCGGTTTTGCAGCAGACAAGCCTCGATCTTGCCGACGTTCGGAATATCCTCGCTGCAGAACCGGAACGCGTCTCCCATGCATGCGGCTCGCTGCTGCGGCGTTCCCGCGGCGAACGCCGGGGCTGTCAAAGCCATTGCCGCTACGACCAGCATGCTGCCCATGACGGTTAATGTCTGCCGTTTGTTTTTCATCTCGTGCTCCTGTTATTGAGAGTTAACCGCCTCATGGCGGATGAGCCGCGAAAAACACCAGCCGCCGTCGAAACACAAATATCGTCTCGCTATGCAGCTATCGTTCGCGCTTATCGCCCGAACATCGCAATCGCGCCGGTTCGCGCATGCCATCGCGATCGCCGATACCTGCATATCGAAGTCGTATTTGTGCTGCCGAACTCATCCGCTTATTTCGCGGCCATCGATTGAACCGCCCGTTTGGCGGCAAGATTGGAAACAAAATATGAATTCCAGGAGATAAAAATGTTCAAGACGACTTCGATATTGGCGGCGATCGCGGCATTGACTGTGGGATCCGCCCTGATGATGACGCAGCCTGCCGCCGCCGCCGATGGTTGCGGACCTAACCAGTATCGTGGCCCTGGTGGCGCCTGCCACCGGTTCGGTTACGGGCCCTATCCGGGCGGCTATTACGGCGCCTATCGGAACGGAAACGGCTGCCCTCCCGGCTATTGGCGCGGTCCGTGGGGTCACTGCCGCAACACGCCCTATCATGGCCGGCTGCCCAACGGCTCCTGGAAATAACGAAGCATCCCCGTGCCGTGCGGTCGGTCAGATTGACGCCGCCGCACGGCGCGGGCGATTCGAAATATCTTGAAATTGTCGTAGCGCAGCATGCAACAGCTTTTGATCTCGATCGGCAGCTGGTTTGAGCGAATCGATCCCGGTACGCATCGTCGTATCAAGGGATTGCGACTCGTGACCGCATTCGGCCTCGCAGCACTGCTTGCGACAGTTCCTCAAATCGCGCAGCCACACGGCCCGTCGCTCGGTCTACTTGCGGCCGGCTTTGCGCTGTGGGCAAGCGTGTCAGAAGGCCGCACGACGCGCTACCAATCCGCTTGCGACCTGGTGTTGCTGTGCGTCGCGGCGGGCGTCGGCGCTGCCGGTTTCGTCATTCTCGCATCGCTGTTCGGCGCGGGCTGGTCCGAGCTGACATTGATATCGGGTAGTTTTTGCGTCGGGTTTCTCAGGAAATTCGGTATCCGCGGCACCGGAATCGGCTCGCAACTCTTCATCGGACAACTCCTCGCCTATAATGTCGGCCCGAACAGCGTCGATGTCGGCACCATCGTTTTGGCGGTCGCGCTCGCGATTCCGGCTTCGGTGATTCCGAGAATGCTGAGCGGTCCGGCCGAGCAGCCGGCAATCGCGTCCTCATCCTCCGGTGATGCCCGCGCCGCCTCCACCGCCTTCTTCATGGGCGCGCAGGCCGCGATAGCGTCCGCGTCCATCGTCATCCTCGGACATTTTGTCGGGCTGACGGAATCGGCCTGGGCCATCACGGCATGCACCTACGTGGTCGCAGACTCGACGCGTGGCACGATCGATCGCGTTTGCCGACGGATCGCCGGGACCTCGATCGGTGTTCCCTTGGCGATTGCATTGCTGCCTTTGGCGGCTCAAGCGCCGTTGGAGCTTTGGTTCGCGGCAGCGACTGCGATGGTCATCTACGCCATCGCGTTACCGGAACATTATGACATCGCCAGCGGCGCCTACGCGTTCGCGCTGATCGTCACCCTGGCGGCAAACGGCGAGCACTCGGTCGGCATCCTGCTTGCGCGTTTGTGGGAAACGGTGATCGGGGGCGCACTCGGCCTGACTGTGCTGTTGCTATTGGCGCCGATACCGCACTGGAAGCGACGCAATGCTGCGCGCGCGCAATAAGCATCACACGAATAAACACGACACGCGGGCTTGCGCTGTAACGCGTTGAGCCTGTTCAAGACGCAGCCGAAAAAACTCCGGCCATATGCCGCTCCGATACCCGCATATCAAAGCAATATTTGTTTTTGATGCGCCGCTCGATCATTGGTCGCGTCAAGCTTCAAACCAACAAGGTGCTTCATCATGACATCAACTTCGATCTTGCGACATCGCCGCGACCGTTCGGCCACAACCCGATCGGCCTGCGCCGGACTTGCCGCGCTCGGCCTTCTCGGATTCGGCTCAAGTTCATTCGCCGCCGACAAGCCGCCGGTTTCTCCCGACACGGTGGCGCCGTTTTCGACGGACTCGCGCATCTCCGCGACTGTCGAATTCGGATTGCGAACCCTGGCGTCGGATATCGAGGCCGACATTCCGCAGCGGCTTGCGACAATCGACGAGCAGGTCAGCTGCGTACATCGGCGCGTGCTGTTTTTCCGCGTCAACGCCAATTGCGACATCTACGGTTACGTCAACCGGTCCGGCCCGGTATCGCTCTACGGCCGCGGCGATCGCGTCTACGGGTCGGTGCCGATCTATGGCGCGCTCGAGGGTCAGGGGGCCAATCGGTTCACCGCCCGAATCCATGGCCAGACCGAGGCCAGCGCAACCATCGAGGCGGGAGCTCATCCCGAGCTGACAAAAGACTGGTCGGTCGATCTGAATTTCAGTGACGGCTTTCACTGGAGCGAACCGCCGGTGATGCATGTTCTCGGTCGCGACATTCAGCTCTCGAAATATGCCGAACCGCGCATCCACGACCAGCTCGCTCGCGTTCGCGAACGTGCGCTCGCTGCCGCAAGGCGGCTCGACCTCCATGGCAAGGCTGAGGCCGCATGGCAGCACGCTTTCACGCCCGTGCAACTCTCCGACGACCCGCCGATGTGGTTGCAGCTGACGCCGCAAAGCGTCGCGTTCGCCGGCGTGCGGGCGAGCTCAACCGTGTTGAGCGGATCGTTGCAACTGTCCGGCTCGGCTGCGACGGTGGTCGGGCGGGCGCCGGCAGGCGTAACGCCGACGCCGCTACCCGCGCTAGGTCATGAGGTCAGCGAGCCCGGTTCGTTCGACGTGATTCTGCCGGTCCATGTCGGTTATGACGTGCTGAAGGACAAGATCGCCCAGGCGATCGCCATGCTGCCGCCGGTGGCGGCCCTGTCGGTCCGCGACGTCGACGTCTACCCGTCTGCGGGTAAACTGGTGGTCGGTCTTCGCATCGCCAAGGGTGCCGACAGCGATCCCAGTGCCGGGCGTTGGGTCTATCTGACCGCAGCACTTCAGGTCGATGCCGATGGCCACGCCGTACGCTTGACCGGTCTCGGCGTCATCACCAATGACGAGGAGCTGTCACCCATGATCGACCCCATCGTGGCGCAGTTGCAGAGCAACGTGAGCGCGGACTATGGCGTGGCCTATCAGAACCTTCTCAATGCCGCGAACGGCAAGCTGACGCGGCCATTGAAGGACGGCTTCCGGATGGAAGGCCATCTCGATTCCGCGAAACTCGAGAAAGTCTATCTGCCCGCGGACGGCATCACCATTGCGCTGCGCGCTAGCGGCCAGTTGAAACTCCTGTACGGGATGTGAGCCATGACATCGACCATGACATCGACATTGTTTCGCCGGTCCGCCCGCTTCGTCTCAATCTGCCGCAAGCTCATGCTTGCGGCAGCCCTTCTGCCGCTCTCGTTTTATGTGACCACGGCTTCGGCGCAGACCCCGTTCTATGACGCTCCGAGATCACTGCTCGCTGGTCAACCAGGCACAATGGTCCGCCAGGAGATCATCGAGGGAGCGCCGCTCGGCGCCACCGCCTATCGCGTCCTTTATCGATCAACCGGAATGAAGGGAGAGCCGATCTTCGTGTCGGGCGTAGTCATCGTCCCCGAGGGCGATCCGCCGCCGGAAGGACGCCCCATCGTCGCCTGGGCACACCCGACGTCCGGCGTCGCGCCAGCTTGCGCGCCGTCACTCGCGATCTTCCTGTTCCAGCAGATGCAGGGACTGCGATCATTCGTCGAGCATGGCTACGTTGTTGCGGCCACCGACTATCCCGGCCTTGGTACGCCCGAGACCCATCCTTATCTGGTCGGTGACAGCGAAGCCCGGGCCGTGATCGATTCTGTCCGTGTTGCCGCGACAATGCCCGGCGCCGGCGGTGGAAAGCGCTTCACGGTGTGGGGCCATTCGCAAGGCGGCCAGGCCGCAATATTCACCGGACTGCTAGCGAAAAGCTACGCCCCGGAACTGACATTGCTCGGCGTCGCCGCGGCAGCACCGGCAACCGATCTTGTCACACTGATGAACGACGACATCAATTCAGTCGGCGGCAAGAACATCACGGCAATGACTCTCTGGTCATGGCATCGTGTATACGACGCGTCGCTGAACAACATCCTCGACCCCAGCGCCATGCCCACCGTCGATAGGCTGGCGCGCGAATGCATCGAGAGTCCGTTCGATCTGGTCGAGCGGCAACGAACCGAGCAGCCGCTCGAACAGCACTTCCTGACGACAAAAGGTCCGGCCGACGTCGAACCCTGGCACTCCTTGCTGGAAAAGAATACGCCGGGCCCGCTTCCTTCGGACCTGCCTGTCTTCCTGGTGCAGGGAACGATCGACCAGATCATCCGGCCGGATGTCACGGAGAATTACATGAAAAAGCTGTGCGCGGCCGGCAGCAAGGTGAGAATGATGATGCTGCCCAACATCGGACACGGCCGCGCCGCTCAGGCAAGCACAATGGCGGTCGTGCGCTGGATTGCGGACAGGTTTTCTGGTGAGGCCGCGCCCAGCGACTGCGCGTCATAGTCCGAAACCGATGGTGCGCCAAATCGAAATTGAACTTTCCGGCGCTCTGGCTTGCTAAAATCTGAAAGGAGTTTGCCCATGTCGAGAGTGCTGATATCCGGCGCCAGTATTGCGGGCCCGACGCTGGCTTACTGGCTCTCCAAAGCCGGCTTCGACGTCACCGTGATCGAACGCGCGAAAGCCCCGCGCCCGGGAGGTCAGGCGATCGACATTCGCGGCCCAGCGCTCAAGATCGTCAGGGCCATGGGCCTGCTCGATCGGGTCGCATCCATGCGAACCCGACTCAAGGGGATGTCGACGGTCGATATCGACGGCCGGGAAGTGTCACGCACCGAAGAGCGTACGATCAGCGGCGGCCGATTCAACAGCGGCGATATCGAGATCCTGCGCGACGATCTTGCCGTTCTTCTCCTGAACGCCGGCCACGCAGCGGCGTCTTACAGGTATGGCGATACGATCACCGGCCTCGAACAAGACGACACCGGCGTCTCCGTGAGTTTCGAAACAGCAGCACCTCAACGTTTCGACCTCGTCATTGGAGCCGACGGAGTTTACTCGAACACCCGGCACATTGTGTTCGGCAATGACCCGGCTTTTATCCGGCCGCTCGGCGTCGTGCTCGCGATCTTTACGGCTCCCAATATGTCGAACCTGCAGGATTTGCAAATCGCCTATCGCGACGACACCTCGGGATATGTGGTCTATCCAGATCGTGACAATAAAGAGCTCCGCGTCAATCTCGGCTTTGGACTGCTTCCGGAAGACGACGCGCGAGGCAGCCCTGCCGCGCAAAAGGCTTTGGTCGCGAAGCGCTGCGGCCATCTGGGCGGAGACATCCCTCGCCTTATCGAAACAATGTTCGCGACCGACGATTTCTATATCGGGGCCTTGGCGCAGGTGCGGATGGAAAGCTGGTCGAAAGGCCGCGTGACGCTTGTTGGCGACGCGGCTTACTGCCCATCGCCTTTCACCGGACAGGGCACCGGTCTGGCCCTGATCGGCGCTTTCGTTCTCGCCCGGGAACTGGCGCGGAGCCCCAAAGACTTTGCAGCCGGTTTCGAACGCTGCGAAAGGCGGATGTTGCCGTTTGTTCGCAAGAATCAGGACATGCTGGATCTCTCGCGTCGCGAGCCCGTTCCTGACGATATTTTCGACGCCGCCAAAAACGCGATAGATATCGACGATCTGCTTGAGACCAACAATCGAATTGGCAGCTCGCATTCTGCCAGGCCTACCTCGATCATCAAACTCGGAAGCTTGCAGCCTTCGGTTTTTGAAGGTACCGGCAGCGATCCTGGACCGACCGAGGGGCGATCATGCTGACGCTTTATTCCTATCCGCCACTCTTCGGCGTCGCCGACAACAATGGCTATGGCCTCAAGGTGTTTGCTTTTCTGAAGCTCGCCGGTGTGCCATTCAAACACGAGCACATATTCGATGCGTCGAATGCGCCGCGCGGACAGTTGCCCTACATTGTCGATGGCGAGCATCGTGTCGGCGATAGCGACACCATCATCGCCCATGTTTCGAGAAAATACGGCGTGACACTGGACGCGGCATTGTCGCCGGCGCGGCGCACGACCAATCTCCTGATCACGCGCACACTCGACGATCTCTATTGGGTTATGTCGTATTCCCGCTGGAAAGACGGACGCTATTGGCACCAGTTTCGTGATGCGCTCAAGCGCGAACATCCGAGCCTGACGGACGAAGGGCTCATGAAGGCCAAGGAATTCAACGCCCAGCGTTACTATTACCAGGGCATCGGCCGCTTCGAGCCCGAGGCCGCAATGGCCCGTGGAATAGCCGATCTCGCCGCGCTCGCGACCTTGATCCCACCACATGGCTATGTGCATGGCGACAAACCCACTGAGATCGACGCGGCAATCTATGGCTTTATCGCCAACATTTATTTTTACGAGATCGAGACCCCATTGAAACAATTCGTAATCTCGCATGGCGGCCTGGCCGAACATTGCCGTGCCATCCACGCCGCCGTCAGCATCTGAGTCGAGATAGGCAGCGACTTCGGTGCAGCGCACAATCCAGACAAGCCCGGCATTGTCGGACGATATAAGCCTGTCGCCGAGAACCGCGCGCGCTGGTTTAGCCTTTCGATCGCGCTCCACATGAAACGCGCTCCTCTGCCCGCGCAACGTTTGTCACCTTGCCGACCGTCAGCTTTTCGGTGGATACTGACGCATATTGGGCAATATCAAATGCAATTTCGTCAATTGAGATATTTCGTGAAGATCGTGGAAGCAGGCAGCTTTTCCAAAGCCGCCCTGGTGGTCCACGTCGCGCAACCGGCCCTCAGTCAACAGATCGCTGAACTGGAACAGCGACTCGGCGTGTCGCTGCTGCAACGCAGTGCGCGAGGCGTGCGCCCGACCGCGGCCGGAACGGCTCTCTACAAGGAGGCAACCGGTCTGCTTAATCAGCTGGATCAACTGCCGCTACTCATTCGTCCCCCCGACGACGAGGCGGAAGGCCTGGTCAATCTCGGAATCGCGATCTCGCTCGCACCCAAGATCATCGGAGGGCTGATCGAGGAGTGCCGATCGACGCTGCCGAAAGTCAACGTTCGTCTCTCGGACGGAGACAGCCTGTCGCTTGCGAGCAAGATTACCTCGACAGCTCTCGACCTCGCGATCATTTACGAAGATGGACTCGCGGCGCAGGTCATTCGAACACCGCTGTTTCGCCAGAGGCTGTATGTCATATCGGCAACCCCGCTTCTCGAGGGAAAGGAAACGATCACGCTTCGAGAGCTCGCCGAATTCCCGCTTGTGCTTCCTGCGCCGGGGAACGGCCGCCGGGATCTCATCGATCGTACTTTCGCGAATGCAAAGCTCAGCCATCGCGTGGTTCAGGAAGCCGATTCGCTCAGCAGCGAAATGTGGGCTGTTCGTAACGAGGTTGGATGCACGATTCTCCCAGTCGGTGATATGTCGCATTTCGGCCCGCAGGCCTTCGCCAAGCCGATCTTGATTGAACCGTCGATGCATCTCACTTGCTCGATTGTCCGGTCCGGAAACCTGCCTCTCACGGGTGCGGCAGAGGCACTCCACGGCTGCCTCTTGAAATTCATGGCGCACCGAACACGTCAGGCAGACATGCGCGGCCTGGAATGGATCTCACCTGGCTGAGTGTCAGCTGCAACTGCTAGCGCTCAAGCGATCCAAACCGCTCCCGGACGTTTGGTTCTTTCAATATGCTCCTTGATGAATTGCGTGAGCAATGTCCTGACGCTGTCGGCCGCGACGGTCAGCGAAACGTCGTTCGACCAAATCAGACAACAGGTCATATAAAATGTCGGCTCGATCAGCACCGGCTCGGCAAAATCGCCGAAACCGGACATATCGCCGAGATTGAGAATGGTACTTGCCGCGCCAGCGCGAACGGCGGACAGTTCGCTCGCGACCGTGACAGCCTCAGCAGCGATATTCAAAGGAAGACAGGCTTCGGCGAACGTGCGCTCAATGACGACGCGGCGCGCGTTCAGGCCGGCCGGCAAAATCAATGGAATCCTGGAGACCTCGGCGAGCGAAATCGTTGCCGCCGAGATGGGCGCCGTGGACACACTGCTGATTAAATAATGATTCTGCCGAAAAAGCGGCTGCCGGTGCACCACCGGGAAAAACTCGTCTTCAAATGCAAAGGCCAGGTCCAAACGCTTCTTTTCGACTTCCTCGCGCAGGAACTCGCTGTCACCGTCGATGAACCTGAGCGTGATCTTGGGATGGGTGGCGCGGCATTGCGCGATGAATGGCCCGACAAGCGTCGTGGACAGCGACGCGGGCATTCCCACGCTGACAAGCCCTTCGATATCGCCAACGCTGGAACGCACTAAAGCCGGTAGATTTTCGTACCGCCGCAAAATTGCGGAAGCCTCTTCATACAGTCTTTGGCCTACGGGCGTCGGCTTGATGCCCCGCGCACTTCTATGCAGGAGGGCAACTCCCAGCGATGCTTCCAACTCGCCGATCTGCTGGCTCAAGGCAGGTTGAGCCACATGGATGGTTCTCGCTGCTTGCGAGAAACTGCCAGCCTCGACGATCTTCACAAAGTAATAGAGATGGCGGTATTGCATCCGCCTTTCCTTCCACTTTTATTCGCTTGCGTCACGTTATCAGCGTCAAATCCCGGATCAAGTCGGCATTGATCAAAGCAAATCGGCCTGGGTCGCATCCGATTTTGCGGACTTGTGTCCTCGAAACGTCGATTGAGCCGGTTCAAACACGCACGCGGGTTCGCGGCACTGCGGATCCCGAACCCGTTCGATCAGCAAATCCATGCAAGAAATACAGTTGTATCCATGGTCGGCAACCGTCATACTTGCAAAGTGTGCGGCCTGCTTTGGCAAAAAATTAAAAATAAACTCAAGATTGCGCAATGGAAAACGTCGAGAA
>NZ_JBEKRB010000101.1:0-12077 GCF_049519115.1 Bradyrhizobium sp.
TACCCGCGAAGTACTGGTCTTCGTTCAATACGAGATAGAATTGCACCGCGGCTCCAAGGCGCGCCTTTTGAATCTCATCAATAAGAAACGCAGCGAGCTTCGAAGCAACGGTCGGGTGTGGTTTCGAACCAGTGAAGGTGGTGAATACTTGGGAGTCGCTCTCCCGCGTTCGACCCTGGAATTCAAGGCTGGGCCACACTGATCGCCCTTTTTTTTCTCCGGAACCGGATTCGCACATGCGGCGTTTTCAATGGAGATTCCGGACACGAGTCGAGGCTACGGCGATGGTGTCCGGCTCACTCTGTCTCTCGATTTGAGTACGCTCGATGAGCTTGAGGATCTTTTCGGGTGTCTGCGTGATGCATTTGGGTTGTCATCAAATGGTGCCTTTGCGATTCATCAGGAAGGCACCTGTTGGCACGGCGTGGGTGTTCAAAACCTGTTGAACGCGTTGCCCGACCCGTGGGCCCGCTACCGAGCCGCTTCGATCGAGAGAGCCCATCATTCCGAGGACATCAGCTATTTCGACCAATTTCGAAGCGGTTGGGTGGCTCTGACAACACGGCTGCGGGTGCCCTCCAAGTCTCTGTGTTCCGCAGAATCTGGACGGCTGTTCATGTCAGGCATCACGCGGCCGCGACTATTCATATGATGGATTCTTATTGCGCGACGTTTTTGTGCGTCTGCACCAGCTGACCTAATTCAACATTCAGGCGTCGGAATTCTCGGAACGGATTGGGAGCACCCGGCGACTACGCAAATTCGTTACCGAATCGCTGCCGCTAAGTGGGGCGGCGCACCGAGGATCTGCCAGTCGGCGGTGTATATGTATCTCTTGATTGCCCGTCCCACCGAAGCGCCTCATGAGTTTTGACGGCGCCGTGATTCCGCCACACCAGACGACCAAGCAATAGCGCCGGAGAAACACTCCATAACACCGGCGCGCGCACTCTTTTCCGCAAACTATTAAGGAAGCCACCATGACACTACCCAATAAGACTGAACGCCGGGCCATCGTCGATACCCACCGGCACCCGTGGGGGAAAAAAATGCAAGCCAAGATCGAGGAGCGAGGCCTCCTCGACCCGAAGCAAGGATTCCCGCAGACCAACGCTCTGGACTTGATGGCCTATCGCGAGGTTTTCGATCTGGACTACGCCATGCCTATCCAGCGCGAGGGCGGCATCACCCTCAGCCTCATGACCAATGGCGGCGAGGTGGAGTGGCTTGCGCGGGATCTGCTCCAAGGCAGCACAGTCGAGGGCCTCAAGTTCTTTAACGACGAATACGTGGAAATCATGGATCGCTATCCCGGCGAGTTCGCACCCACGGCCAACGCACACGCACTCGAAGAGGCCTGTCGGCCCGTTGTCGAGGAGATGATCCGCCAGGGTGGCGCCAAGGCAATTGCGGTGGCGTCCAGCTACGGCGACGGCGCGGATCGCGTCTTCCTCGATAGCCCCAAGGCGGAATGGCTGTGGGAGTTTGCGGAAGCGAATGACATCGTGGTGCACATCCATCCACCGATGCTGTCGATCGGGCATGAGTCGCTCATGCAATACCGCCTCAACGAGGCGGTTGGCCGCCCCTTCGACTCGACCGTCAACGGCGCCCGGATGATCGCCTCCGGTTTGTTCGATCGCCACCCGAAGCTGCAGGTAGTGATCGTTCATATGGGCGGCGAACTCGCGTCGGTCCTTGGACGCCTCGAATTCAACTGGCACCTTAACTACAAAGGGATCCGCAACCCGCCGGCCGGCAAGCCTTACAAGAACAAACGGCCGCCATCCGACTACTTCAAGACCAACATCCTGGTCGACTGCATGGGCTTCAACCCAATCGGACTGCGAGCAGCGGTTGAAATGTGCGGTGTGGACCGTGTGGTGTTCGGCACCGACTTCGGTCCGGTGCCATACGGGATAAAAGAGCATGTGCAGATCGTCGAGGACGTGCTTCCGAACCTAGCCGAGCGCGAACTGGTGTTCTGGAAGACAAGCAACAGAGTATTCCGCTTGGAGCTAGTCGAAACCGATCTGGTCTTGCCCCGGACTCTCGCCCAGGCGTCATGAGATCTTTCGGGCAAGTTAAACTCGCCGAGCGAAGGCCTTGGGCGTCAAGTGGCCTTAGGCCGAGCGGGGGGTCGCTTCGTTGAAAGAGATCAGTGGTGGGCGGAATTTAGCAGTGAATTGGGGAAGCGGTTTCGTAGGCATGCGAGCGTAGCCCGGAAGCATCCTGAAGCGGCGTAACAGTTGCGGCGCTGTCCGGAGTCCACGAAGCGACCGCACAACTAATGCACTGGGGATCTGCCGTCGCTGACAAGCAATTCAGTAGTTTCCGACTCAGTCGCCTGCGACCAGCGATAACTAATGTCAGCTGGTAGCTGCTGGAAGATACAGCTATCGGCTGACCCGCGGACGATCCTGGTTTGAAGGACCGTCGAACGGCGGGGCGGGAACTATATGGAGTGCGCAAATGCTAAGAAATGCACACGGCCGATACACGTGTACTCTTTCTCTCGAATCCAGAAGATGCTTGAAAGCTATATCCCAAGTAATCCAAGGATCTCCTTTGACTGCGCATCCACGACAACAATCCGATGTCCAACCCTGAAGTATTCATCCCCGCGCCATGTCGGCTGGATAGCAACTATGGTTTGAGGAAGCGCGATGAGGCGGACTGAACGCGGCACAACCGTACCGACCGACAGGCTGAACTTGACGTGATCGACCCTCCGTGTGGAGCGGTCGTTGCCGAAGATCTCGCGCATCCGGGTACGGTCGTCCGGCGAGGTATCAAACGTCAAGTTGGTATTGTGGTCCATGAACGGACTGGCCGGCTTCTGTGCCGGTTCCTTCTGAGCGAAAGCGCCGCCAGTCGCAGCTATGAAAGTTACGACGGCGACCGCCGTCAAAAACCTATTGGTGTTCATTGTGGAATTCCTTCATGAAACGCTTGGCCGTCGAGCGGCCCTAGACTGCACCAATACTGCCATGTGAGGGTCGTTCCGCTTTTGCCAAGAAACTATCGGACTGAAACGATGCCGCAGCAGGTCTGAGACGATCCCGTCGAACAGATCGTCAAAGGCGCTCCCAGGGTCAACCGGGAAGGATTGGTGATCCCACATCAGCCGACGGCGGCGTCCAAAATTCATCTATTAGGGTAGCCACACATCAGTGATAGGCGGCTCCTCTACCTCGACGAGTTCGACCTGACTCTCAATCAAACACGCGCAAATCGAAATCCCAGCGATAGACCCCGATCTACGGCTTTTGTGCCGGGAAGCACAGGCGCGTCGTCCCGCGTCGCAAGATCTATCGCATGAGTAGTTTCCGAGCCTTCCGATGAGGCTGCAGGCTATTATGGTCGGTCTCGTCGGCCAGCAACGGCATCGGAGAACGCACTGCGCCAACTGGCATTAAGGAAACACCACGAAGCGCTGAACCGCTCCTACGATCTGCGGACACTCGACGCGAGAGGACTAACACAATGTCGATTACTGAAAAGACCCCTGGCCCATTCTCGGGATTGGTCGTCATTGACCTAACGCATGTGCTTAACGGTCCTTTCGGAACGACGATTCTAAGCGACCTCGGAGCACGGGTCATCAAAATCGAGCCTCCAGGACATGGAGACGACACACGGACCTATGGGCCATTCTACAAGGATCAATCGCTTTATTTCAGCTTCGTCAACCGAGGCAAAGAAAGCATCATTCTCAATTTGAAAGATAACGCCGACAAGGCAATCTTTCTCAACATGGTCTCCACCGCCGACGTGCTCGCTGAAAATTTTCGCCCCGGAACGATGAAGCATCTCGGATTTTCCTATGACGATCTTGTCAAGATCAATCCTCGGCTCGTTTACGCATCATCCTCGGGATTCGGCCAAACCGGGCCATTAACGAGTTCACCTGCCTACGACACGATTATCCAGGCGATGAGCGGAATCATGAGCATGACAGGATTTCCGGACGGGCCGCCAACCCGCGTGGGAACCTCCCTTTCTGATCTCTGTGCCGGGGTGTTCATGTTTTCCGGCATAGCGAGCGCGCTTTACGCCCGTGAGAAGACCGGTAGGGGCGCACATGTTGACGTGGCGATGTTCGACTCAACGCTCGCATTCCTCGAACATGGTTTCATGGAGTTTGTTGCAACGGGTAAGCCTCTTCACCGGATCGGAAATCGTCATCCGTTCATGACGCCGTTCGATGTGTTCGAATCGGCTGACAAGGATTTTGTTGTTTGCTGCGGAAATGACCACCTGTTCGCCGAACTCTGCAAAGCCATCGGCCGGCCGGCTCTCATTTTGGACAACCGATTTCTATCGAACCAGCACCGGACAGAAAATAACGCGGCTCTGAAATATGAGCTCGAACTTGCTTTCAAGAAGCAGCCCGCCGCGCACTGGCTGAAAGTTATTCACGACGCTGGTGTCCCGGTTGGACCGGTTTTGAATGTCGCCGAGGCAGCGGTGCACCCGCAAACCATTGCGCGCAATATGTTGATCGAGGCCGGCGGAGTTCGGATGCCGGGCAATCCCGTTAAGATCTCGGGATATGTCGACCCCAAGGTGCGAGTTGGCGCCCCAACACTAAACCAACATGGCGATGCATTGCGGCGTGAATTCGCAGCGGCCCCCAAATCTACACTAGTCAGGAAAACAGCCGCTCATCACGCATAGAGAGAAGTCACGTCAGTTTTATTTTGGAGCACGACAATGAGCACCTTGGCAATTTCGATGCCGGTCAGCGTGGCCCGGCCCAGTAACGAGCGATGGCGGCACTTGATCCTGGGCGTCGTCTGCATGATCATGATTGCCAATCTCCAATATGGATGGTCGGTATTTGTCCTTCCATTGCAGAAGGCGCATGCTTGGGCGGTCTCCGATATCCAGATTGCCTTCACGCTTTTCGTGGCACTTGAGACTTGGGCGACACCCGTAAACGGCTGGATTGCGGACAGATTGGGCCCACACATCGGGCCACGTATCGTAATGGGTGTCGGAGGTGTCTTAGTTGGCCTGGGTTGGGTCATTGATTCCTACGCAGCTTCGTTGACTGCGTTGTATGTCGGAGGTGCATTGTCGGGTCTTGGATCCGGCGCAGTGTATTGCACGGCCGTCGGTACGGCGGTGAAATGGTTCAAGGATCATCGCGGTCTAGCCGTCGGTTTGGTTGCAGGCGGTTTTGGCGCAGGCGCCGCGCTCACCATTATTCCGATCCGAATGGTCATCGAAGGCCATGGTTACGAGTCAGCATTCTTCTGGTTCGGTTTGATTCAGGGCGGTGTCGTTCTAATCGTTTCGCAATTCATCCGGAATCCAGATCCAGGCGAAGCGCCAGTGATCGCCGAGGTCAATGTTCAGCAAACAAGCCGGAGCTATACAGCTCGCGAGGTCCTTGGCAGCCGCGTATTTTGGGTCCTTTATGTGTTGGATGTGCTCATGTGCGCCGGTGGCTTGGTCGTAACCGCGTATCTCGCGCCGATTGCGGAAGCATACCACATTTCAAACGTGGTAGTTTTCCTGAGCGCTACGACACTTTCCGTGGCTCTCGTTTTCGCGAACGTCATGAACGGCGTCGCCCGGCCGCTTTTTGGCTGGGTGTCTGACCAAATCGGTCTTTGGCAGACGATGGCGATCGCTTTCACCCTCGGCGCCGCAAGCTATTTCCTGCTGTATATGCTGGGAGGCCATCCTTGGGGATTCATCTTCTTCGTCGGTATGGTGTTCTTTTGCTGGGGAAACATCTTCAGTCTGTTTCCGTCCATGTGCACTGATTTGTTCGGCGCGAAATACGCCACCACGAATACAGGCATGCTCTACACCGCGAAGGGTGCTGCGGCGTTTCTCGTGCCGCTTGGAGCGGTCGCGGCGAAGGCAACCGGCAACTGGAACGATCTGCTTTTTGTGGCGACGGGCATCAACGTCGTTGCTGCTTTCCTGGTGCTCGTGGTCCTGCGGCCGGCCGCAAATCGGCATCACGCTGAAGACACACTGACCGACCCGCAAGCTGCGACCGGTTCGAAGATCGCCCACTGAACAATCTCGCTCTTCGCGTTTTAAAAAGGAGACCCAATTATGAGCCTGCCCCTTGAAGGAATTAAAGTCGTCGACTTCACCGGCGTCCAAGCGGGGCCATCCTGCACGCAGATGCTGGCATGGTTCGGCGCAGATGTGCTGAAGGTGGAACTCCCCGGCAAAGGCGATGTTACCCGCGGCCAGTTGCGCGACTATCCCGATCTAGACGGACTTTACTTCACGATGCTCAACAGCAACAAGAAATCGCTGGAGCTGAATACCAAGACCCCAGAAGGCAAGAAAATCCTCGAACAGCTCATCAAGGAATCCGACATCTTCGTCGAGAATTTCGCACCCGGGGCAGTTGAACGGATGGGGTTTGGCTGGGACCACATCCACGAATTAAACCCTCGTACGATCTACGGCACGATCAAGGGCTTTCCCGAAAACTCACCTTTCGCTCACCTCAAGGTCTATGAGGATATCGCGCAATGCGCGGGCGGCTCCGCCTCAACCACCGGCTTTCCGGAAGGTCCCCCCACGATCAGTGGCGCAGCCCTGGGCGACAGCAACACCGGGATGCATTTACTGATCGGCATTCTGGCCGCGCTAATCCACCGGGAAAAGACGGGTGAGGGGCAGAAGGTTTATATGTCGATGCAGGATGCTGTGCTGAACCTCTGCCGGGTCAAGCTGCGCGATCAGGAGCGTCTGGAAAATACGGGAGTGCTAAAAGAATACCCGCAATATCCGAACGGCAAGTTCGGCGATACGGTTCCGCGCAGCGGCAATTCCAGCGGTGGTGGCAGTGCGGGCTGGGTGCTCAAGTGCAAGAACTGGAAGACAGATTCCAACGACTACATCTACATCATCCTCCAGGCGTGGGGCTGGACAAAACTGTGCGATGCCATTGGCAAGCCGGAATGGAAGACGGACCCCGCATATGCCACCCCGGAAGCTCGGGGCAAGCACATCTTCGACGTATTCGGTGAGATCGAAAAATGGCTGGCGGATAAGGATAAATACCAGGCGGTCGAAGCACTGGGCAAAGCGGATGTGCCGGTCGGCCCGGTCCTGTCGATGAAAGAGATCGCCCACGATCCATCGTTGCGAGCGAACGGCTCGGTCGTCGAAGTCGAGGAAGAGCCCCGGGGAAAATACCTTACGGTTGGGTGCCCGATGAAATTCTCGGCTTTCACACCCAACATCACCGGTGCTCCCTTGCTTGGCGCAAATAACAACGAGGTGCTGAATCACCTTGGCTACTCTGCCAATCAGATATCCGAATTGCGCAAAAAGGGAGTCGTCTGATCGCAAGCCGCGGCGTCCATGCCAATATCGGTTCGTGGATTGACGCCGAGAGCTTCCGAAACTGAAGATGAAGATCATCAAGCTACATAGTGAAAGAAAATGTCGGAGGCGATGACATGGACAAGCAAGTGAGCATGACTGACGGGTTTCACCTTGTGGTGGACGCCCTTAAGCTCAATGGAATCGACACCATTTATGGCGTCGCCGGAATTCCTATCACGGATCTCGCCCGTTTGGCGCAAGCGGAAGGGCTCCGGTACCTGGGGTTTCGTCACGAGCAAAGTGCTGGCAACGCAGCCGCAATCACCGGTTATCTGACGCAGAAGCCGGGCATCTGTCTTACGGTTTCAGCGCCGGGTTTCCTGAACGGATTGTTGGCTCTCGCCAACGCCACTATCAACTGCTTTCCGATGATCTTGATCAGCGGATCGAGCAATCGAGCGACCGTGGATCTCGAGCAAGGCGCTTACGAAGAACTCGACCAGTTGAACGCCGCAAAGCCCTTTGCCAAGGCGGCGTTCCGGGTCGACAATCCAGAAGATATTGGGATCGGAATTGCGCGCGCGATCCATGCCGCCGTATCCGGGCGGCCTGGAGGCGTCTATCTCGACCTGACTGGAGAGACACTCAGCGCAACCCTCGACGAAGAGACAGCGCAGAGATCGCTTGTGAAGGTTGTTGATCCAGCGCCAAGCCAGACCCCGTCGCCAGAATCGATCAGACGCGCGCTTGATCTGCTTGCGACGTCAAAGCGACCGCTCATCATTCTGGGCAAAGGCGCGGCATATGCGCAGGCCGATAAGGATATCCGGTCTTTCATCGAAACCACGGGAATCCCGTTCCTGCCAATGTCTATGGCAAAGGGACTTCTGCCGGACGATCATCCGCAATCGGCGGCAGCAGCCCGCTCCCTGGTGATCGGCGAGGCCGACGTCGTGGTCCTGATCGGAGCGCGGCTGAACTGGCTGTTGTCGCACGGTAAACGGCCGCTATGGCCAGCGAACACGCGCTATGTTCAGCTGGATATCGCACCGACGGAAATCGACAGTAATTGTCCAATTGCTGCGCCCGTTGTCGGTGACATCAAGTCTTCCATCGCAGCCCTTCTCGCCGCCCTCAAACCTGGCCGGATCCAGTCCAGTGCCGCATGGCTCGCCGCGATTGCTCAACACAAGCAGCACAACGTCGAGCGCATGGCCGCCCGTCTCAAGGCACAGCCGCATCCGATGAACTTCTCAAGTGCGCTTCACGCGGTTCGCAGCGGCCTTGTCGGTCGGCCCGACATTTATATCGTCAATGAAGGCGCGAACACGCTCGACTTCGCTCGGAACATCATCGACATGTTCGAACCCCGCAAGCGTCTTGATAGCGGAACCTGGGGAGAAATGGGTATCGGCATGGGGTATGCCATCGGCGCGGCTGTGGTCAGTGGCAAGCCTGTTGTCGCCATCGAAGGAGACAGCGCATTCGGATTTAGCGGTATGGAGATCGAGACGATCTGCCGGTACAAGTTGCCGATCGTCATCCTCGTTTTCAACAATGGTGGTATCTATCACGGTGACGCAATTGGCGCCGAACCCTCACCGACCGGCTTTATCCCGAATGCTCGCTACGACAAGCTTATCGAGGCCTTTGGTGGCGTCGCTTATCATGTGGAGGATACGCCGAGTCTCACGAAGGCCCTGACCGACGCACTAGCCGCAGGAAAACCGGCGCTCATCAACGTCGTTATAGATCCGACGGCAGGAACTGAGAGCGGTCATATTCAAAAACTCAACCCGAAAAGTGCACTCGCGAAGTGACAGCATGCGAAAGAGCTCGCTCCCGGAGAGCGGTCAGGAAAAGCTGCCGTGCGTCGTTGAGCGAATTTTGGTATGCAGACCGAGGCCAGGAAGTCTCAAATGATAGCGTCGCTCAAAGCCGCGACCGGAGATATTGAACGAGGGAGATCGACCATGTCGGATAATGACCTTAATCGGGTGCAAGGCGAAATTGACGAGCAGCTTGAAAAGATGCGCATAGGCTGGGTAAGGCTTGCGACGGCGGATTTCGATCCGGAAGAACGAAAGGAGATACGAGACGGAATAAGGTCGAATGAGGATCAACTCATGGTTTCGCTTGAGCGCAAGTGGGCCCTTCGGCGGAATTAAAGCTGTCCCAGGCCGCCGAGCGGGCAGAGAAATATCAGCCCATTTTGGCGCTGAGGCACCTGAAACTAGATCAGCGGCTTTTCGAGTTGGTTCCACGGAGTTGCCAGCGCCAAACAGGCCAGCGCTGGAAGTGATTTCGAGCTGGTCTTATCCATGATCGATGCGCGGCGGTTCTCCTGGGTGCGTTGGCTAATGCCGAGAACGATGGAACGACCGGCTAGGGCACCGCCCGGCTGAACGAGGCAAGGTGCGGGCTTAGGTAGTTTCCGAGCCTAACGGAGCAGCGTGTCTCCCGATACGGTCCAATTTCGCTGTTTTACCCGAGATCGGGCGGTCACAATCGATGATCAAATGACAACCGCACCAATGTCTATTCAATGATTTCCTGTTCGCGCCGATCGGCGAGGACAAGAACGGCATGCTGGTGAGCGTGCTTTCCGGTTTGGCGCGATCTGACGTGGATCCCTGGCAGGAGGCTGCCAAACTGGCTCAATTGCCGGGGGAGACCGCGACCAAGGAATTGGCAGCGCTGATTGGCGCTTTGCCTGACAGAGCCGCGTCGTATCCGGACCCCCGCACGATTGCCGCTCGCCTGATCGCGCTGCTGCCGCGCTCGCATGGATTCCACGGCGGGCAGCAACGAACAAATGGCGCTGGGGCGGTATTGAAGTCCGCTCCGTGGTGGATCTACGTGGTCTTCATGTGCTTCGTGATGGGCTCGCAATTCCTGATAGCGAACCATCAACTGCCGGCCAAACCAGACAACGTCGAGCCAAAGCCTGCCAGCTCCACTTTTCCACCGGCGCCGTCGATGAATTCCGGCCAGTAACGGCCGAATGGCCGGCCACTCAATCGCGCCGAGCTGGCTACTGAGTAGTTTCCGATTCTAACGATGCGATCGAGCGATCACTAACATCGGCTCATCGACCATGCGACTGTTTCCGGCTCGGTATCGGATGAAATCGATGCCGCTTCGAAGGCCGCCGATAACCGGAGCTTTAAATCCAAAAGGAGAGCAGCAATGCTGCGTAATACATCCGCGATCGACGGCTACTTCATTGCCGCAAGTGACGGTCACCTCGGCACCGTAAGCGATTTCCTGTTCGACGACGTGAGCTGGTTGGTTCGCTGGCTGGTCGTCGATACCGGCAATTGGCTCTCCGGTCGCAAGGTTCTCCTGCCTGCCTTCGCGCTAGGGCACCTCGACGCTGAGCGCCGCGAATTTGCTGTTCGATTGACCATGCAGCAAGTCAAGGACGGTCCGGATATCGATACCAGGCGGCCCGTGTCGCGGCAGATTGAGGCCAATATTTACGACTATTATGGTTGGAGTCCGTATTGGAGCACGGGCCTCTACATGGGTGGCTACGGCTTTGGTTATGGGGGAGGCGCCATCGCGCCATTGCCGTTGCAAGGGTCCAGTCGTCGCGAGGAAGACATTGCCGCCGCCCGGCGAAGTGACGACGATCCGCATCTTCGCAGCATTGAGGCGATTACCGGGTACCATATTCACGCGAGCGACGGCGAGATTGGCCACGTCGATGACTTCCTCATTGAGGATGCCGACTGGAGCATCCACTATCTGATTGTCGATACGAAGAACTGGTGGCCAGGGAAGAAGGTCCTCGTTTCTCCACGGTCGATACAAGAGATCGATTGGACGGATAACCTGGTGAACATCAACGTCGATCGGCAGAAGGTGAGGGACAGTCCGGCCTACGATGCATCGGCAATCGTCGATCGGGACTATGAGAAACAGTTCCATAGTTACTACGATGGGCTTCGATCAGGAATTCTGCCGTAGGTGAACGCTCCCTACAGTCAATCGGTCCTCAACTCGACGCGCAGCCGCGCGAATTACGCTCGCGAAGGACGTTGCCCTCGACAGGCTCAGCTTACCGCGCCATTCCGACAAGAGGAAAGCCTATTGCGGTTTCAATGAAGGTCTATCGATGCGTTTGTCGGAATGGGCGTTGATTTCCCAAACAAATCATACGCCTCTTAATCAGCGGCGCTGTCGGAATTTCGGATTGGCTGGGTTCGGGACTTAGGGACTGTCCCTTTCAAATGGCAACGATCAGCGAATGTCGGCCTCGATGGTTGCGCCTCTGCGATTTGAACCTATTAATCTGCGCCGATCGGGGTTGATGCCTATAGCTCCTTCATGGCGGATATCCTTTCTCGCTCTCGCGTCGAAAGGACCCTCGGCACGAAGGTAACGGCTACAGTCGGCTCTCCGCTTCGCGCCATGGCTGCGACCGCGATGCAGTCATAAACATCTATGAAGCGGCTCGCGACGATCTGATCCGTTGGGTGCGCACATCGCCGAAAGTTGGCGAGCAGTGATCAAGCCACAAGCTTAAGAGAGGGCTTTTTTTGCAGCTTTTGGCTTGCGCGGCTTCACGTAGTCCGCCCAGGACTGCAGGACGATCCGCCGTCGCTCGATCATATCGCCAGTCAAGTAAGACAGGTCGCTCTCGTCGCCAACCCGATGCGACAGACAATGCTCAAGCACTTCACGGCGGAAATTGTGCTCGACGCTCTCACCGCCCCAGTTGCGGAATGTGGTGCGCATGCCATGCATTGTCGCCTCGAAGC
>NZ_JBEKRB010000102.1:0-11616 GCF_049519115.1 Bradyrhizobium sp.
CACACCACGCCGGCCGCCTGCAGTTCTTTGGCAACCACGCCCACCTCGCCGGCAAGGCCGCGTTCAAGGCCTGGCTCGCGCCGCTGCATCGGAACAAGTGGTTCGTCTATAGCAAGCGGCCGCTGATGCGATCGAGCGTCGAACCGCGCGCCGAGCAGCCGTCAAACACGGAACGAACCGGCGATTGGGCCGCCGAGCGCAAAGCAAGCAAAGCCATTCCGTAAGCGGGACGCTGTGAAGCGCGCGGTTTTCTGCAGAGCCAAGATGGCGCTAGCTATCTGCTAGCTAGGCCATTTTGTTCTGGTTCAGTGATTTTGGTAAGTACTTGGTTTCGTTGGCGCGCCATTCAGAACAAAACTACGAACTCTTATGTAATTGAAATTACAATATAATTTCAGACCTCCTTCAGAGGGGGACAATGTGGGTTGCGCACGCCAGTGGATGGAACCCGATTTTGCTGTCGCCCGACGGCAAATGTATTACGCTGCTGCACGGACCTGCAATTTCAGCGGAAGCCCTTCGGCAAGAGACCCCATGTGCGCAGTGAGCGATTCAGCCGAGCTTTTCAGGCATGTGAGTGCCGAGAAGTCCGACTTTTATCGCTGCATCATGGACGTGTTTGCCACGGCTAAACGGCAGTACCGCTTGCAGCTGAGGCCTGACGAAGTCCAGGCCGAGGCCCGATGGTCCAGCATGCTGCCGCGGATCGAGGACGTCAACGCTGCGCTCGCCCAGTTGACCACATGGGGCAATCTGGAATCGCATCCCGACACGGCGCGGGTTTCGAGCCTCGGCGACTTCTACCGCGCCCGCTTTCTGTATCGCCTCTCGCACGGCGGCGAGGCTGTCGAAGCGTCGCTGGCGCAGTTCGTCCAGACGCTGCAACGGCGTGCCGAACTGCAAACAGTGGCGCTTGAAGACATTGCGAACCGGCTGCAGGCGCTGCGAACGCTGGCTGGCGAGGTCGCGGCCGATGTCGCAAAGGTCCACGAAACGCTCCGTGATCTGGTGCGCGTCTTTGAAAGCCTGGCTGACAATGCACAGGCCTTTATGGTCGGCGTTGCCCGCAGCATCGCGCTGCAGCAGGCCGAAGCGACGGCAGTGGCGACTTACAAGCGCCAGCTGATCGACTATCTGGAGCGGTTCATCGGCGATCTGGTGCGCCGCTCCGACACCATCGCCGGCCACATCCTGGCCTTGGAGCCACATATCGACGCATTGCTGCAACAGGTCGCGGCACGCGAAGCACGCGATTCCGCCCCCGGCAATGCAGCGGATCGCGCCGAGGCGCAGACCTTTTACCGAAATGCCTGGCGCGAACGCTGGATTGGTTTGCATGGCTGGTTCTTCCGGAGCGGCCATGAGCCTTCGCAAGCCGAGTTACTAAGGGCGAGAGCACGGTCGGCGATCCCGCAACTGCTCGGCGCCATCGCCGCGATCAACGAACGCCGCAGCGGCCGCAGCGATCGCTCCGCCGATTTTCGCGTCCTCGCCGGCTGGTTTGCGGCCTGCCAGACCGACGGCGACGCGCACCGGCTGGGGCGCGCTGCATTCGCGCTCAATCAGGCACGGCATTTCGCGCTGAATACCGACGCGGATGCCGACCTGCCGGCGAGCACACGCTGGGCCGATGCGCCGCCACTCCAGATTCATCCCCGCTTGCGTGAATACGGCGAGGCCGCGCCGCGCGGGCCGATGGCGCGCATCCGCGACCGCGCCGAAGCGCGCGCGCGGCTGGCGCTCGAACTCGCCGAAGAGTCGCTACAGGTCGAAGCCGCGCGCCGGCGGCTCGCGACCGGTCAACCCATCCGGCTTTCCGATCTCCGCGAACTCGACGCGCATGCCTTCGGTCTTTTTCTCGGGCTGCTCAGCGAAGCGCTGACCGAACAGGCCGGGCCGGACGCCGCCGTGGCGCGGCAGACCGGCGACGGATTGCTGCAGATAAGCCTGACGCCGCTTGCGGCCGGGAGCCGGGCCGAGATCCATACGCCACATGGCGTGTTTTCCGGGCGCGACCACCTCATCACGATCACGTCGACGCAGGACATCCGATGACTGATCTTGCCGGGGACAGTCGCAGGATCGGCCAGCAACAACGGCTGCACCAGCGCGAGGAATTGCGGAGCGCGGTGCGCGCGCTGTTGATGACGCCGCTGATGACCCCGGCCGACGACGATTTTCCCGCGGTCCGTCGCCAGGCCGATGCGTTGCGCGACTGGTTCGCCCGCGAAACCGGCTGGCCGCTCCACATCGAACAAGAGGGGGCGCGGCTCTACAAACGGCCGGCGGACCTCTCCGCCAGCATGCGCGGCCTGCCTGGTTATGACCGGCGCCGTTATGTGCTGCTTTGCCTGGCCTGCGCCGTGCTTGAGCGCGCCGAGCCGCAGATCACGCTGCGCCTGCTCGGCGAACGTTTGTTGCAGTTCGCCGCCGAGCCGACGCTGGCCGCGCTCGGCTTCGCGTTCACGCTGGGAAGCCATCACGAGCGCCGCGAACTGGTGGCTGTCTGCCGCACGCTGCTGGAGATCGGCGTCCTGCAGCGCGTCGTTGGCGACGAAGATGCCTTTGTCCACGGCGCAGGCGAGCAGGCCGACGCGCTCTACGACGTGCAGCGTCGCACCCTTGCCGGCATGCTGGCGGCCGTGCGTGGTCCATCGACCTGGCGACCGGATGACGCCCCTGCCACGCTCGACGCGCGCCTGCAGGCCCTGGTCAGCGAGCATGTGTCGGACAGCGATGAGGGTCGCCGGACCGCGCTCCGCCATCATCTCGCGCGGCGCCTTCTCGACGACCCGGTGATCTATATCGACACGCTGGACGACGAGGCCCGTGTTTACTTCATGAACCAACGTGGCCCGATGTCTCATCGTCTTTGCGACGCTGCAGGGCTCGTTGCGGAGCACCGCGCCGAAGGGCTAGCACTGGTTGATGAGACCGGCGTGCTGACCGATGTGGCCATGCCCGCCGAGGGCACCGATGCTCACGCTACGCTGCTGGTTGCAGAATTCCTCGCCAGCGGGCTCAGGCAACCGAAGACGGATGACATCGAGGCATCGTCAATCGGCTACTCGGACCAGGACGTCATTGCCTTCCTGCGCGACGCCAAAAACCGATATGGCCGATACTGGCGCAAGTCGGCGCGGGAAGTTGGCGCCGAGCGCGAACTTGCAGCGATCGCGATCGAGCGATTGGAGAAGCTGCAGCTCGTCGCGAGAAACGCGGACAGGATCCAACCGCTGCCGGCGATCGCCCGCTTCGGGCTCGGCGAGGCCGACATTCTCAACCTCCGTGATACGGACCGCATGCCGGCAGCGGCCGCCGGCCAACCCGGTTTCGCATGAACGATCGTCCGGCTTCGTTTACGGCCTTGACGGAGCGCCCGGCGCTGCCGGTCCCCGCACAGCTCCGCTGGCAACCGCTGCGGCTCGGGCTGGTGGAGATGTTTCACTATGACAGCGAAGAATTCTGGTTCCGCGACGGGCACCTGCTGCTGCGCGGTAATAACGGCACCGGCAAATCGAAAGTGCTGTCACTGACGCTTCCGTTCCTGTTTGATGCGCAACTCAAATCGTCGCGCATCGAGCCCGATGGCGACAACAGCAAGAAGATGTCCTGGAACTTGCTGATGAACAGCTATGACCGCCGAACCGGCTATGCCTGGATCGAGTTCGGCCGTCGCGGCGACGATGGCACGCTGCACTACCTCACGCTCGGTGCCGGGCTCTCCGCTGTCGCGGCGCGGCCGCAGGTCGATAGCTGGTTCTTCATCCTGGAAGATGCCGACAACGCGCCGCGCATCAATCAGGACTTCCGGTTGATGAGCGAGCAACGCGTGGTCCTGACCCGCGAGCGGCTGCGCGAGGCGCTCGACGGCCGTGGCCAGATCTTCGACACCGCCGCCGGCTATCGCCGCGCCGTCGATGAAAGGCTGTTTCATCTGGGCGTCAGACGCTATGACGCGCTGATGAATACGCTGATCCAGTTGCGCCAGCCACAACTGTCGAAAAAGCCGGATGAAGCGGCGCTGTCGAACGCCCTCACCGAGGCGCTGCCGCCGCTGGCGCAGGAACTGCTCGGCGATGTCGCCGAAGCGCTAGGCCAGTTGGAAGACGATCGCCGTCAATTGGAGGACTATCAGGCGCTGGCAAAGGCCGTGGATCGCTTCGATCAGCGCTATCGTATCTATGCGGGAACCCAGAGCCGGCGACAGGCCCGCATACTGCGCCAGGCGCAGACGGAATTCGACAATGCGAGCCGATCGCGCGGGGAAGCACAGGCCCGGCTTGAAACGGCCGAGGCGGACGAAGCAGGCGCTAAAATCGCCCATGACGCGGCAGAAGTCACGCTCAAGCGCGAACGCGCCCGGCTCGATACCCTCCAATCGGGCGCCGGGATGCATGATGCGAACCGCCTGGAATCCGCGGAGAACGATGCCGCCGCCCGCCAGCGGGCATTCGGAATCGCGGTCGATGCGGTCGCCGGGGCGCGTCGGCGATTGGACCGCGGTATCGAGGAAAAGGAAGCCGCCGCGCGGCGCGTGGCAGCGACCGAACGTCAGATCGCCGAGCTGCGCCGGACATGTATCCCCGATGCCGAAGCCGCGGGGGTTGCGAGCCTCCATTTGGAACATCCGTTCGCCGCCCTGGACGCTGCGACCCTCGGCGAGTGGACGCCGGCCGCCTTTGAAAGCGCGCGCTCCGGGCTGGGCTCTGTGGTCTCCGAACGGCGCGACCATATCGCGACGCTGCGCAGGCGCGATGCTGAGGTGGCCGTAGCCGAAACCCTCCATGCGCAGCGCCAGACGAGGCACGACGAAGCGCGGGAGACGGCCGAAGCTGCAGCGGATCGGCGCGAACAAGCCGATGCCGATGTGGAGCGCGAAGGGCAAACCCTGGTTCAGTCCTGGCAGAACTGCTTTGCCGGTTTGAAGCAGTTGCCGATCGGCTCGGATGACGGATTCGCCGCGCTTGCAGCGCTGGCTGAATGGGTCGTGGCGCTGGATGGTGATAACCCGGCACGCCAGCGCTTGCAGGTCGCGCAACAGCAGGCCAGCGAGCGTTTGGCGGCGGCGCGCGTGGCGCTGGAGGGCCAGCAGCAGGCCCTGCAGGCCGAGCGCACCGCGCTCGACGACGAACGCCTTCGCCTTGAAGGCGGCCTCGATACCATGCCGCCGCAACCTCACACCCGCGCGGAAAATGTCCGGAACGGCCGCGACGGGGCTCCGCTCTGGCAACTGGTGGATTTTCGCGCGGCCATCACCATGCGGCAACGGGCCGGACTTGAAGCTGCGCTCGAAGCCGCCGGCCTGCTCGATTCCTGGATCTCGCCCGATGGCCGTATGCAGTCCCGCGATGGCGGCGCCCCGCTGTTCGATGCGCAGATGCTGGCGCGGCAGTCGCAATCGTCGTCGCTCGCCGACTGGCTGCAGGCCAACGTGCCGCCCGACAGCATGGTTCCCGCCACCGTCGTCGGGCAACTGTTGTCCGGCATCGCCTGTGCCGATGAGGACCCGGTCGACAGCGAAACCTGGATCGCGGCGGACGGCCGCTTCCGGCTCGGCGCGCTCGCCGGCGCATGGAGCAAGCCGGAAGCTGTCTATATCGGCTATGCGGCCCGCGCCGCCGCCCGCGCACGGCGGTTGGCCGAAATTGCCGCCCGGCTGGCGCAGCTGGCCGATGCACTTGCAGCCGTGCGAGAGGGAGCCGATCAACTCGGCAAAGATCAGAATCAGGCCGCTGAAGAATGGCGGTTAGCTCCGTCGGACGAAAGCTTGCGCAAATCCCATCTGGCGGCGGCTGCCGCCGCACGCGAAGCGGATATCGCCCGGCAGCGCTGGGGCGAAGCCGCTGTGCAGCGCGATGCGAGCGAGCAGGCTTTGCAGGCGGCGCGGCAGCGGCGCACAGCCGACGCCACCGACCTGCGCCTGCCTGCATTGCCGAGCGACCTCGCGGGCGTCGAGGCGGCACTGGGCAGCTATCAGAATGCGCAGATTGAGCTGACGCAGGCGATCCGCGAGGCGCGACAGGCCTTCCCCAACCTGAGAAAAGAACATCTGCGCGAAAGCGAAGCGCGTGACGATTTGACGGCGCAGGAAGAACGCTGCGCCGTGGCCCGGATCGAGGCCGAACAAGCGTCCAGCCGGTTCGAGGTGCTGCGCGACACCATCGGCGCAGAGGTCGAGGAATTGCGGCGGCAACTGGTCGAAGCCCGGGCCGCCGTCGAAGCTGGCGATACCGGCCTCGCTCTGGCTCGCGGCACCCTGATCAAATCCGGCCAGGCGCGCGCGGTCGCGCAGGAACAAGCCAGCAATGCGAACGCGCATTTCGAAAGATGCAGCGACGCACGCGCCGAAGCCATTTCGAAGTTTCAACAGTTCACGAGCACCGGCCTGCTCGCCGCAGCGCTTCCGCAGCTTGAAGTGCCCGATATGGGTGCGGTCTGGACGATCGATCCCGCCCTCACCCTCGCGCGCCGCGCCGAGCAGGAGCTGTCGTCGCTGGATGACAAGGAAGAGACCTGGGCACGCGTGCAAAAGGAGATCAGCCAGGAATTGACCGAGCTGCAAACAACCCTCAGCGCGCTCGGCCACCGCGCCCAGTCCGAGCACAATGACTGGGGATTGATCGCCCACATCATCTACCAGAACAGACCCGAACGTCCGGATCGTCTCGCCGCGCGGCTGATCGAGGAGATCGCACAGCGCAGCGAATTGCTCACCGCACAGGAACGCACTGTTCTGGAGAACCATTTGCAGGCCGAAATCGCATCGGAGGTGCAAAGGCTTTTGCAGGCCGCCGAGAACCGGCGCGACGCCATCAACAAGGAACTGCACAGCCGTCCGACCTCCACCGGTGTCCGCTACCGATTGCTATGGCAGCCTTTGGGCGAAGACGAAGGCGCCCCGGTCGGCCTCGATGCGGCGCGAAAACGCCTGCTGAATACCAGCGCAGATCTGTGGTCGGCCGAAGATCGGCGGGTGGTGGGCGCGATGCTGCAGCAGCGCATCGCCGCTGAACGGGAACGCACCGCTTCAGGCGTCGGGACGGAGGCTGGCGCCGCCTTGATCGACCAACTGACGCGCGCGCTAGACTATCGCCGCTGGCACCGCTTTCGCGTCGAGCGCTGGCAGGACGGGCACTGGCGCAAGCTTTCCGGCCCGGCTTCTAGCGGCGAGCGTGCGCTCGGTCTCACCGTGCCGCTGTTCGCCGCGATCGCGAGTTTCTACAGCCAGGGCAGCTACAAGCTGGCACCGCGCCTGATGCTGCTCGACGAAGCATTCGCCGGCATCGACGACGCCGCGCGCGCCCACTGCATGGGACTCATCCGCGAGTTCGACCTTGACTTCGTGATTACCAGCGAACGCGAATGGGCCTGCTATGCCGAGTTACCCGGCGTCGCCATCTGTCAATTGCAACGCCGCGAAGGCATCGACGCGGTTTTCGTCTCGCGCTGGACTTGGGACGGCCGTGCCAAGACGCGTGAAGACGACCCCGATCGCAGGTTCGCATCGGCATGAGCGCGGCGATCGACCCGCGGCTGCAGCGCCTGCTCGGCGACGATCGATTTGACTCGCTGCGCAAGCGCCTGCGCCGGCGCTTCGAACGAGCACCGCTCGATGCCCCGTTCGGAGGCTTCCGCATCGATCAACTCACCGTGGACGAACACGCTGCGCTGGCATCCTTGCTGGGCCGCCCGGGCCGCTACGCGGGTTCCCTGCAAGTCGATGTCGGCCGTATCGACCTCGCACTCAGGAATGCCGGCATCGCGGTTTCGCTGCGCGACGCACTCGAACAACTCGACGGCCCGATCGCGCATCTCGCCACGACGCGTTTGGCCTTACAAACGATGTGGTCCGATGTACTGGAGAACAGGACGCACGACGCATTGATCGAATTGCTCCAAACGCCGGCGGGCATGGGATTACTCAAGCGGCTCACGCGGCAGAACCCAACTGAAGCGCTCCAGCTCTGCCGCCGTGTCGAAGCCGTATTGCAGCGCCTGCCCGCGAGCGGCATGACACGTTCGCAACTGGCCGCCGATGCGCTGGGCGATCCGCATGGGCTTGACGGGGGACAGCCGGCAGCCACTCTGGTGCTAACTATCTGGCGTCAGTTGATCGCGCGGTTGGACGGCAAGGATGATGTTCTTGATCAAACAGAAGACAAAGATCTGAAGCTGGCCGGTCGCGTCGAGCGCGACCGCGACGTTTGGGCAAGGGCCGGCGTGCTCGTCAATGAATTGGCGCGACCAGCATTATTCCTGAATCTGCCTGTCCGCGGCACGGCGGCCCGTGATCGTCCGCCCGGAGAGCCTGCCTACGCCTCGCTGCGATCGCTGCTACGCTCTCCGCCGCCTTGGGACGTCGCGGATCGCAAGGTCTATATCTGCGAAAATCCTAATCTTGTCGCCATCGCTGCGGATCACTGGGGCGCCGGCTGTGAACCGCTGGTCTGCACGGATGGCATGCCGGCTGCCGCGCAGCGATGTCTTTTATCGCAGCTGGCCAATGCACGAGCGCAGCTTTGCTATCACGGCGATTTCGATTGGCCGGGTGTAACAATCGGCAACCACGTGATGCGCGAGCACGGCGCACAATCCTGGCGCTTTGAGGCGGCCGACTACGCGACCGCCGCCGAAGCCGCATCGGATATGGCCCAGACCCTGACGGGAAAGGCCGTTCGCGCCAACTGGGACGACGCGTTGATGGCGGCGATGCAGCGTTATCGTCTCTCGATCGCTGAAGAAGCTCTTGCATCTTCACTGCTGGAAGACCTCGGGCCCGCGCGATAACCGGTTCGTGGCTTTATTCTGAATGGTGGCAATTTGGCGCACCCGACACGATTCGAACGTGTGACCTTTGCCTTCGGAGGGCGACTTTTTATATTTGCGCCTGTTTGATCGAATTTGAAATGTTGCGAGAAGTGCGCATTTTACAGGTGTTTCTATATGGATGGCTTTGCTTCGTTTTGCTAGAATCTGCGCGACATTGCTAGCTATTTGCTAGCTAGGGAGCGACGGAAAATGGATAGCAAGCGCCGCATTGGCCTACGTGAAATTGCCGGATTAGCACCAGACACAACAATTTGGGATTTAGAGGTTACAGGATTTGGAGCCCGCCGACAAAAGTCCGAAGCGGTCAGTTACGTCATCTTTTACCGGACAGCGGAAGGTCGACAGCGCGTTTTCACGCTTGGCAGGCATGGCTCGCCTTGGACACCTGTTGGTTGCCCGGAAAGAAGCGAAGCGTATTCTCGGCGCGGTCGCTAACGGTGCCGATCCAGCAGAGGATAAGCAATCGAAGCGGCATGCAGAAACCGTTTCTCAGTTGTGCGATCTGTACCTTGCTGACGCAAAAGCTGGCCGGATTTTGAGTAAACGCAAGCAACCGAAAAAAGCCGGCACGCTTTTGACGGACGAGAGCCGAATAGAAAGTCACATTAAACCCCTTCTCGGGAAGCATCAGTCAAGTCGGTAACGCGTTCCGATATCGAAGCGTTCATGTATTCGATAGCAGAGGGGAAAACGGCCAAAAAGTCTCGAACCGAAAAAACGCGCGGTCTTTCAAATGTTCGGGGCGGAAAGGGCGCCGCCACTCGTACGGTTGGACTATTGGGAGCGATCTTCTCCTATGCATTGCGTCGAGGAATGAGAAGCGACAACCCCGTTCGCGGCGTCGAGCGATTTGCGGATAATCAACGACTACGACGCTTAAGAGATGAAGAATATCTGCTAATCGGAAAAGCCCATAGCCGGGCGATTCAAGAGAACTTGTGGCCGCCTTTAATCTCCGCCGCACAGTTTCTAATGGTAACAGGCTGGCGTATGGGCGAGGTGGTCGGTGTGAACACTCCACCGCCTAAAGGCGGTGGCTTCGGTTGACGGCTGGAAGCCGGATTGATCGACCCTTCGGGTCGATTTTCTCAGACAACCTTGAAATTGTCATCCGGCTCTTCCGGCTTTTGATCTTCGATGTACTTCTTCCAGACTTCATCGGTAACATTGCCGCTGGTCGCCACCCAATATCCACGCGACCACAGATGCTGACCCCAATAGCGCTTCCTCAGCGACTGATACTCCGACAGAAGCTTGTGGGAACTCTTTCCCTTGAGGTATTGCACCGCACGAGACACCGACAGCTGCGGAGGGATCGAGAGCAGCAGGTGAATATGGTCACGATTTATCGCCCCGGCGTGGATCGACATCTCGTGGCTCCGGCTGATTTCCCGCAACAGTTCCCTTGCACGCAGCCCGACATCCCCAACCAGAACCGGGTATCGATATTTGGTCACCCATACGATATGATATTTGCAATCCCATATCGTGTGACTGCCGGATTTCGCCGTCTGCATAATAGGAGGATGCTACCGCATCCCGTCGCCTGAAGGCGAGGGGTTTACGGATCCCAGAAAAGGGACTCTAAAATGGGAAGAAGTTGATCTAACCAGGCGAACTGCCTTTCTTGGTGACACCAAAACAGGCCAATCGGTGAGGCCTCTGTCGCGAGCGGCTTGCGACATACTGTGTGAGCAAACCACTAAAAGCGGACTGGTTTTCCCTGCAGCGCGAGGTTTGGGTCCGATGACCGGGTTTGCGAGGGTGTGGGGTCGTCTCGTGCAGCTTGAAGGGTTGCCGAAAGATGTAACACCTCATGTTCTACGCCATTCATTCGCGTCTCTTGCACACGACTTGGCCCATTCCGAGCCGACTATCGCGTGCCTACTGGGCCACAAGGGCAGATCGATCACATCGCGGTATATCCACTCCGCAGATGCATTTCTGCTGGCCGCAGCCGATACCATCGCTGATCGCACGATTTCCCTAATGAATATGGCGCCGACGTCCGAAGTAATCGAACTTAGACAGGCGTTCTCGGCCGCTTAGCCGAAGAACACCATGAAGCTTTTGGTGATCGCCTAGAGAGCTTCGCGGAGCGGATCATCGCGGCGGACTTCATCAACCGGGAGGCGGAGGATGATGCCGAACAGATCGACCGAAACCTTCCTGGGCCGGCTGGCTTTCTTGCGACCGGTCAATGGTTACGCGACGCGTACTCGGAACTGCGGTTTGAAGAGATAGAGGCGCTCGGCGAAGGTGATCGCGTGGCCGTCAAAGTGACGATGACGGGGGTACACACCGGAGGATTTCAGGGTGTAGCCCCCACAGGCAAGCGATTTAGGCAAGGTCAAATCCATCTATTTCGGCTGCGCGCGGTTAAGATCGTTGAGCACCTGGCGCAGCGTGACGACCTCGGGCTCTTGCTGCAAATGGAATGGCGCCGATAGCCTCGATGTGTCGGCAACATAGACGACAGTCAACAACCAAGGGATCGGGTCGTTTGGCCTTTTGTTAGGAGCGACGGCTTTACCGCGCTGGCCCTGACGCTTTTTACGCAACTCCAACTCTACGCGATGCACAGAACCTGTGCTGGTGGCGGTCGCGCGACCAGGGTTGCGAGCCGCCGCAGGTTCTGAGCGATGGTGGCCAGAACAAACTCATCCTGGGCGCCTCGTGGACCACGCCGTCGAAGTCGGCTGAGCTTCAGGGTGCGCTTCAGGTGCGCAAACCGCATCTCGATCTTCTTGCGCTCACGTCGCAACGTCTCGAAGCTTCAGGCTT
>NZ_JBEKRB010000103.1:0-11315 GCF_049519115.1 Bradyrhizobium sp.
GCCAATTTGCTATCCAGTTCGGTGACCGCTTTCCGCCGTCAGCGAACTGACTATTGAGGGTCAGTTCGCTGACCCTCAACCACCATCACAGGGGCCTCTTACACAAAACTTCTGACATTCCCGCTTCACTTCGCTGGCCCATCACATCACGCGCGACCGGGTGCTGGAGAATCTATCCAAGATTCCGAAGCGATCCGCCGCTGGGGTGGATGGTCAAACGGTGGAGGCGGCGAAGGAGAGCTTCGAGGGCTGGATAGAGCCGGTGCTCCAATCCATCCACCGCCAGGGATATCGCGCGCCTAACATTCGGCGGGTCTATATCCCCAAGCCTGGCAAGACGGAGAAGCGCCCCCTCGGGGTTCCAACTGTCGCCGACCGGGCGCTCCAACGCACCACGGCTGAGGTGCTGTCCGGCATCTACGAGCAGGACTTCTTGCCCTGCTCGTTCGGCGGCAGGCCGAAGCTTAGCGCCCATCACGCCTTGGCGACCCTCAATGAGGTCATCGCCGGCGGCATGATTGGCTGGGTACTGGAGGCGGATTTGAAGAACTTCTTCGGGAGCCTCAATCACGACTGGGTGCTCCGATTTGTCGAACATCGAGTCGGCGATCCGCGCCTGATCAGCTTGATCCGGCGTTGGTTGAAAGCGGGCGTCTTGGAAGATGGAGCGGTTCATCCGAGCGAGCAGGGAACCCCGCAAGGTGGATCGATTAGCGTGCTGCTGAGCAACGTGTAGCCAAGTTGGTGTGGTTGAATTTAGCGAGGTGACGGGGAGCCCCTTTACGCTCCAGCGAGCCTCACGTCCGGCCCAGCCCGCCTCGAAATTCCCTGTCAGCATCTGAAGCAGAGCCAAATTCCAATGGGTGGCGAAATGGCCTGGATCTAGGGTCTTTGCTTGTTGGTATATGGCGAAAGCTTCATCGATTCGGCGCAGCTCGGCCAGCGATGATGCTTTGTTGTTTAAGGTCTCAACGTGGTTCGGCCGAAGCTCCAGTGCCTGATCGAACCACGTAAGCGCGTCTTGGTTCCTGCCTAGGGCTTGCAGGGTCAGGCGGATATTGTTGCGGGTATCTGCGTTAGAGGGATCCAGATCCAACGCTCGGCCGCTGTCGATCAAGGCTTCGTCGAGCCTTTGCAGGTTATGCAATGTGAGGGCACGCATCTGAAGAGTCGGAGCGTGGTTTGGTTGTAGTTTGTCGCACAGGTTGAAGTGAGTTAAAGCCTCTTCCATTCGCTCCAGCCGATAGAGCAGAAGAGCTGCGTTGTTTGACGCTTCCCAATGTTGAGGATTCAGCCTGACTGCATGTTGAAAGGCCAGGATCGCGTCAGCTGGGCGCTGAGATTCAACAAGCGCAATGCCGAGATTTTTCCACGAATCTGCGTCATTCGGCGTGAGTTGTATCGCTTTTTCGAAGGTAGCTATCGCTTCGTTGTGCCGCTGTTCATTCAGTAGAGCGGTACCGAGCGTTGTGAGATAGAGCGGTTTCGGATCCTTAGCGATCGCGCGGCATGTCCATTCCACGGCATGGTCGAATTGCTTGGCATTGAAGCACACCAAGGCCATCAGATGCAGCATTTCCGGATCATCCGGATTTCGTTCAAGGGCTCGCCTGCAAGAAAGCTGAGCTTCGATCCAGCTTCCCTCACGCAGTTGTCCCAGCACCAGGTTGCGAAATATGACGGGATCGCTGGCAGAGTGGGCATTTTGGCCCAGTTTGCCTCTCTTGGCGGCCGCTCGGCGCTCGCTACGATTCATCAGACAATTTCAAAAAAGAACCAAACCAAATCTCGGGTCCAGTCCAATGCTGCCGATCCACTCAGAGACGAGGCGGGCATATTGTCGGGTCGTCATGCTGCGGTTGGGGCCGCGATGGCCGGCGAACAAGGATTCGCCGGGTCTCTTGTTGGCGGCCTTCAGATAATCATCGATGGCCTGGCGAGTTTGATCGCTTAATTCAAATCGGACCGAATCTTTAGATGATTCGTCTCCAAATGAGCAAACCTGTTTGGCGTGAGGCCCCACTTCCGTTCCTGGCACTGAACCGTCATCCGAAGGTCAGCAGAGCAGGCCGTCCCGTTTTCTTTTGCCGGACAGTTGCGCGATCTGCCGTGTAGCCGCCGGCGGCGACATCTTCGACCCGGATGGCGACGACGTCGCAGCCACGTAGCTTTCTGTCGATTGCCAGATTGAACATGGCGAGATTGCGAGCGCGACCCTCGATCTGGAGCTTTGTCCGGATGGACCAGACGTGTTTTGGTCGCAGCGGCGGCTTTGCGCCTGTCAGCTTTCCTTTGTTCCAAGGCACCCGCTTGGGCGCCGGAGTCGCATTCACTTGATCCTGCATGGCCATACTCCTCGGCTCGGTTACAGAGGCGACAAGCATGAGCCATCGGGTTAGGCGATCAAATCAGGTCTGTTTTCGCGCGAAAGCGGACTCTGGGAGGCAGCCTGGCGGCAGTCGCGGTGTAGCGATTGACCCAACGCGGACAATTGACAGTGAGAGCCAGTGCCAGTTCATTCCTAAGTCTGCGCCATACCGGCTGCTACAACTCCCGATAACTTTCTTGCTCAGGCCAGCTTGATCGTTGCTTCAATGTTGCCGCGCGTCGCTTTTGAGTACGGACATATCTTCTCCGCTTCATCGACCAGCTCTTTTGCTACACTGCGTTCCAGACCCGGGATCTTCACGTTGAGCCGGGCGCTGAGCGAGTAGCCGCCCCTCCCGAGGGTCAAGTCTACCTCGGCATCGATGCTAATTTTGGCCGGTAGCGCAATTTTCCTTTTGCGAGCCGCAATTATGATCGCATTTGCGAACGAGGCCGACCAGCCGGCCGCGAATAGTTGCTCCGGATTGGTACCGATGCGCGCCGAACGGGGGGTCGAAAGCCTGACATCGAGCAAACCGTCAGAGCTGCGTGAGGCGCCATTATCGCGATCGCCTGTGGTCTCGGTCTTGGCCGTATGGAGCACTTTTACGATGTGGTTCATGTCTCAGTCTTCTTTGGAGTAGTGACCCTGCATGAGGGGGCCTCCAGGCTCGCGCGCATCGAGCCTCGAGGGCCGGGCTCAGACGAGGGTGGTCTTGACGTCGATATTGCCGTGAACCGCCTTGGAGTACGGGCAAATCGTGTGCGCGGCATCGATCAGGGCCTGGGCCTGCTCGCGGTTGACGCCCGGCACACTAACGTTCAGACGCGCGCGGAGGAAAAATGCACCGTCCGCCTGGTTCAAATCGATTTCGGCGTCGACCGCCAGACCAGCCGGAAGTTTGACCTTCCGCTGCATAGCCGCAAGCTCGATCGCGCCCATGTAGCAGGCCGACCAGGCGGCGCCAAAGAGCTGCTCGGCGGCCGGATGCGGCTCCGGCAGTTTGATGTCGAGATGACCGTCGCTGCTGCGTGCGCCGCCGGCGCGGCCATTCGTGTTGTGGGTTTTTCCGGTGAGGAGAAGTTTCTCGGTCATGGCTATTTCCTTTCGAAGGTTAGGGTTGAACCGTATAGGCTGCGTCCTAGCGTGACGGCTGACAGATTGGATCGGCGCGCGATTTACGCGCGCGCCGACATTTTCAGACTGATTTTCGGAGTGATCTGAAGCCCGTGCGAAGCTCTTCGGTGAAAAGCTTCGGCTGTTCCCAGGCAGCGAAATGACCGCCTTTATCGAGCTTGTTGTAATGGATCAGGTTGGGATACGCCCGCTCTGCCCAGCTCCGTGGAGCAGGATAAAGTTCGTCGGGGAAAACGCTCACGGCTGTCGGCACCACGACGCCTTTAACGGCGAAGAACGAGGCGCCCTTGTTCTCCCAATAGAGACGGGCCCCCGAGAGCGCCGTATCCGTCAACCATGTGAGCGTGATGTTGTCGAGGACGTCGTCTCGTGTGAGGCCTTCGCTCTTTCCGGCAAAGACACGTGCGATCATTTCGTAGCTGCGTGCGTCGTGGTCAAGGAAGTAGGCCGCCAGGCCGACCGGCGAATCCGCTATTCCATATAGCGTCTGCGGCCTCAACCCCATCTGGAAGCCGTAGCCGATGCCCTTCGCATAGACGAAGCTGAGCCGATCGTAAGCGAGCTTCTCGTCGGTCGAGAGATTCGCTGGTGCCGGCGCGCCGGAAAAGGCGAGCTTGTCGATGTCGAGCGGAATTACGTTAGCCATGTTGGTGTGGATGCCCAACAACTCCGGCGGCGCCTGCACGCCCATCAGCTCAGTGATGATCGCGCCCCAATCGCCTCCCTGCGCCACGAATCTCGAGTATCCGAGGCGCTTCATCAATACGGTCCAGGCACGTGCAATATGGGCCGGGTCCCAGCCAGTCGTAGCCGGCCTTCCAGAAAAACCGTAGCCGGGAAGCGACGGAATTACGACATGGAACGCGTCAGATGCTTTTCCGCCGTGTGCGGTGGGATTTGTCAGCGGATCGATGATTTTCATCTGTTCAACGATCGAGCCGGGCCATCCGTGCGTGACGATCAGCGGCAACGCGCTTTCGTGTTGTGAGCGGACGTGGATGAAGTGAATGTCCAGCCCGTCGATTTCGGTGATGAACTGCGGCAGAGCGTTTATTTTTGCCTCGATCTTGCGCCAGTCGTACTCTGTCGCCCAATAGCGCGCGAGCGCCTGGGTCGTATCGAGTTGCACTCCCTGGGATGCATCCGTGACCGTTTCCCGCTCGGGCCAGCGGGTCGCGACGATGCGCCGTCGCAGATCGACGAGGGCCTCTTCGGGAACGTTGACGCCGTGGAAGGGTCGAATGGCATCGCCCGCCGGCGCAGCGGTCGATTCTGACGGGAGCAGGCTCACTGCGCCCACGAGAGCAATGCCCGCGGCGGCCGTACTTAACAGCCGACGGCGATCCTGATCGATTGTTTCGGAGGTCTTGATGGTATCCATGGTGTCTCTCCTGGGGTTGATGGTTTGCTCGGGTGGCACTTGCGTGCTGCCCAAGACCTATCCCCACGAGGATGGAATCACCCGTTAGGCGTTGTTATCGCCTGTTAGACGCACCTAATTCCTTGTTTTATCGAGAAAATTCTATCGCCTGGTCGTTGCAGAAACGCTCCGTCGCGTTGCCCTTTATGGCCTGCAGGAAGGGTCGTAATCTCAGGGCAGCCAGTTAAGCGGGCACGGTCACAGAGGGGGTTATGGCGACGGCTATCAAACGGACTGACGACGGTTTGTCGTTCGGCCCTTTCAAATTACTGGCGAACGAGCGTCTTCTTATGAAGGAAGGGGTCCCCGTCGAATTAGGCGCGCGTGCGCTTGATATATTGGTCGCCTTGACTTCCGCCCCGAACGAAATCGTCAGCAAGAAGGATTTACTTTCGCGGGTCTGGCCCGATGTTATCGTGGAGGAAGGCAGCCTGCGCTTTCACATGAACGGCCTGCGTAGGGCGTTGGGCGACGGGCAGGGTGACGCCCGATACATCACGACACTCCCAGGACGAGGATATTGCTTCGTTGCGCCTGTCTCCCGGGGAAATCCACCAGATGATGTGCCTCTTGTTGACATTTTTCCTCAAGCCAATCTCCCCAACCGCCTGAGCCAGGTAGTCGGCCGGGACGAAGATGTTCTGAAATTGTCGGCTCAGTTGGGCGCTTCGCGCTTTGTCACCATCGTCGGTGCTGGCGGCGTCGGCAAAACCACCGTTGCGATAGCGGTCGGACACCACCTGATCGAGGCTTTCTCGGGTGCTTTGCTATTCGTCGATCTCGGAATGCTCGGCGATCCCGAGCTAGTGACGGCGGGCATCGCCTCCATGCTTGGATTATCGGTTCAATCGAACGACGCGACTCCCAGTCTGATCGCTTACCTGCGCAACAAGAGAGTCCTCCTGATCCTCGATACATGTGAGCACCTTGTTGAAGCGGTGGCGCCATTGGCAGCACGTATCATAGATGCGGCGCCTCAGGTCCACATTTTGGCAACAAGTCGTGAAGCGCTTCGGATAGAAGGCGAGCATATCTACCGATTAGATGCGCTAGCCTGTCCGCCGGACGACCCGGGGCTTACGGCGGCGGCGGTTCGGACGTTCCCGGCTACGCAGCTGTTTGTGGAGCGCGCCGCCGCCAGTGGTGCGCGTTTGGACGTAAGCGACGCGGAAGCGCCGATCGTCGCAAGTATCTGTCGAAAGCTTGATGGAGTAGCACTCGCAATCGAACTGGCGGCAAGACGCGTAGAGTCCTATGGACTGCAGCAAACCGCTGCACTTCTCGATCAACGCCTCACCCTGCTGTGGCTGGGGTCGCGAACCGCGCCACCGCGCCAAAGGACCTTGCAGGCCACGCTGGACTGGAGTTTCGGTCTCCTGACAGAGTTGGAGCGCGTGGCGCTTCGCAGGCTCGCTGTTTTCGTTGGCCATTTCACCCTGGATGCGGCGTTGGAAGTTGTGACCAATGCTGCTCTCGACAGGCCCACTGTTCTTAGCGCCATAGATAATCTCGTTGCTAAGTCGATCGTGGCAACGAGTCCGTTGGGCGCGATGATGCGCTACCGGCTTCTCGACACGACGCGCGTTTACGCTCGTGAGATCAGCATTGACAACGCCGATGCAAACGACCTGTCGGTACGCCATGCCATGTATTTTCGTCGGTGGTTGGAGCAGGGCAGGAAGGAATGGTCGACTTCATCGAGTGGAATCGAGCGAGCCTCACATTTCGCCGGCATCAACAATGTTCGGGTGGCACTTGAATGGTGCTTTTCACCAGGAGGAAACGCCAAGGTCGGCATCAGTCTTGCCGCCGCCGCGGTCCAGGTCTTTTTGGCGATGTCTCTGCTTCCGGAATGTCACCGCTGGTCGCAACGTGCCATCCTCGCCTTCGACGAGACTACAGCCGGAGGTCTCGACGAGATGCATCTTCAGGCGGCGTTGGGATTCTCTTCGTCGCAAATGTATGGCGAAAGCAGCGCCGTAAGTGAGGCCCTGGATCGAAGTCTGGCTATTGCCGAAGAACACGGGGAAACGGCGCATCAAGCCGAAATCCTCAACATGGAGCACTATTTCCATGCCCGGATAGGAGACCTCAGGTCTGCGCTTCAATGCGCTAGACGTTGCCGCGCCATCGCCGAGACGTCCGACGACCTGACGGTGAAAGCGCTTGCCCACGCGATGTTGGGAAGGGCACTGCAGGTTACCGGTGACCTTGCAGGTTCGCGCGCGGAGCTTGATTCCCTGATGCGGATGTTCACCAGATCCGATCGCGGAGCAGGCCTTCTTAGCCTCGATCCTCATTATCATTCGTATATCGCACTGGCGCGTACCCTTTGGCTGCAGGGTTATCCGACCCAGGCCCTGGAGTTCACGCGCCGGGGGGTTGAAGCCTCCAAAGCCATGCGCCATCCGGCAGCACTGGCGCTCGTTTTGGCAGGCGCGGCATCGATTTTCCTCATGGCCGGCGATCTCGATGCCGCCGAATACCACACCGAGTTGTCCCTCTCGCATGCCGAAGCCAATGCCTTGGGGCCTCTTATGGCTGTTGGACTGGGTCGCAAAGCAGAGTTGGCGATCAAGCAAGGAAACACCAATGCAGGCATCAAGGATTTGCAGGCAATACTGGAGCGACTCCGCGCGGCACGACACGAGATACTCAGCACGGAGTTCACTATGGCGCTGGCTCAAGGACTAGTGGCGATTGGGCGGTCAAGTGAAAGCAAAGTCCTGATCGATGAACGAATTCAGCAAGTCGAAGTCGGTGGCGAGACGCTATATGTGCCGGAACTCCTCCGTGTAAAGGGAAAAGTTCTCCTGTCGATGCGCGAGCCCGATCGGCGCGCGGCGGGGATTTGTTTCAGGGATTCGCTCGAGTTGAGCCGCCGTCAAGGCGCGCGCGGATGGGAGTTGCGTGCCGCAATAGACCTCGCGAAGCTTTTGTCAGAGCGGGGAAATGCCGAAATCGGACGCACGCTATTGCAGCCGGTCTATGCAGGTTTTACCGAAGGATTTGAAACCGCCGACCTCAAAGCCGCCGAAGAGCTGCTCGCCACGTTGGGATAATCTCCCGGACTACCGAACCGGCAAGCAAACGATTGCTTCGGTGATGTGGCCGCACGGTGAAGAGCCGCGCGAGGTGTTCGATTGCGCCCGGGCGCCGCGTTTCTTCTCACATCACCCTGGATTTATCGCGGGAGCTAACACCGGCTAACGACCCATAACGGGCAATTTCCTCGAGCTCGCGCCAACATCAGGGCGCATCAACCGGCCGGGCCTCGCTCGGCTCCGGTTGGGTTCACAAAACCCGAACTTGAGGAGACCCACATGAGCCCTCTTTTCCTGAAGACAGCGCGCATCGCAGCAACAGCGATGCTGATCAACGCGGGCGCTATGCCGCCGCGAGCGGCTATCGCTCAAACCGGAACCAAGAGAACCGACCTACAACGACACGACCTTGGGACGAGCGGACGCGAGGCCGTTCAGGTGCGCGTCGACTTCGCCCCGGGAGCGGCCTTCGGCAGACACACGCATCCGGGCGAAGAGATCATCTACGTCCTGGAGGGCTCGCTTGAGTATGAGGTCGAGGGAAAACCGCCGGTGACGCTCAAGGCAGGCGACGTCTTCTTTGTTCCGGCTGGCACTGTCCATTCGGCAAGGAACGTCGGTGGCACCGCCGCGGCGGAGCTTGCGACATACGTCGTCGAAAAAGCAAAGCCGCTCGTCACCTTGGTGAAATGACGGCCGGCGCGGCGGAGGTCGTACACGAGGCTTACGTAGCAGAGCAGAAGACATCATGACCGTTGCCATCAAATCCAGCGGAAACGCACGCAACTTCCATCAAACTGAGGACCACAACATGACCGAGCATCAAATCGTTGACTCTAGCTTTACGGCGATCATCAACGCTCCGATCGAAAAGATAGATATTCCAGAGTGGTGCTTTGGCCTCTCGGAGCAGGAATATCAGTCCTGCTCGCCGGCACATATCGCCGCCGGGTTCACGACTGCGCCGGACGGCAAGCGGATGTCCATCAATGTCGAGGTCATCGGCGGCAGCATGATCGTGGAGCACTACATCGAGACGTTCGGCAGCAAAAGCCATTTGATACTGGATTCAACGTCCGACGTTTTCACTCCAACTGGGCGGACGACCATTCACGTGACGTGGGAGCTGAGCGTCAAGGACGCCGGCGGTGGGAAGTGCGAATTCACGAACCGGGTCCGGACATTCGCAACCGAGGATCTGCTGAATTTCCTGGCGCGACAGGGCATCCCCTTCGATCTATTTCGTGCCCAGCGCCAGCCTGCATCCATCGCACACAATCAAGGTGAGACGCCGCTTTTCGCGGCCAGCATCGAGCGGGCCGCGCTCGGGAATTGAGTTGGATCCGGTTGAAAACCTAGGAGGACATGCCATGACGAACCATGCGTATAACAAGGCTACGACTGCGCTGTTATTCATCGATCCCTACAACGACTTTCTTTCGGAGGGAGGAAAAGTTTGGCCGCGTGTCAAAGACGTGGCGACTGAAGTAGGGCTTCTCGACAACCTGAGAGCCATAAGCAGTGCGGTGCGTAGCGCCGACATCCAGGTTTTCATCGTGCCCCATCGTCGGTGGGAGCCGGGCGACTATGAGACCTGGTGCCATCCTAGCCCAACGCAATGCGCCATCATGCACCGCCATAGCTTTGCGCGTGGTGAATGGGGAGGAGATTGGCATCCGGACTTTGCTCCCCGGGACGGTGACATGATTATCAAGGAGCACTGGGGCTCGAGCGGGTTCGCGAACACCGACCTCGACTTGCAGCTGAAGCAGCACAGCATCAGCCACGTCATTCTTGTTGGGCTGCTGGCGAACACCTGTACCGAGACGACGGGGCGCTACGCGCAGGAGCTTGGCTACCATGTCACGCTCGTTAGAGACGCGACGGCCGCCTATAGCAGGGAGATGATGCATGCGGCGCACGAGCTGAACGGGCCGACCTATGCTCACGCCATCCTCAACACAAGCGAGCTGATCGCAGCGTTGCCGTCCAGGTAAATTCCAACCACAGGAGAAGAACCATGACAGACGTTCAGAAAAATCAACTCTCTATCGATCGGTCTCATCCAGGTATCTGGATTGTCTCGATCAGCAACCCACCCATCAACATGGTGGACGAGGAGACGATCGAAGAGCTGCACCGACTAATACCGTTGATCGAGCAGGAGGAGTCGCTCAAGGTCGTCATCTTTGAGAGCGCCGATCCAGATTTCTTCTTCGCGCATTACGACACTTCGCGTACAAAACAATCGCGCGGCAATACGGGTCCCACCAGCGACCGCCCATGGACCGACTTCGTCCTACGGCTCGCAAGAGCCTCCGTCGTCAGTATCGCCAAGGTGGCGGGTCGCGCACGGGGCGTCGGAAACGAGTTTATTCTGGCCTGCGATCTCCGCTTTGCGAGCAAGGAGAGAGCCATCTTCGGGCAACCGGAGCTCGGCGTGGGTCTCATCCCCGGTGGCGGATCCGTTGAATGGTTGCCGCGGCTCGTTGGACGATCCCGGGCGATAGAGATTATTCTCAGCGCCGATGATTTCGACGCAACCACAGCCGAAGCTTACGGAATGATCAATCGCGCGATAAAAGACGCCGAGCTTGACGCATACGTCAAAGCGTTAGCCTTGCGAATTGCCTCTTTCGATAAGCAGGCTCTCGCGGCTGTTAAGGGTCTTCTTAACCGGACTGGAACACCCGAAGGCGACGAATTCGCGGCAAGTAACCGCATCTTTCTCGAATCGACGACGTGGCCGGGAGCGAAAACCCGTCAAGCCAAGCTGCATCAGCTCGGTTTTGGTCAGCGTACCGAGTTCGAATTGAATTTCGGTGAGGCACTTCGTCGGCTCGGATAGCAACAATTCGCCTGAATTCATGGGAGGGTATCACCGTGACTATGGAGCGAGTGGAGCGGCGACTTGCGGCGGTGCTGGCGGCAGATGTCGCTGGTTACAGCCGGCTAATGGGGGTCGACGAGGAAGGCACGCTGGCCCGACTAAAGGCTGTTAGAAAAGCTCTCGTTGACCCAACCATAGCGTCCCATAGAGGCCGCATCGTAAAGACGACCGGTGACGGCATGCTGGTCGAGTTTGCAAGCGCCGTCGATGCGGTGCGCAGTGCGGTGGAAGTCCAGCGCTCCATGGCCGACCAGAATTCGTCTGTGCCTCAGGACCAAAGGATCTTGTTCCGGATCGGCATTCACGTCGGCGACATCATTGTCGACGAAAACGACAGCCGCACCACCTCGCCGGCCCGCAGCCCGCAACCATAGGCCAACGTGAGCATCGCTCGCGCCTTCAGGCTCGTCGCCATGGTCAGGACGCGCTTCACCTCCTCAGGGCTTAGCACCGGCG
>NZ_JBEKRB010000104.1:0-11124 GCF_049519115.1 Bradyrhizobium sp.
ACTGGCGCCGGTCAGAAAGCCTCGCCGGCTGGTTTCCACTCGGAGAGTTCTCATATCTGTTTCCTTCCTGTTTTTGTTTGTTGGATTCTACGGCGATCTCATGAAGAGGTCCCCTTGACGGCGTTTCGCTCCTCGACCAGTTCTGCAATGGTTCGGTCCAGCATCGTCCGGGCAAATTGATCGATGGCGAGATCAACCACGGTGACGTAGCCGCCGTCCGAGCAGATAGCTGGAACGCCGCAGACAAGGCCCTCGGGAATTCCGTACACGCCGTGGGATCGAATTCCCATGGAAACCCAATCGCCGCGGCTGCCGTGAATCCAGTCGCGCATGTGGTCGATCGCGGCGTTCGCAGCGGACGCCGCCGAAGACGCGCCGCGCGCTTCGATGATGGCGGTACCGCGTCGCGCGACCTCAGGTACCAGCGTCTGACGATACCAGCTGTCATCGTTGATCATTTCCGGCAAAGGGCGCCCTAACGCGGTCGCGTAGGTCCAGTCGGCGAACATGGTGGGCGAGTGATTGCCCCATACCGCGAGTTTCCTGATTTCCGAAATCGCCACGCCGGCCTTCTTGGCCAACTGTCCGAGTGCCCGGTTATGATCGAGTCGTATCATTGAGGTGATGTTGGATCCGGGAAAATCCGGTGCATAGTCGCCGAGTATCATCGCGTTCGTGTTAGCGGGGTTCCCGACTACCAGTATTTTCGCATCAGGTCTTGCGACCGCGTTCAGCGCCCGGCCCTGGATCCGGAAGATATCTGCATTCGCCGAGAGAAGGTCACGCCGCTCCATGCCTTTGGAACGAGGCCGGGAGCCCACCAAGAAGCCGGCATCGATATCTCGAAACGCCACCTGCGGGTCGTCCGTGACGACAATATTATCCAGCTGGGGAAACGCGCAATCCTCAAGCTCCATCACGACGCCCTGCACGGCATTCTGCGCCTGGGGAAGGTCAAGCAAGTGGAGAGAGATCGGTTGGTCTGCGCCGTAGACGTCCCCTTGGGCAATTCTAAACAGCAAAGCGTAGCAAATCTGGCCCGCTGCGCCGGTCACAACGATACGCTTGGTCGTCTTCAGCATGATTCCTACTCCTGCAAATCGCACATTAGCGTCGATCCTGGCACTATCCGATTAACTTGATCAACAGCAAGCTGAAGCCGGCGATGAACAGGAATGCTAGGGCTCCAAGCAACGCGGGCCTGACGCCTTTGGCCCGCAACTTTGAGATATCAGTCTCTACTCCCATCGCCGCCAGCGCGACGGACAGCATGAATGTAGTGATGGCAGTGAGGATCGTCTTCATCTCCGCGGAGATCATGACGAGGCTGTTGACGCCGACCAGTGCAATGAACCCGAGCACAAACCATGGCATCGGCGCGCGCGCCGCGCTTGCCGCCGGGACAGCCGACGAGCGCCTGGCCATGATGCCGAGCGCAATCACCATGGGCGCCAGCAACATGACGCGTGAAAGCTTTGCGATGGTTCCGGACTCGCCGGCCTGCTGACCGTCCTGGAAGGCAGCGGCAACGACCTGCGCGATCTCATGTATCGAGGCGCCGCTCCACAGACCAAAGGCGTGCGGATCGAGGTGCAGAACTCCGGGCAACAGCGGATAGGTGAACATGGCGATCGAACCGAACACGGTGACGCACGCCACGGCGTAAGCGACGTCCTCATCGTGCGCTTCGGTCACCGTGTTGGTCGCAATGACCGCCGAGGCGCCACAGATGGAGGTACCCGCCGCAATCAGTTGGGCGAGTTTTCGTTCGACGCCGAGCAGGCGCCCCGTCCAGACGGTGAACGCGAAGGTCGCCACAAGGGTCGATGCGATGATCAGCAGTCCCCGGCCGCCAACCTCAATGACCTGACTAACTGTGAGTTGAAGGCCGAGCAGGATGATGGCGGCGCGCAACACTCGCCGAAGGCTGAAGGTAACGCCGTCTTTTGCCCATGAAGGTGTGCCGACGATATTGTGAAACCCAATTCCGAGGAGGATGGCGAGGATCATCGGGCTCAGCGTTCCGACGCCTGGAATCTGCCGTAAGGCGAATGCCGCTGCGGCAATAATGGCGGTCAGGAAAAGTCCGGGCCAGATGCCTGCCGCGTGCAACTTGGACCACCCATCCCTTAACGGCGCGGAATTGTGAGGGGTTACGTCCCTTGGTGTTTGAGCAATTTCAGCGTCCGACAATATCGTCATGGATTGGTTCCTCAGCTTTCCAACCCAGTTTGCCGTCCGGCAATCAATCAATCCAACTCATTATAAAGGTAATTATAATCGATCAGATCGATCATTGAAAAATGACGAAGCCGACTTTGCTGCGCTGGATTTCGACGAGACGTTGCTTAAGCAACAAGTGAGTTCGCTCGAACAAACACGGCAGGCGAGCGCAGCCGCCCAGTAATCGGGCTGGAGGCCACAATTAATCCGACACGCATTACTTTGAACGAAATTTCGGCGACGTCGGCTGGCCGCTCGATGGAAGTTCGAAGGGAAGGAGATCGGGCTTCGAACTGAATAAGCAACGTTGGCGTTGGCGGCAGGAAGTGCCCGAAATTAAAAATATTGCAAACGCTCCCGCGCCCTCCGAGGCATGTTTCACTGCGGGCAAAAGAAAGAGGCAGCCACCGGGGACCGCCTCTTTGAGTAGGCTTCAATAGAAGAGTTTAAAAGCCGCTTCCATTAAACAGAGGGTTACGGGCGCACGCGTCGTCGCCCCGGCTGTCCCAGCCACCTTTCACTCGCCAGTTGCTCCAACCCTGGTAATCATAGGCCGGTGAATACGGATTTCCGGGCTCAATCGTGGCACAATAGGTACTCTCGTTTTGTTGCACCCTGTTGGGTACCACGTGGCGAGCCATCGCAGGCCCTACAAGCAACGTAGAAATGACCGCGATCGTGCTAAACAGTCTGGGCTTTGTCATGCTTATCTCCCTTTGTTTTAGTTCTAATGACCAAGCTGCGTGGCGAACAGACGTTCCGGACTGAGCTCCTAAAAGATACATTATTCATCCGCACCTCGGCGATTTTGTCAGCCGCCCGAGCGCGCAGTTCGCGATAAGATCCACAAAAGGGTCTGCGATGATGGATTTGACGTTAAACAGAACTCATTCGTCCAATCGTTTGGTGTTAATGCGCTTGATGCCAGTCTGCTATTGATCCCGGTCGTTGGATTTCTGCCCGCATCAGACGAGCGCATCCGCGGTACGCTACTTGCGATCGAGCGAAATCTTGTTCGGGATGGTTTTGTCATGAGGTATCACACCGCTACAGGGACGGACGGATTGCCGCCCGGAGAGGGTGCATTTCTGGCTTGCAGCTTCTGGCTCGCGGACAACTATGTGCTGCAAGGAAGAATTGATGAAGCGCGAGTGCTCTTTATCAAACTCTTGTCGTTGCGGAATGATGTCGGGTTGCTTGCCGAGGAATATGATCCGATTGCGAAGAGCCAGTTGGGTAACTTCCCACAGGCATTTTCGCATCTCGCGCTAATCAATACCGCGCGCAACTTGATTGACGTGGGTGGTCCCGTTCATCAGCGGTCCTCGGGAAGCAGCAAGACGCGGGAGACTGAAAGCTAGAAGCGTGGGACGCTTGCTGCCGGGGGCAGCAATCGGTGGGCGATGCACCGCAGTCGATATACTTGATCCGTACCGGCGAGTTCGTCTGCAGCGTGGCTGCTCCAGTTACTTTGCTCGCAGCCGAAGAAGTTATTAATAAGCGTCCGGAAATCTGCGCGCATTCAACCAACTGCGAGCGCAATTGACCGCGTGCAGAAGGAGCCGGTTTCGCTCAGAGCAGAGCGCCTGGCTTGAGATCGCCTCCGCGACGCTTCGTACAGCAATAAAAACGTCGAGCCTGAAATCGTCTGGCTCGCGTAAATCCGTCTGTGCCAAAGAGAGCAGTGCTACAGCGCTCGCAATGCCTCGGTCAGTCGCATCTGGTCCGATCGAGAGCAATATCGTATGCACGTTGCGGGCAAGCGGTTCGTCATTCCCGGTCGTGATCAAATTCATGCCCTACGATTAGTTGCTTCTCTTGTCTTGTCGTTGTCGACGTTGGCCGCACGTCTGAACAAGAGCCCATACGCGCTATCATTGAACTGCTGCACTGAGGTCGGTCGCCGTGCGAACCGGTTCGTCTCGCAGACAACGCCGGGCCACCATGATTTCGGCCTCAGTGGCGCCTTGGCTCCGCGCCCATGCTTCAGCGGCGGGCGCCGAATATTTTGCGACGTAAAGCCGGACAACGGTGCAGGACATATGATGGAATTCCGCCGCTTTAGCTTGGGCGGCGAGTCCCGAAAAAATCGCGATCGCGATTATCCAGCGATTCCACATCGTTCTCTCCTCTGTCGAAAGCAACGGCTGGATCGTATCAAGGTTCCTGGTGTGTGTAGCGCTTCGCAGCGAATCCGCTCGTGGTTGCGTCGCGTCGAGATGCCTTGGTGAGCGAAACTAAAACGTTTTACGTTTAGCTAAATCGGTCACGCCGCGGTGCGGGCACTTGGTGGAAGTCATTGCATAATTTGCCGGTGATAGCGAAGCCAGAAGCGCGATGATCGAGAGCGCCTCAAGTATTTGTTTCACTGAAAAATCGCTGGCTGCGGATATATCCGGTCGTCTAAAACATTTTTAACTTTCGCTTGAGCCGGCAACGCCGCATGTTTGGGGCTCTTGATAGCTGATTGTCCATTCATGGAGTGATCTCGCGCGCCCGACGGTGACCTAAGCCGATAACGATTCGCCTCCTAGAAACGCTATACGCACTGCTTGGGGCCGGCGCTTCGCTGCTAGGAAGGAGCATGGCGTTGACGAGGTCCTCCTCAGCCAACCCCCGCCCGATACTGCTTGTGGAAGATGAACAAGAGTTTGCGGATCAGGTAAAGAGTGAGTTAGAGCGGATTGGCTACCTTGTTCGTCTCGCTTCCATGGTCGAAGCAGTGCAGGCTGCTCGGCAGGCTGACGCATCGCTCCTGATCCTGGACCGGCCTATCTTCGGTGTGGATTGTCTACCGAGTTTAGAGCTTCTGCGCAGCGAGAACGTCAAAGTCCCCGTGCTGGTCATATCGATCTTATCGTCTGTTGACGAGAAAGTCCGAGGCCTGAAGGCCGGCGCCGACGATTATCTCGTAAAGCCATTCGCGGTGGCGGAGCTTGTCGCGCGGGTAGAAGCGCTGCTTCGCCGTCTTGACGGAGCTCGCCCGACAATACTGAAAGTTGGCGATTTCGAGATGGATTTGATCGAAAGGACAGTCTTTTGCGCCGCTACGAAAATCGACCTGGGGCCGCGGGAATTCAAGCTTCTGGAATATTTCTTGCGCCGGCCGGGCCAGATGATCACACGGACGATGTTGCTCCAAGATGTATGGGAGCATGAATTCTCGATAGAGAGTAACGTGATCGACGCCCACGTCAGTAATTTAAGGAAAAAGATTGACGTGAAAAATCGTCCTTCGAGAATTTTGAACATTCGCCGGGTAGGATACGTTTTAAGGCCGACCGCCTGATTTGAAAAAAAGTCTTGGGACGGACGGTGATGCCGAACGTGGAACTCGAGACCACTGTAAAAAGCGAAGACAGTTCCAGTCCAAACACCAACAATCAGAGATTTCATGATTACGTCGGATCTCGCCTGGCCTCGGTTACTTTGACGCGCCAATCGTTGAGCCGTGTCCAGGTGCCGGTCATTTTGGCGGTTTCCATAGACAAAAAGAACAATGTTCTAACGGGAGTCCGGTCCGCGGCCGGCTCTATGGCTGTCCCGCTCGCGATCGGATCACCAAAACGCACGGCCGTGGGACTGCTAGCTATACCGTATCCAGTTATCCTAAAAGCGAATTTAACTTTGGTCGACGTCGCGATTTTCCGGAAAGAGCTGACGTCCATTCTGTTGCTAGCTCGATAGTCAACAACGCAAGAATGGAGATCACGCGATGAAAAGAACGACTTTGGTGGCAGCAGCTATCCTGACGACGGTCTCGTCGGCAGCTCTGGCGCAGGCAACTAATCCCAATTCCGGTGCGCCGCCTGCCTCGACCACTGCTAAACCACAGGCGGGAGGATCCAGTCTTCGACAGCAATTGCCTTCAGCAATCGGGCTTCACCAATATCAAGGTAGTTCCGGATTCGTTTCTGGTGCAGGCTAACGACAAATCCGGAAATCCCGTAACGATGTTCATCGGACCCGATTCGGCAACCGAATTTACTACTGTCGGATCGAACGACCAGACGTCGGGTTCGACCGCGGGGAAATCGGACATGCAGTCTGGCGGCTTGTTCACCAACATTCCCGCCAAGGACGAGCTGAGTTCAAAAGTGGTTGGCCTCGATGTTTATAACAATGCGAATCAGAACATCGGCACGATCAAGGATGTGGCTTACAACGGAACCAACGTGAACGGTTATATCCTCGGCGTCGGTGGATTTTTAGGGATGGGCGATCATTATGTCGCGGTTCGGCCGTCCGCGATCAAGTTAAGCTATGACGCCAAGGACAAAAAGTGGCACGCGAATATGGATGCCAACGCCGATCAGCTTAAGGCTGCTCCGGAATACAAGTATCCAAGCAACACGTAATCGATTTCCTGTACACGTCAGGTGGCCGTGATGCGGTTGCATGTTCAGGATTGACCATCGGCAAACAGGATCGCCCCAAAAGCGGTCCTGTTTCGCTGTTACGCCGCTGCCAGAATCGACCTTTAAACATGGATACCGCATCGATAGAGTGATGTTTTATGACGGCCGTGGCATGCATCAACTTCATCAGGCACTACGATCATATAGCAAGACGATCTCTTTGGAAAAGCATTGAAACGACGTGGCCGAGCACTCTTCGCCCAAGGCAGCTGAGATAGAACTTGGACCCCACGCCGGCTGGCGCTTTTGGCTCGGGATCGTGCTTACTGGCATTGGAACAGGCGGGAGCGCCGCTGCGCTGACGTTGATTCTGCAGGCAGTTCAGCACTTCGTTTGGCCGGGCGCTGGCGCAACCTTGTTGGACGCTGCCGAACAGGCGCCCCCTTGGCGGCATATTGTTGTGCTTCTGGGCGCGGGATTGGCGACCGGAGCCGGCCAGATCATCCTGGTAAGCTTGACCGCCGGCAACAGTATCGACATCACGGAATCGATTTGGTTTTCGGCGGGACGGTTGCCGGCGTTGCGAACCCTGGGCAGCGCGCTCTTATCGGTGATTGTCGTCGGAATGGGGGCTTCGCTTGGTCGCGAAGGTGCACCGAAACAGGCTGGTGCGGTTATCGCTAACGGGCTGTCAGACAGGGCCTGCTTTTCCGATGAACAGCGCCGGTTGCTGGTTGCTTGCGGAGCCGGAGCGGGAATGGCGGCGGCTTATGGCGTGCCATTGGGCGGGGCGCTATTCGCGCTCGAGGTGCTGCGGGGAATGCTCGCGTTGCGGCTTGTGCTACCCGCGCTGCTAACATCAGTCGTCGCAACTGTAACGTCATGGCTGGTCCTGCCAAATGCGCCGACTTACGAGCTTCCTCACTTCGACGGATCCTTCGCGAATCTTGTCTTGGCGGTGCTGATTGGACCCATCGCTGGACTTGTTTCCGTGCTGTTCGTACGGGTCATCGCGCTGGCCGACCGATACAGGCCAAAGAGCCGTCGGCGCCTGGTGGCTCCCATCCTGGTGCTCGGACTGCTTGGGTTGGTATCGATTCCCTTCCCGCAGTTGCTTGGCAATGGCAAAGACATTGCTCAGCTTGCGTTCGCGGACCAGATTCCGTTCGCCCTGTTGCTGGCGCTCCTGCTACTCAAGCCGGCGGCGACCGTGTTATGTCTGGGAAGCGGCGTGCCGGGCGGTTTGTTTACACCGTCGCTGGCGCTGGGGGCGTTGCTCGGCGGGGTTCTCGGCCACGCTTATTCATCGCTTTGGCCAGAAATGCAGCCCGCATTGGCTGCCGTAGTGGGCGCGGGAGCCGTTCTGGCGGCAACCACACAAGGACCGATCTCGGCAGTCGTGCTGATCATGGAGTTGACCGGGCGGGACCGGTCATTCGTTGCGCCTCTGTTGCTAGCAGTCATCATTGCGACGCTGGTTTCGAGGATAATCGAACCGCGCTCCATTTATGATGCGCGGCTTACCGATGATCAGATCGCGCAAAGACAGAGGTTGCGAGAGCCGCCCCGGCGGTGAGAGAGGTTTATGCGTTGCGTGTCGAGGAGCAGAAATCCCAGAGCGTCAGGCAGGGCGCCGCGAACAACCGTACTCTCTTTTATAACGCCCGGTAGACTGCGACCTGTCGCCCTTGGGCATCCGCAAATTGTCTCCGATCCCCGCGGAAACGAAACTAATAAATAAATTAGGATCGATGCGCTGGATCAGGCTGACCGGACATGGAACCTTTCTCTCCCGTTCCACCTTTCCATAAGTCGACCCCGAACAACGATCGGAAATGGCATGCAAAAGCTTGTGACCGGTCTTTTACTTTTTTCACTGGGGTGCGTCCCTTGCGTTCTCTTGGCGCAGGAAAATGTCAGCACCGACAAAACGGATTACCCGGCTAATTTCCCACCTAGCGGATATCGTCCGCTACCACCACATTTTCAGCCACGGCGGCTGATTGCAGCGGATCTGGAAAAGGTGAGCGTGGCTCCGCCGCCGCTGCCGTCGTACGAACAGCCCGCCATCCCCGCGCAAGGGTATATCTGGGTTCCGGGCTTCTGGGCGTGGCGCAAGTCAGTCCCTGACTATTTCTGGGTACCTGGGACATGGGTTCGCCCGCCGCAAGCGGGACTGTTATGGACGCCACCTTATTGGAGCCAAGTCGATGGCGGCTACGCTTTCCATGGCGGCTATTGGGCGGCGGAAGTCGGCTTCTACGGCGGGATCGCCTACGGTTTTGGCTATAAAGGTAGCGGCTATCTTGGTGGGCGTTGGAAGAAGGATGGCGCGTTCTCATACAATCGCGCAGTCAACAATCTTGGATCCCTTAGCATCCCGGGCGTCTACGATGATCAAACTGCGACGGCTGACACAGATCGTCTTGACGCCAGCTTTAACGGCGGCGCTGGAGGCGTGCAGGCGCGAGCCACCAAGCATCAGGAAGCGCTGGCGGCCGCGGATCACGTTGGAGCGACCATCGCGCAGCAGAAGCATTTCGAATTGGCGGCGATGGACCGTTCGCTCTATTCGAAGCTCAACAACGCTAAGCCCGCTGTGGCTGCGACATCCCACGCCGGCGTCCTCGAAGGGGCCGGGATCACGCACAGCAGAGAAGGCTTGCCAAACCGCTCTGCTGAATCCAACGAAGCGACGACCGGCGTTGATTCGAAATAGGAGCCACGATGAGAAACATGTTTATCGGGATTGCGACGGTCATCGTGTTTGCAACAGCGATAACGACCAGCGTTATGGCGTTTGAGAGCAACTTCCAGAACGGGGCCGCTAGCGGATCACGCTTCGGTGGTCTTCACTCCGGGTACGGCAGTTCCCTTGGAGGTTATGGCGGCGGCCGGAGCAACAATCTTGCCGGCATCCGCGGCTACAGCAGTTGGCGCCAGGGGGGCTGGGGGATTCATCGCGCCGTTGGCGGTTACGGTGGCTACAGATATTAACGCCGTTGTGCCCGGACAGAGTAAGCACGCATTTAGATTTCATTGGATGTCAATAACTTCGCTGAATCCTTGCTTCGGATCATATCTGCGCCGACTTCCATTTGAGTGTGTTCGCATAACCCCTGTCTTCGTGACGTCATATCGCGGGCGCCGGCGCCGCTCTTCACGATCCAATTGGCGAGCGCCTGCTTGGCACGTTTGTCAGAGCGACACGGTGCTGGTTGGTCATGTAGGTGTCGAAATTGATGCTCTGGTTCAGGGCGTAGTAATCGGAATGCTTAGTCGAAAACACCAAAACGGCCGTCTCGCGACGCCGACCGCTCACGCATAGCGGTACTGTCCCTATGGCTTCGGGCTTGCTGCGGCGATCTCTGGAAAGTTGCCTAAAATTTAATTCATAATCGTCCGGGAATTGCTTTCTCAAAAAGTGATGGCTTAAACATGGAGGGGGCTTTTTGGAGGTAAGGGACGTGGATCCAAAAGGAGCGCTGTTTGATCCGGAGCTGATCGAATTGATGAAGTCGGTTTTTGACGCTGCCACGGCCATGCTTCCGGAATCGAAGCGCACCCCGTCGATCAAAGCCGAAATGGCGTCGATCATTCTCGCATGTGCTGCGAACGGGGAGCGCAATCCCGCGGTTCTCAAGGCTCAAGCCTTGAGGATCGCAGAAACTTACTCCCCATCGAAATGAACCCTCGGCTGAGCGCCCCGCGGTCTTCGGACGCACCACGTTGAGTCATCAAGCAATTGCCAATAACTATCGGCGGAATAGGCCGCCGACCACGTGGCCGATGGCGCCAATCGGGCCGCCAATACCACGAGAATGGCGGGATCGCCCTCCACCTCGATGCGTTTCCTGATGGTCGGATTTGCCGGCTGCGACCCTTTCGTCGAGTAGCGCCGTATTCTGCTCAGCATTGAGAAAGCCAGTTTTGGGATAACCATGTTCTTCTTGCCAGCGGATAATGGCGTCACGGGTCGGTTCGTCAAATTTTCCGTTGACCTTGGTCTCAAACCCGAGCCTGGTGAGTTCGTGCTGGATTTTGCGGCGCTTCGTTCTTGTTAGACCGATCTTGTCTTCGGTTTCCTGGTTTGTCTCTTCGGAAATCGTCGCCGTATCGACGGAGACCGATTGCTCTCGAGGAGTAGTGGTCAAACCAGCTTCGGCAATGTGTGTGCTTGCAACGATTGCCAGAACCGACAATCCGAGGATCAAGACACGCATGGCCTGTTTCTCCTGAAACGATCGATGGCTCGTTCTAAGACGTTTGGCAAACGGCTTGCAAGGATCGATGGTTCCGCCGCGTTTCTGCTATCGTTACGCTGCGCCGCACCGCGACGGCCTCCGAACAGCGTTCACTCGCGCTGTAGCCGCTGCCTTTATCGAGAAGCATCAGGGGAAGCCCCTTCGCTTTATGTCGGAGACCGACACGGAAGCTAAAAGTTAGTTTATCAAAGCAGGCCAGCGCGCGAGGGGCTAGTCCGCACCCGTGGTCAAGATGGCCGAGCTCTCCGGTAACACATCGCAATCAATGAGCTATTGCA
>NZ_JBEKRB010000105.1:0-10839 GCF_049519115.1 Bradyrhizobium sp.
GATTTCGAAGCGACAATCGCCAGCGCAGTCGCATGGGCGTTCGTCGCCCACATCCGAACCCTCACGCGGCGCCTCGCAAGAGCTTGAAATCAAATGAAATCATTATGAGTCGGACACTTAGACAATATTCCGATATGCCGTCGCAGTGTCGTAGCATTCGCACGACAGCCGGTGCAGCGCGTTCACATCGACTATTTTCAAGAGACCGCGGGAGTAACGCCAGCTGGCGGGCCTTTACTTAGCTTGCTCGGAACGAAGCGCGGCCTTTTCAGCGTCATCTGCTCTATGAGTTGCTTGATGCCATCAAGGACAGCCTTGTCGTCAATCATGCGAGATAGACGCTGATAATGGTCAATCTTGCCGTCGAGTTCGGCGCACTTCCCACACATGGTCCGGTTCCCGTATCAGGCGGGAGCCAGATTGGGCCACCTGTCGGGTACGGTACGCTCACAGCTCTTTTTGGTTTCAGCGACTTAGACGTCTTCTACTTCGGTGGCTGTAAACCCGGCGAATTGGCCGAGGCGTCTAAGTGCGATGCTATGTCAGCCTGACGCGCCTTCTTGAGTAGCGCGTCCTGCTCCGGTCCTGGTCGAAGTTGTGAAGCCTTTTCTCTGATCTCTTGAGCAAATAAAGCAAGACGATCCCTGAGGGAGACCGTTTGTTTGACGCGGCGTCGCTCCATGACACGACCTCGTATGTACGGGTCCTAACCGTTGGGTTTGCAGTCACGATTTTAATATTCCGCCATCCGGGATTCTGTTCCCTAGTGAACACAACAAAATTAGACCACTGCTTTTTCGAACTAAGCCACTGGGGTCGAAACAGGCCAGTACCTTGGTCGCTCGCCCACCGCGCGGCGGCCTTTAGGGAGCGCCGCCATCTGGAATCTCCGGCGGACTTGGAGCAGGCATCCCGTACTGTTCGGCGCGCTCGGCCGCCAGCTTACGATAGGCCGCCGCTTGGTTTAATAATTGGGTTTTGAAATCCGAATCTTGTTCGCTCGCCGCAAGGCGTTCAAGGGCAATCGCGCGGTCAAGATATTCGGTAAGCAGCTTCATGGCGAACGCGTCTCGAAATATCCTACTTCGGTTTCCGTAGCTCGCCCGAAAGCCAATTCTCGCTTGCCTTCATCGGATCGTCGGCGTCGCACTTTTCGCATGCGTAGAGCGTTCCGAGCGGCGTCGATTGCCGCTTCAGCGGTCCAGCACATTTCGGACATTTGTCGGACGGCAACAAACGCGGCATGGCAATTTTGGGGAGTTTAGGAACAGGTTCCCAAGCCTGTCCGGTTCCCAGCATAAAACCAAATCAGGCCACTGCCAATTTCAAATAAGGCCACCAGGGGTCGAAACAGGCCGGTACCCCCGTGCCCGTGCTGTCCTAAACACTCGCACTTGTGAATTAGGACACTGCAACCTGAGTGATATAGTCGGAACGTGACACCGGAAGAACCCAGAGAGACCGGAGATCGAATCATTGAGCTCGCTGGCTGGGGTTATTGACGGTCATTGGCTGGACTCTCGTACTTGCGACTTATGGCCACCCCCTCGACGGCTTTCTACTCGGAACTGCTGCATTCCTTTTCATTTGGAAAACAGGCTTGATCGACGTGGTCAAGGTTTGGTGGTTGACTTGCCCGAGCCTGAGACGGCAACCGGGAATACTTCACCAGATTCAAACTGAGGGCACTGGGGTCCGAATGAACCGTTGACTCGACGCCCGGAAAAATGCCCCCCATTACCGGGCGCCATGTCCTCCGCTCCAAGGACAGCTGCAGTCTTCCCCCAAGGCTGGGCCGCCGTTGGCGGTATCCGCGCAATCCACAACAATCCCTAGCGGCTTCCGTCCCGCGCTAATCAGCGCGATCATGGGGGGATGTCAGCCGCTCGCATTCTCCATATCCCCCTCTCCGGCCGCGACCGGCGTCACTTTGCCGCCGAACTGCGCAAGGCTGAGAACGAGTACCGCCGCCTGACGAAGGAGGTCGCGGCGGCCCATGGTGCCGCCGATCTCGCGCTCGCCGAGGCCCATCGGCTGGACTGCGAACTGTCGTCGACCCGCCTGTTCCTCGGCGGGCAGGATCAGCCATCGCCTTCAATAGCCGATGCCCTTCACGGTGGCTATGAGCTGCTTGAAGTCCAACGCCACCACTGCAACCATGCGCAGACCGTAGACTTGGCGCTCGTCATTTGGCCGCGTGAGCGGCCGGTGCACACGATCCGGAGGGCGCTCTACTGCGCGAAGTGCGAAAAGGGTCACGGCAAGAAGAGACGGCCGGACTTGATCGGTCTGCGGCTGGGCAAGGTACCGGACCCGACATCACCGGCAGCGGCGATGCGGTGAGCTGTACCACAGAGATTTCAGCCTGAGACGACATCGATGTGGTAGAGTCAAATAGCGAGACCATTGTTTAGGGGGAAAGACGATGACAGGTCTGCTTCCTAGGTTCATCCTGGTACTTGTGTGCGCTCTTATTGGTTTGTCGGCTCTGGCCGCAACGGACGATAAGGGCTTCGTCCGGATCACACCCGACGAAGTAAACTGGAAAGACTTCCCGAACGGTCACGGCGCTCAACTCGCCGTTGTTATGGGCGACCCAACCAAGCCAGGCATCTACGTGACCCGTGTCAAATTCCCACCTCATGTGATGGACCGGCCCCATTGGCACGGCGAAGACCGACACATCACTGTTCTCAAAGGCACGTGGTACACAGGAACAGGCGACACATTCGACCCTGATCACGCCGTACCTCTTAAGCCGGGGAGCTACATGCTACACCCGGCCAAAGCAGTCCACTGGGATGGCTCCGCTGGCGATGAAGAGGTGATCGTTGAGGCGATCGGATACGGTCCGACCAGCACTACTCCCCAAGACCCATCTCAACCGTTCTGGCTGGAATACAAACACTAACGTACGACGCGCGCCCGGTGTGCAACCTCTACTATGCCGACCTCTGGATTATGCCGACCATTGGCTCAGAACGGGCTCAGGCGGCGGCGATCGCTGCTTTGGAGTCGGCATAATCACAGTGCCTCCAGAAATGCGAGAAGCTTATCATTCGGTCGAAAACGACCGGGAGTGGCTATCGCTGGAGCTGTCGCAGCCAGTGCGCGTTCCTTGATTCCCATATCGGCGTGTAGGTAGATGTGGGTGGTTTCGACCTGCTCATGGCCGAGCCAAAGTGCTATCACCGAAGTTTCAATTCCCGCCCGCAGCAGCCGCATCGCGGCGCTATGACGCAACACATGCATGCTGATGGTTTTCTGTCCCAACGACGGACAGGCACGGGTGGCGATCTGAACGTATTTGGCGAGCCGATGTTCGACGGCGTCACGGCTGAGTGACGTCCCCGATCGGCTGACGAAAAGTGACTCCGCCGGTTGACCCGCGCGCTCGGCGAGCCAAACACGCAGGAGGGCGACCATGCCCGAGGTAATCGGTGTAATCCGCAACTTCCGTCCTTTCCCCATGCAACTGACATGCGCGCCAGTGCCGAGATGAACATCGCTGATGCGAAGGCCGATCAATTCTGACGCACGCAGGCCCGTTAGAGCCGCGAGCGTAAGCAAGGTATGGTCGCGCCGCCCGGTCCAGGTCGAGCGGTCGGGTGCGCGGAACAGCGCATCGAGTTCCGGTTCAACAAGGAAAGTGACGAGCCTTCGGTCGAAACGCTTGCGTGGAATGGCAAGCACGCGCTCGATTACGGCGGCATGCTCAGGATGTCGAAGCGCTGCGTACCGGAACAGCGAACGGACGGCCGCAAGTCGAGCGTTGCGGGTGCGCGCACTATTTTCCCGCTGCTTCTCAAGATGGTCGAGGAAGGCGCCGATGAGCGGCGCATCAAGATCGTCGATGTCTAGCTTCGATGGCTCGACGTCTTTCCTCGCGGACGCGAAGACCAGCAACAGCCGCAGCGTGTCCCGGTAGGCCGCAAGTGTATGGGGACTAGCCTGGCGCTGGCGTATCAGACGTTCCGTGAAGAACGCTTGCAGGGTTGGGGCAAGTGCGGTCATGCGGCACCTCGGAGGTGCCGCTCCAAACGATCGCCAGCCAGCGTCAGCAACTCTGGCGCAGCCGAGAGATACCAGTATGTGCTGACAGGATCGACGTGGCCGAGGTAGGTCGACAGCAACGCGATCCGGTTCCCCGGCTCCCTGCCATCTCGATATCCGTCAAGGATGGTATTGACCGCAAATCCATGCCGAAGGTCATGCAGCCTCGGACGGCATGACGCTGATCGCGGCTTGAGGCCGGCGCGATCGACAATTTCACGAAAGACGGGCTGGACACCCATGTAGTGGAATCTGGTGCCAACCGTAGTGACCAATAATGCTGGTGTATTCGACGAGTTTGCCGGACGGTCGCCTCGACGCAGATAATCAACCAGTGCGGCCACGGTACTCGGATGTAGCGGCAATTCGCGAGACTTGCCGAACTTTGCGTTCCGGATGGTGAGTAGTCCAATGACAGGGTCGAAATCGTCGCGGTCGAGACCGATCGCTTCCCCAACCCGCATTCCGGTCACCGCAAGCAAAGCGATCAATGTCCGAAATGTCGCCACTCGATGCGGTGTCCGTAGCGTCCCGGCTGCGGCGATGAGGGCCGCGATATCCGACTCCGAATATAGGTAGGGCGTGGCCCGGCCTTTTTGCTGCACCAGCAAGTGTGTCGGGGGTACCTCGGTCGCGGGGTCGATCCCGCGTAGGTGATTAGCGAAGCGGCGAACAACGGAGAGCCGGGCAAACGCCCACGTTCGACCGCCCTGAGGGAGTGTCGCCCAAGCGAGCGCCGTCTCGGTTGTCAGATGGTCCTCGCCGCGATCCTCGACGAAGGTGAGAAACTGACCGAGGAGCTTCTCGGCTCGATAGAGCTTAAAGCCGAGGGCGCGGCGAACCGCAAAGTAGTCTGCGAGAGCCTTGCGGAGAGCATTCATGCGACGTCTCCCGGCCAGGCGCGGGCGATCGACCGCAGAGCATCGCGATCGACCTTGGCATAAATCGATGTCGTAATGGCGTTGCGGTGGCGCAGGAGTTGTCCGATCTCGGGCAGCGATGCACCGCCGCGGAGCATCAGAGTCGCCGCGGTGTGACGCAGCCGGTGAGCATGGATCCGTTCAAAGCCGCAACGTTCGCCAGCGTGGCGAACAATCTGCGTTACCGCGCCAGTGGTGAGAGCATGATGCGGAGCTGTGATCCGTGCAAACACTGTGCGGCCTTGCGTGCTTGCCGGGCGGCCGTGATGCAAGTAAGCCGCGATTGCTTCGCCGACATCCGCGGGCAGTGGCAGTCGTTCGGTGCGATTGCCTTTGCTGTGGGCAATCACGATCTCGCCGCCTCGCCAATCGATGTGCTCAAGTTGCAGTTTGGCGACTTCGCCTGCCCGCAAGCCCAGGCGAACAAGCATGGTCAGGACTGCGAAGTCACGGCAGCCACTTCGGGTGCTGGTGTCGCAGGACGCCAGAAGGCGCTGCACTTGGTCAGAGGCCAATCCCTTCGGCAATCCGGTTAATCGCCGACCGGGAACGGTCGGTACCGCAGACACCAGCGACCGATCGATGGTGCCGTCCACGTAAAGAAAACCGAGTAGTGATCGAAGGGCCGACACCGTCAGCCCGGCCGTCCCAGGGCTCAGGCGAGGGCAACTTGTCACCACAAAGGAAATGACGTCAGCCGCTGTCAGGCTTCGAAGGTCCAGAGCGAGGCCGTCCGGCAAGACCTTGGTTTGAAGGAAGGGACGCATCAGTTCGATATACCGGGACGCTGACGCATCCTTGATGCCACGTTCAAGTATCAAGTAACCTCGGTATCGTGCCAGGGCCGCTTCAAGCACTCCGCTTGCCGGAGGCAACAAAGCCGCCGGTACGATTCCCAGACCGCGCAGGTAACCGAGGATCGGTTGCATCGCTCTAATAGAGCGAAGAAAGCTGTAACCCGCTTCATGACGACTGTGCTGAAACTGCTCTACTTCCTTTACGCGTAGTTCCCCTACATCGAGCCCCTCGCTCACAAGCCAATTGCTCAGGTGGTTTAGCAGCAATAACTGAAAGCGCGTCTGCTGTGGCCTATAGCCTTGTCGTGTCATGTGGTCGGCAAACCCAGTCGCGAATGCCGAAAGCGGACCCGATACCCTAACTCGTGACAGATCAATCAACATCAAAGCCTCCCTTCAATTGGCAAGAGGGAGACTGTACGCTGTGAGGCCAATCGGATTATGCCGACTCCAACGCAGCGATCGCCACCGCCAGAGCCCGTTCTGAGCCAATGGTCGGCATAATCCAGAGGTCGGCATAGTAGAGATTATGCCGACGTCGGCATAACCTCTACAGCATCACCACCAACCAAGCCGCGATGATCGCGCTGTTTCGCGTCGTCAACAGGTACGTCGGCAACCTTGCGCCGATGCCGGGCGTGTTTCCTGATTATGTTGCGCCAATAATCCGCGACTCCGACCGCGGATCAGAGTTGACCATGATGCGCTGGGGTATGCCCCCTCCTCTGCGTACTGGGCCCTCCGGCTGACCAACATTCGCAACACTTCGTCGCCGCAGGCAGTGGCGCATCTGGTTGCGGCCAGAGCATCGATGCCTCGTAAGACGGGGCGATATCGTCCGCTCGCCTGATCTCATGTGGCGCGACTTCGAGGCCGAGCCTGCGCGCTAAAGTCTGAAGGACGCCGTTCTCCAGCACGGACGCCGCATACCCGGCATCAAACATGATTGCCAATCGGCGAAGACCGGGAACAACCTCACGCAAGAGTTCGAGCCGCTTGCTTGCGACGTCGTTCTGTTGAAGCGACAACCCAGTGACGTTGCCGCCAGGGTGCGAAAGGCTCGCGACAAGGCCGCTGCCAAGCGGATCGACCGCAATGGCGAAGACGATCGGGATGGAAGTCGTCGCCTGCTTTAAAGTAGCGACGGCGCCTCCATATGTGACAATGGCGTCGACCTTCTGCCGCGTGAGTTCGGCGGCGATCTCGCCAACACGCTCTAGGCGTCCCTCTGACCAGTGATACTCAATCGCGGCGGTGCGGCCCTCGATCCAACCAAGTTCGCGAAGTCGCTCCGAAAAAGCGACCGTCCAGGAAGACCAGATCGAAGCGCGATTGCCCAGAACAGCGATAGTCGGCAGCTTGCCCGGTTCCAGCGCCCGCGCTGCGAGCGGCAACGCGACTGCGCCACTGCCAAAAAGGACGATAAACTCCCGTCGCCTCATGCCGCGCTCCCCATCACGCACGATCCAATGTAACAGCGCCAGTCAGACAATTGACAGGTACTTGTGATGTCGGCTTGGGGTCAAAAGCGGCGGCTTACTTCCGAACTGATGACTTCAGGTCCGATGATCGGACATAAACACACCGACCCGGTTGGTCCGTTTCGCGCCACGAACAGATAATGGCATGACGAGCGTAGGTCTCACACGCTTGCATACAAATAGCTACGCTCAATTCGCCGCAGTTTGTAATGGTACAATGAGCGTAAAATGCACGCCTTTGGTCGGCTTCTGCCTGGTCAAGTCAGCGCCCAGTTGACCTGCCAGTCCTAAAGCAATGCGAGTCCCCAGGCGCTTGGAGAGAGCCGGATCGAAGTCAGCAGGCAGTCCAATCCCGTCATCGCTGACTGAGATCGAAACTGCTTCTTGTTCGCTTAGAACGAGTTGCAAGCGGATCACCCCATCTGTCGAATCGGGATAGGCATGTCGGCCGGCGTTCATGATCAGCTCGTTGACGATCAATGCGACAAGGATGGCGCGGTCGGCGGCGAATTGGATTTCTTTGGGTGTATCAAGTTGGACCTTGCAGGGCGCAACCGTTGCTTCCAAATCTTCGACGACTTCCCGCAGATAGACGACCAGGTCTATGTTCTCATAATCGGCATTGTACGCGAGGCGGTTGTAAGCTCGGCCGACTGCCAAAACCCGGGTGGATGCTTCCATGAGCCGTTCGCTCACTGCGGGATCGTCAGCAGCATTCGCTTGTAAATGAAGCATGCTCGATACCACTTGAAGGCTGTTCTTGACACGATGGTTGACTTCCTTGAGCAGGAGTTGATGACGCAGATTGCAGTTTGCGCTGGTACTGCTGCTGCTCAATCGCCATACCGAGGATATTCGCGGCATCTTGCAGGAAGGCGATGTCATGCTCTCTGAACTCTCCTTCAGATTGGCTGTCGACTTCGAGCACTCCAAATGGCAAACCATCGCCTTGTAGTATGACATTCATGGCACGGCGAATTCCATGTTCGGCGAGCAATTCCGGAGTTCGAAATCGTTCTTCATTTTCGAGATGATTGGAAATCGCGGGCTTACCGGTCTGGAGGGCGTAGCCGGCCGACGAATCCAAATCGGCTCCGACGGTCGCGTTGCCAACCACACCTTCACCCCAGCCAACCCCCGCGCGAACAAGCAACCGCTTGTCTGCCGGAATGTACTCCATGATTTTGCAATACTCAGCGTCCAGGCCTTCGGCCGTCATCTGCGCGGTGTGCTTGAGAAGGTCAGAGAAACTCGTGCGCTGGAGGGCCAGCACCCCGAGTGCGGCGAGCAATTCCTGCTGGCGGATACGTAGGCGAAGTGCACGGCCGGTCAAATCCTCAGGTTCGTTGCCCTGGTTTCCCTTCAACTACGGGTTCGTCTGTGTCGGATTTAGGGTTCATACCGCTTGATAGCATGCGCGGCATCAAACCGCGCCGGGGAACTCAAACGCCAAGGATCGATCCATTGGCCTTCGGTCGGACTACCGGCCGCCCTGTTGTCCGGTTGGGGTCAACAACAGAAGTGGCTCAGCCTGAATGGCATGTCGGTTCTGCCCTCGACAACGGCCATGCGGCGGCTGCATCAGCATGTCGGCATCATGCCAAAGCGCCGGTTGTAATTGCTCGCGGCCTTAAAGTTTAAGCCACGACGTCAACGCTGGAAGTTGCGGCCTCTGCGGCCTCAACCTCTTGAGCTGCCGCGAGCCGCTGCTGATCTGATTTGATTGTGCCCGCGTTTGCATTGTCGCTTTCATCCGCGACCAACTTAACTGCGGCTTGGCCAACAACAAACTGGGCCGGATAAACAGGTCCTACTGTGTTCATGGTCCCCTCCTGGAACCTCGCGATATTTTCAGCCGCTCGTTTACGTGATCTTAAGACGTGCAGTTAACGCCGCAAACATAAGGCAGATATGGCTAACGGTGAACCGGTTACCGAGGGATGCGACGCGATTTTCACCTTGGACATGGCGGCTACTATAGCAGGTGCAATGTCCGTCTAGGGTCAAACGCCGAGATGGCGGCGTGGCTGCTGGATGTCTACGGAAAACCCAAGCCGAGGGATGCGATGACCAACATCATGCCAACTACATGACCACAGTTTAAATTGCCTACGGAAGCTCATGATGCGTTGTGCTCCGAGCCCGGTGTTCGGGAGCGCGGAGATCGGGTGAACCTCGCTAGAAGCTCGGCAGCGCGCTGGCGAAAGTGGAGCCGGTTCGAAGACCTAATAGGCGCATCCGGTGGATAATTGCGGAGCGTGAGCAATTTTGAACAGCGGGGACTAGCCGGGTGTGCTGGGCTTTGATTGAGCGCGGCGTCGGTCCCCCTCCGCGCCGCCGTTCCCCCAGGATGGCCCCGACACTAACTGCCCGCCAGTGTCGGGGCCGTTCTCTGAACCGTGTGGCGTCTGCTTTCGGAAGCGCAAAAGAGAGGGTTCATGACCGGCGAACAATCAAGGCTTCATAAGGCAAAGGACCGTGTTTGCTGGCAAGCAAGCGCCACAGATCAGGGCACCGTTGTCGGAAAAGATTTGAGCGGCTTGACCATCGCTTGGGACGACGGCAATACCCACACTGTCCAGCACAACGATATGTCGCAAATTGATCGTGCGCCGTTAAAGGCCTGACGAAACCTTCGGGCATCTGGATGATGCGTCATCGCGGAAAAGCCCGGCGCGGCTTATCCGGCGTCCGTGTCCCTGACGTTGGATACGATCGCGATGTCGCCGCCAGACTTGTCCAACAACTCGATATGGGTTGCCATCCAATGCCATTCGTTAGCGAGTTCCCTCCATTCGTGTTTTGCGGCGACGCTTTCGGCTTCGCTGGAGCGAAGTTGGCAAGCGTCTGCCTTGCGGATGTAGGAAGCTATGCGTTCTGAATTGGTCATAGTCCCAGGATATTCTCGCAGCAATCTACGGCTCGATCATAAGGATAGGGACTTCCCGGGCGGAAGTATTAGGATTTATCAAGTACCAGTAGTCCCACGGGTGTCTGTCGGTCCCGCAATATCTGATCGCCTTCGTCAAGTCGCTGGCAATGACATGCCGGTCGGCACCACCACCAAGCGGGCTAAACAGTTTCTGAAAAAACCGTCCGGGATTTTTCCCAAAAAATTGGGATGGAAAAATAGAGATGGGTTGAGACAGGGTCGCAAGCTGATTTGTCAGCGACGGCGGGTCGAGAAGCTCGGTGTGTATGTGAAGGTAAATGCCGCATAGGTAAAAGCGGATCGGCTCGCGTTCGGTCGCCGGCAGCGGCTCGAACAGTGCCGCCAGATCGGCGGTCGACAGGCAGACCTGGCCTAGTTCAGTTGTCCAAGGACATCGCCCATCAGGCCGTCGACATTGTGGCTCATGAGCGGCGCTTCCATCCGGTGCGCGATTATCTTAACGGCCTCGTTTGGGACGGCGTGCCGCGGGTTGGCACCTGGCTCGCCGCCTATCTCGGCGCCGAGACGACGGCCTACACCGGAACAATCGGCACAATGTTCCTGATCTCCATGGTGGCCCGCATCTTCGAGCCGGGCGCCAAGGTGGATCACATGCTTGTCATCGAAGGACCGCAGGGCGAGATGAAAAGCACCGC
>NZ_JBEKRB010000106.1:0-10791 GCF_049519115.1 Bradyrhizobium sp.
GCCGACTGCAGAAATTCGCCGCCCAATGGGCGGCCGTCGACGTCCAGCTTCACGGCTTGCAGCAGGTCGCCTTGCGCCACGGCGGCAACCGCGCGCGTCACCTCGCGGGTCGGCCACAGCAGGTCGTCGATCAGCGTGTTGACCGAGCCTTCCATGTCGGCCCACGACCCGCTGGCGAGACCGAAGCGGACACGCTGGCGCGTCTTGCCTTCGCGGCCGACGACCTGGCCGACGCGTTCAAGCTGTTGCGCCATCCGTTGATTGGCAGCCACGATCTCGTTGAACGTATCGGCGATCTTGCCGTCGATGCCGAGATGATCGCCGGTCATTCGCACCGAAAAGTCGCCGCTGCGCATCGCCTGCAGGGCCTGCAGCAGTTCCTGCGAGGGATCCTGCTTTCCATTGGTGTAGGTCGGTTTCGTTTTAGCACGCCGACGCGAGGACGGATTGACCGAACCGAGTTCACTCATGGAAGTCCCCTCAAGAGCCGGAAATGGCGCCCAGAGTCTGCGCGCATGCGAGTCGGCCTCGGCCGATCAAATCGTGAGCATCGCCGCAAAGCAAGTGAAATACCTTAGATATTACAGAGCGATAGCTCGGAAAAACCGAGCCGAGGGAATCAATTCAACAATCGGAAAAACGTTCCCGCCAAACTCAATTTTTTTTAGAGACGGTTCAAATAGCCCTGCCGCTGTTCCCTGACAGGAACTTTCGCGGGGGAGGGGCGCTCTCTTGCGAACCTAGCGCTGCGGGACTTGCCGCCGCGGCGGGCGCGGGCTGACAGCTTGAGGGTCGAACTTCGAGGTAATCTTGTTGGCGCTTTCGCTGACATCGAGCAACGTCTGGCGCGCTTCCTCGATTATGATTCCCGACTTCTTGTCAAATGTCTGGGCAAATTCGCGCATCTCTCTCAGTTTATCGAACAGTTCGTCAGCCTTTCCATCCGCAAATCCTGGCAAAAGATTGTCGATGCGCGCAATCGCGTTGTCGAAACCCGCAAAGGCGTCGTCGGCCTTGGCGATCGCCTTGTCGATGACGTCACCTCGGCTCGCCAGCGAGGCCGTGTAGGTCTCGAAACTCAACAACCCGTCCTTGATCGTCGATTGGTTGCCGACAAGAACCCGATCGACATTGTGCAGGGTGTCGCGAATCGACTGGATTTCGCTCAGGTCGGCGGTCAGGGTTGGAACGCCATCCTTGTCGGCAGGCACGGGCGGATCCGAAGAATCTCCGCCGACCAGCGAGATCGCGGCAATACCGGTCAGCCCTTGAAACTCCAATCCAACGACCGTGTCCTTGCGGATGGGCGCGTTCTTGTCGACCCTGACCTCGGCGACGACCTTGCGCGGGTTGTCGAGTCTGAGGGAGAGGACTTCACCGATTTGAACGCCGTCGAAGTTCACGCTGCCGCCCCGGCGCAGGCCGCTGGCCGAGCCGCCCTCGAACACGATGCGCATCCGCGTTTCCTGCGAGATGGTACGGATTTTCCGTACGCCCAAAAGGCCAAACAATCCTATCGCCAGGATCGCAAGCGTCGTGGTCCCGATCATGAGATTGGTGGAGCGCATCTTCATTCAATCGCCTGTGTCCCGCCAATTGTACGGGTAAAGCGGGCGCGGCGAAAGGCGAAAGGCCGGATCCGCGGCTTCGGCGATTGCGGTTCCGCGGCCCGTTACGGTGTCAGTGACGTCACGTAGGCCGCAAGCGAGATCATGTCGTCATGCGATAGCTTTTCGACCACGGGCCCCATCGGCGCACCGGCGCTTCCGGCCCGCGCATGCTGTTGAAAGTCATAAAGCTGACGGACCAGATAGCTCGGCGAACGTCCGGCGATGCCCGGAATGGGAGCGACGCCCCTGAGGTCCGGCCCGTGGCACGTGATGCAGGGCGTGGTAATGCCTGCGCCGCCGGTCGTGGCCAATGCCTCGCCCTTGGCGATACTGCCCTTCGGCACATAGGCGATGAACTGCGAACGTGTATCGCGGTGTTCGAATTGTGCGGCATCTACCGGCGTCTCGAGGATGCGCTGCCCGATCGGCTCGCTCCCGCCATCCTTGACGAGCATGTAGAATACCCGCGCGATTTGCGTGACCGGTACGGTGTCGGTCTCCACCACCTTGATATTGGCCGCGGGCTTGAGCGCGGAGAAATAAGCCGCGGCCGCTTTGATCTCTTCCTCATTGCTGGCTTTCGCGATCGCCGTCATCAGCACGCTCGGGCCGCGTTGCGGGCCTGCGAACTTGCGCGCACCGCTTTTGTAATCCGCGATCTGCTGGATGATGTAGGCCGCCGGCAAACCGGCGAGGCTCGCGTTTTCCGGTCCGCCGGTGCCGGCGGCGCGATGGCAGGAGCCACAGGCACGCACGTCCGGCATCCGACCATGCGCCACCACATCCGGCATGGCGGGATGATCCTCGGGATGCCAGTCGGGCACAAAAAACAGATCGCGCTCCTGCTTGATGGTGAAACTTGCGGTGCTGTCGGGGACGTGTTGCGGCACGTCGTCGGCAGGCGTGACCTTGAAATCCGGAACCCAAGGATAGGCCCATGCGGGAAATGACGACGGCGGTGCAGATGCGGGCGTTGGAGATTGAGTCTGCGCCATCGACGTGGCATTGACAGCCATACCGATCACCGCCACGGCGGCCAGTGTTGCTATTCGCATTGAATTCCTCCCGATTATTATTGGTGGCCGCCGGAGCTTTTTGCAGCAGCGTTATTGAGCACGATCAATCCATCGACGGCAACGCCGGTCCGTCTGTTGACCAGAAACGGATTGACGTCGATTGAGGCAATTCGGTTGCCGGCATCCAGCATCAGATTGGACAGGCCGACGAGCGCTTTGACGACAGAGGCTTCATGCAAGGCAGGCTTGCCGCGATAACCGCGAAGCTTCACGCCGGCCTTGGTGCGGCCGATCAATTTTTTGGCTTCGACAGCATCGAGCGGCGCGCCGGCCAGCGCGACATCTTTCATCAGTTCGATCTCGACGCCGCCGGTGCCGAACAGCACAACTGGCCCCATCTCGGCATCAAGCGCGGTGCCGAGGACGAGTTCGAGATCGGCCTTGACCTGTTGCGCGATCAGGACGCCATCGATTTTCGGCTTTCCCTTCAGTTTGCTGACGCGCGCCGAAATCTGGTCAAAAGCCTTCTTGACCTCGGATGCCGTGTTGAGGTTCAGCACCACGCCGCCGACGTCCGATTTATGCAGGATATCCGCGCTGACGACTTTGGCGACAACGGGAAAGCCGATTTTCTTGGCGATCTTCACCGCCTCGGATGAGGTTTGCGCGATCTCTTCTTTTGACACCGGGATGCCGTAGGCCTTCAGAAGTTTTTTGGAGGCAACTTCGTCAAGCGCTGCGCCCTTGGCGTTCTTGAGGATACGCTCCAGCGCGGCGCGGGCCGAGGCGGAAGAGCGTGACGTGATCTCCGGCACATCCTTGGCAAGACCGGCATAGTCGATCAGCGCCTTGATTGCGCCCACTGCACGATCGAGGCCCTGCATCACGGCGATATGCGGCAGCGATGTTCGCAAACCCTTGGTGAATTCGGTGAAGCCGATCGACATCGTCGATATATAGATCACCGGCTTGTTTGCGTTCGCGGCCAATTCGTCGACCAGCCGCAGGCTACGCTCACGCAATTCGTGCGGTGCTTTTGGCAGTTCGGCGTCGATGATGACGATATCGGTGTCGGGATCGTCGATCATGATCTTGATCGACTGGATATAGACGGAGGGATCGACCACCGCGGCAAAGCCGGCATCGAGCGGATTGCCGACGATCGAGCCGGGCCCAAGCATGTTGGCGAGCTTGTCGCTGGCCGCCGGACTCAAGCTTGCGAAGTTGAGCCCGGCGCCGGTAAAGGCATCGATCAAAAGGCCGCGCTTGCCGCCGGACAACGTGACGGCGGAAAGGCGCGAGCCTTTGGGCGTGGTGGCGTGGACAAAGCATTCCGTGGTTTCGATGAGCTCGTCGAGACCGTGGGCGCGGATCACGCCTTCGCGGGCCGAGATTGCATCGAAGCTTTCGATCGAGCCGGCGAGGGCGCCGGTATGCGCCATCGCCGCGGCGCGGCCGCCTTCCGAGGCACCGAGTTTGATCGCGATCACCGGTTTGCCGGCTACGCGCGCGGCCTTGCAGGCGTCGCGGAACGCCTTGGTGTTGCGGACGCCTTCGAGGTAGACCACGATGACGCGGATCGAAGGATCGACCGCGAAATAATTCATCAGGTCGGTCGTCTCGAGGCCGGCCTCGTTGCCCGTCGTCACCATGTAACCGACGCCGACACCGCGATCCTCCAGCGCCTGGCGGATCGCCATCACGATCGCACCGGACTGGCCGGCGATCGCGACCGGGCCCGCTTCCATGGTCACCACGCGGTCGTCGATATTGGTGAAGAGATTTTCGCCGGCGCTCAAGTTGCCGAGGCAATTCGGGCCGGTGACCGCGAGCCCGGTCTCCCGGATCGCCTGTTGCAGCTCGATGGCAAGCCTCTGACTCTCGATGTCCTGCAACTCGCTGAAGCCGGAGGTGACGATCGTCGCCGAACGGGCGCCTGAAGCGGCAGCGTCCCGGATCACCTGGATCGCAAAGCGCGCCGGCACCATCACCAGCACGTGGTCAGGCTTGTCCGGCAGGCCAGCGAAATCCTTGTAACAGGGGACACCCCAGATGGATTCGCGCTTGCTGTTGAGCGGATAGAGACCGCCCTCGAATTTGTATTTGATCAAGTTGGTCCAGATGCGCTCGGCGTAATTGCCAGGCTTGTCCGTCGCGCCGACCAGCACGATGTTACGCGGATGCAGCATGGCGTGAATTTGCTGGACGACTCGGCTGGCGCCCGATGACGGCGACCATTTTTTCGATGCCGCGGTTCCTGAACGGGCTTCCATGCGCCTTGGCCGCCATCCCTAATGATTTCCCGGAGACGAGGATCGGTTTGAGAGACTCCGGGTATTTGATTTCTTCTTATTGATAGTCCGAAGGCGTGGCAACTCGCGCTGACGGAGGAGGGCCGCTACCAGGCAGGTCTCGGCTGCGATGGCGAGGCAATGCCGGCGAGCAAAACGGCCAGGATGCCGGTCAGGAAGATGCCGTCGAATGTCCCGGCACCGCCGATGGAGGCGACCGGTGCGCCAAGGCCGCCGATCTTGTCGAGATTGGAGAGGTCTGCGCCGATCAGCGTCCCCATTGAGCCGCCGATGTAAGCGAGCGGGGCGGCGTATTCGCGCGACAGCAGGAAAGCAAGGATCGCGGTCGCGACAACGGGCGCAAACACCGGCACCGCAATGCCAAGCCCATGCACCGGGGTCGCCATCGAATGAATAATAAAGGCGATGGCGATGACGGCGATCGTCGCTCTACCCCAGAGCTGATAGCGAAGCACGAGATAGCTCGACATCAGTGTGGGGATCACCGCGCCGCCTACATTGACGGCCAGTACGGTGCCGGGCCATTGCGCGACCTGCGGCACCACATATTGCATGCCGAAGAAATCGATCACCTGTCCGGACCGCACCGCTCCCGGCAGGACGGTGACCGGAATGTTGAAGTAGCTGCCGATCAGCGAGCCGAACAGCAAAAACAGCGCGGTCCCCGGGCTGACGCCAAGCTTCATGTAGGCATATCTGAGAATACGGAGCTGAATCAGGATGATCAGCCCGACGAACAGGAAAATCAGGATGGAAAACAACGCCGGCGTGAGCGGCAGATAGTGAACCTGGGAGTTCATGGCATTTTCGGCCGTTCAGTATCGGTTGCCTGATCCGAATAAATTGGGAAACTTGGCGCGAAATCGCAAGGTTCTAATTTTGGCAACGGGGAGGCAACGTGATCACGCTATATCACTGCACGGCGGCGCGCTCGTTCCGTCCGCTGTGGGCGCTTGAAGAGCTGCAGCTTCCCTATGAGCTCAAGATGCTGCCGTTCCCGCCGCGGGCATTGGCCAGGGACTATCTGGGCCTCAATCCGCTCGGCACGATTCCTCTTCTGATCGACGGCGACACGCGCATGACGGAGTCGGCGGCGATCCTGCAATATCTGGCCGCGCGCCACGGCCCGACGCCGCTTGCAGTAGGTATCGATGAGCCCGACTACGGCGCCTATCTCAACTGGCTGCATTTCGGCGAAGCGACGCTGACGTTCCCGCAAGCCCTGGTGCTGCGTTATTCAAAACTCGAGCCGCAAGAGCGACGCAGCCCGCAAGTCGCAGCCGACTATGCGAAGTGGTTCTTCGGCCGGCTGCGCGCGGTCGAGGCCGCGGTCGCCGATCGCGAGATGCTGTGCGCGGCGAGGTTTACGGTTGCCGATATTTCCGTGGGATATGCGCTGCTACTGGCCGAGCGCATCGGCCTTGCCAAAGATTTCGGCCCCGCGGTCGCGGCCTATTGGGGCCGGTTGCAGCAACGCGATGGGTTTTGCCGGGCAGTAAGAGCGGAAGCTATCGCTGGCGAGCAGCAAAATGCTGCGAGCCTATGGTGGTGACGGCTGTAAAGCGCCTGGTGGTCCGGTTCCAACATTCGGATCCCTTTTCAGCGGGCACCTTTGCGAATGTCAAATCCACTCCACTAGCTCAATTGGCGTCGAGCAGTTTGTTCAGGCGCAGCCGCGTGATGATGTAGACATTCTGCAAATCGTTGGCGAATTCGGTTTGTGTGTCGTTTTGCAGCCGCCGCTTGAATTCGAAGAAGATGCCTTCCTTGGTGTACATCCGCACCGCAATGATGAAGGGAAATCCGAATTTTGTCTTGTACGCGGTATTGAGGTTTGACAGTTCGGCAAACTCTGGCGGCGGCAGAGCGTTCAGCCCGGCGCCTGCCTGCTCGGCGACGGACGAGGCGGTCATGGTACCGGCCTGCGCTTCCTTGCCGGCGAGATCAGGATGGGCCTGCAACAAGGATAGCTGCCGGGCTGCCGGGGCCGTTTTGGCCACGGTAACCATGGTCGCGTGCATTTCATCGAGGCTCGCAAACGGCCGCCTCTCCCAAGCTTCCTCCGCGACCCAAGGCGATTTCTCGAAGATGCCGCCAAACTTTACGACAAACGCAGCGCGATCCATCGCGTTGATCGGCGCCATGTCGACCGGGCCGGCGATCGCATTCGCAATCGAGGCCGGCCCGAGCGCGAGAGCGAAGACCAGGCACGCAAGCAGCCGAGAACGATCAGTCATCTTCAGCCTCCTTGCGTTGCGGAAGTGATCTTAGCTGCCGCGGTAGGTCGTATAGCTCCAGGGCGTTGCCAGGATCGGCACGTGATAATGCGCTGTCGCATCGGCCATGCCGAACTGGATGACGGCCTTCTCCAGGAAGGGCGGGTTGGGCAGCTGGGCGCCGAGCTTGGCAAAGTACTCGCCGATATAGAATACCAGCTGGTATTTGCCGGCCTTCATGTTTTCGGGCGTCAGCAGGGGTTCGGCGTTGCGGCCGTCGGCATTGGTGTGCACCGTCGCGAGCAGCTTGTAGGTTTCGCCCTCGAGCACGCTGAACTCGATCTTGATGCCCTCGCCTGGCTTGCCGTTCGCCGTATCGAGCACGTGGGTGGTCAATCCCGGCGATCCGGCCGCCCAAGCGGTCCTGTTGGCAAATGCGGCGAACGCCAGCATGGCCGAGCCCGCTCCCAGCAGACCCCTTCGATTAACGACTGTCTTCATACTGATCCTGCTCCGTTGCATTGCCCCGCGCATGATAGGGTCACGCGATTTAGCGCTGCAAAAACCGCGCCACGCAAGATATTTTCCTGCGCCGACGGGAGCGAGGGAGAAAATTTGCAGTCAGCGCTTGAGCGGCGGATTGTCGCGGGCCTGTACGGCATGTTCGGAAGAAGCCCGGGCTTTGGCCATCGTCGCATTGCAATATGCGTCGCGGTCGCGATCGAAAGCCTGCTGGCGTACCCGGAAGGCCGCAACCCTGCGGCGGATTTCGTCGCGCAGGTCGCTTGGGCCGATCGGGGAGAGACGGGCCGGGAGGACATCGACCGGGCGCTCCACGGCGAAGGGCTGGTCGAATGATACTGGCTTGGGGCGGGCCTCTGGCCTGACATCGGCGTCCGTCGCCTTTCCGGCAACCGACTGTACAAAGGCCATGGTCTGCGCCAGCAGCAGGTCGCGCTCGTTTTTCCACGTCATGATGCACCCACCCTTCGACTATCTGAGCAAAGGGCCGGTGAGCAATCAAGCGATGCGGGGCAGTCATCCACACCATTGCGCGCAAGTCGCGATCTTTGATGGGGTCATCAATATTTTCGCCGATGCGATTCCTTGCTCCGGGCGGTGCTTCAAACCGACGTGCCGCCGCCACTCCATTCAGTGGGGGCACTGGTGGCATTTGACCATCGGGTAGGCGCCGAGTCCTTCGCCGACAAAGCCGCCGGCGCCGTTACCCCAGGTCATCTGGAATTGGACTAATGCTAAGTTGAGATGTGAATCCCCGCTTGCCGTGGACGTAACACGGCCTCTGTGAACGGCATTCCGTGGGCCGACCCGTCTCCCGCTTAGAAGTTATCCGGATTGAATGCTTCGCCGGGTGCGTGCGATGAAGTCGCGCGCACACAAGATCGATCGATGACGGCGCGTACGTCGCGCCTTTGCGACCCAAAGGAATGATGATCCTCATCGCTTAGAGCTATTTCAGTTTTGCGCAGCGGATTTTATCTCTGGATTGCCCGGCGCAGGCGCAAGCGCGGCCGCTTGCGCCACCAAATCAGAAGCGTGTCGACGTGAGTGCTCCAGGCGCGGCTCATCCGAACTGGTTGCGCGTTTTTGCGGCACCTTTGTATCTGGCCGCGGCAAGCGGTCTTGGATTTATTGCCGCGTTCCTGTGGGGAGATATCGGTCGCTACGTGTGCTGATTGGGTATAGGCCTGACCCTGATCGCGATCGCCTGGGTAGACCCTTATCCCGCCTGTTTCCCCGCATTGTCCCACGATGACACGATTGTCGCCCCGGACAATCGGCCGGTTGCGTCCGACATCACGGCCGGAGGATTATTCCAACGCCGCAAAATGCCGCGTCGGCGATTTTTCACGGATCGGTTGCGTCCCACGCAGCAGATTTTGCTTGATACTGTTTGCCGCTTGAACAGACTATCGAACGGTCTCTTGGTCTTGTCGCATATCTGCATTACCTCGATTAACGGTTGTATTTGAGGGGGACGAAATGAGCACGACTGAGCAATCGACGCGTTCGGCGCGAATGGCCGACCGTCGATTCTATGGCCTAGCTCCGATCCTCATTGTGCTCGCGGGGCTTCTCGCGGGCTGCGAGGAAAAGCAGACGCCTCAGGCTGCGGCCGCGGGCCCGCCGGTCACCGTCGCCCAACCCGTCAAGCGAACTGTCACGGACTGGGACGAGTTCACGGGACGGTTCGATGCGGTTCAGCAGGTTCAGGTTCGTCCCCGTGTCGGCGGTTTCATTACGGCCGTCGAATTCCGTGATGGTGCCTTCGTCAGCACCGGCGACCTCCTGTATCTTATCGACGCCCGTCCGTTCGAAGCGGTGGCCACGCAAGCCGAAGGTCAGCTTTCGGATGCCCGCGCCAAGGTCGAACTGGGCAAACGGGAACTGGATCGCGCGCTGACGCTGCAGCAGTCGCAGAACGTGGCAGACAACATCGTCGATCAGCGGCGTCAGGCGCTGCAAGCCGCAAGAGCGGCCGAAACCCAGGCCGAGGGCGTGCTCAAGGCGGCCCAGCTCAATGTCGAATTCACCCACGTCACCGCCCCGATCAGCGGCCGGGTGAGCCGGCATCTCGTCGACGTCGGCAATCTGGTCCAAGGCAGTGAGGGCAGCTCGACGCTGCTGACGTCGATTGTTTCGCTCGATCCGATCTATATCTATTTCGACATCGATGAAGCCACCTACCTTAAATACAACCGGCTGTGGTTCGAGGGTAAACGCCCGAGTTCGCGCGATACGCCGAACCCGGTCGAGGTGACGCTGACGGGCGAGACCAAGCCTTCCCGTAACGGCACGATCAATTTTCTCGACAACCAGCTGGACGTCTCCACCGGAACGCTGCGCGGCCGGGCGGTGATCCCGAACCAGGACTTGTCGATCCTGCCCGGACAGTTCGGCCGCGTTCGCCTGATCGCGAGCGCGCCTTACGAGGCGTTGCTGGTGCCTGACGCCGCCATCGCCACCGATCAGGCCCGCAAGATCGTCTTTGTGGTCAAGGACGACAACACCGTCGAGGCCAAGCCCGTCACTTTGGGGCCGCTCGATGAGGGCTTGCGCGTGGTCCGTGAAGGCCTCAAGCCGGAAGACCGTGTGATCGTCGATGGATTGCAGCGCGCGCGGGTCGGGGCAAAGGTCACGCCTCGCGAGGCCAAGCCTGCTCCTGCCGGTGGCAAGATATGAATCTCGGGGCGCTTTCCGTCAACCGACCGATCCTGGCGATGGTGCTGTCCATCGTGCTCCTGATCGTCGGCGCGATCGCCTATACGACGCTGCCGGTCGCCGAGTATCCGCAAGTCGTGCCGCCCACCGTGGTGGTCACCACGCAATATCCGGGCGCTTCGGCGCAAACCGTGTCCGACACCGTCGCTGCCCCCATCGAGCAGCAGATCAACGGCGTCGAGGACATGCTTTACCTCTACAGCCAGGCGACCTCGAACGGCCAGCTCACGATCACCGTGACGTTCAAGCTCGGCACCGATCTCGACAAGGCCCAGGTGCTGGTCCAGAACCGGGTCGCGATTGCGACGCCGCAACTGCCGGACGACGTTCAGCGCAATGGCGTGGTGACGCGCAAGAACAGCCCCGACATCCTGATGGTCGTGTTCATGTTGTC
>NZ_JBEKRB010000107.1:0-10578 GCF_049519115.1 Bradyrhizobium sp.
TGATGCGCGGTTCAATCAAGTGCATATAGGCCAGACCAAAGTGGTTCAGTTGCTCGGCCGCATAACCGAAGAGCTCGTCCGGGTTGCTGTCCGACATCGAGCCGTAGGTGCCGCTAGGGCCCAAGCGAACTCCAACATGGCCGCCGCCCCAGACAGATGCAACAGCTTCAGTTACTTGCAGCAACAGACGTGTTCTGTTTTCGATGGAGCCGCCGTAGATATCTGTCCGGCGGTTTGAGCCGTCTTGCAGGAATTGATCGATCAGATAACCGTTCGCGCCGTGGATCTCCACACCGTCGAAACCTGCCTGCTTGGCGCGGAGTGCTCCGTCACGAAATTGTTCGATGATCTCCCCTATCTCAAATATTTCCAGCGCACGGCTGGGCGACGCTTTGACCCAGCCTTGATCGGTAAACACAAGGTCCTCTACCGGCACCACCGAGGGCGCGAGAGGTGCCACACCGCCAGTCATCGAGACGTGGCCCTGTCGGCCGACATGCCATAGTTGCAGGAAGATGATGCCGCCCTTCGAGTGCACCAGGTCCGTAACCTTACGCCAGCCGGCGACCTGGGCACCGCTATAGATGCCGGGAGCCCCCAGATAGCCACGCCCTTGCACCGAGACGGTGGTGGCCTCGGCGATCTGCAGCGCGCCCTTGTAAGCGCGTTGACCGTAATATTTGACCATCATAGGACTCGGTACGTCGCCAGGCTGATCGGAACGAAGTCGGCTCAACGGTGCCTGAACGATCCGCTGGTCGAGATGCGCGGCGCCGATCCGGACGCTTGAGTAGAGCTTGGACATGAGTCATCTCCAGTTTAGGGACTTTTGCGAGACCGGCAGGATGCCGGCCCCAGACGGGTCATGCTCACTTGCCAGCGGCAGCCGCAGCCTGTTCGATTACTTTGGCGACGGCTGCGGGCTGCGAGATGTAGACCGCATGGCTCGCTGTGATTTCCGTCGTCGTCGAATGCGCACGCGCATACATCGAGCGTTCGAGGTCCGGATTGATCGACCGGTCGTTCTTCGCCACCACGGCAAAGCTCGGCTTGGTCTTCCATGCTGGAGAGATGGCGGCGGTGGATAGCGCCTTGCCCGATGTCGCGACTTGCGATGCCGCCATGAATTCGGCGTCGGCCTTGGGAAGATCGGCGGCGAAGGCATCCTGGAAATGAGCCGGCAGGATCGTCAGAAAGCCGTCCTTCGACGGGACGATGAAATTGGTCGCAGCCGGCTTGCTCGATAGCAACTGACCGGCACTCTCGCCGACGTCGGGCGCCAGAGCAGCGATATAGACAAGGCTATCCACGTGCTGGTTGTTGCCAGCCTCACTGATAATCATACCGCCATAGCTGTGGCCGACCAGTACGGCCGGACCGTCGAGCCCATCAAGAACTCGGTTGGTCGCGGCGACGTCTTCTTCCAGCGAAGTTTCCGGCGGCTGCACGATGCTGACGTTGTATCCGCGCTTGCGAAGGATCTCCGCGACCGGCTTCCAGCCGGAACCGTCAGCGAATGCGCCGTGCACCAGCACGATGTTCTTGGTCGTGCCGACGGGCTGCGCCTTACTCGAAACGAGGTCAGCAGCCGCGGTCAGAGCGGTGGCGGCAAGGAACATTTTGATGAGCTTGTTCATGAGTAAAGTCCTTTCGGGGGTATGAGACTTGGATGAGTGGGTCGTACAGTTGAGGAACGTGAACGGAGTAAAATGATGTTGTGGCCGTGCCGGCTCACGGCGACGCCTGCTCTGGCGACGGCACGTCAAATCCATTGAGCGCCGTGGAAACGAAGGCATAGAGGCCGATCAGGTAGACGAGCTGAGCCGCACTGACTTTACCGAACGCTCTGAGGGCGAGTTGCCAGGTTACTTCCGGCAACGGCCCGCCCCTGCAGAGCCAATAGGCGACGTCAAATGCAATCCCTTCCTCGGCGGTGAGATCGTTCGGCCTTACGTTCGCGACAAGTGCGGATATCCGTGCCGCCGGCATGCCCATATGTTCGGTGACCGCGACATGCGCATAGATCTCATAACTCGCCTTGTGGAAGCCGCCGACAACAAGGATTGCGACCTCCTTGACGTTGGCGGGAACGGTTCCAAGTGAATTTATGGCCTTGGTTAGTTGCCAGAAGGCCTTGCCGATCTCGGGATGATGCAGCGATGCGTTCCAGGGACCAATCATTGAGCCGTCGTCAAGCGACGTCCTGAATGAATTGAAACCGGTCGCGATGCCGGCATGCATATCGTCATAAAGCTCCTTCTGATCCGGGCGGAGTGCGGATGGATGGATTGGCTGGAATCGCATGACAGTTCACTCCTCGTTGGGCACCGGACCGTCTGGACATTTATCTTGCGCGGCGGTTAGTTCGGCCCCGCAAGACCAATGTTTCGATCGTCGCTTACGTGCTACGACTCGATCATCTAGGCGACGAGCCGTGCCTTGGACGTCGCGATGGCGGCCTCGTCAATCAATGCCGCAACTTCGTTCGGCTTCGAAGCCAGGGATGCGTGGCTTGACTTGAGCGTAATAGTTTTCTTCGGGTTCATTCTCGCCGACATCCACTGCTGAATCTCCGGAGGGAGCATTCGATCTTCACTCGAAATCTGGTACCAGGACGGCTTCGATTTCCACGCCGGTACGGTCACGTTGTTCGAAAACGTGCCGAGGAGCGGCGCCTTCTGGGTTACGCCCATTACGAGACCTTCTTCAGGAGTCAGGTCCTGGCAGAAGCTTTCATGGAATTTGTCCTGCTTGATCCAGAGATACTGATCGTCGTCGACAGACAAATTGGCGGCGGCGACCGACTGTTGCCGTGCCGCGACGCTTCCCGCGCTTTCGCCGGCGTCTGGTGCGAATGCGGCGATATACACAAGACCGACTACGTTGTCGTGGTTACCCGCTTCGGTGATTACCGCACCGCCGTAGGAATGCCCTACCAGCAGGACCGGACCCTTCTGGGCCGCAATCATTTTGCGGGTACGCTCGGCGTCGTCCGCAAGCGAGGTCAGCGGATTTTCGACGGCATGGACATCGTAGCCCTTCCGCACAAGTATTGGGATGACTTTGGCCCAATGAGCCGCACCACCCCAGAAACCATGGACCAGAACAATCGTTGGCTTTTCCGACATAACACTCTCCTTGTTGGATGAAAGAATTTTTGAACTACCGGCGTTCTCGGCCTTTCGCCGAACGCGTCAGCTTGGAAATTTCGAATTAACTCATTTGCCCTCCGTTTCCCGCCGAGGCGGCGTACGCAAGCATCTCCATCCGGCCGTGGTCGGATTCAGATTCGCGAGTGGGACACGGATTAACTTCGCAGGACATCTGCCATCATCTTTCCGGCGAGTCGGCGCAGCAATTCCGTAGAAAATTCGTTCACCATGAAAAGCGGGCGGTGATACAGGCGGACATCTTCGATCAAGCCGGCGGCATCTTTGGCCAGGATCGTCGCACCGGCGACGAGACGACCCCTAAACACGCCTTCCCATTCAAGATAGGTCCGAGAAGCGCTATTCTCCTCGCGGCTGAATGCGATCGTTTCGTACATACCTCTTGTCTCATCGAACACCGCCCGAATGTCGGGCGCACCTCGAACGGTTCTGGGCAACACGGAGGCGCCGAGCGCCACGTCCGGAGTGAAGGCGGTTGAGAATTCATCCAGCGTTGGTCGCCTGATGATCTCGGACCAAATGCGTCCCGGTGTGAGATCATTCTTCACGGATGGGGTCGCGTGCGGCTGGTGATCATTCGGCATCGGCCAGCTCCATAAGCCGGGGGTAGTCGGTGTAGCCGCGGGCGCCGCCGCCATAGGAAGTCGCGCGATCAAACACGTTCAAAGGGGCCGATTTTCGGATTCGCTCAACGAGGTCCGGATTGGCGATGAACATGCGGCCGAAGGCTACAGCGTCTGCCAGGCCTGATGAGATGGTTTGGGCGCCGGTTGGCGCTGTATAGCCACCTGCAGTAACGACCGGCCCTGCAAACAGTCCGCGGAAGAGACTTGCGTTGTCCGCGCTATCGACGCTCGCATCATCCGCGATGCCGGCCGACGATGCCCTCGGCTCAATCAGGTGAAGGTAGGCGAGCCTGCGTTTGCTCAGCTCCGTAATCACGTAGTTGAAATGGGGAATGGTGGCGCTGTCGCTGAGACCGCCAAGATTGCCATGCGGTGAAAGTCTGACGGCAAGTCGATCCGAACCGATATCGTTTGATATCCCGTCCATCACCTCAAGCAACAGTCGAGACCTGTTTTCGATCGACCCGCCATATTCGTCTGTCCGGTGGTTGCTTCCGTCCTGGAGGAATTGATCGAGGAGAAAGCCGTTCGCTCCGTGGACTTCGACCGCGTCGAAACCCGCCTCGATCGCATTGCGTGCCGCCTGCCGAAACGTAGCAACGATGAATGGAAGCTCGGAGGTCTCCAGGGCGCGCGGCGTTTCGTAAGGGACCTGAGCAGACTGTGCCGTATAGGCGTGGCCGGGTGGCGTGATTGCCGAGGGCGCCACCGGCAGGCTGCCGTCCGGATTGTACGACGAGTGCGACCAGCGGCCATGATGCACGATCTGCTGGACGATGCGGCCGCCGCATTCGTGAACCGCATCCGTGACCGCGTGCCAGCCCGCAACCTGTGCGGCGCTATGGATGCCCGGCATATTCGGATAGCCATGCCCCTGAACGCTGATCGCGGTTGCTTCGGTGATATTCAATCCTGCGGAGGCCCGCTGCGCGTAATATTCAGCATTCAATGCCGTAGGAACGCCACCTGGGCCGGCCCTCATGCGGGTCAGTGCTGGCATAACGATCCGGTTCGGAAGCTTAAGAGCGCCGAGCACGATGGGTGTGAATAGGATGTCTACTGACATGAACTTGACCTTCCCAGAAATGATCGCTGACCGAATGCCGTTGTTCGTCGACCTAAACGCGCGCTGCGGCTACGCAGGAAATTCTCGCCCGAACATGGGCCGGCCGCTTTGCGACTCGGCGGCAGTTACTTCGTCCTGCAAGACGTCCCAGTGCTCCGCGAGCATGCCGTCGGCGATCCGCACGACATCGGCCGCAATCCAACTGCGCGGCCTTCCATGGCCCGAAAACCTGCCGTGGACGATCACAATGTCCTTTTCGGCTGCGATAGCTCCGTGTTCGTATCGGAGCGTCGCAGGTGTATTCTTGATCAAATTGAAGAGGCCATCTCGGCCCGGCGCGATATGAGCGCTGTGTTGGATGTAATCCGGCGACCAGAAACGCTCAGCCGCTTTGTAATCTCGCCTGTTGAAGAGCGCGTCGAATGCGTCGAGGACGAGCGCCTTGTTTGTTTCTTCGATTGTCTTTAGCATTTTTTGTCACCGCTACGGGTTGGAGAGCTTTGGGCTGCTCAGCTAAAGGTGAGCGTTCTGAAATCGATCGCGACCAACAACGGCTCGGGGATCTTGTGCATCGACTCGTCGTAGGCATAGATCCGCCGCGTGGTCGGCATTTTGATGCCCTGGAAGTCTCTGTAATTCGTGGAATAGTTTGCGCCCGTAGCTCCGCCCAGAATGTCGACCGTATAGTCGTGCCGTCGCATCAGGCCGTCGGGCCCGAAATGGGTGATCTGCGTTTTGTTATGGCTGACGACGCGATCCGGAAAGGTGACCTTCAGCCGGCGCCACTGCTCGCCGTCTTCTTCCCAAGGATCGATCTCCTCGCATTCGAATCCCGGATACGTATAAAGGAACGGCAGCGTGAGGTAGGTCCAAAGCGCTTCGCTGGCGAAGAACGCGACGTGGAATTTGTCCCAGGGTGTCTCACGAACTTGACCCGCAAACGCGGTTTCCGGATTGTCACGTTTCTCCACGACGTTGCCGTCGGGTGTCTCCAAGGTCTGGCGCGATGGAGCAAACACCGCGCGCAAGCCGGGCGATGAGAAGGGCGTGATTGAGAGCCGCTCTTCTTTGGTCTGGATCTCAAAAGTTTTGTCCGACAGAAGTCCAGGTTGCCGTTTGAGCTCCCAAATCGCGCCGCCGATCGAAAGCTCTGTCCGAAGCGTGCTGAATTCGTTCCAGCGTTCAATTCCGCCGTGGGCTTCGACCGCCATTTTCAAAAGGTCGATCATCGGTGTCCTCCTTGAAAGCTCGCTCTGAGCGAAGCCAATTCATAGGCTAACAGCCGGTTACGTGATTGCAGGAAACCTGCCAAAATGGCATTTTCCATCCGCAGCGATGCAAGATCGCTAAATTCGTATCAGGCATCTACGTGCCTGCACGCGCCAGTCCATGTTCGCTTTTAGAGTGGGGGATTTCGAGGCCCAGTTGAGACCTCAGTGCGCGAGCTTTCGCCATTTGCCGGGACTGCGCTTCTCTTGGCGAGCAAATACCCGAGAAAAATGGCTTTGATCGACAAAGCCGCAGATCAGCGAAATTTCAGACAGCTCCATACTGGTTTGCGCCAACAATCTACAGGCATGTTCGATTCGCTTGCGCGTGAGCCATTGATGAGGAGCCAACCCGGTTGTCTCCTTGAACGCGCGGGCGAAATAGTTGCTTGATAATTTGCACTCCGTCGCGAGCTTGCTGATCGTGTGGTTCGCGCCGGGATTTTCTTCAACCGCCTCAACGACGCGCCTCATCTGCCACGGCGACAGACCGCCATACGTGCGGCAGGGATCTGGCACACCGCCAAAGGCATGTACGGCATGGGCGTGAAACGCCAACGCCATATACTCGACGAAAATCGGCTGCGCCGCGTCGATGTTTGTCATGCTGGCCACCATGGCAAGAGCCATTCCGTGCATGATCGGATCGTTTACGCCGAAAGGTGGCGCTCGCAGACCGGCCACCCGGCGCAGGCCACGTCCGTAAGCCAGGGAGTCCAACGCAGAGCGCGGCATGTAAAACCGCACCATGTCGAATGACGAGTGCAGTTGAAGCTGCGGATTCTCAGACAGGTCGAATAAATATGTATCGCCCGCCTGCGACGGCGGTAGCGTTCCATGACCGCGATTTGTCCGTAACTCCCACGACCGCACGGGTTTAAGCATCACCTGAAATGCGAAAGAACCCTCGGGAGGAACCGGTCCCGCCAGACCATGCTCGTCATCGTCGCATCGCAGACGGGTAAATGCGATTGGGTTATCCGAAAGCGAGGGGGCGGCTAAGGTAGGAGCTTTGGCTAATCGGAACCGTCCACTCATGATGGTGTCGATCGATGCAGCATCCACGGGCAGAAGGTTCCCGCAAGGCTTATTTCCTGCCTTATTTGCTGCCTCGCCCGACAAGCAAGAATGTCCCTGCTGAGTGCCTAGAGGTGACTGAGTGGCGGTGTTATCCGTCTTGCCGATCACTTGTGAATCCTGTCCGATTTTGTTTTGTGATGCGACTTTGCTTCCGGATTTTGTGAGCAATTCTGACCACGCCTTGCGAAGGCTTCTCTGGCCAATGATTTTGCAAAGGCCCACGGAACGCAAACATACGCTCTCTGCCGGATAGATACGATACATACCATTGTATGCGCTCGATCCCTGTGTTGAGTTGGCGTTCCTTACCAACGACTAACTCGTATACAGCGAACGCTTGGTCCTGTATCTTTGCCCTTCAAGGGTGAGCCGTCCGATCGAGTGATTTGATGACGGCTCGCGCGTTCTCGAGCGAGGGCTGCGATGTCTGCACCTAATCCGCCCGACGCAACCACATCGAGCTTTGATAGCGATTTCTGGGCTGCACTCGACACGATTCCTGCTATCGCGACCTGCTATCTGCCCGACGGCACCCCTGAGTTCGTTAGTCGTAACTGGCGCGACTATACCGGACTGACGTTGAATGACTTCGTTGGACATCGTTCAGGTTCAGTTCATCCTGACGATGTGACCGGTCTAACTTCGCAATGGCGAACGAACATAACGTCGGGAGGACCTTTTACCGTCGAGCACCGTCTAAGGCGAGCAGGCGGTGAATACCGGTGGTTTCAATTTGCCGCTCAGCCGCTCTCTTCCAACTCCGGCAGAATTATTCGCTGGTACGGAGTCCATACCGACATCGAAGACCGCAAGCGAGCCGAGGAGGCGCTTCGCGACAGCGAACAACGTTTTCGCGCATTCAACGAGGCCACATCGGATTGGTATTGGGAAACAGGTCCAGACCATCGCTTCACCTACATGCCTGATGATCGCCCGTTTTTTGACTCCATCGCGGCTCCGACGAGAATCGGTTTAACGCGATGGGAGGTAGCCGCTGACGTAGAATCGGAGCCGGAAAAGTGGAAGGCCCATATCGCGACGCTAACGGCACACGAGACGTTTCGTGATTTTCTGTACCGCGTACTGCTGAATGACGACACGATGGCTTACATCTCCGTGAGCGGGATCCCGAGGTACGACACACAGGGACGTTTTCTCGGATACAGAGGCGGCGGCACCGATGTAACCTCGGCGATCCGGTCGGAGCACAGTAGAAAAGCTCTTCGGCAGGCTCAAGCCGAACTCGCGCATGTCACGCGCGTTACGACGCTCGGCGAGTTGACCGCATCAATCGCTCACGAGGTGAACCAGCCTTTGGCAGGCGCAGTCGGCAGCAGCACTGCATGTTTGAGGTGGCTGGACAAAGATCCACCTCGGCTCGACGAGGTCCGCACCTCGGTGGCCGCAATCATACATGATTGCAATCGGGCAAGTGACATCATCGCTCGAATTCGCGCTCTCGCGAACAAGACTGATACCAAGATGGATACGCTCGACATCAACTCTGTTGTTTCGGAATCGGTTGAGTTGATAAGCCGCGAGTTGAACAATCACGGTGCCACGTTAACACAGGATTTAGCTTCCGGACTCCCACCGATCGGCGGCGATCGTGTTCAACTTCAGCAGGTCTTCATCAACTTGATTATGAACGGCGTCGAAGCCATGGGTGACGCGCCGAACGACGAGCAAACGATTGTCATCCGCTCCAGAATAGGCCTCGCCGACGAGGTCTATATTGACATCCAGGACTTCGGAGCCGGCATCGAGCCGAGACATTTCGAAAAGCTCTTCGACGCCTTCTTCACTACAAAGCCAAAAGGACTCGGAATGGGCCTTTCGGTTAGCCGGTCTATTATCGACGCTCATGACGGACGCCTAACGGTGACAGCCACCGGCAAAGCGGGCACAACTATCCGGATAGCGCTTCCGTCGCAGCATAAAAAGCCGACCGGCGGAATTAGCCAGTCGCTCCCACCCCGCGCTACAATAAGCCGTAGGGTTACAGCCGAAGGGCGTGATGATTAACAAGCATCCATTGCAGTCTATGGTCTATGTTGTGGACGACGACTCGTCTATCCGCAATTCCCTAACCAGTTTGTTTCGCTCGTTGGATTTCCAGGTCGAGAGCTTTAGCTCCCCCGGCGAATTTCTAAAACATGACATCGCAGACGTGCCACGTTGCATGATTTTGGACGTCCGCATGCCGGGATCGAACGGGTTGGACTTTCAGGCGAGCCTCCTTGAAGCCGGAATAGAAATGCAGATCGTGTTTTTGACCGGGCGAGGCGATATCCCAATGTCAGTTCGCGCGATGAAATCAGGCGCGATCGATTTCTTGACCAAACCCTATCGAGAGCAAGACTTGCTGGATTCCGTCAGGACCGCAATAGAACGGGATCGTAAACAGCGCGAGATCCGTCGATTGATGTCGGATATCAGGACTTGCTTCGCGACCCTCAGCCGCCGAGAGAAAGAAGCATTGTCGCTTCTCGCGTCGGGCCTGTTGAATAAGCAAGTAGCGGAAAAGATGGGCCTCGCGGAAATCACGGTCAAGATTCATAGAGGCAGCATCATGCGCAAGATGCACGCAAAATCATTCGCTGACCTTGTTAAGATGTCGGAAGCACTAGGAGTCAGTGAGCGTATCTGGGTCGCACAAACCTAAGTATAGTTCTCTCGAGAGCGCTCATGGGGCACTGTCAACTCTGCCCTTGCCAGTGGGACTCCGATACATCAAGTGAGCGCCTTTGCCCCAGCCTCTTATCGTGTCAATTATTGATGACGATTTTTCGGTTCGCGTAGCGGTAGCTGACATCGTGAGGTCGATGGACCTGACGGCAAATACGTTCGCGTCTGGTCAGGACTTTCTGAAGTCGAACAGCTTATCCGACACGGCTTGTATCGTCGCAGACGTGCAGATGCCAGGACTTAGTGGAATTGAACTTCAGCAAGCCCTGACAGCGAAGCAGATGAAAATACCGATGATTTTCATCACGGCCTATCCTGATGAAAGGACTCGCGCCAAAGCGTTCGAAGGCGGGGCTATCTGCTTTCTGAACAAGCCTTTCGGTGGCTCCGCGATTGTTGAATGCATTGAGCGAGCGTTGAGCATTCGCGATATTCCGGAATAAACGGGGTACGAAGCCTCAGCGTCGACTAAATTTGGCGTCCGACGTGGGAGCCGGCGAACCTATTTCCGCTTGAGGCCCTTGAATGAACTCTGCCGCAGCAGACCTTCGGAAGTGATGTCGCGATACTCCACATCCGCGAAAAATGTCGGCTCGACCCACGTGGCCTTCGGCTTCCTGATCGGCTTGGTCAGCTTGGATTTCGGGCTTACGACGGTATCAAGCTGTTTTCTGATCTGG
>NZ_JBEKRB010000108.1:0-10435 GCF_049519115.1 Bradyrhizobium sp.
TACGAAGTGAGGAAGTATCCATGAACTCCATTCCCTTGATTGACGTCGCCCCGCTGCTAAACGGCTCCTCCAAGGAAGCGCATGCCGTTGCGAATGCCCTTGGACATGCTTGCCGCGAGGTCGGCTTCTTCTACATCACCGGACACGGCGTCCCCGCTTCCTTAAGTGTTCGAAGATTCGGCTGCCTTGTTTTCGGCGCCTGCGCCGGTGCGTGAGGCGGCCTCGTTTAGCCGCGCCAGCGGAAACCGCGGTTACATCCGGCTTGGCGGCGAGAGCCTTGATCCGGACAAACCTGCCGACGTCAAGGAAGCTTTCAACATCGGCCTCGAACTCGCCGCCGACGATCCCGAATTGCTCGCCCGCGCGCCGTTCCGGTCTGCGAACCTGTGGCCGGATCTGCCGGGCTTTCGTGACACTATGCTCGACTATTTCAATCGCGTCTGGCGACTGGGGTGCGATCTGCATCGCGGGTTCGTACTTGACCTCGGACTTGACCGCGACTTCTTTGAGGCGAGCCTGGACAAACCCATCGCTACTCTACGCCTGCTTCATTATCCTCCGGTCAAAGGCCCCCAACCCGATGGACAGCTTGGCGCGGGGCTGGCCTCGAACCTTGTCCCCAGTACGGTGAAAGAGTTTCGAGTTGCCAATCCGCGGGTCAAGCTTAGCCTGACGCTGTTCAACACTGGTGAGGAAATCCAGTCCGCCGTCGCCAACGGCGAGGCCGACCTCGGGATCGGCTTCGACTTCACCAAGGACGGCAATCTAAAGGTGCTGGCCCGCGCGGTCGGCCGGCTCGGGGCGGTGATGGCGCCGAACCATCCGCTGGCCAAGCGCAGCAGTATCCGCCTTCCGACTGCATCGACTATCCGCTTGTCATCGCCGACAGCAGCAGCGCGATCAGGCCCTATCTCAACGCCGCCTTCACCCGCGCGGCCATCGACCTGCAACCGGTCATCGAGACCAATGCGATCGAGATCATGCGCCATGCTGCGATGCTGAATAACGGCATCACGTTCCTCACGCCGTTCGATATCGAATTCGAGCGCCGTGCGGGGCGGCTCGTCTATGTGACGGTCCGGGAACTCGCCCATGATGCGCAGGCGCTGAACTTGATCGGCCGTGAGCGCGGCAGCAGCGCCATTGCGAGCGTACTCGCTGAAATGCTGAAGGTCATGATGCGAGATGCTGCTGGATAAAGACCTCGCCTAAACCTGACCTCTTTGAACGCGCGCCGACCCGGATCAAACTGAAAGCAGCTGCCGTTGCCATCGGCGCGGCCATCAAGCAGCCGTCAGCGCAGCATGGTCCTGAAGATATGATCCCAAAGCGTTGTGCTGACGCCGTAGTTGCGGGACGCAAATCTATGATGGCTTTGATGATGTGCTAGCAGTGACACGGGCAGATTGTCCGGACCGTGATGCGCCAAGTGATGCACGAAGAGATACCAGGCGTAGCCGAGAAGCGCGCCCGCAAGGAAAACTCCGCCGGCAATCAAATAGACCAGCACGAAACAAACCCAAATTTGCCATAGAATTTTGCGGACCGGATCATCGGGGGTGGCGTGGTGTAACCGATGCTCTCTGGCCATCAGCTTATGAAATACAAACCGGTGAAAAACATATTCGGCAAAGGTCCATACTACGACGGCCGCGATGAAAACCTCAAAGGCGGAAGTCATTTTGAGTGGCGAAATCGCCAGCAGGAACATTGCCAGGAGAGGTGCAATAAGCATTTCGCCGAAAAAAATGACGGCGGTCATAAACACGAACTCGGTGCTAGAAACACAAGTTCTCCGCACTTGAGGTTTCCGGATTCACGCAGCCACAACAAGCAGCGCTCGATCGCCAGCTTGAACCAAAGACAATCACAGAACCGAACGTTGATAATAGAGGTATGGGCGAGATTAATTGGATACCGCGAGCTTTGGCGTTCCAACAGTCATTGGCTCAAATGCTGATTTAAAAAAGTCCTTGTACATATCGCCGATCTTGGTCGCCTCGGCGACAAACGTCTCATAAGCCGCTTTCATGTGATCGGTTGTGATCTGCATCGCTTGGTCAGGTGCCTTGATCGTGGCGATTTTTTCCATGTAGGCTTTGTTCGCCTCGAAGGACGACTTTACGTAATCGACGTGAGCAGTCGTGATGGCCTTCATCTTGTCTTGAACGGCAGTCATGTCTTTTTCCTTTTGATTGTTAAATGCAATCGCATCCTCAAAGCGTTATGTTTTGCTTTCAGTGATCCGATGCTGGGCCTTGAGTTACTGTTTACGCTGCAGCGCACTCCGCTCGCAGGTCAATACTGCTCACATTTACGGAAATATCACTTACGGACATCGCCAGGCCCCTCTTCGTTTAGTTTAGTATGGAGATGGATGGCGAGACGGGTCTTCCCCGCCAATGCGACACGAAGCTAGTCGTTCCGAGGCCATCCGCCGACTTATCGAGCTCGGGCTGAGGGCGAAGAAATGATCATCGAAAATACGGACCGAAGGGTCCAGGCGAGCCAGCGGCAAGTGATGCAGTATCTAAGATTGTGCGACTGGAATATCGTGGCCAAGCTACCCGTTGCCGCGACCGCGGGCACGCTTCGCCAGCTGACCAATTATGGCTGGATCGAACGGCGGGGCGGTGGCCAAAGATCCGAGATCAAACTCACGCCCGCGGGGCTAGCGGCGCTACAGGCGCCCATCTGATTTGGGCACCAAAGCCCTCCCGAGGGCTGAAGGTAAAAAGCAAATGATCAAACCGAAACGATCCGCCGAGCAACACGTCGCGAACCAAGCCGATCGAAGCGCCCTCGGTCCGTTGGCGTCGAGGCAGACGATATCGGAGAGTCAAGCCGAGCCTGAGTTCCAGGCGAGCCACAAACGCCTAAGAGCAGAGCGGCTGGTGCGTGAGGCTGGGCTCAAGGTGAAGAAGTGAGCGAGCAGGAAGAGTTGGTTCAGGATATTGGGAGCCAACGTGGCTAGCATAACTCAATTTTCAATTGTTACTTACGAGCGCAAACCCGGTCTTTGGCGCGCGGCCATAACCCCTATTCGGCCCTCTGGAGTTGTTCGAGGCCGGACTGTGACGAGCATCATAACCCCGAGCGACTACTTATCTGAACCGGCTGCCGAGTTTGCGGCGCATAAGATCATCCTCAAGCTTTAGTTGCCGTCGCAAAAGTGGTCACAGAGCCTGGTTGCGATCCTCGCCTTGTTCGCTTTCGCATGTTTCGTCAGGTGCCCCCGGGCGCCACGTAACAGAACACGGTATCGCTCGAGCTCAAGAAGATGATGCCGTGGCCCGTTGGGTTGCCACTGTCCACTTTCAATTTTGTGTTTGGCACAAGGATTCGAGTACCCGGCTCGACATGATGCCGCCCGAGAGGCCCGTCATCGCGCGTGTCCGTGATGATCGCGACATATCGATCCCCATCGGATTCGAACGCGTCTGCAAAGTAAGCGTCAACGCCACCGCAGCACGAAATCGTTGGATTATCAGGCATCATAAGCGACTTGTACCATTTCGAAATCGATGGATCGACGGAGACCCATTGCCCTATATCGCGGGCAGACAAAAGCATTGGCATGCCTGCCATCAACAATATGAAGATCGTGCCGAGCTGTTTCACGGGCTTGCCTAAACCGGATGTTTTCCAAAGTCCGAGAGGATGCAGATTGTTCCACAACATCGACTAGCAGCATTGTCAGTCCATTCCGGGCCGCAACACTTAGCTGCTTCCCTCCGCGCCCCGATCGGCGCATCGCTTTTGGCCGCCATCTGTGAATTGGGGCGGATCGTTCAGCGAGGGAATCGGCCTAACGTTGTGACGCCGCCTCTTGGCGGTTTCGGACTCGGCACCCGTCGCTAATGACGGGCCTTTTCTTTTTTGCCAAGCCCTCACGGGCTGCTTTCGTGTATTCGAACTAGCGCTCGGAGGCTCGACAGCCAACAACGGTGGCAGTAACCCGGAAATTTGCCCTGTCCGAATGAAAGACGCAGAAATAGGCGAGTTCGCGATCTAGTCCAAATTCAACGGGAACGGGGTAAGCTGGAGCGGCGCTGCCTATGCTGCAACTGCCCCCAACCACCTGGTACCCGTGTTTCAGCTGGTCGTCTTTTAGTTGCGCTGTGGCGCTAACTTCTCCAGTTCCGCTGGAGTTACGTACGGTAGATACACAATCGCGAGAATCGGCAAAAAGTGATTCTGCCCCAGCCGAAAGCTCTGGGCTTTCTGGACCTGACGGCTGCTTTCACGGAGCAAAGCGGACCTTCCGATAACGGCGCACGAAATCCTTATCAGTTAGCAAACTGACTCCGTTTTGCTAATTTCCTTATCAGTCGCAAATTGACTCCATTTGCGAGCAAACCTTGATCGCTGCCTTCAATCGAAGATGACTACGTCGGCGATGTCAGTATCGATCAACAGGGGCAAGCTCGACGGATCTTCAGCAGGCTGATTCTTAACCCACACGTAAAGCAGATTAGGCGGAATAGCTCGATAAGTTGCCACCGAGCCACGACCGGGTCCAAATCCCGTTTGACGTCAACCTCGTGTCGTCCAGCCACACGGAATCGAGGAAATGCCACCAGTCGCCGCAGTTCTCGGCGTCCGATTGCGAACTGTCAGGAAAATACACAAAAGCTACCCAGCCGCAAACAGTCTCGATCTTGTCATGTTATTTGGCAATTGCCCGCCGCTGTCTCGGTAACTGACAAGGTTTCTGCCATTTCCTTATCAGTTCGCGAACTGATAAGGAAAGAAAAACCCTGTCGTTGGCGAACTGAACCATCAGGTGTGCTTCACAGCAAGAACGACAGCGCCGCCTCGCAACGCTCTTCCACTTTTAACGTCAACAGATCGTCGGCGCGCGTGCGCCCGAGGTTTACGGCGGCGATCGGGATGCGCAGCTGTGCTGCAGCTTGGGCAAAACGGAATCCCGAATAGACCATCAATGACGAACCAACGACAAGCATGGCGTCCGCGCGATCCAGGTGCGCTAGGGCTGCGTCGACATGAGCGCGCAGGACACTTTTACCAAAAAAACACGACATTGACGCCACCACAGGAAGCGCACAGCGGCACCGTAAAGCCCGAAAAGTCGGACTGGTCCAGATCAGCATCGCCGTCAGGCCGTACCGCGGCCTCGAGTCCGGCCCAAGCGGCGTTCAACCGGATAAGTTCGTCTTGAAAATCGGCGCGCCGGCGTTCGGTCGAGCAGACCATACAAAGTCCAGCCGGCCGTGGAGGTCGATCACGTCCCTACTCCCGGCAGCCTGGTGCAGCCGGTCCACATTTTGCGTCAAGAGAAACAGCCGCCGGTGACTTTGGACGAAGGCTTGGATCTCAGAGTTGGCCATTCTGCAGCTATGTAATTGACCTCTAGCCATAGCGCCAGACCGCCGAAATCGCTGGCTACAACCGACCGGCGACCGGTTGGCACCAAGCCGCAGGATGGGCGGGCAGCACTGCGATATTTGGAGTCTCCGCGCCGCCCGCCATCGGTCATGCCCGATCCTGCGGCGTTTCCTGCGAGATGGTGGGCGCATCTGTCACCCGTTCCAAAGAGAATGCCTCCTTTCCCTTTGCGGCCCAGAGCGCTCGCGCCTGTTCGCCTTGATTGCTTTTGAGCTTGTCTGCCATCCAGAGCAGCGCGCCGAGGATGATGGCGCGATCATCGCCGGTCAAGTCGACCACACGAGACTTGACGACGAGGCCGCCGAGTTCGATCAGATGCCGCGTGCGCTTGCGGCGCTCGACCTGCCACGTGCGCATGTCATGCCGCGCCCTTGCGGCTTGATATCGGTTGCGCGCCGCTCGGTTGTGCCCGAGCGATGGCGATGTTCGGCTGGCGCGATCACAAGATGCCGGCGCTCTACATCGCCAAAGCGAGTCTCGACAAGCTTGCGATCAACGGGATGGAGAAGATCCAGGCCTATGATCAGATGGAGAACATCGCCGATCCGGCGATGCCGATCGACCAGAACAGAATAGTAACTTTTGAGAGTAACCGGCGGAAAAAACCCTGAGATTTCAGCGCCAAGTGTGGGGGTGGTGCGCTCGGAGGGACTCGAACCCCCACGATGTTACTCACTGCCACCTCAAGGCAGCGCGTCTACCAATTCCGCCACGAGCGCTAAAAGAAGGCACAATGCCGACGCGAGAGCGCATCGACGGCGCCGATGTAACAAATCGGCAATGGTGGTACAAGGCCACCCATGCAGGGATTCAGAGATTTGCCGGGCAACACCTTCAGCGTGTACCGATGGCCTTCGGCAGCATTTGCTTGACTTCGACTGCGATCCGGTTGCGATCGACCAGCACGACGCCGGAAGCGACCGGCAAGGTGTTGGCGAGGATCTTCACTTCGTCCGCCTCGGTGGCGTCGAGTTCGATGATGGCGCCCCGGCTGAGGCGCATGACTTGATGAATTGGCATCGTCGTGGTTCCCAGAACCACCATGAGATCGACGCTGACTTTATCGAGAGTTGGCACCGGATAAGCTACCGCACAGACGAATGCAAAATTGCGTATCCAGAGATCACCACGTTATGGTTAGCCGATGGTTAATGACCGCCAAAACCTCGATTTATCAGCGTTCTCGCGTGCTCCCGACGCCACCGCGGTCGAATGGCTGATCTCGGACCAGGCGATTCCCTACCCGCAAGCCATGGAAGTGATGGAAGCGCGGGTGGCCGATATCGCCGCAGGGCACGCGCCCGAGCTGGTCTGGCTGCTGGCGCACCCTTCCCTGTACACCTCCGGCACCAGCGGCAAGACGGCCGACCTGCTCGACCCTCGTTTTCCAGTCTTTGACAGCGGACGCGGCGGGCAACTCACCTATCATGGCCCGGGCCAGCGCGTGGCTTACGTAATGCTCGATTTGAAGCGGCGCCGGCCGGACGTCCGGGCCTATGTCGCGGGCCTCGAGCAATGGATCATCCGGACGCTCGCGGCCTTCAATGTCCGGGGGGAACGGCGTGAGGACCGCGTTGGCGTCTGGGTGGCCCGGCCGGACAAAGGCAACGGCTTCGAGGACAAGATCGCCGCCATCGGCGTGCGGTTGCGGCGCTGGGTGTCGTTTCACGGCATCTCGATCAACGTCGATCCCGACCTGACCCATTTTTCCGGCATCGTCCCTTGCGGCGTCACCGACCCGCGCTATGGCGTCACGAGCTTGGCCGATCTCGGCCTCACTGCGACATCCGCGGATGTCGATATCGCGCTCCGGCAAGCGTTCGAGGAAGTGTTTGGCTCGCAACAGCAGCGCCTGCCCGAGGCGATCTAGATTTAAGTGCGGGCCTTTAATTTAAGAGCAGCTCTGCGCCGCGTCGGCCGCGTTCCGCAGCGCCGTTGCGAACGGGTAAAACCGTCAGGTTGATGCGCTCGATGCAGGACAATCGGCCCCGGCATATTTTCCGGCGACCAACCAATAAGCCGATCCCGCCGCGAATCCTGCCACAACAAACAGCAGACTAAATCTCGATGGCTGCGGCAGGAAACCAGCCGATAAAAGAAATTGGCTCAAAGCGCTTTGCCCACCATAGGAGTAGATCGCGATCGTGGCTGCGATACATCCGGCGAGCGAGCCCACTACGGGCCGCGCATAATCATTGCCGAGAGCCATCGCGCACCTCCATCACAGAATTGCACCCAACGCGCTTCGCAGGGTTTCATGTCGAAATACGAAGCCGCTGCTCAGAGCCTTGTTGGGGGATCACGCGTTGTCCTCCGAGCAAAAGCTCGTTCGCCAAATCGCCGGCCAACCCACGAAGCAAGCTCGATGGAATTCGAAATACCGCCGGTCGTCGAAGCCGCCGGCCGAGTTCTTCGGTGAACGTCCCGTTGGTGACGGGGATCGGCGCCGTTGCATTGATCGGGCCCGAAATATCGGGCTTTGCGATCGCGTGCGCGATCAATCGAATGAGATCGTCACGCTCGATCCAGGACATCCATTGGTTACCCGATCCCATCGGGCCGCCAAGACCAAACTCGAACGGTGTGAGCAGCCGCGTGAGAAGGCCGCCTTCGGTTCCGACCACCAGACCGATCCGAAGACATATGACCCTGACGCCGTATTCCGTCGCGCGGTTGGCTGCGGTTTCCCAGGCGTCGCAAAGCTCGTGGCTGAAGCAGACATGGGATTTCGCCGATTCCGTCAGCACCTGATCCTGCCAAAGGCCATACCACCCGATCGCCGATCCATTGACCAGCACGGCGGGCCGCCGCTCCAGCCGGCCGATCAAACGGACGACGTCGTCGGTCATGTTGACGCGCGACTCGACGATTTTCCGCCGCTTGCCCTCGGTCCACAATCCATTGCTGATCGGCTCGCCCGCGAGGTTGACGATCGCATCAATGGTCATGTCGGCGGACAATTGATCGAGGCTGGTGATCAACGTGATCGGCGGATACAACGCCTCCGCTTTGGCGGGATTGCGCACCAGCGCAATGACCTGATGGCCGGCCTTCGTCAGGCTCAAAACCAGACGGCTGCCGATGAAACCGGTCGCGCCCGTCACCAAAATCGTCTGCCTTCCGCTCAAAACTCCGACGAGCCCGTCGGCGGCGATCTCGCTCAGCCTCGCAAGGCGTTTGGCCGCGGCAAGGTCCCGCAACCCAAAAAGCGCGACGGTGTCGCGGATACGGCCGCAAGGATGCTCCAGTGGCCGTAAGACACCCATTGGACCTCGCTCGAGCGACCGGCCCATTCGATTAAAATCGGCACCAGCAGCACGAGGATCGCGCCATAGTTCAAGGCCAGGAGCGTATGGTTGACACGCTCGCTTGCGGGAAGTTTCCGGCTGAGGTCTTCCTCAACGAAATCCATCAACGTGATGACGACCTCGGCGATGAGAACCGCGATCACAACGATGGCCCAGATGCCGTGAACTTCAAGCCAGCCCAGCGTAAGCAACAGCAGGGCGTAGAGGATGTTTCGCACGCCGTGAAGCTGGAGTTCGTGACGCTGCGAGGGCCGCCACGCCAACCGCTCGGTCATTTCGTGGTGATAGAACGTGTCGAATGCTCCCATCGCGATCTGGATGCCGATCAAGATCCAGAGCAGTAATGACGTCATGATGCACTCTCCCTAAACACGGCCGACTGGCGCAACAACCGTCCGAAATACGGATGGACGATATCAAGGGTGAAGCGGAAAGCATTTCCGCCGAGGTCGGAATGAATGACGGTCAGGTCGCCGGGCGTCAGCCAGTCCGGCAGCGGTACGCGCAAAGGTCCCAACTGCAAGGCATAGCCTGCGCTTTTGAACACCAGCGCGCCGTCGGCGACCGAAATTCGCAACGCCAAGGTGATGCCAAACCCGACATATTCTTGAAGACCCGTCGGGCCGCTAAAGCTCTTCATGGAATGAATAACCTGCGGGAAACCGTTGCGACGCGGGTAGATGCGGGACCAGATCTGGCCACCGCCAGTCCTGTCCTCGGTCACGGTGACGATGGTGGATACAGCCGTTTCAGAAACGATCGGCAGCGGTCCCCCGACCAGACGGGCGGCCTGCGCGATCCACCACCCTGCCCGGGTGAAGCTCGCCTCCTCGACTTCGCCGACATAGACGATCGTCGCGCCGTCGGTGAGGCGTTTGGAAAACCGCCGCCAGATTGCGACCGGTAAGCGGCCCCAGTCTTCCGGCGGCAGCAGGGCGTGAAAGCGGTGATCGTCGAGCAATTTGGTGTGAGGGGCGACCGATGAAGGAAATCCGATCCTTGCTGAGGTCATGGCACACTCCGCTCACCCGCCGTCCTATTTGGCTTTCCCCGGCAGGAAATTGATGATCTTTTCGCCGAGCTTGATCAGGGCGATCAGCCGTGGCCGCGGCACGTTCAACATCTGCACGTACCGCGATCGACCAGTTCGGTGAAAGCGAGCATTTCCTTCAGCCGCTTGCTCGCGACCGGGCTCATTGTCGGATCGTCGGCGGCATCCACCACGCAGGCGCGAAGCGCATCGACCGCGGGATCAATCTCGCGTTCCTTGCGGCCGGCGGCGATCCGGGCCGCCACTTCCCAAATATCGGTTTCAGCTTCGAAATGATCGCGCCGGTCACCGAGGATCGGTACGCGCCGGATCAGGTTCCACGCCATTAGTTCCTTGATAGAATTGGAAACGTTGGAGCGGGCCATGCCTAAGGTATCGGCGATGTCCTCGGCTGTCATCGGAACTTCCGACAGATACAGCAATCCGTGAATCTGGCTTACCGAGCGATTGACACCCCACTCGTCGCCCATGTCGCCCCAATTCAGGATGAACCGTTCGACGGCGGCGGGTATGGGAGCGAATGTCAAGCCAGGCTTGCAAGGCGTCGGGATCGGCATAGGGGGCGACCTTTTGGGTCGCTCCCCTGCCACACCACCCGGCATGCGGGTCCGCACCGGGCGGTTCGAGAGGTTGAGGTCATGAGAGACGGGGCAAGCCCAGCCGATCG
>NZ_JBEKRB010000109.1:0-9674 GCF_049519115.1 Bradyrhizobium sp.
CGCTTCGCCAATACCCTCACGGGTATCTGCGCATGACTCGGGGTCGATGCGGTTCGCTACTCCTTCATCGTGATGGACTTGCACCATCTACTCCTTGCCGGTCTCCCGGCGCACTCCGGTCTGCCCCTAACAACGGATCTTATCAAATCGACCGAGGCCTCGGCGCGAGCCAAGCTTTTGAACCGCAATCAGGTTCTTTTTGATCTTATCGAATATTGCCAGCGAATTTACGAAATAGCACTTATTCAAACGATTTCGTCGAGCTCTTTTTTGCCAATCGTTTGATGAAAAAGCTTTTGGTCTATGATCGACAGGAAGTCGTTAACTGGCAAAGACTCACTTCTCTTCATGAGGTGCCTGATCTCAAAGCCGCCGTCGATGCTTAGCGTATTTAGTGATGCAACGACCCACTCGATTCCTGACGCACCCGTGAAAGGCAAAAGCAAACGTTCAAATTCAACCTCAACACCGATTATATCATTCACCCTCGAAACGGTATATACCGGCAAACGCCTGCGAACACATTCGGCGTATATTAGTGTTATCCGATCTCTCACTGCTCGCGGAAGATATTCGTGAAGATAGCGGCCCTTGCCGCTTTTACCGTACGCTTGATAGGCGCGCAGACCGTCACTTTCAATCAGGAAGCTTGTCTCGTCGCCGCAAGATTCAACAGAGCAAAAAACGAGATCATCGAGTTCGCGCGGAAGCCCGTCTTGTTTGAAATCATCAAATTTCGGCGGCTGATTTGCCCGCGCATAAAGCCTCAGCCACGAGTTCAACATCGCGCGTTGCCGAATTGATCTGACAACAGAGGGGTTGGCGCTAACAAAATCCATCTTGGTCGCCCAAGCTTCGCGAAGATTAGGTTAAGGCGGGGCAGGTTAAGGTTATATTAAAGTTTAGGCTGCCCAACGCTTTTGATCGGCACAAACCGCATCGGTGGCCGCGTCACGGCCTCGCAGATCGCTGCCGCATCGGCCGTATCGTTCTTGCCACACTTCACGTAGGCTTTGACATAGCTCGGCGGCATGAGCCACGTGTCATGCCCTAGCATCTTGAGTTCGCGTGCCCATTGGTGCGCCGTTGCGCACGCTTCCATGCCGACGACACATAATCGTATCAACACTGGCGCTGGCGCAGGTCTTGGAGCCGTGACCACGGCAGAGGGCGTCAAGACCCAAGAGCAGCTCGAATACATACAAGAGACCGGCGTGGACCTTTTACAAGCCAGCTGCTCGGCCGGCCTTGGGTCAGGAATCTTAGCTTAGAGAGCAGCCCAAGAGTCCGGGTCAAAGTGAGACTTCGAAAGGGAATGCTCGAAATCCGTATGTCCCTCAGCGCCGCTCGACCTGCGACGTGCGCACATCACGCCGCGCCTTCTGCTTGTTGACGGTTGCGCCCGAACGCCGCCAATGTCGCACTCAGTTGCCGGTGCAGTTCGCCGCGCCCGGCTCTGAAAGCGCGGTACCGCGTTTCGCCCATGCCTCCTTCTTTCCGGCCTCTTTTGTCTCAGCCAGCACGATCAGCGCGCCCGCCAATTCGTCGGCGCTGAGTGTGTCTGCCCCAGTAGCGATCACCAGTTCGCCGAGCTGCTGTACCTTGCGGCTCTTGAGGTCACGCGCCTTGTCCCCAAGCGCCTTCAGTTCCCCGTCAAAATCCCGCGGCTTCCGCATGACGTTCTCCAACCGTGTTGATCAAGGGATGATAGGTGAGCTCTGGGCACAATGCTGTAAGGTCCGCGGACGGTTTGAGACGGTGTAATCCCTCCCGAGATTTTTTTGAGGGAGGGCGCGCGTACGCGTCGTTCCGACGTGCGCTCTGCCGTGCCACTGACCTGATCGCGATGGCGATCTATCATCTTCACGTCAAGGTCATTGGCCGCAAGTCTGGCTCCAGCGCGGTAGCGTCAGCAGCCTACCGGTCGGGTTCGCGGCTGCGTGACGAGCGGCTCGATCGCAGCCACGATTTTTCCTCCAAGCGCCGCGTTGTCCATTCCGAGGTGATGCTGCTGGAAAATGCGCCGGAGGCATGGAACGACCGCGAACGGCTCTGGAACGATGTCGAGGCGTTCGAAGTCCGGAAAGATGCACAGCTGGCCCGTGAGGTCGAATTCGCCATCCCGCGCGAACTGACGCAAGCGCAAGGCATTGAGCTCGCCCGCGACTTCGTTCGGGCCGAATTCGTGGATCGGGGCATGATCGCCGATCTCAACGTGCATTGGGATGTGGGCAAGGACGGCATGCCCAAACCCCATGCCCATGTCATGCTGACTATGCGCGCGGTCGACGAAAGCGGTTTTGGGCGGAAGGTGCGGGACTGGAACCGTACCGACATGCTCGAGCGCTGGCGTGAACGTTGGGCAGAACTCGCCAATGAACGCCTGGCCGAACTCGACATTGACGTGCGGATCGACCATCGCAGCCTGGAAGCCCAGGGTATCGCGCTGGAGCCACAAAGCCAAATCGGTGCGCCCGCCAAGCGGATTGAGGATCGCGGCTCTGAGGGCCAAGGAACCGAGAAGAGGATCGAGGCCGCCGCCATTGTATCTGATCGGGCCGAGATGCACCGCGAGATTGCGCGCGGCAACGGCGCGCGGATCATCGCCGACCCTTCCCTTGGGCTGGACGCGATCACGAAGCAGCAATCGACCTTTACGCGGCGCGACATGGCGAAGTTCGCGCACCGCCACAGCGACGGGATCGATCAGTTCAACGACGTCATGGGCGCGATGCGCAATGCGCCCACTCTGGTCGAACTCGGCAAGGATATCAGCGGCGAAGACCGCTTCACCACACGCGCCATGATCGAGGCGGAACAGCGCCTGCACCGCGCCGCCAAACTCATGGCGGAACGGGAACGCCATGCAGTGAACGATGCCGGCAGGCGGGCCGCGCTGGCGCGTGCGGAAGCGCGCGGTCTTATCCTTTCGGGCGAGCAGGATGATGCGCTGGCGCATATCACGGACGGGCGCGATCTCGGGATCGTGGTCGGCCATGCCGGCACCGGCAAGAGCGCGATGCTGGGCGTGGCGCGGGATGCCTGGGAAGCGGCGGGCTACGAGGTCCGTGGCGCTGCACTGTCCGGCATCGCTACCGAAAACCTTGAGAGCGGATCGGGTATCGCGTCTCGCACCATCGCCAGCCTGGAGCATGGCTGGGGACAGGGCCGCGGCCTACTCACGACCCGCGACGTGCTGGTGATCGACGAGGCGGGCATGGTCGGCACACGGCAGTTGGAACGCGTGCTGTCCCATGCCACTGAGGCCGGCGCCAAGGTCGTGCTGGTCGGAGATCCCCAGCAACTGCAGGCAATAGAAGCAGGCGCGGCCTTTCGCTCGATCCATGAGCGTCACGGCGGCGCGGAGATCGGCGAGGTGCGCCGCCAGCGCCAGGACTGGCAGCGGGACGCCACGCGTGATCTCGCCAGTGGCCGAACCGGCAACGCGCTGGAAGCCTATCGCTCCCACGGCATGGTGCATGGTGCCGAGAGCCGCGAGCAGGCGCGCGGCGATCTGATCGATCGCTGGGACCGCGACCGTCAGGCGTCACCGGAGCGGAGCCGGATCATCCTCACCCATACCAATGACGAGGTGCTCGCCCTCAACGAGGCTGCGCGGACACGGATGCGGGCCGCGGTCGATCTGGGCGACGAACTGCCTGTGACGGTCGAGCGCGGCGCGAGAAACTTCGCCAGCGGGGATCGCTTGATCTTCCTGCAAAACGAACGAAGCCTTGGCGTCAAGAACGGCACCCTCGGCACCATCGAACAGGTGAGCGCGCGGTCCATGACCGTTCAGACTGACGACGGCCGATCCGTGCAGTTCGACCTCAAGGACTACAATCGGATCGACCATGGCTATGCCGCGACCATCCATAAGGCGCAGGGCATGACGGTGGACCGCGCCCATGTGCTGGCAACCCCTGGCATGGATGCCCATTCTAGCTATGTGGCCCTGTCGCGGCACCGCGATGGCGTAGAGCTGCATTACGGCCGTGACGATTTTGCCAATCCGGACCGGCTCGTTCGCACCCTGTCGCGTGACCGGGCCAAGGACATGGCCTCGGACTATGAGGAGCGCGATCCGGCGCAAAGCTATGCCGAGCGGCGTGGACGTCGCCGAGATCGTGCGCGAGGTCGTACCGGAGAAGGTACCCAATATGTTTGACGGCCTTCGCTCTCCTTCAGATGTGCCCGGCCCGGATGGCGGACGACGGCCGGAGCGGGAAGCGCCGGAAAGGGACAGGAGCGGTTCGGCAGCCGAGCGCCGCGAAACCGAAGCACCGGAAATGAAGGTGGCGGAAGACCCCGAAAAGGAAATGCGCCGGTTGCGTACCCGAGCGCTCGTGCGCCATGCCCGAGCCGTGGATGCGATCTTCGATATGCAGGAGCTGGGCTTCGATGCAACTCCCGAGCAGCTGAAAGAATTGCAGCAGGCCCGGAAGGTCTTCGAGAAGGTGCGGCCGTATGGCTCGCACGATGCCGAAGCCGCCTACAAGAAGAACCCGGATCTTGTGCGCGAGGCGGCTGGCGGCCGGCTCAACCGCGCCATCCGCGCGCTCCAGCTTGAGACCGAACTGCGTATCAATCCGGACCGTCGCGCCGACCGCTTCGTCGACGACTGGCAGAAGCTCGACCAGGCCAGTCGGCGCCGGTTTCAGGCGGGCGACATCTCCGGCTACAGGTCCGCACGCTCGGCGATGGCCGATATGGCGAGAAGCCTTGAACGCGATCCGCAACTGGAATCGCTCCTCGCCAACCGCAAGAGGGAGCTCGGCATCGCCTTCGAATCAGGCCGCCGGCTTGGCCTTGAACTCGCCTTCAGCCACGGCATCGACCTTGGCCGAGGTCGAAGCAGGGGTATCGAAATTTGAACTATCCGATTTACCACCAACTCTGCGCCATAGTACGGCGACGCAAAAAACCCTCTTGCGTGCCGTCGAATGCGTGGCGTGTCTGGTCTCGGCAGCCGTCAGTAGGAGGCAGCATGACCATGCGCCAACCAGATCGGATCATCCGTCTTAAAACCGTGCTTTCTCGGACCGGGCTGTCCCGGTCCACGATCTACCGCAAGATTGCCGAAGGCACGTTCCCGGCACAGCTCAAGATCAGCACCTACGGGACCGGGTGGCACGAATCCGACATCAATCGCTGGATCGCCGATCCAGTGTCCTGGCGTCCGAAACGCCAATTCGATGAGGTCTGATGAGGTGCAGCCGCAGTTGCCTAATTAGCGCGCGCTGCCACTTCAGGTCACGCGTGGACGGCGGCCTTGGCGAAAACTTTCTGCGGCTTGCAGCGTTGGTCGGGCGCGGTCACGTGTCCGGCCCGTTGGTGTCGCAAGTTGGCCGCTGTGCCTAATGTTCTGCTCGGAGCGGGTCCGAATCCAAAGCCCCTACTTGGAACAAAATGCCTGTGCGCGCCTCTCAAATCGTACCAACCTCATTTAGGTCCTCCTGTAGCTACCAGCTAGATAGCTTATGAGGCCGAGTGGTTGAAAACTCCGTTTCTTGTTCTCAATTCGAAAATCGCCATGTCCACGTGATCAAGATTTTCAAAGCCGCGGGCTTGCGGACTATCGGAATGTATTGGTCAGCGTGCCGAGATGACTGATCGAGATCGACACGCTGTCGCCGGTACGGAGAAATTTTGGCGGGTTAAAACCAAGGCCGACGCCTGCCGGCGTGCCGGTTGCAATGATGTCGCCGGACTTCAAGGTCAGACCTGCGGAAATCGTCGCCACCAACGTCGGGATACCGAAAATCAGGTCGCTCGTATTCGCATTTTGGCGAAGTTCGCCGTTCACCCAGCATTTGACGTCGAGATTCTCGGGATCAAGATCATCACTGGTCGCGATCCACGGGCCCATCGGACAGAATGTGTCGAGCGCTTTGCCTAAAAACCACTGCTTGTGATTGCGCTGGCGGTCGCGGGCGGTGACGTCGTTGACGATCGTATATCCGAAGATGTGATCGTAGGCATGCTCCGGCTTGATATCGCGGCCTTCCTTGCCTACGATGAGCGCAAGCTCGGCCTCGTAATGGACGCTGGACGTGATGTGGGGCGTGCAGCTCAACGACATCGTTCGGCCCAACCACTGTGTTTGCGGGCTTGGTGAACACGGCGGGATGGCTGTCAATTTCGGCGCCTTTGACCGCTCCGGCCTCGTAGCCGCTGTTCGAAAATTCGCGGGCGTGGTCACGGTAGTTCTTGCCAACACAGAATATGTTGCGGTGTGGGGCCGGAATCGGCGCCAGCAAGTTGACCTCGGCGAGCGGCCGGGCCTGTGCGCCGCCGCCGGCGGAAGTGCGGATTTCATCGATATGTTCGATGACATCGAACATATCCTTGGCGCCCGGAATCGGCGCAATAGTTGTTTCGGCCTGGTTGATACAGCCGATTTTAATCGCGCCGTTCATGGCATAGCGAGCAAACTTCATAAATCTCTCTTCTTTCAGTACAGACAGCATACGGTGAGCATGGCCGCCCAAGCGTTCATAGGCGTCCGGCCCCGAGCGGACGGACCTGGGTCTCTGGAAGCAGGATCGCCGTCGGGATGATTAGACCGTAGGCCAACACTACGCGCTTTACGAACCATCGGTTTGAACATAGGGAGTGTTGCGTTCAATGACGCCGCCGCATGCGCCGCGCCATGTCCACTCGTGATGGCCTCTCCTGATCAAGATTTCCAAAGTCGCAACGCCCCTGCCCGCTACCGTGCTTCCGTCAAATTTTTGAAAACGCCGGCGACGATTGGAGAAAGCTTATCGAGCTAGTGGGCCGCGCCTTCACGATCCGAAAGCGGCGCATGAGCCCTATGAGGCGTTGGTCCGCGCTATCGCGTATCAGCAGCTGACGGCCAAGGCAGGCGACGCGACGATAAAAACGATCTCGGAAGGCGCCCAGTCGGGGCTGGTCCCTACTCGCGAAGTCGCGGTGAAGATGGACGATCGGGCCCTGATCGAGCGCATCATCTCCGTCAAGGGGATCGGGCGTTGGACCGTCGAGATGCTCCTGATGTATTCGCTGGAGCGCGTGGACGTCCTGCCCGTCGATGATTTCGGCATCCGCAAGGGTTGTCGCATCCTCAAGTCGCTCACAGACGCGCCCAAGCCCAGGGACTTGCTGGAGCTCGGAAAAGGCGCTCGCACCGCACCGGACCGTCGCGTCCTGGTAACTGTGGCGCGTTCCACGCGAACGCGGCAAATCCCTCAAGACTTAGGCTCGATCGACATTCGTCGTATCCCGCTCGCAGCGTCGGATCCTGTCGAGGCGGCGTGCTTTCGGAAAGCGGGTGGTTAAGGCCGCCGAGAACCCGCTATCGATAGGGTCTGACGCCTTTAACAATCGAGGCTCAGGATTTACGAAGGAATAAAAATGTCAGCGAAATCGCAGGCTGCATCTATTCGGCCGCGCCGGCGGCGGCCGTGGGCCGCGCGGTAAGATGTGATGCGGCGCTCCAAGGAGTGCCGCATCACATTTCATTCGTAGCGCATTCCACGGAGAATTCGTTCATGTCATCGGTATCCTTATGGCGGGTTTCTCCTGTCGAGCAGTTCGCAACGGAGATTAGTTGAGACTGGCAATTCGCACGTGCCAGTGTCGCAGCAACTGTCGCGCTTTTTCTAGATTCATACCGGCGAACTGTTCCTGGGCCTTCATCAGCTCCAGCGAGCCCATTGAGCCACCTGCATATCGGCACTGTAGGATCGCGCGAACTGTTTCCCAGCCAATTTGCGCCACCTTGCACGGCACGAGGACCCCATCATCGCGAAGGCTCTGCATCAGCGGCCGGACGACTTCAACACGCGATCTCGACAGCTGCGCGAGCGCTACGATGGTTTCCTCATACTTCCGCCGTTCCGCAAACGCCCGCAAAGCATGTTCATCGAGAATCCCCTTACTCTCCAAAGATGCCACCAAGCGCTTGGCTTCGCTAAAGTCGTACACCTCCGACATGTCGCGATTCGCGCTTGCTGCGGCGACATCAACCGCTCTTCTTATTTCCTCAAAGAGATGACTTGGTGCACGCGACAAAAGCCGCATCCGAACCGCCTCAGTTGCTTTGCGTAACAGTTGATCGCGCAGCTCTGATGGCAGATCGATACGAATGCCAGTTTGTACGGCCAGTTCAGGATCCAACTCTGCTTGCGCCACAACAATTGCGAAACCGGCTGCGGATATTTTCGCGCCTGGGTTATTTACAATTCGACGACTGACGGATGGATAGCCGCGGGCTAGAAGCGCATCGGTAATTACCTCTTTCAATTGCCAGCGTGATGCTATTGCGAGGACATGCCTTTCACTCTTGTGACGAGCCAAATCGACCAGGTCCGCCGCGGTTAGACAGGCAGATTCCCTTAAGACCGGCTCGGCGATGCTGATTTCGTCATTTCGGGCGAGCCTGCGGACCGTCGATGGAGGCGCCTGCGAAATGTGTGAGAGCTGTTCGCTGAACTCGGCGAGAGCAATGCGAGCGCTAATGTCCGCAATCGCCCGAAACTCAATCGTCTTGATAAGCCGCTCGAAGACGTTGTCGAATAATTCGACCTGCTCTGAACCGTAACGTCCCGCAGACGATAAGAACAAATCCGCCACTCGCTTGAACGTCTCGATACCACTGCTGTGCGAGCCTTTCCTTAAGGCTTCTTCCACGTCATCGACGATTGATAGATCTGCATCTGGCATCGCTCATCCTGAGCGTCGTGGAGCACTTTTCTAAGCGAGCGCAAACGGTACTTGGAATGCTTGAAGGATGCGTAAAGCGCGTCGGTGAGGCCGCCCCTGCCCAAAAATTGGGTTCGTTTTGTCAAAACGATCGCGGGCCTTTACTTGCGATCGTGGCCTATGCCGCCTTGGAAATCATCCATTCTTCGGAAAACGGGCCCTCGGCGGAACTGGCGGAATGGAAAGCTCTGACCTAGAATTTATTATTACAATCATGTACTTAAATGGCGCTTAAATGGCTGACCGCTTTGTGCGATGAGGACAGTCTCTTCAATCTTAAATTGGATATTGTTGTTGTCGACGGTGACATTGTCGAACGTCGCACCGCCGGTCTCGATCTCAACGGCCCCCTCAATTCCGTTTACCGGAAAGTCAACGTGTATGACCAGCGTGCCGTCAGTCACCGTCGTGCCACGCTCGAGCACGAGCGAAATTATTGGGGTGCCTGGTCCGGCCGAATCAACCTGGATGGTTCCCGAATTCATTACATCGACGTCATTCAACGTGGCGCCGACGCCCGTTACCGGATTCTCGAAGTCGAGCGTCGCTCCTCTGGCGACCGACATCGCGACACCGTCCACCTCCACTCAGCTTTGAAACGTGACGGCCCCATTTATATCAATTGCGCCGGCGAAACTGCCACTGACGGCGGATCCGTTCAGTGCAAGGCTGTTGCCGCTTCCGCGCTGGGAATTGCTGCTGGCAACGTCGGTGAAATCGTACCGGTGATTGTGCCGTTGCTCAGGGCCGTGACCGTGCTCGCAATGGACACTTCGCCATCGTTCAAGAAGGCATTGCCGATTGTGCTTGGACCGGCGACCGCGATGCCGCCGAATAATGCTGGCTCGCCGGTTCAGCTGGCCGTGCCGTCATTGATGGGTTTAAAAGGGCAACGCACCCCGGGGCTGCTACTGTTTTCCGGACGATTTGAACCGTGAAACGAGAAT
>NZ_JBEKRB010000110.1:0-9266 GCF_049519115.1 Bradyrhizobium sp.
TCGAGCGATTGATGGAAACGTTCGTGGAGGATGCGCTCGTAAACGACCAGTTGCGAGACTACTGGGGAAAGCCCGCCATCAGAGAATGGGCGAAGCGCGATATCATCGGTGAGAGACTAACGATGAACGTAACCAAGGTGATCAACCACCACGGGAACTTCATCACGACGGCTATTGTCGACGGCAACTACGACAAGCGCGGCCTACCCGATCCGCTGGTACTCGCCTTCTATTTTACCGTCCGGAGCGATTCGATCGTCCAACTGATTATTCTTCGCAATCGATTCGATATTTGAGAACGGCGTCGATGTCATTTCCAATCGATCCAATCGGCGGACCTAGACTCGGTGTTCCGCCCGAAGCCGGTGCGCGCCGGCCGGCAACAAGGTGCATTGCGATGTCTGACATGATCTAGGCGAATTCGTCGCGTGCCGGTACTGGCACCGGCGAAAAGAGTAACCAATTTTCAAAGGGGAGGCGGCCATGAGCGAAGGTCAAATTCCTGCGCGGGGCGATGGCCGCAGGCGGATCGCTCGCATCGCCCTCGGCGACCTTATCCATCGCGCTGCGCGCCGGTTCGGCCCAAAGGCCGCGATCGTCGATCGGGAGCGCCGTCTTTCATTTGCCGAATTGAACGCCCACAGCAATCGCTTTGCTAATTATTTGCTGTCTACGCCTGCCGTGCCGGGCGGGCGTATAGGCATGCTCTGCAACAATTCCGTCGAGATGGTTGTCGCCTTCACCGGCATTCAGAAGGCCGGCTTGGTATGGGTCCCGATAAATACGGGACTCTATGCGTCCGCCATCGAAAACATCGTTGAACACGCGGAGATTCACTATCTGGTCGTTGACGGTGACCTGTACGCGCGCCCCTCGACCATGGAGATCGTCAGCAGACGAAAGCTTCGCTGCATCGTGCTCAGTCCCGCGGCGGACCTGACCGTGTCCACCCCGTCGATCCTCTACACCGACGTCATCGCGACCATGCCGGATACGTTACCCGACGTCGATATCGGCAGCGATGATCTCGCCCAGATCATGTACACGAGCGGTACGACAGGACGGCAGAAGGGCGTCATGCATTCGCATGCTTCCGTTTATTCCGCCCTCATGAGTAACATTGCGGAGTTAGGCGCCAACAGTAACGACGTCGCGAGCTGTGTTTTTCCGATGTTTCATGTTTCGCAGCATGTAGTATCGATGACGTTTTGGATTGTCGGTGGAACTGTGCATCTCGACCGCTCTTTCGACGTCGACAATTGTCTTGAGGCTGTCGGGAGTTCGCGCATCACCGTCATGGTGGCATTGCCGATGATGTACGTCGCCATTCTCAATCATCCGCGGCGTTCGGCATACGACCTATCAAGCCTCAGGCTCTGCGTCTATGCGATGGCGCCGATGCCCCAACCAATCCTTGTGCGGCTAATCGAAGAGGTCTGCCCGAACTTCGCGCTCTGTTCGGGGCAAACCGAGATGTACGCGATCACAACTATGTTCAAGCCGGAACAGCAATTGCGACGGTTCGGTCCCTATTGGGGCGTTTCGGCCTACGTCAACGAGACAGCCATCATGGATGACGAGGGAAACCTCCTCGGGAACGAAAAGATCGGCGAGATCGTCCATCGAGGACCGAACGTGATGTTAGGCTACTACAAGGACGAGGAAGCGACGCGTCACGCGCAGGCATTCGGCTGGCATCATACCGGTGATCTCGGCATGTTCGATTCGGACGGCCAACTGCTCTTTGTCGACCGGAAAAAAGATATGATCAAGTCCGGCGGAGAGAATGTTTCTTCGCAGAAGGTCGAAGAAGTTCTGCTGCGACACGCAAGCGTCGCCAATGCCGCCGTCGTCGGCTTGCCCCATTTCAGGTGGTCTGAAGCGGTAACGGCCTTCGTTCTGCTCAAGCCAGGAGCAGACATCAACGTGGACGATCTTAACAGGCATTGTCGAAGTCTCCTCGGCAACTTCGAAGTTCCCAAGAAGTTTGTGGTCCTCGAAACACTACCGATGACCTCGACGGGCAAGATTCAGAAAGCCCTGCTACGCGACGCGTATCGAGATGCCTATGCCGCTGAGTGAGCGCCCACGAGACTTGCACCTTTTCGAACGTGATCGGTTTGGCCGTCTTCACGGTCATTCTGTGCTGCGAGAATCTGTGATTTGATCCGAAGCAGTTCGGGCAAGTCAAACTCCACTCCGCTATTCGTCGCGTGCGCAATGCTCCATTGATCCCACGGAAGAATTCGAAACCGCGGATCTCAAGTTTGCGCGCACGCTCCTCGAGGATTTGCGATAGGTGGTAACCGCTCTGCATCAGGCCTGGAATCTCTGACCGGACATCCGGCGGAACGGGCATGGCCTCATTCATGCCATACCTCATTTTTCATCTTTTCACGGAATACAACGCGCCAAGGCATCCACCGTCAGGCATACTCGTTGCGTGCATTCGACCGCGTTGTCGAGACGATGCGGACCGGCGCTGATATGCATGAGAAATATCGAGAACCTCACGCAGTGGCCTCGCTATGGTTGCTTCTGGTCTCCTCGGTAATTGCCCGGGCCGAGCGGACCGGATTAGCCCCGCCACGTCCTCCCCGTGGCGGGGCATTTTGCTTTGAGGTTTTGTCCGACTTACCGAGTAATGCATCCTGTAATCGCGCAAGCGGCCAAGATCGTGATCGCCGTTAGAGTCCAAGTCCTCAGTATTTCGCTGCCGGTGGCCCCCGCGCGGCATCAAGTCCGACCGACTGGACTGAGGCGTTAAGCGGATGAGGGGCAACCATGGCGGGCGGAAAGCTTCGCATTGCCTGGCGGAACTGGGGTACTTTCGCACGCGATTTTTCATTTTTTCACAGAATACAACACGCCAAGGCGCCGGCTATCAGGCATCCAGTAGCTTCCGAACCGGCAGACGCACTCCGGTCGCTCTCCCGCCGTTGGAAAGTTATGTATGACACCGAGCAACGTACTGTAGGGAAAGCGCTGCAGAAGGCTTTCGACGAAACAGAGCGATCCGAAGATCGCCTTCGGCTTGTCATCGACACGATCCCGACATTGGTCTGGCGCGCCGGACCCGAGGGCAGTCCCGACTTTCTCAATCAACCCGCGCTTGACTATACCGGCCTGTCGCTAGAGCAGGCCACGCTCGGTTGGCCCCGCGCTTTTCACCCTGACGATAAAAAGCGGATGTTGATCGAATGGAACGCCATACGGGAGTCTGGCCGACGAGGAGCGCTCGAAGCACGCCTGAGGCGCTTCGACGGTGAATATCGCTGGCTTTTGTTCCGAGCCGTGCCGCTGCGAAACGAGGCGGGCGATATCGTCAAGTGGTACGGATCGGCTACCGATATCGAGGACCGCAAGCTGACCGAGGAGGCGTTACGCGAGAGCGCGCAACGCTTCCGCGATTATGCCGAAACAGCTTCCGACTGGCTGTGGGAGAGCGGACCGGACCATGAGATCACCCGCATATCGGATCAGCTCGATTCCTTAGGTCTTTTCCCTTCGGCCGCAACAGGCCTAGCTCGTTGGGACATCGCAACAGATGTCGAAACAGAACCCGAAAAGTGGCGGCAGCACCGTGCGATGCATGACGCGCATCTACCATTTCGCAATTTCGTCTATCGCACCACGTCAAGCTCCGGATCTGCGGTATACATCCAGACAAGCGGCAAACCGTTTTTCGATGCAAAAGGAAATTTTCTTGGATATCGCGGAACTGGAACCGATATCACCGCGGCGATACGCGCAGAGCAAACGGAAGAGGCGCTACGCAAGGCGCAGACGGAACTCGCGCATGTAACTCGTGTCACGATGCTAGGGGAGATGACGGCCTCGATCTCTCATGAGGTAAACCAACCGCTTTCGGCCGTAGTCAGTGCTGCGGGAGCCTGCCTGCGTTGGCTCGATAGAGATATCCCAAACCTGGACGAAGCGCGCCGCGCCGTGGACTGGATCATCAAAGAAGGTAATCGCGCGAGCGAAGTGGTTCGGCGCGTCCGGGCGCTCGCGAACAAGACAAGCACAGAAAAGGTTCCGGTCGACGTCAGCGACGTCGCCAAGGAGGCTGTCGAGCTTATGCGGCCTGCAACGGTCAAGCACGGCATATCTCTGCGAACGGAGTTCGCATCTGCTTTACCCATGGTCCTTGGAGATCGGGTTCAGCTGCAACAGGTCATCATCAACCTCATGATGAATGGTATCGAGGCAATGCAAACGGTAACGGACCAGCGACGCGAACTGCTAGTCCGGTCTGAGTGCGACCAATCGCATGGCGTGCTGGTCTCCGTGACTGACACCGGTCCCGGAATCTCCTCCGAGAACGCCGACCGGCTATTCGATGCCTTTTTCACCACTAAATCGAGCGGCATGGGCATGGGGCTATCGATCTGCCGCTCGATTATCCAAGCCCACGGAGGACGGATATCGGCGGTTAGCAGCGCGGGGCCGGGTGCGCGGTTTCAGCTCACGTTGCCATTGCATCAAGAGGATACGTAGTGACCGGGCGCGAAAAATCACCAGACAATCTCGCAAAGGCGATCGGACGAACTGTCTTTGTCGTTGACGACGATTCGGCCGTGCGTGAGACGCTCGGCAGTCTCTTCCGATCGATAGAGTTGCGGGTCGAGCTGTTCGGTTCTGCTCAGGAATTCACGCGAAGCAATATCCCGGATGCCGCAAGCTGTTTGGTTCTCGATATCAGACTACCGGGAATCAGCGGTCTTGATTTTCAGTCGAAGCTCGCTGAAGCGGGTATTCACGTTCCGATCATCTTCATGACCGGTCACGGCGATATTCCGATGTCGGTCAAAGCAATGAAAGCTGGGGCTATCGACTTCCTGACGAAGCCCTTTCGCGATCAAGACATGCTCGACGCCGTGGTAAAGGCGCTGGAGCGAGATGAAAAAAGACGCAAGGGCGAGAAGACCGAATCGGCAGTTCGAATCTTGTTCGAGTCGCTGACCTCGCGCGAACGCGAAGTGATGGCACTGGTCGTTCAGGGCCTCATGAATAAGCAGATCGCGGCCAAACTCGATCTCTCCGAGATAACCGTAAAGGTTCATCGTAGCCACATGATGCAAAAAATGCAGGCCCGGTCGTTGATTAATCTGCTCGAGACGGCTGATCTGCTCGGAATACGTCGTTCGAAACTCTAGAGATGATACTCGGTTCGCCGCGGCGAAACCTCTCTAGCCGGGCGAACGCTACTCGGATCTTGGGAAAGGTGGTTTCAGCAAACGCAGTCTCGATCGGTTCAGCAACCGGACGCAGGCCGGACGCCAGGCGTTGCCTTCGCGCCCGTCGCATCGGCTGGCGCCATAATGGGATTTGCGAGTTTCATCGTCACGTTTTCATTGCATGCCGCCGAATTCGGTGTCGGCACGACCGTGACGTCCGGATCGACGCCGGTGTCGGCAAGCCCCGCGACCGCGGGTGGAATCGTGGCAGGTGGAGGGCCGCTCGGAATTTCCGGAGTCGAGAGCGGCAAATCCGCGCCGTTGGTTGGCGACCCTTACGACCACACCAACAGATGCGATTTAGGCGCAGCGAGCCATTAAACCGGCGATCAGAAAGTTAAAATCGAATTTATGCCACAGGCGTTTCGCGCGTGTCGAATATTTCCCTGTTTGAACAGTGAACCGAAGACCGTTTGATCTCATCAGGCGCCGTTGTGTCGGCAATCTGGAAATCGATGGGCGAGTGCTTCGGCTGTGCGAGCGCGGAGCTATCACGTCGCCTATGCACTTCGGATGGCCCAATTGACTGAAAGACAAAGGAGTCGCCTAACGGCGCCCCCTCGGCAGGCAAAATAATTTGTTCGGAATGAAAATCAGCCCCGGCAGTTCCGTATCATAGGCTGCCGCCGCCAAGAGGAATCCGTAGAATCACTGCTTTCAACCTCGCAAGATGTTCGCGTCGCCGCTACTGCCGGAATCTGACTGACGCACGAAACTCCGAAGCTTATACCCAGGTAGCGTTTTTCAATCGTCTCGATGATGCTATCCGTAGCAGGCGTGGCGGAGATCCGTTTGGGATTCCGGTCCCGGAATTAGGAAAGACGCTTTGTTAGATATTCCGCTCGTAGCAATCGTTGACGATGATGAACCGGTGCGCGTAGCGACTGACAGCTTCGTGCGATCGCTGGGATACGTCGTACACACGTTTTCGTGCGCCGAGGAGTTGCTGCGATCGAACCACCTCGATGAAATTTCTTGTGTGATTGCCGACGTCCAAATGTCCGGCATGAACGGCGTCGAGCTACAGGCGCATTTGCGTAGCGAAGGAAGCGATTTGCCATTTATTTTTTTCACTGCCTACCCAGACGATCGGACGCGTGCACGAGCATTGAAGGCCGGCGCGATCTGCTACCTGACTAAGCCCTTCGATGGTGACGAACTCGTCGCAGCTCTCCGGGACGTGCTCAAAAAGCAAATCGGAAAGGCCAGGAAGTGAATTCGTGGGGTATGCCGTCGGTCAAACAGGCTGGGGCGGTTTTCAGGTCGTGAACGTTTTACGAGATTTGCGATCCATCGAATGTCGCCGGCGTCGTCGGCCGCATCGATGGCTCGTGGAAGCTGGTCCAAATGAGTTGTTGCGTTCGACATCATCCCGCGCACCGAATCGTTCAGAAGCGCACTGACATCAAAGCCGGTGCTTCTCTGACGTTCGGGCGGCGGCAGACCCAACCGAGAATCACAAGATCAGCGGATCAAGTGGCCGACCGAAGCGCGCTTCGATCAGGTTCGTGAACCGCATCACGAACCGGGCCGACTCGGCAGTAAGATCGGTTGGAGTTGGCGCAACCAACGTATCGAACATGCGCAACCATTTCGGTAATCGAGCTACACTCGGTGGCAATGGAGGATTGGGTAAAACACACGGTAGATTTGAGAGGTAGGGCATCAGCGAACGCGGTGCCAGTGATCAACCAAATCCGGCCTTCGATTCCACGCCGCCGGCGGAGAGGACCTCGCCATGAGAACTCATAGTAGCAGCTGCGACCAACATCGGAACCGTCCGGCCTTCGTTGCCGTCGAGCCGGTCGTTTCGCAGCAATCCTCGTCGAATTCATCAATGCGGGCCAACCAGCGACCTAGCGCTATTTCAGGCGCGCGAATACCGCCAACGTTGCTCGACGAAATGACGCAGCTTCTCGCAGAGATGGTCCATTCGCTGGTATCGGCCACGCTGGAGAAGATGGTCGATCAGATGGACGGCTCGTCCTTGCGGCGCGATGAGCCTCCTACCGAAATTGAATCGGGTTCGGGCGAAGAGTCGTCGGGTCGGCCGGCGGTCTTCCCGAATGAAACGATGCTGCGGGTTGGACCGTTGGAGCTAGATCTCATTGACCGTGCTGCCAAGCGTGGCGACCGTCGTATCGATTTGCGTCAAAAAGAATTTCAATTGTTGAAGTACATGATGGAACGGAGTAACCAATTGCTGACCCGCGCGGTGCTCTTGAAAGAGGTCTGGCATTTTAATTTCGTTCCTGAAACGAATATTGTCGACGTTCAGATGGGCCGGCTGCGCCGGAAGGTGAACGGAGCAAACGAGGCGCCCATGATCCGTAGCGTCCGCGGCTCCGGTTTTGTCCTGGACGAAATCCCTTTTTCGCTGGTCTCAGCCGCCGCGTCGGATTCGCGGTCGATTCCGAGGCCGATCGGCCATACTCCAGCGACTGCTCTTCATCTTGCTGCAGACAATCGGCATTCAGCCTAACGCAAATATTTCAACCGAACGGCCGGCGGAGGTTGTCTATCCAATCTCCGCGATCACAGGATCTCGCCGGATGTATTCCTGACAAGGGGCACGGAATGACGGTCGTGACTGCGCAAGGTGGAGCGCTTCCGCAATTCGATCGCAGGACATCGCGGTCTACCCCGACCACCGCAGTCGGCATTTATGGCAAGCGGAAACTGAAGACTCTGGCGAGAGCCAGGCCACCGATCGTCAACAGCAGCCGATATTCCGCGACTTGCCAGCCGACTTCGTGGGTTCGTTGGCCGCGATCGAGGACAATGACAGTGAGACAGAATGTCCACACGGCATAGCGTCGGGCCCCAACCAACTGCATGGCGGTCAGCATGATGCCGAAAAGTCCCGCATACAGCAGCGGCGGAATCTCCCAACCAAGCAGACCGGCAGAAACGAGCGCGCCCGCAGACGTACCAATGAACCGATGCTTCAGCCGGAGACGTGTCTCCACTTGCGAAGGCTTCATGACCCGCAACGCGGTCGTCAACAGCCAAGCGGCGTGCGGCAGAGCCAGCGATGATGCGATAGCGCCGCCTACCGCGCCCAGCGTCGCCATCGTGGCGATGAATTGTCGGGCCCTGGCTAAGCTGAAAACGAGCGCCTGGAGATCACTCGTGAGACTCGCCGGCGGCTTGTCGCTCGGACGAGCCGCGATATACTGAACCAGTCCCTGCCAGATCGCTCCGCCAGCGAACGCGGCACCGTATGTCGCTATGGAGATGTTTGACGGGTCGTTCGCGGTCGACACAAGTAACGTCAGAACGGCGATCGCCGCTGGAAACCTAAGATCTGTATCGGCAATCTCTGTCCAAGCCTGCCATGAGGCGCCGATCACTGCCAGGGGAAGGAATATCCACACACGCTGGCCCGCCGAGGCGCCCGCTATCGCTCCGACGCAGAGCATGAAAATCGTACTTGCGAGCCGTGGTGCCCGGCCCTCGATCGGCAGGTCCGCATGCGTGATGGTGACGAGATAAGCTCCGAAGGAGGCGACGTATCCAGCATTTTCGCGACCAAGACAGACGCCTACTACGGCGGGCAGCGTCGCTCCGCAAGCCAACACTGCAGCGGTCAGAAGCTTGCTCAAGAAAGAATCTGAGCCGCCCCTCGAATTTGCTGGGTTGCCAGCCTTGGAAATCGAACGTCCATTCGAGGAGGGGGCCTTCACACGACAGCATCCCATTCCGGTGCAAACGGCGGCCGGACGAAGCGCTGATCCTTCGGCAGGGCGGCAATCGCAGCGCGGTCTTCGTCGTCGAGTGAGATGGTGAGCGCCTCGAGATTGGCCTTCTGGCTTTCCGGGCGACCGGCCTTTGGAATCGCGATGATGCCATCCTGGTCCAGCAGCCAGGCGATTGCCACCTGTGCGGCCGTCGCGCCACGCTTGCGGCCGATGGCGGCAAGCGTCGGATCGTTCGCCGCCCGGCCTTGCGCGAGCGGAGCGTAGGCGGTCAACGGAATCGTCTTGCTGCGCAGATAGTCGAGCATCGGCGCCTGCGACAGGAAGG
>NZ_JBEKRB010000111.1:0-8973 GCF_049519115.1 Bradyrhizobium sp.
CGAGGAAGCCGCGCAATGTGGCTATTGTATTTCCGGAATGGTGATGCGCGCGCAGGCACTGCTGCACGCAAAGCCAAATCCTACAGACGATGAAATCCGCAATTACATGCGGCCCAATCTTTGCCGTTGCGGCACGCATACCGCCATCATGCGCGCAATCAAGCGCGCCGCCATCGCCTAGGGAGGTTCGCCATGAATGCTCCGCTCCAGCTCTCACGTCGCGATCTCTTGAAAGGGTCGAGCGTTCTGGTTGTTGCCTTTTCACTCCCGCCGCACATGAACGCACTGGCCCAGGACGCCGCCGCTGCGACAAAGCCTGTGAGTCTCGATCAGGTCGATTCGTTCCTTGCCATCGACGACAAGGGCATGGTGACGCTTTACGCCGGAAAGGTTGACCTCGGAACAGGCGTCAATATTGGGCTCGCTCAGATTGTCGCAGAAGAGCTCGATGTGCGGCTTGCGAATGTCAGCCTGGTGACCGGTGATACGGCGCTCACACCAGATCAGGGGCCAACCTATGGGAGCCAGTCCATCCAGACTGGGGGCATGCAAATTCGCCAAGCCGCTGCCACCGCGCGAAACGCGCTACTGGATCAAGCCGCTCAACGTCTGAACGTGGCAAAGGACGATCTTGCGATCAACGAAGGTGTTATCGCTCCGAAAGCGGGCGGCACCGGGGTTGCCTATCAGGATCTGATCGGCGGCAAAAATTTTATGCTGAAAGTCGACCCGGCTGCGCCGATGAAAAACCCTGCCGACTACAAAATCGTGGGCAAACCGATCGCTCGTCGAGACATTCCGGAAAAGTTGACCGGAAAATTCACCTATATGCATGACTTCCGCATTCCGGGCATGCTGCATGGAAGCGTGATCCGTCCGCCGGCGCTCGGCGCAACGCTCCTGAATATCGACGAGTCATCTATCAAGGACGTTCCGGGCGTCGTCAAACTGGTCCGCGATGGCAATTTCCTTGGGGTCGTGACAGAGACCGAGTGGGCCGCCGTACGTGTTGCCCGGGAACTGAGGACAACCTGGTCAGATTCCAAAACTCTCCCGGAGCAGAAAGACCTCTGGGAGCATGTCCGCACGACCAAGATTCTGAAGGACGATGTCACCAGCAATATTGGCGACGTTTCAGCCGCCATGGCTGCGAGCGGCAAGAAGTTGAGCGCGACCTATGATTTTACCATCCACACGCATGGCTCGATCGGTCCCTCCTGCGCGATTGCAGAATTTAAGGACGGAAAATTAACGTCCTGGACGGCGTCGCAGGCGACCCACAATCTGCGCAAGCAACTTGCCAAGATGTTTTCGATGGCACTTGACGATGTCCGCTGCATTTATGTGGATGGCGCGGGCTGCTATGGCCGCAATGGTCACGAGGACGCAGCGGCCGATGCCGCATTACTGGCAAAAGCCGTCGATAAACCGGTGCGCGTGCAATGGTCCCGGGCAGATGAACATGGATGGGACCCGAAAGGGCCGCCGACATTGATCGACCTGGGTGCGAACGTTGATGCATCGGGAAACGTTACGGCGTGGGAATCCGAATTCTTTATTCCGCAAGGGGCGGCAGGCACCGTCGATCTCGTAGCCGCAACGCTGAGTGATAAGCCTGTCGATGGTCTCTTGTCGCCGGGCGGCATCATTGGTGATTCCGCAATCGGCTACAAATTCCCGAATATTAGAACAGTTTGCCATCGCCTCGAGACGACACCGTTACGTCCCTCCTGGATCAGGACACCGGGGCGGATGCAGAACACTTTCGCCAATGAATGCTTCCTCGACGAAATTTCAGCGGCCGCGAGCGCGGATCCGCTCGAAATCCGAGTCAAATATACCGATCCTGCCGATAAGCGCGGACTCGATCTATTGGATCATCTTGCAAAACTGTCGAACTGGCAGAAGCGGCCATCGCCGCAGAAGAACGTCTCCGGCAATATCGTGAAGGGACGCGGAGTCAGTTACGTCAAATACGAACTTGTGCGCACCTATGTGGGCGTCGTCGTCGAAGTAGAAGTGAATCGGACGGCCGGCGATGTCCGGGTGACAAAGGTCTATGTCGTTCACGATTGCGGACAGATCATCAACCCGAAAGGAGTTCAGGCCCAGATCGAAGGAAATGTTATCCAAACCGTCAGCCGTACTTTGAAGGAAGAGGTCACATTTGATCGAAGCATGGTGACCAGCCTTGATTGGGCAAGCTACCCGATCCTGACGTTTCCGGAACTTCCGGAAATCGTCATCGAATTGATCGATCGCCCGAACGAGAAGCCGTGGGGCGCGGGCGAACCGTCGGCAGCCGTGGTGCCTTCCGCAATCTCGAATGCGATTTTCGATGCGACCGGCGCGAGGATTCGCTCAGTGCCGTTCAAAGCATCAAAACTGCAGCCGATCTTGAGATCGATAACGTAACGGCGCCGGTGATGCGTGCGTATTCGGCCTCGATGAACAGCACGTCGTCGCCAGTTTGGCGCCGGTCTCGCGCAGCAAGACGTTCGATCCGAAAGATCTGGTCGGCGAGATCTATATCGGCATCTCTAAGCACTTCTTCGAACTTCCTCCTGCAAGGTGTCTCGCGTCGCGTTTGCTCATGCGCGGAGCAGCCGTTCCCACAAGTCTACGAGAGGGTCAAATGGTCAAAGCACAAGCTGGAGGCAACGATGATCTCAAAGTTTACGACGTCAACACCAATGGTATTGCTCTGCACGTAACTGAGCGAGGGGAGGGGCCAGCCGTTATTTTCTGCCACGGGTTTCCGGACACCTCTTATACGTGGCGTCGACAGATGAAAGCCATAGCATCAGCTGGATACCGGGCGATCGCTCCCGACATGCGCGGCTATGGACGGAGTTCAGCACCAGCGGATGCAGCCTTGTACACGCCCCTGCAAACGGCCGGCGATCTGGTTGGCATTCTCGACGCGCTCAAAATATCCAGAGCCGTCCTGGTAGGTCATGATTGGGGTGCCACTCACGCATGGAATGCCGCGATGATGCGACCTGATCGATTCACAGCGGTGTTTTGCCTAAGCGTGCCTTACGTTCCGCGTGGGGATATCAGCGTCTTCGAAAGAATGCGGAATTCGGGCCATCAAAACGATTTCTACATGTTCGAACAGATCAGGGGGACGCCGGTCAAATTTGGGCTGACGCCGCAGTCACGATTCCAGGCGTCCTGCATTGGGCCTCGGGCTCTGCTCCGGCGGGCGAGCAGTGGAGTCCCTTGGATCCTGCACGGAGCCTTCATCGGCCAGCCCCCGGTCCGCTGCCGCCATGGGCGGAGCCGGAATACGTCAACCATAACGTCGCGGAATTCCAGCGCACCGGCTTTCACGGTGGCCTCAACTATTACCGCGCCGCCGAACCCTATTTCCATTTGTCCGCAGCTTTCAAAGGAGCGAAGATCACCCAACCCTCTTTTTTTATCTGGGGAAAGGCGGATGGATTGAAAGAACTCTATCCGCTTACAATAGACCAAATGCGCGCGGGCCTGCCTGGTCTTGTTGGCGGGCTCGAGCTCGAAAATGTAGGCCATTGGGTACAGCACGAAGCGTCGGATCTGGTCAGCGACGAGATCGTTAATTTCCTGCGCACAGTGGACGCCACCTGACCAACCTAAACAACTAATCATGGGACCTGCGCGGTAGGAACGAAGCCTGTGAAATTAAGCGCGATCTAACTCATTATGTATCGACGGCGAGCGCTGCAGATGTCCGTTTCGGTCAATCGCGTCGTTCTGACCTGGGGCTTGTTACTTCCGCCCCCTATCAACGGACATCGACGCACCGGCCCACATCGGGTGCGGCTAACGCCGGTCACTATTAATCACTCTCAAATACCCTCCCGCAGCACAGGAACTAAAACGCAATGAGGCGGTTGACCTAACAATCTCTAAATTCCCCTCAAGACATTTATCGCGATGCCCGGCGCGAAGGAACCACTGTGTTCACCGGCCAGCCGCGACAAAATACGAAAGTTATGACCAACGCTATGCTGCGAAGATCCAACCCCACCCGACGAAATCAACCAACCGGAGTCGTCCGCGCCCGAGCAGGTAATGTTCAAAGCTTCCAAAGAAACTATGACCGCTATTTGTCCCTTGCCCGCGCCGAAGCCTTAGCGGGGGATCGGATCGCGGCGGAAAATTACTTCCAACACGCCGAACACTATTTTCGGGCAATCCGCGAGAGTCAAAACTGAGAAGCGCCCAGCAATGGGTTGCGTCCGCCGGTTGAGTTCCGCTCCAAGCTGTCCTGCGATCAGGTCGTATTCGGAGCGAATCCTCTCCTTGCCATAGAGCCGCTCGAGGCGGCGCACCGTAAAATGACCGCGCGCGACATCCTGGAAATGCTCGATGAACGCATAATTCACCGCAGCGCCTCCGAGCGCGCCGACGAGGGGCAGGGCTTGCGCGGCAACTTTCTGCGTGACCACCAATCCGAAGCGTGCAGCGACCTGGGTGACGAACTTCAGCAGGATGGGTCGCACCTTCCTTGAGGAGGCCTCGTTCGGCGACGAACCGGGCGGCTTCCGACACCGTCTTGGCGAGCATGCCCCGAACGGCGAAGTATCCGCTCTCCGATGCGTCGGCCGATCCAGCTCGCCCGCCCAATGCGAAGACCTCGACGCAGGCGAGGGCGGTCTCCGGATCGGACAGGTCCTCGCCCTCGCTCCGTGCGATGTCCGCGATCGAGCGCAGCATGATGGTGGTCGAAACCGGCAGCTCGAGCGGAAGCGCGGCCAGTCCGAACGTTCCCCCCGCAGCTCCCGATGCCGTCGCGAGCGCCCGGTGCAGAAATTGCGAATTGGACCGGGGTGAAGACGGGAGCGTGCGCAATGCGACCTTGAGCGCCGCTTCGAGCCCCTTCGAGGTGGCGGATGCGATTGCGAGAGCGGGCATGGTTTGCACGCAGGGAGCCCATGTCGGTCCGCAAATGAGGGCATAGGACGCCCGCAACTTGGTGCTGATGTCGGCAAAATTGCTCGAAACAATGCCTGCCGCGGGTCTGCGACCCGGAGATCGCAGTTTGCTCCGTGCACCCCTGCAGTGTAATCTGCGGCAAGTAGGTTCGGATGGGGCGGGTCTGGAAGAACAAGTAAGCTGGGGCCAAGTTCCCTGGCTCCGGAGTGCAATCACGATCGGCGTCGGCTCGTTTCCAGAATTTCCAGAGTCGCACCTTCCCGTCTGGATAGAACGCGGCGATGGCTTCCGCAAAGATTTCTCGCTTCGAGCTTGGGGCGCGGCCGCCAACGCGTCTCTCAGATTGGCAAGCCCTTTCTACGAAGAATCGAGTCGAACCGCTCGACCTCAGAGGTGCCGGAGGCATTCTGCTCACGAATACGCGCCTCCTTTTGAAGATGCGCCTGCGCCTCACCTAGAAGGCGATCCAGCTGATCGGACCGGACGGCAATAACACCGTCGGCGTCGCCGACGATAAGGTCTCCGGGGTGCACTGTCAGACCCGCACATGCGATAGGAATATTGATCTCACCCGGCCCCTCCTTCGTCGGGCCGCGATGGGTGTTTCCCCGCGCGAAGATAGGTGGGCCACCCCAGGCCCATTCCAGAACATCGCGAATGGCACCATCGATGACGAAACCTCCGATGTTCTTGGCGATCGCCGTCGTGCGCATCAGGCCGCCGATCAGCGCCTGCGTCGTGTCGCCCGCACCGTCGACCACGATGATGTCACCGGGTTCGGCCATCAACATCGCCTTATGCAGCATGAGATTGTCGCCTGGTCGAACCCGCACCGTCAAAGCCGGCCCGCAGAGCGCCACTTGCAGATCGCCGTGATAAGGTTTCAGTCCAATGGCGCCGATATGACGCCCGAGGCAATCGCCGAGAACCGGCACAGGAATCGGCCGAAAGGCTTCGATGATGTCGCTGTTCAATCCTTGGCGCGGATTGATGACATAGCCCGTAGGCCAAACAGATTCGCTGGAGTTGCTGATCATTTCAATCCGCCTATGTGAAACTTGGATCGGTCGCATTGAAAGGTTTGGACCGTAGCGGGTGAAGCCTCACGACCGCCAGGTCAACGGCGGCACCGAGGCCGGGCGCCTCGGAGCATTCGAAGCGGCCGGCCTGCAACGCGGGGGACGGTGAAGCCATGCAGCCATCAAAGAGTGATGATTCATCATACTGCTGCTCGACGGCCGCAGTGAGACCGATCGCGGTACAGGCATGCACCGTATGAGCGTGTGCGACGGGGCCGGAGGGATTGTGCGGGGAGATCGTCACGCCGGTTTGTGCCGCAAGGTCGCAGATTGCCGAGAACTCCCGGTGGCCGCCGCAATACTTGATGTCGGGCATGACGACGTCGTAGAGGCCGGCCTTGATCAGAGGCGCGAAGCCGGCCATCCCGACAGCGTTCTCGCCACCCGCGAGAGACATGTTTCTTGAATTCGCTTTCTTGCGGAGCCGACCGATGGCCTCATGCCATAACAACGATTCCGGGACAGGGCATTCGATCCACGTCAATCCAAACGCGGCCACCTCGTCGATGAAGTCGATCGCGGTGATTTCATCGAGTCGCCAGTGACAGTCGACCATGAGATCGGTCGTGGTAGGGAGCGCATCGCGAACGGCCGCGATCCTCTCGATGGCCCGCGTGAAATCCTGTCGTCCCTCGACCGTACGAACCGTATCGGGAAGGACGCGATCAAACGGCATGATCTTGATGCCCCCAAAACCTGCTTTTGCCGCGGCCTTCGTCGCTTCTGCGAAGCCGTGAGGCGTCCGCTCGCGGATGCTGCGATTGACGGTGGCATAGGCCCGCAAAGGGCGACGTGGCCGGTCCGAGAGCAATCGATGTAGCGGAACTCCAGCAGCCTGGGCTTCCAGGTCAAGGAGACATTGGTCAAGCCCGCTAAGGACCGCATTTCCTACACGGCCGCTCGGGAACGATGGCAAGGCTCGGCGCAGCCCTTCCAGATCGTCTGCCGTCTTTCCGACGAGATGGCCTCGCAGCAGGCCCAAGACCGCATGCATGATTCCTTCGTGGGAGCGAAGGGTCACCTCGCCCCAACCGAGCAGGCCTCGGTCGCATGATACGCGCATGAACGTCCAGTTTGACGCGTCACTCGCTGCGATCGAGTGCAATTCGATGCCTCTGATGCGGATTTCCGACTTCGGCTTTACGTTTGTCACGGGGACCCCAAGGGTATTCAAATCGATCTGCACGCCCTATGCTCCTTTGATGACGACTGGTACCAAGAGACCGATCAGTTCGGATCATCCAGCCCCGACGCAACTCGTCGACGCGAAAAAAGCGGCCGAGATGCTGGGCGTCTCGATCGCGTCGCTTTACTCCTATGTCAGCCGAGGAAAGCTGGGCCGCACCGAGGATCCGGCCACCGGCACGAGCCTCTTCGGCGTTCAAGAAATTCAGGAGTTCGTGTCGCGCCGCGACCGGGGGAAACGGCCGGACCGGGTTGCGATCGCCTCCCTGGATTTTGGTCTTCCGGTACTCGAAAGCGGCATCTCGACCGTCGAGGATGGTCGTCTGCTGTTTCGTGGACACGACGCGGCGGAGCTTGCCGCCCACGTGGACCTGGAGACCGTCGCCGCGTTGCTGTGGGGACTTCCAACCGCAAAGCTTGAAACAGGCGTGCTTGCAGACGTTCCGCCTGGCCCGTTCAAGGCGGGCTTTTCCGGATGGCTCGCGCAGGAGGCGGCTGTTTGCCCCTCTCGTACATCCTGGGCCACCTCCGACGTGCTGCAGCACGCGTCGCGAATTTTCCAGACTGCGGCTGCGATCGGAACGGGTTGTCCCGACGGGAATATCGCGGTGCATCAGCGACTGGCGACGCGCTACGGTGTAGGTCAAGGCGATGTCGATCTGCTCAAGGCTGCTCTTGTCCTGCACGCCGATCACGAGCTTAATACCTCGACCTTTGCCGTGCGGTGCGTGGCGTCGACCTGTGCCAATCCGTATGCCGCCGTTCTGGCCGGGGTCTGCGCCACGATGGGAAGTCGTCATGCCGACTTTCGGGCGGCGTTGGACACCATCCAGCGCTACGCAAAAACCGGCCATTACCACGCGCCCCAAGGCAGAGCGGCAATTACCGGCTTTGGACACCCGCTCTACCCGCAGGGCGATCCACGGGCCCGCACCCTTCTCGATGCGCTCGGCAGTCGGCCGCATCTTGCGGTGAGCATGGCGGTGGTGGGCGACCTGATCGCGCAAGTCGGAAGGGAAACGGGAAAGCTTCCGAAGAACGATTTCGCAATGGCCGCGCTGGTTCACGCCCTTGCCTTGCCCATAGAGATGGCAGACATCATTTTTACGACCTCGCGCCTGGTCGGATGGGTGGCCCACGCCTTGGAGCAATATGCGCATCCCACACTTATTCGTCCGAGGGCGCGCTACAGGCTGGTTGCGGAGCATGGCGCCTAGAGCTCCGGAGGCCGGCTGGCCTTAAGCAACCGTTCGAGCCCGGCGGCCAGTGAAATCAGCGACGCGTCCTGGAACGGCATGGCCATGAGATCGATGCCCACGGGAACGCCGATCGGCGCACCCGGCTCCGGGGGCGTGAAGCCTGCGGGCAAGTCCACTGCGGGGAAGCCAAGCGCCGAGGCGAAGATTCCGTTGCGCTCCGGCCGCGGCGTGTCCGTCAGTTTGAGCGACGCTCTCTTTTGCATCGGGTAGGCGAGGGCGTCGAGGCGCTCGCGTCGCATCAAGTCCTGGGTTTTGCGACGGAAGGTCAGGATGTTCGACAGAATTTCGAAATATTTCTCGCTCTCCAGCGGCGCCTTCCATTTCAGGGCGTTCGCGAGATAGCTCTCCATCGTCGCGGGATACTTCCCAGCCGCGACATATTCTTGCACCGTCTTGACGGGAGAGTCTGGCAGACTGGCGAGATAGCGTTCGAAGAGGGGCTTAAATTCGTAGTTGTTGATGTTGAGACTCGCATAGCTCGCCTCTGAATCGAAGTCCTGATCTTCGATCTCGATGATCTCGGCGCC
>NZ_JBEKRB010000112.1:0-8338 GCF_049519115.1 Bradyrhizobium sp.
TTTGCCTACATCGAGGGCTTCTACAATCGAACGCGTCGCCACTCGGCCATCGGATATCTCAGCCCGATCGAGATGGAGCTAAAAGCAGCTTAACCCTGTCCATTTTTTCGGAGGAAGATCATCCCCGGACAAGATCCCAACGAAGCCTATGACGTCGGCCACTTGCCGGACCGCGAGCACGATCTCCCGCCGGATTGGTGGACGGTCTTCTGCAATGGGATTCCGGTTCGCCATTGCGCTCCAGACCGGCGTGACCTGGCTGAGCGATACGCCACAGATCCGGAATACCGCCTGAACCTGGTCGCGACGAAGCTGCACGACCGATGATCGCTCGCAAGCCGCTCGAACTTCCTCCCGCCGTCGCCCGCGCTTTCGTCAAGGACATGAAGGCGTTCTTTGCCGAAGAGGATGGTCACAAGCGCGACGCCATCGCCGTGCGCCAGCTTCACGCGCTGAAGCAGCACCAGGGGCCACGAGAAAAGGCGCTAAGGCTTTCCGACGTGAAGTCGATGTTTCTTGAAATGAAGGGCCACTAACCAAGGAGGGATCGAGGATGCCGAAACCAATGAAAGTAAAGTTTTTCATGGGCTCAACAACTGGCGAGCTCGAAGAACGAATAAATGCTTGGCTCGATCATCTAAGCGCCGCATCAATCATCCGGACGGAAACGAGGGTGGCGACCGTCGAGGAAAAGCCGGATGACGGAAACCATCCATGCATCGTCGTAACGATTTGGTATGAGCTTTCGCAAGCATGACGTTTTTCGAAACCCCGTTGCGCCGCTAAGAGACCGCCTTCGGGGCGGTCTTTGCTGTGCACATCCGATTGACTCAACCCCCGCGCGAGGAGTGAGATGGGCTTTTCAGATTAGCAGTTGGTCTCGAACCCCGACCTTCATACCGCGGATCGAGGCTTTCGCGTCGACCGCGTCTCGCGCAAGTATTGCTGCGCGGTCGCATTTTCGTTGGCTTTTCTGACCGCGGAATTGCCGGCGATCTGGCTGAATGTCATCAAACCAATCAGCGAGATGCTGAGCACGGATGCGATAGCGAGCTTGGTGACAATACGAAAATTCTGGACGAGTTTTAACATGAGGTTTCCTCGTCGCTTCCGGCTGGCGCAAATTCAGTTTTCTTAGAAATGTTGTGTCCAGGAGCCCGTGAGGAAGCGTTGCTATTGATTTAACCCCGTAGACTTACTGCCTCGTTAGGCCAGCGGCTGCCATGACTACCCGAAAAGTGCCCATCATTTCCCAGACATGGACAATCCACTCGGATGAAGCGACGACGATCGCGCTTGCGACTTTCGGCTCCGACCACGTAAAATACGGGGGCGGATTTTGGCTACCCGCCCTCCTCAAATCGGGCGAGTTCCGTTTTCGGCCCGGTTTCCTCTATTGGTCAAAATGAGATACTGAGATCATTGGCAAGTTTGTGATTTTAGCCCATCGCGGTGACCCTGCTGACAGAACCCGACATATCTTCGACGCCGAACATGTCGGCACTCATCCGTGCGAAAGACTGGTCGAAGACCGCGCTTGGTGATGCAGATCGTTGGCCACCAAGCCTTACGCTGGTTGTAAATCTCCTGCTCGCTTCGGGCTTCCCAATGGCCGTCCGGTGGGGGCCGGATTTTGTGATGATCTACAACGACGGCTATCGGCCCATCCTCGGCGAAAAGCACCCCCGCGCGCTCGGCTTGCCGTTTCGCGAGGTCTGGCCGGAAGTTCAGATGGAACTCGCTCCTTTGCATGAGAGCATCTTGAGCGGCGAACGCAGCGCCTTTTTCGCGGAAGATTTCCTTCTCAGGATTCAGCGGCATGGCTTTCGGTGGGAGGATGCGCATTTCACCATCAGCTACAGTCCAATCCCGGACGCTTCGGCTCCCAGCGGAGTCGGTGGGGTGCTTATCACCGCCGTGGAGACGACAAATAGGGTGCTGATGGAAGGCGCTTTGCGCAAGAGCGAGGAAAGATACCGATCCGCCATGCATCTGGGCCGGATCGGAAGCTGGGAGGTCGATTTTGTCAGGGGGATCCGAACCTGGACTCGCGAAGGAATGGCGCTCTTCGGGATCGATTTACCGGACGGTCTTGGGCAGCTCGGTGGTCAATCGGATGAGTTTCGTCAAGCAATGCATCCCGAGGATCGACACTTGCTTGGCGAATATCACGCCTTGACGGACAAGCAAGACTCTTTCCCCGCCGAATACCGCATCCTGAAATCGGATGGTCAAATACGTTGGCTCGCGGGTTATGGGCACGTGCTCGATCGGCAACCGAATGGCCGCGCACATCGCGTCATCAACGTCGCCACGGACATCACCGAACGCAAGGCTGCAGAGACACATCAGCGCTTCCTGATGCAGGAACTCTCACATCGGTCCAAGAACCTGTTGACCCTCGTGCAATCGATCGCAGATCAATCGTTTCGCAAAAGCAAGGATCAAAAGGATTTCCAAAGTCGATTAAGCGGCCGGCTTGGCGGCCTCGCGGCCTCGAATGCCCTGCTGGCGCGTGGTGACTGGCGCGGAAGCTCCTTGCGAGAGCTTATCGAATTTCAGCTCGCTCCCTTTATCGACCGGTCCAGCTCGCAATTGGAGATACGCGGACCGGAAGTCAATTTGGTGGCCGATGCCAGCCAGGCTATCGGACTGGCCCTGCATGAACTCGCCACCAATGCGGTCAAACATGGCGCGCTATCGTCGTCGCACGGACGGCTCTCTATTTCGTGGACGGTTGATCAAACGCCCAGCGCAGGCCGCTTGAAGCTGGATTGGCGCGAGCGCGGAGGTCCCGTGGTGACCACGCCGAAGCAAAAGGGCTTTGGGCATGTTGTGATCAAAAGCATGATTGAACAGGCCGTCCGTGGAAATGTCGAACTCGACTTCGCCAAGGAAGGGCTGCACTGGTCGCTTCAAGCCCCCGGGAGTGTTTTTCTACGATAGGACTTAAGCGGTAGAGCAAGTGCGTCAGCGTAGGCGTGGCATTTTTCTTCGAGAAGAATGTGCCGGTTCTGGCGTGTCAGGAATCGCGGTCGGCCTCCATTCAAGGTTTGACGTTCGAACCCTGCGATTACTCCAGACTTTTGCAAACCAAGTCAGCCATCTTCAACTCGGCAGTCGCAATTTCGGCGAGTTTGCCCCTTTTGGCATCTCGCCCAAATGAGCCTGGGAGTATTCTTCGTTACAAAAGGTGCAAGCTAAAACCACCTGGTCCCTTGGCAGGAGCGTCAAAGGTCGTTTGCAACGCGGACAAACCGGCCACTGTGGAGGTTTTTCCATAGTTGTCTACTATCGCTGGATGGCTGCGTGATAGTTTGATCTGGAACAATGCGCTCCGTTAGCTGACCAAATCAGGCGACTAGGCAACAGCTCTCCGATTGCCGGAATTATGCAGCTTTCTGGGATCACCCGATCTGGCGGCGGCGGATCGATAGTCTATCTCTGAACAAGTATCCGGTGCCGAACCCAGCGCCGAGAACGGAAGCCGCTGAGGACAGGAGTTCTGTTCAACGTCCGCTTGGTCGATTTGAATTGATCGCGCGGCCCTTGCGTCGGCAAGTGTCTTCGACGGCATCTCCCCGATCACGGTCCTGTAGGCGCCAGAAAACTCTCCCATGTGATGAAAGCCATGAGCACCGGCGCTTGACTTGACGGTCAGCCCCGCCGCGCCGGAACGCAGTTGATTCCTCACCATCCAAATTCGCTTGACGCGCACGTAACGATGCGGGGAAAGCCCGCAAATGGAGTGCACAGCGTTATGTACCGTTCGCCGCGAAATTTTCATGGCCCCGGCAAGCTCGCTGAGGTCCATTTTCGCGGCGGGATCGGATTGGAGCAGAAAATCTATTTTGTCGATGATCTCGCGGTAACGGCTCATGCGCAGCCCTCGAGCCTACCCTTTGGCCATAGCCGCCGCTTCTGCCGCTGCCCTCTGTATGCTCGAAGACATCTCGCTTGTCACCGTGCTCTGCTCCTCCACGGCGGCGGCTGTCGACGTCACATACTCGCTGACATTTTGAATCGCGCTCTTGATGGAAGCGAGCGCGTCGACCACGTCGGTTGAAATACCGTTAAGACTGCCGATCTCCTGGCTGATCTTGTCGGTGGCCTGCTTCGCTTGGTTGGCAAGGTTCTTGACCTCGGCAGCGACCACCGCAAAACCTCTGCCGGCTTCACCGGCACGGGCCGATTTGATCGTCGCGTTCAGCGCAAGCAGATTGATTTGTCCCGTAATATCCCCGATGATCTCGACGATCCCGCTCATCGAATTTGCGGCGCTGGACAGTTCGCTTGCTCATCCGCGGCAGCCACCTGTTCCACAGCGACGTTCGCCGTTTCCCTGGATTTGACCATCGCTTCCGAAATCTCGCGCACGGAAGCATTGAGCTCTTCTGAACCGGCGGCAACGGACTCCATCATCAAACGAACACGCTCGTTGCCCAAGCGCGCCAGCACCTGCCGCGTCGTATCCGAGGCGTATTTGACCACCTTGAAAGGCTTGCCGTTAAGGTCGAGAATTGGATTGTAGGAGGCTTGAATCCAAACCTCCTTGCCGCCACGCCCTATTCGCTTGAATTCGCCAGCCTGATATTCGCCGCGATTCAAGGCGGCCCAGAAGGCGCGGTAACCTTCGCTGGCACGCTCGGAATTCTCGACGAACAGGCTGTGATGTCGGCCCTCGATCTCGCTGAGCGAGTAACCCAGCGCCTGAAGGAAATTGTCATTCGCCGTAATGATGGTACCGTCCATCTTGAATTCGATGACCGCCTGAGATTTTTGGATCGCCGAAATCTGACCGGCGAGATCAGCATTTCTCAGCTTGTCCGCCGTGATATCGGTTGCGAATTTAACGACCTTGAACGGCTTGCCTTTCTCATCGAACACCGGATTGTAGGAGGCGATGATCCAAACGTCGCGGCCCCCCTTGGCAACGCGCCTGAATTCGCCGGCTTGATATTGGCCGTTGTTCAGGTTGGCCAGAACTCCTGGTTGCCTGGGCTGTTATGTTCTTCCGGGCAAACAAACATGCGATGATGCTTGCCCCTGATCTCATCGAGGCTATATCCGAGAGCTGAAAGGAAGTTCTGGTTGGCCGTTACAATCGAGCCATCCATGTTGAACTCGATCACGGCCTGCGCCTTGCTGATCGCGTCCGATTGGGCGGCATAGCTTAGGTTCTGTAACCGGACAGCGGCATCGCTCCACTCGACAGCAATGCCACAGCGTTTTCCGTCGCGCCCTTTCGCCGGTGCAGCGACGAGATCGAATGATCGTCCGCCGACCTTGATGGTCGCGGTGTGGACGCTGTTCAGCTTCTCAAGCATACGGCGCTGATGCGCGGGATTTTTATGAAAGCAGTCGATATTCTTGCCGACCAACTCTGATGCGCGAAACTCCGGCAAGTCCTCTTGTATTTCCTTCTCCGCGCTCGCGAGCAGTTCTTTTACCGACGGATTCAGGTAGACGATATTGAGGGATTCATCTGCTATCATGACGCAAGCCGACACCTCGAGTGTCGCCTGCGCTTTGTAGAAATCCGCACGTGGCGTCCGGCCAAACATATAGTTCCTCGCGATCGTTGAATTGAATTGCAAGCGAAAACCGAAGCTAACTCGCATTTTCGAGAATTAAACCGATGGGATTAATCCCGGCTTTGTATGCTTCTTGCCAAGACGAGCCTTCATCCCAACTCGTCGATCCGTCACAGAGCTTCGACAGTTGCAGTCGCAATCCGCAGCATCTTCTTCATATCGTTGATCTTCTCTTCCAGCATCGCCGTGTCGAACCTGGATTTGTCCAATACCGGCATCGACGCATCCAGGAGCTTCATCTTCCAATCCAGCAGAGATAGTGCCAACCGCATCTCAAGTTTGAACCGCGCCTTGATTTCGAGTATCCGCTCGACTTCGGTCATCGCCGCCTGATCGGATTCGATAGGTCGAAGCCTGCGCGCTGCACTGCCAAAATCGATCGTCACGCCCATCTGTGCGAACCCTTTTTTCTGCCCGGCTGTTGCCCGCTCTTGATTAGGTGAAACGGGGTTAGCTTCGCGTTTGTCCGGTTCCTGCCATTCTCCGGCGTAGGAGCTGGCATTATTCGGCCAGTGCTGGCACGAAATGGACTCGCGTCCAGGTTCCGCGCGCAATCGAAGATTGGTAGCTCCGCTGGAAATTAGCCGTAAAATTACGGTTCCCGGGGGATTCGAAGCTTGGTTTACCTAGTTCGCTATCCGGTGGTGCGCTCGCACGATAGTGATTTCGCACGCCATCAACTCACCAACACTATGGCGCGATCGGATTCGATGCGCGTGACGGTGATTTCGGAATTCGGGCAAGCTACGCGCGCCTCGCCTCTGTCGGCATAGCGTTCTGTTCCTATGACAACGCCGTTTCACTGTTGTTTCCCGAAGACGGCATTGTCCGCCAATTCTTTTCGATTGAGGGCGCAGCGGGTTTTAGCACGGCAAACGCAAGCCAGCCGATCGGGGCATGGAGCCCTGTCATCCCGGGCGAATCCAGACTTCGACTGGACTTCACGCCACGCTATAAACAGCTGGTCCTGAGGCTTGACGGATCGCTGCTCGAGCGCTCGATGGCCAGCCTGTTGGGAGACACCGGCGACAGAAAATTGGTCTTTTCAAGTGACAAGCCGGATTCGGCGCGCATGTCCTTCGTCCGCCAGGACCTCTTTCGACTTGTGGACGAACTTGACCGGTTCGGCCCGGATTATTCGCCCATAGCTATCAGCGAGATTGAACGCAATCTCGTCTTCAGGTTTTTACTGGCGCACAGACACAATTTTACCGACCGCTTGCAGCAGGAGCCGTCGAGCGCAAATCGCGCCGTGGTCGACACAGTCGAGGCTTTCATCGAGGCAAATTGGGATAAGCCAGTTGATGTTGAGCAACTCGCCGAACTCGCCGGCACCAGCGTCAGAACCATGTTTCGTCAATTCGCTCGCGCAGGCCGGGATTCGCCTGCGCAGTTCGCCAAGCGCATCAGGCTCCAGAAGGCCGCCGAGCTTCTGAGAATACCAGATGAGAAGACGACCGTCACCGGCGTGGCGTTCAGATGCGGCTTTCAGAATCTGGGGCGCTTTGCTTCCGAGTACGCCCGACTCATCGGCGAATTACCGTCGGAAACACTTAAGCGCTCAGCCTATCCATAGCGTTAACTCGTCGGTCATCGATTTCGTCGGCGCATGGGTGTGCGGGACTGACGGCTCGCTGACGAAGGCGCCGTCCATCATCACGCAAGACTACAAGAAAGACTACAAGAACCGTGTCGGCCACAGCATGGTGCGCCACATATGGGCTGACGGGCCGCTGTCGAGGCCGAGCCCCTCTTTCGGCTGCTTGAAGTGACGACCGATAATGTCGGTAAAGTCGTCAAGGTCGACCTTGGCATTCGGATCGAAAGAATAGAGATCATGAAGGGTAATCAGGCGCGCCGTCATATAGTGCTTGTGATTACGGGCGCGCTTGTACTCGTCGACGAGATAGGGCTCGGGCTGAAAATCGGGACCGAACCATTTTACGTAGGCTTCGGGATATTCGTAGCCGACGGATTCGTCCGCGAAGAAGCGTAGTGCCTGGTGGGCACGCACGGCCCAGCTCACTTCCTCGTCCACATAGGGCTCGATCATCTGGGCGCCCCAGTAGCCGTGGTCGCACCTGATGAAACTCGCAACCGCGATGTCGTGCAGGAGGCAGGCCATGATCACTTTCTCGCTTTGGCCGGCCTTTTTCGCGTGCGCTGCGCTCTGCAGCAAATGAGAAGTCGACGCGAAGCGGCACTTGAAATAGTCGATCAGGGTGGGCTTGGCCGGCATTTTGGGAAGGCGCGGGTCTTCCTTCATGATGAGATATTTGCCGGGATTGCGCGCCAGCGTTGAAGCTGTCTCGTCGGTCACCTTGCCGTCGGCCAGGTTGAACAGCGCCGACTTGACGACGACGCGTTCGAGCTCGTGCATCATGTGCTCTTCGAGCTCATCGGCGCGTTCGGATAATGTCATGGCTTGCGCGTGATCATTCATCTCGATCTCCTCGCTGTGCGGATCGGCCAACGTGCCCAAAAAATCTGCACGAACTTTTCGCACAAATTTTCGACGGCCGAATCAAACAATACGCCGCAATGAACTTATTCTATCAGAATCGTCCGGCGAGCCGGCAGCTTTCAAGCGAATTGGCGTCGCAGCGTCGGTTCTTTCCACGCCCGCGGAACTTAGTTGCGTTAAGAAGCTCGGGCACGAAACATCGCCCCGGAAACGACAGTATTCCCTGATGGCCCGTCAACCTTGGCGGCCCCGAAGTCCGATTTCCGCTCTGCCCCGAAAA
>NZ_JBEKRB010000113.1:0-8295 GCF_049519115.1 Bradyrhizobium sp.
TCTGGGCGATGCCGCGGGCATCATTGCGATCCGTCTTGTTAATCTGCGCCTTCAAAACCGCTCGCATGTGTCGCGTTTCAACACAGATCACTGGCAAGTCTGCTTCAGCGAGCGCGCTGTAAAGCCATTGTGACAATGGCCCAGCTTCCAACCCAATTCGTTTGAAGTGGTAGGCGAGGTTCTTCAACACCGCCAGCAACGCTTCAGGCTCGCTCGCCACCTTCGCTTCCCGAACGATCTTGCCTGTGTCATCCACAATGCAGATGCTCGTCTCCTTGACCGATACGTCCAATCCAGCAAAATGGTCCATGCTGCGCTTCTCCTTCTGATGCTTGAGGCCATGACCACGGACCTCGTTTCACCATCAGCCTGAAGCGCAGCACCCAAAATCTTCAGCTATCCACAGCTGGCCGGCCGATTACCCCATCTTTTGAGACCGGGAGCGGACGTTAGCGTTGGTAAGTTTAGTACTATATGCGCGGCGGCGGATCCTCTCACGGATTGCGTTGAATTGAGGACTTTAGTTTTAGTAAGTCGATGAAAACGTCGGCTTGGCGCCGCAACTCGTCAGAAATCATCGACAGAGGTGAGACCACAGTAACGTGGACACCGCGCCGCTGCACCGTTTCCACAAGGGGCCGGAAGTCACCGTCGGCGGAAAACAACACGATGTGGTCGACATGGTTCGACAATTCCAATGCATCGACAGCGATCTCGACACTCATACTACGCTTTATCTTTCGCCGGCCCTCGCCATCGTCGAACTCCTTTGCTGGTTTTGAAACGACCGTATAGCCGTTGTAGTCAAGCCAGTCGATTAAGGGCCTGATCGACGAGTACTCCCGATCCTCGATCATCACCGTGTAGTAATACGCGCGCACCAAGTTGCCGTGTCTCTCGTACTCTTTCAAGAGGCGCTTGAAGTCGATCTCGAAACCTAGTGTCTTCGACGCTGCATGTAGACTGGCTCCATCAATAAACAATGCGAGTTTGTCGACCGAAGACGGCATTCACTACTCCTGAAAAACTGCTCCGAAAATTCGGCAGTGCGCCGCTCAGCCTATTGATTAAGGGCTCAAACGGCGGGCACAGTGTTTTAGGAGTTAAATAATTGCCAGACCGTCAATGACAGCCGCCAAATACTGGCATTAAACCTCGGCCCATGATGTGCTACAAAGAAGCCGTCAAAATGCCACCGATGCCGCTTGTGGGACGCACCGTGACGTCTGACCGGTTTCAGATGTTTGAAGTGAGTGTACGAAAACGCCGCAGGCTGTGGCTGTGGTCCGTTTCCACGGTCGAAGGTGAGGCCATCGTGAAGGGGGTCGCAAGCACTCGGCCAGCTGCCAAATATAGTGCTGGCCGAGCGCTTTTCATGCTGCTGCTTTCCGCGTCCTGGAAGCTACGACAGCGCAAGCCGTCCAGAGGTGCTCTGTAGAGACATCACTTTGCTTTCAGCCTCCGTTGTGGTGACGCTCGACGTCATCGATACGCTCTCCTGGAAGTCTAGAAGTAACCTCTCGGCCCGCAGCGATGATCGAGTGTCTCAACGCCGTCACAGTGGCCTATAAAATAAGCGGTGCAGGCCAAAGAAGCCATTTTACGCAGGGACGAAACATTCTTGAAACAGGAACGCGTTAAGCAAACCAACGTCCAGCGTACCCGTATTAAGGACGATGTTATGTTTCATTTCGTCATTGCAGTTATTGCATTGTCCAGCGCCAGTATATTCTTGGCGCACGCGGTCGAGGTGTACCTGGTCGGAGGTAAGCTGCAGCTGCCATTCGTTTCGGGTAAGCTCGAGGCTTAACTTATGGTTTAGCGCCTCTAAATAAAAATCAGGAACGCTCCCATCGGCTTGCTCCGTCGGCCCCGTCCCGGCCCGGCGGCCGCACCTTCCCCTAAAACCAGGCCGGCCGTGTTCAGTGGCTCGGCCCTTACATGGTCACCGCGGGGCTGTGCCCGGCGCAGCGATCCCGGCAATGCCGGTGTCGGGTCGACTGTCTCGCTTCCTCCCAAACTGGCTTGGCGCTTTACGGCGTCAGGCTTTTTCAGGCGCCCGCCAAGGCTCCTGCGCGCGGTGCAAAGACTGCGGTGGCAAATGACGGGTAACCGACGTCAGCCGATAACCGACACCCGCGTTCGCCACCGGCGAAGCCCAGCACAATGATCGCGAAAAGGGTGGTTTCGGTGATATTCATAGACCAGGCAGTTGGCAGCAACGTGGGTAGAAACCGAAATGATACACTCTCGCTGCTCGACACTCATTGCGGCCGCGGCTTACGCCGTGCTGACATGTAGCCTCTCTGCCCAGGAACGTGCGGTGAGGATCGTTGCGCTCGGGGATTCTCTCACTGCAGGCTACGGTGTGCCAGCCATAGATGCCTTTCCTGCCAAGCTTGAGCGTGCCTTGATAACAAGGGGCCAGTCAGCAACGGTTGCCAACGCCGGCGTGTCTGGTGACACGGCGTCAATGGGCCTCGCCAGGTTGGCCCGATCGACCGCCGGCAATCCCGATGCGGTGATTGTGGAACTCGGTGCGAATGACATGCTGAGAGGATTGGAGCCGGCTGTTACCCGTGCGGCACTCGCAGCAATTCTAGATAACCTCAGGGCTCGTCGGATCCCCGTGCTTCTTTGCGGGGTGCGGACCCAACCAAGCCTTGGAACGGAATATAGAAACGCTTTTGCCGCGATGTTCTCCGAGCTTGCCAGAGATTACAATGTGCTGTTTTACCCGACCTTCGACGATGCATTCGTGGACAATGCCGAGCTCAAGCTGGCGGACGGCTTGCACCCAACGGCGGACGGAATCGAAGCCGTCGTTGCGCGTATGTTGCCCCAGGTAGAGGCCCTGATCGATCGCGCGCGTTTTAGAGACCGATGATTGGTGCTCTTTGAGCGCATTGAGCTGGCGCACCGCGATCGCATCCTGCCTATGCTTGCCTTCCTCAGAAGAACACCTTCGGCTGATTCGGGAAGACAGCGGAGCCGCCCGCGCAGGCCTAGCGTTCAGTGGTCCGGTCAGACTTGCTGAGCGTCGCTAGGTTTTGGCTCTTCTATCCTTAGCTGATCGCCTATCTACTTGGGATCGGCGTTCACCGATTACTCGCTTTTCTTCGTCAGAGCGCGTGTCTGTTCCAGACCGTCGCTCTTTTTTCGTTCGCCTATCTGCACCCGACCGCTTCTTAATCTCGCCCATCGTGTGTCTCCGCTGGTTGCCGAGAATCGTGGCGTCTACACGCTATCGCGGGTTGCGGGCGCACGACAAGCTTCCCCAGGGGAATTGTAAATCGGCAAATCAGGTCGTCTGTGGTCGGAACGCAAGGGCAGCGCGCAATGCTGCAATGAGAGCCGCTGGTGCAGCCCAAGCGTGGGGTCCGAAAGGCCCCACGCTTTCATCTTACCAGATGCGATGGCACCAGCCGTCGTGCATAGGCCGGTAGTTGCTATTCGCGCATGCAAGCGTGCCGTCAGCCATTCTCAGAGACGGATAAGGCCTGCCATAGCCTGCGGGCTGGTTGCGCGTGTAAAGCCAACCGGTATCCACCGGCGCCACGTCTGCCCTCGCGATGGCACCCGTTCCGAAAGAATAGTAGTTACCGGTTGGCCCAAAATATTGTTGGGCCGACGCCGTGCTGATTTGGCCGAAGCTCGCTGCAATGCAGAGTCCGGCGGCAACTATAAGCTTTATCATGCTTCCCCACGAAGGACTATGCCCGATCTTATCCAGTTAGACGGGGCAAAACCAGCGCATGCCAAAAGATTGAAGCGGTAACTCGCGATTAACTCACGGAGCCCATGATCGCGATCTGGCCATTTGGCCGGTCACACTACTCAAAGAGCCGCCGCTGACCTCAACCACAGCGGCGGCTCTTCTATTTGGGCGGTGATAAAACAGCCATTTTAACGCCGAATTACGCTGCTCACCGCATTCGCTACAACCTGGGTGTAGCGGGCATCGTTGTATTCGGTGTCGACAGCATAGAGGATGGCCGCAGCAATGATTGCGGCCGCGAAGGCTTTCATTGGCGGCCTCCCGCTCGAATCAGAACGTATCTGCAATTCTGACGTGAACATCGCGGCTGAAATGTGGGCGGGCGGGGCCTAGGTGCGAGCCTTTTTCAAGTGAGTTAGATACGCCTCGAGCGCATGCGCAAAGAGAATGCGGATCAGCAGTTGCAAGTTCGGTTTATAGGATCGCCGACAATGGCAGAAGATTTCAGTTGCGCCGCCGCCCTTGCCTCTACGAAAGGCATGTCACAATGGCCAAAATCAACTCGGTGCCAAAATCATCAGAGGCGAATGAAGCAAGCATGCCGGCTCCCACAGCGAGACCAATCAACTTGAGAGTAATCATTTTCCAATCTCCTGTTGATGCGTGGTCAAACTATGAGACGGGTCCTTTTCCGGACGATTTCGCAGAACCGGGAAAATGGTTTCGAGGAAGTGTTGGGATCTGGCATGCCAAGCGAGGGTGCAGTGCACGCACTTCTAGCGGTCCGAAAGGACGGTTGACGGCTCTGAACGGCACGCTGCAGATTCAATGAGTTGCTCGCTCGCGTTTCTGACGCTGATTTGCGCAGACCGAGCCTGCGAGAACACGGCGGCAGGCTTCGGTCCCGCGCTCGAAACCTGAGGGGTGAGGCGGTTCGCGGTCGGATGCACTCTCTAGCGGCGTTCCCCTAGGCTGATGATCGTTGCGATCAGGATCAGCGCGAGAGTTACAATCATCCAGTTCTGGAACGGGATGCCCAGGAACGTGATTTGCTCGGTTAGCCAATCGTGCAAGCAATCCCCGAACCGCTTTAAAAATATTTTAGGGATTTGGCCTGACGTGGTCCTTACGGCTTGGAAAATTGTAGGCGGTCTTCGTTTTGGGACTAGCGAGTGCGATGCTGAAATCGCCAGGAGAGCCTTCGGCGTTTTCAATCCGCTTCTTGATGGATCGCGACTACCTTTGCCGCGATAGCACGATCACACTTAGGGTTGGCTGTTAGCAGTAGCTCAGTCGTAACAACTCGCGTGAGATAGCTCATGCGATCGCAATTGCATCAGCTCCCTCCTTAAGCATTTCGAACACCCGAAGGGCGTAACCGTCGCAATGGTTTTCAGCCCCATCGCAATCAGATAAACCGATCGGATCCCACTCATGTAGCAAGAGGCGCTCTATCGCTTCTAGCTCGGACCGCATCCATGCTCGCAGTTATCGGAGGTCATAGCAGGCGAATTGCTGCCTGCATGACTTCGACGCCGCAACGTAATTTGTCGAGCAGCGACGGATCGTTTGTGACTTCCGCTACGAACACCAACTCGGCATCCCCCAAGGGGGAATATGATCGCTCGGTGGAACTGGTTTAGTCGCCGAGGCCCCTGAAATCCGGTACTGGCCCTTCCCATCGGGAATTTTATTTAGTGGTCCCTTTTGATTTTGCGGGTGGCTCCTGTTAGGCTGCGCAGGATATTTCAGAGATTTATAGTCAGGCCATGTTTCCCGTACTGCTGATGCTGTTAAGCATCTTCGCAGCAGGTTTTGGAGCTGGATACGGCGTGAGAGAATTGATCTCGCGACGCCGACGAAGGTTGAGCCGCTTCATAACCTAGCAAACAAAGAGCGCCTTATTTGGCGGTTACTGGCACTTTTTGGCATGAATCTTGAGTGTTAGCTCACGCCGGAAACCCTTGTCGCACGACCGCCTGCCACATGGATAAGACCCATATTTTCGGCAACCGTGGCTAGTAGTTGCAGCGTTGTACAGGTTTAAATGAATACTCATCAGAGACATTTGTCAGTCGTAATAGAACAGAGAACCAATCTCATTTCTCAAATGCGCGAATTGGGACGGCTCCGCGACTTGGTCCGTAAGGCCCAACTATCGGCCCAAAGAGTACGTCGGAAGCCCGGCAAGAAAAGAGCGCGTATCTAGAGCAAGAGAGGCCGCCTCAGTGGGCGGCCTCTTCCATATTTAGGGCGCGGGGCTTCGGTCCAGCTTCGGCTGTGTGAACCAGTTCACATGCGCTCGGCGTGGCGCCTGCTAGCCTGTTAGCGCTGAGGATTTCAGGGGCTCAGTTTACAGGCGCCGTCAGGACACGATATTTCGAGCCTGGCGGCGTAGTTTTTAGCTCCCAGCCACCGGACCGCTTTGGCCTCTTCACAAGGCCGTGGCCGTCATCGAAACGTTGAACCGATTCGCCGTTTTGGAAGCCTGACAACATGCTTGGTTCGACCGAAGGAGCGTGGCCATGAGCACCCCGATGGAAGTTGTGCCTGCGGAGTCGGCGGTCAGCAGGGGCAAATTATTGGAGCAGCTTTTCAAGATCGGCTTTTTTACCGCGATTACCGTCGTGACGATTGGCTGGATGTCAGCCTTCGGCTGGGCCATCATCCGGGTAGCAAGTTGGCTGTTGGCTTAGTTCAGATATCCGACCAACTGAGTGATCTCTGCTATCCCGCAAACGATCATGATCCAGAGTGCAACGTTTACTTCCAACGCGATCCCCATCGCGCATCTCCGCATTTCTGGATTGGCCCCACGCTCAGAATGAACAGTTCCAGCAGCTGATTTGGGCCGATTGAAGATTGTGCACTGCACACTCGCATCCTGCGAGCCCTGGCGCCTCGGTTCCCCATGGAACTACTGGACCCGTCCGACCGTTAAATGGCCATGACGGTCCTGCTAACGATATTGGGCATCTGGTTCGCGCTAAATTTGGCGATACCTGCCTTCATCATCTATCGGCGCTCTCCCGGCCTGAGGCGTCGCCTGTTCCGGCTTACCGCGGGTGTGTTCGCCTTCTCCCATGAAGGTCACCCGCGATAGCGTGTGGGCGCCGCGATTCTCAGCAACCAGCGGAGACATCCGATGGGCGACAACGCGATCCGACTCGGATTGGGTTGTGCTCATGACTCCATCAATTCCCGCATCTCCGAATAGACGTTGATAACGCGCTGAAGATTGCCGCTTGTGGTGCCGACAGGAACATCAGCCGGCGGCGTGATGGCTCATCGCGATAAACGAGCTCTTAACCTAAGTTGGCTTATCTAGAAGCGGGCATCGGGGGTGTGTATGCTGGCTTGCGGGCCAGCCTCAGCATAGGCATGCCACAATGGCCTTTGACCCCGAAGAGTTAGTCACCCTGACTGATCATGGCACGATGAAGCTGCGCTCGGCGATCTCCCGAGCGATAACCATGCCACTCAAAGAGCGCAAGCGAGCGACCATCGTTCGCGAAGGCGATCCGGCGATCCTGAATTTTGAGCAGATTAAGGGCCTCGCAGCGCAGTGGCACGAACGACTCGTGCCCATCGACTAGGTTCGCCGCCAGCAGTTTCGGATCGGGCCGCGCCCCCCAAGTCGGCCCGAGGCACGGCCCCGTCACCCCCCACTGATCTCACAATGGCGGGGCCGTGCTATTGCGCCAGTGCCGACAAAACCTACGCGATCCGGGCCTCACTTTTGGCAGGACCGCCCTTCCGTGATGCTGTATAATTTGAGCATCAACGGCCAAGGTGCGATCCATGACCGATGAACAGCTCGCAGCTATGCACATGCTACTTGCCGAGTACCATCGAAAGCTCGCCAAGGAAGCGGTCCTCGACGTCGTGCAACAATATCACGGTGACCTTGGGCAACGCCTCGCAGATGAGGCCGCGCTGATACCAAGGCGAACGGCGATAGTGGAGCGGCTCCATGAGCGCGAACAGCAAATCGTTGAAAATGGCAGTGAGAACGGAAAGACCACGTGAGGAACCCCGCCGCCTGGTCGAGATCGGGCTGAAGACGAATGGGAAATGAAAGCCTTTCTCCGCGAGGTGCTTTTCATATGCTGTATGGTGATAGCTGTGGTGTCTGAGATCGCAGCAGCTACGATTGCGGTGGCAATCGCTACAAACATGCTTCCAGATCCCGAGAATTGGATGGCTGTGATGTTCTTTGCGGCAGTTGGCAGCGCAGCTTGGATAGCTGGTCGCGCGGCAACGTAGGCATATGAAGCCATCCTCGGGCATATTTTGCGCAAGACGACTCGATCAAACGTGACGCAATCGCCGTTCGTCAGCTTCACGCAGAAGGTGCCAATGTTCGCCGAGTCCGACCCAACTTTGCGCCGGCCGGAATGGGAGCCCAGGCAAGGAATGTCTCGGCAAGGGACGTGTTGCCGCTGACTGGCACTTATGTATGGACCGGCTGCTTTTCGCAAGAGAGATTGTGCGTGGGTTGCGGAAGTCGCTGATATGTATCCGGCCTGTTTGATCGGCTCGCGGGCCGTGGCCTTGATGGGAATACGCACGCATCT
>NZ_JBEKRB010000114.1:0-8273 GCF_049519115.1 Bradyrhizobium sp.
CCGATCATTTCCAACTTCAAGGAAGGCCTGTCGGTGCTCGAATACTTCAACTCGACCCACGGCGCCCGCAAGGGCCTCGCGGACACCGCGTTGAAGACCGCGAACTCCGGCTACCTGACCCGTCGTCTCGTCGACGTGGCACAGGACTGCATCATCACGCAGGACGATTGCGGCACCAAACTCGGCATCAAGATGCGCGCCATCATCGATGCCGGCACGGTCGTTGCCTCGCTGGCGTCGCGCATCCTCGGCCGCACCACGGGTGAGGATCTGCGCGATCCCGCGACCAACAAGGTCGTGGTCAAGCGCGGAACGCTGATGGAGGAGACTCACGTCGACGCCATCCAGCAAGCTGGCATCCAGGAGGTGAAGATCCGCTCGGCCCTGACTTGCGAACTCGTCAACGGCATCTGCGGCAAGTGCTACGGCCGCGATCTGGCCCGCGGCACGCCGGTCAACCATGGCGAAGCAGTCGGCGTCATTGCGGCGCAGTCGATCGGCGAACCCGGTACCCAGCTGACGATGCGCACCTTCCACATCGGTGGTGCGGCTCAGATCAACGAACAGTCGTTCGTTGAATCGAACTTCGACGGCAAGGTCACGATCAAGAACAAGGCGATCGCCAAGAACAGCGAAGGCCACCTGGTCGCGATGGTCCGCAACATGGTCGTTGCGATCTCGGATGCCGACGGCACGGAGCGTGCGACCCACCGTATTCAGTACGGTGCGCGCATGCATGTCGACGAAGGCGACACCATCAAGCGCGGCCAGCGTATCGCCGAGTGGGATCCCTATACCCGCCCGGTGCTGACCGAAGTCGAAGGCACGATCGGATTTGAGGATCTGGTCGAGGGTCAGTCGATCTCGGAAACGCTCGACGAATCCACCGGTATCGCCAAGCGTGTCGTCATCGACTGGCGCTCGACGCGTGGCGGGGCCGATCTTCGTCCGGCGATCGTCGTCAAGGGCAAGGATGGCAAGATCCTCAAGCTGGCGCGTGGCGGCGATGCCCGCTACATGCTTTCGGTTGACGCCATTCTGTCGGTCGACGTCGGCGGCAAGGTCAAGCCGGGCGATATCCTCGCGCGTATCTCGACCGAAAGCGCCAAGACCCGCGACATCACGGGCGGTCTGCCGCGCGTTGCCGAACTGTTCGAAGCCCGCAAGCCGAAGGATGCGGCGATCATCGCCGAGATCGCCGGCACCATCCGCTTCGGCCGGGACTACAAGAACAAGCGCCGCATCTCGATCGAGCCGATGGACAAGAGCGAGGAGACGCGTGAGTACCTGATCCCGAAGGGCAAGCACATCCACCTGCAGGACGGCGACATCGTCGAAAAGGGCGATTTCATCGTCGAGGGCAATCCTGCCCCGCACGACATCCTGGCGATCAAGGGCATCGAGGAACTCGCCGCCTATCTGGTCAACGAAATCCAGGAGGTCTACCGGCTGCAAGGCGTGCTTATCAACGACAAGCACATCGAGGTGATTGTCCGTCAGATGCTCCAGAAGGTGGAAATCACCGACCAGGGCGAAACCGACATGATCTCGGGCGAACAGATCGACAAGATCGAGTTCGACCAGCTCAACGCCAAGGCCAAGGAAGAGGGCAAGAAGATTGCTACGGGAACGCCGGTTCTGCTCGGCATCACCAAGGCGAGCTTGCAGACCCGCTCGTTCTTCTCGGCGGCCTCGTTCCAGGAGACCACCCGCGTGCTCACCGAAGCCGCCGTCAACGGCAAGGTGGACCCGCTGGAAGGCCTCAAGGAGAACGTCATTGTCGGCCGTCTGATCCCGGCCGGTACCGGCGCCTCGATGGCGAAGATTCGCGAAGTCGCCACGAAGCGCGACAAGCTGATTCTCGACGAGCGCGAGAAGCAGGCGGCGATCGTGCCGGCGGCGCCGGAAGTCGAGCCGTTGGCGTTGCCCCCGGCCGAATAGGTCTCAAACACCCGCAAAACCACGGAAAGACCGGCGAAAGCCGGTCTTTTTTGCTATTTTTTGACTATTCTGCTTCAATGAAAGGGGTTCGTTCATCTTCCCTTCAGGGAAAAAAGCGCTTCATCTCAAGTAACTTAGTCCGGCGCCTTTGGGGTAGGCGGCCGGGCGACGGCGGGGGTCGGAAATACCGGAAACAGATGTTGGATTTAGCTATTGTTGGCGGCGGGCCCGGCGGCCTGATGAGCGCGTGGTACCTGAAGAAGAAACTGGGCGACCTTTGCCGCGTCACGATTTTTGAAGCGTCCGATCGGCTGGGAGGCAAGGTCCTCACCGGCCGGTTCGATTCTGCGCCCGCGATCTACGAAGCCGGCGTCGCCGAAATCTACGATTACTCGATGACCGGCCCCGATCCCTTGCGGGAGCTGATCCAGCATTTCGGCCTGCAAACGATCCAGATGGATGCCGAACAGGTTCTGCTCGACGGCGAACTTCTCAACGACGTGCCGGGCATGCGCCGTAAATACGGAGCCAAGACGGCCGATGCCATCGAAGCGTTCCGCAAGCGTTGCAGCCAGATGGTGTCGCCGATCGAGTATTACGAAGGCGTCGGTGCCCACGATAACGAACATCCCTGGGCCTACATCACAGCGGAAGAGCTGCTCGACCGCGAGGTCGATGACGCCACCGCCAAGCGTTTCTTCAAGGTGATGGCGCGCTCGGATATTGCGACCGAGAGCCACAACACCAACGGCCTCAATGCGCTGAAGAATTTCGTGATGGATGTCGACGGCTATATCGGCCTTTATTCGATCCAGAACGGAAACGAGCAGTTGATCGAATGCCTTCAGTCGGAGGTCGATGCCGATATCCAGCTCAATCATCGCGTTCTCAAGGTCGGCAAGACGGCGGCCGGCCGCTACCAGCTCAACATGATGAACGGCAAGGGCCCCGAAACGCGGGATTTCGATCTCGTGCTGATGTGCCTGCCGCATTCATGGCTTGCCACCATGGGCTGGGACGGCGAAGGCCTGCGCCAATCGATGGTCAACCACGTCGCTTATTTCGATCGGCCCGCGCACTATTTGCGGGTTTCGATCCTGTTCGATTCGCCGTTCTGGGACGACAAGATCCCGGGCTCCTGGTTCATGTCGGAAGCCTTCGGCGGCTGCTGCGTCTACAACGAAGGCTCCCGCCACGACGTCGGCCGTCACGGCGTGCTGAACTGGCTGATCGCCGGTTCCGACGCGCTCGCTTTCGCCAATCTCGACGACAAGGCGCTGATCGATGCCGCGCTCAAATCGTTGCCGGCTTCGCTCGGCGATGCGCGCGCGCATTTTGTCGAGGGCAAGATCCATCGCTGGCTGTCGTCGGTCAACGCATTGCCAGGCGGCATGCCGGCGCGCGACGTCATGACCAATCACCGGCCGGACCCCAAGCAGCATCCAGGCCTGGTTCTGGTCGGCGATTATCTGTTCGATTCCACGCTGAATGGCTTGCTCGATTCTTCCGATGCGGCGACCGATATCATCCTGACCGAGATGATGCGGCTGCGCCGCGCGCACGGCGCGAATGGTCAGCCGCTGTCGGACAAGATCGATCGCGACTATTTCGAGAACTATCGCGGGCTTGGTCCGTATCGCGAGGTCTGGAGCCAGTTCACCGATCCCGCTTTCCTGATGGGTCTCATCAAGATCGTCTGGAACAGGGCGAAGGGCTACAAGCTGTTGATCGCGGGCTCGGCCAGCGGCGAACTTGTTGGTGCGCTGCGGGCACAGGGGATTGATGCCTGGGGCGTCGAGAACAGCCGCGCGATCCACGCCAGGACGCCGAAGGAACTGAAAAAGTTCAACAAGCTCGGATCGATCGTCGATCTGTCGTTCAGAGACGGCGAATTCGATTTCGTGTTCGAGACCAGCCTTTGCCATGTCACTGAGAAGCGCGTTGCGACGGCCATTCGCGAACTCAATCGCGTCGTCAAGACCGGTCTGGTGTTCGGCTCGGTGACATCGGACATGCCGGCGGCCTTGATCGATCGTTACGATTTGTTGCGCGGGGTCAAGAAGCTCGGCACTTGGTGGGAATGGTCGGAATTGTTCTTCGGCAACGGTTTCGATCTTTCGATGCATCGCCACGACTGCACCGACGCGGTGTGGGCGGCGACGCTCGCAGCCAACAAGGGGCCCGGTCAGTGGTATGCCGATTCCGACTCCTTGCGTTATTCGTTCTTCGACAAGGTCGAAGACGACGAGTAGTGCGGCTGATCTGGGGTCGCTGCACCGCAAGCGACGCTTTCGCGACGGCGCGTGTTGCAATGCATTTCGAAAAAGCCGGCACAAGCCGTAAGGTTACCTGCACCAATTTTTTTGCCGAATGCGCGCCGATCGCATAGGGTAGAGCGCGCAGCACATTCCCTTCATTCTTTTGCGGTCATGCCGGCCGTGCAGCTTCGGTTGGTTTCATGGCTTCCAGGTCTTCCCCGTCAGGTGAACCTGCCGCAGCGTCCGCGGGCGCTTCCGATGCGCTGGAAGTTGAAAAGAAGCTTGCCGGCGCCGGCGGCCGGTTAGCCGGTGATAAGGCATTGTCCGTCGAAGACGGCGATGAAGAGGATGAGGAAGACGAACTCGAGCTCGACGAGGACGATGACGACGAGGAACTCGTTGTCTACACCGCCAAGGAAGCCGCCGGTGCGCTCGCGACGATCTACGCTTTCATCAAACCTTTCCTGAAAAACTACAAGAAAATCCTCGCGCTTGTCAGCATCGGCGTCCTGGTCGAGACGCTGTTCAATGTGATCATGCCGCTGAGCCTGAAGTTTCTGATCGACGATGCGCTCGGTGAGGAAGATTTCGAGGCGCTGATCAAGATCCTCTCGGTGCTGGCGGTGGCCGGCATCGTTACTTCGATTGTCGCGGTCTGGTACGAGCGGTGGGACGCCACGCTGGCGGCTTCGCTGATTTCGGATGTGCGGACGCGGTTGTTCGAACACGTCCAGAGCCTGCCCGCAGCCTTTTTCGCGCGCACCAAGCGCGGCGAAATCCTGTCGCGGTTTTCGGTCGACATGTCGGCCATTGAAGGGACGATCAAGGGCTTCGCCAACACCGCCGCGCTGCCGTTCTTCGAACTGATCGCCGGCATCATCCTGATGCTGTTTCTGAACTGGCAGCTCGCTGCGATTTCGCTTCTGGTGTTTCCGATCACGCTGATCGGTCCGCGCATCCTGACGCCCAAGGCGGTGCAGGCCAATTACGAGCAGAAGCTCAATGAGTCGACGCTGCTCGGCATGGTGCAGGAAAACGTCGCCACGCAAGCGGTGGTCAAGGCCTTCATGCTCCAGCGCAGGACGCTCGGCTGGTTTACGATGCGCAACGACGACGCACGGCGCAAAATTGCGTCGGCGATGTTTCTTTCAACCATGGTCGAGCGCACCGTCACCATCTCGGTCCTGTTGCTGCACCTCGTGGTGCTCGCGATCGGCGCCTACCTCGCCACCAAGGGCCAGATCACCATCGGAACCTTCGTGACGTTCGAGAGCGCATTCTGGGAAGTGTCCTACAACATCGCGCACATCATGCATTTCATTCCGGTGTCGATCTCGTCGGCGGCTGCCGTGCGTCATATTCAGGAATTGCTGGATGAGCCGACCCGCGGCGGGGATCGCCCAGGCGCGCCCGATTTGCCGCGCATCAGCCACGACATTTCCTTCGAGCGCGTGACCTTCCAATATGAAGGCAGTCAGACGCCGGTTCTCGATAACCTCAGCCTCAAGCTCGATGTCGGCAAGACCATCGCCATCGTCGGCCCAAGCGGCTCCGGCAAAAGCACGCTGCTCAACCTGATCTTGCGTCTTTATGTTCCGGACGAGGGACGCGTGACCATCGATGGCGTCGATATCCGCAAAGTGACGCGCGAATCCCTGCGGCAGAGCATGGCGGTGGTGTTCCAGGAAAACATGCTGTTCAACATGTCGATCCGTGAGAACATCCGCCTCGGCAAGGAAAGCGCGACCGACAAGGAAGTCGAGGAGGCGGCCCGCAAGGCCGAAATCCACCGCTACATCATGAGCCTTCCGCAGAAATACGACACGCCGGTCGGCGAGCGCGGCGACACTTTGTCGGGCGGCCAGCGCCAGCGCATCGCGATCGCGCGGGCGATTGTGCGCAACCCGTCGATCCTTCTGCTGGATGAGGCGACGTCGGCGCTCGACCAGACCACGGAAGCCGCCATCAACAAGACGCTGATGAAGCTCGCCAAGGGCCGAACCATGCTGTTTTCGACCCACCGTCTCACCTCCGTGGTCGATATGGACGAGATCATCGTGATCTCCGGCGGCAGGGCGATCGAGCGCGGCTCTCATACCGAGCTGCTCGCGAAAAACGGCATGTATCGCCAGCTCTGGGACGACCAGAGCCTCAAGCCGCATGCGGCTGCGGCCGAGAAAGATGACGACGAGGACTGAGAATCGGCAAATCTCCGCCCCGGCGGCTGCTTAGATTGTAGGTGAACGAGACGACAATCTTCAGATGTCGATTTGATGATTAATATCCGGATAGAAATGGGGCGGAGTCTTGTTCCGAGGCTGACGGCAACTTAATTAAGACGCCAACGGAGCAGGGGGCACGGCGCGATTTCCCTCACTCGCAGAGGCGCTTCTTCAAGGCATTTCACCTGTTGTTTCGCCTTGACTTAGGAGGCTCGCGCCGATAGAACCCGCGCACTTAACGACAGGCGGTGAGCTTCGCTTGCGTCGGAACGGATCACCCTTTCGGCCTCTCTTATTTGAGGCGGTCGAGACGGGCACCAACCTCGACGAATGTCGCTCAGACGCTGTCGAATATAGCTAGTCACTGCCGTATCGATCTCGGTTTTCGTGGGCAAGTTCCCTCGGAATCGATCGGGTGCATGACCTCAGGTCCAGTTCGGTCGGCTGATGCCGATTGATCAAAAGCTTGCGGTCCTCTGTGGCGTCGAAGCGCTTTCTGCTCAGCGATGAGCGGTTGGCGCGATTTCGCTTTGCGCGGATGTTTTTCACGCAGGGCAACAGCGTGGGACCCTTCGAAGGTCCGGAACGAATTTTGCGAGACCGTTTTCGGTTTCGTGCGAACTGAAGGGTGAAGGCTGACATGCCGACGATCAACCAGCTGATCGCAAGTCCGCGCGTCGTACAGAAGTCGCGCAAGAAGGTGCCGGCGCTGCAGCAGTCGCCGCAGAAGCGTGGCGTCTGCACGCGCGTCTACACCACGACGCCGAAGAAGCCGAACTCCGCGCTCCGCAAGGTCGCCAAGGTGCGCCTGACCAACGGCTTCGAGGTCATCGGCTACATCCCGGGCGAAGGCCACAATCTTCAGGAACACTCCGTGGTTATGATCCGCGGCGGCCGCGTCAAGGATTTGCCCGGCGTGCGCTACCACATTCTCCGCGGCGTCCTCGATACGCAGGGCGTCAAGAACCGTAAGCAGCGCCGTTCGAAGTACGGCGCCAAGCGTCCGAAGTAATCGGGAACAGATTAGATGTCGCGCCGCCATTCCGCTGAAAAACGTGAAGTGCTTCCGGATCCCAAGTTCGGAAACATCATCATTACGAAGTTCATGAACTCGGTGATGTACGCCGGGAAGAAGTCGGTCGCCGAAGGCATCGTCTACGGTGCGCTCGGCATGATCGAGGCCAAGACCAAGCAGAGCCCGCTGACGGTGTTCGAGCAGGCGCTGGAAAACGTGATGCCGACCATCGAGGTCCGCTCGCGCCGCGTCGGCGGCGCCACCTATCAGGTGCCTGTCGAGGTTCGTTCGGTCCGCCGGCAGGCGTTGGGAATTCGCTGGCTGATCACAGCTGCGCGCGAGCGCAATGAAAAGACGATGACGGAGCGGCTTTCGGCCGAACTGCTCGATGCGTCGAATAATCGGGGGAACGCCGTCAAGAAGCGTGAAGACGTGCACCGGATGGCGGAAGCCAACCGCGCCTTCTCGCACTATCGCTGGTAACGGCGAAACGTCGTCAGGATTTAAGGAACAGCCCATGCCCCGCGTTCATGCCATAGAGGACTACCGTAACTTCGGTATCATGGCGCATATCGATGCCGGCAAGACCACGACCACCGAGCGCATCCTTTATTACACCGGCAAGAGCCACAAGATCGGCGAAGTGCACGAAGGTGCCGCGACGATGGATTGGATGGAGCAGGAGCAGGAGCGCGGCATCACCATCACGTCGGCTGCCACGACTGCGTTCTGGGACGGCAAGCGTCTGAACATCATCGACACCCCCGGCCACGTCGATTTCACGATCGAGGTCGAGCGTTCGCTGCGCGTCCTCGACGGCGCGGTATGCGTGCTCGA
>NZ_JBEKRB010000115.1:0-8059 GCF_049519115.1 Bradyrhizobium sp.
GCTCTTCGGCCGACGGCTGCGCGCCGGGTCCCGGGACTTTTGTTTGTCGGTGAGAAACACTTGGAATGGCGAAGGCGCGTCGTCGTTGGCCTTTTCGCAGCAGTGTTGCGTCGGTGTTGTCGCAACCTCGCGTTTTTGGAGGCAAAAATCTTGACGTCATCGGGTCGTCCAAGGCGGAAGCAGTGCGATCAGCGCAACCAGCGCACGCGGTCGGGGTGGCCGGACGTTAGCGTATAGGCCAACGTCGATGTTTGTCGTTGCATCGGTCCACCGCACCTTGTGGCGCCGGTCGTGACGGCGCAGACTAGGAGCGTCGGTCAGGCGCCTACCTTCCGGGATCAAGCGTGATTGGAAAACCGTCCTTAGGAGTATCCCTCGGCATACAGGTTTACGCACAAACGATATTGGTCACCGGAACTCAACAGTGATGCCGCTTACAATGGCCGAAAGTTCAAGGACATCCTAAATGCCGGGCATGACCGTGCCTTTATCATTTTTCATTTTGCGGCCGGTCGCCACGACGCTGTTGACTTTTGGTTTAGCAGCGGCCGGCGCGGTCGCGTTCTTCAAGCTGCCCGTCTCTCCGCTGCCCCAGGTCGATTTCCCCACCATCTCGATCGAAGCGAAGCTGCCAGGAGCGAGTGCGCAGGATATGGCCGCGACAGTCGCAAGTCCCCTTGAGCGCCATCTCACCCAGATCGCGAATGTAGCCGAGATGACTTCAGTAAGTACGATCGGGTGGACGCGCATTGTCATGCAGTTCGGCTTGGATCGGGACATTAACGGTGCGGCACGGGACGTGCAGGCCGCGATAAACGGTGCTCGTGCTGACCTGCCAACCAGCCTGCGGACCAATCCGACCTACCACAAAGTCAACCCAGCCGATGCGCCGATCCTGATCTTAACGCTCACCTCGGATACGGCCAGCCGCAGCAATCTCTACGATGCCGCCTCGACCACGCTCGCGCAGAAACTCGCTCAGGTGGAGGGCGTCGGCCAAGTCGAGCTCGGCGGCAGCTCGCTGCCGGCGGTGCGCGTCGATTTGATTCCGCAGGCTCTCTACAAATACGGGATCGGCTTGGAGGACGTTCGCGCGGCGCTATCAAGCACCAATGCGCACAGTCCTAAGGGTGGCATCGAAGTCCGAGACAAGCGCTACCAGATTTATTCCAACGACCAGGCCAGCAATCCCGACGCTTACAAATCGCTTATTCTCGCCTATCGAAACGGCGCTCCCGTCCGTCTATCCGATGTCGGTGAGGTCACTGACGGGGTTGAAAACGTCCGCAATGCAGGACTTGCAAACGGTAAGCCGGCGGTGGTCATCATCTTGTACCGGCAGCCGGGCGCAAACATTGTTTCGACCGTGGACTCAGTGAAGGCGTTGCTTCCCCTTCTCAGGGCGTCGGTTTCGGCGTCCATTGATCTCGGAATCGCACTCGATAGCTCGACCACGATTCGAACTTCCTTACAGGAGGTCGAGAGGACCCTGATTATCGCGGTACTCCTTGTGATATTCGTCGTATTTATCTTTCTGAGAAACGCGCGGGCTACGTTGATTCCGCTCATTGCGGTGTCGGTATCGCTGATCGGAACGTTCGCAATAATGTACCTGTTCGGCTATAGCCTCGACACTATCTCATTGACGGCACTAACCGTGGCGACCGGATTCTTGGTCGATGATGCAATCGTTGTAGTGGAAAACATCAGCCGCTACATCGAGCTTGGGATGGCGCCGTTTGAGTCGGCTCTTAAGGGCGCCAACGAAGTCAGCTTAACCGTGCTTTCAATGAGCATCTCGCTGATCGCTGTATTCATCCCTATCCTGTTGATGGGGGATATCGTCGGCCGGGTATTTCGCGAATTCGCGATGGTGATTTCCATTTCGATCCTCATATCGCTTGCAATGGCGTTTACTAACACGCCGATGATGTGTGCCGTTCTGCTCCGGAAAAGAGCCGGGGATTACGGCAAATTGTACCGCGCGAGCGAGCATCTCTTCGAAATGATGCTTCGCTTTTATGAGAGGACACTAACATCCACGCTCGAAAATTCGCGCTTGATGATACTCGCCCAAGCGGCGGTTCTGGGTCTCAATTTCTATCTGTACGACGTCATTCCAAAAGGCTTCTTCCCGCAGCAGGACACCGGCCGCGTGTTTGTATTCATCGAAGCCGATCAAGGCACCTCGTTTCAATTTATGCAGGAAAAGCTGGCGCAGTGCCTCTCAATTATCAAGAATGACCCCGCTGTCGAGACGGCGGTTGGTTTCATCGGCGACCAGAAGAATGCCGGTTTCGGCTTCGCCTCGCTGTATCCACTCAGTAAGCGCAAGGTCGGCGTCGACGCCGTAACCACTCGGCTGCGGCGCGAGTTGCTTGTCGTCCCAGGAGCAACTGCTTTTGTTGGAGGCATGCAGGACATCAGCGTAGGCGGACGTGCCAGCAACGCCCGATATCAATATACTCTGCAGGGACCATCGCTGGACGAGCTCATCGAATGGTCGCAGAAGATCGTCGCTGCCCTGCAGCGCGAGTCGACGCTGGCCGAGGTCAACAGCGATCTGAAAAACGGGGCTCTGGAGTTCAGACTTGCAATCGACCGTGACGCCGCCGCTCGGCTCGGCATCACCGTAGGCCAAATCGACAACACGCTATACGATGCATTTGGTCAGCGCCAGGTTTCAACGATCTATCTCGACCGCAGTCAGTACCACGTCATTATGGAGGTGGCACCGCGCTTCTGGCAGAACCCAGAGACTCTGAGGGACGTCTATATCTCGACGTCAGGTGCGTCGGTCAGCGGGTCGCAGGCGACAAATGCGGTCGCGGGCACCGTAGTGTCGCAGGCGACCACGATGGTCGCCGTGGCTGCAAATGCGCAGGCCGCGCGGAATCTCGCGAACAACTCGATTGGCCAGACCGGTAACGGCGTGGTCTCCACCGGCTCTGCGGTTAGCACAAGCCCGGAGACGATGATCCCGCTCTCTGCGGTCGCAAGTTTCACCGAGGGTGCTGCGCTGCTTTCGGTCAATCATCAGGGGCTGCTAGCGGCGACAACAATATCTTTCAATCTTTTGCCTCACGTTTCGCTGAGCACGGCCGTTGCCACCATCGAAGCCGTGATGAACCGTATCGGTGTGCCGGCGACCATTCGGGGCAGCTTCCAAGGCACCGCGAAGGCTTTCCTGGATTCGTTGGCCAAGCAGCCCTACCTGATTGTCGCGGCGTTAGTGACGATCTACATCGTGCTCGGCGTGCTCTACGAAAGCTATATTCATCCGCTGACCGTCCTGTCCACGCTGCCGTCCGCGGGCGTGGGTGCGCTATTGACCCTGATGGCGTTTGACACAGAGTTCAGCGTCATGGCGCTGATCGGCGTCATTCTGCTAATGGGCATTGTCGTGAAGAACGCCATAATGATGATTGATTTCGCACTCGAGGCAGAACGCAAGCGGGGCTTGAGCTCGATAGACGCCATCCGTGAAGCCTGCTTACTTCGTTTCCGTCCAATTATGATGACGACCATGGCTGCTGTTCTTGGAGCTTTCCCGCTCGCGTTTAGCTTTGGCGAGGGAAGCGAGCTGCGCCAACCGCTCGGGATTTCAATTATAGGTGGGCTTGTCCTGAGCCAAGCACTGACGCTCTATTCCACACCCGTGATCTATTTGTATCTGAACAGCTTCCGTTTCCGAAGATCCTAATCCCCTCGCTCGTCAAAAGCAGGCCCACCGTCATTCGTGCGCGGCTCAGCACAATTAATCGCCTATATTTAGAGACTTTGAGAGCGTAGGGGCATTCCGCACCTTGAGGCAAGCTCGAAAGGACAACCGACTTGACTCAATGACGGCGAATCAGATTCTTTAGATAGCACTTGAGCTTAACGTGCGGGGAGCGGCGCAATGAAACGCTTTGTCTTTTGCGTTCTCGTTGTTGGCTTGCTGATGGCGCCTCGTGGCGCGAACGCGCTCATCTGCGGCTCGGACTGTGTTTTCAACTATCAATTTGTCTTTTCAGACAACAGCAGTCCTATAACGATAACTCTGACTGGTCAGTTTATTACGGCGAACGAGACCCATATCGTCGCTGGCTATAACGTCGCTGGCTATACCGTGCTGAGCACAGCCAACGGTATGGTATCTGTTAATGGACCATCCTCGTCTTACACTTCAGCCAGCAGCTTGGATAAGCTGAATGATCCCAACGTGGGTTTCCCGTATGACAACATTCTCTACTACACCCCCGCAACCATCGTACCGGGGCTCCCCGGGTATTTTGACCCCGAAGGTGTCGAGTTAGTCGACACCAAAGGTGACCTCATTAACCTGTTCAACCTTGGCTCCGGTGATACCCTCGGCAGCCCCTTCAGTTTGGTGAGCGAGAATGTGTCACCTGTGCCCGAACCTTCGACCTGGGCGATGCTGTTGATTGGCCTTGCCGGCTTGGGTCTTCTGGCGCATCGTCGCAAGCGTAGAACCGTTCACGGCTTGGTGTGAAGCACCTGAGCAATAGGGCGCGAGCGGATCTGACCGTCGCCGGCCACTCGGCACCTTCTTCCGCGATGGCAGGCGCAAATCGTCCTCGATCCGATACGCGCTCGCTTCGGATTCGAGAACCCCGCCTTGGCCGCAGCGGCCTCGGGGGACAATGTCAGTCGGTAGTTCATGTACAGCCTCATCTGGTGGTCGGTGATGTGAAGGCCACGCAAGGCGTCGATTCCCTCTTGTCGAGATGAATCAACAGCTTGCACCAGCCGCACCCGGCCGCCAGACCGGTCCGAAAAGCGCGACGCCGATGGGGACGGTCCTTCGGTCGGGCGACGCCCTCCCTTCGGTCCGCCCCCATCGGCGCAGTCTCATCCTGATTGTCGCTAACGTCTCACCTTGATCGCCGCCGCCCAAACGCGCTCGTAGCATCGCCGCCGGCGAGATGGAAGCGGCGAAGATGGCACCAGCAGTCCCAAATTCGTCTTTTGCTCGCCGTATTGTCGCCCTAGGTCCACCGACAATCTCGGCCGCTGGCCATCGCAACCAATTGTGCAGCCTCGGGAGGATATGATGAGGTTTATCGTTGCAAGTTTTCTGGTGCTATCGAATTTTTACGCTCTTAGCGCCGAGCCGTTGACTCCGATGACGGCTCAAAAGTACCGCCTAGCAGCGTGCAATGCCAGCGCTGCGATATCCTGCCGCAACCAATGCGATGAGACAGTGTATCAGTGTCTTAAACAATGCGTCCGTCAACCTTGTCAGCAGTGTCAGCCGCCCCACAGTGCTTGCCTTCAAAGCTGCAACACGCGGTCAAGTTGCTGACCAAGCTCGGCGTCCGAAGCCCGTCTGCGATTGGGTATCTCGTCGTTGGCTACAACATGCCCGCAATGATGGGACTCAAGAGAATGCTGAGGTAGGTTCGAGCACAAGCCGACGAGAACGTTTTGTTCGTCGAAGAGGGGGACTGCGGTGTTCTATGTGATCATAGCCAGTGGTCTTGCTGGAATTTTTATAAGTCGTTTTGAGCGCTTTTATCTCCTAATTCCTGCAGCATTTTTACTCATTGTACCGGTTGCATATCTGCACAGAGGAGCGGTTTTGGGGCGGGTCTCTGGTTGTTCTTGTTTAGTCTTGTTGCAATGCAACTGGCGTATTTCGTTAGTATGATGTTACGCATGCTAATACCGTCGGTTTTTCGGGCGCCCCCTGAACACTCGGCTTTGACGGACATTCTCTCGAACTTATGAATCATCCGCTGCGGGTTATTTCGTGTCGCTTTGCCCATAGCCTGGCGACTTCCGGTCTTCTTTGACCGGCGGACATTTGCCGATGTTAGGTCGGCAGGTGTTGACAAGGCCAAAGCAGGCGACCGAACATGAGAGGGGCCGCACCTGAAACTGGCCTCCTATTGCCATAGCTGGCTTCGCAGCAAAAATGCCGGGGGCTGTCGGAAACGACAGGGCCGACGGCGCGGGATTCGGCGCAACGAACAAAACGAAGATTTCCCGCCGCTCACCCTTCAGCGAAGACGAACATAAACCAACCATTGACATTGCACCATCGGCGGACGCTGCGGTCGCTCGTCGGCGTGATCTTTTCAGCTCGGGCCGCACCGCCTGATTGCGGCGAGCGACCGACGGGCGACGGCTCATGGGAGCGTGTTTCGTGTTTCGGACCAATCTCAAATAGCTTTTGCAACAGGCTTCGCTGTGACGGCGTCCCGACGATCAGCGGATGGCCACTCGCATACCTCACAAGGTCCGGCGGCCGGAATGGTGGAGCGAAAATCAGTAAATTGCGAAGCAGCAAAGCAGGCTGCCGCTGTCCTTGCCGACACGGGTGAGGGCTTCGCGGCACTGGCCGCTCGCAGGTAACGACAAGGGCGGTAGGAAAGATTGGGTTCGTTTCGTAGATTTCGATGAGGCCGATTTCATCCTGGCTTGGAAGCGAATGCGGGGGCCGCCGCCTCGGATCGCTGCGAACTTAGCAAGCAGCAGCAGCACGCCCGGACCGTTCTGGCGGGATGAAAGTGAGGTGAGATCGATGGCGGAGTGCGATCGCCGCGCCTGCACCGGTCTTATACGAGATAGTGGCCGATCCGCTGGGCAGGACGGCGAGTTCCGGGGCGAAGCGGATAGCCGGCCTAAAGCAAAAGTCCGCCGAAGGCGGTCTGGCGGTCTGTGCTTCAGTGACACCGCAACGCAGATCAGGCGAAGTGCACCGCGTCGCTTGTGCGTCGTCGATAAGCCAGCCAGCCGAGCCCGCAGAAGCCCAGGAACATCATCGCCCAAGAGGAGGGTTCGGGGACCGCGCCTGCCACGTTGGTTACCCCAGGGCTGATCGATATGGTATAGTTAGGTCCCGCCGAAAAGAACGGATCTAGAAACGCCATTGCCGATGATAAACTATTGGCGTTGACGCTTGTGCCGGCTTCAACGCTCATAAGCACCTCTATCGGTTGGTTCGCAAACACTTGCAATGTGTCCTGCATGACGAAACCGTTCGGATTAAATCCGGCAGTGATTCCAAAACTCTGCCCCCCGATAGAGGAGACGCCCCCAACAGACTGCAGGTTTCCGATCGTCGTATTCCCCACAACAAGGGCCTCGTTGCTGAACGAGCCGGCAGTGGACGACAGCGAACCATTCGACGTCACGGATAAGTTAGTGAAGCCGACAGGACCGTTGAGTTGCACATAGTACTTCAGGGTCGCGCTTGCATCGGTCCCTATTTCCTCACCAAAACTGTCCGTTTTGGTGATTGCGGATGACGCAGTAATTGAAGGCGGCGCATCGCTGGCGATGACCTGGGACATGCCGGACGCACCATAGAAGCTCGTAAACGGTGTGCTCGATATAGTACCTGGCCCGGTGACGGGCGTCTGAGTCCCGATACAGCACGCATTGCCGGGAGGTCCGACAAAGTCGGTATTCACGGTGCCGGTCCATACTGCGTTTGGAAGAACAGTGACCGCTGATGCCTGCGAACCGATAGCGAGGATGAAACCGGCGGCTAAAAGAATAGACTTCATTTTCGAACCCCCCGTGTCCAATACATTTGGGCTCAAATACATTTGGGCTCAAAGCCCGTGGATTCTCTCCGAGAAATTATTCGACCGGCATTTAATGAAAGAAAGTTTCTCAGCGCTGCTCCACCCTGTCAATCCGCTGGTTGCACCATTTTCAGGCACACGTTGCCGCTAGGCTTCGTTCCGTGTGCTCGACGTTGTCGACCCAGTCGGCTGGCGCCGCATAGGTGCCCTCATTGTACCAACTGGAGCAGGTGGCGAACAGCCAGGCGTTCTCTGGATAGAAAATTTGGCCGGATACCCTCGATAAGGCTTCGCCGTCGCTCCAGCCTGGATTCCAGTCTTTGTTCTGGGCGGACATGAAAATCTCGGCCAGTTCCGCCGCCACCAGGGGCTCGATCAGACCAGGCTCCAGAAAGATGTCATTGATCGCGACGGTTGCGGTGATCGCCGGCTTCTGCCCGGCAGCAATGGCGCCAACGCCATCGTTGGAGCCGCCGCCTGCGCCTGCGATAATGGTTACCTGGATGGGCAGGTTCTGGGGT
>NZ_JBEKRB010000116.1:0-7978 GCF_049519115.1 Bradyrhizobium sp.
GCGCGCGTCGTTACCCTCGGGCTCCAGCAGGTCGCCGCAGGCCTGGACGATCGCCTGGGAATGTTGACCGGTGGCCACCGAACGGCTCTGCCGCGGCACCAGACACTGCGCGCGACGCTGGATTGGAGCTATCAGTTGCTGCCCGAACCCGAGCGCTTGGTGATGCGGCGCCTTGCCGTGTTCGTCGGCAACTTTACGGCAGAAGCGGCGAGCTTGGTTGCGGGTCGCGAGATCGCCGCATCCGAGGTGGCCAGCTCGCTGGCGAACCTCGTCATGAAGTCCCTGGTTATCTTGGACGCCGGAAGTACGATCGCACACCATCGGCTACACGAGACCACGCGTGCTTACGCCATCGAGAAGCTCGTAGAAAGCGGCGAGTTCAACCAAGTGGCACGACGCCACGCCAACTATTACCGGGAGCTCTTTGATAGAGCCGAAATAGAGCTGGACACGTTGCCAACGGCTGCGTGGCTGGTGCGCTATGGCCATCAGATCGGACAGGTGCGCGCGGCTTTGGACTGGGCCTTCTCGCCGACCGGCGCTGCCGAAGTCGGCGCTGCGCTCACCGTGGCTGCGGTGCCGCTGTGGGTGCACCTGTCGCTAATGGTGGAATGTCGCGGCCGCGTCGAGCGGGCGCTTTCCGGCCCGGCCGAGAACCGAGACGCACGTCGCAATATGCAATTGCAAGCGGCGCTTGGCGCGGCGCTCTTTCTGACGAAGGGCTCATGCCCCGAGATGGCAGCAGCCTGGACAGTTGCCCTCGAGATGGCGGAAGCCCTCGACGACGCGGATTATCGCCTGCGAGCACTTTGGGGCTTGTATGTCGACTGCTTCACGGGCGGCCGCTATCGGGCGGCACTGGCGTTGGCCGAAAGATTTTGCAGCTACGCGGCGAAAACCACCGATCCTGCCGATGGCCCACTCGGCGACCTCCAGGTTGGCCTAGTGCAGGTTGCCTTGGGCAACCTGGAAGGTGCGCGGCGACACATCGAGCGCATGCTGGATCGCTATGTCGCCAAAAGATCGCACATCTGCAGGTTTCACTATGACCAACGGATGGTGGCGCATACGTATCACTCACGAATACTCTGGCTGCAGGGATTTTCCGAACAGGCCATGCATAGCATCGAATGCCTTGTAGTCGATGCTCGCGCCAGCAATCACCCGCTGTCGCTGGCCAATGCCCTGCTTCAGTCGGCCCTCGTCGCGCTTCTCGTCGGTGATCTAACCTTAACAGAGCGCTACGTGAAGGCGCTCCTGGAGCTTTCGGCCCAGCACGCGCTGGAGCTGTGGGGCCTTGTGGGTCGATGCTTTGGAAGCGTGCTGCTCATCAAGCGTGGCGACATTGGCGCAGGGTTGGAGCCTATGCGCGCCGCCTTCGCAAGCGTCCCACACAACGCCTTTAGCCTGCTCTTCACCCCACTTCGCGCCGAGATGGCAGACGCCCTCGGTCGCGACGGTAACGCTACCGAAGCACTCTCGATAATCGACGAGGCGCTCGCACGGTCCGAGCGCATCGAGGAGCGCTGGTGCGTCGCCGAGCTCCTGCGCATCAAGGGCGAACTCGTCCTGCGCGATGGTGCACCGCAGGCCGCGACGGCAGCCGAAGATCACTTTTTACAATCACTCGAATGGGCGCGCCGGCAAGGCGCCCTGTCATGGGAGCTGCGAACATCCACAAGCCTTGCGCGCCTGCAGCATGATCAAGGCCGGATCGCCGAGGCGCGCAGCCTTCTGCAATCGGTATACGATCGCTTCAGCGAGGGTTTTAAAACCGCCGACTTGAAGACCGCGAAGGCATTTCTGAACTCTTGGCAGTGACGCTCGAGGCGGCGGTGTTTATCGACGCCATGGCACAAGGAGCCGCGAACGGCAGCCTTCCCGAGTTATACCAAAATTATTTTTGGTCCCGCAGACCGCCCAAAACCGCAAAATTTCACCCCCGCTCGACGCTGACATTGCCGACGTCATCGTCGATGGACTCGATTTTCTTTATACAGTGTTCCAGATGGGCAATCCGGAGCGTGCGCGTCCGATCCTGGAGCGTTTGTTCGGAAAGTTGGGTATCAACTTGGTTGTCCAGCCCCGCGGCCGTCCCACGTCGACCCCTTTGTAGGAGATGCCCTAAAAGTTGGCCGGCTATGCTCCTCGCCCCAGAGTCCGGCGAGCATCCGGACGACGACGTCGAGCGTCCCCGGGCTGCCGTGGATCGTCATGACATCGGTGCTTTGCCGCAGCCGCAGCGTCGAAAACAGACCAGGAATGCCGAGCACGTGGTCGAAATGGCTGTGCGTCAGCAAGAGCCGATCGAGCCTTCTGAAGCCAGCGCCGCTCCGGAGTAATTGGCGCTGCGTACCCTCTCCGCAGTCGACCATGATGCGGTGGCCCCCGGCTTCCACTAGGAGGCCCGGATGGTTGCGTTCGGCGGACGGGACGCTGGCCGAGGTTCCGAGGAAGGTTAAGTCGAACATTTTCGGGCCGGTACTATCGGTTGTCGCGGCAAACTGCCATGGCGCTCTCAAGCAATCGATCGACGAAAACCGTCTGTCCCTTTAGGATCTTCCGTCTTGCGTCGGCGATACCGAACCAAGCGGCGCGGTCGATCTCCGGAAAACTCCGACGGCGTCCGGAGCGCGGCGGCCATTCCACTTCGAAAGTATTGCTGCTGATGAGTGCGGGATCCCAGTCGCCCTCGACGGCCCAAGCTTGAACGATCTTGCCACCCGGCTGCCGCGCCTCGCCGAGCGGCCAGAAGTCTCCGTCCGGGTCGTGTCCAGTTTCTTCGGCGAATTCGCGGCGAGCGGCGGATAGCGGCGCTTCGTCGGCGCCGATCAGGCCCTTCGGGATGCTCCAGGCACCGTCATCCTTGTTTTGCCAAAATGGTCCTCCCGGGTGACCGAGCAGGATTTCCAGATGGGCGGCACCTCCTCGAAACAGGAGGAGCCCGGCGCTTTGCGATTTCCGCGAAGCCATCGCGGACGCTAGGCCGACTTCCGCTGCGGCTTGGCCGCCGGCTTCTTCGCCACTATCTCCTTCGCCGGTTTCTTGCCCGCGATCGGCATTAGCATTTCCTTCTGACCGGCCGCCGCCTTGCGCGGCTTCTTGGCTGACTTCTTCGGCGCCTCTGTCGCGGCCGCCGCGCCCCCTCCAATGCTCTTGCGCAGCGCGTCCATCAGATCCACCACGTTCTCGCCGCGCGGCCGCTCTTTCGCGGCGATGGGTTTGCCTGCGCGCTTCTGGTTGATTAAATCGAGGAGCGCGGTTTCGTACTGGTCTTCGAACTTGTCCGGCTCGAAATGGCCCGCCCTCTGATTGACGATGTGCCTGGCGAGATCGAGCATGTCCTTGGTGACTTTGACGTCCTGGATGTCGTCGAAATATTCCTTTTCGGAGCGGACTTCGTAGGGATAGCGCAGCAACGTTCCCATTAAGCCCTTGTCCAGCGGATCGAGCGCGATGATGTGCTCCCGATTGGTCAGAACCACGCGTCCGATCGCGACCTTGTTCATCTCACGGATGGTTTCGCGGATGACCGCGAAGGCGTCGTGGCCGACTTTCCCGTCCGGCACCAGGTAGTAGGGACGGATCAGGTACCTCGGGTCGATCTCGCTGCGGTCGACGAATTCGTCGATCTCGATGGTTCGCGTCGATTCCAGCGCGACGTTCTCGAGCTCCTCCTTCGTCACCTCGATGAAGGTGTCGGTGTCGACCTTGTAGCCCTTGACGATGTCCTCGTTGGACACCTCCTCGCCGGTGTCGGCATCCACCTTTGCGTACTTGATCCGGTGGCCGGTCTTCCGGTTGAGCTGGTTGAACGAGACCTTCTCGGACTCCGACGTAGCCGGGTAGAGCGCGACGGGACAGGTGACGAGCGAAAGACGCAGAAAGCCTTTCCAGTTCGCGCGGGGGGCCATGGACTCGGTACTCCAGAAAGAGGGACGGCTCGGACTCAAGACGAACGGGGACCCTTGGTTCCGACATCCGAGAAACCGCCCAGGCATCATTTTTCACGTTTCGTCCATCGACGGACTCGACTCTTTTGTTCTTGATATGTTCTAACCGCCGCATGACTGACCGACCCGTGCAGAGCGAGGGCCGAAAACGCGTGCTGCTTGGCATGGAGCGAGATACGCAACGCATGTCGCTTCCCAAGGTGGTGGTGACGCGGCCCCTCCGAAGAACGGAAGATATCGTCTTGGCGATGCGTTCGTCCGTGATCCGATGCGGACCCTTGCGGTACGGGCCGAGGCGAACCGCATACTCAAGCTGAGGGAGACCGCCACGAAGCGAGCGGAAGCGGCTGGCGGCGAACCAGCACCCGGATAGCCCGAGGTCCCGCACCGCCGCGATCCGGCCATCGATCGAGGATTCGTCAACGCTTCAACGACCCCAAGCGCGATATGAGGCCGGACGGTCCGCTCGGCAGCGCCGCACGGCCTACGCGGGCGAGAACGGCGACGGCGGGGGCGTCCAAGATTTCGATGGACGATAAGGATGGTCTTGCCAAACTTCCCTCTTCGCCTGGGCGGGTAACCGTGAAGCCATGAAGGGCCGGCAGACCGGCTGGTCGGCGGCCCTTTGTAGCCCTGTGACGGCCTCCAGATCAGGAGTACCGCGATTGTCGATGTTTCAATCGTTCCTTGGCCGTGCGCTCGCCGTCTTCGTCGTAATCCGGATCGTCGGCAGGTTCGTACCAAAGCATGATCAGGGCAAAGCCGTTGGACTGAAGATAGACCTGCTCGCTCATCGTTGGGGCCTGACGGCCGCGCTCAACGTCAATCCAGTTTTCGGGTAGTCGCGTATCGACGTCGCTCGGTACCCCTATCTGCAGCCCCTTGCGGTAGAACAACGACCTCTCGGGTACGGCCTTGCCACTGAGCGCCGTGATATAGGGAAACCGGATCTTGTTGCGGTAATTCCGGAGCACCTTGCCGTCGCGGACCACGACGAAGGCAATTGTCTCCGAGTGATATTCCGCATAGGCCCGGGCCATCGCGTCCTTGCTGACGTCGAACTTCGTCGCGAGCGAAAGCATGTGTTCGAGACTCGGCGCCGACTTCCTGCCGATCTCGGTCCTCAGCGCGGGAGGCGGCATCAGGATCAGCGACGAGAACCGGTTTGCCTCGACTTCCATCTTCGCGCGGCGGTCGCCCTCCTTCGGTTTGAGCAGCGCCATGTCGCTCTGCGAGCAAAGGAAACGGCCTTCCTCGTCCGGTATGTGCGAGGGCATCAGAAAATGCCCCAGCTCATGGCCCATCGTGAACCTGCGACGCTGCGGCGACCCGGAACGAAAGGCGGTCTGCGCTTCAGCGCAACCGCCTCTTCGTTATGGGGAAAAGCGATTGACGGTCTTCGCGGCGACGGCGGCCCTAGAACCCGCAACATTCAAGCCCGCGGGACTTCTCGGAAAGGGCACATGAGCGGTCAACGGCACGAGCCGCGCGACGGGAACGCATGCGGCAACAGGACGACTGAAACGTGGCGACGCGCTCGCAACGGCAACTGCAAGGCTTTACCGACAGCTCTCAAACACTCCGCCTCCGACCGCGCCGGTTCGGGATATTGAAAGACGTCAGCAACGGAGGCGATCATGTTTGACTTTTTCAAGAGCGAACGAAGGAAGTGGGCGACACGAACCACGGAGCCACACACGTCAACACAACCGGGATTACCGCAATTCGACGGGCGGACGCGCGAGCTTTTTGAGGTGGCATTGCCGCGCGGCGTACTCATGGCGCGCCTTAAGGCAGATCGCGAGCGCGTCAATTACTGGATGTCGCCAAACGAGCTCATGCGGCACCGTTATGTGCCGGGCCAAATTATTCTCGGTAAAATTGGGGATCATTTCCTGGGCCATCTCGACGACAGGCCAATGGTGACGGTGGCCGGTGCACGGGCCGGAAAGACCTCGACCGTGTTGGAGCCGAATGTTTGTTCTTATCCAGGCTCGGCTTTGATCATGGATCCCAAGGGCGAACTCGCGCGCTTAGCGTACCTTCGTCGTGCCTTGGGTCATAACTCGTATGTGCTCGATGCCTTTGGCCAATCCGGTCAGCCTTCGGCGAGTTTCAATCCGCTAGATGAGCTCGACGTGGACAGTTCCAACCTGATCGATGATGTCACGTCGATCGTGAATGCGCTTGTAATGGATGATGGTGATGGACATGGCCGGCACTTCTCCAATGGAGCCAGGGCGCTTCTGAAGGGTCTCATTCTGCTGACCCTGACATTGGAGAAGAGCGAACGCCATCTGGTAACCGTCCGCGAGCTCTTGTGCCTGACTTATGGACCACTCGCCCGTGCGGCGCGCGCCGCCGCCGCGCAACGGCTGGCAGAGGCGTCGGAAGACGATAAGAAGGCCTATTTCGACGCAAATGCGGAAGCGCTCAAGGGGCTGCTCAATCGCATGGAGAGTATGGGCGCGGCCTTTGGCGGCATTCCAGCGGGGATCGGAAGGCGGTTTAAGAATACTCCGCAGGGAGAGCGCGGAAGCATCTTCTCGACTGCCGCGGTTCAGACGGATTTTCTGGACAGCATAGCGTTACGCAAAATCTTGCGACACTCAGACTTCAAGCTCTCCACTCTGAGGGCCGATAAACCGGCGACCATTTTTATGTGTCTGCCGGTTGGACGCATGGAGCAGCATGCGCGATGGATGCGGCTGATCGTGCAACTGACATGCACGGTGCTGGAAGGTCTCGGACCCTATCCTCGCACCCGACCCCCGATCCTGTTCATGATGGAAGAGTTTGCGACACTCGGCCATATGGAGATCATGGAACGCGCGGCGGCGTATTTCCCAGGTTTCGGTGTCAAATTGTGGGTGGTCTTGCAGGACATCACGCAGCTCCAGCGCTACTACTCAAAATCCTGGGAATCCTTCCTCGGCAACGCCGGGATCATCCAGATGTTTGCCAATGGCGACGAGGAAACCCTGCGCTACGCAGCAGGACGCATGGAAAAGCTGATAGCTCCTTTCGAGTTACGCACCGCCTTTTCGCGGTCGCGTTGGAGCCAGCTCCTGCTGATGGAAGGCCTGCCGCCAGCAGCGGCGTTGCGGCTGGATCATAGCGATGTCGATATGATTCGCGCGCACATACGCGCGGCAACGGGTCTGCCCTTTCTTCACTGAAAACCACGCAATGTCCTCGGCTCTTACCAAGGGTGCAGCGATCATCATCACGCGTTGCAAGAATTCGGCGAAATGAACTCCGTGGCGTTGCACGGCTGGTCCAGGCTTTGCGGTCATAGCCCAAAAAGAAGCTGCGTCAGCAGCAAGACTGTATCGATCGAGCTCTGTTGGTTCGCCGTTGGCATTCTCGCCAATTAGTCGAAACTCGCGGTAATTTGTGACGAGAACCAAGCGGTAAAAGCCGAAATATTTGGTTACTTGCTCGCTTTTCGCTGTGAGCAAGGTGCTATCGGCGACCCCCTTTACCTCAATGACCCCACGCTCTGGAATTTGGCCCTTGCGAGGTTCGCCTCCCTGTATCTGACTCTTTGTGTAGAGGCCGAAGTCGGGATTGTCCGCACCTTGATTGCGGAGTTGGCCATTGCAAATGACTTGCGGCTTGGGCGTTTTTCCAAAATGATTGAGAAGATTTTCGAGAGCCGAATAATAAGACGTCTCTTTGGTTGCGCCTCCAGTTCCTCGGATGTCCGCCATGCGGGACAGATATTCGCGAATAAAATTGGCGGCGGTGGCTTCGGTCATCACTCTTCCTTTGTCGACGTTATAGACCGATTCCGCTCAACTACAGGAGGTCCACGCGGCTAGACTTAAGGAATCGCCCGCGCCCAAGTGCTCAGGATGGGGGGGCCCGAGTGCTATGCCCGCGCTTGTGGGGGTCGAAGGCCCGTTCGGCTCATTTCGGAAATGATATGAATTGTCGGAAATAACGTTGCTATATACGACGTTTTGTACCATATTCAAAACATGACGAAACCTGATCGCCAAGAGGACCGCGCCCTATCCCTC
>NZ_JBEKRB010000117.1:0-12992 GCF_049519115.1 Bradyrhizobium sp.
GCGAATTTCGACACCCCGGCCAACCGCGAAACGCTCGAACTTTCGAAATCACAATTGAACCGGACGACAGCCAAGGCGGCAAGCAGCAAGGCGACGGTCGGCCGCTATCCGGACACGGCGGATTTTCTCGGCGATTTTCAGAAGCTGATGAGAGACCATATTGCCGTCAACCTGAACCGCGAGGAAAAGTTCGTCAACCAGAACACCCGGTTCTTCACGATGGGTTCCTGTTTCGCAAGGAACCTGGCGAGCAGCCTGAACAGCAGCGGCTATGTCAGCCATCACATGGAGATTTCCGAATACATCAATACGACGTTCGCAAATAAGGTATTCGTCGATTGGCTCAGCGGCGCCGAGATCGATGGCGCCATCCGCGACAGGATCGTGGAATTGCTGCCCCCGGGCTGGAGCAAGGATAATACCCTGGAGGTCATCAAGAACAGCGACGTTTTCATTCTGACGCTTGGCGTTGCCGCGGCGTTTTTTGACAAGGCCACCGGCGATTTCGTCCTGCCGCGGCCGAGTGCGCTGAATTCCAGGGCATTGGCGGAGAAATACCGGTTCCGTACGGCGAGCGTCAAAGAAAACGTCGACAATGTCCTCTATTTGATCAACTTCGTCAGGAGTATTTCCCCCAATATCAAGGTCGTCGTCACCGTTTCTCCGGTGCCGCTGCTGGCTTCCTTCGAATATGAGTCGGCCGTTCAAGCCGATTGCCTGTCGAAAAGCACGATGCGGCTCGTCGCACATGAGGTGGTGAACAATTCGAATATCTCGAACGTCGTCTATTGGCCCTCCTTCGAGGTCTTCAGATGGGCCGGTTCGAATGCCGGCAATTATTTCGCCGCAGACGACGGCGCCGCCTGGCACGTCTCCGAAGAAAAAGTCGCAGGCACGGTCCGCGCCTTTGTGGAGATGTTCTCCCCTTAAGTAGCCGTGACCGGGTGAAGGACACGCCTCTGCTTTCGGCTTAAGCGCTGCAGTATCTGCGCCACATCTCCCTGTAAGCGTCCTCGACCGCTTTTGTATAGGAATGCGGACCGCACCGCCGATCGATCAACGCAGGCAGATCGCGGCGAAGAGCTTCCAGTTCCGTTGCTGTCGGACGCCTTGCGATCTCGAAATATTCCGTCTCGTTCGTGGCGACCCAGTCGGTCAAGCCGATCGCGGACAGAATTGCCCCGGCAGCCCGGCTTGCGACACCGTCGCCCAGCTTCGCCACCACGGGAACACCCATGTACAGCGCTTCCCAGGTCGAAACGCCACCCCCATGGGGATAAGGATCGAGGCAGATATCGACGTCGCGATAAGCGGCGAGATGGGATTCGCGATCGGTCGTTCCGCGCAATGAAATGCGTACGGGGTCGACTCCATGCACGGCGAAGCGGTCGACCAGATGTTTGCATGTCGCGGCATCGTCGAGCATCGCGTCCTTGATGACCAGCCTCGAGGCAGGGTCCGCCGACAAGAGTTTTGACCACAACGCAATCGCTGAATCGGAGAACTTGCTGACGCGGTTAAAGATGCCATAGCTCAAAAAGCCGTTCTGCGAGACCGGCGCAAGGCTCGATCTGGCGCTGTCCGGAGGCGGTTCGAGCGGGATCAGGCACGGCAGGTCGTAGATCTGTTCGGCATAGTGATGACGCACTTCGCCTGGAATGGCGACCGGATCCGAGAACAGATAATCGATCGCGGGTATCCCCGTGCCGGTTGCGTGTCCCCAAGCCGTGACCTGGATCGGGGCTGGCTTGCGCGCGAACACCCGTAGCCTATGGCCACCGCCATGCCCGGACAGATCCACCAATATGTCGATATTGTCGCATTGGATGCATTCTGCGAGTTGATCGTCCGACCATTGCGATACGTCGCGCCAGAGGTCCGCAGACCTTTTGAAAGTCTCCGTGACATCGTCGCTGGTCGGCGAGTTGGAGTAACACACGATGTCGAACTGCGCCTTGTCACGGTTTTCAAGAATCGGCCGGTAGGTGTAGGCCGCCGATCGTCGCTTGAACTCAGCAGACACATACCCCACCACAAGCTTGCGATCCGGGTCGCGGTCGATTGCCCGACGCGGCGCAGCGCGTTCCGCCTCTTTCGATCCGATCGCCCGCCACCAGTCGGCCCGGGCGGCCTGGTGATGAACGAAGTCAGCTTTCGTGCTGAAGTCGAGCGTGAAAATGCGATTGGTAAGCGCGCTTTCATGACCGGGAGCAATGGAAAGGGCTTTCTCGAAGCAGGCGATCGCAGCATCGACATCCGCCTGAAAGGCGTGGCACTGTCCGAGCTGGACAAGGCCCTGGGCCGACAGCGGGTCGATGGCCAGCGCCGCCTCGCATGCCCCTTTTGCTTCGGCATATCGCCTGAACAAGGTCAGGACATTGGCCCTGCCGAGCCAGGCTCCCGGTGATTTCGGATTCAGTTCGCGTGCGCGATCGTAACTCGCAAGCGCCTCGTCGAGACGATAGACTCGCAACAAGGCCTCGCCGCGATTGATCCAGGCATCGACGTTTCCGGGCGCAAGCAAAAGCGCCCGATCGAGGCCAAGAATGGCCTCGTCGATCCTGCGCAACTCGATCAACGCCGCGCTTCGGTTGACGTAGGCCGGGGCAAAGCCTGGATCGAGGGCGATCGCCTGATCGTAGCACTTTATTGCCTCGGCAGGCTGGCCCATTTTGCTTAGCGCGTTGCCGCAATTGTTGTGGGCGCCGACATGTTGCGGGTTTATCGCGAGCGCTCCGCCCAAACTCGCGACGGCGTCAGTGAAGTGTCCGAGCGCAAGCAGCGCATTGCCGCGATTGTAGTGCGCATTCACAAAGCTGGGATCGAGTTCGATCGCCTTGTCCGATGAGGCAACGGCTTCTTCAAACCGTCCCAGATCCATCAATAGCGAACCGAGATTCAAATGCGCTGCCGCGGATTTTGGATCGACAAGCAATGCGCGCTTGATAAGCCGCATGGCGGCCTCGTGATTGCCGAGCTGTTGTTCCGACACGCCCAGCAGATGCAGAGCGTCAAAGTGATTGGGGTGCTTTTTCAGGATCTGCCGATAGTCCTTTTGGGCCTCCGTCAAAAGACCGCGCTGATGACAGTCGAGCGCGTGCGCCAGCGTGCCGGCGACGTCGTGGCGTCTCTGGGCTCTGGACGCTGAAGCCCAGGGGGCTGAACCGGGCGGAGCCATCGATCGGAATTCCTCAGATATGCGCGTGGAGAAGGATTTTCAGACTCGATTTAAAGAAGCGTTACCCCTTTAAAACCGGCGTGCGTTTGCCACCGCGAGAGCGCTCCCAGAGCCACGCACTCAACGACGATCGTCCCAGGCGACGATTGCAGAGTCGTTCGCCGCGGATTGCCCCTGCGCGGCACAATAGCGCCGCCAGAACTGCCGATAACCGTCCTCGACGCGGCGCGTATAGAATTCGTTGTTGGCGGCGTCCGAGCCGGCTGCCTTCGCCGGCAGTTCGGCGCGCAGCTTGCGCAACTCGTCGGGCGAGCTCGCGAATTTAAGGGCGATCGAAATATAGCCGTTGTCTCACGATAGCGCCGCCGGCGCGCGAACAGGCGCTGCTGCCAAGCTTGCAGATCACGGGAACTCCCACCAACAGGGATTCCCAGGTGCTGACGCCGCCATTTTGCGGGAACGGATCGAGCGACATATCGATGTCGGCGAACCTGGCCAAATGCTCGGCCTGCGGCGACGATCCGAGGCAGGTGACACGCTCGACGGCGATCCCGTGCGCCGCAAAACGGCCAAGCAGCGTGTCGCGCAGAAGCGCGTCGTCCAGCGAACCGTTCTTGACGACGATCCTCGAATTCGGAATCTGCTGAAGGATTTCGGACCACACGCCGAGCGCGCTATCGGAAATCTTCTCGGTGCGATTGAAGACGCCGAAGGTGACGAAGCCGTTGCGCAGCATCGGAAGCTCGGTCGGCGGCACGACGGGCAGAGGAGCGACGGTGATCCCGCAAGGCAGATCGTAGATTTCTTCCGCAAAGAGATAACGCACCGATTCAGGAATAAAAATCGGATCGGCCAGCAGATAATCCATGGTCGGAAGGCCAGTGCCCGTCACGCTGCCACAGGCAGATACCTGAACTGGTGCCGGCTTGCGCGCGAAAACGGGAAGCCGGTTGCCGCTCGAATGGCCGGACAGATCGACCAGGATGTCCACCTGGTCGCGCTGAATCCGATCGGCGAGTTCGTCGTCCGACAAACAGGAGCCATCGACCCAGACGTCGACCAGGGCGCGGCATTGATCGGTCGTGCTGTCGCAGAGAGTCGCACAGGAATAGGCGATAATTGAGAATTGCCGATGGTCATGATGGCGCAGCAGCGGCATGAAAGTCAGCGCGGCCGAGTGCGCCTTGAAATCCGATGAGACATAGCCGACCTTGATACGTTTCTCCGGATCAAGACCCGACCGCCGCAACTCGCTGCGCGGCAACTTCGCGCCGATCCTGTCCCACCACTCCCGCCGCACGGTTTGATGGGTGGCGAAATCGGCGCCGGGCAGGAATTCCATCGCAAAGATTTTCTTCAGCATCGCATCTTCGAAGTCTGGCTTGAGCACCAGCGCCTTGTCGAAAAGCTGAAGCGCGGTGGCCACGTCTCCCTGCGCGGCATAACATGATGCAAGCGAGGCGGTCGCGGATTCCGATTCCGGGTTGATCTCAAGCACTTTGTGGCTGGCGTAAACTGCCTGCGCGATCCTGTTCGTAAGAAGGCCGTGGTTGGCCTTGCAATCCCAGGCGGTTTCGAACAGGGGATCGATGGCAAGCGCCGCGTCAAAATCGGCTCCCGCCTCTTCGAACTTTCCCAGCAGCATCCTCAGCCGGCCACGGTGCACGAGAGCCTCGGGGACGTGCGGGTTGATGGCGAACGCCGCATCGAGTGCACGCTGCGCCTCCTCGAAATGGCGAAGAATGGTGCTCACCATCGCTTTGCCCACCAAGGCCGCCATATGACGCGGCTGCAAGGACAGCGCGCGATCGAAGCTCGCACCGGCTTCCGCATTTCGCTCCAGCAACAATAGTGCCATGCCGCGATTGTTATGAGCGTCGGCATAATCGGGCCTAAGCCCAATCGCCTTGTCGTGAGCTTCGACGGCGAGCTTATGGCGCCGTAGGCGCATCAGCACATTGCCGAGGTTGGTCAGGGCTGTCGGAAAATTCGGATTGAGCGCGACAGCCCTCTCCTGGCATTTTCTTGCCTCCTCGAACCGCTTCAGCTTGGCGCAGGCGAGACCGAGATTGGAATACGCTTCAGCCGAGCGCGGATCCACCTTGACGGCGCGCTTGAGATATTTTTCCGCCTCATCGAAGTGAAGGCAATTGAGCTCGGAAACGCCCAGCAAATGCAGGGCATCGAATTCGTTGGGACGGTCGCGCAATATTTGCCGGCAGAGTATCTGGGCCTCCGCGTGCTGGCCTCGCTGAAAGGCGGTGATGGCCGCCGGGAGCAGGGTCTCGGCCAGATTTCGCTTTTTCTGAAGTCCGGCGTGATGGAACGGCCGAGAGCCAAGATTCCGCGACAAGCGTATCCCCGGATGGAAGGTGATTCGCTATCAGTACCACAGCGGGGCTGATTCGACGCTCCCGCGCTCAGACAAAATTGCGTACCGCCCGCGCGATCGCGAGCGTGATGCCATCGCATCCGCTGTTGGCGGCGATTGCCTCCTTCGCGAGCCATTTCGCGATCGATGCGATGCCGCACAGGGACTAGCGCGCTTCATTGACGTCGCAGTTCCAATCGCAGGGAAAACGACAAGGCATCGACAAGGTATCGAAAAGCCTCGCGGTACAACTCGCGATGGCAATTGTTCCGGTCAATTAACGGCCTGTTCGAACGCAGGGCGTCTCGCTACTATGGGGCTTTCAGGCGGTTCAAATTGCAACAAGGCTGTTCGCTATGTTCGTTATTGAACGCATTTTTGCGGGCCTATCGCGCCTGGTCCCCCTGCTCGCGTTGCCCTTGATTTTGGCGACGGTTCCCGCCTCAGCCCTCACCAAGGAGGCTGCGATCGAGAATTGCCGCAACACGGTTGGCAAGCCTATCGTCATGGCGTGCATGCGCGGCGGCGGAAACTCCTTTGAAGGCTGCCGCGAAAAGGCCCGGCCGCAAGTCGTGGCCTGCGTCATGGCCGCCCTCAATTCCGCCAACGGACGCGCCAATGTTGCGGTTGCGGTTCCAACCGAAGCCGCGCCAAAGCCTGTGCCGGGCACGGCTTTGCCGGCCGGGTTTGTTGCCCCGCCGCGAACGATCTCCGATATCAGATCGATCCTTGACGGAGAGAAACCCGATCCGGCCTTGATCGAACAACTGAAGACGGCCGCGAACGCCGTCCCGACCGGCAAGGAAGCGCGTGGCGAGCTGTCGCAATTCTATTTCGATCGCTCGGCGGCGCGCTCCCAGCTTGGCAGGCTTGCGGACGCCATCACTGATGCGAACAAGGCCATCGAGGTCGGGCGTGGTGTCATCGATGCCTTTACCATGGGACGGAACACGCAATTTCTGGCGCTCAATTATTTTTATGCTGGCGACCTGAAACAGTCGCTCGACATCTACCTCCGCATGCTGCGCGAAACCAATGTGCAAGGCGCCAAAGGCTACGCCTTCAGCACCAACCGTCAAATCTCGAACGTCCTTGCGCAAATGGGCGATGTGCCGCAGGCGGAAGCATACCTGCGGCGCAGTCTGGCGTTGATCCAGGAAGCACGCACCAGCGGCCTTCCCGGCTGGCGAGACAACTACCAGAAATTCGGCCAGAACTGGGAAGCCGAAGTGGAGTTCAACCGCGCCGTGGTCTTCGAAGCGCGCGGGCAATTCCGCGAAGCCGAGGCTTCCTATCGCATGATGGAGCAGCGCAAACGCGCCGGAATGCAGGCCATTCTGGCGCTAAAGAATGCCCCGACCCGGTCAACGACCCTTCAAGGGATCGACGCGGCCGTTGCCGGTCAGGCGCGAATGAAGGCGCGGCTCGGCCGCCTGGCGGAAGCGGAAGTCGATGCGCGACGCGCGTTGCTATCAAGGCTTCACGACGGCGGCAAATACAACTCCAGCACCGCCCGCTACGTGATGAATCTCGCCGACATCCTCGTCGAAGAAGGGCGCTACGAGGAAGCCGAGCAGTTGACCCGCGTTGCGGTCGACATCAACCGGACGGTTGGCCTCGCCGAGGACTCACAGGCCACCGTCACTCCGTTGGCGCATCTGGCCGGCATCCTGAGGCTGGAGCGCAAGAACGAAGAGGCCAATGCGATCTTTAACCAGATCGATGCGGCCGTCGCCAAATGGGACCCGCAGCGCCGGCAGGCATTCGAGCTCAACCCGTCGCGCATTCTATCGCTCTATGCATCGGGCCAGGTCGACGCGGGGATCGCCGCTGCCGAGCAGCTGGTCAAGCGGCAGGTCCAGCGCGTCGGCGAAAATCATTTCGACGCCGCATCCGCTCATGGAACGCTTGCCATCGGGCTGATGCGCGCCGGACGTGATTGGGATGCCATCCGCGAATTCAAGACCGCCATTCCCGTCATGCTGGCGAACGCGCAAGAAAATGCTGACGACGAAGACACGACGCTGGTGGCTGCGCGTAGCCTGCGGCTCCAAACCGTCGTCGAAAGCTATTTTAGCCTGTTAGCCCGCGCACAGGGTGCAACCGATGCGGTCGGCGAGGAGAGCTTCAGCCTCGCCGATTCCGTCCGCGGCCATACGGTGCAGCAGGCGCTGGCCGCTTCCAGCGCCCGCGCGGCCGCCCACGATCCGGCACTGGCCGACCTCGTGCGCAAGGAGCAGGATCTCAGCAAGCAGGTCAACGCTCAGCTCGGCGCTTTGAATAACGTGCTGGCGATACCCTCGAGCGAACGCGACGAGAAGGGCGTCCAGCAAATCCAGGCGGCAATCACAACCCAGCGCGCCGAGCGCGACAAAGCGCGGCTGGAGATCAAACAAAAGTTCCCCGCCTATGCCGAGCTCGTCTCACCCAAGCCGCCGAGTGTGTCGGAGATCCGCGCGACGCTCGCCGACGGCGAAGCGATGCTGTCATTCTATTTCGGTCAGGATAGCGCTTTTGTCTGGGCCGTTCCGAAGTCGGGGCCGATCGCTTTTGCGCCGGTGAATGCCAAAATTGGCGATGTTGAAACGAAGGTTCGCAAGCTACGCGAGGCGCTCGAGCCGCAAGCGGCGATGATCTCGGATATTCCACCCTTCGATCTCAAGCTCGGCTATGAACTCTACGAGCTGTTGCTGAAGCCAGTCGAAAGCGGCTGGAAGCCCGCCAAAAATCTCATCGTCGTCACCAATGGCGCGCTCGGCCTGCTGCCGCTGTCGCTGTTGCCGACGGCACCATTCGAAGTAAAGGAAGACGAAGAGCCGCTGTTCGCCGGCTATCGCAACGTGCCGTGGCTCGCCCGGACCCACGCGGTCACGAGCATCCCATCGGCGGCGGCGCTGCGCACGCTGCGGCAATTGCCGCCCGGCAAGGCCGGCCGCGGCGGACTGGTGGCCTTCGGCGATCCCTACTTCAACAGAGATCAGCAGACCGAGGCGGAAACTGCCGCGCAGACCGTCGAGGCCAAACTCGACGTCAATAAGCTCGATGTGAAAGTTCAGACCGCTGATGCCGGCAGCAGCGTTATGCGCGGGGTACCATTGAAGCGGCGCAGCAGCCCGAAGCTCGAGGGCGTCGATAGCGCCGAGATTGGTCTGCTACCACGGCTTCCCGATACCGCCGACGAGTTGAAGTCGATCGCGCTGGCGCTCCAGGAAGACCCCTCGAAGGTACTCTTTCTCGGAAAGGACGCGAAAGAGAGCGCGGTGAAGACGATGAACCTCTCCGGCTTCAAGATCCTGGCTTTCGCCACCCACGGCCTGGTGCCGGGCGAACTCAACGGCTTGACCCAACCGGCGCTGGCCTTGTCGGCGCCTATTGTCACCGGCGAAGACGGCGACGGGCTTCTGACCATGGAAGAAATCCTGGGTTTGAGGCTCGATGCCGACTGGGTCATCCTGTCGGCATGCAACACCGGCGCCGGTGCCGGAGCCGGCGCGGAGGCAGCATCTGGACTGGGCCGCGCCTTCTTTTACGCAGGCACGCGCGCGCTCCTGGTCACGAACTGGTCGGTGCATTCCCAATCGGCGCGGCAACTCGTCACCGATTTGTTCAAACGGCAGGCCGAAGACCCAAAAATCGGGCGCAGCGAAGCACTGCGGCAGGCCATGCTTTCCCTGATGGATGGACCGGGCTACCTTAACAACGAGGGCAAGACGGAATTCGCCTATGCGCATCCGTTGTTCTGGGCGCCCTATACCATCATCGGTGACGGCGGCGTGCGATGACGTTGGGCTGGGAGTAAAGGGTGAGTGGACAAATGACGAAGTGGATGTGGCTCGGCATCTTCGCGGCCGGGCTTCTTGACCTCGGGACGGTTGGCGCAACCCCATTGATCACGGATGACGAGGCCAGGCTGCCGCCGCCGAAAGGCGCGATCTCAGCCAATACGCGCGGCATTCTGCGCGGACCGAAAGTGGAAGTGATTTCGCCAAATGAAGCCGCGCACTCGCCGCTGCGGCTGCAACTTAAATTCGAGAGCTTTGGCGGCGCCAGGATCGATATCGAGTCGGTGAAAGTGCTTTATCTTCGCACGCCGAATGTCGACCTGACGGCGCGCGTCAAGCCGTTCATCCAGGCCGGCGGCATCGATATGCCGGATGCCGAACTGCCCCCCGGCGAATATCTGGTGAGGGTCGACGTCAAGGACAGCGACGGCCGCCCGGGCAGCGTCAGCTTTATGTTGAGGGTTTCGCCGTGATGCCAAGATGAATTGCCCGTATTGCGGATCCGAAACCAATGAGGATGCGCTGGTCTGCGCCGCCTGTTCGCGCGACATTGCCGTGCCGTCGACCCTGATCGCCGAGCGCGACGAACTCCTGCGCAAGCGGGAGGCGTTGCGCGATGAGTTGAAACGCCGCCGTAGCGACATCGAGACCATCATTCGCCGCAGGAAGTCGCGCTAGACATGGAATGCCCGTTCTGCGCCGAAAACATCAAGCATGAGGCCCTCGTTTGCAGGCATTGCTCGCGCGATCTGCGGGTGGTCCGGCCGATGCTGCTCGAAATCGACGACATCGTCTCGGATCTCGACGAACTGAGGCAGGATCTCGATCGCGTCAACGCGGCGCTCGAGCGTTATCGCAACCCACTGCGATACTTCGTCACCTACGCCGTCCTTTACGTTCTGATTCCCGCGCTGCTGCTCGTCATCGCCCATATCCTGGTCACGATCGTCTTCAACATCTCGCCGCTTTGGCTTCGGCTTGCCTCCGTCGCGATTCCGGTGCTTTTCGGTTTTGCGGCCTATCCGCTGCACAAGGTCTCGATGAACAGCGCGTTGGTGCTCGGCGTTTCCACCGCAGTGGTCAGCGTTCTCGCGATGCTGGCGGTCACCGGTCTCCACGACAACGTGCCGATCTTACCCGAGGTCTGGATCGAATGGCGCGAGGTGTTCGAATATGGCGCCAGCATCCTGCTCGCCTTTGTCTCAGGCAACATCCTCGGCGTTCTGATCTTCCAGGTGATGCCGCGCATCCTGACGCAAGGAAGCAAACCCAATGCGCTCGCCTTGAGGATCGCGCGCCTGCTCGGGCATCACGTCGGCGACGAGCAGTTGCGGCGAAGGGCGCGGCTGATCCAGAACCTGATTCAAACGGCGGGACCGCTGGTCGGCGTGGCAGCGACCGCGGTTGGCTCGATTTATGCAGGATTGAAGGGTATTTTGAGTTGAAGCCGTTATCGGATTAATGACACTCCAATTGGCCACTCAAAGTGCTTGCTTAGAAGTACCCGCTTATTGGCCAGATCATGCCATTCAAAGCTCAGCCAACATGAACCAGTTTCTGTCCAGTCGCCGAGTGCGATCCGTCAAGGTGACTTCCGAGCGCTGGCAACGGAGAGCCGTTTTTGTGCTCGGCGGCGTTGTGATCGGGGCGGTGGCCGTCGGACTGGCGATGCTGGCCGACTGGGCGCAACTTGCTTTCGCCACTCTGATAGCGAAATCGAGTTACGCTTCGCTTGTGGTTACACCGGCAGGCTTCGCACTCTCGGTATTCCTGACCAATCGCTTCTTTCCCAACTCGCAAGGCAGCGGCATTCCGCAGGCGATCGCCGCGCGCCAACTTTCCGATCAGGCCGCGCGAGGCCGTCGCGCTCGGCCACATGTCGCCGCGCCGCCAGCCCGGCTTGATCCTAGCGGGTGCAGCGGCCGGCGTTTCCGCCGCTTTCAACACCCCGCTTGCCGGCATTGTGTTTGGAATCGAGGAGATGAGTCGCGAATTCGAGGTGCGCACCAGCGGATTGATTATCGGCGCCGTCATCGCGGCCGGTCTGACCTCGCTCGCTTTGGTCGGCAACTACGCCTACTTCGGGAGCAGCGCAACCATGCTCAGACACGGCACGGATTGGCTTGCGATTCCATTGTGCGGCGTGGCCGGAGGGCTCGCCGGCGGCTTGTTCAGCCGGGTTGTTATTGCGGCAGCGCGTGGACTTCCCGCGCTGCCGGGACGTCTCATCAAGCGGCATCCGATCCCGTTCGCCCTGGTCTGCGGTCTCGGCGTGGCGCTCTGCGGGCTTGTCTCTGGCGACCTGATCTACGGCACTGGTTATGAGCAGGTGAAAACGGCGCTCGATAGCGGGATGCCGCTGCCATGGCACTTCAGCCTGTTGAAGCTCGTTGCCACCGCATTTTCCGCGGTCAGCGGCATTCCTGGCGGTATCTTCTCGCCGTCGCTCGCGGTCGGCGCCGGGCTCGGCAGCGACATCGCGCAGCTATTTCCGAACGCGCCACTCGGGGCCATCATGCTTTTGGGCATGGTGTCCTATTTCGCCGGCGTGGTACAGGCGCCGATTACCGCCTTCGTCATCGTCACCGAGATGAGCGACAACCATGCCATGGTCGTGCCGCTGATGGCCGCGGCGCTTATTGCTTACGCGACGTCTCGTCTAGTCTGCCCCGAAGGCATCTACCATGAGCTGGCAAAGGGCTTTCTGCGGGCAGGCTCCGACGGGATCGTCGCTCGCTGATCGCATGTCGCGGCTTTTTCTAACGAGACGCCCGGTGCTGGCAGATCGAAAATCGCTTTAAATTGAAATGGGGCGGGGTCCTTGCCCTGCTTTCAACTCGAACCTGAAGGGTTTTGAAAGTCGGGCGGTGAAGTCGCCCCTTGCGAACATGGGGGACTCTCTTCAATTCTCGGGCCAAACCGGGGTTTCTCGACAGCGAAACAGCCCCAGCGACAGCGGTCACTGGAGCTGTTCCGGCTGGTTTGATTGTGCCGTTGGGAGACGGCACGGATCGATAATTCTCTTGTGTCCCGGCCGTTCCTATCCGCATTTTTTATTCGGGCGGCGCCGCTACCTGGTGAGTTGATCGACTCCTCCATCGCCGCGGTGCGCTCTTTTTCTTGGCTTTGCGCAATAGCAGCTCTCGGACCTGATCATCTGTGCAAGCCTCGGCCTTCTGTCTCGCCAGCTTGGCCATGGCGAGCAGCCGATCGCGGAGAGAACCCGCCGGTCGAGTGCGATTGCGATGCACGGATGCCTTATCTCCCGAATTTATTCGGGCCGAGAAACGCTGATGGCAGGGATTCCGTTCCCTTGGAAGACAAGGCCGGCGGGCGACCTATCGCCTCAGCAGCCGCTTGTCCCGATGCCTTGGTGCACAAGTGGACAACCCCACCGGAGTCGCGGTCCTGACCCATAGAGAGTCCACAGGAACGGTTCGCCGCTTTCCGGCCTGTATTTCTGACAGCAAACGGAGGCCGACCATGCCAAGGTTCCATTTTAACTCTCTCACCGGCGAGGGAGGAGCTTCCGAACGCCGACTCGGCGCGCGAGGTCGCAGAGCGGTCGGCCAGGGAGGCGTTGATAGAAGCAGTCAAGACGGGGGACACGGCTCCGGATTGCATTCAGGTTACCGATGGCGAGGGTCGCGAGGTGGCGACC
>NZ_JBEKRB010000118.1:0-7784 GCF_049519115.1 Bradyrhizobium sp.
CGCTGCGTTGGAGTCGGCATAATCCGATTGGTCTCACAGCGTACAGTCTCCCTCTTGCCAATTGAAGGGAGGCTTTCATGTTGATTGATTTGTCACGAGTTGGGGTTTCGGGTCCGCTTTCGGCATTCGCGACTGGGTTTGCCGACCACATGACACGAGAAGGCTATAGCCCGCACCAGGCCCGCATTCAGTTATTGCTGCTAAACCACCTGAGCAATTGGCTTGTGAGCGAGGGGCTCGATGCAGGGGAGCTACGCGCAAAGGAAGTAGAGCAGTTTCAGCTCAGCCGTCGTGAAGCAGGTTACAGCTTTCTTCGCTCTATCAGAGCGATGCAGCCGATCCTCGGTTACCTGCGCGGTCTTGGGATCGCACCGGCGGCTTTGTCGCCGCCGGCCAGCGGAGTGCTTGAAGCGACCCTGGTGCGATACCGGGGCTACTTGATACTTGAACGTGGCATCAGGAATGCGTCGGCGTCCCGGTATATTGAACTGATGCGTCCCTTCCTTCAAACCAAGGTCTTGCCGGACGGCCTTACTCTGGACCTTCGAAGCCTGACGGCAGCTGACGTCATTTCCTTTGTGGTGACAAACTGCCCCCGCCTGAGCCCTGGGACGGCCGGGCTGACGGTGTCGGCCCTTCGATCACTACTCGGTTTTCTTCACGTCGACGGCGCTATCGATCGGTCACTAGTGTCTGCGGTACCGACCGTTCCCGGTCGGCGATTAACCGGATTGCCGAAGGGATTGGCCGCTGACCAAGTGCAGCGCCTTCTGGCGTCCTGCGACACCAGCACCCGAAGTGGCTGCCGTGACTTCGCGGTCCTGACCATGCTTGTTCGCCTGGGCTTGCGGGCAGGCGAAGTCGCCAAACTGCAACTTGAGCACATCGATTGGCGAGGCGGCGAGATCGTGATTGCCCACAGCAAAGGCAATCGCTCCGAACGACTGCCATTACCTGCAGATGTCGGCGAAGCAATCGCGGCTTACTTGCATCACGGCCGTCCCGCAAGCGCGCAAGGCCGAATGGTGTTTGCACGGATCACAGCTCCGCATCACGCTCTCACCACTGGCGCGGTAACGCAGATTGTTCGCCACGCTGGCGAACGGTGCGGCTTTGAACGGATCCATGCTCACCGGCTGCGTCACACCGCAGCGACTCTGATGCTACGCGGCGGTGCATCGCTGCCCGAGATCGGACAACTCCTGCGCCACCGCAACGCCATTACGACATCGATCTATGCCAAGGTCGATCGCGATGCTCTGCGGTCGATCGCTCGCCCCTGGCCGGGTGTCGTCGCATGAACGCTCTCCGCAAGGCTCTCGCAGACTACTTTGTGGTTCGCCGCGCCCTCGGCTTTAAGCTCTATCGAGCCGAGAAGCTCCTCGGTCAGTTTCTCACCTTCGTCGAGGATCGCGGCGAAGATCATCTGACAACCGAGGCGGCGCTCGCTTGGGCGACACTCCCTAAGCGCGGTCGAACCTGGGCGTTTGCCCGGCTTTCCGTTGTTCGCCGCTTCGCTAAACACCTGCGCGGGATCGTCCCCGCGACCGAGGTGCCCCCGACACACTTGCTGGTGCAGCAAAAAGGCCGAGCCACCCCCTACCTATATTCGGAGTCGGATATCGCGGCTCTCATCGCCGCAGCCGGGACGCTGCGGACACCGCACCGAGTGGCGACATTTCGGACATTGATCGCTTTGCTTGCAGTGACCGGAATGCGGGTTGGGGAAGCGATCGGCCTCGACCGCGACGATTTTGACTCCGTCATTGGACTACTCACCATTCGGAACGCAAAGTTCGGCAAGTCTCGCCAATTGCCGCTGCATCCGAGCACCGTGGCTGCACTGGTTGATTATCTGCGTCGAGACGACCGTCCGAAAAACTCGTCGAATACGCCCGCACTGCTGGTCACTACGGTTGGCACCAGGTTCCGCTACATGGGCGTCCAGCCCGTCTTTCGTCAAATTGTGGATGTCGCCGGCCTCAAGCCGCGCTCTGCCTCATGCCGTCCGAGGCTGCATGACCTGCGGCATGGATTTGCCGTCAATACCATCCTTGACGGATATCGAGATGGCCGGGAGCCGGGGAACCGGATCGCGTTGTTGTCGACCTACCTCGGCCACGTCGATCCTGTCAGCACATATTGGTATCTCTCAGCTGCGCCGGAGTTGCTGACGCTGATTGGTGATCGTTTGGAGCGGCACCTCGGAGGTGCCGCATGACCGCACTTGCCCCAACCCTGCAAGCGTTCTTCACGGAACGCCTCATCCGCCAGCGCCAAGCTAGTCCCCATACACTTGCGGCCTACCGGGACACGCTGCGGCTGCTGCTGGTCTTCGCGTCCGCGAGGAAAGACGTCGAACCATCGAAGCTAGACATCGACGATCTTGATGCGCCGCTCATCGGCGCCTTCCTCGACCATCTTGAGAAGCAGCGGGAGAATAGCGCGCGCACTCGCAACGCTCGACTTGCCGCCGTCCGTTCGCTGTTCCGGTACGCAGCGCTTCGACATCCCGAGCATGCCGCCATAATCGAACGCGTGCTTGCCATTCCACGCAAGCGTTTCGACCGGAGGATCGTCACTTTCCTGATCGAACCGGAACTCGATGCGCTGTTCCGCGCACCCGACCGCTCGACCTGGACCGGGCGGCGCGACCATACCTTGCTTACGCTCGCGGCCCAAACGGGCCTGCGTGCGTCAGAATTGATCGGCCTTCGCATCAGCGATGTTCATCTCGGCACTGGCGCCCATGTCAGTTGCATGGGGAAAGGACGGAAGTTGCGGATCACACCAATTACCTCGGGTATGGCCGCCCTCCTGCGTGTTTGGCTCGCCGAGCGCGCTGGTCAGCCGACGGAACCACTTTTCGTCACCCAGTCGGGGACGTCACTCAGCCGTGACGCCGTCGAACATCGGCTCGCCAAATACGTTCAGATCGCCACCCGCGCCTGTCCGTCGTTGGGACAGAAAACCATCAGCATGCATGTGTTGCGTCACAGCGCCGCGATGCGACTGCTGCGGGCAGGAATTGAAACCTCAGTGATTGCACTTTGGCTCGGCCATGAGCAGGTCGAAACCACCCACATCTACCTACACGCTGATATGGGAATCAAGGAACGCGCACTGGCCGCGACAGCTCCAACGGTCGCCACTCCCGGTCGTTTTCGACCGAACGACAAGCTTCTCGCATTTTTGGAGGCACTGTGATTATGCCGACTCCAACGCAGCGATCGCCGCCGCCAGAGCCCGTTTTGAGCCAATGGTCGGCATAATCCAGAAGTCGGCATAGTAGAGGTTATGCCGACGTCGGCATAACCTCTACTCGATCACCACCAACCAGGCGGCAATCATCGCGCTGTTTCGCGTGGTCAACCGGTACGTCGGCAACCTCGCACCGATGCCGGGCGTCTTTCCGGACTACAAGGCGCCGATCGTCCGGACCGGAGCCGAGGGCCGCGAACTCGCGACCGCGCGGTGGGGTATGCCATCCTCGCAACAAGCCCTGATGGAAGCGACCAAGAAGCGCGCCGCGAAGCTGGAAGCCAAGGGCAAGCCGGTCGATTTCAAGGAATTGCTGCGAATGGAGCCGGACAGCGGCACGACCAACATCCGCAACGTGACGAGCAAACATTGGACCAGGTGGCTCGGCGTCGAGAACCGCTGCGTGGTGCCGTTCAACAGCTTCAGCGAGTTCAACAAGACCGAAGGTGGCGACATCTGGTTCGCGCTCGATGAGAGCCGCCCGCTCGCCTGCTTCGCCGGCATCTGGACCAACTGGACGTCGGTCCGGCAGGTCAAGGAAGGCGAGACCACCAACGACCTCTACGCGTTCCTGACGACGGAGCCGAATGCCGAGGTCGGCGCCATCCACCCCAAGGCGATGCCGGTGATCTTGACGACAGAGGAAGAAGTTGAGAACTGGATGACCGCGCCTCCGGACGAGGCCCTCAAGCTGCAGCGCCCGCTTCCGGACGGGTCGCTCCGGATCGTCGCCCGGGGCGTAAAGGAGGATCTGGCGTCAGCCGGCTGAGCAATCATGAATGATTTCGACTCCGACCCCGAACGTCAAGCTAGAGTCAAGATCGTGAAGAACGCCGTCGCCATCACTCGCATGGAGGGAGGGCAGCCGTCAGCGTATTGCCTGGAGCAACTCGCACTGTTCGAGGCCGGCGAGATCTCGGCGACGGAAATGCGCGACCGGGTGATCTGTCGCGCCCGGGAAAGAAGCAATGACTGAGGATAATTCGTCGTATTGTTGAATGATCGGTACGTTGTCCATCTATTGGCGGTGCCGTGGTCCGGGAATGGGGAAAGCCCGCGGCGAAATATTGTATCCTCCACACATGACCGCGCCCGGCCCAGTGCTTCACCGCAAGATCATCCACGTCGACATGGACGGTGCGCCGTGAAGGCGCGAGAGAGGTGAAACATGACTTAAGTAACATCTCTTACGCTCGCTGATTTCCTACCGACGGCTGAAATGTCGTCTCGACTGTAAGAGCGACAGTCGAAAGGGGGCTGAAAAGCTCGACCGGGCGTCGCCGGTCGGGTGCCATAAGCAGATCAGCCTTAACTGTATCGGATGCGAGCCACCACTCGCGGGCCGAGCTACCGCAGTGTCTATGGCGAGACAACGAAGTGAGCGCCGGAAGCCTCTGTATTTATCGATAACGCCTCCTCAAGTGTGATGGCACTGGAGGTAACGCGATTAGAAGCGGCAGGGCTCAGTCCATCTCTGCTGCTGGACACGTGCAACGTGCCCGAGACAGGAACGGCTCTCTCAGCCCTGTCTCCAGTATCGCCAGGGGTAGAGCTCACCGCCTAACGGCACAAAGGTTGGAGATCGGAACACGGGAACTCGGATCGTCTGCCCGGCACGGAATCGGGCTAGTCGCGACGGCAGAAGATGGACGACACCGAGGGCGGAGCTTTCGTAGTAGTCAGGGCGCGGGAAAGCCGCGCACGCGGCGAAGGAAAGCAGGAAGATGATAGGTCTGCATGACGGGGAAGCAATCTGTGGACATGGATTATCAGGCCGATGAGGCTTGGGTACTCGACGTTCAACGCAGGCTCTATCAGCAAAGCAAGGCAAATCCCGACGAAACGTGGCGGGATCTATGGGGTTGGCTTACTGACGACCGCATGATCCGACACGCTTGGCGGCGCGTCTCTACCAACAAAGGTAAGCGCTCCGCCGGCGTCGACGGGATTACCGTGGATCGCATCCGGCAAAGGATAGGTGAGCGGACGTTTCTTGAAGGCATTCGGCAGGAATTGCGCTCCGGCACATACCATCCGAGTCCTTCAAGGCGGAAGCTCATTCCCAAACCCGGTAAACCGGGGCAATTCCGGCCCCTGGGCATTCCCACGGTAAAGGACCGCGTCGTTCAAGGCGCGGTCAAAGCAGTTCTCGAGCCAATCTTCGAGGCGCAATTCTGGCCTGTCTCTTACGGGTTTCGTCCCGGCAGAAGCACGCACGGCGCCTTGGAGCATATCAGGCAATCCCTGCAACCGCGAAAGCGGGATCAGGATAGCCGGCGGCACCGAATGCCGTATAACTGGATCATTGAGGGCGACATAAAGGGCTGTTTCGACAACATCAACCATCACCATCTCATGGATAGGCTGCGCACACGCGTGGCCGACCGGCGGGTCGTGAGGTTGGTCGGAAAGTTTCTGAAAGCCGGAGTTTTGGCGGAGGATCAATTCCTGCGCACAGACAACGGCACGCCTCAAGGTGGGATCATCTCCCCGTTGCTTGCCAACATCGCGCTTAGCGCGATCGAGGAACGTTACGAGAGATGGACGTATCACCGGTCAAAACTCCAGGACCGCCGCCTCAGCGATGGGGCAGCGGCGGCACGAGGAGCACGGGGTCGGGATCACAAGGCAGGACGCTGCGTGTTCTTCCCGATCCGATATGCCGATGACTTCGTTGTTCTAGTGTCTGGGACAGAGGATGATGCCATCGCAGAGAAAGAAGCGCTGGCTAACTACCTGCGTCAGACTACTGGCCTCGAACTGTCACCGGAAAAGACAACGATCACGCCGGTAACAGAGGGATTCGAGTTTCTCGGATTCCACGTCGCGATGCGATGGGATAAACGATACGGATATTTTCCCCGTGTCGAAATCCCTAAAGCAAAAGCCGCTGATCTGCGTCACAAGATCAAGGTACTCACAAAGGTCAATACGAACCTAGTGACACTCGGTCAGAAACTCGAAGAACTGAACTTCATCCTTCGCGGCTGGGCTGGCTATTATCGCCACTGCGCCAGAGCGGGCAAAGTGTTCACGGCTATTGATTGGTTCGTAACACGCCGCATCTGGTGTTGGCTTCGCAAGAAGTACCGGAAAGCGCGGGCACGCGACATGATGCGGTTTTTTGGACCGAGCAGTCGCCGCCCGACAAGGCGTCTTTGGCGAGAAGGACCACGCGAGCAGTATGTTCTCGCTTGGACTTCGATAACCCGATTTCTCCTTGGTTGGATGAAACCGCCTCCTTTTGCAATATCTTCTGGAGAGCCGGATGCGTACCGAAAGGCGCATGTCCGGTTCGGCGAGAGGCGATAAGAAACCATCCGCCGTAAGGCGGAATTGGCGCTCATCGCCTACTCTACCCTTCTATGCGTCGGTCGAGCAGCGGGACAACCCGGATCTTCGAGGCAAGCCGGTCGCCGTCGGCGGATCGCAAGAGCGTGGCGTGGTCGCTGCGGCGAGTTACGAAGCCCGCAAGTTCGGCGTCCGGTCGGCCATGCCATCAGTGACGGCGAAGCGGCAGTGTCCGGACCTGATCTTCGTGAAGCCTCGCTTCGAGCTCTACAAAGCGGTCTCGCAGCAGATACGTGAAATCTTCGCCGAGCACACGCCGATCATCGAGCCGCTGTCGCTCGACGAGGCCTACCTCGACGTGACCGAAAACCTACAGAACATTCCGCTGGCCCGGGACGACGCGCTCGCGATCCGGGCCAAGATCAAGGAGGTAACCGGCCTCAACGCCTCCGCCGGCATCTCCTACAACAAGTTTCTGGCGAAGCTCGCTTCCGACCACCGTAAGCCGAACGGCCAGTACGTCATCACGCCCGAGATGGGACCGGCGTTCGTCGAGGCGCTGCCCGTCGGCAAATTCCACGGCATCGGGCCGGCGACCACTGCGAAGATGAACTCGCTCGGCCTCCACACCGGACTCGACATGCGCAATCAGACGCTGGAGTTCATGCAAGCCAACTTCGGCAAGGCCGGCGCGTACTACTACTGGATATCGAGAGGCGTCGATAATCGCGAGGTCCGCGCGAACCGCATCCGGAAATCCGTCGGCGCCGAGAACACGTTCTCCAGCGACCTCACCGAATTCGACGCCATGGCCGCCGAACTGCAGCCGCTGATCGACAAGGTCTGGCGACATTGCGAAGACAAGGGATCTCGCGGTCGAACGGTGACGCTGAAGGTCAAGTTCAACGACTTCGAGATCATCACGCGCAGCAGGTCGATCCCCGTCGCGGTAGCGAGCCGCGGCGACCTCGAACGGCTGTCGATCGCCCTGCTTCAGAACGAGATGCCCGTTCCCAACCGGTGCGCCTCTTGGGGGGTTCTCTTTCTTCATTGCAAGGCGACGACCAAGAGGAATCGCAACTTGGTCTCCCGATTTGAGGCGAGCAGCAGGATCAGGATTTCACGAGCGGACATCTCCAGGTGACCACGCGATGTCTGTTTGGGATGCAAGCGGACATCGTATATTGCCATGCCAACTACTTCACGCCGCGAATTCGGTCTTCGTCTCGTGG
>NZ_JBEKRB010000119.1:0-7778 GCF_049519115.1 Bradyrhizobium sp.
CACAGGTCGCTGCCGGACTGATGAGCAAACAAATCGCGGCCAAATTGGGCATTACCGAGATCACTGTAAAGGTCCATCGTGGCCATATGATGCAAAAAATGAAAGCTCGGTCGTTGATTGACTTTATAGGAATGGCTGACCTGCTCGGAATCCATCGCCCGAAACGCTAGAGCTTATACCCAGGTATCGTTTTCTAATCCCAATCCATGATGCAATCTGCAGTTGGGGCGACGGTGACGCCATGGGCTCCCGGTCTCCGCGTCAAGGAAGGGCCGCCTTGTCAAAGCTTCCGCTAGTCGCAATCATTGACGATGATGCATCCGTGCTCGCCACGACTGATAGCCTTGTGAGGTCGCTCGGGTACATCGTAAATACATTCGCATCCGCCGAAGAGTTCTTGCGGTCGAACCGCCTCGATGACCTCTCGTGTGTGATTGCAGATGTCCAAATGCCCGGCATGAGCGGCGTCGAGTTGCAAGCCCACCTGCTTACCCAAGGGAACCACGTGCCGTTCATTTTCGTCACGGCCTTCCCCGACGAGCGGGTTCGTGCGCAAGCGCTTAGGGCCGGGGCGATTTGCTACCTGACTAAGCCCTTCGACGGGGACAGCCTTATCCAAGGTCTCCAGGCCGCCCTGAAGAAGCGTGACGGCGGGACCAGGAAGTGAGATCCTTCTAGCGTGATGAGCACAGGCGGAGTCTGGCTTTGCACAACGCAAGCGAGCCTAGCTAGACTGTGGGGTTCCCCGGAGATCGGCGGTTTAAGTTAGCCAACACGTGCGACCACTCAGCCGAATCCCGCGCTAGGCGCTGGCCCGTCGATCAAGCCTGCGCTGTTGCCCAAACTGTCCGCAGCACCGCTAAACCAAAGTATCGGGGCACCCAACCATTTCGATAGTCAAACTAAGCTCGGTAGCAATGGGGCAATCGTCCCGGGCGAACTAGGCTCGAGAGATAGTGAATGCGACCTGACCGACGCGAGCCTTAGAGGGGGAGCCCATGTTTGCGAACTCTCCGTATCTCGGACGTAATTACAGGGGGAGTGCACTGCGGAATCACCAGAGCAGGCTTCTCGCGATGACGGCGAAGTGTGCCGAGGCGACCAACGCCAGGCGTTGGACTATGGAGCTCCGGCATCTCCGCTATTTCGTCGCGGTTGCCGAGGAGCTGCATTTCAGGCGCGCAGCCGAACGGCTCGGCATCAAACAGCCTCCCCTCAGCTTGCAGATCCGCCAGCTCGAGCGGGAGTTGGGTACGTCGCTCTTTCATCGCCTGACGCGCGGCGTGGAACTCACCGAGACCGGTACGTTGCTGCTCGATGAGGCCCGGGGAATCCTCGACCAAGTGGAGCGGATCAAGGCCGGAGTGCAAAGCCGGGCGCGGGGCGAGACCGGATGCATCCACCTGGGCTTCGCCTGTGCGACCTGCTTCCAACCGCTCGTTCCCGGCATCATCCGCGCCTACCGCGAGCGCTATCCCAGCGTCCTCGTCTCGCCGGAGCAAAGCAACACGCCGCTATTGGTCGCAGGTCTACGGAGCGGCGAGATCGACGTCGCGTTCGTCCGTCCGCCGCTGAGCGATGGTGAAGGGCTCACAATCGAGCCCCTGGTCGAAGAATCCATGGTCATCGTGCTGCCGGAATGGCATCCCCGTGCCGGTGATCGTTCCATGCCGCTCGCGGCCCTCGCCGAAGAGACCTTAATCCTGTTCCCGCGCACCATAGGACCAGGCCTGCATGATGCGATCATCGCAAGCTGCCAGCAGGCCGGGTTCAGTTCCAAGCTTGGTCAGGAGGCGCCGCAGATATCGACGATGGTTCACATGGTGGCGGCGGGGTTCGGCGTGACGATCGTACCGCAATCGATCGCGCAGATCCACCTCGAAGGCGTCGCCTATATGCGCATTGAAGGTGAGGCGCCCCGCGCGCCGATCAGCCTTGCGTATCGGCGGGATGATCGCTGCGCGATCGTCCGTAATTTCGTGGATTCGGCAAGGCGGCACAGCCGTACGGTGCACCAGAGCGCGGAGCTTTCGAAGGTCAACGCCAATACCTTCCGTGTATCCACTTTGATAGAATGAGTTATTGGATGGATCGATCTGTAGCGCTTGGCGGCTTGGCCGACACTCGTGCCGCACAGTTTGGATGGATCCGTGCGCCTGATGACTGACGCAACGGCTGCACCGTACCAATCGATACTCCACCCAACGTTAACGCAATGAACCCCGGGCAGATCCGATGACGACGAGCAAGTCTTGTCGGAATTCAACAGAATGTTATAGGGGGCGCCGACTGCGCCCTGCCAAGTGCGGATGTCGGGCCTTTTCCTCGTTGTGGATACCGCAACGGTATCAAAGAGCACTAAGCAAATATTGGCGCCTCGAAGGCGCCGCTTCTATCTCCAGGTAAGCATGCGCGCGGAGCCGTCGAGGGTCCACAGCGCGGCCTTCTGCGGATCGACTTTGATAGAATAAGTTCACCGGCAAAATCGCGGCGGTGACAATCGAACCAGAGGAAATGAAGAAGGCGGATCGCGACGACGCCCCGCAAGGCGGCGGCGCTGAGGAGAGGACTGGCCGATTAGGGAAACGCCTGCCCGACCGTCACAAACTTTCGATTCGGTCCCCGACGAGAGCGCCCGTTAGCTAAACCGCGGCAGCAGCAGGCAAAAGCAGAAAAGGATCTGCATCTTGAGAAAACGTACCGGCCGAATGCTTTGGTTGCTGATCGTAATCTATGCGCTGGTGGTACTTCTTCCGCCTCTGTTTCCAAAACTCGAAAGCCCGATCAATGCCGTGATCAATACAGCTACCTTGTGCGCGTTCGCGCTGATTCACGCATCTGTTCGTTACCGCGCTCGGGACATCGCGGTGTTTGCCGTGGGGTGCCTCGTCATCTCGAATTTTATGGAAAACCTTAGCATCATGACCGGTTTTCCGTTCGGCCAATATTACTACTCCGACGCGCTGGGGCCGAAGCTGTTTCTGGTTCCCCTGCTGATCGGACCGGCTTATTTCGGAACCGGTTATGTCGCATGGACGATGGCGAATGTGTTTCTCGACGGCGCTGATCGCCGGAAAGACCCGCTTTCCGTGGTGGGCCTGCCGGTCATTGCGGCGTTTGTGATGGCTAGTTGGGATTTCTGCCTCGATCCTACCAGCGCAACGATCGGCAAGCAGTGGATCTGGCAAAATGGCGGCGGTTATTTCGGCGTGCCTTACGGCAATTTCCTTGGATGGATTCTGACGGTCTACGTCTTCTATCAACTCTTCGCGTTTTATCTTTCAAAACAACCGGCTATTCCGCATGCGGAGATCGACAAGACCTACTGGTATCAGGTGGCGTGCCTCCTTCTGGTCATCGCGCTTCACTTCCAGGCCGACTTCGTTGGACTGCCCGACAAGGCCGTCACTGACGCCACCGGGCGCATCTGGCAGACCGGCGACATTTATACAACTGGGGCGCTTGCTTCCATCTTTACGCTGATATTTGCCTCGGCTCTCGGTTTCATCAAGATCGCACGGATGGAGAAGACATCCGATTTTTAGGCGCAGCACTCTCGTCGCAAATCGGAAAATGCGGCTGCGTCCCAGTCCACAGCATGAAGTAATGGTGCGCTATGCTCTTCGGCAGCGCCTTCACTGGCAGCCCATCGAGAGCAGTAGAAGATATCAGCGAAAACCTCACGGACGTTGACGTTACGCGGTCGCCCGCCACGTTTGACCGCATGGCCGGGGATCTCCCTCGCCGTCCGCTCTCTGCATGCGCGGATGTCGGACTTTCTCCTCGTTGATGATACCGCAAAGATATTAAAGAGCACTACGCCAAATATTGGCGCTTCGAAGGCGCCGCTTCCATCTCCAGGAAAGCCGACATACCAAGTGCGTTGCTCCCAAAAACGAGCGAGATCATGAAGACCGTCGCTGATCAATTTGCAGAAACGCTCGCTGCCGCCGGTGTGAAGCGGATATATGGCATCGTCGGCGACAGCCTGAATGGGCTGACCGATGCGATCCGCCGCCAGGGCAAGATCGAGTGGGTTCATGTGCGGCACGAGGAGGTCGCGGCTTTTGCCGCCGGTGCCGAGGCGCATCTGACAGGAGACCTTGCGGTCTGCGCCGGGAGTTGCGGCCCCGGCAATCTCCATCTCATCAATGGCCTGTTTGATTGTCACAGGTCCCGCGTGCCGGTGCTTGCCATTGCTGCGCAGATCCCCTCGGCCGAGCTCGGCGCTGGATATTTCCAGGAGACTCATCCGGAAAATCTGTTCAAGGAGTGCAGTCACTATTGTGAGCTGATCTCAGGTGCCCACCAGATGCCCCGCGTTCTGGAGATCGCGATCCGGCAAGCGGTGGGCAATCGCGGTGTCTCGGTCGTGGTGATTCCGGGCGACGTCGCTCTTCAGCCCGCCGCGGCCGCGCCGCCGCCGAAGGTGGCGGGTCTGCTGCCAAGCCGAGCCGTCGCAACGCCAGCGCGCGCCGATGTCGATCGGCTGGCTGCGCTGCTCAATGGCGATGGCCGTGTGACGATGCTGTGCGGCTCGGGATGTCAGGGCGCGCATGATCAGGTCCTCGCGCTCGCCGATCGTCTGAAGGCCCCTATCGTGCACGCGTTCCGAGGCAAGGAGTTTGTCGAGTGGAACAACCCGTTTGACGTCGGCATGACCGGGCTGATCGGCTTTTCCTCGGGCTATTACGCCATGCTCGCTTGCGACATTCTCTTGATGCTCGGCACCGATTTTCCGTATCGCCAGTTCTATCCCCAGGGTGCAGGGGTTCGCATCGGGCAGGTAGATATGCGGCCCGAACAAATCGGCCGCCGTGCGCCGGTCGATCTTGGCGTGGTGGGCGACGTTCGCACGACGCTAGAAATGGTCTTGCCGCTCATCGTGGAAAAGAGCGATCGCACCCATCTCGACCGCGCGACAGAACATTACCGCAAGGCACGCAAGGATCTCGACGGGCTCGCGGTCAGCAAGCCCGGTCGCAAATCGATCCACCCGCAACAGGTAGCCAAAGCGATCAGCGATCACGCTTCCGCGGACGCCGTTTTTACTTGCGACGTGGGCCTTCCGACGGTCTGGGCAGCGCGATATCTGGCGATGAACGGCAAGCGGCGGCTGATCGGATCGTTCTGGCATGGCTCGATGGCCAATGCGATGCCACATGCGATTGGCGCGCAGAAGGCGTTTCCAGGGCGGCAGGTGATCTCACTGTCGGGTGATGGTGGCTTCACCATGCTGATGGGCGATTTTCTCAGTCTTGCGCAGCTCGGACTGCCGGTGAAGGTCGTGGTGTTCAACAACAGTGCGCTCGGCTTCATCGAGATCGAGCAGAAATCCACAGGATTTCTCGACTTCGGTACCGACTTCAAGAATCCCAACTTTGCCGCGATGGCCGAAGCCTCCGGCGTGCGTGGGATTCGACTCGAAGACCCCGCTGACGTCGAGGAGAGCGTCGCTGCCGCACTTGCCCATAACGGACCGGTGCTGGTCGATGCGGTGGTGAGCCGGACGGTGCTCCCGATCCCGCCCGCCATTACTGCGGAAATGGCCAAGGGGTTCACTCTCTACATGGTGAAAGCCGTATTCAACGGTCGCGGTGACGATCTCGTCGATCTGGCCCGATCGAACCTGTGGGTCTGAAGATCAGTTGGAGAGAACGGATGGCAAATCTGGATACCATCATTCCGGCACCGTTCAAGACAGCGTTGGACACTAAGGTCGCAATGCCAACGCAACACCTTCCGACGCGAGTGCCTGACTTCGTTGCGCTCATGAAGCCACGGGTCATGTTTCTTGCGGTGTTCACCGCATTCGTCGGAATGATGATTGCGCGCGTCGATCTCTTTCCGCTGCGAGCCTCTATTGCCATTTTCGCGATCGCCACCGGAGCCGGCGCCGCTGGGGTGCTCAATATGTGGTACGACGCCGACATCGATGCCTTGATGAATCGTACGGCCCGGCGTCCAATCCCTAGCGGGATAATTTCACGCCGAGAGGCGCTTGCGTTCGGGCTGGTTCTTGCCTGCGGCGCGGTCTCCGTGCTTGGCATAGCCGTCAATGTTACGGCCGCAGCGCTGCTCGCTTTCGCTATCTTCTTCTACATCGCCGTGTACACACTCTGGCTAAAGCGACAGACGCCGCAGAACATCGTTATCGGCGGCGCAGCGGGTGCGCTTCCGCCGGTGATTGGCTGGGCCGCCGCTACCGGAAACATCGGCTTCGAGCCGGTCATTCTGTTCCTGATCATCTTCCTTTGGACGCCGCCCCATTTCTGGGCGCTGTCGCTCAATCGTGCGGACGAATACGGGCGTGCCGGCGTACCCATGCTCCCGGTCGTTGCGGGACGGGCGACAACGACGCTGCAAATCCTCATCTACAGCGTTTTATTGGTACCGACCTCGTTGCTGCCGTGGGCGCTGGGGTGCGCCGGAGCACTCTACGGCGTGGCTGCCCTCACTTGCGGAGCGATCTTCTTTGCGCTGGCTTTGCAGCTACGTCGGAGCCCGGACACCGATCGGCAAGCGGCGCGGCGTCTGTTCCTGTTTTCGATATCCTACCTGTTCGTGCTGTTTGCCGCCCTATTGGCTGATAGCATTGGTGATCCATCATCATCGACGCTCCCAACGCGTGAGGACGCTCGGCGGATCACGCGATCCGTCCCGATCGCGGCCCTGCAGATCCCGCGCCGCACTGCAGCCGCTTTCGCCGTTGCAAACACAGACGAGGCCTGAGATGCGCTATGGCTTAGTTGCTCTCACCTTACTCTGCTTCCTACTCGGTGGCTGCTCAGAAGGCGTCCTCAACCCCAAAGGCCCCGTTGCTGCAGCCGAGCGGCTGATCTTGTTCAACTCGCTCGGCATCATGCTGGCGATCGTTATTCCGACGATCCTCGCCACCCTTGCCGTCGCGTTCTGGTTTCGCGCATCGAATCGGCGCGCCGCATACCTGCCGGACTTCGAGTATTCCGGGCGCCTCGAGCTGCTTGTTTGGTCGATCCCCGCCATGACGGTGCTTCTCGTAGGTGGCGTCGCATGGGTTGGCGCACACGACCTTGATCCTCGCAAAGCGATTAGCTCTACGGCCAAGCCTGTCCCGGTTCAGGTCGTTTCACTCGACTGGAAATGGCTGTTTATCTATCCGGAGCAAGGCATCGCCAGCGTCAATCATCTGATGGTGCCAGTCGGCACACCGATCAGCTTTGAGCTGACCTCCTCGACGGTCATGAATAGCTTCTTCGTGCCGCAACTCGGTAGCCAGATCTACACGATGTCCGGAATGGTAACACGCCTACAGCTGCAGGCCGACCATGCTGGAACCTATCCAGGATTATCAACCATGTTTAGCGGTGAGGGATTCTCCGACATGCGCTTCACGGTCGATGCAGTCGAAAGCGACGACTTTGCGCGATGGGTCCGCGAAGCGCAGGAAACCGGTCGGGCGCTCGATTCGGAGACCTATGCCGAACTGGCCAAGCCAAGCCAAGCAGTCGTTCCGTTCACCTACCGCGCCGTCAGCGCCGATCTGTTCGGCGGCATCGTGAATACCGCATCGGCTGCGGACGATCCGTCGCAACGCATTTGTTCAACGTCGCAGAGGGCAGAACGATGAATCTCCTTGGCAAACTTGATTGGAGCGCGATTCCCGTTCATCAGCCGATCATCATGGGCGCAACGGCGGCCATGGGCCTTGTCGTGGTGGCCGTCATCGGATTCATCACCATGAAGGGCGCGTGGCTCTATCTGTGGCGCGAATGGCTTACTTCGGTCGACCACAAGCG
>NZ_JBEKRB010000120.1:0-7628 GCF_049519115.1 Bradyrhizobium sp.
GACCGCCTCTTCGTCGCCTTCGAAATCGTTCGCATCGAAAATGAGGTGCTTACCGTGGGCGTTCTACCCGCTTGCACAAGCGAGGTTCAGGACGAATATTCCTGGCACATCGCTATCGTTGCCGAGGCCTTGTTGAAACAGGCGATTCGGAAAGTGAACGTCATTCCGCTCAACGACTCCCACCCTTCCCGGGCGCAATAAGCTTCCTAATCCGATTCTTTTGCGGCTCCACGCTCACTGCGATCGGTCATGGATTCCTAGTGATCGCCTCACTCATCGGAAAGAGGCTGGAAACCAGCGCACCCGGGAATATTGGCAACGGAGTACGAGTCCCTCTCAGCAAGGATGTTGATGCGCAAGCTATGCAGGTCTCCCATCACGAGCCGATTCAAATGATCACCCTGATAAACCTAATGAACGCCGCGGAAGGTGCATCGGAGCATGCCCTTCAATACTTGGAGCAGCACCATTGGTTTTTCGGGTTTTTACTATTTGCCTATTTGTGCCGCCTTCACGACCTCAGAGTTCATGCGAGATTCAGCGCGCTGGATAAGCGTGTTGATGAGATTAGGAAACGTATTGCTTGCGATCGCTGAGCGCTGTCGGCGCGTTTCATTTTGCGTTCGCTGATCTCAATTGTCCGAAAGTCACCGTCCGAACTGACCAGAGGAGAGTGTCGTGCCCCCAGCGGAGACGCAAATTTGCTTCTCATCTAAAGCAATTGAAATTCATCCTTGCCCACAGTGCCGTTACCCGATGACCCAAATATCCGACAAGTCCTCTAATTCAATTAGTGGCTTGCGCAGTTTCCACTGCTTCAACTGCGATGATGCTGGCAGGAGCCGCTTTCTCTGCCAGGGCTCGGCGCATCCGGTTGAGGTGTGAGGCGATATTTCAGCGGCGAGCACCGAGGTATGCCCTTTGGCGCCACGGACTGCTTGGATCAACGAATAAACAAATGGTGCCCCAGAGACCAAGGAAGCTCCGAAACGGGCCCAAAATGCGATCGGCGACGTTGCACCCAAGCGAACGTCCCGCATTCGGCTATCAACAGTCCTGGGTTCTCATCTACATTTTTTGCTCCGAAACAATGGTGTGAACGCTACGTCCATATCCTCCGTCATCGGACACTCCGCATCGCAGTGCGATAACGCGCGAAACGCATTTTCACGATGGCTTGAAGTAAATCCAATCGTAGAGAATTCAGGAATATCTCGAATCCACGAGGAGTCTGGTGATCAGCAGCGCCTACGCGCGATTGAAGACCAGAGGAGTCACACGATGACTAACCGTTCTCTTAGCATGTCCGTAATTCTATTAACCGCGATCGCGGCCCCTAGCTTCGCGCAGTCAGTTGCGCGGGAGCCGGATGCATACGCTCTCTACCTTCCCAACGTGCGGACAGGAATTGAAACTGCAGCACCTGAACAGCGCGACGCATCCGTCATAATCATTAGGCCCGGCAAAACCGAAACCCTGCCATCGGCGCCATCTCTTCGCCCATGGAAAGCAGGAAATGAAATGGCAACCAAACCCTGGTCGGCGCCGGTGGGGCACCATCAGCCAACCGCAGTCGACGTTCTTGAGTCTGATTCTCGGCTGAGAATTGATCAAGAAGACGCCAAGGTCGACCGCGTTGTCAGAGGTATTTGCCGAGGCTGCTAACGAATCGATATTTGAGGACTCTGCAGCAGTCGCTCGCCATAGCAGCGGAACGAAGCTCTGACGTCAGGCGAGTTCGCAGAATGATCGGCAATAGCCGTTAACACGGAGTGATGCGGCCTGCAGTGGCAGACGTGCTTCAAACACGAATTGTGAACGGGATTGAGCCTCAGGGCCCCCACAAGGACAGAGCGAACAATGAACACCTTCCACTCCTCCAACTATCCCATCGGCCGTCTGGCATTATGGACGCAGGACATTTTAATGGTCACCGCCTTCGTGGTTTGGGCAGTCGTCCTGGGCTTGTTGCCAGTCTTGGTTATCGGAGCGTTGATAGCAGCTTGAGCAGGTCATGCGATTGAGACGTGGGCACACGGGCGAAGTGGCCCAAGGATTCTACAAAGGGACCGATGGCACCGTGGTCAGATGAGAACGGTGAGGCGTTGCGCGACGACAATTCGGGACAGCAAATCACGGTGCGCCTTGAGCCGGGCCGGGATGCCGTTGCTGTGCCCAAGTGTATGCCGTTGCGCCGCTACCGCGAAGAGAACCGCGACGAGATGGCTAGTTTCCACACCCAGCCACTTCGCTACCCGTCGCGCTGTTGGGCCTAAGCTACTGGCGCCTCTTGCCGTCAAAAAGAAGACGGCCCCGGCTGTTGGCACCGGGCCGTCTCCGCAAACTTTATCTTGGGAGTTAAGAACGCGAGCAATAGATCCTAGAAACAACCGAACGATTCAATCCTAAAATGTTTTTCAACATTTGGTGCGCGAGTTGAAAGGTCTGATATCGAGTGCATACTGTGGCAATGTCGCAGTTTGAACCAATTAAAAAAAGCGGCCGATGGTTCGTCTCGGTGAAGACGGGGAATGGTCCGAATTCTCATATCGGAGACTTCGCCACCGAGGCGGAAGCCGAGAACTGGATTTTGACTCAATCGAAATACTGGCCCAGCAAACCGGATGGGCCGACGACTGAGCCGATCAGGTAGCTTTGCATGTCAACGAGCCCACCAAAATGAGCGACTTCGAGAATTTTCTTGAGACTTGGTGCACCAAAAACCTCAGCCATTTTGAAAATGACTTCGACGAAATCAAACACTTTCACGCTCCACGGGCAGAACGATTGAGAGCTGAGGCCTACGAAGCCGGATTTGGGACCGCGATCACGCAATTAGAGCACGTGTCGGAAGGCGGCTTGGTCGGCTACGTCAAGCGTTGCTATGAAACATTAGAATTTCAAAGGCGGAGGTTGCGGTAATTCCGCGGTCGCACAATTGCGAGATCAACTCCCGCAGTCGTAGCCGCAAGCCCGCGCTCCGCGCGGATCTTTGACCACTTCGCCAATCGCCTCGTAGGGCCATCCGAGGGCGCGAGGGTCCGTATAAGGGCCCAACCGGCTGCACGCTGGCGTCGCGCTGCTTCACGGACTCGTTCTGCGTGATGGCGTCCTGCGGCGGATGTTGCCGTCGTCGCTCGCCGCATCCTCCAGACGGTGATCGATCTTCTTTGACTCACACTCAGTTGACCCCGAACGCCTACCGATTGCCGAATAACTCCGCCGCAAAAAGCGTCTGCTCTTTGGGAGTGAGATTGCCCCAATGGAGAAAGCACGATGCGAAAGACGTTTATAGCCTTGTTCATACTTGCGGCTGTCGGTGTGATTCAGTCGAGCGAAGCGTTCGCTCGTGGCGGAGGAGGCGGCGGTGGCCATGGAGGCGGTTTCGGCGGAGGCGGCTCTCATGGCGGCTTCGGTGGCGGCGGATTCCGCGGAGGCGGATTTCGCGGGCGTGGATTTGGCGGATATGGCTTTGGGCTCTATTACGGCGGATACTATCCTTACGCGTACAACGACTATTACGACGACAGCAGCTGCTACCTGGTCCGTCGTCGCGTGATGACGCCTTACGGCTGGAGAATTCGTTCAGTCCAAGTCTGCGGATGATCATGGAAAGACCCGCCGGTTCAACCCGGCGGGTTCTTGTTTGCCAACCCGCGACGACGCATCTGGGTCGCGCACCAATCTCTGTAGATGAGATCCCGGCCTAGCCGGTTCGCACCACTCGGAACCTTTTTGAATGCTTTGACATCGTCCAAAACAGACAGAACTTCGCTCGAGGACTGTAATATTTCGTCGCGTACTACTTGCATCACGCTTTTGAGAATAAAAAGGCTCAAGGATTGGGAATACCGACAACCGATAGCCGGTCTTGTTATCGGAGGCAGCGTGGCCGCGCTCAAGAATGCAAGTTCGTCGGTGCTGTTTGGCCGACGGAGCCTCCCAAGCGTCCCAGCCTTCCCGCCCCTGGGCTGGGACGCTCTTTATTTTGGCCACCCGAGGCGACCGTCGTATCCATCTCGATTGCAGGCCAAGTTGGGAAGTTTTCGATGACATACAGCAACATGAGAGGCCCAATGGCAACTTTATCCTCGCCAGAGGACAACATTGCAGAGTGCAAGCGTCGCGCTGACGAATGCTATGCACTTTTAGAAACCACGGTTGTACCAGAGTATCGGCAGGCACTGTCGGCTATGGCTAAGGCATGGACCAGAATCGCTCAAGGAGAGCGAGAAGGTCAGGCAAAGCAGCAAGCGACGCCGGCCTTGGAAACGATGATGAGCAAGAGCAATGCCTGCTAACGACGAGCCTCGAGAGTTGGTGCGAGGGATAATCGCCACCATCGTCGCGGTGATCGGCGCATTCTGCGTGTGGTCTGACCTCAGAAGCGACACGGTGGACCGCGGGGACGGCATGATCACGTCCGCTGTAGTGTCACGAGCCGGCGCGATTGTGGTTCGGTCGGAATCGTCGGCTCAAATGGCGGAGTCGCCGCCCGTGCTAGATTAAATTATTCAGCCTGCATTTTCGAGCCAAAGGCTTGCTATGGCGCTCGGGTCAGAATTAGTTATGCACTGGTGCAGGACATCTATGACTACGTCGCGCAATTCCTCATAGTAAAACCAGCGCAAAGCGCGCATTCGAAAGGACCGTCATCCCTTGTTTTTAGAATGAGCTCTTCGAATTAGCTGGCATTCGCCACCGATGACCATGCCTTATTGACGCCCGCGACTATCGCGCCGTTCAGCGCCTTCGTCACACGATCCGTGACCCAGTCACTTTGGTGCAATCTGGTTTCATCCCCCGGGTCGACCATCCGGTCGAACGAGATACCCTCGACCTCGTACAGGCCCTCCATAAATTCGAAGCGGCGGAACACATTCACGCCTTCGGCGTCCGCCGCCAACTTGCTGATTGCTTTCACCATCGCGATCGCCTTGCCCTTCTTGGCAGGCGTCAGGACGGCCGGCACATATTGGAGGTCCATCAGGATCACGTCGGCCCGCGTTTCATTGCGCAGCTTGATGAGTCCGTCTTGGATGGCGTTGACCGTTTTGTCGAACGTGGGAGGTGGCGGCTTCAGGTCCGGGCTCTGCCAAACTGCGTTTGTTCCGACCTGCCAGATGACAAGATCGGGCTTCTCGGCGATGACATCGGTATCGAACCGCTCGAGCTCGATCGGCGCTTCCTGACCGCCGATCCCCGCGTTGATCATGGTAATCTTGGCGTTCGGATAAGGAATCTGAAGAAGTGACAGCAGCCGGTCTGGATAAGGCTTGATGTTGCCTTCGCCCGCCGTCGTCGACGAGCCGATCGCAACGATCTTGGGCCTTCCGCTGGTGATGCCGCGCGCAAAGTAAGGCAGGTCGCGCTCAAAGGGGATCGGCCCAACGGGAATGATCTGTGAGGGATTGTCCACGGGCCACCTGTCGGTTGCAGCCGAGATCATGTGAGTTGGATGGAGAATAGCGCGTCCGGGCGAGATAGCCTAGCCTGCCGCACCAAACTCTGCCGAGGCCACGCAATCGACAAAGACGAGGCGTGCCCGGCGTAGCTCGAGCGGAGCGAAAAGCGATGACGGCCCTTATCCGGACCGGCAAGGCCCGGATCGACTGGATGCCAGGCGCTACAGCAATCCATTTCGCCGAGACTCTGGCGGCTGCGCTGCGCCTCGAAAATGCACGGGATCGCTTCATCGATGATGCACTCGCTTTGGATTTCAAAAAATATTACAGTAGAGATGTTTCACTGGTTAAAACAATCGCAGCCGTTTTTGGCTGGATAGAGGGGCGAGGTATGCTTCAACCCAGTGACAAGAGTGATGTTCTATCGGGTAGCACCGCTGCAAGGGCGGCGCCGGCCTACGCCAAGGCCGCGTTGCGTCTCATTCCGGCACTGGTCTTTCTATTCATTTTGGCGTGGATCGACCGCGTCAATGTGGGCTTCGCCAAGCTCAGCATGCTCAGCGAGCTCAATCTCAGCGAGGCGGCCTACGGCTTTGGCGCCGGCATTTTTTTCGTGGGATATTTCCTGTTCGAGGTGCCGAGCAACCTGCTCCTTGAAAAAATCGGAGCCCGCAAGACTCTGGCCCGCATCACGATCCTCTGGGGTCTCAATAGCGTGGCGATGGCCTTCGTCAAAACGGAGCTCTGGTTCTATGTTCTTCGCTTCACCATGGGGGTGTTCGAAGCGGGATTTTTCCCCGGTGTCGTGCTTTATCTGACCTACTGGTTTCCTGCTGGCCGCCGCGCGCGGATCAATGGTTTGTTCATGACGTCGTTCGCCATCGCCGGCATCGTTGGCGGCCCGGTCGCCGGCTTGATCATGAGTACGATGGGCGGCGTCGGCGGTTTCTCCAACTGGCAATGGGTTTTCATCCTGGAAGGCATTCCCTCCGTCTTGGCCGGACTTGCCGTGATCCGGCTGATGCCCGATCGACCGCGCGAGGCCAGCTGGTTGTCCAAGGAAGAGGCTCAGGCGATCGAAGACGACCTCGCCTCAGACCGCAAGGCTGTTGTTAGCGAAACCAGTTTCAAGGCTGCGCTTGGCGACTGGCGAGTGTGGCTATGCGCCTTGATCTATTTCGGCATCGTCAACGGCAATGCAACGATAGCATTCTGGACGCCGTCGATCATCAAGGAAACGGGTGTGACCGACACGCTGCATATCGGACTGCTCTCCGCGCTTCCGTTCATCGCCGGAACGGTCGCGATGATCTGGAACGGAGCCCATTCCGACCGCACCGGCGAACGCCGGCTGCATTGTGCGATTGCGGCTTTGATCGCCGCGCTCGGACTTGCCGCAACCGGCGCTCTCATTGGAAGCGGCTCCGCAGCCCTGATAGCGCTGACGGTCGCTGCAATCGGCATCCTGGCTGCATTTCCGGTGTTCTGGACCATTCCGCAGGCGCTGCTCGCCGGCACCGCCGCGGCCGGCGCGATCGCATTGATCAACTCGATCGGCAACCTTGCCGGTTTTGTCGCTCCTTACCTCATCGGCATATCGGCCAGCCTGACCGGTACCGCGACGTCTGGGCTCTATGTTGTCGCCGCCATCGAACTGGTGGCTGCGGTCCTGGTGTTCACGTTCTGCCGCTGGAAGGTCGTTAAGCGCTGAGCACCTCTTGACGCGAACCCGTCTGAAGGCGCTCTTGCAGGCGGCCTCGCTTCTTGAACTATCGGCCAGACCGATCGAAAACAAGATGCTGCAGTTTACCCGCCACTGCGAAGCCGGTTCGCACCCCTGAGGAGCTCACGAGGACGTGGGGGGACGTGCGGTGCTGGAACGTGCATCTGGAGACGAGCCCGACGGCGCGCCTGTTGTGATGCACCTCATAAGAGCGTCAAAACACACATAAGTGCGTCACGTTTTTCGGGCGCGGCGATCCATTAGCCGCAATCACCTCGCCGGTCAGGTGGGACGGGTACGGTTAATCCGGGCTAACTGATCCGTAGTAAGGGGTTTTTAATTGACTAACAGCCTTGCGCCCAGTCAGCTTATTTTAACTTGAACCTCCTCCGAACTGATGGACACCTGTAGTAGGCTCGAAGAGCCAGGAGGTGTCGGATGGAAGGACGTCAACGTCGGTCGTTTACGGACGACTACAAGCGGCAGGCGGTTGATCTGGT
>NZ_JBEKRB010000121.1:0-7573 GCF_049519115.1 Bradyrhizobium sp.
AATCGAAGTCCTGATCTTCGATCTCGATGATCTCGGCGCCGGCGGCCTTCGCCTTGGCGATGGCGGCGTTGAACACCGCATTGACCGCCTGATGTTCGGGCCCGCGGCCCATCAGGTTGAGAAGGACACCGATCCGCTTGCCGGCAAGGTTCGCCATTTCCGGATGCGGGACGATCGGGCTGGCGAGCCCCTCGACCGCACTCGTGGCAGGATCGACGAAATCCCGACCGACCAGGACCGATAGAAGCGTGGACGCGTCGGCGACGGTTCGTCCAAACCCCCCGACGACATCCATCGTGGTCGACACGGGAATGACGCCCGCACGGCTGACCAGTCCATGCGTCGGACGAATGGCCACCACCCCGGCTGAATTGGCTGCATTCCGAAGCGAGTTCACCGTCTCTGTTCCGACCGCGAGCGTCGCCATTCCTGTCGCGACGGCGACGGCAGACCCGCCGCTGGAGCCGGCAGCAAACCTGGATTGATCGTAGGGATTCAGCGTCTGTCCACCAAGCGAACTGATTGTGACGCCCGCTATGGCAAGCTCGTCGAGATTGGTCTTGCCGACGATCAGGGCGCCTGCGGCGCGCAGTTTGGCGACTGCCGCGCTGTCTTCGCTCGGCGTTACCCGTGCTAGAAGAGCCGAACCGCCGGTCGTCGGTAGATCCTTCGTGTTGAAGTTGTCCTTTATCGCTACCGGGATGCAGTGGAGGGGACGAAGGGATCCGCGCTGCCGTTCCTCCTCAAGTGTCTTTGCCTGGTCTTCCAGCTTCGGATTGACGGTGATGAAGGCTTTAAGGCGGGGGTTGATAGCCGCTATCCGTGCGCTCACATGTTGCGCAATTGCGGTACAGGTCAGGCGGCCAGCAGCCTGCTCTGCGAGAAGTTCACTGACGCTCGCCGAGTTCAGATTCATGGATTGTCCTAAGGCCGGGCCGGTGACTAGGGATGCGAAGACGACTGCTGTGCACGGAATCTTTCGGCAAAATAACCGATCGTGGATCATGCGTTTCTCATCTTCGCTAAGGCGGCTGCCTGGGATGCCGGCACGACATGCCCCTTTGGCCCCGAGACGATATCCGGTAGGAGCGACGTGAGCGCGGCGCCGATGAGGAGAAAGCCCGCGAGGATATAGGTTCCGGTCTCGAAGCCGCCGGTGTAGGCCGATGCGGAGCCGATGATTGCGGGGCCAAAGAAGCCCCCCAGGTTGCCGATCCCGTTGATGATGCCGCGGGCGCCCCCCACCGTATCCTTGCCGAAGATCAGCTTCGGCAGCGTCCATAAGAGGCTGATGGTCGGCTTCAGGAACAGTCCGCTTGCCGCCAAGAGGCTGAATGACAGCCATCCATGATCGGACAATGCGGCGGCGGCAGAGAAACACGCCGCGAAGCCCAACATCGAAACGACAACGTACCTTCGCCGGTTCAGAGATTTGTCCGACAGCGTGCCGAAGACGTAGAGGCCGATGAAGGACAAGAGGAACGGTGCAACAGTCAGAACGCCTACGGCGCCGATTTCCTGTTGCGTGACCGATTTCATGATGGTCGGTAGCCAGATGACATAGCCACCATTGGCAATGTGAAAGCAGAGATAGACGGCGCTCAGGACGCACAGGTTGCGATCACGGATCAGTCCCAGAATGCTGATGCGGGCAGAGCGTCGATCGTCTGCGCCTCGCTCGTCGGCCGCAAATTCGGCGGTAAGATAATTCCGCTCCGCATCCGAAATCCATCGTGCGGAAGCCGGTGTTTCGCTCACGAGGGGAATCCAGATCACCGCGAAGGCAAGCGACATCAAGCCCTCGACGACGAAGAGCGCGCGCCAGTCATAGACGGTCAGAATGTAGCCTGAGAGGGGCCCCGCAATCAGCGAGGCGATTGCGGTATTGGTAATGAAGAGGGCGCTGGCGCGACCGGATTCCCGAGCAGGAAACCAGTTTCCGAGGATGGTGTAGATTGCCGGGAAGACGCCTCCCTCGGCGACTCCGACCAGGAACCTGGCAACCATGAGTTCGGGGCCCGTGCGGACGAAAGCCGTGCCGATCGTCAGAAGGCTCCAGACGAACAGCGCCACGGCGATGAATAGCTTTGCGTAGCCCCGCTCGGCTAAATGGCCACCCGGAAGCTGAAGAACCAGGTAGCCCCAGAAAAAGACGCCGGCCGCAATTCCAGCATAGCTCAAGTCGATTCCAAGATCAGGCGCCAACCCGCCCGCAAGGGCATAGCCGATGTTGTACCGGTCCATATAGGAAATGCAGTTTAGCACGATGAGGGCTGGGACGATGCGATACCACCGCCCGTTCGGAATTCCGTTCGGCACGCGGCTTCCTCCTCCGGGTTTTTGCGAACCGTAGGTCGTTCGATGAAGCCTGCAATCTTGATTCGAACAATCGAGTCGCGCTCGACGGTGTTTCTTGGATCGCGGCTGAAGTCCGCATCAGGCCGACTGCATAGGCTGACTTTTGCTCAATGGCCGGTTGGATGTGGTGCGTGTAATTGCCGTCAGCACAAACGCGAGAATTGCGGCGCCGGCGGCGGCTGGAAACACGGTTCGAAGGCCGAAGGTCTGGGCGATCATGCCTGCGGCGGGGCCTGCCATGGCGATGCCTAGATCGAAGCAGGCCAGATAGGCGCCCAAGGCCAGTCCGCGGTTCTGAGTCGAAACCCGCCTCAGCGCCTCGATGCCAAAGGCTGGGAAGATCAAGGAGTAGCCAAGACCGGTCAACGTCGCGCCGGTGACCCCGATACCAGGCGTGGGTGCCCACCAGATCGTGACAAGCCCCAGCGTTTCGGTGGCGAGAGATGCCATCGCGACATTGAAGCCGCCGATCCTGTCCGGCAGACCGCCAAAGATCAGTCTCATCAGAATATAAGCCAAACCGAAAGCCGTAAGCGCTGCGCCCACTCCTGACCATCCGTGCCGGTTGTAGTAGAGCGGCAGGAAAGCCGAGATGGTGCCGATGCCTGCCGATGCCAATGCCATTACCAACCCTGGCGGCCAAATCCGACCAAGTAGTTTGAGGTAAGATATGTGCGGCTGCGGTTCTACCGCGAGCGGACGAAGCAACGCAGCGACCGCAGTCGCGACCAGAGGCATCGCAATCGCGCAGTACGCGACCGCGTTGAAATCCAAACTGCGATAGACTTGCGTTCCGATCGGCGCGCCTATGGCGAGGGCGCTGTACATGGATGCCCGACCATGCCATTGCCCGCCCTGCATGGGCAGATCCGACGCGGGCCACGCTCCAGGCCGCGGTTGCCGTGATGAACAGGCTTTCACCGAATCCGAGCAGGATTCGGCCGAAAAGTAAGATTGAGAGGGCGAGCAGAGGGCTTCCGATCGCGTGGCTGGAAGCCAGGTAACACAAACCCGAGACCGAAGCCGCGGCCAAACCAGCAAGAGTGGTCGGCTTGGGACCTCGAGAGTCGCACATGCGACCGGCGTATCGTCGACTGACAAGGGTGGCAAAAGATTGCGCGCCGACCACGAAGCCCACGATCAGTGCATTGAAACCAAGACTATCATGAACAAAAAGCGAAAGAACCGGCAGCGGAATGCCAACAGAGAGAAACCCTAGACACGCGACAAGTGCGAAGGGCGCTAACTGGCGATTGACTGCAAAGCCTTTAGCCTTCCAGTTCGTGTCGAACCATGACGTACTCACGCGAGGTTCTCTCCGATCGCGGCTTTCGCCCTCTGCTAAGATTAGGGACTTCCTATAGTTTGTCATGCGATCGACCCGTGAAGCGCAGGCTTGAAGACGGCACCACCGCCGAGTCAGCAAATGGTTTGCCGAGACGGCGGCGGCGTGCAGGCCAACGTGTCCGAGAGAGTTACCGTTTCAATTCGGTAGGACACTCAGTTCCCGGCAGGCAGAAACTTCGCATCGTCTCTCCAGTTGCTTCCCGTATCCGCGTTTGAGGGAGCGATCAGCTGGTTATACGCTCCGCGGAAGCTGTCGTGATGCGCGTGGCGTACATGCCGCTCGGCGGCGTCCGCCATCTGAACAGTCGAAGCAGCAATCAAAGAAGTGGCGAGAACGGTCAGAATGATCTTACGCATTTTAGTCTCCTATCGTAGGCGCTTTGCCATCAGGCGATTGCCTTGGCTTCTCAGCGCATTTCCGAGATAGGGGAAGGCGGCCGATCTGACTATCGGCGCAATTTGGGGAGGACTATCCTTCGGGACTGGATAATCACGTCCGTGTCAAACGCAGTACGGGCGATTGCACGGCGGCGTGATGCATCCATTCAAAATCCTCTTGATGGGCGAAGCGTCGTCCAATGAAAGCAGCGTACATCGTTTGCCTTCACCAGGGATTGATCAGCCTCTGTTGCCTCGCACTGCTGTCGACGAGGACGTCGATAAATCTGCGGACTTTGGCCGACAGATGATGGCGATGCGGATAGACCGCGCTGATAGCCAATTCCACTGGCCGGTAGTCAGGAAGCAGACCAACAAGTCGACCCGCTTCGAGATCGCCGGCAACAAGAAAGCCCGCCGCCAGACTGATGCCGGCGCCGTCAAGCGCTGCCAGCCGCAGCATCTCGCCGCTGTTGGTGAGCAGGTTGCCTGAGATCGGCGCGACGGCGGGCGCGCCCTTGCGGTCGATAAAATGCCATCCGTCCTGAAATGGATAATGCACGTGCGTAACGCAATTGTGGTCGGCGAGTTCGGACAGTTGCTGCGGCGATCCGTGCTTTTCGAGATAGCTAGGCGAGCAGCACAACACATGACGCCACTTGGCGAGGCTGCGTACGATGAGGTTTGAATCGGGCGGCGGCGCGAGTCGAACCACCACGTCATATCGCTCATCGATCAGGTCGACGTCCCGTTCGCCCATGACCAGGTCGACCTTGACCTCGGAGTACGAAGCAAGAAATTCGGACACCGCCGGCGCGATAAACGGGACCATATGAGCGGACGTGTAGATACGAAGCGTGCCCCGCGGCGTCGACTGCGAGGCACTGGCCATGCCATCCGCTTGTTCGAGTTCGGCAAGGATGTGCGTGCACTGACTGTAATAGGCCTTGCCGACTTCGGTGAGGCTGACTTTCCGTGTCGTGCGGTTGAGCAGCCGCGCGCCGAGCCGGTCTTCGAGAGCTTGCACGTGGTTGCTTACCATCGTCGTCGACATATTGAGGTGGCGTGCAGCCGCGGAAAATCCGCCGCTATCTGCAACCTGGACGAACGTTGTCAGGCTGGTCAGCCGATCCATGGGTGCCTCCGATTATCCGCCCTTACTGGATAATGCTTTCTATTTTTCCCTGATTATCAGATCACGTGCGGCATTGCATATCGCGGGTGGAAGGGGGCGGCCTCTGTGAAGGACGCCGTTCTCTCCAAGAGGTTGCCATGTCAAATTTGCCTTATGTTTCTGATTTACCTGTTAAAACAGGATTCAGCCTTTCCCATCAGGCGATCAAGCGCGCGGCTCTGGCCTTGGCTCTGGTCTTGGGCGTCGCCGGTGTGGCTGATTTTGGCCACTACTATCTGACGACGGGGCGGTATCTGCAGTCGACCGACGATGCCTACGTCAAGGCCGACTCCACGATCGTCTCGCCCAAGGTCTCCGGCTATCTCTCCGAGGTGCTGGTTGCCGACAACGAGTCCGTCAAAGCCGGGCAGTTGCTGGCGCGGATCGACGATCGCGATTTCAAGACCGCACTCGATCAGGCGCGCGCCGATGTCAATGCGTCCCAAGCCGCGATAAGTAACCTCGATGCGCAGATTGCCCTGCAGCAGCCGTTGATCGAGCAGGGCGGAGCCGATGTGGCGGCCGCCGAAGCCAACCTGAAGTTCGCGCAAGAAGAACAGGCTCGCTACGATGACCTGATGAAAAGCGGCTCGGGCACCGTTCAGCGTGCGCAACAGACCGATGCAGCGTTGCGCGAGAAGATCGCGCAGTTGCAGCACGGCAAATCCGGCCTGCTCGCAGCCCAGAGGAAGGTCGACGTCCTCACCACCGACCGTGCGAAGGCCGTTGCCCAATTGGATCACGCCCGCGCGGTCGAAGCGCAGACGGAGCTGAACCTGTCCTATACGCGGATCATTGCACCGGTCGACGGCACCGTCGGCGTGCGCACGCTTCGGGTCGGTCAGTTCGTGCAGGCCGGCACGCAGTTGATGGCGGTTGTTCCGCTCGACGCGGTCTATGTGGTGGCCAATTTCAAGGAAACCCAGCTCACCCATGTGCGCGATGGTCAACCCGTCGAAATAGAGATCGACAGCTTCCATGGCACTAGGCTCAAGGGTCATGTCGATAGTCTGTCGCCGGCAAGCGGTCTCGAATTCGCGCTGCTGCCCCCCGACAATGCGACCGGCAATTTCACCAAGATCGTGCAGCGCGTGCCGGTGAAGATCGTGCTCGACGATCGCAGGCTGACCGGGTTGCTGCGGCCCGGAATGTCGGCAGAGCCGACCATCGACACCAAGGCCACCGCGGTCGCCGGGCGCCAGTCGAGCAGCCGGTTGGCGTCGAATGCCACCCCGCAGTCACGCCAAAAGGCGGCCGACTGAAATGCTTCATCCGGCGGGCTTGGTCAAATCCTGCCGGTTAGCGCTTCCACTTTTTCGAAGGCTATCGAGCCAGTTCGTTCAATGCATTCTTCTGTCACCAAAGGGGGACAGCCATGATCACGCGCCAGACCACTATCGACACCGCATCATCGGACCTTAGCAGCGATCGCTCGCGGGTCGGTGTCGCATCGGAGCCGACGGCTCCCTCACAGGCGGTGTCCATCAAGACCTGGATAGCGGTGTTCGGTGCGACACTCGGCGCCTTCATGGCGGTGCTCAACATTCAGATCGTCAATGCATCGCTCGAAAACATTCAAGGCGGGATCGGCGCCGGCATCGACGATGGCGGCTGGATTTCGACCTCTTATCTGATCGCCGAGATCATCGTGATTCCAATGAGCGGCTGGCTCGCGCAGGTGTTCTCTGTCCGCGTCTATCTGCTGACCAATGCTCTGCTGTTCCTCGTGTTTTCCGCCGCCTGCGCGCTGGGACAGGATCTGTCGCAGATGATCGTGCTGCGCGCCCTCCAGGGTTTTTTCGGCGGCGTGCTGATCCCGATGGCCTTCACCCTCATCATCACCTTGCTGCCCAAGTCGAAACAATCGATCGGCCTTGCGATGTTCGCGGTGTCCGCGACGTTCGCGCCTGCGATCGGGCCGACGATCGGCGGCTATCTTACCGAGAACTGGGGCTGGGAGTACATCTTCTACGTCAATCTGGCGCCAGGCGCGCTGATGTTCGGCATGCTGTGGTTCTCGCTGGAGGCTAAGCCGATGAAGCTTGCGCTGCTGCGCGAGGGCGACTGGCCCGGCATCGTCACCATGGCGATCGGCCTGGGCGCGCTGCAGACCGTGCTCGAGGAAGGGAACAAGGACGATTGGTTCGGATCGGACTTTATCGTGCGGTTGTCGGTGATCGCCGCTGTCGCACTGTCGCTGTTCTTCTGGATCGAACTGACCAGCAAGAAGCCGCTGTTGAATCTGCGTCTGCTCGCCCGCCGCAATTTCGGTTTCGGTGTCCTCGCCAACTTCCTGATGGGCATCGCTTTGTACGG
>NZ_JBEKRB010000122.1:0-7381 GCF_049519115.1 Bradyrhizobium sp.
GGATAGGAGAAAACTCGAGTTCCCCCGAGCAGTGGAAGGATGTCCCTCGCGGGACGATGGATGAGGTGAGTTCGCATGTCTGCTTGGTCCTGCCGTTCGATCGACGGCAAGGCCGACCAAAAGATTGTTCCGCCTCGTCCTCGGATCCCATGATGGAAGGGCCCAGGTGCCGATTCCGAAGAGAAGCGCGAGCCCGTGAGAGACATTGACACTGCAGTAGTGGATAGCTTGAAAGTGCTTGACCCCAACCGGCCGATTAGAGAAGCAGACATTGAGAACTGGATTGACGATGTTTTTGCCGCCAAACGGCGACATTCGATAGCAACGCCACAATGGCTAACTGGGGCGACCTTACTCTGTATTAGTCGAGTCTTCGTGCCTGATCTCGGGCTTGTCATGAAGTTACGCTCGCGGGACCGGACAAGAAGATAGGCTTGTGGCATCATACCCGAGCACCTCGGTGTCAGGCTCTCCGATCTGACCCCAGCGCGGTAATAGAAAATAAAAAATGCAGCCCCGCACGGGCAGAGATTTCAGACCGACCTCTCCGCCGAGGCGGCGCATTATCTGCTTCACGATGCTCAAGCCCAATCCTGTGCCGCCCTTCTTTCGATCGTCGGCGGCGTCAATCTGGATGAACTTTTCGAAGATGCGGGTTTTGTAATCGTCGGGCACGCCCGGTCCCTGGTCGCAGACCGAAAGGCGCCCCATCGTCCCGAGAGTTTCGACCTTGACGAAGACCTCGCCGCCGCTAGGGGAAAATTTGACGGCGTTGGCCAGCAGATTGCTGATGACTTGCAAAATGAGGTCGGAATCGGCGCCCACCACCACCTTGATCGAAGCGGGATCGAGCCGCACCGCCACATCGTATCCGTTGGCGAAGCCCGTGTTGTCATCAATCGCTTGCTGGGCCAGCGCGCGCAACTCGACCGGCTGAACCGTGAATTGGACCTCGCCTGATTCGAGCTTCTCAATGTCCAGGATGTCGTTGACGAGCCGCACCAGCCGCTGGCAATTGCCGTGAGCGATAGTGATCATACGACGGGCCGAAACGGCGAGTTCTCCCGCCGCGCCGCCGGCCAACAGCCCGAGCGAGCCCATTATCGAGGCAATGGGAGTGCGTAGTTCGTGACTGACCGTGGCGACGAATTCGTCTTTCAAACGCTCGTTGCGTTTGCGGCCGGTGATGTCACGCACGAACACCACAAACATGCGACGTTCAGTCTGCATATCGATCAGTTCGAAATCCACGGGAAAAGCTGTCCCGTCGGAACGGTACGCAACACGCTCGCGCACCCCTGGTTTTTCGGCCACCATGGCGGGAAGTAGAACCGCCATGCCGATCTCGCCGAGGCCGCCGAGATCGATGAATTTGCCGATGTTAAACAGCGCAACGTCTGCGATCTCGACACCAAACATCGTGCCTGCGGCGGGGTTGAGGGTTTCGATGCTGCCGACCTCATTCAGCGTGATTATGCCGATCAGGGCGGAATTGAACACTGCCCGCTGGCGAATCAGCGCCTGCTTGACCGCTTCATTCGCAGCCAGCTGCTCGATGAACGAAGTATCGGACAAGCGGCGCCGCAGCGCTGCCTCGTGGCGCAGGTTCTCCTGCTCGGCCGCCAACAAATGGGTGAGCCGGGCATACATTTTCACCGTTTCGACCTGCATGATCATCAGGACGATGGTTGCGGCCGAGAGGCCGAACAGACGGCCAGCATAGAAACCGACATCGTACCGCTGGCCACTAAACACCGCAGTGAGTGCGACCTCGCACAGCCATGCGAACAGCACGACCATGAGCCAGAGGTCGAGCACCGAGTGAGGCCGCCGTCGCCAGAGCACCAGCAGGGCCGTGGCACAAATCATCCAGAGCGCAGCGACGATGATGTTCTTTTCGCTCGTATAGACTTGGTTCTGGAAGATTGGCGGCAGCAGCGCCGAACCAATTGTAGCAAGCAGCGCCAGCGCCGCCACCGCCAGCAGGACAATGCCGACGCCACAAAGAATTGCCGGGCCGCTCGAATTCTTCGACTCCTCGATTTCGAGTTGGGCTCGATCGTCATCTTTCACCAGTGCAAAGACGATCACAACGAGCGGAAAACCGGCGTGCCAAAACATATAAAGCCATCCAGTGGTCTGCGGTCCGGAGCCAGGCAGTACCCCAGCCTCTGAAAACACGCCGGGAACGGATAGCGCGAACGGAATGATCATGCAGGCAGTGAACAGATAGCTGCAGCCAAGCACCAGTAACGCACGCGAGCGGGTAATATTGAATTGCGCGAGCAGCAAGCCCGCGGTCAATAGATCGATGATGGCGACCGCGGTCAGGTGGGATAGAATCAATGCAGGGATGCTACCCAATTGATGCTTGGCAAACGGTACGATGATGGCGAACACAGCAGCCAGCAGAAGCACGATCGGGATCGCGAGCCGCCGGTCGGCCCGTCCGGCACGAGCAGTCGCCAACCACTCGGTCTGCTCGTTATCGTCAGTCATGTCTAACCGATCCCATGTCCACTCGGGCATAGAATGGTCGGATACCGCTAGCGTAGGGTTAAGCTCTAAACCAGTACAACTACCAACCTCTGGGATTTTCGATTCGATCCGCGACACTATCCCTGCGCTCGCGAGAGCTGTGTGTCGCCCCCGCCGGCGTCATGCTGGTGATTGCGATCGGCGCCAAGCTCGGCAGCCTGGCAAATTGGCGTATCAAAAGAAAACCCGCCGGGTTGAGTCGGCGGTTCATTGTCATCGCCTCAATCGTTTGGCATGTGCAACCAGCCCAATCCCCTTGCGCTTTCTTATCGATCGGCGCCTACGCTTCACGAGGTGCCCCGCTCGGCTCGCGTCGGATGGGCGGCGAGAAAACCGACGTCGGCTATCGCCGTTTCCACCCGTTCTCTTTTGATGCGCAGGTGAGGAAACACTATCGGCCAACAGGCCGACATTACATCGGCAGCGAACTATCCGGACCGCAAAATCGACGTGTCGTGTCGCTTGGCCTGTGCCACGCGTGGTTGGCTCTTCGCCAGCATTATTTCAACATCTTCTGCTGGACGCGGCGGACTAAACAGATAACCCTGCACCTCCGTACAACCCTCTAGGCGGAGAAGAGCTAACTGCTCGCTAGTCTCAACCCCCTCGGCCGTTGTCGAGATGCCCAAGCTCTTCCCAAGACCTGTGACTGCGCGGACAATAGCCATAGAGTCATCGCGAGTTGCAACGTCACTCACAAAGGAGCGGTCGATCTTTATCTTGTCGAATGGAAAGCTACGGAGATAACTCAACGATGAATATCCTGTGCCGAAATCATCCATCGAGATCCGAATACCCAGCCCGCGAAGCTTGTGCAAGGTAGCTAGCGTGATGTCGCTCTCCTGTAAGAGCACCGACTCGGTAATCTCAAGCTCCAGACGGCAAGCGGCCAGACCCGAAACTTCCAACGCCGAAACGACTGATGACACCAGGTTGCGATCCTTAAATTGTGCTGGCGACAGATTTACGGCCACGCAGACGTCCTGCGACCATCCGGCAGCGTCTTTGCATGCTGTCTGCAAGACCCAGTCGCCAAGCTGGACAATCAAGCCTGTCTCTTCCGCAAGTGGTATGAAATTCAGCGGGGGAATCAAACCACGCAACGGGTGATTCCAGCGCAGTAGTGCCTCGAAACCGACGATACGGTCGGCTTTAATATCTTGAATTGGCTGATAGTGAACTACGAATTCGCTTCGCAAAAGCGCCGCTCGTAGATCAACCTCCAACAAACGACGTGCCTGCGCCCGAGCATCCATTCCGGCTTCAAAAAAGCGAAAAGTCCCACGCCCGTCCGCCTTAGCCCTATACAGGGCCATATCCGCATTTTTCAGCAATTGGTCGGGATCGCTCCCGTCATTGGGCGTTACCGATATTCCAACACTCAAGCCGATGACGACCTGGTGCCCTTGAATTTCGTACGGCGCGCTAATGACCTCGACAAGACGACTTGCAAGACTTGCGGCCGACGATGCTTCGGATTCGTTCCCCACTTGAACGATTGCAAACTCATCTCCGCCCAGCCTTGAAACGGTGTCACTCTTACGTAAGCAGCCAGCCAGGCGAACGGCTACCTCTTTCAGCAAATCGTCGCCAACAGGATGGCCGAGGGAATCGTTGATACCCTTGAAATGATCAAGATCGAGGCAGAGCACCGCGAGGCAATCGCCCCGCTTTGCGCTCCGCAGCGCTTGCTGAAGACGTTCCCGAAATAGCGTGCGATTGGGTAGATCCGTCAAAGCGTCGTGACGCGCCATGTGCGAGATCTTCGCCTGAGCCTTTTGCCAATCAGTAATGTCCTCGAAGGTAGCAACCCAGCCGCCACCCTCCATGGGCTGTTGCGTCACCCGCACAACGCGTCCGGTCGGGGGTCGCAGCGTCTGCGCCCGGGGGCTGCCTGAACGAATCTCCGCCAGTACGCCCGCGAAAACTTCTTCGGGCTCGCCCGGAAATTCTCCGGTAGCTTTCAGCTGTTTGAATAGATCGAGCAGACACTGTCCCTTTAAAACCGCCGCCGTGCCCATCAGTTTGGTATAGCGCTCGTTGAATAAAGTGGCGCAACCCTCGGCGTCGAACATGCAAAGTCCCTGGGACATATTCGCCAGCGCAGCGTCGAGCAATATCTTCTGTTGACGCAATTTGTCTTTCGAACGGCGGTCGCTCAAAGCCGCAACGAGACACATGCCGAGAACGATGGCTGCAGCCCCGGCGACAACGAGAGAGAGCGAAGTGGCCGAGAGAGACATCGCATCAACCGCGCGAGTCGGGTCCGGAACGAAATTTATTCCGGCCATTGCGGTAAAGTGGAGAGAGAGGATTGCGGCAGCAAGCAGAGCAGCCGCTACTGACGAGTGCCAGAGGTTGTCACGGCGTGTGGCGACGTGGAACGCCAAAGCCCCGAACAAGCTGCTAAGCAAGAGGGACGCAAATACAAAAAGCAGCGACCACGTGATCTGACCTGGGAGCTCCAATGCCAGCATTCCCGTATAGTGCATCGCGGCGATCCCGACGCCGACTACTGCTCCTCCAATGATCGCAGCCCGTCGTGAGCTATCGCGCAGAGCTAGACTGAGACCGACGGCGGTAATGGTGGAGGCGAAGATCAGAGACAAAATCGTCAAGCCAAGATTATACCCAGCAACGACGTCCGGTTCGTATGCGAGCATCGCGATAAAATGGGTAGCCCAGATGCCGCAGCCACCAGCCGCGGCGCACAATCCTAACCAACCCGACCGGGCGTGGCCTTCAGTGGCTTGAGCGCGGTGGAACAGACTAATCGTCACGCCACTCGCCAAAACGCATATAACGAACGCGAGCGCGACAAGGCGTCGGTCGTGTTCAATCGCTAGACAGGTGAGGACTTGAAGCATTATGGACCGGTCATGTAGGTGCAAGATTTTGTAACGCACCTCCACAGTCTGTTGAGTTAAAGTCGCACTCGAAGACTTGAGACGTGGCTAACGGCCCGTTTCAATCTTCAGCAATGCGGCGCACGCCTTGCTATCGGGCATCGAAGGCCGGGACGACTTGTTTTGTTACAGGCTCAATCGATTGCACTCTGCAACTCGAAGAATTCCAGAGCGGCCTTAGACGAGCCCAACAAATCACGATTCCGGAGAAATTCACGTTAGCTTTGCCGATGGATTGCATTTGAGCTACGATGTCGTCTGGAGCAAACAAAACCGGATCGGCGTCGCGTTTGGTTAACGCCGCCTCTGTCGGCCACCCGTAGTCTTACGGAACAGCGCTTTAACGCCGCTTAGACAAACGGGTCCAGCGTGCGTTACCGGATTTCTGGCGCAGCTCTATCTGGGGCGCCGTAGGGCCGGACGCACTGGCGGCATTTGTTTTCATCCCCCTTTTTTTAAATAAGGGACGGCAAGGGAATTGCGGTACGTAATGACACATTCAGCAAATGCATTCCGAGTCTATGCAGCAACTTGCGAGAACATGAAATTCTACATAACTAACGAGGACTCCCTTCGGATCCTGGATGATTTGGCTACAGCCTACCTTGTAAGAGCCCGGAATCTTGAGGCGTTAGAAATTATAAGATCGAGCCGGTCGTAGCCGTCCGCACGAAACTACCTATCAGGAATATCGCGAAGCTCGGTGGTCTATTCGATCAACCCGTCGGCGCGCTGCTGGAGGGACCAAGGCACGTCAAGACCAAGTGTGCTGGCTGTTTTCAGGTTGATGAACAGTTCAAATTTAACGGGGGCCTGAACGGGAAGCTCGGCTGGCTTCTCGCCCTTAAGGATGCGATCCGCGTAGCTCGCCGCTCGACGAAAATTATCAATCTGATCATTTCCGTAGGATAGAAGCCCGCCTTGTTCAGCGAAGGCGCGGAACGGATAAACGGCAGGTAGCCGGTAACGCGCCGCCAGTGCAATGACCTGTGCGCGATGGGCGACGAAAAAGGATTCCGGCATGATGACCAAGCCACTGTTTGGACCTTGGGCAGCAATAATGGATTCGATCTGCGCTTCGTCGCGGCAGGATGCCACGATCGCATCCAAGCCGATGGACGAAGCGGCTACTTTGAACGAATCCAAATAACCTTCGGCATAGGTAGCCGTCGCGAGGTTGAACAATAGGGCAGCGTGTTCGACACGCGGCGCTATCTCTTTGAGCAATTGCACCCACTTACCGGCCAGTGGCGCCTCGGTATTGCTAAAACCAGTGACGTTACCCCCCGGACGCCGAAAGCTTTCGACGAACCCGCCGCCGACGGGATCTGAAACTCCGCCGAACAAGATAGGAATGCTGCGCGTTTGTTTTAGCAGTTCTCCGGTAGTGAGTGTGTTGTTTGAGAAAATCAAGTCAGGCTGCAATGCGACAAGTTCCTTGGCCAACCGTTGCCTTTTCTCGGCATCACTTGGATCCGCCCAGCGAATATCGACCCTGATGTTATGGCCTTGCGTCCAGCCGAGCTGCTGGAGGCCGTCCAAGAATCCAGTCGCACGGGCCTGTCCTTCCGAGTCGCCTTCGGCATACCCCATTAGCACGCCGATACGACGCACTGGATTAGGTTGCTGACCTAACACCGCCCCCGGCCACACCGCCGCAGCTCCTCCCAGTAGCTTTACAAAATGGCGACGCCGCATGTCCGGTCCCAAGTTCAGGAGACGGCATCGTAACGGTTCGTTGGCGCTTGGATAGAGGTGAAAACCTGCGTCGAGCGCATGTCGGCTGGTAACCACCAATATCGCTTATGGCTCATCGAACGAACCCGCTCACGCGGGATGGGCTGGCGGCGCGGTCGTGGGATCAAGTCTTCTGCGGTAACTATTTGAACGATCACAGGTGACGGGCGGTCGCTCCGTCTTGAGGATTGAGGGGTTCA
>NZ_JBEKRB010000123.1:0-11806 GCF_049519115.1 Bradyrhizobium sp.
CAAGATCGGCGATATGTACAAGGACTTTTTTAAATCAGCATTTGAGCCCATGACTGTTGCAACGCCGAAGCTCGCGGTCTCCAATTAATCTCGCCCATACCTCGATAATCCACGTTCGGTTCTGTGATTGTCTCAGGTTCAAGCTGGCGATCGAGCGCGGCTGGTTGTGGATGCGTGAATCGGGAAACCCCAAGTGCCGATAACTTGGTGTTTCCAGCACCGAGTTCGTGTTTATGACCGCCAGCATTTTTTTCGGCGAAATGCTCATTGCTCCTCTGCTGGCAATGTTCCTGCTGGCGATTTCGCCGCTCAAAATGACTTCCGTCTTTGAGGTTTTCATCGCGGGCGTCGTCGTGTGGACCTTTGCCGAATATGTTTTTCACCGGTTTGTATTTCACAAACTGGTGGCCAGAGAGCATCGGTTACACCACGCCGCCCCCGATGATCCGAAGCGCTCGACAACGTACAGACGCTTCTGCTCGAAGTGGTTGGACGCGCATTTGCGCCCGCCAATTTCAACCTCGTTCCATATGATGGTCATCAGAGAGGGTAGCACGGCCAGTCTGATTCGCGTCGGTTTAGGTTGCGCCCGTCATCAATCTGCCAACAGCACAAAGCAGAGTGTTCGGTCGAACTGTTGCGACCACCGATGCACAAGGTCCCCTGGGAATTTCGGAACAACTATTCCACTCGGTCGCTTCTCCTCCGCCATATCCAAACGGCCACGACCAGAGCCAAGATCGCGGCAACAAGGAAACAACCACTACACATTGGCGTAAATTCGCTCTGCGTGCGGGTGACTGGTTCTTTTGTCATTTCGAACATCGTGACATGCTGGAATATTGCCTTGCAAATCATGGCCATTGGCTTCCCCGCGCGTTGCGCGGCCGGGCTGTCGTGAACGGAGCCGAAGGCGTCTCCGCCCTGCGGCTTCCATCCCTAACGCAAGTCATTTCGTGCCGCTTGCCGGGGGCACTCGGTCCCGCGTCCCGCCGTTCGCGGCGCTCGGCGCCATGCTCGCGCTCCTGCGGGCGCACTTTGAACCGGTCGCGCGGCCGCACTCGGCTCGCATGCGCCTCCGGCCTCCATATCACTCATGCTCGGCCGAGTGCATTTTTCGCTTCGGCACGGCGCAGTTGATTGTTGCTCAATATTGATGATCACTAATACGATCAGGACTGGCTTCTCGCTGAGGCGCAGGATCGTGCCATGGCTGACGTACAGAAGCTCGTTGATGAATTGTCGAGCCTGACAGTGCTCGAATCCGCCGAACTCGCGCGGCTTTTGAAGGAGAAGTGGAAGCCGCCGAAGGTGTCGCTAGCCGACATCAAAAGCGATCTTCCGAATTGGCCGGATGAGGTCATCGAGCTGTGGCTGTTCTGGCTGGCAAACCGCAGCAGCGGCGATACGGGTTGGCCGCCATCAGAGCCGCTTGGCTATCGCGGATGGGCTCCCATCCTCGGCTATAGGCCACTTTCATGGTGGCGCGAGGTTAGCTGGAAGCGGGAAAAGACCGACTGTGGCTTTTCAACTCTCTGTCGGGATACGAAAGCAATCGTAAGGCAGATGTTGAAGGAAAAGATGGACGGCAGCATCGACCAAGAGACCGAAAAGCGGTTCAGAAGGCCGGCGGCTATCTGATGAAGAACGGCACATTCGAGATGCCGTTGATTGCGATCAGGCTTCCCGATGGGTTGAGCGTCCTTGATGGCAATCACCGGATCAGCGCATTCTGCGGGCTGCAAGAGATGCCCGCTGGATCGCTCGAACAACGCGGTATGAAAAAGCCAGCACCCGAACAAGACGTATGGATCGGGACGCATAGTCGCGGCGAGGTGCCGTTGGATTTTCCGCTCGACCTTTAAGTTGCGCTGTCACTGTCTAGGGCCATGATACCAAGCTTACCGAGCTCATCGCGGAGGAAATCACGGTCGCAACCGGGGCCGGGAATGATCTCTATGATCGTGCCATCTGCCACCGCTCGTCGAAAGTCAAAGCCGAGCTGAAGGCCGGGCGGAAACTCAATTTCCGTGCCATCCGCCAAGACATAGCGCCCTAAGCCAAACGCCGAAAGCGAGATACGCATCTCTCGCTCTTTGGCGTAGTTGTCGTCCTTAATGTAGGTGTAGAGGATCGGGTTGACCATTTTCGTGACATTTCTGCGCGCCGTGGCCCACGCAATGTACTCAACGACTCCGTAGTTCACGGAAAAGATCTGCTTACAGCGGGCTCCCCGGTATTCAAGCCCTATACCAGCCTCCACGGTGTCGTTGATGACGGCACGCAACTTCGCGAAATCAAAAGCGATGCCGACTTTTCCGCGTGGGCTGCCGTTCGCATACTCGCTCCACATGTGGTCAGAGTCTTCGAGCGAGAAACAACACGCGTAAGTCCGGTGCCGGGAATGGTCATAATAATCCGCGGCCGAGAAGTCAGTTGCCTTTTCAAACCGTGTCGCCGCATTGCTCGCGCGATCCCGTCCCAGCTGCTCACCGTCGTTCGGGTCGGCACTCGGAAAGTCTTTGTAACTATCGACCTGATTGAAATAGAGATAGCCGCCGCCGACCGACCGGAGCAGGTTTTCGATGGTCATGATCTTGTAGAGGCGCTGCCCGTCAGGCGGCGCGGTGAGGAGCCCGGCATGCGGTTCGACCAGCCCCAGCACGGGGTCAAAGGCAGGGTTTTCTGGCTTTTCGGTCATGGCCGCAGCTTGAGGAAACGGGCCGCCTCGATTAAGGGCAGCTATGGTGGATCATGAATTTTATCACCGAACTAATGATAGGGGCAGCGCTTACATCCGGCTGTATGCAGGCCCGATGAGGATTTCTCGTTTTAATGCCGCGCCGGATTTCCCTTTATCTCATGAGATCTGGGGTCAGTGCCGTCGGACTCCGGCGGCGACGGCTCTGCCCCGACGGCCACACCTTAGGGCTGCTTGAACTTACAAGGTTTCTAGCATTTCCTGATCGTGTGGACCGATTGTGAGGACGTAGTCTGCTTACGGTCACGTGCTCGGACCTGTGGGTAATGACCGCCTGCAGCTCAAAGCGCCGGTGTAGGCTATTGGCCGACTTCTTCCGTAACATTCGATGCACGAACATCCATTCGAGTCGCCGACAGACATCCACTGCTGGACCAACTTTAGCCATGGGCGGCCAAAACCGGAAGTCGCATCTACTCTCCCCGTGTTGCGTACTCTTCTTGAAGTCGGCGCTTGAATATTTTTCCTGTGTCCTCTCGCGGGACAGAGTCCCGAAATTCGACAATTCGCGGAACCTTAAAGTCTGCTAGCTTCCTCGCAAGGAATTCTTTGACTTGTTGTGCTGTCAGCGACGTCTCACCGTGCGTCTGGACCACGGCGGCAAGCGATTGACCGAATTCCGCATCGGGGATACCGAAAACGGCACAATCGGCCACCCCGGGCATGCCGATCAGTACCTGCTCGATTTCGGCAGGATAGATGTTCACGCCGCCTGACAGCACCAAGTCTGTTCTCCGGTCGCAAACGTAGAGATAGCCCTCATGGTCGAGATAGCCGATGTCACCCACCGTAACGTATCCATCGTTCTCGACGGCCTTGCGATCATTCTCGCGATTGATATAGGTAAATCGAGACGTCGCTAAATGTCGGGCATAAATTGTTCCAACTACACCAGCCGCCACTTCGTTGCCGTTATCGTCCACAATTTTGATTGATACCCCCTCGATGGGTCGTCCGGCTGAGCCTGGTTTCAGGCGCGCCTCGGCCGAAGAGATCGCAGTAAGGTAGCCGGTTTCGCTGGCCGCATAGCTCTCGTTGATGACATCTCCCCACCAGCCGATCATTGCGCGCTTAACGTCCGGCGCGCACGGCGCGCCCGTCGAACCCACGAACTTTACCGAACTAAGGTCGTATTTGTTACGCACACCTTCGGGAAGCCGGAGCAGCCTTACATACATGGTCGGAACAAGGTACGGGTGGGTTATCCGCAGGCGTTCGATTGTGGAAAGCGTCGATTCCGCGTCAAATTTCGGCTCTATCCTTAGCCACGAACCAAGCTGCGCCATCATCAGCGAAGATACGCATGGCGCACTGTGATAGAGCGGTGCAGAAATCAGACAGCGAGCGTCGGGCGAGAGCCCCAAACCTGTTTGAAACATCCTCGTCAAAAGCTCGACGTAAGCTTGCGCATCTTCCGGGGAAGGAGGAAAACGGCGGACGCCTTTCGGCCTACCAGTCGTTCCAGAGGTGTAGGCGATCATGCCTCGGGGAATTTCTGCGCTTGTAGCAAGTGGGTCTGCCGTGGCAACTAGAGCCGCCCAGTCAACTGCTCTGTCCGGGATGCTCGTTGCTGACTCCTGTACTTTATAGGAAGCAATCGTCAACTGGTGCGGGCGCAGCGCAAAGACTGAAACTTCAGCCGGGATACCGTCCTCAATCTGACGAAACAAATCGGAATGGGTGAATAGTGCTTTCGCACCGCAGTCGCGAACGATGTACCCCGCTTCCTCACTTTTGAAGTGCCAATTCAGAGGCGTAAAGTAGAGGCCGAGCTGACGTGCAGCTAACATCACGTCCATCAGTGCCGGCTCATTGCGCATCATCAACGCAATCGTATCACCCTCCTTGAGACCGGCGAGAGCCATTGCGCCTGCAACCTTTGCGGAGCTAGTGCTCATCTCTTCCGGACTAAATTCTTGGTCTCCAAATGACAGGGTGGGAAACATGGCTCCGCCAACTCCTAATAAACCGTTGATGTTCCAATCCACGAGCGACCAAAGATAGAAATTAAACTTGCGCCATCGCTCGGCCTCCATGTGGAAGTGTTACTGTCCAAGCGCGCCCCTTGGAAGACGCTGAGGGCGGTTCAAAATGAAATATCTTTGCGGGTTGTCGGCTTCCGCTTGGGATCATACGCGGGCCTAAGATTATTGACCGCATTCGAACTTGAAGCGGGCGTAGGTCACCGGCCGATTTATGCCGTAACGAGTGATGTACGAACACCCGTCGTATAACGGACGGACGCGGAACTTCGGATCCACGTTGGGCTGAGGAGACTCAGATTCAAGTTTTCGGGGAACGCGGCTAAAACCCCTGACCTGCCCTTGAGAGCGTCACTAGCCCTATCCCCGGCTTTTCATTCTTCGACGGTTTCCAGTTAGCGCGCCTAGGCGACTGGCGCAACTTGCCAGAGGGCCGTAAATACCCCAAACTAGATATCTCGTCTTAGACCTATGCAAGTGCCTCTTTTGCAGGAGGACGCTATGGACGCGAAGACGTTCGAAGCCGCTGTGATCGGGAAAATCGCCCGGCGCATTCGCGGGCGACGCCTGTGAAGGACCGTCGTACCTCAGAGTCCAAGGACATTCTTTCTTTTGGCCCGTTCAGCCTGTTTGCGGCCGAGAGGCTGCTCAAGAAGGGTGACGAGCCGATACCGCTCGGTGGCCGCGCGCTCGACATCCTGATCGCGCTCGCGGAGCGGGCCGGGGAAGTTGTCACCCACAAGGAGCTAATCTCAACGGCGTGGCCGGATGTGAGGGTGGAGGAAGCTAACCTCCGCTTTCAAATAGCTGCCCTTCGGAAGGCGATTGATGACGGGGGAGACGGTGCTCGCTACATCTCGAATGTTGCTGGTCGCGGTTATTGTTTTGTCGCTTCGATCACACGCTCGGCGGCCGCTCCAACGGCTTCGATCACCGGGATCACTGCCACAGAACGAGTTAATAAACTGCCGCCGCGACTAGCGCGAATGGTCGGCCGTGATGACACCGTTAGAGCGTTGACGCAGCAAGTCCAGATGTGGCGCTTCGTCAGCGTCGTCGGTCCGGGCGGTGTCGGCAAAACGACCGTAGCAATTTCTGTCGCTCATGCGCTGGTTGATGGATTCCATGATGCGGTGTTCTTCATCGATCTGGCTGCGCTGACCGATCCTCAACTTGTGCCGACAGCGATCGCATCGGCGCTCGGGTTCATGGTGCAAACCCAGGATCCGCTCGTTGGTCTGCTGGCCTTTATCGGCGACAGGAAGATCCTCCTCGTGCTCGACAATTGCGAGCACGTAATCAGCGTTGCGGCAGCACTGGCCGAACGCCTCGTCAGCGAGGCACCACAAGCGCACATCCTGGCGACCAGCCGCGAAGCCCTCCAGGTGGAAGGTGAAAATGTCCATTTATTGTATTCACTTGATTGTCCCCCCGAGGATGCCGGCCTGACGGCCATGGAAGCGCTCCGATATCCGGCTGTGCAGCTTTTCATGGAGCGGGCGGCGGCGAGCGGTCATGGCGCAGCGCTGAGCGACATCGATGCAGTGATCGTCGCCCGAAGCTGCCGCCGGCTTGACGGGATCGCACTTGCCATTGAGCTCGCGGCCAGTCGCGTCGGCTCCCTTGGGATTCGTGGAACCTCGGAGCTGCTCGACAACCGCTTCAGCTTGCTCTGGCATGGCCGTCGCACCGCGCTGCCGCGCCACGAGACCCTGAACGCAATGCTCGATTGGAGTTACAGGCTGCTTTCGGAGCGCGAGAAGGTGGTCCTGTGCCGGCTGTCGGTCTTTGTCGGGGACTTCACGCTTCAGGCCGCCGGCTCCGTTGCGTCGGAGGGGGAGGCAGACGAGGCGGACACTATCGACGCGGTCGCGAGCCTGGCTGCAAAATCCCTGATATCCACAACCGTCATCAATAAATTGACCTACTACCGGCTGCTCGACACCACGCGCGCCTACGCCGCTGGCAAACTCGCCGCGCGTGGCGAAGCGGATCGCATCGCTCGGCGCCACGCGATCTTTTATTCCAGGTTTCTCGAACACGACGAGATCATCCAGTCATTGTTCGGCGAACACGATCTTTCGGGATACGCCCCGCATATCGGCAATGTGCGGGCGGCGCTCGGATGGGCGCTGTCCGACCGTGGCGATGCCGCGGTCGGCATCGAACTCGCCACCTGGGCGGCGCCGCTGTTCTTCGGGCTGTCGCTGCACGGGGAATGCAGGGGTTGGTGTAAACGGGCGCTGGCCGCGCTCGACGACACCAGCCGAAACACCAGACACGAGATGATTCTTCAGGAAGGTCTGGCGATGTCGTCGATTTTCACCCGGGCCAACGGCGATCGGATTCGTGCCGCAATCGAGCGCGGACTTGCGCTGGCGGAAATATTCCAGGACCGCGGGCGCCAACTGCGCCTTCTCTGCGGTCTGAACCTCTTTCTTCATCGAATTGGCGACGTCCGCGGCGCCCTGGCGGTCGCGGAACATGGCGGCGTCATCGCGGAGGCTGTCAAGCACCCGGCCGGCACCGTCTGGGCAGAGTGGTGGGCGGGCCATGCCCACCACTTTCTGGGCAACCAAGCCGCGGCACAACTCCATCTTGAGCGCGGCTTGGCACTCGCGGTCGAACTCGGTACCTCCAACGTCAACTTCTTCGGTTTTGATCCGCGCACCTTCGCGCTCGTCATTCTCGCCCGCACCTTGTGGCTGCGTGGCTTCTCCGATCAGGCGCTTCGAATCGCGCAAAAGGCCATCGATGAAGCGGCAAGCCGAGATAACCCGGTTCCGATCGGCATTTCGCTGTTTTATGCCTCGACGTTGTTACTATGGACCGGCGATTTACCAGGAGCCAGCGGCCTCATCAAGCAGCTGAAAGTACACGCCGGACGGCACTCGCTTGCACCGTACCATGCTCTCGGCATCGCGCTGGAAGGCGAACTTGCCGTCGCCCGCGAAGAGTCGGAAGCCGGAATCGATTTGCTACGGACCGCGGTGGAGGCCATGCGCGCCCAACAGTTCAATCTCCTGATCACGGGCTTCATCGGCGCGTCGGCGCAAGGCCTGTGCAAGACCGGGCAATTCGAGGAGGCGCTGTTCACGGTCAATGGAGCGATTGCACGCGCCACAAATAGCGGAGCGGAATTGGACTTGTCCGAACTACTCCGGATCAAATCGCAGATTCTCGTGGCACAACATGACCGTGAATCAGCGATGAACTGTCTGACCGATGCGCTCGCGGTCGCACGCGCGCAATCTGCGCTCGCCTGGGAGCTAAGGTCGACGATGGTGTTGGCCCGCTTGCTCTGCGAAGACGACCAGCGCGATCATGCCCGGCATGCCTTGGCTCTCGTGTATAACCGCTTCACTGAAGGTTTCGAAACCGCAGATCTCAAGCGGGCGCGCGCGCTGCTTGAGGATTTGCGATAGCTCTTTTAGCCGCTCTACGCCAAGCCGACGACCTCCGCAACATTCTTTCCGCCTGGAGATCCGGCGGAACCGGACTCCCTGCACCCGTCTAAAACTTTCTAACGTAATCAAACGGGCCAAGCCGTCGTCCATCGAGCATGGTCGTCGCATGCAAATTGCCTAGAATCTTTCGAATCCGACACCATGATGAAATCCTTCGTTCCGCCAAACGCTCCCGTCGCCCTCCCGCCCCTGGTGGCCGCCTACGACACTTTCAATCAGATTTGTTTAGGAAGCACCATGTCCTCATACCAACAATTCTTGACCGCTATTGAGCGACCTCGCTTTTCAAACCCGAATGATGCTTGATCGCGTTCGCTGGGATCTATTGGTTTCGAACGTCGGCTGTTCGAGTGTCCCAGATGCGATCATGTTGAAACCAGATGATTGCGTCCGACCCGCTCAATTCCAAAGCGCAGGGGTGACTTTTTGGCGAGCTAGGTCGAGCTGCCGTTACGCATTATGTCGAGGGCGGTCGGAACGGGCTCAGCTCGGCGATCCCCTCGACCGTATCGCCGCCTATTGAGCGATCAAGTCCGGCAGTGCCTAGAGTCCAGTGGCCCGTAAGTGGGATGATTGTGCGGAGGCGCGGCATTTATTTTCGGGGCCCTCATCCTCCAGGATAATGCTGAACAGGACTTCGAGTCCGGCCAGGCTGTCGCTCGTTGCAGGCGTTATCAGTTGCCCGTGTCAATCGGGCGGCTGTCCTCTTGACGCCCGCAGCTGTCCAACAAGCGTCAAGCCGTGGATGCCAAATACGAAGGCTAATCCGATCACCCCGCCGAGCACGACGTTTCGACGCGCTCCACGGCGAACGCAATGGACTGATCGGCGTCGATTATAGCAAGCGCGACGAGCGCGCAGCGTAGGCCGAAAGCGAGCGGGTATCGCCGGAATGCCACTAGGGACAACACCGTGCCAACGGTGGCCAGTTCTATGACGATGCCATTGTGCGGCATCAGGAATCCTAGGCTTACGCCGATCGGAACGCCTACGAAGGCGCCAAGCAAGCGGTCGCCTAGCTTTCGTCTTGCGCTTGCGGCATCGCCGGTCACCACACTCGCCGCGGGCCATATGACCCATTGACCGTGTTCTACATGGCGCCATTCCACAAAGATCGAAGCACAAGCAACGGCAAAAGTAACCGCGACCATGGCCTCGGCAAAGGAGGCCGCGACATGTCCGTTGTTGAGGGGTAAGAGGCGATATCACTTGCGCCCCGTGTCAGGTCGGCTTTGGACCCTCGCTGTGTATACACGGCCAAGACCGGGAGCGGACTTTACCTACGAGCGACGTAGACCTGCGGCACCAGATCTTGCGACCTCTCGTTATCCGCATCTCGGTCCGAGAGACTGCCTACACGAACTCCGCGAGCGGCGATCGATATTGCGTCGCAACGCCGCAAGTTCACTATTGCCGCCAAAGGCGGAATGCCAGCAAAATCATGCGGCGGAGGGAGAAACAAGAATGACCAATCTTCAATCGAGGCGGGATTTCTGCGCCACCGCCATCGCGACAATCTTCGCCTCCACTACGTCCGTCAGAGCCGGTGAGAAGAAATATGATCCCGGTGCAAGCGATACCGATATCAAGCTCGGACAGACGGTACCACACAGCGGTCCGGGTTCGCTCTACGGCGTGCTGGGGCGGGTCGGCGAAGCTTATTTCCAGATGATCAACGAGCAGGGCGGCATAAACGGACGCAAGGTCACGTTCCTAACCCTAGACGACGCCTACAGCGCGCCGAAATGCGTCGAGGCGACGCGGCGGTTGGTGGAGCAGGAAGAGGTGCTGGCGCTGTTCGGCTCGCTCGGTACGGCGCCGCAGACCGCGGTGCACAAATATCTCAATTCCAAGGGCGTGCCGCAGTTGCTGCTCAACACCGGCGCGTCGAAATGGAACGACCCCAAGAACAACAAATGGACCATGGCCGGCTTGCCGCTTTATCCGACCGAAGCGAGGATACTCGCCAAACATGTCCTGAGCGTTAAGCCTGAAGCCAAAGTCGGCATTCTCCACCAGAACGACGATTTCGGCCGGGACTTCCTTGGCCCCTTCAAAAAGGTGCTGGCGGACGCCGGCGGCAACGCCCAGGTGATCATTGAGCAGACTTACGATCTGTCCGATCCGACCATTGATTCTCAGTTGATCAATCTCTCGAAGTCAGGTGCGGACGTCTTTTACAATATCAGCACGGGGAAGGCGTCATCGCAGTCGATCCGCAGGGCGGCCGAGCTCGGCTGGAAACCGCTGCAACTGCTGTCGGCCGGCTCGACCGGCCGCTCGATTCTCAATGCCGCCGGCTTCGAGAACGCGAAGGATATTGTCGCGATCCGCTATTCCAAGGAGGCTGGACCGGGGCGCTGGGAAAAGGACAAGGACGTGATGGCGTTTGAGGCGTTGCGCGCGAGATACCTGCCGAACGTTGATCGCGACAACACCATCGCCTACGGCGGCTATGGTCAGGCGGCCTCCATGACGGAAATCCTGCGCCGCTGCGGCGATGAGCTCACCCGCGCCAATGTGCTGAAGCAGGCCTCGACACTGGCAGGCTTTCACTCGCCGTTTTTCCTTGACGACATCAATTTCAGCTACACGCCCGACGACTACTCGCCGATGAAGACGCTTCACATTTCTATCTTCGACGGCAAGGACTGGCAAATTTCTGAAAAGCCGGTCACAGAATAGTTTCTGATCCCCAGACGGCGGATCGGTCGATCCGCCCCGTAGGGCGTTGAGCCAGGTTTCACGATGCAACGGAGAGGAAAGCGATTGCGTCTCCGCTAGATCCCCTACCTGCGCGGCGATGTCCGATGCGCGTGGCGACGCCATGCTGCTAAGTTCTGCCGTGAATCCAAGTAATGGAAAAAGTCGCGATAATTTTACGGCGCAATCCCTTTCTGGTGTAGATAGTGATACTCAAGCAAAGGGTTTAGCGTCATCATCGTGGTGGGTTGTGCAACACGATTGCGGAATTGCTGCAGATTGGCGACCCCGTCGAGAACAACTTCAAGATGGCCTACATTCAGCGACGCGGCGTTGAGGCGCTGTCGCTTGTAGCTTTTCCACCTCGGATCGAACGTCATTCAACGTCTTGTTGAGCTTTTCGACTTGCCCAGATTTCGCATATCCCGGCGTCGTTTTGAAGCTCGCACCGAGCAAGGCGCCAAACATATTCGCTAGCGTCATCTTGTCCTGAAGGGCACCGTGGTCCAGAAGTGTGACGCTCAGTCTGGTGATCCGGCGGTCTCTCATTTAGAGCCGCGACCCATCGATGAATTCGATATGTCCGATCGAACGAAGAATGCGTTCGTGCCGCAACGCCTGGGCCTGGGCGGCGAACATTCCACCGGCGAAATCCTAACCTCTCATTGGCGAATCCACTCTGTTGGGCAACAAGTAAGATCGTTATTTCATAACATTCGATGCACGAACACCCGTCGTATAACGAACGGACGCGGAACTTCGGATCCGCGCTGGGCTGAGGAGACTCAGATTCAAGTTTTCGGGGAACGCGGCTAAAACCCCTGACCTGCCCTTGAGAGCGTCACTAGCCCTATCCCCGGCTTTTCATTCTTCGACGGTTTCCAGTTAGCGCG
>NZ_JBEKRB010000124.1:0-6779 GCF_049519115.1 Bradyrhizobium sp.
GATATCCCGATCAAGCAGCCGACCAAGTTCGAGCTTGCCGTCGCAAGACCGCTACGCGAACTTCTCGGTCCCTCAAACGATCATGATCGCACCAACGAGGTCATCGAATGAGCTTCGCTTCTTTCGAAACTGCCGCCTTTGCCTCTTTGGCGAGGCGAGCGTACGCTGCTTCAATTGGCGGCCTCCTTCATTTCAGACCAAGCCTGCGATGTTGCCGATTGGGACATCACTTCAGCTAGTGCAGTGCGGCGACATGCAAAAGTTAATTTGACCTTTTCCAGCCGCGTATGTAGACGAAAATTGTGATCCCGCCGCACGCTAACGAGCGTCCGGCCGCACTCAAGATTTATGGTGTGGAATATGAAATTTGCGACGGGGTTGCTCGCGGCAGTTCTCCTGTTGGCGGGGATGAATGCGAGCCACGCGGCAATCCGGATTACTGATGATCGCGGCGGCCAGATCGGCACTTACGTCGACAAATATCAGAGCCTACGCACTTCGGGCGAGACGATTATCATCGACGGTCTGTGCGCCTCGGCGTGCACCGTCGTTCTAGGCGAGGTTCCGCATGACAGGATCTGCGTAACGTCGCACGCCAATCTAGGTTTCCACGCGGCGTGGGATCTTGGCGCTAATGGCCGCGCGGTCATCAACCCCAACGCGACGCAGGCGCTATATTCGCTTTATCCCTCCCCGGTACGGCGCTGGATCGCCGCGCGGGGCGGGCTGAAACCGCAGATGATCTTCCTGCGTGGCAAGGAGCTGATGAGCATGTACCGGCCTTGCTATCTCGACGCGCGGGCTTCCTCACCGCACTGAGGATTTATATTGGTATGACGTGATCGGCAACGCATTGGCGGTGCTCGGCCGGCACCGAATTGATGACTGATATTAGGTCCTTGAGATAGGCATCATTCTTGATCAAATGAAGCTCGGCGACTTCCGTTGATGGACCCTTAGCGGAACCGCATTCTCTGGGGCACCAGAGCGGGACCTATGTAAAGTTCACCGGCCAATCCCGAATTGTTGTGCTGTCCGTTTCATTCCCAGAACGTCACGATCAACCCGCCGATCACGATCAGCGTGCCGCCGAGCCAAACCGGCAATCCCGGTAAGCTGCCGAACACGACAAAGTTCGTGATCTGCCAGACGATGAAAAGCGTGGCGATATACAATCCGACGATGCGTCCAAACTCAACGGGCGGAAGGTTAAGGCAAAAGCCATAGCCAAAGAGAAGCCCGGCCCCGGCAAGGAAGAGCCCACCGCGCAGTGGCCAGGCCGTCTGACTCATCCCCATGCGGACAACAGCGTCTCCTACGGTTTCCAGTGATGTTGCAACGATTAGGAAGAGCAAGATTTTGATGTCCATAAATTCATTTCTCTCGGCGATGCGTCGTGCTGTCGGGCAACCGGCAGTCGAGATGAACCCTCGCGTTTGAGGGAAGCTGGTTGAGAGCTTCCACAACGATCTCCGTCGCTACCGTCCACGCCGCATCGCGAGCGACCCATCCGATGGGTGCGCGACGCCGCTCTAGAAATATTGTGAGTGTCCAGTCGCCACCGTCAGTGGCGTGGTCAATACCATTCGGCTCGATTGAGGAAGGGCTCTGCTTCTTGGTCATCGGCGCACGTCGCACGCTATCCGCGTGGCGGCCCGACCATCGCTTGACCTGTCACTGCACTTTGCAGCGAGCACCCGAGAACAGTTCTACACGTTAGCCGCGCGAAGGCAAGTCGCGAGCATAGGCAGTGCAGGAGGCTCTCAGATGCCGGCCTCTTGCCTCCCAAACAACGCACCGCGGACGTAGGTATCAACGTCCGTTCGTTTAGTGTCGGCTATTGGCTCGAACCGGACCAACGGCGATCTCCGCTGTACTTCCGCTTCTCTAATTGGCCGGTTGGGGGCCAAGCACTTTCAGGCTATCCACTACTGCAGTGTCGATGTCTCTCACGGGCTCGCGCTTCTCTTCGGAATCGGCACCAAGGCCCTTCCATCATGGGATCCGGGGACGAGGCGGAACAATCTTTTGAGCGGCCTCGCCGTCAGTATGACGCCAGGTCCAAGCGGAAGTACGAACTCACCTCATCTATCGTCCCGCGAGGGACATCTTTCCACCGCTGGGTGAAACTCTAGTTGTCTCCTATCGGGTTTGATCGTTCATGGCCCACGCTTTGAGCCAGCACCATTTTTCTTAATGCATCATGCTTTGAGCTGCTTCGTAGAGCATCGTCCGCATCATCTCATCGCGACAGCCCGATATTTTTCTGCTTCAATCCACCTCACCCGATTGATACTCCGAGCTCGTCAGCCCAGACACCGCTCCGACTGACTTGGATTTGCGCGATCTCGGCGATGTGCATCACGAACAGGATGATGTGCGCCACGTAGATCTGCCAGGCAGGCTTGATGAGGCGGACGCCGCCGACCACGAACCCGCGCTCAAGCATCATCCGCGCGTAGACGAATGAAGCCGTGTAGCCCGAGATGAAAATGAACAGATCGGCGGCGTCGCTGAACCCGTAATTTCGTTGGGTGATCCAGTTGACCGGGTTGTTGGGAATGTGGTCGAGAAAGATCGCCCAGTTGGCCCGCGCAGCAGGTCGAGGCGATAGTCGCGACCCTACGGCGGCAGGATGGTCTCGAGCGCCATTGCGTTCGCTCCCTCGGGCCCGCTCACGAGGCGGCGTCTGCAATCATGCTCATCTCATCTTGTCGTTATTCGGCAAGTGAATCGCTGTTCGACAGAAGCGAAGGGCGAAGGAGCAGGTGCGAGTGTTTATCGCAGTAGCCGCATGGCCTGCTTCCGCGGGTATTAGCTTACCGCTGGACTCAGCGGCTCAAGTCAGTGTCCATTCCTCAGCGCTGGCGCCGGCGAGCGCCCGGACCCGCGCCTCGTCGGCGGCAAGTTCCTTGGCCGGTCCCGAATAGACGACGATCCCGTCGTCCAGCACATAGGCGTCGTCGGCGATTTCCAGGCTCATCCGCGCATTCTGTTCGACCAGGAGGATTGAAATACCCTCGGTCTTCATCTGCTGTACGATGCGAAATACTTCACGGACGATAAGCGGCGCCAAGCCTTGCGAAGGTTCGTCGAGAATCAACAGCCTCGGATTCAAGAGTAGCGCGCGGGCGATCGACAGCATCTCCTGTTCGCCGCCGGAAAGCTGACGTCCGCGATTGAGCTTGCGCTCCTCAAGGCGGGGAAACAGCTGGTAGATTCGCGCGATGGTCCAGGGGCCACCGCGTTCCAGCGGAACCTTAAGATTCTCTTCGACGCTGAGATTGGCGAAGATGCGCCGGCCTTCCGGCACATAGCCCACTCCCTGGGCCGCGATGCGAAAGGTCGGCCAACGCGTGGTATCCTGGCCGAAGACCGTGATCTTACCTTCGCGCGCAGGCGTCAGCCCCATCAGGCTGCGCAGCGTGGTGGTTTTGCCCGCGCCGTTGCGTCCGAGCAGTGCGGTGATCTTGCCCTCAGCAACACTGATGCTGACGCCATGCAGGATGTGGCTCTTGCCGTAGTAGGTGTGAAGGTCTTCGGCTGTCAGGGCTGGGGTCATGCGGCGTTACCCAGATAGGCGGCCTGAACGGTCTCGTTGGCGGCGATTTCCTGCGGTGTGCCCTGCGCCAGCATCCGTCCCTGATCGAGCACGCAGATTCGGTCGGCAAGATGAAACACCACGCGCATGTCGTGTTCGATCAACACGATGGTGTAGTTGCTTTCGCGGTGCAGCCGACGGATCAACTGGGTGATCTGGAACGTTTCCTGATCGCCCATCCCCGCGGTCGGCTCGTCGAGCAGCAACAGATGCGGCTTTAAGGCCAGCGCCATCGCGATCTCGGCGGCGCGCTGGTCGCCGTGGGCCAACTCGCCGACCGGCCTGTCGGCCTTGCCTTCCAGCGACACCAGCTTGAGGGTCTCTTCGACGACGGCGTGAAGCTTCGCAGCATCCGAACGGCCGATCCAGGGCCGCAAGCGATATCCGCCGGCGACTTCCGCTGATATGCGGACGTTTTCGAACACGGTGAGTTCTGGGAAGATTTCAGTGATCTGGAAAGTCCGCGCCATGCCGCGGGTGACGCGCTCATGCGTGGAAAGCCGCGTGATGTCGCGACCGTCGAAGACGATGTTGCCGGAGGTCGGCGGAAAGAATCCGCTGATCAGGTTGAAGAAGGTGGTCTTGCCGGCGCCGTTCGGTCCGATGATCGCGCACATTTCACCCTTCGCAACGTTAAGTGAAACGTCGCGCACCGCCACCAGATTGCCGAACCGCTTGGTGACATTGTCGATTTCGAGAACGTTCATGCCTTGCTCCGCTGCAGGAAGCCCAGCAGGCCGCGCGGGAAGAACAGCACCACCAGAACGAAAAGTAGACCTACGAACGACATCCAGTTGACGGTGATGCTCGACAGGTAATCCTGCAAAACCACAAACACGGCGGCGCCGAGCAGCGGACCCCAGAAGCTGCGCATCCCGCCCATCACCGCCATCATGACGAAATCGCCGGACTGGCTGTAGTGAAGTCCCCTTGGATCGGCGAAGTTGTTGACGAGCGCATAGAGCGCGCCGGCAAACCCCATGAAGAAACAGGACAGCGTAAACGCGATCCAGATATGCCGCTCGACGGGAATGCCGAGGAAGCGGGCGCGGCGCTCGTTCTCGCGGATCGCGATCATGGTGCGGCCGAACGGAGAGTGCAGAATGAATGCCATGGCGCCGGCAACCAGCGCAAAGCAGAACAGCACAAAGTAATAGAAGTTGTTGGCGTTGGAGAGAATGTTGAGCTTGAACAGGCCGAAATCGATCGGCTGACGCGAAAATCCGCGCAAACCGTCGTCGCCGCCGGTCAGCGAGCTCCACTGAAAGGCGATGTAATAAAACACTTGTCCGAACGCGATCGTGACCATGGCGAAATAGACGCCGCGCCGGCGTACGATCAGCGTGCCGAGGACGGCGCCGCAAAGACCGCCCAGCAGCATTCCGAGAACAAGCGCAAGCGGCGTACTGGCCGTCAGGAATTTCAGCGTCAACCCTGCGCCATAGGCGCCGAGGCCGAAATAGGCGGCATGGCCGAACGACAGCACACCGGTAAATCCCAGCAGGAAATTCACCGACATCGCCGCCAGCCCGAGCACCAGCACGCGGGTCGCGAGCGCGGTATAGCCGCCCAGCGGCACCATCCAATAGGGGGCGAGCAGCAACGCCGCCCAGATCGCCGCCAGGACGACCAGCTTGCGGATTTGTTCGGCGCTCAACTCATCATTCCCTCTTCGCCGAACAATCCGCGCGGGCGCAACAACAGTACCACCGCCATCATGACGTAGATCACGGCCTCGCTGGCGGCCGGGAGAAACACTGCCGTCAATCCCGACGCCACCCCGATCAGCAGGCCACCAACCAGCGTACCCGGCAGGCTGCCGATGCCACCGACGATGATGGCGATAAAACTCGGCATCAGAAGCCCCGTGCCCATCGTTGGTTCAAGCCCGAGCTGCCCGGCGGCGAGAACGCCGCTGAGACCCGCCAGATAGATGCCGACGGCAAAATTGAGCGAGCGCAGCATCTGCACGTTGATGCCGAGTGCGGCGACGGTCTCGAGATCGAGCGTGCCGGCACGGATACGAATGCCGAGACGGGTGTAACGCAACAGCAGGAACAGGAGCGCCACCGCGATCATCACCACGGCCACCATGAACAGGCGATAGCCGGTGATGAAGAACAGTTCATTGCTCAGCGGTTGCGCCAGAAAGGGGGGAATGGTGACCGGCTTGCCCTGCGGGCCCCAGATGAAGCGGGTGCCATCCTCGATGATGAACGCCAGGCCGAAGGTCAAGAGCAGGCTGTAGAGCGGATCACGCCCGTACAGCGGCCGGATCAGCACGCGCTCGACCGCAAGTCCGATGACGGCCGTCAGCGGCGGCGCCAGCAGCAACGCGCCCCAGAACCCGATATAGGGCGTGATCGTATAGGCGATGTAGCCGCCGATGACGAGAAATCCGCCATGGGCGAAATTGATGACGTTGCTTAAATTGAGAATGAGCGAAAGGCCGAGCGCCATCAGCACGTAGAAGGCGCCGATGATGAGCCCGTTGGTGACGTTAAACAGGAGTAGTTGCGTCATAATTCACCGGAGCAAAACCAATGCAGCTGACCCGGAAGATGTGAGCTCCCGGATCTTAAGGAAAAGATGGCTTGATGCTATGCCGGCCACTGGATGGTGCAGCCGGTCTCGCTGACCGCCGGAGCCGTCTTGTCGCCGGGGACGACCTCGTCGACGCGATAGAGATCTTCCGGGTCGTCCTTGCCCTTCGACTGGGCCTCGCCGACGAAGGCCGATGTCATCAGTTGATGATCGCCCTTGCGGTAGTAAACCTTGTTCGGCTGCAGCTTGATGTTATCGGGCAACTCGAAATTCTCCAGCGCGGCTGCGAGCTTGACCGCGTCGGTGGTTTTCTGCTGGTTCGCGACCAGCGCAAAGCTCATCGCCGAAACGTAGCCGAACCAGTGACGCGCGGTCGGTACGTTACCATTGTTGACCTTGCGAATATCGGCGACGAATTTTTCGACGCCGGGAACGCCGGGCTGCTTCCAGTACCATTCGAACATCCAGATGCCGATACGCGCTTCCGGCGGCAGGCCGGCAAGCGATTCAAGCTCCTGCTGGGTTCCTGCCACATGGATCTGCTTGTTGAGGCCGAACTGCACGATCTGCTTGAGGCAGTTGATCATGTCGGAGCCCTGCACCAGGAGCAGCAGCACGTCCGGATTGGCGGCAC
>NZ_JBEKRB010000125.1:0-6735 GCF_049519115.1 Bradyrhizobium sp.
CATTGCTTCAACATTGTGGGGCATAAGTTTTGGAAAGGCGGCGGCAAAGCCGACATTGTTGCCGATGATGACCGTCAGAGGCGCTTCCAATATTTTTGGCCGGTTCTTTTCCGCCGCCAGCCCAGCAAGCTTCGTCTTGCCCTCAGCACTATGAACCCAGACAAACCGCGCCGGGTTGCTGTTGGCCGAGGTGGGACCCCATTTCAAGAGGTCATAGAGGTCGCGCACCAGGCCGACCTCTACAGGTGTATCGGTCCATCCGTTGTAGGTGCGAGCGGACCGGAATATTTGGTCGAGGGACTCGGACGATACGGCGTTTCTCATCTGGGCATCCTGAATTGCAGTCTTGTGAGGCTTTATCTATTCCGGATCTGAACTTGGGAGGTCAGGCCGCCGCCGTGGCGTCTTGCGCCTCGGCCGCGCGGACAAGGCATTCGACCCATTCCTCGTGATAGCGGTAGAGCGCTCCGGGATGCTTGCGCCCGATCTCCTCGAGGAAGAAGGGGCCTTGCTGCGTCTCCTCGGATAGCACATCACAACCACTATCCGTGGGTGTGATGACCCAGCCGTGATAGGCGCTCGAGCCGGTCTCGTCGCCGTCGACCAACGTTGACCATGAGAGTCTGCGGCCGGGCACGCACTCCGTCACGACAAGCGTCATTGGAAAGCCGACGGTTACCCGAGTGTATTTAGTGCCGAGCGCCAGTTCCGGCTCACCGCTCAGGATCTTGACCTGATTTTCGGCAGGAAAGTAGCTCGACCAATTCTCAGCGTCGACAAGCAGCTTCCACACCACTTCAGGGGACGCCTTTACGTCAATGTCGTTGAGCGCGTAAATCGCTGAGGTCTTCGGGTCGTACTGCTCAGGCCAATACACATGGTCATACATATCTGCATCCCTTTTCCAAAACGCATCCGCTGAACGCGGCAGGTCCTCGGCCCCGACCGGCATCGCTAATTCTTTTCGAATTTGATGAGCGACGCCATCGAACTTGATGGGCTAGGCCTAGGGCTCACGTCCATCTCGGAGGCCCGCGCCAGCGCTTGCGTGTCGACATACTCCCGGATTTTCGCCAGTTTGCCGTTTCGAACGGTAATGGCGAAGACCCAGTCGTCCTCGAACGTCTTGTTCGTGGCTTTGACTCTCCCCCTAGCGAAACCGACGACTAGAACCCGGTCTCCCTGCGCTACGAATTCGGGGGGCTTTGGAAATGAAGTTTCCACCGTGTCGGAAGCCTTCTGCAGCAAAGCCGCCAATCCTGCGTGCCCGCGGTGCGTGCCGGCCAGCGGCCAGTCCTCGCCCGGAATGATCCACTCAATGTCCTCGGCAGACAACGCCAGCAGACCTTGCCTGTCGCCGCCGCCCATTGCTGCGAAAAACTCTTTCACAATCTGGACATTCTCCTGAATGCTCATGAGATCTCTCCATTCCCTTACGTCGGATCGCGTGCTGTCTTTGATTCAGCCGATATCGACGCCAAGTTGCTGCAGCATTACGGAAGGATAATTATAGCAATTAAAGGAGATGACCTTCCCGCCCTCGAGTTTGAAAACATCGCAACACGGGGCATCTATTGCCTTGTCCGTCGGAGCGAGAGTCCCAGAAGCAAGGGCCAGCTCACCTTTGTGGGTTCCCCGAATTGCGAGCTCGACAACGACGACGTTTTCCGCGACGTAAAAGTTAAGTAACTCACGGTGGACATCAGGAAATGCACTTGCGAGGGCGGTAATAGAGTCACCAATGGCCTGCCCGCGAAACTTCGTGCCGGAAGGAATGTCCAACATGTATCCTTCCTCCGAGAACATGGAGACAAACTTCTTGGTGTCCATTCCTTGCCCCTCTCCGGCAACGTAGAGTTCTCTGATGATTTCTTCATTGCTAAGCATCTTGAATCCTCCCTGCAGTTGACTGTCTGTTCGTTGCTTTGGAGGTGACGTGAGACATAACTAACGTTGTGGACCTGCCGGTGAGTACGTGGTGTCGGTGCTTCAGCCGATATCGACGTGCAAGGCGATGTCGAAGGTGCCGGCGCCGTTTTTGGCCAGGCCGATGAGCATCAGGCCGAGCGACTCGAGCGTTGCGGCCATGTGCAGACCGCCGACATCGAACGGACGCAGCCCGAGACTCTCGAGAAACGTTGAGACGCGCGCCTTGGCCTCTGGATCGTCGGCGGCGATGAACGCGTCGAGGCGTCCACCCCGAGCAAGTACGGGGCCGAAGTGAGTGTTGAACGCCTTCACCACATGCGCGTTGGCGGGGGCGGCCTTGGCGATCTCCTGCGCACCAGAACTGCCGTAGGGTGTGACGAGACCCGTAAGGTCGGGGGAGACCGGGTTGGTGATGTCGATGATCACCTTGCCGTCGAGCGCGCCCCCGAACTCGGTCACCACCGCCGACGCGCTGGTGTACGGCACGGCGAGAATGACGATGTCGCCCTCCGGCGCGGCGCCGTACTTCCCTGTGGTCGCTCCTGCTGCGAGCTTGTCGACCAGCGCCCGCGCCTTGGCGGGGTCGCGGCTGAGCACCTCGACGGCGTGTCCGGCCTTGGCGATACGGCCGCTGATCGCCGTGGCCATTCCTCCTGAGCCGATGATGCTGATAGTGCTCATGTGCAGTCTCCTAATTAGTTGGGGTATTGGTAGTAGTTTCTAACGGGGCATTCCCCGGATGATATTTCGTGTGTGCCGAGCGCGCGTGCGCGCTGTCCGCTGGGCTCGTTGCGACCCGGCTTGCTGCCGTCCGCTCAACTCAGCCGGCGGGGAAGTAATGACCGTTGTCTAAATCGGCGAGCAGGCTGGGGGGATGGCAGAGATTGATGGACCAACAACCCCACCGCGCAATAAGTCCTCTGTGGAGAGAGTTTATTGCAGCGGTGAGCAATATTGACCGCTATTGGTACGAAGGGGACCAGCCGAGCAGCGGCTCGTTTCGAAGCGGCAGCGCGTTACTTGAAATCGCGGGTCTTCACCTTGATGCTGTCGATGTGCAGATCGGGAACGTAGATGTCCCGCGGCTTCGGTGCTTTCGGCGGCAGGCTTCGCGGATCGATGCCGGGGCTTCCGTGGTGGAATTCATCGCCTCGGCCGTGCGGCAAAGGAAAGCTGTTGTCCCGGTCGCCGACGCTGGCCAGCTCAGCAGATAGATCGTGAGATGGTTGGGGACGAGATGGACGACTTCGCCTTCGCGCTGTGGCGACATTGGACGTCCCGAAATTATAGACGCGTTGCGCCGCATCGCCCCGGTTACCGCGATCCGAGGGAACGTGGATATCGACGACTGGGCTGTTGCATACCCTGAAACCGACGTCGTGCGACTTGCGGGAAAATCGATCTACGTTCTGCACGATCTGAAGACTCTCTAGATCGATCCGATCGCGTGGGCATCGACGCCGTCGTGTCCGGTCATTCCCATGTGCCGAAGATCGACACGACCGACGGCGTGCTCTACCTGAATCCAGGAAGCGCGGGCCGGCGGCGCTTCGGGTTGCCCATCACACTCGCGACGATCGACGTGACGCCGGACAACCTGCGGCCGGAAATCCACGATCTCAGCGACGTATGAACCCGTCGCGAGGATGCGTCATTTGCCACCAGGATAGGAGTTGCGGTGCGTGCCGTGACGTTCCCTTCTGTAATCCGAGCCTGAGGTCAAGCCCTTTGCTCCGGTGACCGCGATGTCTGGTTTTGGGATAGAAGCGGCCGCGGCAAGAACGAGTGCCGAGGTCTCAGTTTAACCCTTACCGGACGTTCCAACACAGCGTCGAATGTTTGCTTCAAGAGCAAATCAGAGATCATGCAAAAGTGAGCAGTTTTTCTCACTTTCAAAGCATCGACGTGCATTGCTACCGGATATAGTATGCTGCGTGTGCTGTGGAATTGTCGTTGGAATAATGGGCGCGCAGCAGCCAATTGCCTGTGTGTCGTAAACGGGTCGTTGTCGGGCTGGAATAATGTGGGTCTGACGCCCGAGTTGTGGATCGGAATAGGCGATGTCCTCATCTTCCGACCACGCAATCTCGTTTGGTTCCTTCCGCCTGATCTCGACCCAACGCCTCCTTTTGGAATCTGGGAAGCCCGTTCAGGTCGGTAGTCGGGCCTTAGAAATTCTTTTGGCTCTCGTAGAGCGTGCGGGCGAGTCGATACGCAGAGAAGATCTGATAGCGCGGGTTTGGCCCCACAGCATTGTCGACGACAGTAATCTGAAGGTCCATATCGCAGCGCTTCGAAAGGCTCTCGGTGATGGACTGAATGGCAACCGATACATCGTCAACATACCCGGCCGAGGATATCGGTTCGTGGCGCCAATCTTAAAACGCGAAGAGATCGGATCTCCGACATCGACCGAAGCCGCATTGCAATCGCAAAACGCTAGAGCGCCTATCCATCGGGTTTTCGGTCGATCCAAAGTCACCGCAGCATTGCGACGGCAGCTTTCGGAATATCGGTTTGTCACAATCGTCGGGCCGGGAGGAATCGGCAAAACGACCGTCGCCTTGACTATCATCGACCAAATTGCCGCGTCCTTCACAGATGGTGTGCAGTTCGTGGATCTCGCTCGTTTAAGCGATCCGTCGCTTGTCCCAAGCGCGCTCGCGGCGTTGCTGGGCATCGCGGTCTATTCTGACCCCACCCCGAACTTGGTCGACCATCTGCGGCAAAAGCAGATGCTGGTCGTGTTGGATAGCTGCGAGCACGTCATTGAGGCGGCAGCGACGTTGGCAGATGGCCTTCTCGAATACTGTGAGGGTTTGGTCATCCTCGCGACAAGCCGCGAGCCCACCCAGGGTAGTGGCGAACGTGTCTACCGTTTACCGCCTCTTGAGTGTCCTCCGACATCTGGGCTCCTTTCGGCGGCCGAAGCGTTCAGATATTCCGCCATACAGCTTTTCGTCGAGCGCGTGGGCGCCGCAATCGATGGTTTTCAATTGAGCGACGCCGATGCTCCGTTTATCGCTGAGATCTGCCAAAAACTTGATGGCAACGCGCTTGCGATCGAGATGGCGGCCGGTCGGGTTTCGACATTCGGCATTGGCGGCGTGCACCGGCGTCTGGACGATCGCTTTCGGTTGCTGAAAGGGGGTCGCCGGGCTTCTTTGCCGCGCCATAGGGCACTGAGTACAACGATTGATTGGAGTTATAATTTACTTTCGGAGCCTGAACGAACAATCTTGCGTCGACTTGCCGTATTCGCAGGCGTCTTTACGGCCGAAGCAGCGATTCACATTACTACGATCGCAGACATGACGGCCCCCGAAGTGGCTGACAGCTTGGCTCTACTTGTGAACAAATCTCTAATTTCAGCGGACCTAACAAGTTCAGTTGCCATCTATCGTCTGCTTGACACCACCCGCGTGTACGCCCTGGAAAAGCTGGTTGAGAGAAATGAATATGATCAACAGGCCCGTCGCCATGCTGAGTATTATCTGACGATTTGCGAACATGCGCGGGAGAAAAGCACCGAACAAAATACTCCTGACTGGATCATCGCTTATAGTGGGCTTCTTGATGACGCGCGAGCAGCCTTGCGCTGGGCGTTCTCCGCGGGCGGCGATGCGGCGTTGGGCGTACGGCTTACGATTTCCGCAGTTCCGCTTTGGCAGAACATGTCTCTGATGGAGGAATGTCAAAAGAGCGTTAGCCGCGCACTCGAAATAGGCCAAATCGGCGATCGGCAAAGAATGGTGCTTCTCACTGCCTTGGGAGTGGCGCTCTACTCGATAGGTCCGAAACCGGAGACGAAGTCAGCTTGGACCGACGTTCTCAGGATCGCCGATGCTTTAGACAATGATGAGTTTCGCTTGAGAGCGCTATGGGGGCTATGGGTCGTCGGCGTCACCGGGGGTAAACAGCGGCCGGCTCTAGCGTTGGCGCGGAAGTTTGCCAATCTGGCCGCCAAAAAGAAAGATCATGTTGCTTCGTTCATGGGGGAGAGGCTAATCGGAACCTCGCTCCATTTCTTGGGGGAGAATGGCAAGGGACGGCAGTACATCGAGCGGTCTCTCAGTCATTTCGTGCCCGGCGACAACCGATCGCATGCCGTTCGATTCCAATTCGATCAATTCGTGTCCGCGAGCGCCTATGCTGCTCGAATTTCGTGGATCATGGGATTCCCTGATCAAGCCTTGCGGACAGCCGAAATGGGAGTCGCCCAGGCTCTAGCCCTCGGTCATTCGCTGTCCCTCTGTTATATCTTGGGCTCGGCGGCATGCCCGCTCACGCTCGCCGTCGGCGATCTGAGCGCGGCGGAACGCAACGTGACCATGCTTATCGATCATTCCGACAGACATGGACTGGCTCTGTGGCAGATAATGGCCCGCCGCTTCAAAGGACATTTTGGCATCAAGACGGGAGAACGCGACGCCGGTTCGAAATTGCTCTTTAACGCAATCGATGCGCTCCACGAAGCCGGCTTCGTCCTCTACCACACAGAAGCGCTGGCCGAATATGCCGAAGTTTTGGGTACCGTCGGTCATATCTCACAGGGGCTTGTCATCATAAACAGAGCACTGGCGCAATCTCGACGCAACGAAGAGCGCTGGTGTCTGCCGGAGTTGCTTCGCATTAAGGGTGACCTCACGCTTTTAAGCACTGTCAACGGTGGCGAGGCTGCAGCGGAAGAGATATTTCTTGAGTCACTTGATTGGGCGCGACGCCAGCAAGCATTGTCCTGGGAATTGCGAACGTCAATAAGTCTTGCTCGATTACGACGAGATCGAGGGCGCGTCAGTCAGGCCC
>NZ_JBEKRB010000126.1:0-6623 GCF_049519115.1 Bradyrhizobium sp.
TCGGAACCAGACCCTCGAGACTGACCATCTCAAATGCGGTCTGTTGCGGCGTGGGTTTGCGAAGCATCCCCTAGTGAATCAAAAGTCCCCGCCAATGGCGAGGACTTTGTCATCAGTCTGAGGCCGCATCATTGATGATGCGGCCTCTCTATCTGATTTGCCCTGGTTCTCACACAGCCTGAAACAGGCGGGGCTTTCTAGCTCGAGCTTTGAATCGCGTCAGTATTTCGCGACGATCGGTCCGCCGAAGCGATAGTTGATGCCGAGCTTGGCGGTGTGAACGCCGGGGTCGGAGGCGGTATTGATTTCGGTGGTACCGGCAAGACCGCCGCCAGCCACACCGGACTGCGTGAAATGCTGGCGGGTGCCGAGGTAGAGGTACTCCCCTTTGATGCTCCAGTTATTGGTGCAGGCATATTCGATGCCCGCGCCAACTGCGTATGTGACGTCGGTGTCGCTATGCCCAAGGGCCAATGTGCTGGCTCCGCAGGGTGCCGTAGAGCACGCGTCGTTGAAACTGTAGGAATTGCCGACAAACGCGACGCCGCCCTTCACGTAAAGCAACGTGCGGTCCGCGGCCCACCCCAAGCGTCCTGCAACACGCCATAAGCATCGCCAATCCTGGACGAGTTGATGCTGTCGGGAAAAGCGAAGCCAGAATTGATCGCGTTAATGTCCTGTTGCGAGTGATGCAGATGAAGAGAGCCGGCTTCACCTTCGAGGCCGAATACGAAATTGGAGCCAGGAGTCTGCCAGTTATATCCGATCGTGCCGCCGCCAAGAAAACTGCTATTCAGGCCATAGGAGTTAACGAGGTTGCCTCCGTTGTACCGGGCTCCCGCAGCTGTCGCAGGATCGGTTGCGGTCGCATTCCCGTCGGAAAACGCACCGCCGACGAAACCGCCGATGTAGAAGCCGGTCCAGTTGAACGCCATCGGCATGACCGGCGCCTTGGTGTAGGTCCGTGCCGGCAGATCCGCAGCGAATGCGATGCTCGTCAAACCGAGCGAGGCAATGAAAGAAGTTAAAAACAGTTTTGTATGATTGCGCATGAATTCTCCGGCAGAGATTATTTCGATCGAGAAACACATAACCGACTGGCGGCGGAAAGTTTGCGCACTGTCTGTCGCGCCAGTACTTTAAGGCCGGGTCGTTGTAGAAACATCACGCTTCCGGCGATTCAGCGGTAGCGAAATGACGAACGTCGTCTTCCCGACGGCGAAGTTCCACAGAATCCGGGCCACGGCACGTGAGTTCCTACTGTTGTAATGACGCACGACTCAAATATGCGAGCCTGAGTGGGATCGTGTCAGGTTCGTCCGGAAATAGCGGAACGATCATCGTTCCCATGACCCGCACCTGTCCTAAACTTCATTTTCATTTTTGGCCGTTCGCGCGTTGTCTTGCATTGGGGGCGGAGCGATGAATGCAGGAGACAGTGCTATGCGGCATCTTCTTTTGATCGCCATCATGGCCTTCGGCATCACGGCAACCGCGACGGCCGCTCAAGCTCAGACGGCGAGCGACCAGACCGGCAGCATTGCAACCGGTTCCGATCCGCTCAGCGTACCGACGTCATCCCTGCCGGCAGGGTCATCGTCTTCGACGGGATCGGGGTCCGCCGGTTCATCAAGCGGATCCACAACGTCAGCGGGATCTACGGGTAGCAGCGCTGCAGGCAGCAACGGCGCTTCAGGCTTCAGCGCATCGTCATCAAATACTTCTCAGGTGCCTTTGCAGTTATCGGGCGAGACACCCAACACTTCAACGCAGGCGGCAACCTCAACGGCTGCGGCCGCAAGCCATTCGTCGAGCACGATCTGCCCGCCGGCGGTTCCTACCTCCGACGGAGGCTCGGCCAACCTAACAGAGATGGTTGGCGGCTCGCTCGACGGATGCTGAGCTAAGTTCAATTGTGGACAGTTCGCGCGCGGTTCCCGTGCGACGGTGCATCCATGAGGGACATGCAGGCGAAGTTGGATAGTCTTCTAGAGCAAGCTTCCGAGTGTGCGAAGATCGCGTCTGAGGCGACCGACGCGGCGAAACAGGAACTATTTGCCCGCCTCGCTCAGCACTTCACTGTTCTCGCTTCCGAGGTAAAAAAGGCCATAGCGAAAATGGCTGGCGAAGAATAAGGCCGCGTTCTCCTCACGGTCCACTTTTGCATATATCGGCGCCACTGCTGATTTAGTATCGGCCCGGCGTCGGATCAATCATGCGGAAGCGCCCAATGCGGATTGTGCCCAAGCATCCATTTCGACCGAAGTGCCCGCGATGTGGCATGCACATGATCGCGACCACGGCAGTACTTAACAGCAGACGCAAATTCGAATGTTTGCGCTGTCGTCGTTCAGAGACTTGCAAGATCGAAGAATAATACAACGCAAGGGCGAGCACGCATTTGGTGTCTGGACTGCCACCCTTACTTCTTTTCCCAATGTCGCCAATGTGTCGGGTGAATTGTTACTGCCCCGCCGCTGGCGCCCTTGGTCCAGCCGCCGAGGACGCGGCGGCAGGGGAAAATGACCGGATAGAGTTTCCCATTGTCCTCGACAACGGCCACTTCCACGTCTCGGTCGAATGGCGCGGTTTCAATTTTCAACCATATCATGACGCCGAGCATGGCCTGACGCGCGACCTCGGAGGTTGATAGTTATCAACCAAGCTGGCTTATTCTGCCGCCTTCGGGTTTGGATTTTTGACGCGCCAGTCGGCGAACTTGGCCTCCTCCTCTGCCAGCAGCTTGTGGAGCATCGCGATCTTCCTCGCGTCAGGCTCGGTAGCCGGCAGTTCCTTATAGTGGGCGATGTTCGCCTCGAATATGAAACTTGCCATGACTCGCCCCCCCGGGTTGAGCCAGGTTCCGGTTCCACCCTGCTCTTTCAACTCCGCAATAGCGAGTCACCTCTCTTTGCTTCAGCCCTTATCGCGTCTCAATCCCTTGCCCGTTCTGTTGATGAAATGAACGCCTGCGCAGGCAAGACATGCCACGGATTCATATTCGTGATCCATTCTGGCTTCGAGCCGGTGCTGCACGTTCTGGTTGGTTACGGGGCAGACGAAGATGAAATTTCTCGTCCCGCCGTGGTTCTCGCTTCCGTCCATGTCCTTTACGCATCCGATTGGTCAAAGGTCTGCGATTCAACCATTAACCGCTCGATTTGGGACACTCCGGATTTCTACTTAGGAAGCTGGGGGTGGCCGACGGATCGAATTTGGTAGGTGGACGGCTGCGGCCGCAAGCCATTCGTCGAACTCGATCTGCCCGCACCCGGTCAAACCTCGGGGATGGAGGCTCGGCCAATCTGGCGGAGATGGTCGGCAGGTCGCTCAGCGGATGCTGAGCCGGCGTTGCGTTCAATGCACCAGGCTCTCAATGCCTGCACACGCGCACGCCGGACACATCGTCACAGTGATAGCTCTTAACCAGGCTTTCAATGTCTGTAACGAATTCATTCCATTCCACAGGGCCGGTGTCTCGCGTTTTGAGAGCTGCCGACAAAATCAGCAAAGGCGTCTTTGACGCACAGTCGCGAACTTCGTCGAGCAGTTCTTTGGGCAGAAATGGATACTGGTGGAATCGCGGACAAGCGAGATGCCAGTTGCGCAGACGATCGCGTGACCAAGGTCGTCGTTCTGTCCAAGCCTGGCATAAGTTCCGGAATCTCCAACCGCGAGGACTTGCCGTGCTTCCGGCGGAAGCGTCGACATTTGCGCTAACGTCGATCGAAAATTTTTGATGCTCGAGAGATAGCGGTTCATGGTCACCGGTCCCCAAGGACGCACGCACAAAGGATGACCGTCAGAAGCGTGAGGACAGGCGCCTTTCCCGCGGCAAGCTCGAACAATGGCGCCGCCGCGACGATGCTGATCAGCGTCGGGATGTAGAGAATTGTCACATGATGTTCCCACAGGCCGGTTATCGCCAGGACGCCTATGCTTACGGGAAGGATGGCGACCGAAACGAGCGCCATCGCCACACCCTCTCTTGCCCGGTCACTGAAGCAGAGCTGGAAAACGGCAACAACATTGACCAGGATTATTAGAATAGTTTGGCCGGACAGCCCCGAACCTCCAGCCAGCTTAAGGTGCGCGCCCCACGTCTCCAGGCGCGTTGTCCCGCCGACAAAAGGCCCTTGCGAATAGGCGATATTGAGTTTTATCCCCTCGATAAAGGGCCAAAACTCGCCGCGAATGAACAGAATGCCAATGACAGAAAGCGCCGATGCAACTGTCGCCACTGCAACAAGGAGTAAATCTTGCGAGCGCCGGTGAATGATCACGACGCAACCCACGCCGACGATCGCAACGGGAACGTAGATCAATTTGGCGAAAATCAGCGTGCCAATACAACATCCCGCCAGGAACGGCCGATCATAGAATGCCAAGGCGATGCCGATGAGGGCGAGCACTACGCCGGGAAGCTCGCTGTAGCCGGGGGTATAGTAGCCTCCAATCAGCACGATCGGCGTGGCCAGCAACGACCGCGATCGCGGTCCATCTGCTCGTGACCTTGAGTGCCAGCAGGTAGACCGCTGCCGCTGCGAGCAGGAGAAGCATCGCCTCTGCCGCGATCTCCGCGCCCCAGCCAAGTGCGCGCTGGGCGGCTATGAAATAGTAGAACAGCGGCTCCTTGTATCGAAGACGCCGCTGTAAAGCCTGTCGCCTGCCAGGAGCCGCTCGGCCGTGGAGACGAAAATGCCTCGGTCGGCATCCCGGTCCGGGAGAATCCGGATGGAGAGACCGATCCACGTCAAGACGACAGCCAGAAAAAGGAATTGATCCGCCCTCGCCCGACGGACGTATTGAAAAAGTTTCATTGCAATTTGCCCCGAGGCAAACCTGTCGCGGGGCCACCTCTCTTTGCAACCGAGGGCGCTTGGATAGGTGCGGACGGTGTCCGCTATTCGTGCATCTGCTCCCCGTCACACGTGGTGGACCGGCGTGAAGGACGGATCGCCGAGCGAAGCCGTTGTTATTGATTGCGTGCTGAGAATAATGGTGGGCGGCTACGGATTCGAACCGCAGACCCTCCCGGTGTAAACGATAGGTAGAAAGCCGATCCCGAGTAATCTCAGTGATATAATAAACAGTGCGATGCGCCCCGTTCCACCTCGGTTCACCCATTTCATGGGCGTGAGCGCGATCTGTACCTTTCTCCTGACCGCACTTCCAATTTCACGGAGGCGCCCCATTTCCCATTAGGGGGAGGCAGTGGAGCACAGCGATGGATGTCCAGGTCACAGGTGCAGGAATCGGCCGTCAATTTATCGGCGGCGATGTAAACCATTTCGAATGGTCCGTAGCCTACCAGCGCAATGGCGGCGGCCGTTTCTATCACTCGGTCAGTAGTCGGGTTGCGCCAGAATTTGAGCAAGCAATTCACGTAGCCAAGCACGAACTCACAAACCCAAGCTTGACGTCGTCGCGATGAGAGCGGCTTGAATGAAAGAGGCCGCGAACTGACGCGGCCCGGTCTTAGTGAAGCCAGAATCAAGGTCGTTAATAGGATTACGGCACGCTATAACCTATGAAACATCTAGGAGACTTCGGTCGGTCGAATTGGCTCTTGGTGCCTCTCAATCATTGCAAGGCCCCGGAGGGGCGAGGGGCAGCGCTCCAAGAACACAGCCGCCGTTCTGAGGAAGCGTAAGGCCGTCTGAAATAGGAAGCGCTCGGTGCTCGCGACCCGGGCGCTTTTGCTTTTTCAAATTAGATCCCACTGCGTATTTCAAAACGGGCGACTAGGGGTCGAAACAGGCCATTACCCGATCGCCCAAGGGAACGGATTGCCAACTTGGCCCGAAAAGAGAACGCTGGTCGTAAGGAACGATCAAGCTCCGAATGAATCGTCGACTCGGCACCCGGGAAAATGCCCCCATTACCGGGCGTCATGTCCTCCCCCAAGGGCAGGCTCCAGTCTTCCCTCACGGCTGGGGCCCGCCAATTGGCGGCATCCGCTCAATCGACAACAACCCCTAGCGGCTTCCGTCCCGCGCTAATCAGCGCGATCATGGGGCATGCCCGCCCTCACCCGCCGCCGCTCCGACAATCCGCATCGTGTAACTTGGCACGTCTATTTCGGCGACGTCCAGGTCGGCGCCATCGGTGAGCGTGCTGGTGTTCCGGTCGACATGGATCAATGATCTATCCCGGTCTGCATCCGGGTAAGTATCGCCGTGGAACAGCGGCCAGCTTCGAGGAAGCGCGCATCGGGTTCGAGGCGGACTAGAAAGCCCTATTGCCCGAGATACCCGAGGGCGCATTCGACGAATATCGGCATGACCGAGAAGCACGCGCCGAGATGAGGGCCATTCGCGCTCGCGGCGAGAGACTGCCAAGCGAGATACCCTCCTCGCTGATGCGGTGCGTGTGCGGCACCACTTTCGATAGCCATGTTCCTGCAAATACGCTGCTGCATGCACCTCACATCTACGCCGCAAAAGCGGACGGGCGTAGATGGTGAAGGTTCCGGCACGGGAACACCGTGTTAATACGGAGTCCTCAGTGCCTGTGGAAAACTATTAAATGCCCTTGCCGGGGCAGGAGATTTCATCCCGAACTAATTTTTAACCGGCCATTGGGGGTCGCCGCGAGGTGGCCCCTTTTGATTCTGCCTCAAC
>NZ_JBEKRB010000127.1:0-7349 GCF_049519115.1 Bradyrhizobium sp.
TGTACATAGACGGTTGAGACCGCGAGGACGTAAAGGCCGATAAACTGTGGCGCGAGCAATAATTTTAACATGGTTCGGACCGCTGGGAAATCGTGGCCGGCCAACCGGTCAGGACGTCAAAGGGATCAGAGCGCGCACTACGTGTCGGCGCTACGACTTGGATATTCCTCTATTTCATCATGTCGAAGCCGTCACATCAAAAATTCGAAAGGAGTGCTGCCTCCATCCGGGTCGGCCGAAATGGCCGCCGCCGCTCTGGCGGAGCCGGTTACAAACGCGTAAAAACAATACGATTTTTCACTTCCAACCCCGAGATTGCTTGATGACCGCGACTTCCTTCGTCATTCCCGTACCGCCCCAGCCGTCGCTCCCCGTGGTGGGAGAGGCAAAATCCTATCCCGTTCGCCGCATCTGGTGCGTCGGGCGCAATTATCTCGAGCACATCCGCGAGATGGGGAATGACGAGCGGGCGCCGCCGTTCTTTTTTGCCAAGCATGCCGACATGCTGGTGCCGGACGGGGCTACCGTCCCCTACCCGCCGCTGACCAAGGACCTGCATCACGAGGTCGAACTGATCGTCGCCATGAAGAGCGGCGGCTTGAACATTCCCGCCGACAAGGCGCTCGACCATGTCTACGGCTATGCGGTCGGCATCGACCTCACCCGGCGCGACTTGCAGATCGCCTCACGCAAGAAGGAACGGCCGTGGGAGGTCGGCAAGTCTTTCGACTATTCCGCGCCCTGTTCGGCGATCCAGCCGGCCGCCAAGATCGGCCATCCCTCCAAGGGCAAGATCTGGCTCACGGTCAACGGCAAGGAGACGCAGAAGGGCGACCTCACCGAATTGATCTGGAGTGTGCCGGAGATCATCTGGCAACTGTCGCAGCAGGTGAAGCTTGCCGCCGGCGACATCATCATGACGGGCACGCCGGCCGGCGTCTCCCAGCTTCGCCCCGGCGACAAGATCGAGTGCGGCGTCGATGGCGTCGGCACGCTGAAGGTTTCGATCGGCGAGCCGGAGAAGTAAGGGTTTGTCGTGTCCCGGACGCGTCGCAATCCACCAAGTGGTGCCATGCACAGCGGGGAGCGATACTCGCACGTGGACCCCGGATCAGCAGCGCATCGCTACACGCTGCGTGCATCCGGGGAACGCAATGAGACCGGTGCTACCCCCGCGCCAGCGCTTGCAGACCCTTGAATGTCAGGCGCTTGGGGTCCTTGACGCCGGCGAGATAGAACCGGCGAATGAAGGCAGCGACCATTTCCCGGTCGCAATCGGTCAACGCAACGACGGCATCAATGGCAACTCGCTGGGCGTCCATGTCCATGTTATTTCCTCGGGCTTCCTCATGCGGCCTCAAGCCTTGACCGCCTGATTATAGGAGGCACCGATTAATTCGGCGTTAACCCTCTCGTATAGTCGCCGATTCGAAAACGAATACGTATACGCAAAACAACGCATGCCGGATTGGGGAACCGCCCTGATTTGGCCCGGATTGATTCATTGCGACGTCACCAACCTCGCCGTCGCGCAACGCGACGATGTCTTGAGCGCAACACCGCCAGCGCCACCTCGGATTTGAATCATCAGGGCTCGTCGAGCCGGCGTAGGCGGGCTATTGCCTCACGAGTACTTCATCACGCCGTCATCGACCTTGCCGAAGCGAAGCGCGACGATGTCGAAGGCGTAATTCTGGTACAGCCGCCACGGCCGTTTGGAACCTTGCTTGGGCAACGTTGCGAGCGCGCGCTGCACATAGCCGGAGGAAAATTCCAGCACCGGCAATTGCTCGATCGTCGGATCGATATTGTGCGGCATGCACTGCCTGTAGCCGTTCCGGTCCATGTAATTGAGCAGCCGGCAGACATATTCGCAGGTGAGATCGCATTTCAGCGTCCAGGACGCATTGGTGTAGCCAAACACGGACACCAGATTCGGTATGTCCGAATACATCATGCCCTTGTAGTTCATGGTCTTGGCGAAATCGACCTTGCTGCCGTCGACCAGAACCTCCACGCCGCCCATCAATTGCAGCACGAGGCCCGTCGCGGTGACGATGATGTCCGCCTTGAGTTCGCTGCCGTCCTTCAGGCGAATGCCGCCATCCGTAAAGCGATCGATCTCGCCGGTGACCACGGAGGCGCGCTTTTCCCGCAGCGATTTGAAAAGGTCGCCGTCGGGAACCAGGCACAGCCTTTGGTCCCAGGGATTATAGCGCGGGTTGAAATGCGCGATGTCGTAATCGGGGCCGAGCGCCATGCGCACGCCGCCGAGAACCATTCGCTTGAACCGCTCGGGCCTCTTGCGCGCGAACTGAAAGAAAAACATTCCCAGCAGCACGTTGCGCCAGCGGATCACGTGATACGCAATCTTGTCGCCGAACTTCCTGCGCAAGCTGATCGCGAGTTGATCCTGCGCCGGGCGCGCCACCACATAGCTCGGCGAGCGCTGCAACATCGTGACGTGGCCGGCGGTTTCCGCCATCGCCGGCACCAGCGTGACTGCGGTCGCGCCGGAACCGATCACCACCACCTGTTTACCGGCATAGTCGAGCGACTGCGGCCATTTCTGCGGATGGACGATCTGGCCCTTGAACTCGTCATAGCCTGCAAATTCCGGCCGATAGCCATCCTCGTAGCGATAATAGCCGGAGCAGGAGAACAGGAAGTTGCAGGTGAAGCGAACGATGTCGCTCGCGCCCTCGCCGGATGAGCGTTCCGCCTCGACCGTCCAGAGCGCATCCTGCGTTGACCACGAGGCGCGCCTGACCTTGTGACGATAGCGGATCTTCTTGTCGATGCCGTTTTCGGTCGCGGTCTGCCGCACGTAATTCAGGATGCTCGGGCCGTCCGCGATCGCCTTCGGATCGGTCCACGGCTTGAACGAATAGCCGAGCGTGAACATGTCGCTGTCGGAGCGGATGCCGGGATAGCGGAACAGATCCCAGGTGCCGCCGATGCAGTCGCGCCCCTCAAGAATGATGAAGCGCTTGTTCGGGCATTTCTGCTGAAGATGATAGCCCGCGCCGATGCCGGAAAGGCCGGCGCCGACGATCAGCACATCGAAATGTTCGGCTTGCGGAGGCGTTTCCATGTGCCCGATTAGCGCGCAAACGGGTGTGAAAATCAACGGCAAACGACGGCGTGGATTCGTTTCTCGCCTGCGAGGTCTCGCGTCATTCCGCAGTGCGGATAATGCGCTGCATGATATTGAGCTGCTTGCGACCGTAGGCATGCTCGACGACCTGCCACCCCAGCCTTTCATAAAGCCCGGCTGTCGCGTCGGCAGCGTTCAGATAAATAGTGGTATGACCCAAGTCGCCCGCATGGGCTTCGACAGCGCGAACGAGCGTTTGGCCCAACCCGCGACCTCGATGGCCGGGCTTTACAAACAGAGCCCCCAGATAGGGCCTGTACGCGGGGCGATCCTCCGCTTCAGTTTCGTGCAGGGAAACCGAGCCGACAGCTTCGCCATCCAGAACGGCGACCAAGGTCGCAGGGAATCCGCTCTCGCCGAGATGGGTTTTCAGCCAGCGCGAGATGGATTCGATGGGAGTGTCCGTTTCTGACCACCACTGCCGGTGAATCCATTCTGCGATGGCCGGCAGATGTTGCGGCTGTTCGCGCAGGGTAACAACTAGATGGGTCATTGGCGAAACGAGGCTCGTAGCCCCGTCATTGCGGGCGAAGCGAAGCGATCGAGAGCAAATTCCACGAACTGGATTGCTTCGTCGCTCGCGCTCCTCGCAATGACGGCAGAGAGAACCGCATCAATACCGATACTGATCCGACTTGAACGGGCCTTCGGTCTTCACGCCGATATAGTCGGCCTGTTCCTTGCTCAACGTGGTGAGCTTCACGCCGATCTTGTCGAGGTGCAAACGCGCCACCTTCTCGTCCAGCGCCTTCGGCAGCACGTAGACCTTCTTGCCGAACTTGCCGTCCTTGTTGTTGGCGAACAGTTCGATCTGCGCCAGCGCCTGGTTGGTGAAGGAAGCCGACATCACGAACGACGGGTGGCCCATGGCGTTGCCGAGATTCACCAGGCGACCTTCCGACAGCAGGATGATGCGGTGCTTGTCGGGGAATTCGATCTCGTCGACCTGCGGCTTGATGTTGTTCCACTTCAGGTTCTTCAGGCCCGCGATCTGGATCTCGTTATCGAAGTGACCGATGTTGCAGACGATGGCGCGATCCTTCATCGCGCGCATGTGCTCGATGGTGATGATGTCCTTGTTGCCGGTCGCGGTGACAAAGATGTCGGCGCGCGGCGCGGCGTCTTCCATGGTGGTGACTTCATAGCCTTCCATCGCCGCCTGCCAGGCGCAGATCGGATCGCATTCCGAAACCATGACGCGGCAGCCAGCCTGACGGAGCGAGGCCGCCGAGCCCTTGCCGACGTCGCCGAAGCCCGCGACCATCGCGATCTTGCCCGACATCATCACGTCGGTGCCGCGGCGGATGCCGTCGACCAGCGATTCACGGCAGCCATAGAGATTGTCGAACTTCGACTTGGTAACGCTGTCATTGACGTTGATCGCCGGGAACAGCAGCTTGCCGCTCTTCTCCATTTCATAGAGACGGTGGACGCCCGTGGTGGTCTCTTCCGAGACGCCCTTGATGTTCTTGGCGATCTGCGCGAAGTAACCCTTCGGCTTCTCCTTGAGCAGCTTCTTGATCAGCGCGAAGAACACTTCCTCTTCTTCCGAACCCGGCTTGTCGAGGAACGCCACATCGCCCTGCTCGGCGCGAAGCCCATGATGTACTAGCATGGTGGCATCGCCACCGTCGTCGAGGATCATGTTGGGCGTGCCGCCGCCATGCCAGTCGAACAATTTCGCGGTGTAATCCCAGTAGTCCTTCAGCGTTTCGCCCTTCACGGCAAACACCGGAATGCCGGCAGCCGCGATCGCAGCCGCAGCGTGATCCTGGGTCGAATAGATGTTGCAGGAGACCCAGCGGATGTCGGCGCCAAGGGCCGCCAGTGTTTCGATCAGGACCGCGGTCTGGATCGTCATGTGCAGCGAGCCCGCGATGCGCGCGCCCTTCAAGGGTTGCTTCGGGCCATATTCCTCGCGCGTCGCCATCAGGCCGGGCATTTCGGTTTCGGCCAGCGAAATTTCCTTGCGGCCGAACTCAGCGAGCGAAATGTCCTTGACGATGTAATCGGTGAAACCGGTCTTGGTGGCGGTGGCGGTCATGGGATTTTCCTAATCGGTGAATCTGTCGTGTCGGTAGCAAAGCAAGCGGCACGCATTGTGGCACGGTCTACTCCCTCTCCCCGTGCTTACGGGGAGAGGGTTGGGGTGAGGGGCAGCTCTTAAAAACGGTGCGCGCGGATAGTCCCCTCACCCGCTCGCACTGGACGATGCTCCGCATCGCCAGGAGCGAGCGACCTCTCCCCGCAAGCGGGGAGAGGTAAGAAAACTACACCGCGCGCTTGAGCGCATCTGCCAGATCAGTCCGCTCCCACGAGAAGCTGCCGTCCTTTTCCGGTGCGCGGCCGAAATGGCCGTAGGACGCGGTCTTGCGATAGATCGGACGGTTGAGCTTCAAGGTGCGGCGGATATTGGTCGGCGTCAGGCGGAACATTTCCGGCAACACCTTCTCCAGCTTCTTCTCATCGACCGTGCCTGTGCCGTGGGTGTCGACCAAGAGCGACATCGGATCAGCAACCCCGATCGCATACGCAACCTGGATGGTGCAGCGCTCGGCCAGACCTGCCGCGACCACGTTCTTGGCGAGATAGCGCGCGGCGTAAGCGGCCGAGCGATCGACCTTGGTCGGATCCTTGCCGGAGAAAGCGCCGCCGCCATGCGGGGCATAGCCGCCATAGGTATCGACGATGATCTTGCGCCCGGTGAGGCCGCAATCGCCGTCGGGACCACCGACCACAAAATTGCCGGTGGGGTTGACCAGGAAGTCGGAGGACTTCGACGGCATCCAGCCCTTCGGCAGCGCCGATTCCACCGCGGTCGAGATCATGTCCTTGATCAGGCCGGGCGAGTACTTCTTGTTGTTGCGGCTCTTCTCATTGTGCTGGGTCGAGACCACGACCTTGGTGCAGCCGACCGGCTTGCCTTCGACATACTTCACCGTGACCTGGCTCTTGGCGTCGGGCTGCAAATCGGCAAGTGAGCCGTTGCGGCGCTTCTCCGACAGCACCTTCAGAATGCGGTGCGCGAAGAAAATCGGCGCCGGCATGAACGAGTCCTTCTGATAGACCTCGCTCTCGGTGCAGGCGTAACCGAACATCATGCCCTGGTCGCCCGCGCCCTCTTCCTCGCCGCTCTTCTTTTTCTTGGCATCGACGCCCATCGCGATGTCGGGCGACTGGCCGTGCAGCAGCACCTCAATGTCGGCGCCATGATAGGAGAAGCCGTTCTGGTCGTAGCCGATATCCTTGACCACATCGCGCGCGATCTGGCTGATCAGTTCGCGATCGACGACGGAGACGCCGTGGATGTCGCGAAACAGCTGGCCGCGGCCTTCGCCCGCGATCACGATCTTGTTGGTCGTGCACAGCGTCTCGCAGCCGAGCCGGGTGTTGATCAGGCTGTCGTCGGCGATGCCGAGCTTGACGTCCTTTTCGATGAAGGCATCGAGGATCGCATCCGAGATCTGGTCGGAGACCTTGTCCGGATGACCTTCGGAAACCGACTCTGAGGTGAACAGGTAAGACGCGCGCATCAAGGTAGCCCCTTTTTCCGCCGAACCTCGACGGGTGTTTTCAAATGTGTCCTGAGTTGTCAGTCTCGACGCCGCGAGATGACGTAGGATTCGTCGTAAAACCAGAGTCCGTTATGCTTGCGCAGAACCTCTCTGACGGCATCGAGATAACGGCCACTCTGGGTCATTTCCGTCAACCGGTCGTCTTCAATCTGTGCGACATACACCGCCGCATTCCAGGCTGCAAAGGCCGTCGAGGTTCCGATCGAGCCGGTGACCTCGTTGGGCAGCGCCTCCATATCATAACGGAAGATCGAACGGTTATCGGCATAGGCATTAAAATTGAGGTCTCGCCCAGCCGATCCCAGCTCGTATTTTACCGCGCGCAATAGCTCATGACGGCTCACCGCGAAAGGATTTTCTCCCGGCCATACCGCCTGGATAATCTCTAATCCTGGATCCTGGCCGTGGGAGTGGATTCCGATCAACCGGCCCCCGGCCCGCAAAGCCCGCCCCAGTGGTGCAATAATGCGTCTGGCGCGGAAATTTACACTCGATTTGGCCCGATAGGGCTGGGAGGCGATGATCAAGTCGAAATTGGCCTCGGTGCGGCCGGCCCGCGGAATGATCGAATCAAGCAAAAAGCGGTGGTCCTCGCGGTACAGCACCAGCGCCACCGG
>NZ_JBEKRB010000128.1:0-6094 GCF_049519115.1 Bradyrhizobium sp.
GTGGCTGACCAGCACGCCTCGGCACGCGTGCGATAGCTTGGCGCGGTTTTCCTTCAGGCAGCCCAGAATGGTGAGGTCGCCTTGATCCATCAGCTTGCGGCAGAGACGTTGCACGTCGGGCGAGCAAGCCTTCTCCTCCTGGTCCGTCCCGCTGTGCGCAAGGACGACGGTCGAAGCCGGAACAGACAGCGGGATGAGTGCCAGATAGAATCTATGCATGCGTGGCCTCCTTCAGACAACTCAGCGACCTCTGTGCCCAGTCCGTTTGTCACCGGAACTTCAGCCTATCTAAACCATACCGTATCCTGCTCGACGAAGAGAGAAAGGCACAGCGCGCCCGCGCGGTCGATAGGCGTGCGCGTGCACTGGCGCAATGGCTGGACGCGCAGGCAGCGCGCGACAGCAATGGCGATGAGACAGCATGGCGGCTGAAGCCGTGCCCGTCGCTGATGTTCGTCAATGGCCCCGGTGAACTCGACCAGAAACACGACCAGGATCTACGCGATACCTGCGTTATGCTACTTGATCGCGCTGGCTGTGACTTGCTGACGATATGCGACATCACCGGGCACTCGTACCGGAGCGCGCAGACCATTGTGAAACATTACCGTGCTCGCAATGCCGATCGTGCCGATGCCGGCATCGACAGGCTCGAATTGCAGGTGCGCAAGGAAGGAATGAAGAGCTGATCGCCGACCGGCCGAATCTCATTTCGGCGGCGGTCTGAAGGCTTGCATGATGCTGTGCTGTTCGGCGCGTCAATATTCGGGATTTTCCAGTGATGACGGACGGCATCCCGTCCATCGCCTTGCCGAGCGCCGCCGACGATCTCGCAACGCGGTCCGATCTTAAGTCGCGCGCGGCGCTTCGCCTCCTTCTGCCGTTAATTCCCGATGATCGTTCTTTCTCATCGACAGTTTTCTGCGTACCGGATTGCTTCAAGAGCTTTCAGATAACAATCGTCATCTCGTCGCACGGCGTGCGACGTCCGACCACGAAAAGCGTCGCACGAGACCCGTTTTGTTCTAGGCCACGATCCCACGAAGATATTGGAAAGGAAGGATTTTTTCTTGGTGGGCGCACCAGGGCTCGAACCTGGGACCCGCTGATTAAGAGTCAGCTGCTCTACCAACTGAGCTATGCGCCCGGAACCAGTCCGGAAACGGCCACCGCAAGAGGGCGTCGTTTAGCAAAGCGACCTCTCGATGTCCAGCAAGCCTGTGGGCTTTTCGCAGGTAACCGCCATCCGGGCAAATAACGGAAAATACGCGGGATTCCGGCAATCTGGGCAGTCCCAGGGGCGAACGGTCCGCGGCGGTACGAAAGGGGAGCCGAATTTATCGGCTCCCCGATCCGTCATTGCGTGGGCGCAAGTGTCCCGAAGCGGTTGAGGAAATTGTCCAGCCGCTGCTGCGTTATGGCATCGAGCGCTCGTTACTCGGGGCCGCCGCTGATCCGATCCCGGCGAGCCTGACGGGATCGGCCATGAGCGCCGCCTTGGAGGCCGGTCACGGGAGACGCGAAAAAGCCGCCGGAGATTGCCGGCGGCTTTTCCTTGAGGTGATGCCGATCGACGAAGGGGATTTAAGTCAGAGGCGCTGTAACTTAGAGCCGCTCGGAGTCCGGTCCGCGGTCGCGACCGCCGCCGAAACCGTGCTGGAGACGACCGCGCCAGCCTTCACCGCCCTCGCCACCGCCGTGACGATTGTGATGGGTCAGCATCGCGAGCCGGCGCTTCTGGCCGTCATCGAGCGTCTTGTAGAGCGGGTCGGCCGCGTCCGCGATCTTCTTCAGCGCGGCAGCGGAAGCCGCCATGTTCTCGGCGCGCTTGCGCAGACGCGCGACCGGATCGGGCTTGACCTGATCGTCGGCCGGCTTGGCGGCCGCGGCCTGACGCGCCGCAGCACGATCGAGCCTGATCTTGACGAGTTCGCGCACCGCGCCCTCGACCGGCGGCCACAGCTTCTCCTGGTCGGCCGACAGCTTCAATCCGGCGTGCACCGCCGCAATCTTGGCATCGGCCATCGCCGCCCGGTCTTCCGGGCTCATCCTGGTGTGCCCCATCATGCGATCGTGGAACCAGCTGTGCTGGGCATAAACCGCCGTGGTCGCGGCGATAGCGAGCGCTGCAACGCCGGCGATAGCAAACTTCCTCATGTCAACCTCCCTTGAAGGTGCCGGGAGAATGGGCATACGCGCCTCCGCAATCAACTTACAGTTCGGCAACCAAGCCCACTCTTACCAAGATTTAATTCCGTTCACGATTGGAAACACTCAAAATCAAGGCACTTCATGACACTTCCAGTGGAGTTGATTGTCGCCAACCCGCACTACTGGATCATGCCGAGCAGCCGCGGCAGCCACAGCGAAATCTCCGGCACGTAGGTGATCAGCCCGAGGAAAACCAGCATCGCGCACAGCCATGGCAACACGGCCATCGTGATCTCGCTGATGCCCATCTTCGCAATGCCGCTGGCGATATAAAGGTTGAGACCGACCGGCGGATGGCAAAGCCCGACCTCGGTATTGACGATCATCAACACGCCGAGATGCACCGGATGGATGCCGATCTTGGTCGCGAGCGGAAACAGGATCGGCGCCATGATCAAAAGGATCGATGACGGATCCATCACATTGCCGGCGGCGAGCAGGATGACATTGACCACGAGCAGGAAGGTCCAGACGCCGAAATTCTTGTCGATGATCCAGGCCGCCATTTCCTGCGGGATCTGTTCGTGGGTCATCAGGAACGAGAACAGCACCGCGTTGGTGATGATGTAGAGCAGCATCGAGCTCATGCTGGCGGCCTGCAACAGCACCTTCCCGACCTGATTGAGCTTCAGCTCCTTGTAGACGAACACGGTGATGAAGAACGCGTAAGTGGCGGCCACGGCTGCGGCCTCCGTCGGCGTGAAGACGCCGCCATAGATGCCGCCCAGCACGATCACGATCAGAGCCAGGCCCCAGATGCTCTCGCGGAACGCGTTCCATTGCTGCTTCAACGTCGCGCGCGGCATTTTCGGATAGTTGTTGCGGTAGGCGATGAACCAGGTTACCGCCGCCAGCATCAGCGCGAGCAGAATGCCGGGCACGATGCCGGCCATGAACAGCGCGCCGATCGAGGTGTTGGTGGAAACGCCGTACAGCACCAGGATGATCGAGGGCGGCACCAGGATGCCGAGCGCGCCCGAGGTCGAGATCACGCCGACGCCGAAGCGCTTCGGGTAGCCGTGCTCGACCATCGCCGGCATCATGATCGAGCCGATCGCCACGACAGTGGCAACGCTGGAGCCGGAGATGGCGGCGAACATCGCGCACGCCGCAACGCCGGCAAGTCCGAGCCCGCCCGGCAGATGGCCGACCAGCGAGGTCGTAAACGCGATCATGCGCCGCGCTACGCCGCCGCGGGTCAGGAACGTGCCCGCGAGGATAAAGAACGGGATCGCCATGATGCCGAAATTGTCGAGGCCGGAAAACAGCTTCAGGCCGACGCTTTCGATCGGCACTTCCGTCATCGTGAACAAAAACGTCAAGACCGTGAGGCCGAGCGAAATCGAGATCGGCATGCCCGTCAGCATCAGCGCAAACAGCAGTCCGAAAATGAGAGCGGCGCTCATCACGCTTCTCCCATTGCAATCGGCGCGTCTTTCGACACTTCAATGCCGTCGACATTGGTCGCATCGTGATGCGGCAGTTCGCCGGTCTTGAAGTAGTGCCAGCACACCTGAAGGAAGCGGAAGCACATCAGATAGGAGCCGAGCGGAATGCAGCCGTAGACGATCCAGCTCGGAATCTCGAGGTCCGGCGAGACCTGGTCGGTGCTCATCAATTCGAACACGAATTTCGCGCCCATGGTGCCGACAATCGCGGTGAACAGTGCGCCGCCGAGCAGCCCAAACAGGATGACGCCCTTGCGCCAGCCGTCGTTGAGCCGCTTGATCAGCACGTCGACGCCGACATGGATGCCGGTACGGACGCCATAGGCGGCGCCGAACTTCGCCATCCAGATGAACATGTAGATGCAGAGTTCCTGCGACCAGGCGAGGTTGATCCAGAACAGATAGGGATAGAGGACGGGCACATCGACCAGAAAACGATGCACCACGGTGACGAACGTTATCAGCGTCGCCGCGCCCATCAGGCTCGCGATGATGATCTCCTCGAGCCTGTCGAGAATGCGTAGAAACACTTAGCCCCCTCCAAGCCGGCATCGTCGCCGGCACCAGCAATTAGCCACTCTGTCATGGCCGGTCTTGACCCGGCCATCCACGCCTTTCTTATTGATCCGTATCAAGACGTGGATGCCCGGGACAAGCCCGGGCATGACGGATACGGAGACGGCGCGTCGTCATGGCGCCCCCACCCGGCCGTCGCTTCGCGCCGGCCACCCTCCCCGCGCGTTCCGCGGGGGAGGGATTAAGAGCACACCCTCAATTCATCGGACTGCGGCCGGTCTCCTTCAGGAATTCGTCGATCAAGGGCTGACCGACGCGCGAGGCCACGTCCTTGTAGACCGGCATCATCGCCTTGCGCATCGCCTCGTCCTGCTCAGGCGTCAGCGTCACGATCTCGGTCTTGCCGGCCTTCTTGATCTCTTCCAGCGCGTCGTCGTTTTCCTTGGCCGACTGGTTGTTGCCGTACTCGGTGGCTTCCTTCATCGCTTTGGCGCAGGCTTCGCGGATGTCAGCCGGCATACCGTCCCAGAACTTCTTGTTTACGACCACGACGTAGCCGATATAGCCGTGCGTGGTGACGGTGGCGTATTTCTGCACTTCATGCATTTTCTGGGTGTACATGTTCGACCAGGTGTTTTCCTGGCCGTCGACCACGCCGGTTTGCAGCGCCTGATAGACGTCGGAGAACGCCATCACCTGCGGAATCGCACCAAGCGTGCGGAATTGCGCTTCCAGCACCTTCGAGGACTGGATGCGGAATTTCAGGCCCTTGTAGTCGCTAGGCGCGACCAGTCTCTTGTTGGCGGACATTTCCTTGAAGCCGTTGTCCCAGTAAGCGAGACCAGTCATGCCCTTGGCATCGAGCAGCTTGAGCAGCCTCGCGCCAAGCGGGCCGTCGGTGACTTTGCGCAGGGTCTTCAGGTCGGGCAGGATATACGGCAGATCGAACACCTCGAACTCTCTGATCCCGATCGGGCCGAATTTGGAGTTCGACGGCGCCAGCATCTGCACGGCGCCGAGCTGCAAGGCTTCCAGTTCTTCCTTGTCCTTGTAGAGCGTCGAGTTCGGATAGACTTCGACCTTGACCTTGCCGTCGGTGTACTTCTCGGCCAGTTCCTTGAACTTTTCGGCGGCCTTGCCCTTGGGCGTATCGGCGGCCACCACGTGGCTGAACTTGATCACGATGGGGGCTTGCGCCGCAGCCGGTGAAATCAACGCCAATGCCAAGACGGATGCCGCCGCCCAAATCAGTTTATGCATGGTTCCTCCCGCTCGCCTTTGAAGGGGAGCGCGCGAGGTTCGCAGCGCTTCCCGGTCTTCTTGTTACGCGTCCGCAAACCTTTACAGAGAAGGCGGCCGAAACGCCATTGCCCGTTAGCAGGGTGGTGAATGCGGGTATTGTTGCGGTGCACAAAGATACTGCTTCCCATTTTCTCCAACGTCATTCCGGGCCGCACCGTGAGGTGCGAACCAGGAATCCATGGTGCCGTCAGAACGTCGGGAGAAATGGATTCCGGGCTCGCCTCTTCGCCCCTGAATGACGATCGGATACAGCTTTGCATCCCCGCGACATCCCCTGCCCGAGTTTTGATCATTCATGCCCTCGATGAGAGGGCGCAGGGAAAGCCGGGTGGCCAGTGCACCCGCAGATGGGGTAACGGGCCTCTTGGCCCAGCGGGCGGTCGTCCCTCACATGATGGCGTGACGGAGTCGAGGATTGACCTCGCTCCAAGCATCAAGGAGACGACCATGGAGCATTATGCCGGAATCGATGTGTCATTGGAATGCTCAAGCGTATGTGTTGTGGACGGGAGCGGCAAGATTGTTCGCGAGACGAAGGTCGAGAGCGAGCCGGCGGCGTTGATCGGGTGGCTTGGTTCCCTAGGCTTTCGGCTTGGGCGGATCGGGTTGGAAGCGGG
>NZ_JBEKRB010000129.1:0-5917 GCF_049519115.1 Bradyrhizobium sp.
GTCGTCGACGCCAGATGCGATCACGCCCACCGCAGATTGGCCGGCCTATCCTCCACGAACCCCATCAGGCGACGGCCTTTGTGCCGATCCCGGACAGAAGCAAGTCCCCGGCAAGTGGATCACGCAAATAGGGATTGACTCATCGAGGCCCGTTACAGAAGCCTTGCGTGCAAAAAAATGAAAGCACGCAAGCAAGTCACCACGGTCACACCGGAGACGTCCGGCATTCCCCGCGCAATGGTTTTAACGGTTTCCTTCGAGCTCTCCTCGGCGACCGGGCTTTCTTGTCACCGTCCCCGCGCAATGCAAAGCATCATCGCCAGCTTGACGCCAGCGTCGGGGCGTCAGGACCACACGATTTCGCCGTCCGCCTCAAACGCGTTCGTCTGTCGCGCCAAAGCGTCCACCGCATCCCGCGCCCAACGTTTTGTGACGATCGCGAAACGCCCCTCGAGATGAGGCGGGATGCGAATCGCTATATTTCTGTTTCTACCGAGCCGTCAAGCAGAATTCGGAAACTCCGAAGTCAACCTGCCGTCCAAACCGGCGCCTTCAACCAGCAAAATCGGACAATCGGCAGTTCCGAGATTACCTCGTGACCGGACATATCCCGGACACGCTGCAACGACGCGAATGACCCCGGAAGTCGCTGTTAAATCACTCCCTCGAGGGTTTCGCGACCGCGCCTAGAACCCTGCTGAGGCGGCTCGGTAGACAGCCACTCTCACAACGGAGCGCGCGATCGGTGAACCGCCGAGCTTCAAAACAAAGCCTCACAACGAGGACCCAAAGAGCTTTGCAACGGAATCCGTGGGCCACGGGCACCGAGGTTAATATCCCATTGCCTTGAGAGCGCATCGAACAGCGTTGTCGTATTCGGCCTGTTCCTTGGCTTGGGCCGCGGTGCGGTTTGTGGCGGCGATCTGTGTACCCGATCTGCGAGTCCAACCATGTTCAATTATGTCAGGCTTCGGCTTCATCCCGTGACCCGAACCCGTAAAAGCCACGGCGCGAGTGTTCCGTATTCGACTAGATATTGATCGGCGTTGTTACACTTCGAGCATTCAAAGGTGTGCAGATCGAACCCGGGGTTAGCACGCTCTATGCGGGCCAAGATCACCAGAGCTCCGCACATAGTACACAGCGGCGGCCTCGGCTTTCGGGCTGTTTTACTCGTGCGTGGTAGATCTCCTCTACCAGCACTTCGTTCGCACTTCGGGCATTCGAAGGTCTGTAGTTCATTTGCGTCGCCGTGAAGCGGATGCGGAGAGCGCTGGGTGGAGTTCACAGGCATCTGCATGCCGTGCAAACTGGCTGCCGATCCACGCCAAAAGGCCTCGCTTGCGATATGAACATGTTGTTGTTCCTGCGGCCCCAATTCAGTACGGATGCAGAGGAGGGAGAACAGCATCACTCACGTGCGGTAGACCGTTTCTATCAGAACTTCGCTCGATATTGCTCCCGCACGTCGGGCATACGAAGGTCTGTAGTTCGTATGTGTGGCCGTGCAGCGGATGTGGCGTGCGTCTCGTCACGTACATCGTCCCAGCGCAGACCGGGCAAATCGGCCCGTGATGTGCACCAAACCTGGTCTGTATATGCATCGTATCCAACCTCAGCCCCAACTAAGGGCTAGGTGATTCGCTGGCGCAGCGTCTGCCGCGTATCGTGTTTAGTGAGCAATATTGCTCACTCTTATGGCTGGCGGCAACGGCGTCATGTCCGATCATCCCAATTGGCGGAGATCGTCAGCGCGGTCAGTCGCGTCGGAACAGCGCCGATGCCCCAGTCTGAAGTGAAGAGGGCACTAACCGAAACGACCTTGCCTTTTTTGAGCAGCGTCTTTTTTCATGATCGCGATATATCGGTCGGTCTGATTGGCAATCATCTTCCAGCTTCGCATAAGGCTCGTCAGAATCGTAGCTTCGGCTCCACTCTGTGCCGAAAGCATGAGGCGATGACACTCCTCGGCCTGGGTCCGGCACCGAGTAGCTTCCTGCATTTCCCGTCGGGGGTCAAAATAGGTCAACGGAGACCTGCCAGATACACCACGCAAGCAATAGCCAAAGCAGGACGCTCACCACGACTGCACCAAACAACGATACTGGGGATGAGAACTCGATAACCGGAACCGGCTGCTTTGATTGGGGCATTGCATCGCTCCGATCATTGGCGGGAGCACAACGCTCTCTGTCACCGTACAGGTTGCCCGTTGTTAGGCGGTGATGTGATCGAACAAAGCATTAACTCCTGGGGTTGTATGGTCAATATTATACTCGAAAAGATCTAAATGTTAGCCAGTCCTGCATGACAAGCCACAGCTATAATCGGATTGAGGTCCGGCTAATGAACTATTTAAACCTGTGGGGATCGAGCAAATCTGTACAGCGGTTCGTGTATCGAGGGCGATAAGCTGTGCGAGCGTCGCGCCCTTCGTCGGCTCTAACCGGCGACAGTCGTGCCCTTGTAGAGAATATCAGAATGCCCGCATATCAAAGCATCCCTGAGCTTGATCAATCTGCGAAATACCATCTGAAGGCAATCGGATGTGAGCATCAGGCCAAACACGCAACCGACCAAGCCACCGAACAGGAATGGCGGCAGCTGGCGATGCAATGGCATTCGATGGCTGATCAAGCCGCCACAATGTCGGACGACTCTTCGCGGGCCGACTTCAGGTAGAGCCACGATTCAAATTTATTTTGAACATTGATCAATATTGGGCAGCGATTCAGTCGCCTGTGGATTCTTGTGGGATCTATCAACACATCGGTGGTCGAGAGTGTCGCGTTCCCACCTAACGCCAGGGGAAGCATCATGCCACACACTGACATCTCACTTGATCCCAGCCTTAATGCAATAGAGCGCCCGCCTTGCGCAAAGTGCGACGGGCAAATGATGTTCACTGGCATGGTAGCGGGCCCGCCGGGCTTCGACATACGCACGTTTGAGTGCGTAGCGTGCGATTTCGTCGAGACGGTCGCGACAGGGGTAAAAATGATCGCATGGATCGGACCGAAGTAACGACAGCGTCGTTCCCCATTACCCATCGCGCGCCGATGTCCACAAGCGGCAAAAAACCTGTGAGAATGACCAATTTTATACAGTGCGACGTGAGCTGTTTAGCTCAAATCAATCTTTCAATGCGGGAGGTTATGATGCACAGCAAAGACCGTCTTGCAAATGCGTTGCGTGAAGCCGGGTTGCCGCTAATGGCGAAAAAGGCCACTGCCGGTGTCTACAGCAACGGACTGTCGCTGCATGCGTTGCCTGAAATGGTGTTGCGGCGCGACCTCGAGGACGCGCATTCGACGCTGGCGTCGGCGTTGCTCTGGCGCGTCGATAAGGGCGAGTTCGAAGCCACCGACGAGGAACTGGACGCGGGCAATGAGCAGATGCTGACAGGAATGATTTTGGCGCAGGCGCAAAAGTCCAATACGCCATGGGAACCGGACCCCGCGCAGTAGTTGCACCCGGCTTGGCGAAAGAATTGCGACAAGCGGCCATTACGCGCGCCCGTAATCAAATGACGGATTTAGTGACAGGTATTAGAAAGCTGCTACCGATAGCGCGTGCCTGAGGCCGATCCAACTTTGCCACGATGATCGGCCGCCACGGTAGCTTTCTACTCGACCTGCCTCACTTCGGGCTTGTCATGTAAGACTGCGCTCAACAGCGAATTGTGCACTTCAATGTGTCCGTTGTAGTCGATAAGTTCAAGTTTGCGAAACTTGTTCATGAAAAAGCTGACCCGGGATCGCGTGGTGCCGATCATATCCGCGAGCGTTTCCTGATTGATGGTTGGATTGATCGGCTGGGGGCCTCCTTCCGTTCCAAAATTGGCGAGTAGCAACAGCAGCCGCGCAAGCCGCTTCTCGCTTGAATTAAATAATTGGTCGATTAGGTCTTCCTCGACCCGCCTGTTGCGGGTTAGCAGATAGGCCAAGAACATCTGGGAAAACTGCGGCTGGTCATGAAGCGTGGCAATCATCGCAGCCTTTGTTATTGCCGTCATGACGCAATCTTCCATTGCCGTCGTCGTGGAGATGCGCAACGTATGGCCATTCATGCAGCCTTCGCCAAAAAACTGCCCTGGATCCAAAAACGCCGACGACCGCTTCCTTATGCTGATCCGACAAGACCGTGACTTTGATCTTGCCTTTTTGAATGTAATAAACCCTTTCAGCGGGGTCGCCTTGTACGAATACGTTTTGACCGTTTTTAAATCGAAGGATGCTTTTGCCTTCGCCTACTTTGGCAAGAAATGTCTGAGCATCAAACGCGTTCTTGGCCGGCTTCACCATTAGAGCCTCCTTTGGCTCGTTGTGCCAACGTCACGCGGAGAATGATCTCGGCCGGTCCGCTCGCGGTGCCGCCTCCCATGCGGGAGAATATGCGTCAGATATTCGCGACGGGCGATATGCTGGCAAATGGCAGCGCCGCCAAAAGCAATTTCGGAGATTGCCGAGCATCCGCCGTGCTCGCCTCCTGAGATTATCGAAGCATGATAGCGCACGCAATGGAAAGCAACTGCAAAAATAGCACTTGCTCATAGCTGTCGGCGTTCGCATCAAGCCTGGACCGCCTCTTAATTTTATGAACTGAGCAATTTTGAACACCCGGGCGATATATTAATGCGGCATAATTGTTTCATAGGAGCGGCATTGTTTCACAAAGCGGCCGAAGGTTTGGCTGCGTTAAACACGTCGGCAATTGAAGAGAGGTGCCTCAGATGGGTGGCGAGAAATCAAGGCGTTTAGTCGTCGGCACTCGTGTTTGTTGGAACCACAGCGAAGCCGATCAAGGCACGGTTGTCGAAAATACTTGGTCTACCGTGAGAATAGAATGGGATAGCGGACTAACGGGCGGTGTTCATCATAACGATATGGGCGACGTTCATGTCGCAGCATTAAAGGCTTGATGGCTTTTCCGGCGAGCGTGCTATTCCGCACCGAATTGCGCAATTCGCAAGAATCTTGTCAGCGGTCCTGTCTCGTATCGGCCATCGGAGTGGATGATGATTTGGCTGTCAATCCTTTGGATCGACAACCAAGCGACATTAGTCGCAAATCAGGTTCAGACCGAGAAAGCTGTCACCGCCCGCGACAGCCGGTCTGACAAACGGCCGGGCATCACCTGCGAGAAGATATTGGCCAACGACTGGTAGTACCAGCGCGTACCAACCGCACCACCGTTGAAGCGTTCCCACACACCATCATTGAGAACGCGATAGTCGGAAAGAATGGCTTCCGCATTGTGCGTCTTGTCCGCGAGGGAGACCAGCAATGATTGTTGCGGCTTGGCCGGCAACTTGGCCAAATATGCCTCCTTTCGCGGTCGCCATTCCTGCTTTTCCTCCGGCCACGAATCCGTGCAATCGGACACTATTTCGGCGACACCATCACCGAACCGATCCCTGACAACCTCCAACGTGGGAGCGCCACCCTGATCTTCCGCTGCGTCATGCGGCAGAGCAGCAATCGCCTGATCTTCGGTGCCCCCGTTTTCTAATACGAGCGCAGAGACGATCATCAGATGCGAGATATATGGTATCGGACCTCCTTTACGCTTCTGGTTACCATGTAGCTCATGAGCATATCGAAACGCTTCGTCATATCGGCCTGTCAACATTAGCTATTCTCCTTTGTGCAAAATCCCGTCCAGCCATCCAACCTGTTGATCATTTTCCCGCGCCTTGAGGCAGCGGCAAATTCGCGGCCCAGGAGCGCCCCAGCCTGATATTTTGCGATAGTGCGGCTCTTGCCGGCTGTCGTTAGACCGGTGGGGAATTTCGCGTCGAGGAGAAGGGCATCGCACCACATATCCCCGTGCTCGACAAATCGAAGCGAGATGATGGCACCTTCTCGCGCAGCGACTTTCGATATGATCCGACCAGCGACGTCTACTACTGCCCGGG
>NZ_JBEKRB010000130.1:0-5824 GCF_049519115.1 Bradyrhizobium sp.
CGCTGAGCGGATCGATGCGATCGCGCTGACGAATTTGGGCCAGATCCGCCGTCTGATCGACGTGGCGCGCGAACGCGGCCTTGAAGCGCGCCTGCGCGAGGGACTGACGAAAACACCGATCGCCTCGGTCGGACCTGCTGTTTCCGACGAACTCAAATCGCACGGCCTGCACGCGGATATTTACCCCGCCAACGAGGCCTTCTTCATGAAGCCGCTGATCTCAGCGATGGCGACGGCGTTAGCGAAGAAAACGCCGCGGACGGCGCGCTAGGTATCATCATTGCCCGAGGGACTCTCTCCCATCCCTCCCCCTTGCGGGGAGGGTCGGCGCGAAGCGCCGGGGGTATTCGAAGCAAAACTTTTGTTACGAAGAAAGCGAAGCGTGACCAATAACGCCCCCACCCGACCGGCCTTTCGCCGGCCACCTTCCCCGCGCTTCGCGGGGGAGGGGTAAGGAGACGCGGTGCTTACTCCGCCGCCTGCTGGTGCTCGTGCAAATAGGCCTGATAGGCGCGCTTGATCCCGTCATGGAGCGCCGTGCTCGCGCGCCAGCCGAGCTTTGCCAGCCGCTCGACGTCGAGCAGCTTTTGCGGCGTGCCGTCGGGCCGGGAAGGATCGTAACTAATCGTGCCGATATAGCCGACCACGCCGGCTACCACGCGGGCGAATTCGGCGATGGTAATGTCCTCGCCGGTCCCGATATTGACGAGTTCGTCGTTCGAATAGGTCTTCATCAGATGGATGCAAGCGTCGGCGAGATCGTCGACATAAAGAAACTCGCGCCGCGGCGTGCCGGTGCCCCACACCACGACATTGGAAGTGCCTGCAACCTTCGCCTCGTGAAACCGGCGGATCAGGGCTGCGACGACGTGGCTATATTCGGGATGATAGTTGTCGCCCGGACCGTAGAGATTGGTCGGCATCACATTGATGAAGTCGCTGCCATACTGGCTGCGATAGGCCTCGACCATTTTGATGCCGGCGATCTTGGCAATGGCATAGGGTTCGTTGGTCGGTTCCAGCGGCCCGGTCAGCATCGAATCCTCGCGCAACGGCTGGGCTGCGAGCTTCGGGTAAATGCAGGACGACCCCAGAAACATCAGCTTCTCGACGCCGTTCTGATGCGCGGCGTGGATCACGTTCGTCGCCATGATCAGATTGTCGTAGATGAATTCGGCCCGCAGCGTGTTGTTGGCGACGATGCCGCCGACTTTCGCCGCGGCCAGAAACACCGCCTGTGGACGCTTCTTTGCAAACCAGTCGGCGACCTGCGCCTGGTTGCGCAGATCGACCTCGCTGCGCGGGACGGTCAGAAGTTCGACGCCCTCGGAAGCAAGCCTTCGCACCAGCGCGCCACCCACCATGCCGCGGTGGCCGGCGACAAAGACGCGCTTGCCCTTCAGATCAAACGGCGTGCTTGCCATTGGCCACCTCGCGCCGGGCGATTGCGAGATCGCCCGCGACCATCTGCTTGACGAGATCGGCGAAGCTCGTCTTCGGTTTCCAGCCGAGCTTCTTGTGCGCCTTGCTGGCGTCGCCGATCAGGAGGTCTACCTCGGTGGGACGGAAATACTGGGGATCGATGCGAACCAGCGTCTTGCCGGATTTTTTGTCGACGCCGGTTTCCTCGACGCCCTTGCCGCGCCATTCGATGCTGCGTCCGACCTCGGCCAGCGCCAGTTCGACGAACTCGCGCACCGAGCGAGTCTCGCCCGTGGCCAGCACGAAATCGTCCGGCTGATCTGCCTGCAATATCTGGTGCATGCCGATGACGTAGTCCTTGGCATGACCCCAGTCGCGCTTGGCGTCGAGATTGCCGAGATAGAGCGTCTCTTCGAGGCCGGTTTCGATCCGCGCCACCGCGCGGGTGATCTTGCGGGTGACGAAGGTTTCGCCCCGGATCGGGCTCTCATGGTTGAACAGGATGCCGTTCGAGGCGAACATGCCGTAGGCCTCGCGATAATTCACCGTGATCCAGTAGCCGTAGAGCTTGGCGACCGCGTAAGGAGAACGCGGATAAAACGGCGTGGTTTCCTTCTGCGGGACTTCCTGGACCAGGCCGTACAATTCCGAAGTCGAGGCCTGATAGAACCGCGTCTCTTTCTCCATTCCGAGGATGCGGATCGCCTCCAGAAGCCGCAGCACGCCGATCGCATCTGCGTTGGCGGTATATTCCGGGCTCTCGAAGCTGACCGCGACGTGGCTCTGCGCGGCGAGATTATAGATCTCGGTCGGCCTAATCTGCTGCATCAGGCGAATCAGGTTAGTCGAATCCGTCATGTCGCCGTAGTGCATCAGGAACGGCACATTGCCGGCGTGGGGGTCCTGATAGAGGTGATCGACCCGGGCGGTATTGAACGAGGACGACCGCCGCTTGATGCCATGCACGGTGTAACCAAGGCCGAGCAGATATTCCGCCAAATACGCGCCGTCCTGCCCGGTCACGCCCGTGATCAGCGCCACGCGCCGTTTGGCATCCTGAAGCGTCATTTTACCTCCAAAGGAACGGCAGCCCTTAGCATCCGATGTGAACGAAGTCTAATGTAAAAGACGATGGAAAATCAGTCCGATAGTGGCGGAATTGAAGGATTTTAGTTACTCGCCGCTGGCTGCACGGCAGGTCGTTAATGGCATTCCATGTACCAGTCACAGACAAATGCCTTTGGTCGCATGGCTTAGCCGGCGAGGCCGATATAGGATCACGCTGAAAAGTCAGGAATAAATACCGGCCAAGAGCGCGAAAAGCGCCGTAAGCAGGCAAGCGGGAGGGACGATTGGAGCATACGTTGGAGGTGCGCGGGGTTTCGCTCCGCTTCGGCGGCGTGCGCGCGCTCACCGACGTCAGTTTTGGCGTCAAATCCGGCGAATTGTTCTCGATCATCGGCCCCAACGGCGCCGGCAAGACCTCGATCGTCAACTGCATCTCGGGCCGCTACCGGCCGACCGAAGGCCAGCTGTTTTACCGAGGACAGGACATCACCGCGCTCAATCCGAATGCGCGGCCGCGGCTGGGTATCGGCCGCACCTTCCAGAACCTCGCGCTGTTCCACCATATGAGCGTGCTCGACAACATCATGGTCGGCCGGCATCATTTGTTGAAGAACAACTTCATCACGGGCTCGCTGTACTGGCTGACCGGCGCACGCCGTGAAGAGCTCGAACATCGCCGCAAGGTCGAGGAGATCATCGACTTCCTCGATCTTCAGCCGGTGCGCAAGGCCACCGCCGGCACCCTTCCCTACGGCTTGCGCAAGCGCGTCGAACTCGCGCGCGCCATGGCGCTGGAGCCGGAACTGATCCTGCTCGACGAGCCGATGGCCGGCATGAACTTCGAGGAAAAGGAGGACATGGCGCGCTACATCGTCGATCTCAATGAAGAGTTCGGCATGACGGTGATGATGATCGAGCACGACATGGGCGTGGTGATGGATATCTCCCACCGCGTGATGGTGCTCGATTTCGGCCGCAAGATCGCGGAAGGCGATCCCGCCGCCGTGCTCGCCGATCCCCATGTCCGGCGCGCTTATCTCGGCGAAGAGGACGAGATCCTGGTCGATCCCGACGAAACGCCGCTTCCTGCGGAATCCGCGGCATGATGGATTACGCCGCCCGTGTCGAAGAGGCCGACACCTATCCGAAGATGTTGCGGCTGAATGCCCGCGAGTTCGGTCATGAGATCGCGCTTCGCGAAAAGAATCTTGGACTCTGGAAGCCCTTTACCTGGAATGACTACCAGACCCGCGTTCGGGATTTTGCACTCGGCATGATCGAGCTTGGGCTTGCGCGCGGCGACGTCGTCGGCATCATCGGCGACAACCGGCCGGATTGGGTCGCCGCCGAAATCGCCAGCCACGCAATCAGGGCCTTGAGCCTCGGTCTTTATCGCGATGTGCTCGATGAGGAAGCGGCCTATCTTCTCAATTACGGCGAAGCCAAGCTCGTTTTCGCCGAAGACGAAGAGCAGGTCGACAAACTATTGGGGCTCGCCGACCGCGCACCGGCTCTCAAGCACATCGTCTACTCTGACCCGAGGGGTTTGCGGAAATATAACGATCCGCGCCTGATGTCTGCCGAACAACTGACGGCGATGGGACGCGAGCGGCAACAGCGCGAGCCTTCGCTTTACGACAGCCTAGTCGATGCGACGAAGGGTGAAGATGTCGCGATCCTCTGCACCACGTCGGGCACGACCTCCCACCCTAAACTCGCGATGCTGGCTGCGGGGCGCGTGCTGCGACATTGCGCGACATATCTCGCCTTCGATCCGAAGGGGCCGGAGGACGAGTATGTCTCGGTGTTGCCGCTGCCCTGGATCATGGAACAGGTCTATGTGCTCGGCAAAGGGTTGCTGTGCCGGATGAAGGTCAACTTCGTCGAAGAGCCCGAGACCTTGCTGAATGATTTGCGCGAGATCGCGCCGACCTTCGTGCTGTTCGCACCCAGGGTCTGGGAAGCTATCGCCGCGGACGTTCGCGCGCGGGTGATGGATTCCTCCCCGCTCAAGCAGGGCCTCTACGAACTCGGGATGGAAGCCGGCCTTTCGGCGCTCGCGCGCGGCCGGCATTCGCTCGTGGCGGAAACGCTGTTGTTTCGCGCGCTGCGCGACCGCCTCGGCTTTACCCGCCTCCGTTCGGCTGCGACCGGCGGCGCGGCGCTCGGCCCCGATACGTTCAAGTTCTTCCGCGCCATGGGCGTACCGTTGCGCACCCTCTACGGTCAGACCGAGACGCTAGGCGCCTATACCCTGCATCCCGAAGACTCCGTCGATCCCGACACCACGGGCGTTGCGATGGACAAAACCATCGAAATCCGCATCGACAATCCAGATATCCAGGGCGTCGGCGAGATTATGATCCGCCACCCCAACATGTTCCTCGGCTACTATAGAAATCCTGAAGCATCCGCGGCCGATATCAAGGACGGCTGGCTGCAATCCGGCGACGCCGGCTATTTCAACGACAACAAGCAGCTCGTCGTCATTGACCGTATCAAGGATCTCGCGGAGACCTCGCGCGGCGAACGCTTCTCGCCGCAATATCTCGAGAACAAGCTGAAATTCTCGCCCTATATTGCGGAAGCCGTCGTGCTCGGCGACGGACGCGATCGCCTTGCGGCCATGCTGTGCATTCGCTTCTCGATCGTCTCGAAATGGGCGGAAAAGAACCGGATCACGTTTACGACCTACACCGATCTTTCCGCACGAGCTGAGATCTATGCGCTGCTGCAGCAAGAGGTCGAGGCCGTCAACGCCACACTGCCCCCGGCGCAGCGCATCTCGCGTTTTCTCCTGCTGTACAAAGAACTCGATGCCGACGACGGCGAACTCACTAGAACGAGAAAAGTCCGCCGCAGCGTGATCAACGAAAAATACGCCGACATCATCGAATCCATCTACGCCGGCCGAAACGAAATCCCGGTCGATACCGTGATCCGTTTCCAGGACGGCACCACGCAACGCATCCGCACCACGCTTCGTGTGATCGAGCTTGTGCCTTCGGCGCCACTCGCGGAGGCCGCGGAATGACCGCCTCGCAACATTCCGAAATGCCAGTTGCTGCACCCTCTCCCCTCGTGGGAGAGGGCAGCTCCGTAGCTCGACACGCACTCGTTTGGGTGAGGGGTCCCCTCGCCGCATTTCCGACACGTAGATCACCCCTCACCCGCCGCCGCTTTGCGTCGGCACCCTCTCCCGCAAGGGGAGAGGGTGACAGCCAGCCTCGCTCCCCATGAACCTCGCTTTCCTGATCCAGCTTCTGGTCAACGGCCTTGTGGTCGGCACGCTCTATGGCGTGGTCGCGATGTCGTTCGTGCTGATCTACAAGGC
>NZ_JBEKRB010000131.1:0-5640 GCF_049519115.1 Bradyrhizobium sp.
CTGGCCTTGAATACGGCATCAAACTTCTTGCGTGACTTGGTCATATACGTGCTCCATCGGTTGTGACAGAGCAGGACGCTTCACACCTTAACTTTTGGTCTTATTTCCGGGGTCCACTTCAGGCTGTTGGGACCTATCCTCCGAACGGAGATTCATACGCTGATTGATGCCCCATACCATAAGTGTGAACTAGTTCACTTACGCTCGGGCACGCTCTTTGCTTAAATGTCATCCGAGCGGTGTATTTCCAGCCGGGCGGCGTATTTGTGGGAGTCGATTTATGCGTGCAGAAAAATCTGCTTCTGAAGAGACTTTGCGACGCATGTGGTCAGAGATCGCATTACTACGGCGAAAGATCGAGCAGGCGGAGCGCAAGAAGGCAGAAGTACGTTTGAGGTCGGCTATCGCCGCCGCGCGAGGCCGCGTTCAACCTCGCTCAAAACGCTCGCCAAGCCGTTCATCCTGTTTTTGAATGTAGGTGATCTTGGGCGCGAACACTCCCGAGGTTAGGCGCCACAACAATGGCGATCAAAGTCAGCATGATCTCGTCCCTCGCGAGCGACCCCCCCGACTCACGCCGTAATGAGCTTGCGTGTCACATTGTGCGCGAAGTGCGGTTCGCAAGTGCGAGACTGGCCCATCTGTCGCAGTTCTGAAATGCAACAATGGGCAAGTTTGTTCCGGCTGACAACGAGGCGCGGAAGACCTAGCGGCTTTCGGATTATCCGAAATAGCATTGGGGTATCGGCACTATCGGCCAGCGTGCCGGTATCCCGGTCGGAGTTGGCAATGGCAATGGTCTTGCGGGTTCCATCCCGGGCAAGCGTTGAGGAAAGCTGGTCAAACCGTCGTGGTGGTAAATGCCGGTGTAAGTGGTGACACCGCCTCGATGGGCCTCGCAAGGTTGGATCGGTCGGTTCCTGCTGGTGCCGGTGCGGTGATCCTCGAGCTCGGTGCAAATGACATGCGTCAGGGATTCAAGCCGTGCGTAACTCGCGCCTCGCCGCGATTCTGCGTAGATTAGAGGCACGAAAAATTGTGGTCTTACTCTGTGGGGTGCGGACCCAACCCAATCTTGACGACCAAGAGAAGCGCGTTTGCCGCGATGTTCTCCGGCCTCGCTAGGGAGCATAATGTGCTATTCTATGCGGTATTTGACAGCGCGTTTGTCGATCAACCTCAGTTAAAATTATCTGACGGCTTGCATCCAAACGCGGCGGGTATTGATGCAGGCGTTGCTGACATACTGCCCAGGCTAGAGGCGCTGATCGACCGGACGCGTCATCTTCACCGCTAACAGCATTGGAAGAGCGTGGGAACTGTTCGATCGGATGAAGGATCCGGTCTGACTCTCGTTCGGCACGTTCCCAGTCCAAGCAGGCGGCCGCGGACCTGTTCGCTTAACTGCTTTGCTGCGGCGGAATCACGCACCTGCTCCGCGCTGATGGCATCTACAGTGCAGCATGCGCCAATTCCTCATCCTGGTAATCGCTGCATTGATCTTCTCGGGGTGCAAATCTAGCGGTTACAATCCGCTAAAAATAGAAAGTCCTGAAAGCTGCCAATTTGTGCTCAGTATTACACGGCAAAACATTGCGGGACAATGAAGCGCTGGCCGGTCGATCTCCGGCACCCAAAGTAGCCCGCGGCTTCGTCGACGCCATGAAATGACTATTTCGCGGAATATAATCCGACCAAGCAGGATGCGATCGCGATCCATCAGCTAAGCGTCCACTCGATCCACACCAACGCCCTAGAAGGGAGCCAACGAGATCAGCAGAGTGATGGTCGCGATGAAGCCCGAGCGTCAATCTTGAAGCGCTTTCAACAGATTCTGTGCCACCGCCAAGTGGCCCGACGCGCTCCAGTGACCATCGGGAAGGAGATGATCAGGCGAAGCAGTGAGTCCGTCATCGAGATCGATGCAGACGTCCGCAAATTTGCAGAAGATCGTCGAGGAAAGCCCGAGCTTCGGTCCGAGGAAATCTTGCGTGCCTTGATGGGCCAGGACCACCTTCAAGCCGTGCGGAACTTCGTCGCGAATTCGGCCTAGAATGAAACCGATAATTCTGATCGATTGGCTAGGGTCCACGTTCTCCGGAATTGTGGGATCGATGAATCTTGTGGCGACTCTCGCCACGAGGGACCAGTCGCTCAAGCGTTCCCAGAGGCCGATGCGCGCCGGGCGAATGATATATGAGCCGCTCTCTCGACATAGGGCTTTGCTCGGCCGAAGAAACGCTGTCTCAATACATCGAGGTAATCGCTCTTATTCGGTACGATCAAAAGGGCGTCCCCTGCCTTCAAAACATGTTTCCAATTCCTGAAAGACACGTACGCCTGGTCGGTTCCATAGCCCATCGTGCCGGTATTTATGACGCGCGCACCAGGGAGAGAGGAAAGCATTTTAGCGTCGAAGCGATCCTCGATGTTTATGCCTTCACCAAAAGATAACGAATCGCCGAGGATTAAAATCCAGCTATCGGCGCGAGGCTCTTGCGCAATGAGCCGTTGGCCGTTTTTGTCGGTTCTGATGCGCCACTCCTCCCCGGCCGCATTGATCCGCGTCGTCGCGATATTAGGCGCATTACACCATCCGGTTTGCGCCTCGGAGCGGAAGAGCCGAGTGGGCCTGCTAAAGAAGCTCACGTAAAGACGGAGGGCTGCTTCAGCTGCTACGGGCGAAAGTATCAGAACGCTGAGGAGAAGAGCGGCCCAATGCAACGGGATTTTCATTTTCCGATGTCCCGCGCGAGACGTTTGCGGACCGGGTTATCCGGCTGCATGGAAATCGCCCAATGGACGAACTCGAACCAGCGGAACCAAAACAGCGCATTCGTATAGCGTGAGCGTCATCTTGCTTATCGCGATCCGGCGACCCTGTCTATGAGACGCCCGCTCGGCGTGCAGCTTCGCGTGCCGGGATCAAAGTAACGGTGGGATTTGCGGGTGCGGCAATTTGTGTTGCCGTGCCTCAGACTTCATGTTCCCGAACAACGCGATGCTGAAGCCGACTCTGGCTTACGCGGTTACGAATTTTCTCGATGTCTTCTTCGGAGATTCGCATTACCTTTTTCTTTCGTCCACCCGGCAGAAAAACGACTAGTCCACTGCAAACGAACGCGGCACCACAAACAATTAGTGCACGAGCGAAGTATCACTTGAAGATCAAGAGATCGAATGAAGTCAATATCACTCAAGAAATCACTTACAAAAACCCGTTCCGGTCGTTTCTTTAAGTTCGCCGAAAGCGAGGGCTCAGCGCCACGGTCTGGTTATGAGGAGATGCTTAACGGTCGTAACGACTGCGACAAACGCAACGGCCAGAAAGGAACCGGCCAGCGCCGGAAGCCCGTATCGGCTGCTCATTGCAATGACTCAACCCCCGCGCGAGGGGTGAGAAGATGGCGCTCGGTAGCCCTCGTTGGGTGCACATCCGCAATCCCTAGCGGCTTCCCCTCCCCGCCCAATCGGCGCAGACACGTCACACCCGTCACATCCGTAACATCACATCCGTAACGGATTTCAAATAGATCCCCTCCTAGTTCTACGGTACGATCAGTGGGCAAAGTGGACTGACTTTTCAGGGCCTTCCGGCTGGTTCTCGCGCATTGCATTTTGAAATGTTATTGCTGATCAGCCCGGCCCCTTAGCCGGGCTTTTCCGTTCAGTAGGCCTGTTGTGCCAATTCTGGGAAGACTTCCCTCAGCGCGTGATCCGCTGAATCATGGGGGATGACGAACGTCCGACTAATCCGCCACGAGGCTGTGCCCCGGCAGCTTCGAGGTGCGCTTTCCCGATGGCCGGCCAAGCCGCTTTTTCTATTTGGGATGATATCTCCGGGCGCCGACTCGGGCCTGAAATTCTCCCGAGCGAAGTCACCTAGATCAAGCTCAGCGGTTGCCAGGGCGGAGCGTGATAGACTGCGCCATTGATCGAGCGCACGCCGGACAGTGATTAGCTTTTGTGGCATGCCGAAGCACAATATTCAATCATCTGGCGCCGCGATATCTCCGCGATGAAAGATTCAAATGATCGGCTTCAGCGTGCTGGATTCACGATGCGATAGAGAAAATGGCGGGTGGTGCTTTGGGCATCGTGGTGGGCAAAGCAATTCTGCGTTTCGAGCAAGCAAGACGCTGGTTCTCGCGGGCAGCAATTAACAACTCCAGCAAGTTCGCCAGTTGACGCCACCCCGCGCCTTACACTCTCGTCCGGCTAACAGTCGCGATTAGGAGAGCTTGACCAGACCCGGAATTAGAGAACACAATCTGCCATGTGCAGACCCTTGACAACTTGGGTAGGAACCAGTGTGGGTTTGGTATTGGCGAATGTTTACTACGAAGCGGGTCGCGACAATGAAACATGAAATCCAATTTGTAACAAATTGCAGGGCCGCTTTTTGGCTTATCTCACTGTTACTCCTCCAAACAGACTATAGCCGGCAAGCAGCGGCAGGCCCCAGCGATTCTTCCCCGCCAGTGACAACGCCCAGTACAAGCTCTAGCACAATCGCCATTGCTCCTCGACTTTCCCCCTCTCCAGGAAACTGGGTGAACGTCACTTCGAATCTTGCTGGGATGACCTCTGAGTGCGGGAATATGACCTTTGTGTCGGCGAAACCAAATGAAGATCTCATGATCGCTGGCGTTGCACGACGAGGCCTTTGGGGAAGCAGGGATGGTGGAATGAGTTGGCATCAACTCGGCTCTGGGAGCGCCACCATCATCAATCGCACTGGATCAATCATTTACGATCCCGCGCGTCCCGAAGTGTTTTGGGAGTCGGGAATATATAACAGCAACGGCGTCTACCGAACTGACGATAACGGCAGTGTTTTCCGAGCGCTGGGCTCTGCTCGTCACAACGACTCGGTCAGCGTTGATTTTACGGATCGCAATCGTCGAACCCTCCTCGCGGGAGGACACGAACAAAAGCAAACGGTTTATCGTTCACAAGATGGCGGCAATACTTGGATAAACGTAGGAGTTAATCTCCCAGCAGTCACTGCCTTTTCCAGTTATCCGTTGGTGGTTAACTCCAGAATATTTTTCGTCGGCTGCTTTCCAAGCTGGGGCGGCGGAACGGGTGGCATTTATCAAAGCAACGATTCGGGGGCGACTTGGAGTTCCGTTTCAGCCCAAGGCGGCGGCTCGGAGCCACTTGTTGCAAGCGACGGATCTATTTACTGGCCAAGTGGAGATGGCTCGATGGTGCGGGGAACTAACGATGCCTCGAATTGGACATGGAAACAAACCGTTGCAAGCGGCGCCCTTATGAACGTGCATCCAATTGAACTGCCCGACGGCCGGATCGTCAGCCTCAGTTTCCAACATATTATGATCTCTTCGGATCACGGCGTGCACTGGCAGGTGTTCGGGCCACAGCTACCATTTAGACCAGTTGGCATATCCTATTCCGACTTTGATAAGTCATTTTACATTTGGCAGTTTGATTGTGGAAGTAAGGTGCTACCCAACGCGATTTTGAAGATTTGGCTTTGATCTATTGCTTGCCTGACCTTAGTGTCCGACTCATAATGATTTCATTTGATTTCAAGCTCTTGCGAGGCGCCGCGTGAGGGTTCGGATGTGGGCGACGAACGCCCATGCGACTGCGCTGGCGATTGTCGCTTCGAAA
>NZ_JBEKRB010000132.1:0-5558 GCF_049519115.1 Bradyrhizobium sp.
ATTGGCTGCGGTCATACCGCGCGCGGTTTTCATTCGTCCACATCGGCGGCCCCTCCGAATCAGGCCACCTCTCTTGAATCACAAATGATTCATAGGATTCAACTTCTTCCCGGACAGACACTCAGGATATTTTGCGCGAGGCGCCCGGGCCAAGGAACGCCTGTGCTCACCGGGCAGCCGCGCCAAAATACGAAAGTGATGATCAACGCAATGCTACGAAGATCGCGACCCACCCAAGGAAATCAACCGACCGGATTCGTCCGCCCCCGTGCGGGTAATGTTCAAAACGTCCAAAGAAGCTATGAACGCTATTTGTCCCTTGCCCGCGCCGAAGCTCTGACAGGGGGATCGGATCGTGGCGGAGAATTTCTTCCAACACGCCGAGCACTATTTTCGGGCAATGCGCGAGAATAAAACTTAAAGATGCGAGCCAGCAAAGTGTTGCGTCTGCCAAATGAATTTTTGGAGTCCGAGGTCTGCGAGTCGATGCAGGCTGCGTCGCGCGCCTACACTCGGGGAAGATTCAAACCCGAAAACGGCTAAATCGATGGAAAACGAAAAGAAGCCCGGCGGCTCAAACATCCATTACATCGCGCCCCCTGAGCGCCCAAAGCGCTTTGTGAGCCGCACACGTTTGTTGATGGGCTTGCTATTGATCGCCGCTATTCCGATCTTCATTAGCCTGGCCAACAAGGCCGTGCATGAAGACGCGGAGGCAATCCAGCACAGTTTCGGTCGATAGGAGTGAGACCATGGCCGGTATTACATATTTCGTGGCGTTGCCGTTCGATGTTGCTGACGGCAACGTCGTTATTGGTGAACCCATCGAATGTCCAAGCCCCGCAGCCGCGATAGAACGTGCTCAAGGTCTTTGGAAAGTGTTGGGCCACACAGGTGCGGTCGCGTTCAGTCGCACCGGTGATCCAGCTACCGGCGATTTCCGCGATGCGACTATGTTGCGAAAGTTCGGCGTTGTGCCCGATGATTTGAGCGCTCTGTGAGGATTGGCTCGGACCCAAAGCGCCGGATCGGAATCATTGTTAACAATTGCTCGATATCGTGCAGATCGTCGCGGATTCGTCTCGAGTACCGTGACCATAGGTTATGCATGCAATCATTTGAGATCACTGATCCAATAGAGGCCCGACGTAGCCGCTTCGCTCAATTTAGGGGTCAGAAGGCAACCGTGATGTTAAACGGATTGCCGGTCACGGGGATGGTCCGTTCGGTCAAGGAGCATCAGTCCAGCAATCCCATACGCTGGACCGTCACGGTGGTCCCTAAGGAGGGAAGGGCAAGCCCACCACTGTGGTGCAGTTCAGGCAAGCAGCGTTCTGCTTGATACGGTCACCAGCGCTAGTGGGCTAACGAGACGGTTCTTGTTCAGCCGCCGCGCAGCCTTGCGTGACTTCATGCGAAAGGGATTTCTGCTTTTCACATAGGCAATGGGGCTGCCTAGTTCGGCGGGTTCCCGATTCATCCCTGGCTTGCGCGCGAACGTTATCCGCCGCCGATTACAGATTGTAGGCGCAGCATCGACTCGGAGTCACCCTCAACGTTGTTTGGCCCCGTTGCCATTGGACCGGCGTGCATCTCGTTATTTTGAAAACGAGAAGCTATTTCCCGATGCGCTAGATCGCTCCAACGATCAGCCTCTCCCAACCATTTCCAATTGTGCGCGCGGTCGGAAATGGCGCGTTGTCTGCACAACAATTCGATTTCGCGGCAGCCTACTATCAGGTTGGTCAATGCCATACTCCCTGGACTTGGGTCTTCTTCGGCCCACATTACCGAGCCGGTTTGACCCTTTAGAGTCCACAGTGTGCTTTAAGAATGATGTGACAGCCGACCTGACGTGTTGGGAACCTCCTACCGGGTGCGTTCGATGGCCTCACCATGGCAGACAGGAGCGACTCATGAGCATTGCGCAACTCACACGCTGAACGACGAACCGCCCTGGCAACGCAGGTGAGGCGGCCGGCATAGCAACGTCTTGAGCAAAGGGCCTCGAATTGGCTAACTTGAGATGTCAATTTCGTTCGAGATGGCTGCTTCTATCTCTTGCGCGTTAGTCAACTTCTGCTCATCCGACTTGATTGCCAAGGGACCGGCCTTAGACGTTTGGTCCGCGATCAGTTTCACTTCTGCCTGGCTTACAACGAATTGCGCCGGATATGTCGGGCCAATGGTCGTCATGTCTCCCTCCTGGGATGCCATAAATTCTCAGGGAGTCATTCATAGTTTGCTAAGAAGTTTGGTGAATCGACACACAATCCAACTCGGTTCCGATGCATAGAAGCGCGGCCTATGACGTCTGCTACGGGCGAAAGAGCGGACCTCAAAATTCTTGGCCAGGAGGTCAGCTTTGACCCTCAGCGGACCTGCGCGCTGACCGTTGCAACGTTCGCTTCCGTTAGCAAGGCAGACCATGGGCGGGGCTGAATCGTCGTGGAAATCGTGTCCAAAAATGCCGGAGCTGGCGCTGTTTGCTAGGCTTTGGTGGAGCCGACTAATAGCTAAACTATTCCCGTTTATCGGATAGGGGCGTCGGCGAAGACCGAGAGCTCCTTTCGCCCTCTTGGCGGGCTTTGCGCACAATTCGGTCGACAAAGAATCCAGCCGACCCGGTGTAAATATGCGGATCCAGCATCTCGTCAATTTTCTCAGGTGTTAAATTTCGTTTGATGTCCGGATTGTCCAGCAAGCCATCCTTGAAAGATGCGTCGGCTTCGAAGACCTTCATGCAAATCTCGTAGACCATCTCATGAGCCCTCTGCCGGCCGAATTTGGCGCTTAGCGCCATCATGACCGGCTCTGACATCAGGAGCCCCTTCTGGATCCACAAATTCCGCTCCATGTTTTGCGGCTTCACGGTCAGGCCAGCCACGACGACACACGCTTTCTTGGCTGCGGCATCCGCCAGGCAGCATGCACGTGAAATGAACTCCCGCTCTGTTTGCAAACCGATCTTGTCGCGTTCGTGTTCCGTCATCATAGCTTCCAGCGCCAGCGGCGCCGTGCTGCGCAAGATCTTCGAGATCGCCACGATTGTTTCGCAGGTCGGCGGATTGCGCTTATGCGGCATCGTGCTGCTGCCGACCTTGCCGGGTGAGAATGGCTCTTCCAGTTCGGCGAACTCGGTTTTCTGCAAGGAATAAATCTCATGCGCCATCCGGCCGATCGTGGATGTGCAAATAGCGAGCACACAGACCAGTTCGGCGATACGGTCCCGCGACGACTGCCACGAGATCTCTGGGCAGGCGAGGCCCAGTTCATTCATCAAACCGCGTTGAACCGGCTCGCCTTCGGCCCCGAGCGCCGCGAGTGTGCCGACGGCGCCCCCGAACTGGCCAACCAGCACCCGTCGTCGCATTTCCCCAAACCGCTCGAGATTACGACAGACTTCATCCAGCCATTGGGCCACCTTGAAGCCAAATGTTATGGGAAGAGCTTGCTGACCGTGTGTGCGGCCAGCCATGACTGTGGATTTATGCGTCTCGGCAAGATCCGCCAGGTTGCCCGACAGCCGCCTAGTCGCCGCTTCGATCTCGTCAAGAGCCTCGCGTAACTGCAGGATCGTGCCGGTATCCATAATATCCTGCGTTGTCGCGCCCCAGTGCACGAATTGACCAGCATCTCCGTCGCAGACTTCTTTTATAGCGCGGACAAGTGGTACGATGGGGTGGCTGGTCCGGTCCATTTCCCGCTTCATCGCGTCGAGATCGAAAAGCTCAACCCTGGCCTTGCGCGTTATTTCGTCCGCAGCCGACTGCGGTACGATACCTAACCTTGCTTCCACGCGCGCAAGTGCGGCTTCCACATCCAGCCACTTCTGAACGGTATTCTCGTCGCTGAAGATGCGCCGCGATGCCTCGGTGCTGAACTGGTCCCCGAATAACCGGCTATCAATGACGTAGGCGGCCATGTATTCTCCCGCTGGTTTACGAAATTCAGTCTGCGTGAAGGTTTGCCGCCCGGATCACATTGCCCCATTTCACCGTTTCATCAGCGATGAAGCGTCCGAAGTCAGCCGGCGAATTTGCGAACGCGGTTGCGCCCTGTTCGCCAAGGTGCGCTATCAGTTTCGGATCGGCGAGCCCCACGTTAACTTCCTTATTGAGCTTCTCGACAATCTCGGCCGGCGTGTTCCTGGGTGCGCCAATCCCGTACCAGCCGCTGGCTTCGTATCCGGTCAAAAACTCGCCGACGGTTGGAATATCTGGAAGCGCGTCCGATCGATGCGTGGTGGTCACCGCCACAGCCCGCAGACTTCCTGCGCGGATGTGTTGGATACAGGCAGGCATGGTGCTGAAAAAGACCTGAACCTGCCCTCCCAGCAAGTCGGTGATCGCAGGGCTCGCGCCGCGATATGGAACGTGAACGAGGTTGACCCCCGCCATGATCTTGAACAGCTCACCTGATACCTGCGTCCCGCTACCGATGCCGGCCGATGCCATATTGAGCTTACCAGGATTGGCTTTGGCGAGCGCTATGAATTCCGGAACCGTGCTGGCCTTCACCGACGGATTCAGCACCATCACGTAAGGCTCGCGCGCGATCGAGGCGACCGGCGTGATGTCTTGCAGGAAGTCGAAACTGAGATTTTTGTAGAGCGTCGCGCTGATTGAATTTGGTGCGCCAATCAAAAGAAGTGAGTAGCCGTCGGGACGGGCCCTCACGACGGCCTCCGTTGCGATGTTGGTGCCTGCCCCTGGCCGGTTCTCGATCACGAATGGTTGGCTGAGACGTTCTGAAAGCCACTGCCCTATGAGACGTGCGATGATGTCATTGCCACCCCCGGCCGGGAAGCCCACCACAAAGCGAACTGGCCGAGCGGGAAACTCGGTCGCCCATGCGAGGTGCGACGACGAAATTGGAAACGCAGCCGTGGCGGCGGCGAGGCGCAAAAAATGGCGGCGTAAAAGCTTCATGATAATCCTCCCGGCACATAACGATTGAAGATCGCAGCAGCGACGCAGGTTATCGAAAGTTCAAAACGCTCCCTTCGGCATAATGCCGTCATTCGCTTAGTAAATGCAGCCAACTGCAAAGACGCAAAGCCTAGACGGATCGCAGTCGAATTTCGAGTACCGCGGTAGCCTCGCTGGAAGTTTTTCGAGCTGAAATACCCGAAGAATCTCTTGCGGTTGTCGATCAGGATGTTCGTTTCCGGTAGTAAAGCGGACTAAACTCGTCAGGCTATTGTGGCTCAGCGGTCGGCCCGACGACGTCACCCGTCACTGTTAATTATGGGACAGGTGCGACACGCATGGCACCATTTGTACTTCGGTACGAACGGGATGATAGGCGTTAAATGGTTGACGCCTCGCGCGCACGCGCGCGTAAGTGATATTTTCCGTAAATGTGAGCAATATTGACCAGCGAGCAGAGTGCGCTGCAGCGTAAACAACAACTCAAGGCCCTGCCTTCGGATCACTGGAAGCAAAACATAACGCTTTGGGAATGCGATTGCATTTAATGAAAAGGAAAAAAGATATGACTGTCGTTCAAGACAAGATGAAGGCCATCGCGACCGCTCACGTCGATTACGTAAAGTC
>NZ_JBEKRB010000133.1:0-5512 GCF_049519115.1 Bradyrhizobium sp.
CTTGCGGCGAAAGCAGCAACGTCCACCATTCCCATCGTCTTCTTTACGGCTGGCGACCCTGTCGCTTTAGGACTTGTGAAAAGCCTCAATAGCCCGAGTGGTAATGCAACCGGTGTTACGTCTCTCGGTTCGGAACTGCTCACTAAGCGCCTCGCGCTGATGCATGAGTTGTTACCTGACGTCCATGCCATGTGTTTACTTGTGAACCAGGCTAACACTGCGCTGCGGAAGCCGGTGGATGAGGCAATGCGTGTAGCCGCTAGCCTTGGAGTGCAGCTTTCAGTCCTCAGCGCCAGCAGTCAAGACGATCTCTCAAAAGCATTTTCAGAAATTGAGCGGAGGCGCGCCGGTGCGCTGATTATTGCGATTGATCCGTTTTTTACGAGCCGCCGTGAGTTATTGGGCACAATGGCTCTCAATCACGGCGTCCCTGCGGTCTACCAATACTCCGACTTCGCTGAGGCGGGCGGCATCATGAGCTATGGAGGTACGGTATCAGAGCCCTATACGATCGTTGGCAACTATGCGGGCCGGGTTCTTAATGGTGAAAACCCAGCCTCCCTGCCGGTACAGCAGGCGACCGCCATCGAATTAGTCGTCAATCTGAAAGTTGCGAACAGACTTGGGGTCACTGTTCCTATCGCGCTACTCGGGCGCGCAGATAAAGTCATTGAGTGACCGCGATGACTTCCGTTCCTGGCCGAAGCGGATATCGAGCCGGCGCCTTGCCCGCCTGCCGTTTATCGATAAAGGACCTATACCAAGGCATAGTTCCCGTTCCGACACGGTAGCGCGAACATGCGCCCCACGAAGGATGCCAGAGATGGCAAGACTGATTGGGATCCGGTGCTTTTTGCGCATAGCACCGGTCGTTGTCTGGGCACTCAGCGGCCGAGCGTCGCCAGCGGAGCCATTGCGACTCGTCACGGTTCCTTTTCCGCCTTTCATGGACTTGAGCGATGACAAAGCGTCGGGATTCAACGTTGAAGTCGTCAAGCAGGTCTTCGCTGCCATCGGCCGGGAAGCCTCCTTCGAAGAATTCCCGTTGGCTCGCGGCTTGGCAATAATTGAAAGCGGCGAGCGCGACGGAATATTCGGCGTGGTAAGCACCAGCGAGCGAACGCAGTTCTGCCGCTTTCTAGACGAGCCGCTGAGTCGGGAGCGGTGGGTCTTCTTTGTCCGTACAGCCGACGCCGCGAAGCTTAAGTTTTCCTCATTCGACGACCTCGTCGGACACCAATTTGCGCATCAATCGTGCCCCACCTGAAATTTTTTTGGTCGAGTTATGGGCAAGGATTGTCTTTTTGTTAAACACACGCCGCACGACGAAACGCCTAACCCAATGGCCGGCATACCAATGCGTTGAGCAACGCCGGTCGAACTGCCTACCGCGTTTGGACTGGTTGTGAACCTAAAGACCGCAAAAACCCTCAAGCAATCCCGCCAACCTTGCTGATACGCGCCGACCAAGTGATCGAATAAAGGCGCCACTCCCATAGCACTTAGCCGACATGCCGCGATGTCCGACTCGAGTCTGCTTTCAGGGATAAACCGGACCTTTACGATTGCGACCGCCACCGTGAACGGACTTCGCGGATCGCATCGGGCTGACCGGCCTGAGTATAAGTACGCAAACAATGCTTAGCTGTGAATTAGCTTAATTGGCCGCCTAGTGAATACGGAGTGGGTATCAGTCGACCGGGGAACGCCTCGATTTACAAATGGTCGGCGATTCGCAGGAGAGTCGCGACGGACTGAGCAGTCATGTGAGCAAACTAAATATCGATAGCATCTCTGCAAGTTCCGAATGTGTACGGCAACTCAAGCCGTTGATGCCAAACGAAAGGTGTTTTGCGCGATGTGGGCATTCCTAGAACACCTGCTGAGTTCATCAATGTATTCGCCGCACGGCATCTGTCTGTTGTGGGAACCTGAATTGATCTGGCTGCACGTCGTGTCCGATGCGATGACCGCAATCGCTTATTTTTCGATTCCGTTCGCACTGGGGACGTTTATATCTAAGAGAAGGGATGTGCAGTTCGGCTTTATCGCCTGGGCATTTGTCGTTTTCATCTTGGCATGCGGCCTGACGCATGTGCTGGCGATCTACACCCTGTGGGTACCTGTTTATGGCATCGAGGGCCTTGTCAAAGCACTGACAGCTGCAGCGTCCCTCGTGACGGCAACAACGCTCTGGTTTTTGTTCCCGAAACTATTGGCCATTCCGAACCCCAATCAAGTTCGGCAAGGGGAGGAGAGGTTCCGACTGGTGGTAGAGTCGGCGCCCAACGCAATGGCGATGGTCGATCGGCATGGCGCGATCGTTTTGGTGAACCGGCAGACCGAAAAGCTGTTTGGCTATGATAGAAGTGAATTGTTGGGAACCCCGGTTGAACGCTTAATGCCCGAGCGCTACAGGCGCCGGCATCCAGACCTCCGGAAGGGAGCCTTCATCGCACCCTCCGCACTGATCTCGGAAGAGAGCGCGATGGGTCCAGGTCGCGAATTGCACGGCCTGCGCAAAGACGGCAGCGAATTTACTGTAGAGATCGGCCTCACTCCAATCCAAACCGACGCTGGAATAATGATGCTGAGCGCGATTGTTGACGTTACAGAGCGAAAGCTGGCGGAACAGCAGAGCGAGGCCAGCGCCCGGCTAGCGCGCGAGCAAGCGGCACTTATCGAGCAAACCTACGACCCGGTGTTGGTCTGGAACTGGAACGGGCCGATAACCTTCTGGAACAAAAGCGCCGAGAACCTTTACGGATTCTCCCGGGCGGAAGCCGTAGGACGAACCAGTCACGACCTGTTGCGAACCCGGCTACCCGACGGCGGCGAGGATTCATTGCTCGCTTTATTGCAGACCACAAGCTCCTGGGAAGGAGAACTAGAGCACTTTAACCGGGACGGAAAGCTTATTGTGGTGGACAGCCGCATGACACTGGTTCGTGACGGAGCCAGGGCCTACGTGATCGAGGTCAACCGCGACGCGTTCGAACGCCGAAAGGCGCAGGATTTATTGCGTGAGGCCAATGTTAACCTCGAATCCCGCGTCAGTCTCCGCACCGCCGAATTGCAGGCGGCGAATGCGGATGTCGAGGATTTCGCCTACGCCGCCTCCCACGATTTGAAAGCGCCGCTTCGTGTCATCGACAACGCCGCTAAATGGCTGGAAGAGGACTTGGAGGAGCACCTCACCGGCGAGAACCGGGAAAACATGACCATGCTTCGTAGCCGCGTCTGGCGCATGGAAAAACTGCTGGACGACCTGCTGGAATACTCTCGGATCGGGCGGATAACCGGCAGCCAAGGTTTCGAAAGCATCGCGGGAAATGAACTGATGGATAACATCCTGGCGTTGATTGCGCCGCCGGCAGGTTTCGCGGTGCAGGTAAGTCCCAAGTTCGCCGAGGCCCACTTTCACCGCATGCCGCTGCAACAAATCTTCATGAATCTCATTGGCAATGCCATCAAGCACCATGACAAGAGTGAAGGAAACATCGAGGTGACGCTGGAAGATTGCGGCGTGCACTACGTGTTCGCGGTCAGGGACGACGGCCCCGGCATTCCCGCCCAGTTTCATTCCCAGATTTTCAAGTTGTTCGAGACACTAAAGCCAAGGGATCAAGTGGAAGGCAGCGGCATGGGTTTGGCTATAGTGCGCAAGAATATCGAGTCCTCCGGAGGAAAGCTTGATCTTGAATCCTCGGCGGGAAACGGAAGCATCTTCCGATTTACCTGGCCGAAAGTACAAATCGTTGACGAGGCAGCATGAGCGTGCACGCAACGCGTGGCAGCGCGCCTCTCAACATACTGCTGGTTGAAGATGATGATGGCGACGCCAAGGCCGTCCGGCGCGCCTTTGCGAAAGCCAATATCGCCAATTCGATCGTGCGGGCGGTGGACGGATTAGAAGCGCTGGACATGATGCGAGGCACCGCTGGAAAAACAAAAGTCCCGTCTCCCTACGTATTGCTGATTGACCTCAACATGCCGCGGATGAACGGTATCCAGCTGGTCCAGGCAATGCGTGCGGACGACAACCTGCACGACACGGTTGTTTTCGTGCTCTCCACCTCCAGCCGCCAGGATGATAAAATCGCCGCCTACAACTGCAATGTCGCCGGCTACATTCTCAAAGCGACAGCGGGACAAGATTTTCTCAACCTGGTCAACCTGCTGGAATGCTACGGACGTATCGTGGAGTTACCTTAATGCGGCAGCCACGAGCTACGGGGTCCAACAATTTGAGAGTGTTGATTACCGACGATGACGAGGGCGACCGCAGGTTGGTCGCGCGCGCCTTGAAGGAGGGGCACCTTTCGTGCGAATGCGTCGAGGCGACGAGCATTGAAGAAGCGATTTTCGCCTGTAGCGAATACGCCTTTGACTGCGCCATCATCGATTATCGGCTGCCGGGGCGCGACGGTCTCGATGGCATTGCATCCTTGCATCAGCGCTTTCCCTACATGTCCATCATCATGGCGACCGGCCAGGGCGATGCCAACGTCGCTACCGAGGCCATGAAGCTGGGAGCATCGGACTACATTGCCAAGGCGCAAATAACCGGGGGGTCGATCCGACGCATCATCGAGAATGCGCTCGAAAAGGCGGCCATGCGACGGAAGCTTGCATTGCAGCAGGAGGAGCTGGAGAATTTCGCTGCCGTGCTCGTGCACGACCTCAAGGCACCAATCACCTCGGTTCGGGCATTTGCAGTCCTCATGGAGCACAGCGTCGGCGCAGAAATCACCGACAAGGACAAATTAATCGGTCAGTGCCGACGCGTTGCCAATGCGGCGCGTCGAATGGACGACTTGATTGATACAGTCCGCGAATACACTAGGGCGGACGGGCAGCTCCTGTCAGGGCCGGTCGAGATGGACCGGGTGATAGAAGACACTTTGTCCAACTTGCATCAGATGCTTCTGCTGCGGGGCGCGCGCGTTACGCACGGACGGTTGCCGTTCGTGCTTGGCAACGCTTCCCAACTCGCGCAGCTTCTGCAGAACCTGGTTGGTAATGGCATCAAATATTGCGAAGCTGCAATTCCGACCGTTCATGTCGAAGCGAATCCGGATGAAAATGGCGCCTGGGTGTTTGCGGTCAAGGACAACGGCATCGGAATCTCAGAGGGCTATTACCAGCAGGTGTTTCAACCATTCAAGCGACTGCACGACAAGAGCAAATACGAGGGAACGGGGCTCGGCCTCGCGACCTGCAAGAAGATCGTCGAGCGTCATGGAGGGCGGATCTGGTGTGCATCCGCTGATAATCAAGGCACGACGTTTTTCTTCGAGCTTCCGGCTTGTCCCGCAATTGCTTGATCAGCGTTGAAATCGCGCCCGCTGGTATTCCCTGCTAACGGGAGTTACTTCGGTTTGTGTTGAGGTTTCGGATGCCGGCCGATCGCAGCGGTGCGGCGTGCACCGAGGCCGGCGTCCGAAAGCCGCCAAAGAAAGAACCCGCGGGAAATTGTGGGCGGTGGCGCCGGGATCGCCGGGCTATGGAG
>NZ_JBEKRB010000134.1:0-6967 GCF_049519115.1 Bradyrhizobium sp.
CATACCCAAGGACTCTGTGGTAGTGGTGGCCTTCAACAACCCCGAGGCTTCGGCGAAAATGTGCGAGCGCTTAAAACAGTTGAGGCCCGAGATCGACTTTGTTGCGCCGCCGGTGGCTTCCCCGACTGTCATTGGATTGGCGCCAATGGGCGAGACGCGTCGCAATCGATCCGCTCACGCGGCAGTCGACCACATTTCAGTTGATGTTTAATCTGCATACGTGACGATTTATGATGGGTACACAGCCTGCCAGAGAACAATCTAGAGATAGTCGGCGCCGCCGCGATCGATCATCTGCGGCTCAGGCAGGGGAACAAGGAACTGGCCGCCGGTCTCAAGGTAAGCCTGGTTGCGCTTGAGGATCGGCTCGGCATAGATCCAGGCCAGGATCACGACGATATCCGGCCGTTTGGCGCCCAGCTCGCTTGAGGGCAGCACTGGAATATGTGCCCCAGGGCTGAAGCATCCCTGTTTGAGCGGATTGTCGTCCACGATGAAGCTGATCCGCTTCTCCAGCTCGAAATGATAGAGCAGGGTCGTCGTGGTCGTGGACGCGCCATAGGCGGCGACCGTCTTGCCTTCGGCAATCGCCCTGTCGAGCAGATTCAATACCTTGCGCTTGCGGCTCTCGATTGCGTCGAACCAGTCGCGATAGATCTGCGGCTCGGTGATGCCGCGCCGCTCTTCCTCGGCGATCAGCGCGGACAATTCGGCCGAGCGCGGCCGTTTCAAGGTCGATTTGGGCTGCGCGAAAGCCCGGATCGAGCCACCCTTAGTCCCGGTGCGCGCGACGTGAAAGAGAGTCATGTCGTGCCGGTTGAGAAACGTCTCGAGCGGGATCAGCGCGTGGTGGGAGACGTGTTCGTGATAGATGGTGTCGAACACCATGTTGTCGATCATGTCGACGATATAGGAAACTTCGAAGACGAAGGCGCCGTCATCGGCCAGTAACAGGCGGATGCCATCCACGACGTCGGACATGTCATCGATATGCGCGAACACATTGTTGGCGCAGAACACCGCAACGCTGCCCTGTTCGGCCCTGATCATGGCGGCAAGCCGGCTGGTGAAGAAATCGGAAATGGTCGGCACGCCGTCTTCCGTGGCACTGGCTGCGATGTTGCGCGCCGGATCGATGCCCCGCACACGCATACCTTCGCTCTTGAAGGCCTTCAGCAGCGAGCCGTCATTGCTGCCCATCTCGACGACCAGGCTGCCTTCGGGAATGCCGAGGCTCTCGACCACCGAACGGGCGTAGCGCTTGAAGTGCTCGACCAGTCCAAGCGAGACGGAGGTGCGATAGGTGTAGTCGCGGAATAGGACGTCGGGGTCCACGACATCGAGGTTTTGCAGGTGGCCGCAGTCGAGGCACAGGTAGCAGTCGAGCGGGTAGAGATCCTGCGGCTCGCTCTTTCGCGCGGCCGTGACGAAGGCATCGCCGATCGGCGACGGTCTGATCGGCAGAACGCGTTCGAGCGAGGCGGAGCCACAGAGGCGGCAATGGGTCCTGTGCTTCACGTGCTGCATGTCTTGCTGAATGTCTTGGCAGTCCTGGAATCGAAGATCTCGTGAAATGGCGGATGAAGTTTTACAGGTCAGTAAAGGTCCTTGCGACATCTTCTTGCCAGACCACCGAGAGACCGCCGTCGAGAAACAGGCATTGCCCGTTAATGAAAGAGGCACGATCGCTGCAAAGAAAATCGATCGCGTGAGCCGATTCTTGCGCCGTGCCCAGCCGGCCGAGCGGCACCACGCGGCGATAGACGTCCATCAGCTTTTCGTTGTTCTCGTAGAATGCGCGCGATTCGCGCTTCAGATAGGTAAACGGCATGATGGCGTTGACCCGTATGCCCTTGCGCCCGAGCGTTACGGCATAATGACGGACCATGGCGTTGAGGCCACCCTTGACGACGTGGTAGCCGACAGGCTGGGAGCTGCCGACGAACTCGGCGTAGGCCGAACTGACCACTCCGATCGCGCGGTCGCCGTGGTCGACGAACAGGGGCGCAAAACCCTCGATCAGATCGCGCGAGGCGGTCAGCTCCACCTGGATCTCGCCCGCCCAGGGATCGCCTTTCCCGCGATATCGCTGGCTCAGCACGAGGTAGCTGACGGGTCCGTGCGCATCGCAAATTTGCGTCGGGAGTTGCGCGAGCGCCGATGATTTTTCGAGGTCGGCCGCGACATGGCGCAGGCGCGCGCTCTCGTCAAAGCCGGCGGGCTTGTGCCGCGACACCACGCTGACCGAAAATCCGCGGGCAAGGAAGTTTTCGGCAACGAGGCGGCCGAGCCCCCTGGTGCCGCCGACAACGACAGCATGCTGTTGGCTCATGCGACCGTCCCCTGCAGCGCGGCCACGCGTCGGACAAGGTCGGCCTGATAGGCTTCGGCCCTCACGGTATCGGAATCGTCGGGTGCGAAGTCGGCGAATAGCGTCGCCTCGGGCCGGAACGGCCCGTTGGTGATTTCATGGACGATCAGGATGTCGCTGCGAATGACAAGGGTGTGGAAAAACGGCTTCGACATCCGGTAATAGAACGCTCGTCCGCTGCCCGGCGCGCCGAGCGCGATGACACGGTCGATCTCGCCGTCGTCGCTGAACACCACGATGTCGACATCACCCTCGATGATATGAAAGGCCTCGCTCTTGCCCGGATGCTTGTGCGGACGGATGTAGGAGGATTGATCGATGGCGATGATCATCTCATGCAGCGCATCCCCGCCGTCGGGATGCGCGTTGATGCGGGCGCGCCGCTTGGCGCTGGCCTTCACCGCGGCCTTGAGCGTTTTAATCTCGTTCTCGCCGACTTCGCAGATCGAGCCCTCGGCCAGAAACAGTTCCGGGGATTTCTGAACCAGCGTCATCACGCGAGATCCTTCATGATCGAATCCTCGAGCGCCGCATAAATCGACCTGAATTTTACCCCGCGTGCGGCGAGTGGCGCGAGCCTGGCCTGCACCTTCGCCTGCATGTAGGGCGCCACGGCGAAGAGGCAGGTCGTGATTCGCGCGTTTTCAAACAGCGCCTGCGAGCCTACCACGGGCACCCGAAAGCCTGGCGGAAAAAACCCGGCCTTGTCCGGGTCATCGTCGACCGCAAGTGCGATCATATCGGCGACGTCAAAGGCATTGGCAAACATGATGGCATGGTGGCCAATGCCGAAGAGAGCGATCCCATCTCGATATCGCCCCTCGGCTGCTGCCAGGCGCTTGCGCAGAAGCGTCCGGGTCGGCCCGAAATGGTCGCGATAGGCCTGGAACAAGATGGAGGAACCCGATATCCGCCCGGTCGTCTCCGAGGCGGGCGTATCCGTCACCTGCAGAATCGCGACCAGCGCATCTTCCAGCGCCCCGGGATAACGCAAAAGCTTCCGGACACGGAAACCGGCCGTTTCGGCAAGCCGGCGCAGCGAATCTTCGACGAAATAGCAGCTGTGCTCCTCCCAGAGGAAACCGTAGTCGCGCGCGGCAAGGAATCTGCTGCTGTCGGGGACCTCGATCAGCAAAAGACCATCGGGACTGAGAAGATGTTTCAATGCTTCCAGCGCATGGACTGGTGCTTGCGTGTGCTCGACGATATAGCGGCTGGAGACGAGGTCAAATGTCCCGAGCTGGGCCGCTCTCGCCGCAAGCCGCTGCGGGTTGAGGCCGGCCTGCCAGGTTTCGAGATAGGGATAGCGGCCTTGCGCCGAGGCCGCGTCGAGTTCGAGGGCTGCTGTTGAAAGGCCACGCGCGGAAAGCCGCGTCAGCAGCGGCTGCTCGAATGGCCCGGTGCCCAGCGCCCGGCGCGCCTGCGGGCGAAGCTCCAGCACCGCGTCAGTCACAGAATCGAGATGCCCCTCGGGTTCGCGGTAGCGAATCCACGGCAGTCGCGGCGCGAGCGCGTCGATCGGCGGAGTTTCGCGAAGCTGGATCAGTTGGCAGGTCTCGCATTCGACGATGTCGAGATTGACGAGGCGGTCGCTCGTTTCACCGTTCTTGAAGTCGTTGCAAACCGGAATTCGGCCAAGCGAAAGCAAATGCGTACCAATCACTGCCCCGCACAGGCGGCATTGAGGGGACGGCAGGCTTGCCGTTTCGGTCATTCGGCTCATTCAAAGAAAATGAATTCGTGGTCGCCGGTATAGCCAGAGCGCTTGTACTCGAAGTCCCATTCTTCGGGCGTATGGAAGATGCGGCAGGTGAGCTGCCAGTACATCAAATTCACCTTCTCGCGCTCGTTGCGATAGGCCTCGACGCAGAGATATTTCGCGCCGCGGCCGACGCGCTCGATCTCGCGCAAGCTCGCATCGAGGTCGTAGTTGTAGAGATTGTGCAGCGTGTTGATCGAGATCACGAGGTCGAAATGCTTGTCGGGCCAGGGCAGCTTCGCCGCGGTGCCGACCTGGCAGAATGGCTGGACGTCCTCCATCGTGTGCTCGACGCCGTAAGACGAAACGTCGATGCCACAGACCTCGATGCCGGGAATGGCCTTTCGGAAATCGTGCAGCAGAAAGCCCTTGCCCGAGCCGACGTCGAGCACGCGCATGCCCGGCTTGATGCCGTAAGCGGCGATCATGGCGTCCGCGACCTTGCGCCAGCGGCCGTCATATTTGTAGCCGCCATAGCCGGTTTCGCGGCTGCCATCCCAGTAGTCATAGTCGTATCTGATCGCCATCTCGGCGATCTCGGCCTTGTCACGTTGCGTGACGCGCGCGAGATAGTCGCGTTTGGTGGACTTGTGAATCAGGCCGACAAACTCACGATAGGCCATGAAGGCTCCTTGCTTCCTGTTGTGTCACGAGATGGCAGCCTCGATTTCGGCCATGCTGGCGTTGGCCTTGGCGAGCTGGTCCAGGTAGCGGGTCGCGCGATCGGCCTCACTGGCAAATGCCCGCCGCGCAGAATCGAGGGGCACAAAATCATTCAGGATGATGCAGGTCCATTTGACGCGATAACCGTTCAGCAGCAACCGGCAGCGTGCGATGGCCGCCGCGTCCAAAGCGAGCCCCTGCGCCATCCGGTCGATGAAGTGGGCATGATAGGCGAGGGGCACCGGAATCTCCGGCTGGCAGAAGAAGTCGGAGACGAGTTTGGCGGGATCGTCGAGCCCCGCATATTCGAAGTCGAGGAAGGCGAGGTGTCCCTTGTCGTCTACAAGCGCGTTGTGAAAGCCGAAATCCGATGGCGACAGGCAGCGTTCGTCTGCACCAATCGGCTTATTCATCGAAAGGCCCGCGGCGCGCGCGTCCGCTATAAGCCGCGACTTTACCGCAGCCCATGCCGGCAAGATGCGAAAGCGAGAAGCAGGCTTCCGATCCGGCCGCCAGCGCCGGGCGAGGGCGGTTATTGACCGCCAGCACGAAATCGATCGCGGCATCGACATGCGCTTGCGTCACTTCGGATGCGGTGAGCTTGCGTCCCTGGACAAACCCAAAGAGCCCTGCATGCTCCGCCGCATCGCAGGCGAGCGGCTCGGGAAGGTTACGAATGCCGCGCGACCACGCATGGGTGATGAAGTTCCACTCGGCGCCAAGCCGGTCGCGCGCGTCGCGGGGATCGCTGAAATAGAGCTTCAGAACCGACGCCGGGCCATTCTCGGTTTCAAGGCGGTAAACCCGGTTGTTGCGGCCGTCGGCAAGGCGCGTGAGGCTCAGCACGCGGCCGCGGGCGGCCTGTTCGGTCAGCCGGCGGGCGAGCGCCATGAGCCCTGCGTCTCCTTCAGCGAGCGCTTCAGGCGCGGTCACGGGTCAGATCCGCTGATATGGCAGCCCAGGAGATGTGACGGTCAAACCCGCCTGCCTCAGTTGCGAACTGGTTTTGGGGATCGAACAGGATCTTGCGCATTCGGGGCGGAAATCCACCCAGGCTGAGGATCTCCGGCAGGTCATCGATAAAGACGTCACAGGCAAGATCATGGGCGCGGGCGACCTTCTCGTCCTTGGTCAGTTCGAAGAAGACGTTTTCCGGGTCGATCTGGTCAGGCTTTGCGCCGGTCAGACCTCGCCCGACGAGGAAAGAGCGCGCTGCGGCGTGCATGTCATGCTTCGGCCCGAGGATCGGATGCTGGGTCTTGTGGCTGACGACAAAGAGATCGTGGCCGGCCCTTCGAGCGGCGCCGACGAATTTGACAAAACCGGGGTAGGGCGACACCAACTCCATGCGGGCGCCGTAGACATAGCCCTGAAGCTCAGTGAAGTCGTCCTTGCGGCCGGAGCCGTTCAGATGATCGCGGACGCTGTTCTTGTCGCGGGCAAGATCGGGGGGGATCAGCCCGCGCTCCAGCGCGGCCTGATGAAACACGCCGTCGTAACAGGCGATCGTGTTGTCGAAGTCGATCCCGATCCGCATGACCCGCGGTCCCTCACGTGCGTCGTGGTCCGAATCCACTCCACTAGCCCAGCGACATGTCGATCAGCGGACGGCCTACTTTGCCGGCCGCCAGGTCCTGGAGCGCCTGATCGGCCTCCGCGAGCCGGTAGGGTTTCGACAGGAGATCACGCACCGGAAAGCGATTGGACGCCAGCAGCCGGCCGTAGCGGCCATAGTCGCGGTCCGGAAAACTGTCGCCGCCCCAGGTTCCGAGCAGGCTTTTGCCCTGGTTGAAGACGGCAGGGTTGAGCGAGAGTGTCGTGCCGTGCCTGGCGTTTCCGATCACGACCGCGCGACCCCCCTGCTGGCGGGTAGCATTGATGGCCTGTTCCATCACGGCCGGAACGCCAGAAGATTCCACGGCCAGATCAACGCCTTGTGGCGCGATCTTCCTGATCTCGGCGAGCACGTCGGCGCTTGAGGGGTCGATCACATGGGTGGCGCCATAGATTTTGGCGAGCGCCCGGCGCGTCGGGTTGGGATCGATGCCGATCACCGGCATGGCGCCGGCCAACGAGGCCGCCATCAGCGCATTCAGTCCGATGCCGCCGGTGCCGAACACGGCGACCGCATCGCCGGGCTGAACTTTCAGAACGTTATAGACCGCGCCCATGCC
>NZ_JBEKRB010000135.1:0-5209 GCF_049519115.1 Bradyrhizobium sp.
GTCGACCGCACCGAGATCGATCCCCGATATCTGATCCGCCCTTATTATTTGTGCCCGGACGGCAAGGTTGGCCACGACGCCTTCGCGGTCATTCGCGAAACCATTGGTGAAATGAACAAGGTCGCGATCGGACGCGTGGTGCTGACCAATCGCGAGCACATCATCGCGCTTGAGCCGCTGGACAAGGGACTGATGGGAACGCTGCTGCGATATCCCTACGAGGTGCGCGATCCGGCGGAGTATTTCGACGACATCCAGGACGTCAAAGTCACCAAGGACATGCTTGATCTCGCCAGGCACATCGTCGGTCAGAAGGCCGGGCACTTCCAGCCGGACAAATTTGAAGACCAGTACGAAACCGCGCTCCTCGATTTGATCAATCAGAAGCGCGCCGGCAAGCCGATCACTGCGAAGGAGCGGCCCCGCGGCGACAACGTGGTCGACCTGATGGAGGCGTTGCGGCGCAGTGTCGGAGGCGGACCCGTAGCCGAGACCAAGGCGCCGAAGAAGTTAGGCAAGAAGCCGCGCAAGGCAGCGGCCGGCCAGAAGGAAATGCTGATGCCGATCGCCGGCAAGAAGCCGGCAAAGGAGGCCGCCGCGAAGAAGCCGGCTGCGAGAGCGCACAGGAAATCGGCCTAGCGTCCGCGATGGCTTCGCGGAAATCACAAAGCGCCGGGCTCCTCCTGTTTCGAGGAGGTGCCGCCCATCTGGAGGTCCTGCTCGGTCACCCGGGAGGACCATTTTGGCAAAACAAGGATGACGGTGCCTGGAGCATCCCGAAGGGTCTGATTGGCGCCGACGAAGCACCACTGTCAGCCGCTCGGCGCGAATTCGCCGAAGAGACCGGATACCACCCGGACGGAGATTTCTTGCCGCTCGGCGAGGCTCGGCAGCCGGGCGGCAAGGTCGTTCAAGCGTGGGCCATCGAAGGCGACTGGGATCCCGCGCTCATCCAAAGCAACACCTTTGAGATAGAGTGGCCGCCGCGCTCCGGACGCCGTCTGACCTTCCCGGAGATCGACCGCGCGGCCTGGTTCGGTATCGCCGACGCGCGACGGAAGATCCTCAAGGGACAAATGGTTTTCGTCGATCGATTGCTTGAGAGCGCCATGGCAGTTTGCCGCGACAACCGATAGTACCGGCCCGACAATGTTCGATTTAACGTTCCTCGGAACTTCGGCCAGCGTGCCTTCAGCGAACCGCAACCATCCGGGCCTCCTAGTGGAAGCCGGGGGCCACCGCATGATGATCGACTGCGGGGAGGGTACGCAGCGCCAACTGCTCCGGAGCGGCGCTGGCTTCAGAAGGCTCGACCGCCTCTTGCTGACGCACGCCCATTTCGACCACGTGCTCGGCATTCCGGGTCTGTTTTCGACGCTGCGGCTGCGGCAAAGCACCGATGTCATGACGATCCACGGTAGCCAGACGACGCTCGACGTCGTCGTCCGGATGCTCGCCGGACTCTGGGGCGAGGGACGGGCCCCCATCCCGTTGCAACTCGTTCCGTTGGCGCAGGGGCGGATCCTCGATGTCGGCGAATTCACCGTCGACTGTTTCCGCGTGCGTCATCGCGATACCGAAAGCTTCGCGTTTTCGTTCGACAGCCAAGTGCGCCGGCATCTTTTGCCCGACCGCCTTTCGGCTCTCGGTGTGCCGGACGGCCAGGTGCGCAAGGATCTCGCGGAAGGAAAGCAGGTCGTTTTGGCAGACGGCAGGAGGATCGATTCCGAAGACGTGTTGGGACCGCCCGAAGGGCGCAAGAAGCTCGTCGTCGTGGGCGACACGGAAACGACCGACGGCCTGGCTGGGCACGTCCGGGACGCGGACCTCATGGTGATCGAAGCGACCTTTCTCGAACGCGATGCCGCCATGGCCCTCGACTACGGCCATCTCACCGCGGCGAAAGGCGCCGAGCTCGCTGCGACCGCGGGCGTGAAGCGACTCGTCCTCACGCACATCTCTGGACGCTACTCCGACGAGGAGATCCTAGCGGAGACGACAAAAATATTCCCGAACTCCCTAGTGGCGGCCGACCTCGACCGCCTGACGGTCTGAAGCGTCGCCGATGATATCCACGAAAGAACCAGTCGAATGACCAAGAAGCTAAAGACCTACGAAACTTCGCTAGGATTCTTCGACTTGGCGATAGCGGCGCCCTCGATGAAAGCGGCTCTCGAAGCCTGGGGAGCCGACAGCAATCTCTTCCACCAGGGCGCGGCCAAGCAGAGCGAGGATCCGGACGTGGTGGCTGCGACCACGGCGAAGCCTGGCGTCGTGCTCAAGCGTCCTGTGGGTTCGAACGGGCCCTTCAAGGAACACGCCGAACTACCCCGCGATCTCGCCGTCGACGGCGGAGCGAAGAAGGCCGGGCGAAAAGCTCCGAGCCTCAAGCCACAAAAGAACGCGAAAAAGATCGACGAAGTGGAGGATCGCAAGGCCGCGCTCGCATTCGAGAGGGAGCAGGCGCGCCGAGAGCGCGAACGCGCAAAGGAGGAGGCGGCTCAACGAAAACAGCGCGAACGACGGCGGAAGGATGTCAATAAGGCGCAAAGCGCCTTGGACGCGGCTCGCCGAAGCCATGATCGGGACGCGGCCGGCATTCAAGCCAAGATCGAAGATCTCGAAGAGCAGTCTCGGACGGAAGAAGCGCGATGGGGAAAGGAGCGATCCAAACTCGAGGCCGCGCTGCGGCGGACTCGCGGGTAGCAGACGCCGTTCAACCGGCGCTGTCGGTTATGCGGGCGGCGATGCGGAGATGACATGGAACGCGTGCGGTTCTGGTTCGTTTCCCGCCCATGACGATCTCTCTTTCCCAATTGCTTGAGGAATCTTTCCAGATTGCCTGGGAATACCTCAAACGCACGGGCGAACTGGGCGACGGCGCTGCCACAGGCGGCATGCTCGCCACCGCGCGTCTTACGGGGCAGACCATCGGCGCAATTCTCGCCGCGATCTCGTTCCGGATCGCCGGCCATTCCGAGACCACAGCGCTCGGCGTGGCAGCAGCGTTGGCAGCCATCGCGGCGGCAGCCAGCGGGGCCAGGCTCTATCATCCGGAGGGCGCGCGCCCTGTGAAACCAGCAATCGTTGCCGACGCGCCGTAGCCGCGCCAGTTTTCGAGAGCGACAAGCGCCTGTCGGCCACCGCACAGTCGCCGTGACGATGGAAGAAGAAAAGAACTGACCGCTGCATGTGTGACGCGTTGAACATTTTAATCCAACACGGGCGCCGAGTCCGCCAGATAAGCTGACGGTTCCGACCGAACCACAATCGCGCCGGCTCGTGACACAACAGCGGACGTAATCATCCCGTCCCCGCGACCCAACGAATCGCTTCTGAGGTCTGACCACACGCAGAATGCGCCGATCGCCGCGACGATGGTGGCGATTATCCCTCGGACCAACTCTCGACGCTCGTCGTTAGCAGGCATTGGTCTTGCTCATTATCGCCTCCAAGGCCGGCGCCGCTTGCTGCTTTGCCTGACGCTCTCGCTCCCCTTGAGCGATTCTCATCCAGGCTTTAGCCATAGCCGACAATGCCTGCCGATACTCTGGTACAACTGTACTTTCTGAAAGTGTATGGCATTCGTCAAAGCGACGCTTGCATTCTGCGATAGTGTCTTCTGACGTGGATGAAGTTGTCACACGGGCCTCTCTTGTCGGTATTTGTCGGTCGACAACTCCCCAATGTGGATTGCTATCGCGGTCGATACTCACAGTCGCCATGGGTAGCCAAATAAAAAGCGTCCCAGCCAGGGGCAGGAAGGCTGGGACGCTTAGGAGGCTCCGCCGGCCAAACGGCACCGACGGACTTGCATTCTTGGGCGCGGCCACGCTGCCTCCAATAACAAGACCGACAATCGGTTATCGATATTCCCGAATCCTTGGACTTTTTATTCTCAAAAAAGTGCGGCCAGTGGAACGGCAAGAAAATATTGTCAGAGTCGAACGAAGGTCTCGCTATTTGGCCGATGAGCGCGAACCGAAGGCGTCGTCGCGGCTATCTGTTGTGCATTAAGACCCGCCGGGTTGAACCGGGGGGTCTTTCCATGATCATCCGCAGACTTGGACTGGACGAATTCTCCAGCCGTAAGGCGTCATCACGCGGCGACGGACCAGGTAGCAGCCGCCGTCGTCATAGTAATCGTTGTACGCGTAAGGATAGTATCCGCCGTAGTAGAACCCGAGGCCATATCCGCCAAATCCACGCCCGCGAAATCCGCCTCCGCGGAATCCGCCGCCACCGAAGCCGCCATGAAAGCCGCCTCCGCCGAAACCGCCTCCATGGCCACCACCGCCGCCACCGCGGGCGGACGCTTCGCTCGACTGAATCACGCCGACTGCCACAAGTACGAACAAGGCTAAAAACGTCTTCCGCATCGTGCTTCCTCCATTGGGACAATCTCGCTCCCAATGATCAGACACTTTTTGCGACGGAGTTATTCGGCCATCGATAGACGTTCTGGGTCAACTGAGTGTGAGCCGAAGCGGATCGATCGTCGTCCGGATGAAACCGCCAAGGACAGCAACGCGGAGCTGCCTTGGACCTCCTAGCCGAGTTAGCGAATAAGAGCTCAGACTGTTCAAGAGATGACTTTGTGCTTGCCAACGAGCGTACGGCGACCAGTGCTGGCGCGCGCGGTAATAAACAGCGGCAGCATCCGTTGCAGTATGCCGTCACGCAGCACGAGTCCGTGAAACAGCGCGGCGCCCGCGTGCAGGCCGATGAGGGCGAGAAGCGCCTTGGCGCCGAGTTCATGAGCCTCCTGGAACAGGCCGCGGATGGCCGCGTCCGGCGTCAACAGCGCCGGCACCTGCCAGACGAACAGCATGAAGGGGCGGCCATGAAACACGACGTCGCCGAGACCCGTGACGGGCTGCACCAGGAGCAGGACGTACAGGCCGTATTCATTGGCCTTCGCGATCCACTGCTGCAGCTTGGGCATGCTTTCCGGAAACGGCGGCAGATAGGCGAACCTGCGCCGCCACACGAGGCGCGCCAACGCGACGACCCATGTCAGCCCTCCCAGCGTCTGATGCATCGCCAGAAGCTGCAGACCCAGGCCGGTCCCGTGACCGACGGCTTCGTGCAGCCACACCGTCGTGAACTGGCCGACGATGAGAAGCACGGTGATCCAATGCAGGGCCATGCTCGTCGGGTCGAAGCGTCCGCTCTTCGCGGACGGCCTCACTACGACCATTCCTCGCGC
>NZ_JBEKRB010000136.1:0-5186 GCF_049519115.1 Bradyrhizobium sp.
CCGGAGGGTCGGCATCCGCATTAGAACTTTCGAGGCCTGCTCGGGCTTCACTTTGTTACGGCCCATCGGTTCGCTCAGCAGCCCAAGGCCGCCTTTGTCGCAGGGCTCCGACCCAGCCAGTTACCCGGCCTTGCCGCCTGCCAGCTTCCGGACCAATCGACATTTATCCGGGTGAGACCCTCCCTCACTGATAGTTCGCGCCCTCGGGGCGCACGGTCATTCGCGTCATTTCCGCGATGCGGCTGTGGGTCCGCTTTACCCCTACGAACCGACATCGTCAGTTGATAGCAACCGATGTGCCCCCCTGCGCGGACAGCTCCGAGCACCCAACATTTGAGTGCTTAAAGTGCGGCCGTGCCGAAACACGTGGCCGCCGATCCCTTGAGCCGGGCACTTCCGCAATTCTGAGCGAACAGTTGCGCGCATCCGATCAAAGGCAATTCTAAGTGTTATTACGGATGTGTCGGTTAGCGCCGGAGTAACAAGCCTCGCGTTAGCATAGGCATATGACTTTGGCCGCTAGCCTACAGAGCACTTGCCCGAACCGCTCGTCGCGATCGATCAGCGCGAGGATTTTACAGATCGTTTTCTGCTTGGTTGCTCCGTGGATCCTTAGCTTGGCAATCGCTGGCTTCTACATCTACCAGAACGAGCGCGATCACATCACGAAAAGCACAATTGCCACCTCACGCGCACTGATGTCAGCACTCGATCGCGAACTGGCCAGCGCTACGCTGGCAGCGCAGGTCTTTGCTTCCTCGCCCTTTATTGCCGCCGACGACTTCGCGGCTTTTCATCGCGAGGCGACGAAAATTGCTCCAATGTTGCAGGCCAGCGCACTGGTGCTGGCCGACGCGACCGGCCAACAACTCGCCGATAGCTTTCTACCTTACGGTGAGGTCCTTCCCTTGCGGGGAAGTCTCGAAAATCTGCGCAAGGTATTCGAAACCGGTCAACCGTCCGTTTCTGACGTTTTCATTGGGAGTATATCGAAAAGAGCATCCATTGTGATCGAAGTGCCGGTGCTCCGGGACGGTCACGTCAAGTACACCATCGCCGTCGGTATTTTTACCGATCGGTTAGATGACCTGCTTCGTCGCCAGAAGCTCCCGCCAGATTGGGTCTCGACCATTGCCGACACTTCGGGCACCGTCGTCGCCCGTTCAAGCTCTCCAGAACTAGTCGGCACGCAGGCATTACCTGTACGCCTGTCCGCGACAACATCTTTGCGGTCGGGCATTCTCGAGACAGTTCGACGCGACGGTACGCCGATATTTCTCGGATTTAGCAGGTCCGATATCTCGAACTGGACTGTCGCGATCGGCGTACCAGTCTCGACCGCGTTCCACGACTTGAACTTGTTCCTATCGATCGGCCTCATCGGCGTGATTGGCGTCCTGATCGCCGGTTTCGGTTTGGCCTATTATCAGTCAACTCAGATAGCTCGGGCCGTTCAGTCCTTGATACCGCAGGCTCTTGCGCTTGGGCACGGCGAGGTGCCGCCCATACCGCGCCTTAGCGTTCGCGAAGTTGACGATGTAGCGCATGCGCTCAACCGTGCCGATCAGCTTGTGAAGAAGCGAACTGCTGAGCGGGATAGTGCTAAGACGAAAGAGGAAGAGGCAAATATTCTGACTGGCGTAATGACCGAATTTGTCAACAATGTTAGCCACGAGCTGCGTACGCCGTTGACTTCGATTGCCGCCTCACTCAGCCTCTTGTCTAGCGATTCTCTTCACCCATTGCGTCCGCCTGTCGCCCGTCTGGTGTCTCTTGCTCACAGCAACGCTCAACGTCTTGTGCGGCTCGTAAACGACATTCTCGATATCGCAAGACTAGAGTCTGGTAAGGTCCTTTTTCACTACACCTCGATTGAACTATTGATCTCAGTAGAACAAGCCATCGAGGATAATTGCGCGAGCGCGCAAGCGAAAGGCCTGTCGATACGGCTCGATGAGCGATCGCCCGGCTGCATCGTGCGGGCTGATGCTGATCGCCTCGTCCAAGTTCTGACCAATCTGCTATCCAATGCGATCAAGTTTTCTCCGCAGGGCGGAGAGATCGTGGTCTCAGTTGAAGACGCAAACGGCATGGGACGTGTGTCTGTACGTGACCACGGTTCGGGAATTCCGGACGAATTCCGGTCGCGCATTTTCGGAAAGTTCGCGCAGGCCGAAACCGGTGACGCGCGGCAGAAGGGAGGTTCTGGATTGGGCCTCAATATCGCTCAACAAATCGTAACGCGGCTCGCCGGCACCCTAACGTTCGAGAATGCGCCGGACAACGGAGCTATTTTTTGCTTGGAAATACCCCTGTCAGATAAACAGGCGAGTGAGATGGTCATGCGCGCGTACCATTCTGCGGCCTGACACGCCAGCTCTGCTCCATGCGAAATAACAAAACGAGATTCCGGGATAATTCACGTTTGTCCGGCCGACAGGCAATCGAGATGTCGTCGCGCAAACATAGTTGAAACCTTGAAGTTGCGTCGACGCTATCTCTGTTCCTCGAAACTAATTCTGGTAGCGATAGAGTGGCCCTCTCGATAAGGCAGCTCGACCAATCCCAACCAGAAGTCCTCAAGTCTCCGAACCAGCGCCCGGTAGGCATCCAGGTCAACCGGCTTGACGATGTAGCAGTTTGCGCCGAGATGATAGCAGCTGGTTACATCCTTTTTTGAATTAGACGAAGAAAGAACGACGACTGGAATACGTCGAAGTTCGTCATGGCTTTTGAGGACGGCGAGGACTTGGCGACCATCCTTCCGAGGCAGGTTGAGGTCGAGCAATATCAGGGTTGGTTGGCCGGGTTCCGACCAGTTTCCGACGCCGTTCAAATAGTCGAGCGCTTCCACGCCGTCGGTCGCCACGGACAATTTTATATCAAATTTTGTCGCGGAGAGCATTTCGCGCGTTAGATCGACGTCGGCGGCGTTATCCTCAACGAGTAGTACATTGATTGTGCCGGTCATGGGGACTTCCCTGCGTGGCTGGAATTGTGAAGTAAAAGGTGGTTCCGACTTTCAGTTCGGAGTCGAACCAGACGAGGCCACCATGGCGCGTGATAATCTTCTTAACAATGGCGAGCCCGATCCCGCTGCCCTCGTATAGGCTGCGCTCGTTGAGACGCTCAGACATAAGGAACACTCGCTCGGCATATTTCTTTTCGATCCCGATGCCATTGTCGTTAACGTGAAATACCCACTTGTCGCCCTCTCGCTTAGCGCCGACTCGGACGTGGGGTGAGCACTCGCCGGAGAATTTCAGCGCATTTCCAATCAGATTTTGGAAGATTTGCGCGAGCTGCGTGGCGTCGGCAAACACGGCGGGTAACTCATCACAGTCGATCTTAGCATGACTCTTCTCGATGGAGGCGTCCAGGTTCGCCAGCGCAATCTTCAATGCGACGTCGGATTTCACGAGCATTGGCAATTCCGCCTCTGAATCGACGCGGGAGTAACTGAGTAAATCCTGAATGAGCCGCTGCATGCGTTTGGCGCCGTCGAGGACGTAGAGAATGTATTTTTCTACTTTTTCGTCGGAGCGGCCGTTGTAGTATTCGGCAATGAGTGAGGTATAGGTTGAGACCATTCGCAATGGCTCTTGCAGATCGTGAGAGGCGACATGCGCGAACTGCTCGAGATCAGCGTTTGAGCGTTCTAGCTGCTCGCTCCGATTGGCGAGCTCCTGGGTGGCTCGTTTTCGCTCACTGATATCCGTAATCGCACTAAGGATCATCAGACCCTCGTTGGTCTGGATGGGGTTCAGACCGATCTCGATCGGAATTTGGGTTCCGTCCTTGCGCACACCGTAAAGGTCGCGGCCGATACCCATCCGACGTGCTTTCGGCGCAGCGACGAAATCCTTACGAAGCTTCGCGTGTCCGGGGCGCGGCATTGCCGGAACAAGAATATCGATGGATCTTCCGGACAGCTCTTGGCGTCCGTAGCCAAACAGCCGTTCCGCCTCGGTATTGATGAGCACGATTTTGCCGTCAGCATCGGTCATAATCATGCCGTTGGGACAAGCTTCGACAACCAGCCGAAATCTCTCATCTGACAATTTGCGCTCGGTGATATCCGTAATCGCGCTAAGGATCATCAGACCGACCTTGGTCTGGATGGGGTTCAAACCGATCTCAACCGGAATTTGGGTTCCGTCCTTGCGTACGCCGAACAAATCTCGGCCGACGCCCATCCGACGTGCTTTCGGCTCCGCCACAAAACTGGCGCGAAGGCCGCCATGGTGCGGACGTGCCGATGCCGGAACTAGAATATCGATTGACTGATCGACAAGTTCATCTCGGTGATAACCGAACAACCGTTCAACCTCGGCATTAATCAACACAATTTTGCCTTCGGCATCGGTCATAATCATGCCGCTGGGACAAGCTTCCACCGCGAGACGGACGAAATCTTCTGAAGCGATCCGTTCTGGCATGTCAAAAACGTCCCTTCGCCGAGGATTGTTTTTCGTGCTCGGTGTCGCGAAACTCAAAAGCGAATCAAGGAGGAGCAAGTTCGGGGTAGCACGAACCCGTGCAGGAATGCGCTAAATACGCGGCCTCGGAATCGCGCATTCGATCGCGTCCCGGACTCAGCCTGAGCGGACATCCACGCGAGGTTAAAGGAAAAGCTCGCGATAATGCGTGTACGCGCACAGCCCTAAGGCCGAAGCGGCTCGGTCATCAACGGAAGTCGACAAGCGGTAGCGTCAGCTTTATGCCAATGCGCGACAGGTGGACGTCGGTCCGGTCTCGAGACCGATGCGTACTGCATCCGGCGCCTTTGATCTCACGTAAACCGAGATCGCCTCAGGATCTGAATCGACCACGCCCTCTCGCACGACCGACCCCGTCTGATCCACCACGCAGATTGATGTCTGCTTCAACGATACGTCCAGTCCGACATAGCATTCCATTGCCGCTCTCCATCGTTGCGAGGCCACATGAGGCTGGCCTCATACGTTCCTGGAGAGCTGATTCCCTTGCCTTTGTCTGGCTCTATCCCGGAATTACCCCATGTTGCAGAAGTCGGCTGCACCGATGGGTGCGCGGCAGTCATCTGGCTGAGATCGCCCGGCTTTGATCTGCCGGCGTTGACGCTCTCTACGCAACTTCGACGCTACGCAGTGCGCTGGACCAGATATGGCGGCGGCCGGGCAACCAGGGATGCGAGCCGGCGCAGG
>NZ_JBEKRB010000137.1:0-5182 GCF_049519115.1 Bradyrhizobium sp.
TTCCACACGCTCAAAACCGAACTCGTCCATCACCAGCATTATGCAACCCGCGAGGACGCCAGACGTGATATCTTTGCCTACATCGAGGGCTTCTACAATCGAACGCGTCGCCACTCGGCCATAGGATATCTCAGCCCGATCGAGATGGAGCTAAAAGCAGCTTAACCCTGTCCATTTTTTCGGAGGAAGATCACCAGGGAATCGTAACGCGCCGCGTCTGGCTACAACAAGCCCTAATGGGAAAAAATCGCCCGCGCTAATTATGGGCGTTACGGGTAATCAGCTTCAAATGATGCGAGGTGGTTGCATGTCGGATGAATCAGATTGGGATTTCGCAAACAGCGACGATGCCAAAGCGGAAATCCGGGCGGCGGTTGGATATCTGCTAAGAAATACTTCTGGTGCCGGTCGCGCCGATCTCATCCTGGAGCTTATTCAAATAGTGCGCGATGCTGCTAACGGCGTCCCGCCCAGCAACTCACTCGACGAAGGCATGCCCGGCGGTTAGTAGTCTGCGGGACGTCGAAGGCCGACGGAGTGAAATGCGAACTTTCGTACGAATCCTGCTTGCGGTCGCGGACAGTTATTTCTTGGACGCGAAGGCGAAGTCTTCAAGCGAGAGATTGGCTCGACGGCACAATCGATGAAGGAAGAGTGGAGTTGGAGTGTCGGAACTCGACTGAGCGAAATTGAGGCTTGGGATATGTCGTCCAGGATTGCGTTTTTACTTGAGATCGCGCAGCGGGGATAACAGGCGGGTCGCGCCTTAATGTCGCGTCATTCATGCACGACTTTAGCGGGATACTTTTCCGCTTTGCCACGAGGGATCACTTTGGGCCGATTTCTTTACGCCATTTTGCTGTCAGCGGCGCTGGTCCTGATGGTCGCGCCGGTAGCTACCATTGCCCAAGTCTTGGTTATTCGGGTCGCTCCACCAGAGCTTCCGGTTTACGAGCAGCCTGAAATCCCTGCATATGGTTACATCTGGGCACCCGGCTATTGGGCTTACGGTCCGGATGGCTATTTTTGGGTTCCGGGAACTTGGGTTCAGCCTCCCTCGGCGGGCCTGCTTTGGACGCCGGGCTATTGGGGATGGCATGATGGCGTTTACGGCTGGAATGTAGGTTATTGGGGACCGCACGTCGGCTTTTATGGTGGTGTCAGCTACGGATTCGGCTATGGCGGCGTCGGTTACGAAGGTGGACGCTGGAACAATGGTGTTTTTGCTTACAATCGGACTGTCAATAATTTCGGCAGCGTCTCGATCACGAATGTCTACAGCCAGACTGTCGTTACTAACAGCGTGACGCGAGCTAGCTTCAATGGTGGCACCGGAGGAACGGCTGCCCAACCGACGCCGCAAGAACAAGCCGCAGCTCGGGAGCCTCACGTGGCCGCGACTCCATCGCAAACTCAACACGAGCAGACAGCCAGTACCAACAAGACGCTGCTGGCCTCAGTAAATCACGGCAATCCCGCAGTTGCGGCGACCTCTAAGCCAGGCGAGTTCACCGGCAAGGGCATTGTTCCGGCGAAAGCAGTGCAGCCGAGCGCGATCCCGCCGAAGGCTCAGCCAAGCGCTTCGCTACCGAAGACAGCGCCTGCTACAGCGGCGTTAGACAAAAAGGGAGCAGGTAGCTTACCTGCGAATAACCCCGGTGCACGTCCAAACGTGATGAACAATCGGGCCAAGCCAGTCGCTGCCGTATCTCCACCTAAAACGGTGGCACCGAGGTCGGCGCCCCCGCGTCCCGTCGCCGCGTCTCGGCCAGCGAAACCAGCTGGGCCGCCACCTAAGAAGAAGCCTTAATGGCGTCGGCTGTCGCGCGGCGATCTCATCGTGGTTGAGCGCGTTCGGTTCGGGAAGAGCGCGCGCAGGTATTGATGAAGGCGCGGGCAACGGCGGGCGGCAACTCACCGCTCAGGTGAGCAATCCAATGTTCTGTGGCTCTGCATGGCGATCATTCAGGCTCTGCTTGGTACGGTCGCCGGTGCAGCCGAAAAGCGAGAGCTAAGATCTGCAAAATGCGCAACATCACTTCTCCGGTCGTTATTCGAAATCGCGAACAAAAGAAGCGGCCCCGACGGGACCAGGACCGCCCGCGTCGGGGCTATCCCGGGGAACGCCTTTGTTCAATCTACATTTCAGCAGACCGGGTTCTGCGCCGCTGTTCAATATTGCTCACTGTGGGCGCAGCCCAGCCACGCAGATCAATGCCATGTGAAGGCAGCCCGCGCGTAAGAATGCAAGCCCGCCCCATGAGGCCCCCCGAAAATGCGGCCGGGTCCCGCTCGTTTAAATTCAACTACCCCAGTCCTCCGACGCTGCGCTAGAAACCCTTTTGTATCTTCTGCGTACTTTACTTGAGCAGGAGGTGTTTGATGCGGATCGCCATGTCGTTGGTCGCTTTATTAAGTATCGTAAGTATCGCCCGAGCTGATGATCTCGAAACCGCGCAGTCCATCATCCGCTCCCAGGAAAAGGCGATCGTCAGTGATGATTCCGCGACAGCCTATTCATTTGCGGGTCCGCCGATAACAAGCATGTACAGAAGTGCGGCGGTATTTATGTACATGGTCCAAAATGGCTACGCGCCAATCTACCGCCACAAGAGCTTCGAGCTTGGCGTGGCAAAATCTTTGGAGGACAAGATATCCCAGGAAGTTCACATCATTGATGCTGATGGGGTCGCCTGGGAGGCGCTTTACGTGCTGGAACGGCAGACCGATGGCAGTTGGAAGATTATTAGCTGCGTGCTGTCGAAAGCTGTCGGTGTTTGAGTTGGATCGAGCAAAACCGCCCGGCATCGGTTTAACAAGCCGCGTATCCAGTCTAACGGGGTCAACTCTAGTGACGTCGCCGCGACATCTGCTTCAGGCGCTAATTCCACACCTCCTTGAGGTTTGGCGAATACCCCGGTCGGGAGCGCAAACCCAGCTGGCAAAGACTTGACGCTTGTTACCCTGCCGACGTGAGAGCCCCGGTGGGCTTTTTCATTTGGTCGAGCACCGGAGCAAATCGTTCGGAAAATGTCGCTGCCCTGGCGTCCCGAGCCGCTACAAGTGAGGATGGCATCAAGGTGTAAAACCCTGCAGCGGCGGCTCCAAGTAAGGTGGCGCTGAATATCAGAGTTCGCATTGCGTCCTCCCGCATGGGTGTCAACCATCGAAGCTAGGACGGTTTTGTTTCAGGACGGCTTCGTGATCTTGATCAACGAGTTTCGTTCACGGCGGAGTGTTTGGGCTTGGGCTTGCGTGTCGGCGCTTAGTCCCGCGCGAAACTCGCCCATGCGCTGGCGCCGATCGGCCTACACAAACGCAGCCAGTAAATCCCGGACTCACCAGCGACCTTCCTAGAGTCATGGAGGGCTATCGGCAGATCGGCGCTACCGGTCGCCACTGTCCAAAACCAAGCGGCGGGAAATACTGGGCAAGGGATGAGATCACGAGCGTTCAGGCGATAACCGACACCCACGTTCCAGCGGCGGCTAAGCCCAGCACCACGGCCACGAAGAGGGCAGCTTCGATCGTCGAGAGAGTCCAAGCGGTCGGCAGCATGTGGATAACTCCAAACCAGCGCCCCAAATCTCGATAATCCCCAAGGCGTTATGTAGTCAACCAGTTTGACAGGTATGTGAATAATTTGGGACGGTCTGGCCGAGGCCGCCTAATCACCTCGCGCAGCAAATTAGTCGATCAAGACCTGAAATTCCGTCAGCGCTTCCGTTTCTTCAGCCTCACCCCTGCCCCGCCGCCATTCTCCGCGATGAACTCAATGCCAGCCTTTTGTAATGCCGCTACGAGTTTCTCACCTGTATCTGACCTACCGCCCAGCGGACCATCCTCTGACTCTAGCCGCGCGATCGTGGGCTCAGAGACTCCCGAGGCCGCAGCCAAGTCCCCCTGCGACCATCCGGCCAAGGCCCTCGCGGCCTTCATTTGACGGACTGAAATCATTTCACCTCGATTGATAGAATTTCTATTGATAATGGTTAAGCGCCGTTTTAATAGAATTTCTATCAAATAGCGAGCTGGCTGGCAACCCTTATGATGGAAAACACCCGGTGAACGGCGGAGCTATGCCGAAAATCGACCGCAAGGCCCTCATGAGCCGGGCCTGGGCGATCTTCCGGCAAACCTACAAATTCCCGCAGATCAAGTTTTCAGCGATAGGCCGCGACTGTTTCGCATGGGCCTTGAAGCAGGCATGGGTTGAAGCCCGCAGGGCCGCCCGCGTTGCCGCCCTGTCATCCACCGACAAAGCCGAGCGGATCGAAGCCCTGCAAGGGTTGATCGATCGCGCCGACGGTATCGATAGCGGCCCGCAATGGAAGGCAACCATTCGCGAGTGCCGCGCCGAAATGCGGCAACTGCAAGCCGCTTAGAAAGGAGGCCAACCAAAATCCACCGCAGCAACGCGGGCCGGACGAATGTGCGGACACTCGTCCGGCCCCGATCACCTGAAAACCCAATCACCATTTGCAAAGCGAAAGATATTCGAATGACCAGCGGAAAACGTAACACGAAATCACCACCGATCGCACTACGCATCACAACGGCAGATGATGCTCTGTTCAAGCTGCACGATGCGTTTTGCCGGGCATACGCGCACGCGCTTTCACTTCAGGCCGGATCAAGTATCCCCGTCAAAAATCCGACCAAAAAAGAAAAGGCCCTTGAGCGGAAATGGAACCGCGCGGTTGTCGCCGCCACCGACAAGGCCCGCGCCACCATCGATGCCCCGCCTCATACGCTTGAGGGGATGCTGATGAAAATTCATGTTGCCGGCTTTGTCCTCAATTCGACGCGTGCCGGAACCTTCAGCGCGCCGTACCACGGCCTGATGTGCGCCAATGGTCGTCAGCACTGGGAGCCGTCCGAGAAGTTCGGAATCAGCGATGAAATCGCGCTGATAACTTCGCTCCGCAACGATTTGAACTTCGGACTCATCAGCACTGAGCCAAGGTGGGTCACATTCGTCAGAAAACATAACGTTCTAATGGGATTGGTTTGTGGCCCACCGCCCCACAAGTCATTGATTTGCTGACATCTGGATGCCCGCTAGGGAGCGCCAATCAAATCAAACCTGCAGAATCCTCCTTTACCTGCGTCCAACATCCGTCCGATAACGAGTGTGGACGATAGTGAACTTTCCTCGCCACTTACTACCTAAGGTTGCATC
>NZ_JBEKRB010000138.1:0-4945 GCF_049519115.1 Bradyrhizobium sp.
TATTAACGAAAGGTTAATCTGCAGTTTTAGTCAATGAAAATGTCACATTTTCTCGCGGCTCTGAAATTGTTCCGAGGTGTTGATGTCGATCGAGTCGGATATTCGTGACATAGCGGGCGGGATTCAAAACTTAATCAGCCGATCGGCGGCGAGTTTTTCCCCCGAAGTGGTTCGGTATATTTTGCCAGCTGTGGATGCAGTTACAATCTTGCTTTCCTGCCTCGCGGCCGTGATTGGCTACGATTTGTCAATCGGCAATTACATGTTAGTCGGCAATCCATTCGAAATTTTGCCGTCGTGTGCCGTCGGCTCGCTTGCCAGCCTTATTTACATCTTGCGCATGAACGGCAACGGTTACTACGGGCTTCTAAGAAGCGCGAAGCCTAGGCTGGAGCTGCGCGAGATACTGGTATGCTGGTTCACGACAGGGCTTTTGCTCGCCCTTATCGCATTCCTACTCAAGATCAGCTCGGCATATTCTCGCGGCGCATTTGTTATCTTTTACATTCTAGCGCCAGTGGCGTTGCTGGCGGCACGCAAAGCCGCAAAGGTCGCTCTGGCCCAAGCTATCGCCCAGGGCGCGATCGGGCGAGGCAGCACCGTTTTGATTGGTGAAGCGAACGAGATGGCCATGCTGCAGAGCGGCGATTTGCTGGCCCTCTGTGGCGCACTTGAAGTAAGGCGTTTTACATTGAGTCAAGAAGACGATGAGCTAGCCCGATCATCGAAAGACGCTCGCATTGTCATTGCGGCAGCCAACTTTGTGCGCCGCCACAATTGCCAACAAGTACTGATCGCGTTGCCGTGGAGTGATGGCGCTCGCATCGAGTTCATCAGAGACCGAGTCAAGACCCTTCCGGTTGCCGTTCGATTGGCGCCCGATAAGAGCGTTCGAGCGCTAGCCGATCTCACCTGGTCCGCGCAGACCCATGCGCCGACCATCGAGCTGCAGCGGGAACCCCTTAGCGGCACGCAGCGTCTTGTGAAGCGCATTGCGGACGTCGTCGTGGCTTCACTCGTGCTTATATTTTTGCTGCCCGTCATGGCCCTGATTGGTATTGCAATCAAACTGGACAGTCCTGGCCCGGTCATTTTTCGACAAACCCGAAAAGGGTTTAACGGCAAACATTTCGTCATATTGAAATTTCGGACCATGACGGTCCAGGAAAACGGTCCTAAAGTTGTGCAGGCGACGCGTGGCGACTCGCGAGTAACAGCAATTGGACGGCTGCTTCGGTCCACCAGTATCGACGAATTGCCTCAGCTTTGGAATGTTTTAAGAGGCGACATGTCACTGATCGGGCCGCGTCCTCACGCCTTAGCCCACGACAGCTATTTTGAAACTCTGTTGAGAGACTATGCTTTTCGCCATCACGTCAAGCCCGGCATAACAGGTTGGGCGCAATGCAACGGCGCCCGAGGCGCTACACCGACCATCGAACATATTGCAGAGCGCGTGAAGCTCGATCGGTGGTATATTGATAACTGGAGCCTCTCGCTTGACCTCCTTATCCTGATCAGAACGGTTTTCGAGGTACTTCGAAAAAGGAACGCCTACTGAGAAACGTTGTTCCTGCGAGACTGCGATCGTCCTAGTCCCCGGAAACAACAAGGCACCCGCGCTGGACCAAGTCCCGCACATCTCTTTTTCTTCTCGGCTCTCCCGGAGGCTTCTGCGTGACCCGCCCAGGACATGATCCAGAAAGCCTGCCCCCAACTTGATGCCGGATAGATTCGCACTCGCAAAAATCCCGCGTTCGAAATCGACGAGTTGGGATAGTCGTGAACTTTGGCGATTCAGAAATCTGCTGCGGTGCACCCGGGCGACACGCCTTAACGAATTATTAACAGGCCAGATGGGAAATTGAGGCACAAGGCCACGCTGTCCCTTGACAGACACGCTTCCAAAACGAGCATCAAACAATGATTTGGCTTTCGACAGTAAGCTTGGCGGCTGGCGGCATATTGGCACAGCGCTTCAAAATATTTGTGTTAGCGCCTGCGACCATTGTTGTTGTGGTCGTCACTATCACTCTCGGGGTAACTCAGGCCAGTGGCGTTTGGGCGACTATTTTAATGATGGCCGCAGCAAGCGTGGCGATACAGATGGGCTATTTTCTTGGAATGTTGATCCAATTTGGCATGGGTCGGCTTCTGGCAAGCAAGTCATCCTGCTTTTCTGACACGGGGACGGCGCGGAATCCCCGATCTTTCAAACTCCGATTTCTTGAATGAGCCTGGATGACGAAAGCGCCCTTTCCCGTATCTTTGCGGTTGTCGATGACTCCTACCCCGAATAGGTGATTCTACCGCCGATGGCCTCGTGACGCGGTCCGCACGAGTTCGACAGCCGCGATCAGTGGACGTTCGGCACGGTCGGTCGGTGTCGTGACCCGGCATCAGTTGGAAATCACTTCTCAGATAAATCTGATCTTATCGTTTTCCAGGACGAGACATGTCAGTCGTCCCGTCGCGTAGGCACCCGTGTCGATGTTGATACGGTTCGCTCGAACGTCGGGCTCGAGGACAGGCGTATGTCCATGCACGACAACTTTGCCAAAGTTGTCCTCGCTTGAAAGGAAATCCTCCCGAATCCAGAGAAGGTCGTCTTCCGATTGCTTGGTGAGGCAAATTCCCGGTCGGACTCCTGCATGTACGAAAAAAAAATCACCGCAGATGAAATACTGTTTCAAGCCGCCCAAGAACTCGCGGTGGCTGGATGGAAGGATCCTGTCGAGTTCAGAGGCGAGTTCTCGTTGATCTTGCGCATTGGTTTCGATCTTCGGCGAAAGTCCAAATGACAACAGCGTATCCAGTCCGCCGCAATTTCTCCAAACAGTAAGAACATCCGGGTTTATTAGGAACTGGCGCAGGAAGGCCTCATGGTTTCCCATAAGACAGACGGTTGGGTGGGTCACGCAATGATTGACGAGCCGATCAAGCACGCGCTTGGAATCGGGTCCGCGGTCGATGTAATCTCCAAGAAAAATGCGAACAGCGTTCGATACGGGAGGATGCACGTCCGTATCCTTGTCGATCCGTGCGAGAACCGAATCCAAAAGGTCTAGGCGCCCGTGGATATCACCAATTGCGTAAATTCGAGTACCCGCAGGCACGCTGCGCCGAGGCGCCACGATGTGCGAGGTGCGTGAAGACCAAATCACCTATTTTTTGCCCTCATCCGGACCCATCAAGTTCTTCTTTCAATACCCAAACCGGTCCGCCGGGGCTTGTAGCATTAGGCCGTTGCTCGAGGAAATCCTGTGGGGAAAAGCTCAATCAACTCTCGGCTACTGGTCGAGGAGACACTTTGCGCTTCTTCGGGATTTTTGGATCGACGCCGCCGCCCCACGCCGCGCCCTCGGCGACGCACCAGACCGCTCGAAGGCGTTTCAATAGGCGTTGCCGTGCTCAGAGTCGTTACATTGTCGGTTTCGTCATGATTGCCCTTGTTTGCCCAGAAACGGATGACATAGCTTACGCTCAACACCATTGAGACGCCGCCTGCCTTCTTGGCAAACGCGCCGATCTGTTTGGGGAAGTTCTTCAGCCATTTTCTTCCATTTTTTTCGGAACGCCACTAAACATGACACGAATAATGTAAAAATGGTTAACCGCTCGCCTCCAACCCATTTGATCTCGGTTAACTATTTTCCTGCATCGTACAGCAATACGAGGCGCCCTGATCAAATCGCCATCTGATGAATTCGAGAATGAGATGCGTAAATTAGATGTCGACGCGATTGACTTCGGCAAACTCTGTCTCACGCACGAACTGCTGAACAACTCTTGCAAGGGGCCGCTGCCAATAGGCGAGCAAAATTCAGGCCACTCTCAGTGATTTAATTCTAGTATATGCCAAATCTAATTCAGAGCCGCGACAACTCCTCATCGGACGAGCGACAACGCCCGAAAGCCGGTGAGATTATCCCTTGGGCTGCCAGTTTGAGGGCTCTGCCACCCAGCATTTGTGGCCAATCCGCAACACTCTCCCCGAAATCGGGGATGATAGCACGGCAACCCTACGCAGCTCCTTTCGTTTCGCGTAGAGTCGCTGCGACCAATAATCATGGATCGGGGCCTTCGGTGGGCATTCGTCGCGTCCTCTCAGGCTTGCCAACCTTGATCTTGATGATGGCGCTGGGCGGCTGCGGGATGATGTCGGACGGTGGGCCCGCCACCATGGATATATTATCGGGCCAGCGCGATCCGACGAGTCTCAACTACGCGATAGTCAAGGTCACCCAGAAGGTCATCGAGGTCCAGGCCAAGAACCTGCCGCGCTTGATCGCCTTTGGAGACGATCGGCGGCGCCCGCGCGATATCACATTCGGCGACGGCGATATCCTCGGTGTCACCATCTTCGAATCCGGCTCTGGAGGCCTCTTCACTCCGTCCGAAGGCGGCGCGCGCCAGGGCAATTTCGTCAACATTCCGAACCAAGCCGTCGACATCCACGGCAACATCTCGATCCCCTATGCGGGTTCCATCCGCGCGCGCGGACGCACCGCGGTCGAAGTGCAGGACGCTATTGTGGCTGCCATCAAGAACCGCGCGATCGAGCCGCAGGTCGTTGTGTCAGTGATCGAACAGAAGACGTCCATGATCACTATCTTGGGCGAGGGACGCTCGGCGTGGATTCCTGCGACCACCGAGCCCCAGCGTATGCTCACCGCCATCAGCCGGGCTGGCCTGGTGGCGACGGCCGGGACCACGGGGCCCGCCGGAGCTGAAACCTGGGTACTTTTGGAGCGAAACGGCCGGCGCGCGATCGCCCCTTTCGGGGCGCTCATCTATGAGCCGTCCAACAATATCTACGTGCATCCCGACGATACCATCTACTTGTATCGGGAGCCGCAGACCTTCCTGACCTTCGGTGCGGTTGGCTCGCAGCAGCAGATTCCATTTGGGGCCTGGCGGCTGTCGCTTGCGGAAGCGATCGGCA
>NZ_JBEKRB010000139.1:0-4900 GCF_049519115.1 Bradyrhizobium sp.
CCATGTCTTCAAGGCCCGGGCGGCTTTTGACGTCGCCGGGCTATTATTTCTGACCTTGGCGGCCTTGAGGTTATTGTAGCTGCGCTTGTGTCTCCAGCAAGCGAAACGGCGACAACCTGTTTTGGTGGTACGACCTCGATATCTCCTTGGGAAGTCCAAAATCGTCGCAGTCCGCTCGCCCTCGAGGCAGCGTTAACGGGGCGCGCCAAAAATACCGGAGCCTGACGAGATCAGCGTTTTACTTGTTTATTCAATGGATTACGCGGCTGGCTTTGTTGCTAGTGAGTCGGCATGCGAGCCAGGCAAGCCTGCGCCGATGAGACGAAAGACTAGCGCGCCTTGCGCCCTTTTCGTCGGTCGGACACCCCTGCCGAATCAATGATAGGAATTGCGCTACCCTCGCTCCGGCCGTTATCCCGCGAATGAATGCGCACGCGCGTCCCAACAACAAGGCGGTCCGCAAAGGGCTCGCCCATCTCGATGCCGGGCGTGTCGACAGCGCCGAACGGTTGTTCCGTAGCGTCCTGAAATCCGAACCCAACAATCCCGAGGCCAACTACGCGCTCGGCACCCTGGTGGTTCGCCAGGGCAAACCGCAATCCGCGCTGTCGTATCTCAACGCGGCGTTGCAGGCGGACCCGCAACAGGGCCCGCACTGGTTTTCGTTCGTGGAAGCCTTGTTGATGGCAGGTGCGGCGGGCGATGCCCGCACTATTCTCGAACGTGCGGTGGCGCGCGGGTTTTCAACGCCCGAGATTGCCGCGCTCAAATTGCGCATCGACTGCGCGGAACTTTATCGGGCCGCGCTCGACCATCACGCGGCGGGGCGGCTGGACGAAGCCGAGAAATTTTATACGGCGGCACTCAAAGCGGACCGCGGTCATGTCGAGAGCCTGTACATGCTTGGCCAGCTCGCGGCTCGGACGGAGCGGGTTCAAGTGGGCCTGCAATTGATCCGCGAGGCTATCCGCCTCAAGGGGGATGTTCCGGCGTTCCACTGCAGCCTTGGCAATGTGCTGGCCGAGTGCGGCGAAGTGGATGAGGCGATGCAAGCCTTCCAGCATGCGCTGGCGCTACAGCCGGCTTTTCCCGAGGCCCAGACCGGCCTCGGCAATATGTATCGTTCGCGAGGCGACTTCGAGGCTGCGATGGCGCAATTTGACGCCGTCATCGCCGGCGGCGTGAACACGGTCAAGGCCCACAACAGTCTCGGAGCGCTGCTGTTCGATATCGGCAGGCGGGGCGAGGCCATCGCCCACTTGACCGAAGCGCTGCGTCAGAGGGCGGATTTTGCCGAGGCCCACAACAATCTCGGCAATGCATTGTTGGATGAAGGGCGGCTCGACGAAGCGGCCCATCACTATCGCGAAGCCATCCGGCACAGACCGGACATGGCTGCGGCATGGAGTAACCTCGGCAGTTCGCTCAAGGCGCAGGGCAAGATCACCGAGGCCATCGAGAGTTATCAGACGGCCATCCGCCTCAAACCGATGTTTATCAATGCGCATAACAGCCTGATCATGCTGCTCGGCTATTCCGCCGAGGTGCCGCACGAAATTCTGGTCAATCAGGCCCGGCAGTTCGACCGCGATATCGCCGCATCGCTGTTGCGGCGCCGCGAGTTTGCCAATGTGCCCCATCCGGACCGGCGGCTGCGGATCGGATATGTCTCCGGAGATTTTCGCGACCACGCCGTCAACTATTTCTTCGAGCCGTTGGTGCGGCACCACCAGAAAGCCGATTTCGAATTCTTTGCCTATGCCAACATGAACACCGAGGACGCGGCCACCGCACGTCTCAGAGGCGGATTTGATCACTGGCGAAACATCGTCTCGATGGGCGATGATGCGGTTGCCGATCTCATCGAGGCCGACCGCATCGATATTCTGGTCGACCTGTCCGGCCACATGGCTGCCAACCGCCTGCTGGTTTTCGCGCGCAAGCCGGCGCCCATTCAAGCCACCTGGCTCGGCTTCACCACGACCACAGGCGTGAGCGCGATCGACTACCGGATCACCGACGCTTACGTCGATCCGCCCGGCATGACCGAGCATTTGAATACCGAGACATTGTGGCGTCTGCCGGCGACCTTCTGCTGCTATCAGCCCCGCGCCGGCATCGCCGACCCGATCAATCATCCGCCGCGCGACGAAAACGGCTTTACGACGTTCGGCTGCTTCAACAATTTCACCAAGGTCAACGACGTCACCCTGAGGCGCTGGGCGGAAATCCTCAACCGCGTCCCGGATTCACGCCTGCTGCTGGAAATCGTCGGTATCGACAGCGAAGCGTTTCGCCGGGAAACCGAAGCGCGTCTGAAGCGGCTGGGGCTCCCGCTCGATCGCGTGATCCTCGAACCGCGCAAGCGGTCGAACCAGTACGTGCTCTATAACAAGATCGACATCGCGCTCGATCCGTTTCCGTTCAACGGCGGGACGACGACTTTGGACGCGCTGTGGATGACCGTTCCCGTGATCGCACTCGCGGGCGAGCATTTCACGGCGCGCATGGGCGTTTCGATCCTGAACAATATCGGCTTGCCGCAACTGATCGCGGCCGATGAGGCTGCTTACGTCGATCTCGCGGTCGGGCTGGCGAGCGATCCGTCACGATTGCGTGCGATCCGCGGCAATCTCAGGCAACAGATGAGCGCGAGCCGGATGATGGATTTCGCGGCGTTCGCCCGCGACATCGAAGCGGCCTATCGCGCGATGTGGCGGAAATGGTGCGCGCAACGCCCCGCGGCGGGTTGACTACGCTGGGCTCAAGGTGCGGTCGCGTTTTCGAAAACAGTGACGTCCTCGATCGCCTGCCAGAGCGAGATGGCTTTGCCGTCGGATGGGTCCGTCGTTGTCTCAGTGGTCAGAAATTCGCGGCACAGCGACACCAAAAGTGGCACCCGGCGATCTCCGTTACCGGGCGCCGCGTCGAACGGATCTTGGCGGGAGATATTGAGGCCCAGCGCTGGCGCCGCGACGGCAAACAAGCTTTGCGCCGCATTGGAATCCAGTTCCAGAAGACAGCGGGCTCCCTTCCGGTTCGCCAGCGTCGCGTGCCAGCTCTCGGCCTCGCCCGAACGGGCCGCTTTGAGCCGGGAAGCCTCTATTTGATCAAATCCAAGCGCCGCGAGCAGGCCGATGAGCTGGATGCCGTAGAACCGTAAGGCCCCGCCGCCTTCGGCATCGGCCCGCTTCCAGTTCGACAGGTCGGCCGCGTAATGGTGGGCGCGGAAGCGCCACCGGATGTGCAGGTCGCCGTTGAGTTCCGCCGCGCGGCCGATCAAGTCCCGGCCCCAGCCAGTATGGCCGAACAGATAGCCGGTGCGGACGATTTTGCCTGACGCTGCGATCTGGTCTTCAAGCCGCAGCGCGGCGGCCGGATTCGGCGCCAGCGGTTTCTCCAGCAGCAGTCGCTGCAATTTCTGGCGGTGAAGGAGCGAGGGGATCAGGTCGAGCTGATCGGCCGGCCGGCGTGCGATGACGACCGCGTCAGCCAGATCGATGGCCTCGTTTTCGTCCGCGACGAAGGTGATGTGGCTCGCAAGTCGCGACAATTCCGGGCGGCGCTCGATCGTCGAGCGATATCGCGCAGGCAGCACGATGCGGCAGGATAGCGCGTGCAGGGCAGGGAGGTAGCCGTAGAGTCCGAAGCCGGAGCCGAGGATCGCGACGTTCACGCCACGAAATCGCCCGGCGCGGCGATCCTGATGATCTCGGCGGTGAAACCGCGGCCGCGCAGATAGGTTTCGATTTCGTCGGCGATATGCCAGGCCATGTTGACGAGTGGCTTGCGGCGGTCTTCCGCGGGGAAGTCGTCGTCGGACAGAATCGGAATCCGCGTGCCCGGAATGTAGTGTCCGATCTTTCCCGAACCGGGCTTTTCGTACACCGCCTTGATCGACGTGTGATCGAGGCCGAGCAGCTTGATCGGTATCGCGGCCCGGCCCGGGAACGCCTTGCCGGCCAGTGGGCCATATCGCTTGACGGCGGATTTGATTTCCGCAGCCTTTCTGGCGCGCCACAGCGCAATCTCTTGCGGCAGTCTTGCGAGATCGTTGCCGTAACGGCGCTCGCGCTCGAGCATCGCTGCTCTGACAAAGGAAGACTCTTCGGAATCCCAGGCCCCGCTCAGAAATACCCGGACGTTGCCGCCATAGCGGCTCGGAAATTCAACTTTCGAAATGAACATGCCCAGCGACTTCGCGATGAACTGGAATGATGTGCCGCTGTAGGTACGCGGATGTTCATGATAGAAAGTGTCGAATTGCCGCCCGGCAATGATCGAGCCGAGATAGTGGTTCTCGATGACGATTTTCGTTCGCGGGTTCGACAGCGCGTTCAAGGCCCGAATCACATCCGGCAGATCCTCGATATGCGCGAACACGTTGGTAAAGGTGATGATGTCGGGCTGCCCGAATTCGGCGACGAAGCTCTTGGCGACATCCTCGCAGAAAAACGCGTTCCAGACCTGATGCCCTGAGGCCGATGCATCCATGGCCGCGCCGGTGGGCTCGATACCGTAGGTTTCGGCGCCGTGTTCTCTAAGGATCGACAGCAGGCTGCCGTCGTTGCAGCCGACATCCAGAATCTTCTTGCCGCTGAGATCGCCATATTTTGCGACGCAGGCAGCGACCAGACTGCGCATGCCGTTGAGCACATCGAGGGTCTGGCGTGCGCGATAATGGTAGTTTTGCGGAAACAGGTCTTGTTTCGGAACCTGAAACCGCTGATGCCCGGTACAGCAGGTATCGCAGAACAGAATTTCAATCGGGTATTCCCGGCAGACGCGCGCGTCGCCGATCGGAACCAGATCGTCGCACAGGGGATGTTTGCCGAGGTTGAGCACCGACCGCAGAGATACGGTTCCGCAGACCTCGCAGCGGTGTATCTCGCGCAGTCCC
>NZ_JBEKRB010000140.1:0-4855 GCF_049519115.1 Bradyrhizobium sp.
CAACACCTCGATCTCAGGACGGGGCTCTCAAACCCGCCAGCGCTTTACCCTCGGCGGGCTTCCGCTCTCTCGGCCTTTGCCCCCGCGCAGCGGGCTGGAGCGCAGCGACTTTGTGCTTTGGCGCGTACCGTACCAATCGGGCCGGTCTGACAAGGTCCGCTGATCGGGGTAAAACGGACTCGCATCCGACATCGCGGAAACGAAGCGATTAACCTGAGCGGACTTTAGACGCTTACGCCGGCTTTTTCTTCGTCGCATAAGCAGTAGAACTACGGCTCGCCTTATTAAGGTTAGCTTGCGGTTTACGGGCGTACCGTTTCAACAAGCTGGAATCGTTCGGCATGGCCATGTGGACGCCACACGGCCCTTTTTTTGGAAATTGAAATGATGCGGATCGTCCAAAACTTGCGGATCGGGACCAAGCTGGCAATCGCTTCGGGCAGCAGCATCCTTTTAGTAGTACTCATGGTTTCCATTCAGCTGACCGGCAATGGCCGAATCCGAGCGGCAAACGAAAACGCGGCAACCCAAGAACGGATCGTTCAGGACGCCGTTGACGCGCGGGCCGCCGTCCGGACGATGACGCTGGGTGTACGGGATATCCGACTCGCCCGCACATTGGTGGAACTTGAGAAAGCGTCTAACTTCGTTGAAAAGGCCCTAAGCTCAGTCAAAGAAAAGGCCGAGCATTTTCTTAAATTGTCCCTATCGACAGAAAATAGTGCGCGGATTGAGCAAGCCACGGAACTCGCCATCAATTACGTCAAGCGCGCCTCGGAAATTGTGGCGATGCGAACCGAGGCCATCGGTATCGATGCCAAGCGTTTCGCGGGCAGTAGCCTTTCTTCCGATGATTCGGCGCGAAGAACGAAACTAGAGGATGACACTGACCGATTTGCCCGCGAGATCACCTTGCCTCTCGCGGAGGCGAGTCTGACGGCAGCCGAACAAGCTGCGGACTTTGCGCACCATCGCGCCGAGGCCACCCGCGCCGTGGCGACCGATGAGATGGTATCGACCGAGAAGTATTCGATGTCGGTGGGTCTTGGCGTCGGAATTGTACTGATTGCAACCTGCATTTTTTCGATTGTTACAATCGCCCGACCAATGCGCGCCCTTAGCCGGTCCATGCTTGAACTTGCGAATGGCAATTTCCAAGTCGTCCTGCCCGGCGTTGGTCGGAAAGATGAGATCGGCGACGTCGCTGGAGCCGTCGAAACATTCAAGGTTAAGGCCGCTGAGAAAGCTCGCAATGAGGCTATCCTGGACGAAGAGCGGCGGCAGGCTGCAGAGCAAAATAAAGCAAAAGCCCTCAAGGAAATGGCAGAAACGGTGGAACGCGAGACCAATTCCGCCGTCGGCCAAGTCGCCGCAGGGACTGGCCGCATGGCAAAGAACGCCAGCCTTTTGAGCGATTCCGCTTTGTTGCTTGAAAAGAATAGCAGCAGCGTCGCGGCGGCGGCGGAGGAAGCTCTTGCCAACGCACAGACCGTCGCCAAGGCTTCTTCGCAACTGAGCACGTCGATTGCCGAAATCGCGTCACAGGTCAACTCTTCAAGGGAATTGACACTGGAAGCCGTGTCCGCTTCGACCCAGGCACAGGTTACTATTGCGAAGCTGTCCGAGGCCGCGGGCAAGGTTGGCGCAGTGACGAATCTGATCAGCGAAATTGCAGGTCAAACCAATCTGCTCGCGCTTAACGCAACCATCGAGGCCGCACGGGCTGGGGAAGCAGGCCGCGGCTTTGCCGTTGTCGCCGGTGAAGTTAAATCGCTGGCGGAGCAAACCGCGAAGGCCACTAGTGAGATCGCGCGGCAGATCACCGAAATCCAAGATGCGACGCGAGCGTCGGTTGAATCTATTAAAGGCATCGGGGAGGTTATTCGAAACGTGGATGCGGTTTCATCGACGATCGCCAAGGCAATAGAAGAACAGAACATTGTTACGGTTGAAATTTCGCGGACTGTTGAAGAAACATCGCTCGCAGCTCGGGAAGTCGCGTCGCAGATCATTTCAGTATCCAACGAAGCAACCGAGACCGGTCGGCGTGCAGCGGAAATTCGCGACGGTTCGGCCGATATCGCCAGCAACGTCGACGAGCTTCGCGCGACACTGGTGCGTGTGATCCGCACATCTACGTCTGACGTCGATCGCAGAATTTCCTCCCGGATTGATCTTGGTCGTCCCGCCACACTAAAAAGCCAGGGCAAATCAGCCAGAGTCACCGTGCGCGATCTCTCTTTGGGAGGCGCGATGATCAACGAGACCTGCCCGGGGGTACCCGTAAATGCGCCGATCCAGCTTGTCATCGATGGCATTGCGGCGGAGTTGAACGGCTTCATGGCGCGCAAAGACGCGGACGCCGCACTGCTTGAATTCGAACTTTCAGGTCAGGCCAGCAAGATCGTCAGCGAGTTAATATCGGGCCACAAGGCGGCCGCATAAAGTCACCACGCTGCTCTTTCCAATTCTTGGATCTGTTAGGTTGGCTTCCGCTGTTGATGCTGTTGTCTAATCGCTGCTGAGGCGTCAAGCTTATAATTTCGTTCAGGGGACGCTGCCGGGTGCATGGTTGTCTTCGCGGTCGACAATAGCCGCCGCATGATGGAGCTTCGCAGGACGAGCCTTCAATGTGGACGACGCACTTTGCTGAGTCAGCAGTGCAACAGCATCAGCGGAATGGCTCGGCTCATGTCCCGGCAGGGACACCTTAGGCGTTCAGGTTCTGAACGCTATCGGAACTTATGTGGTGGCTCCGGCATTCGGATTGAAGAGTTCGCCAGTCTTAAGCATCGTATGCATTATGACCGCTAGTTTGCGCGCCACGGCCACGGCAGCTCTTTTGAAGCCGAGCCTCTCCCGGAGCTTCAGACCCCACGTGCGCAGAGTGCTGTCGGTTGAGCTGCGCGTCGGAATGACCGCCGCCGCTTCGTAGAGAAGCCCTCGCAAATGGCTGTCGCCACGTCGGGATATATGGCCGTCATAATCGACTTCTCCGGATTGGTAGCGGCGTGTCGTCAGCCCGATCCAGGCGCCAACAGATCGAGATTTCTTGAAGTTGTCCGGCCTCTCAATGGCTGTGGTGAAGGCAGTTGCGGTGATCGCACCGATGCCGGGAATAGACATAAGGATGCGGCAAGCCTGACTCTGGCGCGCGTCCCGTACCAACTGGCGTCCGAGTTCGGCGGCGCGGATGCGAATGCCACGCCAGGCTTCCAGCATCGGGAGCACGATCGATGCAAGTCCGTCCTGATCGGCAAGAAGGCTCCGGACATTCTTCTCGAAGGTGCTTCCCTTTCCGGCAGGAACGAGCAGACCGAAGGTTTCATGATACCACGGATCTGGTTGGAAAGCTCTGTTGTGATACGGACCAGCCGCGTGCGTGCCGCGACAAGCGTGCGGGTCAGCATGCTGTCGAATCCTTTCACCCGAACCTCACGAAAGAACCCGACTTCTGCGAGCTGCGCCAGACCATCGGCGTCGTTCGCGTCCGTCTTGTTCGTCGCCATATCGAGCGCCGCTTTAGCATGGCGCGCATCGATGCAGATTGCCGGCAACCCCTCGGTGCGCAGAGAATGATAAAACCATATCGACAGTAGTCCGGTCTCGAACACTACGCGTTTCACGGCTGGCGCCCGCTTGCGGATGAGCTCGGCTATGATTCTGGGATCAGATGCGCACCTGCCGCGCCAGATCCGTTCACCTGCTCGGCGGATCGAGACTGACGTCTCTTTCATCGACACGTCGAGACCGATATATTCTTCCATAGCTGTTCTCCATTCGATGCTTGGGCCCGGCGTCCAGTCGTGAGCCCGTATTTCCATCCTATCGGGGAACAGCCACCCTCCAAGACTAGTGTTTGGCCTGGGGCAACTCGCTCCCGCGATTACCCCATGTGGACGGCTCCTCCACCGGCACATGGGTGCCACGGATGTGGGAGCTGTTAAGGCTCCCACGATTCAGAGGAGCGAGCCATGCAGACGATGACGACAATCGGTTTAGACATCGCCAAGTCGGTTTTCCAGGTTCACGGAGTCGATGATGTTGGCCAGGTGGTTATCCGTCGCCAATTGAAGCGCCGCTATGTCCTGACGTTCTTCCAGAAGGTGTCGCCTTGTCTGGTCGGTATCGAAGCCTGTGGCTCGGCGCACCACTGGTCGCGCGAGCTCCAGGCACTGGGTCACACCGTGCGGCTGATCCCTATGTGAAGCCCTACGGTGCGCCCCGACGGCGACCAACTGCCGAAGAGCGTGGTGCGGTAAAGAGCACGCCAGGGTTTTCCATAGATCTCACGGGAAAACCGTCTGACGCCACGGCCGGGCGTGTTGTCGATTGATCTGGTAGCTGACGAGCGGTTTGGACCAAACTGGTCGAGTTCGGTCGGTTCGCGCAGAAACACGCGGGCAAACGCGGCAGAAACCGCCCGGACTGGGTGCTCCGATTTGTCGAACACACGCGCCATCTGTTCATCCGTCAGCGTACCTCGGTGATCAATGCGATCCGGGCTCATCTTGCCGAGTTCGGGATCGTTGCGCCGGTCGGGCGTCACGGCGTCGAGGAACTGCTTACTGTCGTCGCCGATCCGAACGACAGGCGAGTTCCAGAGATAGCTCGCGCGTGTCTCCTGGCACTCGGGACTCAACTGCGAAGGATGAAGAAGCAGATCCTGGAGTTCGACCGACTGATTAGGGCCTGGCACCGATCCAACGAGATGAGCATGAGGCTCGAAGGAGTCCCCGGCGTCGGTCCGGTTCTGGCCACTGCTTTGGTCGCTGCCGTTGCTGATCCAAAGTCCTTCCGATCAGGGCGCAACTTCTCGGCCTGGATCGGCATGGTGCCGAAGCAGCACTCCAGT
>NZ_JBEKRB010000141.1:0-4768 GCF_049519115.1 Bradyrhizobium sp.
ATATCCGTGACGCTGTGATTCTCCGCCAGCAGAAGCTTCTTGGCTTCCTCGATACGAATCCGGGTCACAAGCTCGTGCGGTGTTTCTCCGAAGACTCGTGCGAACAAGCGATTGAAGTGAAACGGCGACAGGCAGGCATGGCTGGCAGCCTTTTCCAACGTGATCCGGTCACGATAGCAGGCGCCGAGATAGTCGCGCGCGCGGCAAAGGCGCGCAAAGGTCACCGGATCGAAAAGCCGAGGATCACGCCGCATGGCCAACTCGACCCGTCGCGATAGAGCTCTCATCGCAGGTACTTTACCACTTTTTTTAACTCCCCTGGAATTGAAAACCTTGACGTGAGGGTCTCTCGATTCTTTTGACGCTTTAGAGAGTGAAAGAGATACTGCCAAACGCCAAAGGGCGCGCGGCATACATACCGACAGGAGATCACCAATGACACAAACTCAAACTCTTAACGCAAGAAACGCAGGGGCCCAGCGCTCTTGGCCGCTGCTAGCCATTGTGCTCGTGCTGATGGGTGCAACCATCGCCAGGACTCAAGACGCTCCCCCAACCACGTCGTCGCCGAAAATCCTGGCAGCCGTAGCCAGCACAACCGAGATCACGATCACCGGCCAGCATTTCGGCTCCGCCCGGCCGACCGTCACTCTAGACGGCACGGTGTTGACCCTCACCAGCTACTCAAACACGCAGGTCATCGCCGATTTAGCAAGCAATCAGGCGCCCGGGTCATTCTTGCTGGCCCTGAAAACCGCAGGCGGATTGACAGCTTACTTTGACACCACGATTGGCGCCGTGGGAGCGCAAGGTCCCCCGGGACCTCAGGGGCCGGAGGGACCCCAGGGTCCACAAGGTCCGCAGGGGGAACAAGGACAACAAGGCCCTCCCGGGCAGGGTCTTAACCCGCAGTGGTCTCTCCAGTTCTACGTCGTTCCGCCAAACAGCGAAGCGCAGGCCGTTTGGGGCTGTAATAGCGGAGGCGTTCTGATCGGCGGTGCGTGCGGAAGTTCTGAGGGGGAACCGAACCAATTCTATATTGTCGTAAACAGCTCAGCACCAACCGGAGACTTGTCGGCTTGGCAGTGCGAGGTCGACAACAACGACTTGTTCAACCCTCACAGCATAGTCTACGGGTCACTGTGCTCCTATCCCAACGGGATGCTCCACAGAAAGGAGCGCCTAACACCAACGATCAAGATCACAGCCATCCCGGCAAAGCACTAATCGTTATTTGATTCTGGCCCGCGTAATCGGCGCGGGCCAATTTATTCAAAGGATGCTTTGGTCGCAACTGTCGAACCTCTGGGCGTGCTATCGTCTGCTCATGCGCCGACAGATTGCGTTGATCTTCGCAGTGCTCTTTGTCCTCGTCTGCTCATCCTTTGCTAATGAAAAGTATCAGCAACCCGGCCCCATCCACCTCGATCGCGCAGGTGAGAAATGGGCGGAGCAAACCCTGCACAAACTCTCGACGGAAGAAAAAGTAGGCCAACTTTTTGTGGTCTGGGTGCGCGCCAAGTTTCTGAACGTCGAGGCGCCTGAGTACCTGCAACTTCGCGACGACATCCGCAAATACCACCTCGGCGGACTCACCATGACCGTACCCTGGGATCCACCATTTCTCTACCGGAGCCAACCTTACGAAGCTGCCGAACTGCTCAATCGACTGCAGAAGAATTCCAAGCTGCCGCTACTGATTGCGGCCGATTTCGAGCGCGGAGTCACGATGCGCCTGCACGGCGCCACCGAATTTCCGCACGCCATGGCATTCGGCGCCGCGAGCAATCTGGAGTACGCCGAGGCCTTCGGCCGGATCACCGCACAGGAAGCTCGCGCCGTCGGCGTGCACTGGAATTTCTTTCCCGACGCCGACGTGAATTCGAATCCAGCTAACCCGATCATCAATACCCGTTCGTTTGGCGAAGATCCCCAGCAAGTCGGCGACCTGGTAACCGCGTACATTCGCGGAGCGCGAGCCAACGGAATGATGACGACCGTTAAACATTTCCCTGGCCACGGCGACACCGCAACCGACTCTCATCTGGGCGTGGCGCAAGTGACCGGCGACATGGCGCGCCTCAAGTCCGTGGAACTGCCGCCGTTTCAGCGCGCAATCGAAGCTGGGGTGGATTCCGTAATGGTGGCCCATGTTTCCATCCCGGCTCTCGACCCCGATCCCAACCACGTAGCCACGACCTCGCCCCAAATCGTGACCGGACTACTCAAAAACCAGCTCGGGTTCAAGGGAATCGTCATCACCGACGCGCTTGATATGGCTGGCCTCACTCGTCTTTATGCCGCACATATTGGCCGCGCGGCAGTAGACGCTTTTAAGGCGGGCAACGACGTACTGCTCATCCCAGCCGACCTCGACGCGTCCTATCGCGCCATGCTCGAAGCCGTGCGCACGGGCGAAATCTCCGCTGCCCGGCTCGATGCATCCGTGCTCAAAATATTGAAAGCAAAGGCCTCGCTAAATCTTCATAAAACGCGCCTGGTGAATGTTGAGGCGCTATCCACTGTGGTCGGCAAGCCTGAGAATCTTGCCCTCGGCCAGAAAATCGCAGACAGTTCTATCACCCTGGTCCGCGATAATGGCAAGCTGCTGCCGCTGAAATCTTCGGGAACCGCCGCGCCCGGTCTTCCGTATCAGAAGGTGGAAGAGGTGCGCGACACCGTCGTCGTCATAATTTTCTTAGACGACATGCGCACCGAAGCTGGACGCAGATTGGAACGAGAGATCCGCGAGCGCGTGCCGGACGCCAATGTCACTTATGTCGATCCTCGCGTGGCTGGTGCGATGGCTGACGATGTGTTGAAGGCCGTGGACAACGCGAAATCCGTCATCGCGGCAGTGTACGAAGTTCCCGTGCCTGGCAAAGTGATGAAAGGTGCAAACGCTGTGACCAACTCGGTCGGCCTTTCGGAAGCGAGCGGCGCGCTGTTGCAGAAGGTGTTGGATCATGCGGCAGAGAAAACTGCCGTGCTCGCCATGGGAAATCCATACCTGGCACAGGACTACCCGGCAATACAAAATTATCTCTGTACGTTTTCCAACGCGACGGTTTCAGAAGTCAGCGTAATAAAAGCGTTGTTCGGAGAAATCGCGATCCGCGGACATCTTCCGGTCAGCATCCCGAACATCGCCCAGCGCGGCGCCGGAATCGAACGTCCCGCGCAAGTCTCGCAAGGAGTTTCTCGACATGCGTATTCGCAAGGTAATTAGCTGGCTTCCGGTCTCGGCGATCGTGGCCTCGCTCGCGCTCTTGCCTGCCTGCAGCATCAATGTGAAGGATCACGACGATGACGGCAACAGTAAAGTCGACATCAACACTCCGGTGGGCGGAATCCACGTTGACGAAAATGCGGACGCCCGCGACGCCGGTCTGCCTGTCTATCCCGGCGCCCGCCCGAAGCCGAAATCCACCGATGGCGACTCGAAGAGTGCCAACGTCAACCTGTCTGCGTTCGGCTACGGCTTGAAAGTTGTCGCCCTCGAGTACGAGTCGGACGATCCACCCGCCAAAATCATCGCTTACTACCAGGACCAACTGAAAAGATACGGCAATGTGCTGCAATGCCACGGCAGACGTTTCAAAGTCGACGACGATGTCCCCGTGATTGGTGGCCAAAAGGGTTACGTCGTTGGAGGTAATCTCAAGTGCGATTCTGACGACAACGGCAAAACGATCGAACTCAAAGCCGGAACCGATGACAACCAGCACATCGTTTCCATCGATCCCGAAGGCAAAGGCTCCGACTTCGCCATCGTCTGGGTCCGACTCCGCGGCAAGCAAGGCGATATCTAGGAGGGAAGTAATGTCTCGATCCGCAACACGTTTCCAAACCGTTTTCTGCCGACTGGCTCCAGCAGCCGCATTCGCCGCGTTTTTGACTTTTTCTCCGTCGAGCGCCAGAGCTCAACAAGACAACGGGAACGAAGACAAGCATCTCGACATCCGCAGCTCAGCCGGCGATCTGCACGTGGGCAATGACGCCGACGTTCGCGACACCGGATTACCCGTCTATCCCGGTGCGCGCCTGAAGCATGACGATGACAGCAAGAATAGCGCTAACATCGGAATTTTCACGGCGGCATTCGGGATGAAGCTGGTAGTCGTCAACTACGATTCCGACGATTCACCCGGCAAGGTCATCGCTTACTATCGGGATAAGCTAAAGAAATACGGCAAGGTTCTCGAGTGCCACACCAGCGAGCACGGCGGAGATGTTCACGTGAATGCCGGCAAGGACAACTCCAACGGGTCCAAAGAGGTCAAGTGTGAGGGCGACAACACCGGCAACGTCGTCGAACTGAAAGTCGGAACACAGGACCATCAGCATCTGGTTTCCGTCGAATCGTCCCCGAAAGGCAACGGTTCCACCTTCGTCCTGGTCTACGTGCACACGCGCGGCAAACAAGGCGACATCTAAGGGTTCGATAATCAAAGGAGCGACGGGCGTCTCCGCCCGCCCGCGTTGCTGTTTCTTGCGAAGCGTAAGCCTCTGCTGTACCTTGAAACTCGGTGGAACATCCTTGCTATAAATGTGGCGCGAGCGTCGAGGACGGCACTCCGTTCTGTCCGCGCTGTAATGCCCCTCAGATTCGAGTCGCCGGATCTGCGCCGCTCGCAACCGTCGCAGCCGCGCCGAACGGGGTGATCGAACCGTCCGCCTCCTACACTCCACGGCTGATGTCCGCTCTGGAATGGCATCAAGCTCTGCCCTCTGCTGGAATGGCAATCCTGGCAGCGCTTTTCCTCAT
>NZ_JBEKRB010000142.1:0-5240 GCF_049519115.1 Bradyrhizobium sp.
TCTTCGATCCAGCGGGCGGTGGTTTCGGGTGCTGCGTTTCCGCCTTCGTTGCAGAAGGAGATCAAGTCGCACGGCATCGACGCCTATCAGGCTTTCGGCACCGCCGATCTCGGCCTGATTGCGTTTGAGACCGTCGCGCGGGACGGCCTCGTGGTGAACGAGGACATCATCCTGGAAATCGTGCGGCCGGGCACCGGCGAGCCGGTTGCCCCGGGCGATGTCGGCGAGATCGTCGTCACCACGCTCAATCCCGATCACCCCTGGATCAGGCTTGCGATCGGTGACCTCACGGCCGCGCTGACAGGCAAGAGCCCGTGCGGTCGCACCAACGGGCGTATCAAGGGCTGGATGGGTCGCGCCGACCAGACCACCAAAATCAAGGGCATGTTCGTGCGGCCCGAGCAGATCGCCGAGATCGGCAAACGTCACCCCGAACTCGGGCGGCTGCGCCTCGTCGTGCAGCGCGACAACGAACAGGATGTGATGGTGCTGAAATGCGAATCTACTTCAGCCAACGACGCGCTGAGCAACGCGATCGCCGCCACGCTCCGCTCGGTTACAAAGCTCAGCGGCACGGTCGAACTGACGGCGCCGGGAAGCCTGCCGAATGACGGCAAGGTGATCGCGGACGAGCGATCGTGAGAGACTCTTCGCTGCTCCGACTCGCCGGATGCGGCGGATTAGCAAAAAATTGAAAAACAACCCCAAGGAAAGTAACTCCGACTCGCCGGCGTTCGGACCCGCCGACTCTTTCATCCGACTCTTGGTGTATAGACCGGTTTGATCTAATATTTCGCGCTCTCCACTTTCTTTCATTGAGGTTGCGCGGAAATGTCGAAGAGAACAACCAGAGCGGAAAAGCGTCATGCCCCTCAGGATGGCAACAATCGAAACGCCAGTGATGATCGCAAAGCGACGACAGTCATCGAACAAAGCCAAGCGTATCGGCCAACTGCGGACGAGCAAGCAACTATCGAAAAAGCGCTTGAACGTCGAAATATACCGGCACCACGGCTCAAAGTTGAAGATGATAATTTGTTCGCGGATCATCCGCATCCACCAACGGGCGAATTGCTTCTGGCGAATGCGCTTGGTTCTCCAGATAAGGAATTTGTCTCCGGCTTGATCAGGCAGCTGGTCGTAGCAACTTGCAACGGATCTAAAAACGATGAAGACGATTTGAATTTTTCGATTTCGGTTATTAAAGGGATTGGCCCAGCGGATCAGCTTGAATCCTTACTTGCGTCGCAAATGACTGTCGTCCACATGGCGATTATGCGGCTTTCTGGCGAGCTTGGGACAGCAAAATCACGTCCCCAACAAGAGGCCGCGTGCTCAGCCATTAACAAATTCGCTAGGACCTTTGCCGCGCAAATGGAGAGTCTGAAGCGCTACCGCTCGCGGGGTGATCAGAATGATACGGTCGTATCCGTCAGCGAGGGCAGTCAAGCGATCGTCGGCAACGTAACGCAAAACAGGCAAGAAGCGGCGCCTATTAATGCAACGCCTCAGGCTTTGACGCACTCATCGACGCCTCCGATCGACGTCTTGAGCGTGCTATCGCCTCAAGGTGCTGCTGTGTTTCGGAAGAAGGTCAAATGACCAACGCCCACATCCGAAACATCGTGCCTATGATGGCGAGCCCGCGCTGCGGCGCAAAGGCTCGAAACGGCGGCTTTTGCAAATCGCCGGCGGTCCATGACAGGACGCGTTGCCGCATGCACGGCGGCGCCTTGGGATCCGGCGCTCCTAAGGGAAACACGAATGCGGTCAAGCACGGCGCATTTCGGAAAGAAGCGGTCGAGGAGAGAAAACAATTGAGGGCACTCCTTCGAGAATCCCGGAAGCTATTGCAAAAATTTACATAGCCAAAGGCGGTGAATTGGCCTTTCGGATTTCGGTCTTTCTAACCACGGAATGAAATTGGCTTCGTTTCGCAAAAAAAATATAACTGGATCAACGGCATTTGCACGGCGACAAACCAAGACTCCTTACTGTGCGTTGCAAGCGAACCCTGACAGTAAAGTCACCGTTGGTTTCTTCGGCCGAACGCCTGGTCCGCCGCCACTTTCTTCGATGAAGCAACGCCCCTAACAAATTCACTGACGCGCGGTCGCTTCGGCAATCCCACGTGAACACGCGAGCACCGGGCCGACCATTTCAATAATCGCAACGCGGCCAATCAAGTTGCGTACCGCCTCGCCATGCAAGCTTTGTGCGGGCTGCGTTGATCCGGGTCCAGACCTCGCATTCAAGGAGCCTGCTGGACACTAGCAGCTCGTCCCAGAGTTCATCCGATGGGCAGCGATCTTCGGCCAACAGGTAGGCAAGCGCCACCGAGCTATCGCGATGGATCATCGATCCGCTCGATCGCGATCTAGATCGGTCAGGAGTTCGTCGATCGTCATCACCGGCTTGCGCTCAGGCGGACCGTGCCCGACCGAGAGGGGCGGCGTCATCCAGCGTCGAACAACAACACATCGGAAAGCATCGAGCTTCAGCCGGGTGAGGTGGACCGATTCAGCAACCATGGAGTCGAGTTCGGTGTGGTCAGAGTCGCGAAGCTCGAACCTCGTCACACCTGTCCGAGGTTTGGCAGCCGAAAGGGAGTGATTTGATTGGTTTTTTTTGATTTTTTGATTTTTTCAAATCAATCAAATCGCGTCCCGTGCAGCGATCGACAAGTGTCTGATACTACGCGATTACTGCGCCGAGGTTGTTCTTGATTTCGGTCAATCAAAAATCAAAACAATCAAAGCAGCTGTCACCGCGACTCTGCGGAACGCGCGGTCTCTCATGCCGTCGCCGAATCATTTTTTGAGCGTCAGCGAGCGTTTAGATTGGATAATGCTTCAGCTCCCACGCATTCGACGAGCGTGACAAGTACATCCAGGCGATCGCCCTCGGGCGTGTTACGCTTCGCGGACATGAGACCCTCGATATCTTTGAGGGCGTTACGGTAGTCACGCTGGGTCTTGATTTGCGAGATGTTCATGAAGACTGCCTCAAGCGGTTTGCGCGTCGATCTCCATGGCGAGGGCACATTCGTGCCGGTCCCATCAAAATCGATTCTCAGTCAAATCGCCTAAGGGGCCTTACTCGGAAGTGTATCTATCCACGGATTGAACAAGGGCACACTCGCTTTTTGAAAATCTCCGATATCGCGGGAAACGACTGTGAGCCCGTGATGGAGTGCCGTCGCAGCAATGATTAGATCGGGCTGCGAGAAAGTATGGCCCGCTTTGCGACCCTGTTCGACCAGAAGCCGCCACTTGAACATGATATCCTCGGAAATCGCGAGAACACGTTGTTCGAACATCGGCCGGACTTTATGCGCAAGCCAGTCATTTAGCTGTGCGCGAAGGTTGACGTCGCCCAAGAGTTCAATACCGAATCGGATTTCGGCGAAGGTCACCGAGCTCACATAGAGAGTTTCGAGCGGTTGGGCGGCGACGAAGTCGAGGACTTTTTTTTCTGGCCTTGACCGACGCAGTTCAGAGAGGATGTTGGTGTCGAGTAGCCAGACCATTACAAACTAACTTTGCGCACAGGCATAACTGCACGCGACGGTTCAATCTCGATATCCCGGTGTGGCGAGGCCTGCATGGCAGCAATCAGCGCTTCGCCGGTGAGATCTCCCTTAAGGCGCCGAAATTCCTCAGCCGAAATGACGACGACTTCATCGCGTCCGTGCACGGTCACGCGCTGCGGTCCTTCACTCCGGACCCGACGCACCAACTCGCTGAAACGGGCCTTGGCATGCTGCAAGAGCCACTGCCCTGCTATGGGTTCGCGCCGTCGACGGGTTGTCTTTTTCGCAGACCGCTTAGAGATTCTAGTCATGCTGACTAGTTTAACAGAAGCCGATTGTCCGTGCAATCTTTCCTAAGCGGCAAATCTGCAGTAGCTGCGCTCCCCGTTCATTTCCCGATTTTTCCCCTTACAGGCTTTCGAAGCCGAACTCCCGGACCACCGCCATTCTCGTCGATGAACTCGACACCCGCGGCCTCCAAGGCGCGGCGGATAGCTTGATCGTTAGCAAGGGTCAAAGAAGTCTCCCCGTCACTGACCTCCGCTCGGCGAATAGTGTTGGCGCCCAAAGCTGACGCCTTCGCGAGTTCAGCTGCGCTCCACCGTATCAAAGATCGGCCAGCCCGAATCTGAGCACCCGATAGCTTCACTGACATGTTGACTTTTAACCTATATGGGTTAATTTAACCCATCTGGAAATTGATTCTTTGAGGGGGGATGTTGGATGAATTCAAGTTTTTCGACAAAGATTTTCGACGATCGGCGCCTGTTCATCGGCGGCTCTGACGCCCGGATCATCATGGGCAGCGACGCGGACCGACTAGTCCGACTTTGGCGGGAGAAGCGTGGTGAGGTCGAGCCTGAAGACCTTTCTGACAACCTCATCGTCCAGCTTGGCACCGTGACGGAGCAACTGAACCGGGATTGGTACGAGAGAAATACCGGCAATCTCGTCACGGACGTGCAGCGACGGGCTTTCCATAAGATCCGTCGCTGGATGGCTGCGACCCTCGACGGGAAGGTCGCGGAAACTGGTGCAGTGTTTGAAGCCAAATTCATGCTGCCGTGGAATTTCTCGGAAGAGGCGGCGGCCGAAAAACACATGGCCCAGCTTCAACACAACATGTGGGTAGTTGACTCCCGGACAGCGGTCCTGTCCATCATCACCGGTGGGGGAAAGTGGGTCGAAATGACCATTCCCGCCGACCCGCTCTACCAGCATCTGAACGGAAGTTCTGGCGCTGCGTCGAAACCGGCAAGACCCCTCACCTCTTCGGCGTCGAGCCGCCGCGGCCGCGCGTCGAGGCAATCAGAACCGTCGATATGAGTTCGTCAAATGCATGGGCGAAGTTTGCCGGCGCCTACCGTCTGACGCGTACTGCTGCGCTCGACCATGACCAAGCAAAGACAGAGCTCAAAGCCCTCATGCCCGAGGATGCCAAGGAGGCCACCGGGCACGGCGTAAAGGCAAAGCGCTCGAAATCCGGAGCGGTCAGCTTCGAACTGCTGGCTGAAGAGACCAATCATGCAGCAGTCTAGCCCCAGCGTTGGCATTCTGGCTGCGGCACTTGCCAAGGCGCAGGCGGCCATATGAAGTGGACCCCATACCTGGGACCAGGGGGCGCCGAAGTTAAGGTGTAATCGCGCCTGCCTTTGTCGTTTGAATCAAGCAGCTTGCTTCTGCTGCGTTTGCGTCTGCTGTGGGTATG
>NZ_JBEKRB010000143.1:0-4671 GCF_049519115.1 Bradyrhizobium sp.
CAACGGCTGCCAGTGCTGCGCCGCCGCCAAAGGCAGCCACGCCGCTACCGGCTGGGCCGACGAGCGAGGAACTGCTGCACGCTGCGACCGATACCCGGGGCTGGCTCTATGCAAGCAAGGACTATACCGGCCAGCGTTTTGTCGCGCTCAACCAGATCACCGCGGCGAATGCTCATCAGTTGCGCGCAGCCTGCATCTATCGCTCGAACACGACAGGCTCGCTGCAGGCGAGTCCGCTGGTCTACAAAGGCACTCTGTATTTCACCATCGATAATGTCACGGTTGCGATCGATGCCGCGACCTGCCGCGAGAAGTGGACGAACACCTGGGAGCTTAAGGCGACGCCCCTGTCGAAAGCCAATCGCGGCGTCGCGCTCGCGGACGGCCGCCTCGTGCGCGGCACGCCCGACGGGTTTCTGATCGCGCTCAACATGGCCGACGGATCACTCGTCTGGAGCCAGAAGATTGCCGATCCGGCGCGCAGCCAATACCTGTCGATGCCACCGTTGATTTTGGCGACGCCATTATCTACGGCCCGGCTGGCGCGGACTGGGGCTCAAAGAACTGGATCGGGGCATTCAAACTTGCCACCGGTGAGCCGATTTGGAAGTTCAACCTGATTCCCGATGCGAACGAACCCGGCGCGGATTCTAGGAAAGATCCTGCCTCGCGCGAGCACGGCGGCGGTAGTGTGTGGACGCCTGTTGCTCTTGATGCGGAAAAGGGCGTGCTTTACGCACCGGTGGGAAATCCGTCGCCGGATTTCTACGGCCAGGCTCGTCCTGGTGATAATTTATATACCAATTCGCTTGTTGCGCTCGATGTAAAGACCGGCAAACTCCTCTGGTTCCACCAGTTCGGGCCGGGCGACGTCAACGACCGCGACCTTTCTCAAGTCAGCCCGCTGTTCAGTACGACAGTGAAGGGAAGTGCGCGCAATCTGGTCACGGTCAGCGGAAAGGATGGCCTGCTCCACCTGGTTGATCGCGATACGCACGAGCAGCTCTACGAACTACCTATCACGACGCGCACTGGTTTTGAGGAAAAGCCGTCGCTCGACGGTGCTCACGGCTGCCCCGGCCTGCTTGGCGGTATGGAGTGGAATGGCCCAGCCTACAGCCCCGATACGAAAACCCTGTACGTCGCCACCGTCGACTGGTGCGGCACTTTCACTCGACTGCCAGCCCCACCGGCTTACGCCCAAAACGCGCACTATTATGGTGGCTCGGTGACGCCCGATCCGCGCGACCAAGCACGTGGTTGGCTGCGTGCGATCGATGCGGCGAGCGGCAAAGAGCGTTGGACACAGCAATGGCCGACGCCGTTGGTCGCCGCCGTCACCGTTACGTTGGGCGGCGTGCTGTTCACCGGCGATCTGGATAACAACTTCCTTGCAATCGATGCGGCGACCGGCGAAACACTATACAAATTCAACACGGGTGGATCGGTGGGCGGCGGCGTAATCAGCAATGCGATCGGCGATAAGCAATTTGTCGCGACCACCTCCGGTGTCGTTTCCGGCTTTTTTGGTGGCACTGGCAACGCGACCATCGTGATCTTCTCGCTCCCCTGATAAGCCATGGCCGACTGATCAGCTCATCGCACGCCCTTTGCGATCCTCGAGAGATCGTGGGTGCAGCGCGTCCGCATGGCGACCTGCAATCCCGCCATCTACCAGCGCATCAACGATTTGGTGCGGGCGAAGTGCGATATCGTCATCAATAACTCGACCGGCGGCGGCATCAACGGCGACGTCGTCAACGCCGGGAACGAGTGACGTCCTGAGGGATTCGTCCCGGCTGGAGAGATTTTATGCTGATGACGACAGAGAGGCGACCCGCGATCCGGACGCTGCGCGGCTGGGCGATCAGTGTGCTGCACGAAGCGGGCGCCATTGACGAGTGCGAGGAGCACGGCTGGATGCAGGACCGCGCCGATCCGCACGCCCGCGAGCGAGCCGTCGAAGCCGCTCGCCATGATCCGCCGCCGGGCGTCTCTCCCGATGCGGCGGTAGCCGAGGTGCGGGAAGCGTTGGATTCGATCGGCGACCTTTGCCCGGAGTGCCCTACTTTGGGTACCTAGGGAGTATCTTGCTTGGTGTCGTCGACGAACGTCACTGGCGTCCCCTTGGATACCCGTTCGGCAACGCGTTCGGCGTCCCAGTTCGCCAGACGGACGCAGCCGTGCGATTCCGATTTGGACACCCGTCCGGGAAACGGGGTTCCATGGATTCCGTAGCCGTCGGCGGAAAGATTGATCCACATCGTGCCGACAGGATTGTTCGGTCGCGGCTTGATGGTGAAAGGCTTCCGGGAATGGACACCCTTGAAGTGGTAGTCGGGGTTGTAGCGACAGGTCGGATTGCGGTCGATCTCCGTTACTTTCAAGGTGCCTGAGGGCGACGGCTTCTCCTCGCTGCCGACCGTGGCGGGATAAAATCCGATCAGCGCGTTCGACTTATCGAAGAGCTGCACGGTCTGCCGGTTCTTGTCGACCTCCACCTTTGCAGCCTTCTCGGGACTTTGGTCGGCAGCGGTATCGATCACAGCGATTGTTTCCCCGGCGCGATCGAAGTGCCTTCCTGGGTTCAAGGCAGACAGCAGATCCTCGCTCATGTGAAACTTTTCGGCCAAGCCCTCGCGCGCGCTTGTGTAGGCCAGCTTCGGAAGGTCCTTCATAGCTTCCATCTTGGCGGGGAGCTTGCGAAGGAAAGGCCTGCGACGTCATTGTCGGAGATGGCGTAGCTCGTAATCACCGGACGGTCGTCCGACGCAAGCTTTCCCCAAACGTCCGTGCCGACCTCGTCGGAAGTCGCTAACTGCTGCGCCTTTTCGTAGGCCCGCAATGCCTTCTTCGCATTCTCTCCGAATTTGCCGTCGATCTCGCCCGGCGAGAAATGCGCCCGGTCAAGCAAAACCTGCAGCCTGATGCCGGCCGGGGTCGGCCTGGTATCCGACAGCGTCTTTTTCGAGGGCTCGGCGGAGTTGATCGCTGCCGCGTTCATTTCGGCACCGAACGCGGAGCCTGTCACGGACGCCAAGACAAGGCCGAAGACAAGGCCCAAGAAAATGCACCTCGGGGGAAAGAGCCTCATGCCGGCAGGTCCGCTATTCCGATAATCCTGACAGCGGTCCGATTGGCCTGCGGTACACGCCGCCGCCTGTGGCCGCCGGTTCCCATCCGGATCACTTCTGATCCGAGGGAGCCTGGGCGTTTGCCTTGTTCGGGTCGCCCTTGTTCGCTTCGTGATGGCCGACGACGCACCCGGCCGCAGCACCAAGTTTGCCGTGTCCCGCCATATGGCCGGCGACACCGCCGACGATGGCGCCCTTGATGCAGCCCTTGGCGTCCGCGGCGGGCGCGAGAGCGAACGAAATCGCGACTGCGAAAGCCGCCGCCAAAACCCATCTCATGTGCGTTCTCCGATCGTGAAGTATCTGCAGGCCAACCAATCAGGACGCACTCTGTTCCGACCTCGTCGCACCTTCCTGCGCCAATACCTCACCCAACCGCCTCCTCTGCCTCCCCATCTGGACCTGCCACCGCTCTAAGCTGACACATCCCCACGACAGGTTGATACGTCGCCGAGATCGTGGATTTCCGGCCGCAGGCCGTTCGGCGAAACGCTGATCGTCGCAAGCGTGATGGGCAGCCGGAAGCGGCGCCGGCCCGCGCTTCCTGGATTCAGGTAGAGCACGCCGTCAGCCGTGTCGATCTTCGGCACATGGGAATGACCGGACACGACGACGTCGATGCCGCGCGCGATCGGATCGATCTGCAGAGTCTTAAGATCGTGCAGAACGTAGATCGATTTTCCCGCAAGTCGCACGACCTCGGTTTCAGGGTATGCAGCAGCCCAGTCGTCGATATCCACGTTTCCTCGGATCGCGGTAACCGGGGCGATCCGACGCAACGCGTCTATAATTTCGGGACGTCCGATGTCGCCACCATGAATGATGTGATCGACGCCAGCCAGGCGACGCTCCGCCTCCGGCCGGAGCAGCCCGTGCGTGTCGGAGATGATCCCGATCCTGAAGGTCATCTGTGGCGGCGGCCCCTAGTGCGCCTCGGTTAATCTTCGATTTCGGCCATAGTCACTATCACAGCACGGTCAATCTGCTGCGCGCCGCAACGCCGCCCGCCAGCCATCGCTAGTTACCTTCCCTCGCGTGCACCCAATCACTCGACTTTCGGCTTGAGGAGTTCCTGCGAACGCGCGGAGCTCATGTTGGCCTTGGTGACAAGGGTCACGCCCGTATCGACGTTGGCCGGCACCGGTTCGCCCTTCGAGGCGGCGAGTGCGGTCTTGACCCCCTCATAGCCCATGCGGAAAGGGTCCTCCACCACGAGCCCGGTAATAATATCGTCCTGAAGGAATTTGATCAGCTTCTCGTCCGAGCCGACGCCGACGACATTGATCTTGTCGTCCGATTTCTTTTCGGCAATGGCCTGGCCTACCGCCAGCGCCATGACCGGATCCGAGACGAACACGCCGCGCAAGTCCGCTGTACTGGCGATGAGATCCTTCATGATGTTGACGCCGGTCGCTGGCTTGCCGTCGGCAGCTTTTTCGGCAACGATATCCAGTGCTCCATACTTTGCGGCGACCACCTCCTTGAAGCCCTTGGCGCGTTGATCGAGCGAGGCAATTCCGGGCATGGCGGTGATGAT
>NZ_JBEKRB010000144.1:0-4669 GCF_049519115.1 Bradyrhizobium sp.
GTCGCTTCGCCGTCAGACACCCAAGGTGGGAGCCGTATGCCCGAATTGGGCCCGTACGGATCTGTGCGGGGGGCGCGAGGTAACTCGCGTCCCTACCGCGAAAGTCACATCGTGAGATGGTGAGGACCGATTTTGACCCACATGTATGGTCCGGCCGTGCGTTGCAAGTGGATTTTGCCAAGCTGGCGGTAGCGGTCTTGCATCAATGTATCCGGCCTTTGATTGGAGCATTTGCTCCGGGCCACTATGGATATCAGCGCGCGTGCGTTCTCATTAACGGACAGGCCTCAACGGGCCATGTGGGTCACCAGTGTTCGCAAGCGCCGGGAAGACCGAACCTCCATCTCGTCTCAACCTCTCGCAGACCTCGGCAGGTAAGGGTTGTCAATCTGGCTACGTCATCGCGGTTTCCTCATCTAATGTTCTCGGGTTCAGCGATCAAACAGGTTGGGCGGTGGCGATCGACCTTGCCTCGAAGTCCCGACCATGGGCCAGGACAGACCAAGCGATGCGGGCCAGCTTGTTGGCCAACGCGATCGCCATCGGGCGGTTTGAAATTATCAGTCCGCCGGCGTCGCTTGAACGCCTTGATAGGATTGAAGGCGGTAGCCGACGCCCCACTCGGTAGTTAATAGTCGTGGGTGTGTCGGATCGGCTTCGATTTTTTCTCGAAGCTCCCGAAACAGGACTCGTAGATGTCGAATGTTTTTCCTCTGCGTGTTACCCCAAATTGCTTGCAGTAACTCGTCGTGCGCAACGACAATATTCAGATTGATTGCGAGCAGCCGCAGAAGATGAATTTGTTGAGGGGATAATTTGATGGGATTGTTATTGAGCGAGACTGTTCGACGAGCGAGATCGATCGACAAAGGGCCAGCGACGACGACGTGATCCGTTGTAGGGCCATTATAATATCGGCGTAGAGCAGCCCCGCAACGAGCGATCAGTTCGGCGATGCCGAACGGTTTGACCAAATAGTCGTCAGCGCCTAGGTCAAAGAGACGGACCTTTTCCATCTCATTTGATTCAGTCGAGAGGATAATGATTGGGACATCCGACCACGATCGGACTCGTTCGAGGACGACAGAGCCACGCAGGTCTGGCAAGGCTACATCGCATATAATGAGGTCCGGTGCGTCAAATGTTGCCGCTCTTAGTCCCTCGGAAGCAATGTTAGCTTCTTGCAACGAGAAGCCGCCATGAAGTTTGAAACCCACACGCAAATAACGCCTTGTCTGCGCATCGGAGCTTATCACAAGCACGACGTTATTCTGCTTGTTCATGAGCTAGGCTGAGGTTGAATTCCTCATCAGCATAGTAGCACACGACATATATGTTCGATAAGCAATCGGGGTCCTCCGCATAGGAAAGAAATAGCTGAGTGAGGTTGATTTGCTCAGCAGGAATTTTGAAGAGCAAGGATACCGCTTGACTCGGCTAAATGTCTCTAAAAAGGCACACAGCGGAACAAACTTTAGTGCGCTGCGCTCGTTTTCGTCCAAAAAGTCAGTCATTTCGACTGGTGTTTGAGCAAGCAGATGGGCAGTTGGCGATCAAAGAAGCATTTCACATCAAACAAGCCGTTCGCCCTATTTTTTTCCTATGAGCTGCGGAACCCAACCGCATCGCTTTTTTGATGCGCCCGTGAACAATGAGGCAAGTTTGGGTTTGTGAATCGCCATTGGGGATCGATGGCAAAAGCTTGGGGCATATTTATGAAAAGAGGTCTTTTGGCAGGCGTCGCGCTCGCGGCGTTGAGCGTATTTAACGGTGCGGAAGCGGCCGACGCGACTGCGCCGGCAAAAACGCCAACGTGCAAGGGTGTCGTCGATCCCTACAAGAACTATGCGTGTCTCGACGCCTATCTCGGCACGACTTTTTTGGAGCGCTTCTTCAACTACTACCGGCTCGAATGGGGCCATGACGCGCCGCCTGCCGATCCCAAGGCGCCTCCCTCTCGCCGTGCGGAGACTGAGGTTCCGCCGACGCCGGAGACGATTCCACCCTATCCCTTCACCGAATGGCCCTATGGCGGCACGACCAGCCTTGGCGTAACACGGCCAAGTTCGATCGACAGCCCGCTGATGGCGGCGCTCGGCAACACCAGCGTCGGAAGCTGGATGAATGACAACCACCTCCAGGTTTACGGCTGGGTCAACTCCGGCGGTAACCTCTCGACTAACACCGTCAAGGGCGGCAACGCGCCGGCGGCGTATGACTACAATCCGAACACCGTGCAGCTCGACCAGGCGGTCGTCTATATCGAGCGGCTTCCCGATACGGTTCAGAAGGATCACGTTGACTGGGGCTTCCGCGTCGCGCCGATCTACGGTGAAAACTATCGCTACACCACCGCTTATGGATTGTTCTCGAGCCAGTTGTTGAATCAGAACCTCAACAACGGCTTCGACATTCCGATGGCCTATGGCGAAATCTTCGTTCCGCAGGTGCTGGAAGGTTTGATGATCCGGATCGGGCGATACATCTCGATCCCGGACATCGAGGCGCAGCTCGCGCCCAACAACTACATGTATACGCACTCGATGACGTATACCTTCGACAACTACACCAACACCGGCGTCGAGTTCACGCTCGCCGCCAACAGGAACTGGATGTTCCAGCTCGGTCTGGTGGTCGGCACCGAGGCGCTGCCCTGGCATGTCGGCGCCAAGATCGCCAATCCGGATCCGAACCCGCTTTATCCGAACACGACCATGCTGAAGGATCCGGGCGCGCAGCCGACCATCACTGCCGGCGTGCGCTGGACCAGCGACTCCGGCAAGGACGACATCAACCTCGTTGCCGACGGCATCAACAACGGCGCCTGGGGTTACAATAACCTCCAGTGGTACGGCATGACCTACTATCACAAGTTCAACGATAAATGGCACATCGCCTTCGAGATGTATGACGAGCATCAGAACAACGTCGCCAACGCGCTCAATCCCACGGTCACAAACGCGCAAGGGACGGGCTTCTTTAATCTTGGGGGAACGCCGTTCTCGCCGCAATACATGCCGTTCAACGCGCCGGGCCTGGCGATCTGCGCCAATGCAGCCATTATCTCTTGTACAGCGGAAGTACGAACCGCTGTGACCTACATCAATTACAGGCCTGGGCCGCTCGATAACATCTCCTACCGTCTCGAATATTTCGACGACATGCAAGGCCAGCGCACCGGCACCAAAACCGGATATTTCGAGACCGGGATCGGCTGGCAGCACTGGTTCTCGCCGCAGATCGAAATCCGGCCGGAGGTTACCTTCTATAAATCTCTGAACGGCTTCGCCTTCAACGGCAACGCGAACCTGGGCATCGCGCCGAACAAGAACACCGCTCTGATTGGTGCGGCAGACATCATCGTCCACTTCTGAGGCGAGGAAGGGCCGCGGCGGCGAGGCCGCCCGGCATTTCATCGGGACAATTCGACAGGGGTCTACAATGAAGCGAATTCTTCTCTCCACTGCCTCACTCGGGGTGTTGAGTCTTCTCACACCGGCACTTGCGGCCGATCTGCCTTACGCCAAGGCACCACCGCCATCGGTCTATGATTGGACCGGCGCCTATGTTGGTGTGTTTGGCGGCGGCGGTGTGGGCAACCACAACGTCAACAACTCGACCGGCCAGGCAGTGCCGTTTGCGGATTACACTGCCAACTACACTTCGCTAGGCGGGCTGGCGGGCGGCGAGGCCGGTTACAACTGGCAGAGCGGCAATTACCTCGTCGGGGTCGAGGGCGATCTGTTCTGGGCCGGCATCAAGGGCAACGACTCGTCGCAATTCGCGGCCGGCGCATTTCCCGGTGTGACTGGGGTGGATGCGGACAATTGGCGCTGGGGCGGCACGTTGCGTGTGCGCGGCGGCTTCACGGTCGACCGCTGGCTGATGTTTTTCACCGGCGGCTACGCTTTCGGCAGCCTTCAGCACACCAATACCGATCCGGTGAACGGGATTGACCGGTTCAATGTCCAGGCCAACGGTCTGACCGCGGGCGGCGGCATCGCCTATGCGATAACCGACAACCTCAGCGCTAAGGTCGAGTACCGCTATACCAACTTCATGGGTTACAACCGGCCGGGCGGCACGCTGACGGGGCTGACGGCGAACGGACAACTGCCCTATACGACCAACAGTTCGTTCTCGGTCGTGTCGATCGGGCTTGATTTCAAGTTCGGCGGTCCCGTCGTCGCGAAGTACTGAGGTTTCTGCGGATTTGATCGGCGCGAGACATGTGATTGGAGAAACCATGAAGAGCATTTTTCTTGGAGCCATAGCGCTGGTCTCGGCCGCAGCGGTCGCTCCTGCCTTCGCAGCCGACTTGCCCGTCAAAGCCGCGATGCCGCCTGGACCGGTCTACGATTGGAACGGCTGGTATATAGGCGGTAACGCCGATGTCGCGTGGGCCGGCCAATCTCTCACCGGTTACTCGGGTGGCCCAGGGACCGCCGCGCTGTTTGCGCCTGGTGGATTGCCAACGTCGCTCACACCCGGAGCCGGCGGTTACTCGGGCGGTGCTCAAATTGGTTACAATTGGCAAGTATCACGAACATGGCTCGTCGGCCTTGAGGCGGATATTCAAGGCGGCGGTTACAAGGGCAATGACAGCATTTCTTCAAACCCGGCGATTGGACCTCTGACCACCTCTGTCGAGCAGCACAGTGACTGGTTT
>NZ_JBEKRB010000145.1:0-4598 GCF_049519115.1 Bradyrhizobium sp.
GTAGCCCTTGCGCTTCCGGCCGTGCTGGACGCGCGCATATTTCGCCTGGGTGCGGTCGGTGCCATGTCCCGCGGCAGCAGCAACCTTCTCGCCGCCCCCGAATGTCGTCTTCAGATCGGCGATTACCTGGTTGCGTATCACGTAAGGCGTGATCGTCTCGTTGATTTCCGGTAGCGCCTCGCCGCCAAGCACGGCTAACGCCTTACGGACAGCGTTTTTGCTGATGGTGCTGATCACGAGGTGCCCCCCGGCGGCGGCGGACCGGGACGCAAGGAAAGCAGCAGCGTCACCCGCAATGGTCGGATCGACGGTGATGGTCGTGATCTCGGTCCCATAGAGGCCGCCGTGAGATTTGACCGGAGCGAACGTTATCGCGAGGCAATTCGACGAGCGCAGCTCGACCGTAACCCCATGCGACCACCCGGTCGGGCGGCGACCCGGCACGAGTTCCTCCGGGCGGACAGGCGTAAGCAGATGTAGGGCCAGCGCTTCACGATATTTCCACCCGCCGGCAGCCGCCCAAAGCCGGTCATCCCAGGCCTCCGGCAGGCTAGGGAGAACATGTTTTTTGCTGTTGGCGCCGCGTTGCCGATCAGAATTAGCGCATTGATGCCATCGCGACGTTGGACGCTCCCAAGGCAGAGCGTCGAGCGGCGCGGGCGGTTCGAGCACGAAGGCCGGTTTGATGCGTTCAACGGCGCGAAGTAATTTTCGAGCCCAATCCTGTACCATGGCAGTGTCCTGCCGCTCTCTGGCAGCGAGACACTGGTCTATCAGGCCTTCGAGGACGAGCTTGCCTCCATAGTGAAGGGCAGCGCGCCGAAGGTAGTAGGTGTCAAGCGCTATGCCTTCCTTTAGCGGATCGAGATTTCTCGATTGCCACATCCGCGTGAATTCCTTTTGATACGACTCGCGCGTCTGCTCGCTCACGGCACGATCAGGTACGAGCAGACTACAGGCCCGGGCTCTTTCGATGATTTCCGCCACGTGCATTTGCCCACCCTCGCTATTGTCGGCCTGGTTTCGCCCAATCTTGTCGGCCTATTCTGATGTCTTGTTGGCCTATCTGCGTCTAGCTTATCGGACTGGTCCGTCTATTGTCGGACTGTATTGATAGGCAGACCTGGCCAAACGACATCGTTTGCTTCACGTCCACCAAGCACACAATTTGTCTAGGCACCGTCCGATCTTGTTGTCTAGGCACCGCCCGATCTTGCGCATTTTCCGTTCGAGAAATCCGACCTGGGCTTGGCGAATTCGCCTGCGATGATCGACGAGCCGTTCACGTTCCGATCTATTCAGCAGTAATAATTGCCAAGACGGATGCCGCAGCAGCGATGCCCAGCTTTTCTTTGCGAGCCGCGCGATCAGGAGTCCGGCCGCCTGTCGCCCTCGCCGCTCGACCCTCGCAAGATCCCTTGAAAATCGGGACGGCAGACTAGGAAAACCTCAGGGCTGCGGCCGCCCCCTCCATGCACTTCCCGATCCAGGCCGATACGCGGCGCTGCACTACAGCGGCCGATAGCGTGTCGAGGGAGTTTCCGCGGTCATCCACCCACAGCTTTGCCAAATCAGCCGGATTGGCATGCACAAAATCCATAAAATTGATGCCCGCCCGCTCAATCGGCTGCCAAATCCTGTCGTCCATCCGACCAATTGCGAATTCCGTCACCCCGGCACGCAATTCGCGAAAGCGCGCCGCGTCAACGCCGATCGAGGCCGAATCGAAACCGGGCGGGAAGACGAGTCCAGTCCGTTCGTTCAGCACCCAGACAATTCGCCCTAACGGGAGCGCGTCGCGCGCCTTTTCGGTCGCGTCGATCAACGCTCGCATGGCGTCTCGGTTGGACGTTGTTACGAACATCAAGACCAACTGGCCGCCAGACGCGGCAATCACGCTGTCCAGACTGAGGGAATGCATGAGGCGAATGGTTGAAACATCATGCCCGGCAGCCGTGTCCAGAACGATCGAACCGCCGGTCTCAGCGGACCGCATAACGGCATCGGCCAATGGAGAGTAAGCGCGCAGGACCGCGAGCGGATCATCTGCAACCGCGTCCAGCAGGTCGATGTTGATTGTACGAACCCGCCCCTCGCCCAGCTTGACCGCCAGCCGGCTCTGCACGTCCGCCGAAAATACCTGAACGTCGGCCATAACGGACATCTTACACAGGGTGATGATTTCGGTCGTGAAGGACTTGCCCATTCCGCCGACCGCGCTTAGCACGGCTGTCAGGTGCCAACGTGCGGCAATATCAGCGGCAGATTCACGTTTAACTTTGGGCATTTAAGACTCTCGCTTGAGATCTAAGGCCATCAAAGCGCAATAAGCTGGACGAGTCCCCCACTGACCCTTCGTATGAAATCGTTAATTTGTCGTGATTTGTCGTGATTTGTCGTGACTTGTCGTGATTTGTCGTGACGTATTTGGTCAATATCTATAGGAGACCGGTATTTCAATGCCTTATTTTGGTTGCGGGTTATTGGAGGCTGCGCGGCACGCTCTGGCGACGCGACGAACAAGCAAAAAATCCGAAGTTGCTCGGGCAGCGTCTGCCAATTCGACAATTGTCGCAGGCTCGCCCGTTGCTCGTGCGGTCCGAACGGAGTTGCTGGAAATGTCGCCCATTTCCGCGCGACGGGCGCATTCAGTCAACGAATCTTCGATCACTGCACGGTAAGCCGTCATGCGTTCGACAAGGCGTCCGCGGCGACTCCTTAAGTCATGTCTCGCCCTATTGAGGACGTCGGCCAATCGTTGAGTGACGCTTTGGTGCGCATGAAGCGCAATCCAATTGGTGACAGCGCCGGAGACAATTTGCTCGCGTATCCAAGTCAAGTTCTCGGTGCCACCAGAGTCCGAGTTTGAGACGCGCAATATCTCGATCAGTTCGATCAGTGCCTTTCGGATCGACAACGGCGGTCGCTCAAACCTCGGCTCAAGGACCGTCTCAAGAACATCGAAGACGAGGCGCCCATCAGGCGATGGTTCGGCCCACTGGTCGAGGGAGCGCTGCCCTGGATTCTGTCGGTTCGGATCGCAAGTCGCCAATCGCACTCGTTGACGCACGACCTGAATGAAACGAAATGCGACCTCGGGTCCTCCCGCTATGAAACTTTCGATCCGCTGTCCGGCCGAGGGCCTTGAGTCCGAAGACCGACCGTAGAAATAATCTTTTGCCGCAGCATATGGGAACGGTGATATGCGAACCGCCAGCAAATGCGGTGTCCCAAGATTTTGCTGCATCGCCGCGTTCAGGACATGCGGTTCGACAGTTGCGCCGGTGACAGCCGTCCGTGGTGGCGCCAGTGCGAGCGGTTGACCGTGCACTCCATTCCAAGCCACGGGTGCCAAATCGCACGCCGAAAATGGATAGAGGCCCGCTAACGCAGCAACTGTCTCGGGCATAATTTGAGGCAAGTTGATCGGTTTTCCGGCAATCGCACACTTAGCCTCGTGCTCCAAGACGGAAAGCTCGCGCAAGACGTCGGAAATGAGGGGAGATTGGAGGCGCTCGACGGTTCGTCGCTGGTAGGCTAAAGATAGTTCAATCAGTCGATCGACGACGCCATCCACGTCTCGCTCTTTGATCCTAAAACGAGCAACGCATGCTTTGATATCGCTTCGGTCGATCATGCTTCAGATATCTTTGGAGCCGCGTCGGTGCAAAATTGCGTTCTTCGTGCTATGCGCCCCTGCTTCCCTGATCTTGCGCATGAACTCTTTCACATTTGGCGGCGATTTGTTCGTCGGCCCCTGGTTGTCGGACTGGTCATCTCTCTTCGCAGCCGCAGAATGAGGGCTATCGTCAGATGCGGTCTTGTCCGCATACGCCTTCGCCCGTTTGTGATAATTGTATAGTGATTGCGCGGAAAATTTAGCTTTCTTGCCGTTGACGCCCTGATCGGCGAGCACGTTTGCGAGAGTTGGATAGGTGTAACCCTCAGCCTGGAATCTATTGAGCACCTCTAAATTCCGGTTGAAAGCGGCCTGAGCCTTCGGCCGGCCCAAATCGGTCGTGCGTAATGCGTCGATGAGCGGCTGAAGCCATTCGAAGCTATTTTTCATATCGTCACCTCTGCTGCATCACAGGTCATCGTCCAGCGCCGAAATAGCGAACGCTCGTTTGCCAGAAGTCCCTCGGGGGTCGGCATCGCCGCATCATGTGGACCTATTTGGGTTGGCAATCCTACAATCGTAAGCAGATCCTTCCACCCATCTTTTAGACCGGCAAGCGCGTCAAGAGCATGATTCAAAGCAGCAGTGATCGCCTTGTCGAGCGGTGTTGGAACGGAATTATTACGGCTATTTCCAACCTGAACTCGAACGAGGTATTTGTTACGATCCTGCGGAAATGCCCAGCCTGATACCGCTTCGAGTGCTTCATGCGAGTACCGGGCCACCCTGGGATACTGCAGAGGAAAGCCGCATACTTCAAGGGGTCAATTTTGCTATCCCTAAATAACCTATTGTACTGTCAACAGATTTTGCAGTTAGCCCCCCTTTGGGAGATGCTCTGTTGACAGACAAGCGGTTTAACCGATGGATTGGCGGGTCAAGCCCAGCAATGACTATCGAGTTTCCATGAACCTCCAGT
>NZ_JBEKRB010000146.1:0-4572 GCF_049519115.1 Bradyrhizobium sp.
ACTGCATGCCGCATCGACAGGTCGGTAGCATTGACGCCGTCAACATTGATCTCAAGTGCGTAGGTGCGGGTTGTGTCGAGAAGCCGGTAGCGCATCATCGCGCCCAGAGGGCTTGTTGCCACGATCGACTTTGCGACCAGGCTGTCTATGGCGCCGAGGACGGCTGATTTGTCGAGAACAGCGGTGGCGGCGACTTCGAGCGCCGCGTCCAGCGTGAAATGGCCGACGAATACGGCGAGCATGCGAAGCACCACACGCTCCTGTCCCGTCAGCAGACCAAAGCTCCAATCAAGTGTCGCCTGCAACGTCTTTTGGCGCGGTGGCGCGGTTCTCGAGCCCAGCCACAGCAGAGTGAGGCGTTGGTCGAGAAGGTCCGCAGTCTGTTGTAGCCCGTAAGATTCCACGCGTCTGGCCGCCAGTTCGATTGCAAGTGCCACTCCGTCGAGCTTTCGACAGATGCTGGCGACGATCGGAGCTTCTGCATCGCTGACGTCCAGTCGCGCGCCACTGGCGACTGCTCGCTCGACGAACAACTGCGTGGCAGGGAACGTCCGGACATCCGCCGCCGTAAAGCCCGGTTCGTCAGGCGGACACGCCAGCGCTCCCAATCGGTAGATATGCTCGCCTTCCACTCGAAGCGCTTCGCGACTCGTCGCCAGAATATGGACCTGCGGAGCCGCATCGATAATAGCCGCCGCGAGTGGCGCTACCGTTTCGAGGAGATGCTCGCAGGTATCGAGAATCAGGAGCACTCGCTTGTTGCGCAGGTAGGCGATCAGATTGGGAGTCGCATCATTGGATTGGACGGATAACCCGAGCATGGAGGCGATGCCTGCCGCCACGAGGCCGGGATCGCCGAGCATTCCGAGATCGACGAACAGCAAAGCGCCCGAAAAGGCGTCGACCAACTGATGTCCCACTGCGATCGCGGCGGTGGTTTTACCGACGCCGCCTGGACCAACGATGGTGACCAGGCGTGAAGCGTCCAGCTGAGCCGAAAGCTGCCGAATGTCCTGTTCCCGGCCGACAATCCGGCCAAGACGGTTAGGAAGATTGGTGTGCGGAAAATGGCTGGTTTCGATGACCTCTGTACGACCGGGCGGATCGCCAGCCTGCGAGACCGGCGCGACGAAGCAATATCCTCGCCCCGGCAATGTCGTGATGTATCGGGCGTCGCCTTTTCCGTCGCCCAACGCTTTGCGCAGGCCGTTCATGTGAAAGCGCAAGCTGCCTTCCTCGACGATGACATCCGGCCAGACCCGCGCAAGCAAGTCTGTCTTGCTCACGATTTCATTCGGGGTGGAGGTCAGGACGACCAGTATGTCGAGGGCACGCGCGCCCAATTCGACGGGGATGCCGTCATTGGTGAGAAGGCGTTCGTTCACCAGCAATTTAAAAGGGCCGAACGACAGGCCACCGTCGGTCCGCTTGGTAGCCGTCGCCGCCATACACCCCTCTTGGAACGCGCCTGTGCAAACCGTCTTTCGAGAGATTACGACCCTTCCTGCAAACCATAAAGACTAAGGGAACCGCGCGTTCGAGCGCCGGGCCGGAGCCGAAATTTCCGCGAAACGGCAAGGGATTAGCTACGGCTAACGAGCGATAACAAGGCCTAACGGGTGATTTCGGCCTCGTGGGGATAGGTGTTGGGGGGCACGCAAGTGCACCCGACAACCATCAACCCCAGGAGAGACACCATGGACACCATCAAGACCTCCGAGACCATCGATCAGGATCGCCGTCGGCTGTTGGGCACGGCTGCTCAGGGCATTGTTGCTGCCGGCGCAGTCAGCCTGCTTCCGTCAAAATCGACCGCCGCGCCGGCGAACGATGCCATTCGCCCCTTCGGCCGTGTCAACGTTCCCGATGAGGCGCTCGTCGATTTGCGACGACGCATCCTCGCGACCCGCTGGCCGGACCGGGAGACGGTCAATGATGCATCCCAGGGCGTGCAACTGTCGACGGTTCAGGCGCTCGCGCGCTACTGGGCGACCGAATATGACTGGCGCAAGATCGAAGCGAAAATGAACGCCTTGCCGCAGTTCGTCACCGAAATCGACGGGCTGAATATTCACTTCATTCACATTCGCTCAAAACACGACAATGCGTTGCCGTTGATCGTGACGCACGGATGGCCCGGCTCCATCGTCGAGCAGATGAAGATCATCGATCCGCTGACCAATCCCACGGCGCATGGCGGCGCCGCGTCCGATGCGTTCGATGTGGTCATTCCGTCAATGCCTGGCTACGGGTTCTCCGGCAAGCCGACGGCGACCGGCTGGGATCCCAAGCATATCGCGCGGGCCTGGACGACGCTGATGCGGCGCCTTGGCTACAAGCACTTTGTCGCGCAGGGTGGCGACTGGGGCGCCATCATTACCGATATGATGGGTGTGCAGGCGCCGCCGGAATTGCTCGGCATCCACACCAACATGCCCGGGATCTTTCCGGCTGATATCGACAAGGCGGCTGCTTCCGGGGCGCCTGCGCCATCGGATCTCTCGGCAGACGAGAAGATCGCTTATGAGCGCTTGCAGTTCGTTTATCAGAAAGGCATTGCCTACGGCTACCAGATGGGGTTGCGGCCGCAAACGTTATATGGAATTGCGGACTCTCCTGTCGGCCTGGCGGCTTATTTCCTCGATCACGACGCGCGCAGCTACGCGCTGATCTCCCGCGTATTCAAGGGAGAATCGGAAGGCCTCACGCGCGACGACGTCCTCGACAACATCACGATCACCTGGCTGACGGATACGGCGCTCTCCGGTGCTCGTCTCTACTGGGAGAATTGGGGAAAGGTCGGCTACTTCAACGCCAAGGGCGTCTCGATCCCGGTCGCCGTCAGCGTGTTTCCAGACGAACTCTATCCGGCTCCGCGCAGTTGGGCAGAGCGGGCCTATCCCAATCTTATCCACTACAACAAGGTGGAAAAGGGCGGTCATTTCGCAGCCTTTGAACAGCCGAAGCTTTTCACCGAGGAGCTTCGCACAGGCTTCAGGTCACTCCGCAAAGCAGCCTGAAACTTTCGGCGCACGCTCGAAGCGCGCGCCGGCTCGATCTGTCAATCGCCGTATTCGCAACGACGCAGTTGGTACGGCTCAACCCTAACCTTGAGAGAGAATCAGCCATGACCGAGAAACTTCTCTTCACCGGAAAAACCCACAACACGAACGGAGCTGCCGGCGGCGCGCGCAGCAGCGACGGCCATCTCGACATCAAATTGCCGGAACCACATCCGTCTGCGGAGCAGCTGTTCGGCGCCGCGTGGTCGGCCTGCTATATGGGCGCAATCGAACTCGCCGCCTCGCAGCGGAAGGTCAAGCTTCCGGCAGGTCTTGCGGTCGACGCTGAAATTGATCTGAACCTGAACGGAAGCGCGTTCTTCCTCCGCGCGCGTCTGAACGTCAGCGTGCCGGGCGTCGAACGCGAGCAAGCTCAGGCCTTGATCGATATCGCGCACACGATCTGCCCGTACTCGAAGGCGGTGCACGGCAATATCGACGTCACGACCACCCTTGTTTGAACCATAGCTCGAAGCTCGCCGGCGTGTTCCACGAGAGCTTCGAGTCGTGCCCTATCCAGGCCAATGATCCAACAAGAACGAGTCATGAACCAGATTTCAAAGACGCTTCATACGGGGAAGACCAGAACCGCTGGAGGCCGCGATAGTGGCGCATCCCGCAGTTTTGACGGCCTACTCGACATCAGGCTTTCGACGCCCGGTTCGGCGCGTATCGGTACCAATCCGGAGCAACTGTTGGCCGCTGGCTGGTCAGCCTCTTTCGCAGATGCGATCGCGATCGCGGCTCGCAAAAGAAACATCATGTTTCTGGCCCGGGTTAGCATCGAGGCCGAAGTCGACCTGAACCTCGGGGAGAACGGCTACTTCCTTGGCGTGCGGCTCAACGTGATGATCCCGGGCTTGGGGCGCGAGGTCGCCGCGGAGCTAACCGATGAAGCGCGGAATTTGTGTCCATACTCAAAAGCGACACGGGGAAACGTTGAGGTGAGGGTCACACTAATCTGAGCACGGGCCTCACCGATTTTCTCTCGAGGCTTTTCACCGCTTCCGAACGAAACCCCACTTAGTTGTCGCTCACCACTTTCGAAGGTCAGCTTGCCGAGAGTGGCCCTATCATAGTTGATTGCGCATGTTAGCAATGGATCACTGGCGGAAGTTGGTGATCGCGCAGGCGAATAGGCTGGTCTAACCAAATCCTGACCGTTGATCTGCCAAACGGCGAAGTCCGCTTTGGGTCGATTGTGTTGAAAAGGTCGGAAATGTCGCGTCAGTGGAATTTGCGCAAAAGCGAGCCGGTCGCCAACTTCGGCTGGCGATCCCCTGTTAGATTATATGGGAAGGCCGCTGAATGAATCCGCCCTCGTCGACGCGGTCCCTCACGTCCCAAAGCGGAAAGCGAACCAGCGGCTCTTAGAAAATTGGGCCTAGCACCGGAAAGGGCTTTTTCAACACAATCGGTCAAAAGGCGAACTGACGGCCCTGAAATACGACTTCCGCTTTTCCAATGATTGTGTTGAAAAACTCGAAAACTCAGCGGACGAGAAAATCTC
>NZ_JBEKRB010000147.1:0-4554 GCF_049519115.1 Bradyrhizobium sp.
ACATCACAGCCGCGAAGCTTGCTGTCGATTGCCAGATTGAACATGGCGAGGTCGCGAGCGCGGCCTTCGATCTGGAGTTTCGTCCGGATCGACCAGACGTGTTTGGGTCGCAGCGGCGGCTTCGCTCCCGTGAGCTTGCCCTTGTTCCACGGCACCCGCTTGGGCGCGGGGGTCGCATTCACTTGATCCTGCATGGCCATACTCCTGGGCTCGGTTACAGAGGCCGAGAAGCATGGGCCACCGGATCAGGCATTGGAATTAGGTCGGTTTTCTGGCGAAAGCGGACTTCACCTCAAGTCTAGCGGCAAACGACCTGTAGCGTTTGACCCATCTGAGACATCGACCGCGCATAGGTAGCGCTCTTGAGCCAGTTTCGGCTCTATCAATTTGCTCGTTTTAGCAGCTAGTATGCGGCCTCCCAGCTTGGGGAATGGACATGCAGCGCCGCGATTTCATCACCCTGCTTGGCGGAGCGACAGCGGCGTGGCCGCTCTTCGCACGCGCGCAGCAGCCGATGCCGGTGATCGGTTTCCTCAGTACCAGATCGCAGGGAGAGTCTGCCTCTGCTGTTGCCGCCTTCCATCGCGGTCTGAGCGAAACTGGTTATGTCGAAAATCGCAACGTGGCGGTTGAATACCGCTGGTCAGATAATCAATATGACCGCTTGCCCGCGTTGGCGGCCGATCTGGTTAAACGTCAGGTGGTCGTGATCGCGACGGGTGGTGGACCGACTAGCGCATCCGTGGCGAAGGCAGCGACTGCGACGATTCCAGTCGTGTTCGTGAGCGGCGAAGACCCGGTCAAATTCGGCCATGTGGCCAGCCTCGATAGACCAGGTGGTAATCTCAAGGGCATCAGCTTTTTAGCCACAGCGCTGGGCGCCAAGCGTTTGAATCTGATACGGAAGCTCCTCCCCGCAAAGACGGTCGCTTTTCTCGTGAACCCGAACAATCCGGAAACCGAGGGCCAAACGCTCGATTTGCAGGTAGCGGCAAGCACGGTCGGGCAACAAATCATTGTCCTAAAAGCCACCAGGAATGGCGATCTCGAATCGGCATTCGCGAATCTCGTTGCACAAGGGGCCAATGCTGTGATCGTTTCGAGCGATCCTTTTCTTCTCAGCCACCGCAATAAAATCACCGAGATGGCGGCTCATCATCGGGTGGCAGCTTGCTACGCGTGGCGGGAGGCCGTCATGGACGGCGGCTTGATGAGCTACGGAACCAACATACCGGATGCATACCGCTTAGCTGGCATTTACACGGGCAGAATCCTCAAAGGTGCCAAGCCCGCGGACTTGCCGGTGATGCAGCCGACAAAATTCGAGTTGGTGATCAATCTTAAGACAGCCAAGGTGCTCGATCTCGACGTTCCGGCGACGCTGCTTGCTACCGCCGACGAGGTCGTCGAATGAAGCGGCGACTTCCGGTGTTGGAGGAGGAGTGGACCTAGTTCAGATCCGCCCCGAGATCTCAGTTTGATGACCCATTGCAGACCTTGTTAGGACACGTCAAGATTGGGCTTCCGTCGGTCGGGCGGAGCTGAAACAGAATTTTGCAGATGACGCCTAGGTCAAGGGTGGGAAGACTGCGTTCGACCGCCTTTGCGTTTCGTTCCTAACAACAGCAGGCAAGAGGTACAAATGACCGTAACGCTCGCTTCAAAAAGGATCGTGAATCCGCCAGAGCTCGCTTCACACTTCATCGCGATCAACGATATGCCTTGGTCTCAGACCGATTTTCCCGGCATTGAGATGAAAGTTCTGTACACAGACAAGGCTTCCGGCGCAGCAACGATAATGTTCAAGATGGACCCGGGAGCCGTCGTGCCGCTGCACGAACATACGGCTTTGGAGCAGACATATATGTTGTCCGGCAGTCTGAAGGACGACGAGGGCGAAGTCGGACCCGGCGAATACGTTTGGCGTCCGGGTGGCAACAGGCATATTGCTCATGCTCCGAACGGCGCTGTCTTCATCTCGTTCTTCCTTAAACCGAACAAGTTCGACGAAGGCTCTAAGTTTTTCACTGAGTGAGCGCTCGTGGGGTCGATTGGAAGTTTTCTCGAGTTGTGACGTGCGGGAATAACTCGACTTCCAATGATGAACCGCTGAGCGCAACGATAAAGGGGAGGGGAAAATGAAGCGAAGCGCGAGTGCCATCGTCGTAGCCGCGGTCCTTGGTGCCGTTGGTGTGACAAGCGCGCTGGCGCAGTCGTCCGATCAAAGCCCGGTGCGGATTGGTGTCCTGGAGGATATGACGGGACCGCTGTCCAGCATCGGAGGGCCCGGAAACGTCGTAGCGGCTACGATGGCAGTCGAGGATTTTGGCGGCAAGGTGCTCGGTCGAAAGATCGAGATCGTTTCTGGTGACGATCAGAACAAACCTGACGTCGGGCTCGGCATCGTCCGGCGTTGGTTCGACGTCGAAAACGTCAGCATGGTAACGGGCCTCGGCAATTCGGGCGTAGCGCTCGCGATCCAAAATCTGGCTCGAGAACGCAAGCGCATAGACATCGTCATCGGCGCTGCCGCCCAAGAACTTTCGACAAAACAGTGCTCGCCGACGGGTTTTCAATGGAACTGGGATGCGCATGCCGTCGCATCGACGGTCGTGAACGGTCTTATGGACGCGACGCAAGCGAAATCATGGTACTTCCTTACAGTCGACTACGCGTTCGGCCATTCAGTTGAACGCGAGGCTACCGCGATCATCAAGGATCGAGATGGTAAGGTAGCCGGTTCTGCTCGGCATCCGCTGGGAACCGCGGACTTCGCTTCCTTCATGCTGCAAGCGCAGGCCTCGAAGGCGGACGTCGTCGCGCTGGCCAACGTCAGCGCTGATCTCGTGAATTCGGTCAAGGCGTCTAGGGAGTTCGGCATCGTCGCGGGTGGACAGAGGCTCGCAGCATTCATCCTGCAGCAGGCTGAGGTTTCCGGACTCGGTCTCGATGTGGCCAAGGGATTGGTTACGACCTCAGCGTTTTTCTATGGAATGAACGACGAAACACGTGCTTTCGGCGATCGCTTCGCTTCCCGCTTCAACGGGCGACTGCCTGGCACGAATCAGGCCGGAGTTTATTCGGCCGTGCTACATTACCTCAAAGCGATGCAAGCTGCGGGAACCGATTCGGGCGAGACGGTTGCGGTCGCGATGCGGCGTATGCCCGTGACCGACTTCGCAAATAAAGAGGCGCATATTCGTGCTGACGGTCGTTTGCTACGCGATCTATTTCTCGTCCAGGTAAAGTCTCCCGAAGAGTCTAAATTCCAAGGCGATTTTTACAAGGTGCTGACGAAAGTCGGTCCCGAAAAGGCATTCGCCAAGATAAGCGATGAATGCGTTATCCCGAAGTCAGCGGAATGAAGCGTCACTAGGACGCGTTCCACCGGCGCTGCTTGCGCGTGCCGACGAGGTGATCGAATGAGACGGCGCGAGTTCATGGCGTTTGCCAGTGGCGCGGCGGCTTGGCCGCTTACGGTGCGGGCGCAGCAGACCGAGCGGATGCGGCGGATCGGCGTGCTCATGGCGTTCGGCGAAAACGATCCTGAGGGAACGCTTTGGGTTTCGAGTTTCACGAAGGGGCTTCACGAGTTGAGTTGGATAGATAGCCGCAACGTGCGGCTCGACGTTCGTTGGGCCGCAGGCAGACCTGAGCGGATCCAGAAGTTCGCAAAAGAACTGGTTAACCTGCAACCGGACGTAATCGTTGCGCACGGGACGCCGGTGACTGCTGCACTCCAGCGGGAGACACGAACGATCCCGATCGTATTTGTGACCGTCTCGGACCCAGTCGGGGATGGCTTCGTCGCGAGCCTATCTCGCCCTGGCGGGAACATTACCGGCTTTCACTTCTCAGAGGGAGAAATGACAGGCAAGTGGCTAGAGTTCCTCATCCAGATCGCACCCAGCGTCAAGCGAGTCACAATTATGTTCAATCCCGACACGGCAGCCGGCCGGGGAGCATATTATCTGCCGTCATTCGAAGCAGCTGCTCGATTGCTCAAGGTGGAAACGATCACAGCGCCCGTTCGTAGCGCCGCCGAAATCGAAAGTGGCATAACATCGGTTGGGCGCGAGGCCGGGAGTGGCCTCGTCCTCATGGCGGATCCTTTTTTGGTAGTCCACCGCGATACAATCATATCGCTGACAGCTCGAAACAATGTGCCGGCGATCTATTTTCTTACAGTCTTTGCCAGAAACGGTGGTTTGCTTTCCTACGGACCCGATAACGCGGCTATGTTTCACCGTGCCGCCTCCTATGTCGATCGTATCCTCCGTGGTGAAAATCCGGCAGGGCTTCCGGTCCAAGTCCCCACCAAATATGAGCTAGTGATCAACCTCAACACCGCCAAGGCGCTCGGCCTCGCGGTACCGACGTCAATGCAACAGCTCGCCGACGAGGTGGTCGAGTGACGCGGGCCACTTCCGGGTTTGTGCAGGTTTTTGGACGCCGGCATAACGGACGGTTCCACGCGCTGTGGCGGCCGGCGTCCAAAAAGCGCCAAGGCACGAAGTCGCGGGAAGTTTGGCACTGGCGGCGCAGCGGGCGCTA
>NZ_JBEKRB010000148.1:0-4542 GCF_049519115.1 Bradyrhizobium sp.
TTCGCATTGTATTCGTAGTTCCGCCAGAGCATCCAATCCTTGAATGCGCGGTAAGCGAGGAATCCTTCTTGATATGCAAAGAACTCGTCGAACATTAGCCCGAAAAATTGTCGGTAAATCTCGGTCGCATCTTCATTGGCGATGTCCGCGGCTGCTTCGATCTTTTTCGCATCGGTTGTGTCGTTTGGTTCTAGGAGACGGAGTTTGAGTTGGTGCTTCTGCTGCATGACGGCATGGAAGCGTTCAGTGAATTTGAGGAAAAACTCGGTCTGCTTCATGAGGGTGTTTAAACGTGCAGTCGCAAAGTACGCGATTGCCCCGGCCCCAAAAACCGTTACCAGCGACCCCATTAGGGGTATCCATTTATCCATGACAGCATCCCGAAGAACACTCGGATATCTTAGCTCATTTCAGATGTCGTCAAAGCGACTTGGCAACAAAGATCGTTACCTTCCTAACGTTAACGAGCGCATTTCCAAATTCAGAAGGGGGGTCCGATGAAAACCCCGACCGAGCATATCCTGACGCCTAAACTCTCAGTGCAAGCCCGGCTTCCCATTGATGACCGTATCGAGCGGGCTGCTCAGCTCGTTCTTCGTGCGCGAATCTTCTTTGAAATTTGGCTTTACTTCGAAGGCCGCGACACGCGCGCGGGCATATTCAAGACCATGGAGGAGTATAGTGAGTTCTTCCGCTTCGCCCCGCACGCGCACTTTGTTGCGTTTATCGTATCCATCGCTGCTCTCTTCGATAAGCGTCGCGACACGATCACTCTGCCGGGCTTAGCGCGAGAGATGGCAAAAGCCAATCTCCTCCCCTTCCAAACCAAAGCTGAGGTGGACGCACTCATGGCTCAGGCGGTTCCGCTGGTGTCCAAGGTCGCGCTACTGCGGCACAATGCTTTCGCCCATCGAAGCGCCACGATCACATACGATGACGCGTTCAAAGCAGCGGCCGTGACTGCCCTCCAAATGCAGGACCTTACAGAAATCGCGTTGAAGGTCGCCAATCATCTTACACGGGCGAGAGGTCGCGGCGAGCATTTCTTCAATGAGCTTCCGCGAGAGGATGCGGAAGCGCTGATGAAGGCATTGGCTACCTAATACCCTTCCTCAGGAAGTGCTGGAAGTGTTTGTACATAGCGTGCCAAGGCACCTGCCTCATATTGCAAATCCATTTGGCGTTGGAACTCGCTGTACAGGACTTCAGCCTCGTCGCTGAGCGATTGTGAGTAAGCACTCAGCTCCGGAGTCTGAGCCGGGCTCGTACCCAGTATCAAATAAGCTCCAGTTAGCGCGGCGATGAACTGGCCGAGGCCCGCAAAGAACTCACCAAGAGCACTGAGGAGCGCGATAAACACCGGCATCGTTCCTCCGTCTAGATTGAGTCGCTACGACGATGCTAACCCGATTCGGTCTCGCGTGGCCCCGGACGAATCTTGCGAATCTTCTGTCCAAAACGTGTATTTGTTGCGAGAGAAGAGTTTGAGTGAGTCCAGGAGTCGATCCCCTAAAGGGAGGCTACTGGCGGGCTCGCCGATCCGGTACGGGGTAGGTCAATAGTTAATGGCTCGAATTGGCACAGGCGGTGTGCCCCAGCGCCTGCCCTCGCGTACTGAAAAACATCGGTGATTGGGAAGAATAAAAAAATAAACAAAATTGGAAACTGAGGCCACGATGAGCGAAGTCATTCCGAAAGTTGCCGTGGGAGGCAACACAGTGACGCTGGTCGATCAGCGAGAGCAGCCAATCACGGGGACCGATCCCATGACGCCGAAGCGAGCCGCGTTCATGGGCCGGAGCCTATTGGCGTGCGCAGCCGTGGCCGCCTTCAAACAGTTACCCCAAGGCGGCCTCGTCGGCGATGCGGCGCTACCGGCGTTGAAGTGGGTCGTGACGTCGCAAAAGGAATCAAAACAGCCGGTGATCATCTTCTCGATCCCGGGCGAAACTGATCTCACCTTCGTGCTGACGACGCAACAAGAGCGGGAACTGGGACAAGCGCTGATCGCCCACGCAGATGGCTTGCCTGCCCCAGCGAAGCCGCCGGAACCGTCGATGCACTAGCATGAGGAACAATCTCGCGCGAGCACGACCTGATGAATGGCTTCGAGGCGACTTGTTCCCCTTTATCGAAGAGTGCTGGAGCAATTCGGTCGCGCTCGTTGCGCTCAACAATGTCGTCGCGGCTCGGCTGACTGCGATCGACGAAATTTTTCATTCGGTCCACGGCGCCTTTAAGCCAAAGGATGAGACACAGCTCGTCCCGGTGTTGCTGTTTCTGCGATCCTTCAGCGCCTTCCGCGCTTCGGTCATGGTGGGGCTGAGCCTGCCGACAGATGCCTTCCCTTTACAGCGATCGTGCTTGGAGTACGCTGGCTACGCTAAACTAGTGGCGGCGCAACCGGAGCTGGCGAAGCTGTGGCTTCAGCGAGACGACAACCTCGCCGAGGTGCGCAAGAAATTCAGCAATCGAGCGGTGCGGGAGGCGATCGAGAAAGACGACGCGGAGTTGGGCGGTATCTATCAACACCTATACGAGCTGAGCATCGACTTCGGGGCGCACCCTAACGAAAAAGGCGTGTTGGGGAGCGTCGTGAAGGGCTCGCTGGCGACCGGTAACATGCAAGTCATGATGCTGCCGGGCGATAGCCTGCAGTTGCAGCACGGCCTGAAAACTTGCGCCAGAATTGGAATCTGCAGCCTGAAGATTTTCAATCTGATTTTCCGCGATCACTTCGCGAAGTTCGACTTCGATGCCAAGATCGCGGCGGCCTCGAAGTCATTCTAACTCCTTAGTTCTACCAAAACCGCCGGACTGCTCCCTGCATTTCCCTAATCGCCTTCATAGGCGGTGAGTTGTGGAATTCCCGAGCCGCCTTCATGGCAGGCGAATTGAGAAACTCCCGAGCCGCCTTCATCGCGGGCGAATTGTGAAACTCACGGGCCGCTTTCATCGCGGGTGAGTTGTCAAACTCCCGAACCGCCTTCATCGCGGGTGAGTTATTCAAATCTCGGATCATCTTCATATAAGGCAAGTTCTCGACTTCCCGCATGATCTTGACGTGGGGAGAGTTATCTACCTCCCGCATGATTTTCTCGGCAAAGGCAAGGGATGAAAACTGACGATCCGGCGGCGGAGCCGTAACGAGGGGTCTGGCACGATCGCGCGCTGCTTCCAAAAACATAGCGCCATGCTCTTTCCACTTCACCTGCCAGCGACGCAAGATCGTTTCATCAGTCACGCCCCAGTCAGAGCCAGTCCGAAGCACCTGCTTCATTGCCGATGTCGGTTTTAGTGAGCTGTCGGCGACGAGAAGGTCCGCAACCCTTGCAAGGTGAGGCTGATCAGCCTTCCCTGTTCCGGCCGGTCGGCCACGGCCCCGTTTTGTAACTTCGGTCATTGCGAATCTCCGTTTCGGTCTGATCACCAATCTAGACTTTTAAGGCAGCCATTCCAGCGAGATGAAACAGGCAGTCAAGATTTTTGACGAGGATATTTCGAATCGGGCCGGGTCGAGAGCGAGGAAAAATACTGAATTATTCTCGCTCGTAGGGCGTGCTAGGTGCGGGCCGATCACCATCGGAAGACTATCAAAATCCCGACTCCCAGTAGTGTAACAGCGCCAACAGCCGTGACCACTCGCCGCCAATTCGAACTCGCCGCACTACTCTTGCTGATCTCATTGGCTGGCAACGCTTGGAATCGGCGGAAAAATCCCTGAAGCTCATCCTTTAGGCTGGGCGGCTGGTATAATCGATCGTAAGCGTCGAGCGCCCACAGCATTGCAATGCAAGCCAGCCGAAGAGTATCGACCAAGCCGCCAGTGTTCGGCGCAACGTTGAGAGACTGGATTCGTCCATTTGCATCGAAGACGAAATATCGCTGGATTGAGTCCGCTGTGACATGCACGTCAGCAGACGCGTACCGATAGACCAGCTGGTACAAGTCCGGGCAGTGGTCTGCGGCGACCTGCTCCCATTTGATATCTGGGATTTTCGTAGAATCCGCTACTAAAGCCTCCATCTGCGAAATCTCTTCCGCCGGATAATGCTTCCTGTATTCCGGGTTCTGCAAGGTGATGTTGGCAACGATCCGCAGGCGGCGTTGGTGTGCCTTAACAAGCTGATCAACGAACGTCGGATTAACCGCGAGGGCCTGAAGCGCGATGCCACTTTCGGCGGCACTACGGATCGCGGTGCGCGCGTCGCCGATCATGCCGTTTTCGGCGAGTAAAATCGCAGCTTGAAATGACTGATGCGCCCGAACAAAAACGCCAGAAAAAGTAAAATGCCGAGGTTCCGCAATCGGCGCGCTGTGCTGGCGGAGCAGGTCGGTGCCCTTGCGCGCGAGATCATCCGCGAGATCAAGCCATGGCTTGCTCTCAGGGCGCGCTCTAACGAATGAGCCGAAGTTTGATTCCGATTCGAAAACTCTAGCTCTTGTCATAAGGGCAAATCCAGCGGGAAAGACATTCTGTCGTGTCCGTGTTTGTCCAAAAGCATCTCGTAAAAATAGTTCAACGAGCGCGGGATACCCGCT
>NZ_JBEKRB010000149.1:0-4475 GCF_049519115.1 Bradyrhizobium sp.
GCCCGCTTCCATTCGCTGCCCCATTGCGGCGTGCCTGACGGCACCGGGCGGTAGCCGATCGGCAGCGGGGTGTTGAAGCCGCCGGCCACGACATATCCGCCGACAAACTCGTGAGGGGTGCGATCGAACGCCCAGTTGGCGTTGAAGTCGTCGATCGTGTCGTTGGAGCCGCCGGCATTCATGAACGGGTTGAAATATTTTCCTTCGAAGAACAGCGTCGCGCTGGCGCCGGTCTGGTAGCAATAGTTCTTGCCGATAACGCCCTTTTGCGGGACCGGGTCGTAAGGCGTGCCGATGCCCGACAACAGCATCAGATGCACGTTGTTGATGGCATAGGCGCACAAGAGCACGATCGAAGCCGGCTGTTCGAACTCCTCGCCGTCGAGGATGTTGGTGTAAGTGACGCCGGTCACACGCTTGCCGTCGGAATCCTTGAGCACTTTGGTGACCCAGGAATTGGTTCGCAGTTCGAAATTCGGTCGCGCCATCGCGATCGGGATCACCGTCATATGCGGGCTGCCCTTGGCGTTGGCCTCGCAGCCGAAGCGCTGGCAATAGCCGCAATATTGGCAGGCGCCGAATTTCGAGCCGTCCGGATTGGTGTAGGACTGCGAGGCATTGGCCGATGGCCGCGGGAAGGGATGATAGCCGGCCTTGCGCGCGGCGTCGGAGAACATCTCGCTTGCCAGAATGGGCGTCAACGGCGGCAACGGATATTCGCGGGCGCGCGGCGCTTCAAACGGGTTGCCTCCCTCCTGGATCTTGCCGCCGAGATTGCCGGCCTTGCCGGAAATGGCGGCGGTGTATTCGAACTTGTCGTAATAAGGCTCGAGCTCGGCATAAGTGATTCCCCAATCTTGGATGGTCATGTCCTCAGGAATGAACTTCTTGCCGTATCGCTCCTCGTAATTGGAGCGGACCTTGAATTCCATGTCGGTCCAGCGCCAGGTGTGGCCGCTCCAGTGTACGGCAGAGCCACCGACGACCTCGCCCGGCAGGAAAGAGCCGAGCCGGCGCATCGGCAGCGCATCCTGCTGCGGGTTGTTGCGTACGGTGATGGTGTCGCGCGCGGTGTTCTGCATCAGGTCGTGGCGCACCACATAACGCAGCTCGTCGCGGATATTGGGCAGGGCGTAGTCGTTTTCGCTGGTGCGCATGCCGCCGCGTTCGAGTGCGACGACCTTCAGGCCCGCCTCGGTCAGTTCCTTGGCCAGAATGCCGCCGGTCCAGCCGAGGCCTACGATGACGACGTCGACTTCCTTGAGCTTCGTGGTCATTTTCGTGCCCCCTTAGCTCATGTCCGCGATGCCGACGGGTTTGTTAGGGAACGGCTTGCCGCGATATTGCGCCACGTGATCGCGATGCACCGCGATGACGCCGGGAAAGCCGATGATGGCCCATCCGGCCTTGTTGCGATTGCCGCCATAGATCGGGTCGGAATACATGCCCTCGACCACGGTCTGATAAAGCGTGGTCCAGAACACCCGTACCGGCAGGCCGCTATCGAAGGTGATCTTGCCGGTGGAGAGGCCTGTCAGGACCTCCTGCCGCTGGTCTGGCGCGATCCGGTCGAACGTATTGCCGTAAGCCTTGCGGCAATGCGCGTTGGTGGCCGCGATGCCGGCGCGATAGAGCTGTGCCGGCGTCAGCGGCAGCTGGTAACCTTGGCTCGGGGCGCCGAGTTTCCACGGCCCCTGCATATAGAGACGGTCACCCTTGCCCCAGCCGCCCGCCAGGGCCCGATCGATATAGATATTGACGCCGAGATCCGTGCCTTTCGGACTGATTTCGTCCGCCGGGACCATGTGATCGACCAGGGCCTCGACGAAGGCGGCTTCGTCGAGGTTGAGGAACGTGTAGCCGCTGGGTTCGGTGGGGGCAGGGGGCGCTTGCGCCGGTTGTTGGGCTTGCGCGGCCTCCGGTGTTGCGATGGCCGCCGTGGCGCTGGCCGCGGCCGCGCCGCTCACGACGGCGGTTTTCAGAAAATCGCGCCGGTCGAACCCCTGCTTTTTCATGATCGTTTCCCCTCGCGGCCGGAATCTTGTGTCCGGCGTCTTTGTTGGGGCGAGCATGCTGCTTTTGACTTGGCCCGGCAAGGCGGGATTTGGCTCGTTGCTCCGTCGCCGGCTCATGGCTGATCGTCTTTTTATAAAGCCCCGGCTTCCTGCCCGAGCTTAAGCGGCGGAGCCGTTCACATCGCAAGAGCCGCCGCGGCGAAGGCGCGCGTGATGTCCGGTCGACCATCGCCGACTTTGCGAGGACTCCCAATATCGAAGGCAATCGTCGCGCTGAGTCACTTGTGCGGATTTGAGTCGACGAAAAATCAGCGTGGTGGAGTCGATGTGCGAAAATTTTCCCTCACGCGCGCGCGTTAAATTCATCCAATCGATTCATCAAGAATAATTCAGAAGCGCGAGACAACCTCTTCGAGTAAACGGCTGCGGTGAAGCCGCCGCCACCCGATACGTCGAGGAACCTTCATAAAAGTTTTTTTAGTGAAGCCGCACGGCGGCTGCGGTTTTCTCAAAGGATTTTTAGAACGTAAAAAGATTTTGAGAATATAAATCAGGCTTTATATTATAAAAATCATATTATGGATTTTTGTCGGCTTGCGAATTCGTTGTTGCGTTCAGGTGACAACATTTCTCGAAGAGGTGATGCAGGATCGTTCACGTAAGGAGTCCTCATTCGAGGCTCCGTGCCTTTGTCCGCAGCGCATGGTTGTTGCCGCGGCTATTTTGGGGGACTTACGTGAAAAAGACTTTCATCTCAGCAGCAGCCATCCTGGCTTTCGCAGCAGCGACGGCTCATGCCGATGAGCTGTCGGATATCCAGGCTCAGGCCAAACAATTGCGTGAACAGATGACTAAGCGCATCGCCGATCTTGAAAAGCGGCAGAAGGCGCTTGAAGCGCAGAAATCAGCCGTGCCGACCATCAGTCCGGTGGACGCGATGGCCGCGGACCTGCCCTACAAGGCAGTGGTCAAGGCCAAGCCGCCGGAGAACGACGACATCTGCATCAAGGGCGTTTGCGTCTACGGCAACTTCGATATGGGCGCGACCTATATCCAGCACAGCGCGCCTTTCGCCGCCGTCGCAGGCGGTCCGCTCGATACGCTGGTGTCGAAGAACGGCGCCGCCGGATCCTATTTCGGCGTCGGTGCCAACCAGATGAGCACTTCGTTCATCGGTTTGCGCGGCAAGCAGGAGATCGCCGATAACCTCTATGCCGTGTTCAACTTGCAGACCCTGTTCAATCCGGCCTCCGGCATGAATGCCAGCGGTACCGGGTCCATCGTGGCGAACAACGGCATCTCCACGAACTTCGCGGCGCAGAACTCCTTCGGCGACTCCTCGAAGGGTGGCCAGATGTTCAACAACGCCGCTTACTTCGGTATCAGTTCGCCGACCTACGGCACCTTCACCATGGGCCGTCAGTCAGCTCTGACCTCTGACCTCATCGTGAACTACGATCCGCTCTCCGGTTCGAACTCCTGGTCGGTCATCACCTATCAAGGCGCGAACGGCGGCGGCGGCGACACCGAAAACCGCATCCTCGATAACTCGTATGAGTATCGCGTGAGTGTCGGCCCGGTTCGCCTGGCCGGCGAAATCCAGGCCAAGAACGGTGGCAATAGCGGCACCGGCAACGCCTTCGAAGGCAACGTCGGCGTCGACTATATGGGCTTCTCGATCGACTTCGTGGGCGGCAAGGTCTTCGACGCCATCTCCGCTGCTCCATTGTCTGCAGCCCAGCTTGCGACTGCCGTCACGACTGTCAGCAGCGGCTACGGCCTGCTGGCGGCTACGGTCTCCGACAACACGGTCTTCAGTGTCGGTGCCCGCTATACGCTTGGGCCTTGGAAGTTCTGGGGCGGTTATGAGCACATCGACTACGCCAACCCGAACAATCCGCTGAACCCCGGCGCCTTCCTGCAGGGCGGCATGATCGGTGCTGTACTCAACAACACCAACTTCACCACCGACAAAGTTCTGCAGACGGCATGGGTCGGTGTTCGTTATTCGATCACTCCGGCCCTCGACATCACCGGCGCCTACTATCACGAGTGGCAGAACAGCTTCGTGATCGGTAACGGCACCAACCCCACGGGAACCTGCAACACGGCGGCGGTCTCTGCAGGTTGCTCCGGCACGCTGGATGCGGTCTCGCTGGTGCTCGACTGGCGCTTTGCCAAGCATGTCGACGCATATGCCGGCGTGATGTGGTCGCAGGTGTCGGGCGGTCTTGCGAACGGCTTTGTCGGTACCACAGTCAACGCCCAGGGGCTTGCCTTGGCCAATCCCGGCAACAAGTCGTCTAACTACGATCCCGGCGTTGGTCTGCGCTACCAATTCTGATGACGGTGTAACGACAACGGGCAGAGACATCTGAGAGCCACGTCGGCGGTGCGGTTCGCGATGTCTCTGTCTCCAACGGACGTGATGCTCGTGTGAGTGAAACAAATGTGACGATC
>NZ_JBEKRB010000150.1:0-4469 GCF_049519115.1 Bradyrhizobium sp.
ATCTTTGGCGTAACGGATGACAGAAAGCGCGCCGGCCACAAACAGGCCGCGCAGATAGCGGTCACCCTGCTTGCTTATATTGCCGAGCCTGTTCTTGCCTCCACTGGAGTGCTGCTTCGGCAACACCGGAACTCCGCCTTCACCGGTTCGATGTACAACCGTAACCGGCAAGCAGCTTGTTGGATCTTGGATTTCAGACGATCAAGGGCCCTTGGGCCGAGCCCCGCCACTTCCGCAAATCAGCCGGATGGCCCCGCCGCCGTGTCGTGAGCTGGACCGGATCGAGGGTGAGTTCGAGAACGGCGGCGACCCGAGGGACTCCGAACCCCGTTATGCCGACTCCTTAGCTGGGTCGATATATTTGGCGCTGATTGCAGAAGCAGAAAGAATGCCCTGTAAGCATTGTACATGGCTGCGGGTCGGCTAAGTTCCGAACCCCACATGACAATATTTCCAGCGGTCGTGCGCACGTGCCATTTCCACGCGCGCCCGCGCTTGTTCAATGCTATTTCAAAAACTGGAAATTCGTCACACATTGCCGGCGAGTCTTATCGGGTTTCCTCGCCAAAGAGCGGTAAAAAGATGCCGGTCGGCAATCATCAACCAGCATTATTTTCTGCGAAAAGTATTTGAAACTTAAAATATTTAGATGTACCTCATGATGGCCGTGGCTTCGTTTTAACTGCCGCTTCGGGCATTGCGAGATCCCAATACCCCACGATCAAACTAAAGTGGGCGTTGATTTGATGGTCCCTTGCCTCCGTATCTATTTGTAAAGGTCAGCATCTGGATGAGATCTTCCTCCAACAAGATTGCACTGTTAATTGACGGCGCAAATCTCTACGCGACCGCCAAGACGCTCGGCTTTGACATCGACTACAAGCGTCTGCTCAAGGAATTCCAAAGCCGCGGAACCCTGCTGCGTGCCTTCTATTACACCGCAATCATCGAAGACCAGGAGTTTTCGTCGATCCGTCCGCTGATCGACTGGCTCGATTACAACGGCTACACGGTTGTCACCAAGGCAACCAAGGAATTCATTGACGCCAGCGGCCGCCGCAAAGTGAAGGGCAACATGGACATCGAGCTCGCAGTCGATGCTATGGAGCTCGCCGAGCACGTCGACGAAATAGTGCTGTTCTCCGGCGACGGTGATTTCCGTTCGCTGGTCGAAGCGGTGCAGCGCCGTGGCGTGCGGGTTACGGTGGTCTCAACTATTTCGAGCCAGCCGCCAATGATCGCCGACCACTTGCGGCGCCAGGCCGACGTCTTCACCGATCTGGTCGAGCTTCAGTCCAAGCTCGGCCGCGACCCATCCGAGCGTCCAGCTTCGCGCGAGACGCGTCATCACGCGCCGCAATTCCTGCAGCGCTCGACCCACCACAGCGCCGAGGGATGACGACGATATCAAGGGTTTATAGAGCGAGCCTGTGCGGTTCTTTGTGAAGCTCGCAGCCACGCTCTGCCCACGTACGCAACGGGTCTATAGGTTATGGCATAAGTTGGCCGGTGGCGGATGACGGCCTATGATCCGGGAGCGGTCATCACCTCCCGGTCTGTGGGTGACCTGAAGCGGTCCCATGCGGACGTCACAAACTTAGAGCGACGAAATCGCTGTATCGACAATTAAGCTCGGGCAGTTCGGAATACTGATTTTGACTGCTGTGTGCTCATCTTATGGGAATAATCCGCCTTCCCGTTCTAATCTGAGTGATTGACAGCTCGCTTCACAGCCAGAGCTTTTTAAAAATTAGTGTGGGTTCGCGTTCTCAGAGTTTGCGATGCTCTCGTCGCAGCTGGATCCGACGACTCAAGAGTCCGTGAATTGAGCGTGAACGCTAGTCACCCGCGAGCGTTACGCGGAGATAAGCGAGATCGTCAAAGCAGGGTTGCTCGCAGGCAGCTTGGTCCCAAACCCCACCGGCACTAGCTCAGCGAGAGTTATTTTCTCTCGAGGAGAAGGCCTGTCGGATGTCCGCTTTCGCCGGCACCCCAAGTCAGTCTGTTATGCGCCATGGCGGAACTTATTGGGCGACTCTCGCGTCGGCGTGGGTGGCGGGTTTCTTGCTGGCTGGCGCAGTTTACACGTCGCAGCCGCCCAAGCTTCCCACCAACCCCGCTCCAACTGTGGCTTATTTGGCTGCCAACGAATTCGAGGCTGTCTCATTCATAGAAGATGGAGCGAACGCGGCGACCGCGCCGCCCGAGTCACCTGCGCGCAATGATGAGCAAGGCGCTCAGTTGTTCGGTATGAAAACCGAGCTTGTCGCCTCGGGCGAGTTGCTGGAAAAATGGCAACACGTCGAGGCCGCGATGGCTCAAGATTTCGCGGTGGTTGCGAAATGCCATGCAAATGGAGCCTGCCCTGTCGCCGCGCAAAAACTGATCGACATAAGCGCGAAGGGCGCTGGACGAAGCGGCCGGGCACGTGTCGGGCTGATCAACCGAGCTGCGGACCTCGCCATCAGCCCCGCCAGTGACGAGATCCAATGGGGCGTTGCGGATCATTGGAGTGATCCGTTTGAAACGCTCCTATACAATCGCGGTGACTGTGAGGACTACGCGATCCTCAAATATGCTGCGCTCCTGGAAGCTGGCATTCCCAAGGACGATGTGAAGATCGTTATCTTGAGAAACTTCTTCCCACATGAAGATCATGCTATGGTCGCAACTCGCGTCGATGGGCAGTGGCTGATCCTTGACAATCGTACGCTAACGCTGGTGCGCGACTTAGACGTCACGCGCGCGATCCCGAAATTCGTGCTCGACCACGAAGGGGTCAAGCGGTTCAATCTGGCGAGTCAGAATCGACGAGTTAGCAGTTGATTCGTGCGCACGGCCTTCCGCTCAACTTACGGGTCCCGATCGAAGGCGTTATACAACCGCTTATTACGGGAACGACGGCTTTCGACAACAACGGCTTTGTTGCAACCAAGTTGAGATCCTCGGTCTGTGCAAAGTTGAAATGTCACTCGGCGGCCTCGCTGGGAGCGTGAGCCGGCGCCGCGGAGACCACCATATCGGAGCGGCGCCGGCCCCGACGGGAAGCTTTTGACTTCGATTTGGCGGCCTCAGCCATTCGCAAGGCACGATTCTTTAGGAGTCCGGACGCCTGGCTTGAGCGCCGCGGCCCCTTCGGAATGGTGTTGAGGCGTGGCTGCCGGTCTTGCTGTTCCTTGATCCAGGCCAGAATCTCCCCGAGACGCTTGTTCTCGACAATGGCCGCATGACTGACGCGCTGCAGCTTGTCGAAGGCGGAGTAAGGCAACGACTTGCCTTTCCAGCGAACCTCCAGTCGCCCATCCGGAAAGTCATAGATATCGACCATTTTGCCACGGAGGCGAACCGCTATACCTTCAGGCTTAAGCGTCAACTTCATACGACTGTAGTTCACCACCAGTTGGTGCGACACCTGACGCTGCTCGCGCCAGCACAGGACTTCATCCAGATCCTGCCGGGGGTCGAGCAAACGGTGGAGATCCTTGTCGCGAGCCGGGAGCTTGGCAAAGCGACCGTTGTAGTTGGCGATGAAGCTCGGCAGAAACGCGTTTGCCGCCTCGATCGTGCTGATGCCGGCGAGTCTCAGCTCCTTCACCAGACGATCCTGCAGCGTATGATGGGCGCGCTCGACGCGTCCCTTCGCCTGGCTGGTATTGGCGCACAAAATCTCGACGTTGAGTTCCGACAACGCCCGTCCAAACTGGGTCATTCCATTGCCGCTGACCGCGTTCTCGTTCGACACCCGAAAGATGGAATGCTTGTCGGAGTAGAAGGCGACCGGTTTACCGTGACGACGAAGATAGGCCTTCAGCGCCTCGAAATAGGCAAATGTGCTCTCCGATGCGACAAAGCGTAGCTCCATCAGACGGCTTGTCGCATCGTCGACGAACACCAGTAACGTGCAGACCGCTGCACGATCCTCGAACCAGCGATGCTCTGAGCCGTCGATTTGGACCAGCTCACCAACATGCTCGCGGCGATGCCGAGGTTGCTGAATGCGCTTGCGTTCAGCGCGGGACATCCAGATCCCCGCCTGCCGCATCCAGTTGCGCAGCGTCTCCCGCGAAACTTTGAGATCATGACGCTCCGCCAGCTTCTCGGCTGCGAATGTCGGTCCAAAGTCTGCGTAGCGCTCCCGCACCAGAGCGATCGCATGATCACGAACCACATCCGGCAAGCGGTTGTTCGAGGGACGACCGCGGCGCTGATTGGCAATCGCTAAAGCGCCGCCAGCGCGATATCTTCCCAACAGCCGATACGTTTGCCGCAGCGTTACCGTCATCAGCTCAGCCGCTGCTCGAGCCGTTAGTCTGTCGCCGTCTAGCCGTGCCAGAACATCAAGACGGTTCAGCTCGCGCTTGCTCATCACCACCATGCCCATCGAAATGACAGCCTCCGAACTCCCAAAAAGGAGCAGAAACTGACATCTCTACTTTGCTCAGTGCTGACATTTTAGCTTTGCTGCTACA
>NZ_JBEKRB010000151.1:0-4453 GCF_049519115.1 Bradyrhizobium sp.
AAGATAGGATAGTTGCGCAACGCTGATCGTGACAACGCCGTCCGCCAGCGATGGCCACAGAAAGCGGCCGCGCTCCAACCGCTTCGTGAACAGACACGCGCCCTGGCCGTCATGCCAAATGATCTTGATCAGGTCGCCGCCGCCCCCCCTAAAAACCTAGAGATCAACAGCGTTCGGATCCCCCTTCAAGCTCTCCTGAACCAGACGCGCAAGGCCCGGGAATCCGCGGCGCATATCGGTTTGGCCGGTTGCAAGCCACACCCGCACATTGCCCGGTATGGCAATCATCGGCGTTCCAGCACGTCGAGGACCCGCGCCAGCGCTTCCGGGTCAAATTGTGCATCCACCGGGATGCGTCGCCGGTTGCCAAGATCGATCTCGATCAGTCCATTCCGGGCGGCCGGTAACTGCCGCATCCGTCGGTCATCTTCGGACCGAGGCCTCGAATTTCTTCGCCCGTTTCTACCGCCGCGGCAATCTGCACAGGCGCAAAACATGGCACGACCCGCTCGGCTGTCCGTGCCTGCCGGCGCCAGGTGAACACCACGCTCGCCGCAACGCCATTGCGGCACGCAACCTCCGTCGCCTTCGCCCCTGGCGCCAACGTCTCCTCGACAATCCGCGCCTTGTCATCCTGCGACCACCGACGCCGACGACTCCAAACCGCCCAAAACCTCGACCCGCATCGCCTGATGACCTTAAAGCTTGACTTAAGGTCACACGCTTCGCGGAATACCACGCGTCAGACAAGACGGCGATCGTCGGATGCGTACGGAACCGCAAGACATATTGGACGTCAACGTCGCCCATTGACGATAGTTGCGGTTCTCCGTCAGCGCATGTTCACATAAAATAGAGCTTGGCCACTCTGCCGGGTCCTTTAGATAGAGCCTCGCTTCGGGATAGGCGGTCGAGGTGTGCGTTTCGTTCGATCGTCTCAGGCCGTGAAAGTCCGTTTCGTGGTTCTTCCGCCCCGGCCGTGGGAAATCGACGTCCAGGCTTAGATTAGCGTGCCCTCAACCTAAAAATGCTCCGCACTCAAAAGCAGCTTCATGCCCGGCTGCGCCAACACCGCGCTCAAGAACTTCGCGGCGATTTCGCCTTCAAGCAGCCGGTCGCAGTTCTTGGAGAATAGCGAGCGGTCCCACACCACATCATTCACACCGAGCCCGACGAACCAGCGGAAAAGTAGGTCAAATGCCGCTACTTTTCAACAGCCTGCAGGTCGTCGATATGCTTGCATTCTAAAATTCTAGGGCTATGGCGCTACAGCTTTTGCGCGTTTTGCGGTAAGCAAGGTGGGTGAAAGATATTCGGCGGCGAACGCTAGGGCGACTCCAAATCCCAGACCTGCACATAATGCACCGAACAATAGCAGTCCAATTAAGGGCCAGCTTCTTTCTGGCGCTGGCAAAGCGCGCGAAATTATTCGGGAGTTCGTGGTGTCGATATTGGCTTGTTCCCGCGTCTCCTGAGCTCGAACCAAGAAAGCTGAATAGATAGAGCGGCTGGCTTCGACATCGCGCTCAAGCTCGCGGAGTCGAATCGAAGCTTGCCCAGTAGCGAGGGTTTCGATCTTCAATCGATCAACATAGTCCTCGATCTGACGCTCTTCCGCCAACGCCCGCTCGTACTGAGCGCGAGACGCCTGCTCAATGCGGCCAAGCTCCGTGGCGATCAGCCTTCGAAGATTGCTCAACTGGTTCTGAACGGCAGTCATTTTCGGGTGAAGCGGTCCATATTGAGATTGCAGATCTGATTGAAGTTGAACAAGTGTTGATTCTTGCTCGCGCAACGCGCCGACGACGCTCGACTGTATAGCCTCGACGGTCGCATCGGTGCCCGCACCAGCTCTTCGAAGTCGATCGAGCTGGTCTATTTGGGATTTGAACCGAACCGACTTACTTTTTGCAGCCCCAAGCTGAGCATTGGCGTCGCTGAGTTGTTGCTCAACTACGAGCTGACCAGATGTCGCAACGATTTGGTTCTGGGATTTGTATTTTTCAACTGCGTTTTCGGCATCCTGGACGCGTTGGCGTTGCCCGTCGAGGCGCGCGGTCAGGTCCGCCGATGCTTTCCTTGATACCTCGGCCTTTACGTCGCTCTGATCAAGCATATAAGCATCGGCTATCGCGTTAGCGATTTTGGCAGATTTCTCGGCGCTTTTGGTGGTGACAACAACTTCAACAACGAGAACCTTGTCGGCGCGTTTGACCGCAAGGACGCGTCGTAGGGCCGATAGCGTCCTCGCTTCCGCGGTCGATGACTCCGACCATCTCGTCAACACCGGGGCAAGCATCCTTCTTAAAAAACTCGACCCATTGAATTCAGGGTCATTGAGAAGGTCGGTTGCTGCGATTGCGCGCAATAAAACACCACTCGACTCGATAACGCGAGCTTGACTCTCGGCCTGCACTATACCGCCATCTGACGCCATGGTTTCGGGATTTGCCTCCTTTACGACTTGTCTCGCGCGCGAATCTACCAGAATTTGTGCGGTCGACGAGTAAAGCGGCGGAGTGATCAGTGCGTAAAGAAGTGCAATCAAAGCAAACGTCGCAAGCGACCAAATAATCCAAGGCCATCTATGGCGCAGGACAAGCCAAAGTTCACTGACTTCAACAAGGCCATTTTGCGTTGCTGGCCCGGATCGATCGGCAGCAGTTACTAAACCGTACATACCAGCACCCAATGCAAACCAACTCGTACGACACTACAATTTGAGCCAACCCGCCAAAGCTGGCGGTCAGGACAATCCACGCAACGCAACCTCTATGATTTATTTAATCCGAGGACGTCACTAAATAGAGGAGGACTAATAGACTGCGCCATGGATTCATTGATAACCCACATAAACTTGATTGAAAAGGTCTGTTTATGACGATTTATCCGTGGAAGCTCCTTACTGCGGTAGCGTCTCTCGGCAATATTTTAAAATCAGGAGCGAGCCGCAATTCGATTAAACGCCGACCTTGGCACCTTAACCACTCGCAATCGGCATATTAACCTTCTCCACCAGAGCGATCGCGCGAAGCAAGCTCGATGCGTATGCTCAGTTGTCCGATCCGGAAAGGGATTGAAGCAGAAAGCATCGCTTCCTGGACGCACTTATTCGGACATCCCGGGCTAGGCCCATCGCGACGCCAAGCTTGCCGGATTCTAATTTTGGTGATCTTGGGCTCGATCTCTCGGGTTCCTGTTCCTGATAGTATCGGGCATTCAATCTACGGCAACTCGTGTTCGATGGCGTGTCCGCTGATAGCGCGCTCCTGAGCTTCCTAATTGTTAGAATAACCCTGATGCCAAAATCCTCAATGCCAGACAATAGTCAGAGGGCTACCTTGTTCGCCTCGTTCGGATACGCTGGCGGTCGCGCGTATTTATGCGCAACGCAACGGCCATGGCGGTCACGACCTCGCTGAGACAGCATCAAATCAGGTTGGTATCGCCGCTAACATCGAGGAATCCACGACGATATAGAAGGCGATATAGAAGCAAGACATAGCTGGTGTTGTTATTGTCGATCGTAAATTGCCTCATATCGTCGCCTGTAAGTTTGTACCGAATGGCACATTTACCCTGATTCACTTAATGGTAGATTTTTCTGCTCAGTTGCTACACAAAAGTAAGCCTAGCAGGATAGCGATCAAAGCAGCCGCATGCCTACCACCCGCGCCGCCGTTCGGCTTCGACAGATTAAAGAAGCTGATCTGCCAGCTGTTGCGGAACTTTTAAGTGAGGGATTTCCAACTCGCTCCCGCACATATTGGTTGCGCGGGCTGCATCGCATGGCGGTTCGGCCAAGATCGGAGCAACATCCAACTTATGGATATCTACTTGAGAGCGGTGGATTGCCAGTCGGGGCTATTCTGTTGCTTTTTTCAGATGTACTGTCGACTAGCGGCGTCATCGTTCGCTGCAACGTTTCGAGCTGGTATGTGCGACCAGAGTTTCGCATCTTTGCATCCCTTCTGATTACCTCAACCACCAAGGACAAGGACGTTACCTATTTCAATATTTCGGCCGTTCCCCACACATGGTCTACAGTTGAAGCTCAAGGTTTCTCGGTATACTGCAAAGGCCAAATGTACGCGTTCGCGTTTCTCCGCCGGCCGGTCAAGTCTGTGCATATCGAGGTCTTCGATCCCGCAACAACAAGCCTGGATGTCACGGACCGCGAGATTTTAAATCAACATGCGGCTGTCGGTTGTCTGAGCATTGTCGTTCGTTGCAAAAGTGAATGCTATCCATTCGTTTTTCAAAAACACTATGTGAAGGGACTTGTTCCAATTTATCGTCTTACTTACTGCAGGGATGTGAATGAGTTCATGCGCTTTGCTGGTAACCTCGGCCGATTTCTACTCAGCCGCGGCAGCGTATGGATTCAGCTGGACGCCAACGGAGCCCTTCCCGGTCTCATCGGTTGGTATACACAAAAGCGCGGTCGGAAATA
>NZ_JBEKRB010000152.1:0-4363 GCF_049519115.1 Bradyrhizobium sp.
GGGCGCAAGGCCGACGATGAGCAGACGGGCGTCGATCGGTCCAAACGACGCGACCGGCGCGTTGAACCATTGTGGTTCGCGTGCGCGCCAGGATTTGCGGAAGCTGACCAGGCGAGGACACCGCGGGCAGTTACGGCCGGGCGAACGGTCCCCGCGCGGCATTGCGGCGTTCCGCAGCGCCTAGTCTTCTTCAAACTCGTCGTCTTCGACTTCGACGCGTTGTGAGGTGGGGCTGCGTTGGAGGAATTGCGGCGTGTGGCGCGGTTCGCGTCCCTCGCGCGGCTCCCGGGGCTCGCGCTGCGGGCGCTCAGACGGGTCCCGGCCGATCTTCGACTGCAGCTCCATGAGATCGACGAACTGGTCGCACTGGCGGCGCAATTCGTCGGCCACCATGGGCGGCTGGGTCGAGATGGTGGAGACAACCACCACGCGGACGCCGCGCCGCTGCACGGCTTCGACCAGCGAGCGGAAATCGCCGTCGCCCGAGAACAGCACCATCTGATCGATATGCGGTGCGATCTCCATGGCGTCGACCGCAAGCTCGATGTCCATGTTACCCTTGACCTTGCGCCGCCCGGTTTGATCGACGAATTCCTTGGTCGCCTTGGTGACGACGGTGTAGCCGTTGTAATCGAGCCAATCGATCAGCGGCCGGATCGACGAGTATTCCTGATCCTCGATGATGGCGGTGTAATAGAAGGCCCGCACCAACGTTCCCCTACTCTGGAACTCCTTGAGAAGGCGCTTGTAGTCGATGTCAAAGCCGAGAGTCTTGGCGGTCGCATAGAGGTTGGCGCCATCGATAAAGAGCGCAATCTTATTGGAAGCGGGTGACATTCAGCGTTCTCACAGAGTTCTCAAAAGGTGGCTTCCGGCCAGCTTTTTGGCGCGGCTGCAGCGCTCCGCGCATGTGTTACGATGCTGCCGAGCCCTGCGGATGTCCAGACGCCGCCGGAAAGAAGATAGCTCAAAACAACCGGAAGTGGATTTTGTCAACGCAATGAAGCGTTTTCTTGTCCGTACCGATGCTGTTACAGCTCGAAAATCGCCGCGCTGCCGGGGTCCCAATGTGGGGTTATCAGAGCAAATTAGGTAGGCCAAATCACAAATTATTCTTGCGAAACGACCTTCGCCCCTATAACTACCCTAAGATTAACCCACATATTCCGTCCCCTCTAACGGAGCGACAGTCGATGGCTCGCGTCACCGTAGAAGATTGCATTGATAAGGTCGACAACCGGTTCGACCTGGTTCTTTTGGCGGCGCATCGCGCACGGATGATTTCGTCCGGATCGCAGCTGACGGTTGACCGCGACAACGACAAAAACCCGGTTGTTTCCCTGCGCGAAATCGCTGATTCGACGATTTCCCCCGAGGATTTGCGCGAAGAACTCGTTCATTCCTTGCAGAAATTCGTCGAGGTGGACGAGCCGGAGCCGGATACGGTTCCGTTGATTGGCTCGGCCGGCGCCAGCGTCGATGCCGACGACACCGAAGTCGCCGTCGAGCGCATGACCGAGGAAGAACTGCTGAAGGGTCTCGAGGGGCTCGCCCCGCCCGAAGAACAACCGGAAGAAGACGAGTAATCGTTACTATTTCGTCTCAGGGTTTAGTTCTATCGCCCTCAGCCAATTCAGGAAGGCCCGGACATGGTTCCGGGCCTTTGTCTTTTGCTCGTGTTTGCCTGGGCCGGTTAGTTCTTCTTTACCATGCGCCTCGGTGGTGGCCGACATCCACCGCAAGTTGTCTGCTATTTGAATCGGACAACGGCCAGTTTCGCATTAGACTATCGTTGTGTTCCCCGAGAGAAGGCGTCCCCTCGCGATTGCCCAGTGGAGTGGATTTGACATTCGCCATCGAAGCAGCCGCGAGTTTGGTAAGCGAATGTCAAATTCAAAACTCCACTGGAAACTCATATTTGCCAGTGGTCCTTTGATCCTAACATTCGCAAAAGTGTCTGCTGCGACGCGATGCGAATGCTAGAATCGGACCGCAAGTGGGTGCCGCTCGGCCGGGGAACCCACTACATTATCCCGATCAAGCGGGAAGCGAACCGCGCTCTTTGCGGCCGCGTGGAGGTGTTGACGATGGTCTTTCGGCGCCCGAGTCCGAAGCAGATGCAAGCCGCGAGTTCGCTCTCGGTGGCATCGCCCTCGGCTGCGCCGATCTCCGCGTCGGCTGCGCCGGGCTCTTCAGCGGCTGCGCCGGGCTCCTCGCCAGCCGTGGAGCCGAGGCCGGCCAAGTCGCGCGCGCGCATGATGCGGCAATACGATCTGGTCGAGCGCGTCCGATCCTATAATCCCGAGACCAACGAAGACCTTCTGAACCGCGCCTATGTCTACGCGATGAAGGCGCACGGTTCGCAGACCCGTGCTTCCGGCGATCCTTATTTCTCCCATCCGCTGGAGGTCGCGGCGATCCTGACCGACCTCAAGCTCGACGACGCCACTATTGTCGCAGCACTATTGCACGACACCATCGAGGATACCGAGGCCACCCGCGCCGAAATCGATTCTGTGTTCGGGCAGGAGATCGGGGCGCTGGTGGAGGGCCTCACCAAACTGAAACGGCTCGAGCTGGTGTCGCGGGAAGCCAAGCAGGCCGAAAACCTGCGCAAACTTCTGCTCGCGATTTCGGACGACGTCCGCGTGCTGCTGATCAAGCTCGCGGACCGTTTGCACAACATGCGCACGCTCGAATTCGTTCAGCCAGCCGCGCGCCGGCGCATCGCCGAGGAGACGCTCGACATCTACGCGCCGCTTGCAGGGCGCATGGGCATACAGGAGATGCGGGAGGAGCTCGAGGATCTGTCGTTCCGGACGCTCGACCCGGACGCTTATTCGGTGGTCCGCCAACGGCTCGATTCGCTGGCCGAGCGCAACCGCAATCTGATCGGCGAAATCGAAAGCCGGCTCTCCAAGGACTTTCAGAAAAACGGCCTGAAGGCGCGTGTTTATGGCCGCCGCAAGCAGCCGTTCTCGATCTGGACCAAGATGCAGCGCAAGTCGGTCGGCTTCGAGCAGTTGTCCGATATTTTCGGCTTCCGCGTCGTGCTGACGGATGTCGAATGTTGCTACCGCGCCCTCGGCATCGTCCACACCACATGGCCGGTGGTTCCGGGCCGCTTCAAGGACTACATCTCGACGCCGAAGCAGAATGACTACCGCTCGATCCACACCACTGTGATCGGCCCGGGAAAGCAGCGTGTCGAATTGCAGATCCGCACCGAGGACATGGATCAGATCGCCGAATTGGGCATCGCGGCGCACGCCTTTTACAAGGATCTCGTGGGGTCGCCGACCGAGCGGCTGAAGCACGAATCTTCGGCCTTTGCCTGGCTGCGCCACACCATTGCGATCCTGTCCGATAGCGCCAATCCGGAAGAGTTTCTCGAACATACCAAGCTCGAGCTGTTCCATGACCAGGTGTTCTGCTTTACGCCCAAGGGCAAGCTGATCGCGCTGCCGCGGCAAGCCAATGTGATCGACTTCGCCTATGCCGTGCATACCGACGTCGGCAACAGTGCGGTCGGCTGCAAGATCAACGGCAAGTTTGCGCCGCTGTCGTCGGAATTGCAGAACGGCGACGAAGTCGAGGTCCTGACCTCGGACGCCCAGTCGTCGCCGCCAACGGCCTGGGAATCGCTGGCGCGGACCGGCAAGGCGCGCGCGGCGATCCGCCGGGCGACGCGCACCGCCGTGCGCGACCAATATGCCGGCCTCGGCCGCCGCCTGGTCGAGCGGCTGTTTGCGCGCGCCAAGATCGAATATGCCGACGACAAGTTGAAGGGGGCCTTGCCGCGGCTGGCGCGGGCCACGATCGACGACGTGCTGGCGGCGGTAGGGCGCGGCGAAATGAAGGCCTCCGACGTCGCGCGCGCCATGTATCCCGACTACAAGGAGGAGAGGTTGGCGCGATACGGCGCCAAGAAGGGCCCCGCCGACAAGCTCAAGGCGAGCCAGCCGGCCGGGACCGGGCGAAGCCTCTCGGCGATTCCGATCCGCGGCATCAATTCTGACCTGCCGGTCAAGTTCGCGCCCAATGGCGGCGCGGTGCCGGGCGACCGTATCGTCGGCATCGTCTCTCCAGGCGAGGGCATCACGATTTATCCGATCCAGTCGCCGGCCCTGAAGGATTTCGAGGAGCAGCCCGAGCGCTGGCTCGATGTTCGCTGGGATGTCGATGACACGACGCCGCAACGCTTTCCGGCGCGAATCATGGTCGACAATGTCAACGAACCCGGCAGCCTCGCCCAGGTCGCCACGGTGATTGCCGAGCACGACGGCAATATCGACAATATCAGCATGTCCCGCCGCTCGCCCGATTTTACCGAACTGACCATCGATCTTGAGGTCTATGACCT
>NZ_JBEKRB010000153.1:0-4804 GCF_049519115.1 Bradyrhizobium sp.
TTTTAACTTTCTTTGCGGTTTTGCAAAACGAACCCAATTCTGTGATGTCGCAATTAGCGCTCGTCCGCAATCACCTTGCCATCATTCGGCAGGCTTCCAGGTGCGGTCAGCTCAACTGTGCCGCTGAGCTTTGTGACCGAGCGCAACGTGGCGGCGATCGCGTTGCTCAGCGCGTCGTTGGCTGAAGTGGATTCGCACTTCAGTACCATCACATCCTGTTCGTTGTCGCGCTGAACGACGAGGCGCAATCGCCCGAGTTCGGGGTGACGTTTGCCGATCTCGGCAATTTGCTCGGGCCGGACAAACATGCCTTTGATTTTGGTGGTCTGGTCGGCGCGGCCCATCCAGCCTTTGATGCGCTCATTGGTTCGGCCGCACGGGCTTGCACCCGGCAGCGCCGCGGTGAGGTCGCCGATCGCCAGCCTGATCCAGGGATGGTCGGGATCGAGCGTGGTGACGACGATCTCGCCGACATCGCCCGGGGCAACCGGCTCGCCGGTGCCCGGCCGCACGATTTCCAGGATGATGTCCTCGTTCACCACGAGGCCCTGGCGCGCGGCGGTCTCAAAGGCAATCAGGCCGAGATCGGCGGTGCCGAAAGCCTGATAGGCGTCGATGCCGTGCGACTTGATCTCCTTCTGCAACGAAGGCGGAAACGCAGCACCCGAAACCACCGCCCGCTGGATCGAAGACGGTATTGCCGGGGCCCGCGGGAATGACAGCGCAGCCAAGCGCGCGTGCTGCGGTGTCGAAGATGAAGCCGCCGGGCGTAAGGTGATAGCTGAACGTGTTGAGCACCACATCGCCGTCGCGAAAGCCGGCCGCAAACAACGCCCGTGCCCCGCGCCAGGGATCGGCATGTGTGGCTTCCGGCTCGAAGATCGGCCCCGGCGACGTATAAAGCCGCGCAAAGGCCCCTGGCGGCTTGTCAACGAAACCGCCGAAGGGTGGCGTGGCCTTGTGCAGCGCTGGTAGATCCGATTTGCGCAACACTGGCAGTGTTGCGAGTGCGCTGCGGCTGGTGATCGTCGCCGGATCGATGCCGCGGAGATGTTCGGCATAGCCGGGCGCTTCCATCGCCTTGCGCAGGATGGCGGGGAGGCGGGAGAACAGCTCGGCCTCGCGCATCGAAGGATCACGGGTTTCAAGGGCGTCGTAGTGGTCGGTCATTGTGTATTGCCTCTAGCGGTCATTCCGGGTTCGCATCTTCGATGCGCCATGACGGCTGCTCACAACCATCGCTTCCGCCGCTTGAAGCTTTTCAGGTTTTTAAAGCTCTTGCGCTGATCGCCGGCGCCGCCGAGATAAAATTCCTTGACGTCCTCGTTGTCGCGCAATTCGTCCGCGGTGCCGTCGAGCACCACCTTGCCTTGTTCCATGATGTAACCATGACTAGCCACCGAGAGCGCAGCGCGCGCGTTCTGTTCCACCAGTAAAATGGTGACGCCGAGGTCGCGGTTGATCTCCTGGATGATGGCGAACACTTCCTTGACCAGAAGCGGCGACAGGCCCATCGAGGGCTCGTCCATCAGGATCATCTTCGGCCGTGCCATCAGCGCGCGTCCGATCGCCAGCATCTGCTGTTCGCCACCGGAGAGATAGCCGGCCAATCCCGTGCGCTCCTTCAGGCGCGGGAAATACTTAAACACCATGTCGATATCGGAGGCCACCTCGTTGTCGTTGCGCGTAAAGGCGCCGAGCTTCAGGTTTTCCAGCGACGTCATATCGGCGATGATGCGGCGGCCCTCCATCACCTGAAAGATGCCGCGACGGACGATCTTGTCGGGATCGATGCCGTCGATCCGTTCGCCGTCGAACAGGATTTCGCCGCGCGTCACTTCGCCGTCTTCGGTCTTGAGCAGGCCAGAAATCGATTTCAGCGTGGTCGATTTGCCGGCGCCAGTGGCGCCGAGCAGCGCCACGATCGATCCTTTGGCTACGTCCAGGCTCAGGCCACGCAGCACCAGGATCACGTCGTCATAGACCACTTCGATGTTACGTACCGCGAGGAGCGGGGCGGGGGTGGTGTGGGGCGCTGTGTTTGCGGCCGTAGCGAGAGAGGATTCCACCGGCAAAACCTCGTTCGAATATTGCGGGATCTTGATCACCTCCCCCTGAAAGGGGGAGGTCGGCGAGCCCGCTTTGGGCGAGACGGGAGGGGTCATGCGAGGACCCCCAACCCAGCGCTCCCCCTTTCAGGGGGAGGGTGAAGCGATCACCACCCGAACCAATCGGCCTTGCGCGGCAGGTCGACGGTCTTGACTTTCTCGAGCTTGATCGTGCCCTTGGCCATCAAATCGTTGATGTCGCCATCGGTCGCGCCAGAAATCTTCGAGCGATAGAGATCGACCTTGAGCGTGGCGCGATGGTCCTTCGCGGTCCAGGTCGAGGGATTGCAGACGCCGTCCGTTCCGGCCGGCACCCAGTCGGCCTTCTGATAAAAGCCGTTGGCGACGTTCTCGCCGGTCGCCCCGCCGTTCTTCGCGGCCCAGTCCAGCGCCTCCTTCATGTAGAGCGCCGAGCAGACGCCGGCGATATAATGCACCGGCCGATAAACCTTGCCGGTCGGGTCAGACATTTTGGAAATCTCCACCACGGTCTTCATGCCCGGCGCGTTGCCGCCCCAGCCCACTGCTGTTCGTAGCGGGAAGATCACGCCGTCGGCGGCGTCGCCCGCGGTCTTGGCGGCGTTCTCATCCATGCCCCAGACGTTGGAAAGAAATTGCACATCGACGCCCGCGGTCTTGCAGGCCTTCATGACCGAGATGTTCGAGGCAGCCGTGTTGCCGAGATAAGCATAGTTGGCGCCGGCGCTCTTCAGGCTCAAACACTGCGCGCTGTAATCGCCGGGCGAGAGTGCAAACACTAAGGGCGGCAGCACTTCGAAACCGAGTTCGGTCGCGAGCGCTTCACCGGCCGCTTTCGGGGCGTTGGGGTAGGGGTGGTTGGCGCCCATATGGACGAATTTCGGTTTGCCCGGTTTGCCCTTGGCTTTCCAGTCTTCGGCCGCCCAGGTGAGCTCGGCGCGCAGCGCATCCGAATAAGTCGGGCCGTAGAAGAAATTATAGGGCGCGGCCTTGGCCCTGCCGCTGGTGCCTTCGGGATCGCTCAACGCTGCTGCGTAGGAGCCGGAAAGATCGGGAATTTTATCCTGGGCGAGGAAGCCGGTCAGCGCCTCGGTATCCGCCGTGCCCCAGCCCATGATCGCTGCGACCTTGCTGTCGGGCGCGGACCATTTCTTGTAGAGCGCGATCGCGCGTGGCACCTGATAACCGTAATCGTTGCTGTCGACCGCGAGTTGCTTGCCGCCGACGCCGCCATTTTTGTTGATCCAGGCGAAGGTGTCCGCAACTCCCTGTCCGTAGGGCGTGCCGACATCGGACGTGCCGCCCGAGAGATCTTCGAGATGGCCGATGGCGATCTGGGCTTGTGCGCTCGATGCCGCGCCGCCGAGCATCACCGCCAACGAAACGGTGCTAGCCAAAGATTTCAGGGTCATGGTGTCTCCTCCGGTTATATATTTTAAGTGTTATCTTAGTCTCGCTTGTCTCAAGCTCAATGCGAAAACGGGTAGAGTTTCCAGTAGATCTTGATTTGCCGCCAGCGATGGGCGAGCCCATCGGGCTCAAACATCAGGAAGCCTATGATGATCAGCCCTACGGTGATCTCGCGCAAAAACGTGATGTTGTTGTTGAGCGAAAGCGCGCGGTCGACGGCGGAGCCCTTGAGCGTCGTACTGATCCACTCCATCGATTCCGGCAGCAGCACCACAAAGGCCGTTCCCATCAGCGTGCCCATGATCGAACCCGTGCCACCGATGATGATCATCGCCAGAAACAGGATCGAGCGTTCGATGCCGAACCCTTCCTGCGAGATCACGAGCTGATAATGCGCATAGAGCGCACCCGCGATGCCGGCGAAGAATGCCGCAAGCCCGAATGACAGCGTCCGGTATTTCGTCAGGTTGATGCCCATGATCTCGGCGGAGAGATAATGATCGCGGATCGCGACCAGTGCGCGGCCGTCGCGCGTGCGCATCAGGTTGGTGACCAGCAGAAAACAAACCACGAGATAAGCGAGCACGACGTAGAAATATTGCCGGTCGCCGCGAAACGCATAGCCGAAGACCGAGAACGGATTGGCGCTGGCGGGCACCGAGCCGCCGGAGAACCATTCGGCGCGCGAGAAGAAATCGAGCAGGATATATTGCGCGGCAAGCGTGGCGATGACGAGATAAAGCCCCTTCAGCCGCGCCGCCGGCACGCCGAAGATCAGGCCGACCAGCGCTGTGACCACGCCGGCGATCGGAATGGCGAAGAACACCGGGATCGGCAGGTTGTTCGAGATGTAGGCCGAAGTGAAGGCGCCGAACAGAAAGAACGCGGCATGGCCGATCGAGATCTGTCCGGTGAAGCCGACGAGGATGTTGAGGCCGAGCGCTGCAATGGCAAAGATGCCGATCTGGATCGAGATGCTGAGCCAGTAATTGGAAAGCAGATACGGCACGAAGCAGGCGAGGATGATGCCGATTATTGCAAAGTTGCGGCTCATCGCGGTCGGAAAGATCGTGGTGTCTGCCGCGTAGGAGGTGCGGAAGTCGCCGGATGGAATGAGGGAAGGGCTCGCCATATTATACCCGCTCGATGTCTTTGGTGCCGAACAGGCCATACGGTTTGATCATCAGGATGATGATCATCACGTAGAACGGCGCAATCTCATAGAGATTGCCCCAGTGCAGATATTCGCTGTCGACATATTGGGCGATGTTCTCAAGCAGCCCGATGATGACGCCGCCGAGCACGGC
>NZ_JBEKRB010000154.1:0-4325 GCF_049519115.1 Bradyrhizobium sp.
GCCTATAATGTCGGCGAGTGATTTCAGTCCAGGCCATCGTGCTCTCCCTCGAATCTTTGCAAATCCGAAGGAATCACAACTGGCTGAAATCACTCAGCTTCTTTTTCAGTCCGGCTCTAAGGGAGAGCGCGATCCAAAGGCCCTGAAAATTGCGGCAGTTTCAGTGTTGTCAGATAGCTCGCATTATTCCCACGACATTTGCGAAAATCGCCGCGTAGTTTGAAAAAGCCTCGGCGTCGCAACTAGGAACGTTCTCACTCCCTTTCGGTTAGATCATACAAACTAACCATTGGAGGGATCAGATGCCTAACCTAGCTCCCACTGACGACGACCGTGAATTTGGCAATCTAATTGGCAGCGACAAGGTCGAGGGAACTGCCGTCTACGGTGTGGATAGCAAGAAGATCGGTTCGATCAAGCGAGTGATGCTCGATAAACGCACCGGCAAGGTGTCCTACGCCGTGCTGAGCTTCGGTGGCTTCCTCGGTATCGGCGACGACTATTATCCCTTGCCTTGGCACTCGTTAAAATACGATACCAATCTCGGTGGCTATATCGCCGGGATCACCGAGGATAGGCTCAAGGGCGCTCCGAAATACTCAAACGAAAGCTCTTGGAATTGGAGCGCTCCGGGCACCACCAAGTCCATTGACGATTACTACATGGCTTATCCGTAAAGAAGTGCCCCGGTACCATTACGGCGCCGGGGCTTTCATTGTGGATCAGCTAGCGCGGTAGGCGTATGGATTCTTGAAACGAGCAGGAGCCGTAGTTTCTGCGATATGTCCGGGCGCTTGTAGGGATTAGGCTAACCTGCCTCGACCGGAGACAAGCCTGAGGATTAGTAGCAGCACAATCGCGCCAATGGCTGCAGAGATGATTTCCGAGACAACACCTGTACCAAGATGAAATCCTAAGCGGGGAAATAGCAAGCTGGCCACGAAGGCGCCTATTACGCCCACTACCAAGTCTCCTATCAGGCCGAAACCGGCGCCGCGAACGATCTGACCCGCTAGCCAGCCAGCAACGATACCTACGATCAAGATCACAAGCAGACTCTCACCTGATAAATTCATCTTGAAATTCCTTGGCCGTGATCGATCTGGCGGGGCAAGTCTGCGCTCGGACGAAGGTTCCTCTGCGCTATCTTATTTCTATACCCTAGCCGCTCCTGAATCCCGTTTTGGCGGGTCGTCTTGTTTGAGCGAGGAACGATTTGCGCTTCGATACGCTTGGTTCAATGCCGGAACGCCCCTGCGCCCCATCGGCTATCCGGTAAAATATCGGCCCCAGCTTTTCCCCCGGAGCTGGGGCCGTTTTCCAGCGACAGAAGGTCCAGGAGGCGTCGCATGCCATTTCCGATCCAGATCGACGAAGAGCAGAATGTGGCCATTCGCACCGAAGTCGCCGAACGTCTACGGACGATGCACTCCTTGGAAGGGCGGCAGAGGGTGCCACGCTCTATTCGGCAATCGATAGATCGGCTGGCCGAATTGGAGGTCAGATCGAAGCTTGATGCGTCGCCGCCTGTCGTGCCTTCGGAAAACGGGGGCTGGTTAAAGCGGTTCTCACGACGATTTGGCTAGGTGGCAGTCGAGGTCCCTTATTGGAGCCGGGGGGAGGGCCTACAATAACGCATTAGCGAGTCATCGATTCGTTTTTGCGCGTTGAAAGGTGTGAGTGCGGAAACAAACCAAAACGCGCCAGCGGTCAATTCTGAGTCATCTAGCGGTATTCGCCGAGCGGTTTAACACTGAAACGGGAAAGCGGGAATGGACTGTCGGGGGTTAACACCGTAGCGAGCCCCCGCTACCAAAAGCCTATCTACCGACGTTCACCCATATTCACAGATGACACCGAAGCCTTTGTTTTACCGGGGTGTTCTTTTCTATTGGTATATCTGTGTATTCACATAGACAGCCCAAAATCCACGTCCTAAACGGGGGTAGGCTCGTGGAATTCGGAAGACACTTTCCATGACACTGACGGCGCTTCAGGTGAAGAACGCGAAACCCGGCGACAAGCTGCGCGACGGCGGCGGCCTTCGGCTCGACGTCGATCGTAGTGGCAACAAGAGCTGGGTTTTCCGCTTCACTTCGCCGATCACTGGCCGCGAGCGCTGGATGGGACTCGGGCCGCTCCGCGACGTCACGCTCGCATAGGCGCGCGACGCTGCCGCCGACGCGCGCTCGCTCGGCAATCGGCAGCGCTGGTTCAGTCATCATCAAATTGGCTTTCGCTGACGGACGGAAACAGGATCATTCCGTAGTTCAAGCCACGAAAGCTCGGCGGTCTATTTGATCCATGTCAAAAGCCGACACCTTAAGATTACGGGGCAGTAACGCCGACCAACGGAGACCAAGGGACAAGCCGCATCCAAAGCCTTTGGCTTTTCTATCAGCACGGCGGCTTCGCGCTGCGAACGACATGGATCGGACTGCGGCCAAACGGTGTTTGATGTAGCGAACGAGAAACGGGCTGCGATTAATGGCGACCAGGCTGAAGTCCGTAGTGGGTCCTGGCCGTGAAAAAACACCCTTCCAAGGATGGTCATTGGAGGGCTTGACACCCAGACCCGGAATTAGAGAACACTGTCCGCCAGGAACAGACTCACGCAGCGCAGCAAACCGCGTCAGTTTGCGTTTCCTTCCAGCAGCGGATCAGGGACAATGGCCTACATCGTCCTTCGAACGGTCGCTGCGAGTGGGAGGTCTTTACACGCACTGCCGTTCGACCTTTCGTAGAAGCTAGTCATACCAACGTATGAGTGGTCTTTAACTTTTTTTTCGAGGCAGTTGTTGGGGGTTGCGGTCTTGGATGGGGTTGTGAGAAAGCAGGTCACACTCTGTGCGACCATGTTGATGGGGCTTTGGGCATGCTTTCCCACGAACTGCTGCAGCAACTCCCTGTATGCGCCTGGACGCTCAAGCCCGATGGGACGCCGGATTTCGTAAATCGAGTTTGGCTTGAGTTCGCCGGTCAGACACTCGATTTTGTCCGGTCGCATCCAGAGGCCTGGATGACCGCGGTCCATCCCGAAGATCAAGAGTTCGCAGCCAAGAGCTTTTGGAAGGGCGTGCGCTCGGGACAAGGATTCGCATTTGAAACCCGGTCTCTCCGCGCTCAGGACGGCGTCTATCGCTGCCATCTCCAGCAAGCCCTGGCCCTTCGCGATGCGGAAGGAAAAGTCCTCAAATTCGTCGGTACGACGACCGACATCGACGACCAGAAGCGGGCCGAAGAGGCTCTGCGCCAGGCCGCGGCGGAGCTGGCTCACGCGAACCGGATCGCGACAATGGGCCAGCTATCGGCCTCCATTGCCCATGAAGTCAACCAACCTATCGCTGCAACATTGATGAATGCCGGAACCGCAGCGCGCTTCCTCGACCGTCTGCCGCCAAATCTGGAAGAGGCGCGACAGGCGATCGACCATATTATCAGAGACGGCAAGCGGGCCGCCGACGTTGTGAGCCGGATTCGTAATTTCTCCCAAAAGCCGCCGCCGCAGAACGGAGTCGTGGAGATAAACGAAGCCATTTTGGAGATTATGGGACTAACCCGTGTCGCAACGTCAGAGCATGGCGTTTTGGTGAAGATGCAGCTGTCAGACGGATTGCCGCCCATTGTGGGGGATAGAGTCCAGTTGCAACAGGTCATCCTCAACCTGATCATGAACGCGATAGAAGCGATGAGCGACGTCACCGAGGGACCGCGCGAGTTGTTAATCAGTACTAGTGAGGCCGAGCCGGGCAGCGTGATTGTCGCTGTGAGCGATTCCGGCCCCGGCCTACCTGCTAATCCCGAGCACCTCTTTGAAGCGTTCTACACGACCAAGGCCAGTGGCTTGGGGATGGGGTTAGCGATTTGCCGCTCGATCACCCAAAACCATGGCGGCCGACTATGGGCTACGCCGAATGCACCCCACGGCGCTGTCTTCTGCATGCTACTACCGTTCGGGGAAAAATCGCCTGAAAACCCCGAGTCATCTACGCCCTAGTCTCGCTGAAAAGGCGAACGCGACCGGCCGAATTGCCGTCACCGCAGGGGACCGTTTTGGGCGAAACCACCGAAACCACCGAAACCACCGAGACGGAACAATCGGAATGTCAGTTGGGTCAAACTCGGTCCTCGGACCGTAACAAAGCTAGGTCCGTTCGCCTCCTCATAGCGGACTTGCGGTGACAGCACCGCTTTGACGGTTTCGTGCCAAAGCACAAAGTCGCTGCGCTCCAGCCCGCTGCGCGGGGGCAAAGGCCGAGAGAGCGGAAGCCCGCCGAGGGTAAAGCGCTGGCGGGTTTGAGAGCCCCGTCCTGAGATCGAGGTGT
>NZ_JBEKRB010000155.1:0-4214 GCF_049519115.1 Bradyrhizobium sp.
TATAATGATGGGACGCATCGCATTGAGCTCGAAATTACCCTGACTGCCCGCGAAAGCTACGGCATTGTCTTCGCCAATGACCTGGATGCAGACCATCACCATTGCTTCACATTGCGTCGGGTTGACCTTGCCCGGCATGATGGACGAGCCGGGCTCGTTTTCGGGTAACAACAACTCGCCGAGTCCGCAGCGCGGGCCAGACGCTAGCCACCGCATATCGTTGGCTATTTTCATCAACGCAACAGCTAATCCGCGTAATGCAGACATCGCAGCTACCATCGCGTCGAGAGAGCCTTGTGCCGCAAACTTGTTCGGTGCCGTAATGAATGGGTACCCGGTCAATTTTGCGATCTCGGCAGCAATCTCCCGACCGAAATTCGGCGGCGCATTCAAACCTGTGCCGACCGCGGTGCCTCCAGCCGCCAGTTCGAGTAGACCGGCCTCGGACGCGCGGATCCGGACAAGTGCGTCGCGCACTTGCCTGGCGTAGCCGGACCATTCTTGCCCCACCGTTAGCGGTACGGCGTCTTGCAGATGAGTCCGCCCCGTCTTGACGACCTCCATCCATTCGCGGGATTTCGTCTCGATCTCCGTTGCCAGCCGCTCCGCGTAGGGCAGGAGATGCTGTTCGAGCTCGATCATGGCAGCGATATGCATCGCTGTCGGGAAGGTATCGTTGGAAGACTGCCCGAGATTCACGTCATCGTTGGGGTGGATCGGCGACTTGCTTCCGATCTTTCCGCCAAGCAGCTGGATGGCCCGATTCGACAACACCTCGTTAACATTCATGTTCGATTGCGTCCCGGAGCCGGTCTGCCAGACATACAGCGGGAAGTGACCGTCGAGTTTGCCGGAAATCGCCTCATCGGCCGCGCGAATGATCGCGTCGGCTTTCCAGCGCGGGAGCCGGCCGGCCGCGACGTTGACCAGGGCCGCGGCCTTTTTCACATAACCATATGCACGGTAGACGGCTTTCGGCATATGGTCGTCACCGATTGAAAAATGAATAAGGCTACGTTGAGTTTGCGCTCCCCAATAGCGATCGGCTGGCACGTCGATAGCGCCCATGGAATCCGTCTCGCTCCGTTCGCCGATCGCATCGATGCCGACGGCGACGTCACGCAACATGCGCGGGAGTTGAACGCTCGCGGGAGATGATTGATTGATCACGGTGCTCTCTCTGGTATTGACGTGTTCAGGAAGCCGTTAACAGATCGGCGAAGAAATCCGTGTCGACACGGCACGCGGGCTGGGATCAATAGCGGGGTGTATAAAGCTGCCCTTCGATCCATGCCCGGATGTCACGTGGCGGCTCTACCGTCGCGAGTCCATTGTCGAACATGAACTCAGCCACACGAGTTGCCGTCGTGACTTCCATCTCGAGAATGTCGGCCTGACCAGGAAACAACATGCCCTTTGCCCGCAGTTCCGGTCCGACCTGATCCGAGCTGGCTTCGGCAGCGGCGACGAAACAGGCATCGGTGATCCGGCGCGGGCGAGCGACGTAAGTCGCCAGTGCGATCGCCGGATAGATGTAGAAATTGTTGGCCTGACCGGGATGGAAAACTTGGCCGTTCAAATTCACATCTGGAAACTGTACGCCAGCTGCAAACAACGCCCTTCCGTTCGACCATCGATAAGCTTGCTCGGCTGTACACTCGGCCTTGTCGGTCGGATTCGAGAGCGCAAATATAATCGGGCGGTCGTTCAGCCGGCTCATGGTTTCCACCACCAGCTGCGTGAAGGCGCCTCCCTTGGTGCTGAAGCCGATCAGGATGGTCGGCTTGAGAGCCTCGATAGTCTTTGACAGATCCCTCGACGGTTGCGCCTTGTGCGCGTAAACCGTCTGCGAAGGCGAAAGATCACGACGACTGGGCTCAAGCAGACCATTGACATCGAAGAGCGAGATTTGAGAACGAGCTTGTTCGAGAGAAAGCCCCTTACCGTGCATCGCCTCAACGAGCATATTGGCCGCGCCAATCCCGGCAGAGCCCGCGCCGAGGAAGAGAATGCGCTGGTCCGTCAATTGCTCGTTCTTGATCTGCAGCGCCGTTGTGAGGCCCGCGAGCGCCACGCTCGCGGTGCCTTGAATATCGTCGTTGAAACAAAGCACCTTGTCACGATAACGCTCGAGAATGCGGATCGCATCGGTGCCTTTCCAGTCCTCGAAGTGGATACAGCAGCCCGGAAAAACCTCCTGCACACCCTGCACGAGTTCTTCGGTCAGTTCGTCGAGTTCGTTCGCCGATGGAGGCGCGCTACGTATTCCCAAATAGAGCGGATCGGCACGAAGCGCCTCATTTGTGGTACCGATGTCGAACATCACCGGCAGCAGGCAATCTGGCGGGATTGCCGCGCAGGCGGTATATAATTCGAGCTTACCAATCGGAATTCCCATGCCGTTAGCGCCGATATCGCCAAGCCCGAGAATGCGGCCCCCGGTCGAAACGCAGATGAAACGGACGTCGCGGGTCGGCCAGTTACGCAACACCTCAGCGAAGCGGCCCTTCATGCTTCGATCGATATACATGCCGCGAGCTCGGCGATACAGATGCCCAAATGTGAGACAGGCATCCGCGACGGTGGGATCGTAAACGATCGGTAGAAATCGCGCAGGGTCTGCCATGAGCGTCCGATAGAACAGCGTCTCGTTACGGTCCGCGAGGGCCGCCAGGTAAACATAACGTTCGAGGTCAGTGGGTTTCGCGTCGAGATGCCCCATCACGCGCTCCAACTGCCGGTCGAGTGTTTCGACCGCTTGAGGCAACAGGCCTTCAAGGCCGAACTTGCGCCGCTCTTCCCTTGTAAAGGCTGTCCCCTTGTTGCGCACCGGATCGGTGAACAAACCCACACTCGACAACGGCTCTCTGCTGGCGGCAGACTTCACTGCTCTTAACGTAGAACTCATGGTTGTTCTCCTGTGACGCGGGGCGGATTGTCCTACGGCTATTTTTGATGGCAAACGCCGCGCACTCCTATCGTGCATTCGTCTTAGTCTCGGCCAATCAACTGGTGATGGACCTATACGTCGGGATGGTAAGCCCGCAGCAATTGGCGACTGACCTTTCGGGCAATTGCTGCCTGACAAGTTGGACAGGCCTCAAGGGTAGGTGACATCCGCAGGGTCATTCGGAACGTCTCGACAGTGCCCCATCGGTCGACGTGCGCGGAGTTCGCCACCAAGAACGGCCATCGTTGCTGGGCCTTCAAGGTGGACAGCCTTCGGCCACCCATTTAGCGAACAGATCAATGCGGGATTGCGGCCATGGGCCGTCGCCCCTTGGCGGCGGCGGCGGCATGACAGCGCCGCCAATTCCACGAATGCGGTCATAAATAGCGGCTGCGTGAGCTTTGACTTCATCATAGCTCGCTAGGTTGAACCCCTTTATCATCCCCTGAATGTCTCGCTCAGTAAAAAGCGGACGAATATCGGCTTGGAAGCTTGTGGTCATCGTGCCTCCTTTCGTAGCTAGGGGAGAAACTTCTCAGGCAAACCCTCAAGCGCGTTCAATTCACTGACCACATCTATCACGAAGGCGACGGCGAGGAAGAACCTCACGAATCTTGGGATCAAGCAGCGGTCACAGTTGCCGACGCGAACGCGATGTCGACGCGCGCGCCCTTGAAAACTAGTAGGTTCCGGCGAGCTCTTCGAGCCAGAAGCCCGTCATGCGTCCGGTGTTACCCATTGGGACCCACGCCATTCCTACAACGATCACAGCACAGAACCACTGATCCAGTGAGCGCCAATCCCTCATACATTGATATAAGTAACATCTTCCCAACGTTGAATGTTCCAGGAGGCAGCGGGCGGACACTGTAACTCTCGAGGGACCCGTATCGTAAGGCGGAATTGTTGCGATATCGGTTGGCTTAATGAAAGGTGACGCAGATGATCGGGAATGAGGCCCAGCTCAGGCGGAGCGACTTCTACGTCAGCGAAGGTCAGCGAAACAGCGTGGCGGGAACGTTCTCGTGGCAGTTGGATACGGCCGAGTTGATTTTCTCCGAGCAACTCCATCGCATCTTCGAGTTTGAGCCGAATACCGATCCGACTTTTGCGATGATAGCCGAGCGTGTTTATCCAGACGACATCACCGTCCTAGCCGATGTTCACGCGCGGGTACGGGCAAGTTTCGACAATCAGGAATGCGAGATCCGGCTGCAAATGCCTGATGGTCGGTTAAAGTGGATAAAACTTTTTGCTCGTGTGA
>NZ_JBEKRB010000156.1:0-4207 GCF_049519115.1 Bradyrhizobium sp.
CTTTCGCGAATCTACTTTGCCGCGCAATTCAAGACCGCGACTGGATATCGTCCTCACGAATATGTTTTATTCCGGCGGATCGAATACGCCAAGACGTTGATGTTAGAAAGCGACACACAACTAGTCGAAGTGGCGCTGAGGGCGGGGTTTTCAGGGCAAGCTCACTTTTCGACCGTATTTAAGCGTTTTACGACGGAAACGCCGGCGCAATGGCGAAAGAAAAACTCGGGGCACTGAACGTCGGCGGCGCGGGGCCCGAGGTCATCATTCTGGCACGCGTTGCTGCAATCGGAATTAAGACTCAAAGTTCAACGTGCCGCGACGGCCAGGATGGCTTCGAGCCATCGCCACAGACTTGGAGATCACCTTCGGCGTATCGAGCACGAATTCCAAAGTGTCGAGTTTTGGCAGCGGGCCAGTGATACGCGTCAAACCGTCCGGCATGACGTAGCGCGCGAAGGCACTCACACCCAAGCCCAGATCCTGGAGCGCCCTTACACGCGTCACACTCGGCTCGGGATGCAGCACGAGCGGCATGACATCGGCGCTTGGCGAAGACAAGGTCCAACCGTCCCTCGTCCAGCCGACGGAAAAGATCGCCACTCATGCCGATCTCGGTCGTCAGGTCGACTTCGGGGTTGCGGCTAAGAAAACCGACCACCGTTGCCGTCAAGCCTGCGGAGGCGAAGTCCTCCGACAGTCCCAGCCGCACGTGACCGCTGAGGGCCCGTGCGCGAAATTCCTCCACCGCTTCGCTCATGAGATCGAGGATGCGCGCGGCATAATTCTGAAGCGCCTCGCCGTCCCGCGTGAGCGTCACGGTTCGAGTGTCGCGTTCGAACAGCTATTTGCCGACTATATACTCAAGTCGGCGGATTTGTTGCCTGACGGTGGTGCGACAGATGCACGCGCTCGGCGGCGCGTGAGAAGCTCTTCGTCTGCGCGACCGCAACGAAGCTGTGAAGAAGATCGGGTGGTAGGCAGTCGATATTTTCATAGGTAGAATAGGTTACCGAGGGAGACAGCGCCATCTATTCTTCCAAGACGAGATTGGTTTGGTCGGGCTTGGGTGGCCGGTCGGGTAAAGCTCTGTTGTACGCGGCTGATGAAACGTAAGATATCCTGAACCGGGGACGTGAGTGCGCGCAGAAGGTCGACGACGAGTGTATGCGTTGGACGAGTGGGAGGTCGATCTCGCTCGGCGCGAACTGCGAGCGCGCGGAGTGCCTGTCCCGATCAGCGGTCGCGCATTCGACATCATCGAGGTTCTGGTTCAGTCAGACGGCGAGCTTGTCACCAAGGACAACCTCGCGGCTCGCGTATGGCCGGGCGTGATCGTTGAAGAAAATACGCTTCAAGTTCACATATCCGCGATTCGCAAGGCGCTCGGTCGTGATCGTGAAATGTTGAAGACGGCGTCCGGTCGTGGCTATCGCCTGCTCGGTGCGTGGACATCCCGTGAGGAGTGCACATCGTCAGTAGATTCCATTGATCTCGAACCGATGCGAAGCCCGGCAGAGCCATTTCAGACCAACTTGCCTGCGGCTGCGTCCGAGCTGATTGGTCGAACCAATGCCGTGCGGCATCTTCGCGGTCTTCTATCCGCCTACCGGGTGGTCACACTGACCGGCCCGGGAGGGATCGGTAAGACCAAGCTGGCTCTGGAGGTTACCCGCAGCCTCTTCCCGACCTTCCACGGTGATCGCTGGCTGGTTGATCTGGTTTCGCTGTCGGATCCCGGTCTCGTCCCGTCGATGGTCGCGCGCGTTCTCGGCTTGAAGCTGGGCGGCGGCGACATTTCCCGGGAGTCCGTCGCGCGCGCCATCGGAGGAAAGAAGCTTCTCCTTGTACTCGACAATTGCGAACACGTCATCGACGCAGCCGCCCGACTGGCGGAGACGGTCGTGCGTCTGTGTCCGGCTGCTTCCATTGTTGCGACGAGCCGCGAGCTCCTGCGGATCGAGGGCGAACATGTCTATCGCGTCCACCCGCTGGATGTGCCGAGCCAGCATCAGGAGGAATCAGACATTATCCTCAGACACAGCTCCGTACAGCTTTTCATCATCAGAGCGAAGTCGGTGGACCCGGAATTCTCGTCACACCGGGAGAAACTACGAGCGATGGCTGCAATCTGTCGTCGCCTCGACGGCATCCCACTGGCCATTGAGTTTGCGGCGGTTCGGGCCGCAACGCTCGGACCCGAACTGGTTCTTTCCCGCCTAGACAAACGATTTGACCTGTTGATCGGTGGGCGTCGAACGGCACTGCCACGGCATCAGACCCTGCGCGCAACGCTCGACTGGAGCTTTGACCTACTAACCGGGCCGGAACAGTCCCTGCTGCGCCGACTGGCTGTCTTCGCCGCTGGGTTCACGCTTGAGGCGGCGAACGCCGTAATGAGCGAGAAAGGTCACGCCGGTCCCGTTCTCCACGAGCAGATCGCAGATCTCGTCGCCAAGTCGCTGGTGACGTTAGATGGATCGTCGCCTACCGGTCGTTGGCTGCTGCTCGAGACGATACGTGCGTATGCACTCGAGAAACTGGCCGAAAGTGGCGAAACCGAACAGGTTGCACGCCGCTGTGCCGAATACTTTCGAGACCTCGTCGGGCCGGCCATGCATGGTTCGCAGGTGCTCCCAACCGCCGAGGACATGGCGTGCTATGGGCGAGAGATCGACAACGTGCGTGCTGCCCTCGAATGGTCCTTCTCTTCCGTCGGAGATGTGGCGATCGGTGTCGCCCTAACAGCCGCGTACGCTCTGGTGTGGTTAGATCTGTCGTTCGTAGTCGAGTGCCGTGAGCGTATCGAGTGTGCATTGGACCACCTTGAGTCCGATTCGGACGTTAGCGCGACCCTCACAGTGCAGCTGCATGTCTCGCTTGGAATTGCACTGGTTTATACAATGGGATCGAACGAACGAATCAGGATGGTCTTGGCCAAAGCGCTTGATGCCGCCAAGAGCCAGGACGACGTGGGCGCCATGCTCGAGATTCTCTTTGTTCTATATGGCGTATGCCACCACTCTGGCGATTGTCGTGAGGCTCAATCCATTGCGGAACGGTTCGAGCGCCTCGCGCGTAGCGCCGGCGACCCGGCACTCGCTCCAATCGCGTATCGGCTCATGGGCAACACTTTGCATTATGCAGGCAAACAGCGCGAGGCTCACCACTCCTTTGAACGCATGCTTGGCGCCTTCGTTGCACCTGCATATCAACGGCATACGATCTGGTCTCGCTACGATTTGCGCTTGGAGGGCCGAGCGGCGATGGCGCGGGTGCTCTGGCTGCGGGGCTTTGTGGACCAAGGTGTAGCCCAAGCCCAAGCAAGCCTCGAAGAGGCACAAGCTGCGGGCCACAAACCCACAATTTGCTGGGTCCTTCACTATGGGGCGTACCCTTTCGCACTCATGACGGGTGACTTCGATGCCGCGGCGCAGGCCGTGGCGATGTTGAAGGATCTCGCGACAAGCCTTAGCGCACCTTTCTGGAAAATTTTAGCCCACTGTTGGGAAGGAAAGTTGCTCATCAGGCGCGGCGGGTTCGAGGCAGGTTCGGCCCAGCTGCGCATCGCGCTTGATACGTGCGAGAGAACCGGATGGACAATGTGCTACCCGGAATTCTTGGGCGCACTGGCAGAAGGCTTGGCCGGGCTCGGACAGTTTACCGAAGCGCTCAATACGATCGACCGAGCCCTGGAGAGGGCGGAGCGCGGCGGCGAGCGTTGGTTCGTGCCGGAACTCCTGCGTACCAAAGGCGAGTTACTGTGCCATGATCTAGGTGATCAAGCCCTAGCGACGGCTGAACGCTGCTTCTTTGCAGCGCTCGAGGTGGCCCGGGAGCAAGGCGCCCTGTCATGGGAGCTGCGAACATCCACAAGCCTTGCGCGCTTGCAACATGACCAGGGTCGGACCGCCGAGGCACGCAGCCTTTTGCAGTCGGTGTACGATCGCTTCAACGAGGGTTTTGAAACCACCGACTTGAAGACCGCGAAGGCGTATCTAGACTCATTACGGTGATGCTCCAGACGGCGGCCGAGCGCCGAGACGCCCCTCTCCCGCGGGAAGCTAAGAAAGGGAGATGTCAGCCCCGAGCGATGCAGCGACGAAACGGCGTTGTTCGTCAGCATTTATGAAATTCCTATATTTCAAGACCCGATTCCGCCCCGTTTTAAATGGCGTTTTGACCATTTTGCCCGGTGAATCCGCCT
>NZ_JBEKRB010000157.1:0-4170 GCF_049519115.1 Bradyrhizobium sp.
TGGTTCGATCGGCTGGGCTTGCCCCGTCTCTCATGACCTCAACCTCTCGAACCGCCCGGTGCGGACCCGCATGCCGGGTGGTGTGGCAGGGGAGCGACCCAAAAGGTCGCCCCCTATGCCGACCCGCCGATCGACACCAGCACCGCATAGGTGCCCGCGCCGGCTCCCATCCATCCCGCGTCTGACAAAAGGCGCTGTGCGACCGCGAGCGAATCCGCCGGGGCGGCGGTTGCGAATTGCAATAATGGCGAGGGCGCGCGCGCGGCACCGAAGCGCCACACGACGATCATGACCGCTGCCACTACGAGCGTCGCGAGCAGGAGTGCTGTACTCCAGGCCGGCAGCTTCAGTTGGCGGTCGAGTTGGATTGACACGAAAGTCGCCGCGCCGAATGCGGCTACAATGGCAATATTCGAATTCTCTGCGGCGGCCAATCCTGCCCCGCAGATCAGAACACCGCTCTTGCAAACAGCAATGTCCGGCGGCCTCCGTCCCGCTCAAGGCCGACAGCGCCAGCTGTGAGCGACAGTATCAGTCCAAGCGCACTCGCAGCGCCAAGAACGTCCTGTGGGTTGCCAAGTGCAAAGACCAAGACGTGCAAAAACGGTCGGCGAGAAGCGCAACGACGGTCAGGATTGTCATCGCACCGAGCAGGATGAAAAGTCGGCCCGCACGCCGGTGATTTCCCGCAACGAGGGCGCTCGTGAGGATCAGCTCGATGTTGGCGAGCTAGAAAGCCAGCGCCTCGACGCTGATATGACCCCCGCCTTGGTGCCCAGCGCTTCGTTGCTGTTGATCCAGATGGTGTGAGAAAGTTGCGGCAGGGGCATCGGCAACAGTTGGATGATCATCCAGAGGACGGGAATTGCCGCCGCAAGTCCGAGCCGCCGCGTGACCTGGGCGGCGAATTGGACGTCGACGGCCCGCGCGGCTACGCCGGCCGCAGCCATGGTGACGGCCGCGAGCGCTCCCGCCAGGGATTGCATGACGAGCCCATCCCATATCGCCAGGACAGGAAAAAGCGCGATTAGTACTGAAAGGAGGAAAAAGGCGATCGGCAAGTCACGCGCACCGGATTTTAAATGGCAATAACCGACGATACACGTAACTTCAAACGCCGCAACGCGCTGGCTGTATGCACGCCTCTAATTGGGCGTTGGCTTGATGAGATGTCAGCCGTGTGGCGTGGCCGGGGTCGAACGCAGCCAGCGTTTCGGTGAGGTCCGAGCGGCGACGACGGACCACCGTGTGAGCAGGCCACCGAGATAACCGATCTGGATCATGAGAACGGCAAGGACGCCCGCAAGGAGCGCCGGCTCGACGGCTGCTTGCGCCAATCCAACGATGACGGCCGTCACGGCGAAGGCGAGAGGGGCAACCGGAAACAGCACCCGGACCTTGAAGCGCATGCCTAGGACGGCGCCAATGAGTGAATTGCAAAGAACGGCCATCAGCATGCGGAAGGCTCTCCTCGCCCGATCCTCGGCGGAAGTCGTCTAAGATTCAGTTAAGGGGATTGTTAAAACTAGCACGCGTTGCAGACGAAGCAACGGTTACCGGGGCGGACATTTCCCGGACAATCGCGCCATGGCCGGACCGATTCCGTAGCGCATCCGCAAGCGCCGAGGTGTTGCCAGGGGGAATGACGATGCCGCCTCCGGCTAACTCTGCCGCAAGTCCGGTGTCAGGCCGCGCCATCACGATCACAGGACGACCGGTTGCGAAGATGCCGCCGAGCTTCGAGGGAAGCACCAGGTTGGCCGCCTCGACCCGTTGCGGGATCAGGTGAGCATCTGCCGTTTTCGAGAGTTCAGCGAAGGTCTCGCTCGGCTGCAAGCCAAGAAACTGAATATTGCCGAGACTTTCCGACATACTTTGCAGCATCGCCTTATGCGGGCCTTCGCCGCACGTCACGAACCTGATCGATGAGCCCGCTTGATCAAGCGATCGTGCTGCCTCGACAATCAGGTCTAGTCCCTGCTTGTTGGACATGTGCCCGAATAGAGTGCGACGAAATGCGATGCACCGAGATTCAATTGCCGCCGAAAGCCGGTGAGCCTGTCGCCTGGCGCGATCTGGCTTGTATCGGTCCAGTTGCGAATTTCGTAAATCTTCTCGCGGTCCACCCCTTTGGATGCCAGCCGGTCGAGCATTTGCGGCGAGATGGTCGAAACACAACCGAACGATTTGAGAATACGCCGTTCCACCGCGATCATGGGTGCTCTCAGCCGTCTATTGCCGAGGAGGCCGAGATCGAAGGCGGCCGACTTCGAAGTCCTGCAGGTGCAGCCACGAAGTTGCGCCGATGCGCCGCGCGATCCACGCCGAAAACGCTGCCGACATTAGTGAAGGCGCGACCGAAAAGACGACATCGGGCCGCCAGCGCGGCTGAGACAGTCGGCCACAGGCTCGTCAACGCAAACGAGGCGTGATGGACAAAGACGCTTGGCCCCGGTCGGCTGTGCGGGCACATAAATCGGCGCCCGCGTCACGGGGACATTATTGATGACTTCGGAGCGGTAGCCCCGGCTGCGGTAGGTAGCTGGAATGTTCCATTTGGGATAATAGGGAGGGGCGGTGATGACACGCCACCTCGTGCCCGAGCCACGTCAGTGCCTCGCAAAGCTCGGTATTATATTTCGCTACTCCGATGAAGTCGGGCGCGTAATTGATTCCAACGAGCAGAATACGCATAGCGGTTACGTCTCAGCCTTCGATTGGTCGCCGGCAACACGGACGCACGAAGACATCGAAAAACGTAGCCCGCTCTCTTTCGAATCTGCAATCAGCGTGCCGCGCTTGGCCATAGTGATTTTTTTTCACAAAATGCAACGCCGCTGCCGTCTTTTTGCAATGCACCATCCTAGCAGGACGGGCCGGCTGCGTGCCACAATTGTCACGGTAGTATTAATGGGCCGAGCTGCCTTCAAAACCAGCGGGCTGTGCCCACCGAGAGGCCCTTTGTGCGTCAGTAGGCTGCCGTCTGCCGCAGCGCGACGATCGCGGTTTGCAGGACGATCCTGAGATCGAGCATCGGGCTCCAGTTGTTGATGTACCAGAGATCGTACTCGACGCGACGTTCCATCTGCTCGATCAGCTTGGTTTCGCCGCGGTAGCCGTTGACTTGCGCCCAACCCGTCAGTCCCGGTTTGACGTGATGCCGGAATGCGTAATTGGCGATCAGGTTTTCATATTCGGTATTGTGTAACGTCGCGTGGGGGCGGGGGCCTACCAGCGACATGTGGCCGAGGATCACGTTGAAAAGTTGCGGCAGCTCGTCGATGCTCGAACGGCGGAGCCAGCGGCCGACGCGGGTCACGCGTGGATCGTTGCGTGTTGCCTGGCGGACCTCAGCTCCATCCTCAAGCACATGCATGGTCCTGAATTTGAAGATATTGAAAGCATGGCCGTTGAAGCCGTTACGGCTTTGCCGGAAGAACACTGGACCGCGGGAATCGAGCTTGATGAGCAATGCGGTGATCAGCATCAGCGGTGCAAGCATAACGAGGCCTGCGGTTGCCAAGCTGACATCGAAGAAGCGTTTGGCCGCGCGCTCGGTGGTCGACAATGGCGGACGTCGCAGGTTAAGCGCCCAGGTGCTTCCGATATGTGCGGTTGGATAATTGAGAAATCGCGCCGCGCTCGCGTCGGGTACGAGATGAACCGAGAGCGGCAGCACTGCCAACGCGTCGAGGATGGAGTCGATCGCCCGATGATGCTGCCAGCCGACCGATAGGTAAACATCTTCGATGTGCTGGTGGCGGGCCATCTCGATCACCTCTGCGAGCTTTACCTGCAGCGAACCCGGGACGCCCAGCGCCGTAACTTCCTGGGCGGTGATTTCGCAGATCTTCACCGGCTGATAGCCGTAGCGCTGAAGCTCCTGCATCGATCGTGATGACAGGCTCTTGTCTTGCTGGGTGATGACGATAACGTTTTTCTTGGCAAAGGAGCCGGTCGCAAGCGCCGTCGAGATCAAACGAGCCACCAACTGGCGCCAGCATGTCAATGCGGCAAGGCCTGCCACGAAGAACAGTATGGTCGAACCGCGGGAGAATCCCTCGCTGATCTTCATGACAAAACCGGCGATGGCGAGCATCGCGAATATCGCGCCCCAAAACAGGGTCGTGTCGCGAGCTTGCCTGACGAATTGCGCAAGGGCCTTGAGGC
>NZ_JBEKRB010000158.1:0-4106 GCF_049519115.1 Bradyrhizobium sp.
GCGCCGTTCCTCATAGTCTCGACCAGCGTGACGAGAATGTCGAGCTTATCACCTCCTGGTGTCCCCCTGGACACGCCCCATAGCTTCTCGATCTCCGCGAGTGCGGCGGGGTATCAGTGCGGATCGGGCGGATTTGGGGCAGTAAGAGCGTCAATGGCATCGTATTCAGAGTGTGTCCGATATGCGCCTTGCAGTTCAGGTTGTTGCTTAAATGCTAACCCTCGGGCCCCTCATTTGCGATGTTTTCCCTGGATTAAAGCGGAAAGAGGGAGATGGTGGTTCGCGCGGGTATTAGCCTCGGAACGGATCGTCACCGCTGCCTGTCGCGGTGGGGAACAATTTACAGCTTCGCAGACTTTGGCATCTTCCCGGTTCAGGTGAGCCCGTGAAGCACTTCGGCACGATCCTAATAATGTTGATGCTAGGCACGCCAATGCTTTTGTCTGCACGCGATTTAGGGCAATGGGCATCCAGCGATGCCTCGGTTTCGCGCTGGTACAAGTCGCTCATGCAGCCGGACAATCCGACACTTTCGTGCTGCGGAGCTGCCGATGCCTATTACGCCGACTTATTTGAAACCGACGGGGATCGGTATGTTGCGATAATCACGGACATGCGCGATGATGGGCCACTCGGCCGGCACCATGTCGAGCCCGGCACGCGAATCCTCGTGCCGAACACCAAACTGAAAGTCGATAGCGGCAATCCTGCGGGTCACGGTGTAATCTTCCTCAGCTCTAGCGATACCGTGTTCTGCTTCGTGGCGCCTGGGGGAATGTAAAGAGTCAGAGCGCGAAGCCACCCACGAGGGAGGGCTTGGCAACGTCCTGAAGGCGGATTTTCGCCTTTAGGGCTGTCTCGCCTGCAGGCGTGATGAGGTACCTAGCGCCTCCGTCGGCTGGTTTTTGCTCCTCAATCCAACCCTTCGCTACCATTCCTGCAATGCAATAGTTCCCTTTTGCCGGCGGGACGCAGCTTTGACAATGGCAGGCCCTGATATGCGTTCATCTTTTGCAAAGCGCTGCGCTCACGGTTGTGTGGAATATGGCTCGATCTTGCCGGAATTATTTGCTTTCGCCTTTAGCCCGAGCAGAGTCGCTCGAACGCTGGACTATTCACAATAGTGGTCAGCCTTTCGATTTGGCGCTGATAGGTGCGGAAGAGGCGGTCCTTGATTTCGGGCGAAAAGCTCGCGCCTTCGAGAGATGATAGCTTGTCAAGGAGCTCTTGTATTTCGCGGCTTTTCTTCTCGCGGAATTCGATCGCGTTCATTGCGAGGCTCTTTGGCACGAATCATTAATATGAAATGCAATTTGGCGCCCAGAATGGCGCAAATTTGGGGCAATCAGTTCGAGCTGAGAATTGGGGTTGCGAAAGCAGCCCGCCAGATTTGACGATTGGATCAAACCCGATCACACAACGTACTTAAGTAAAAATGCGCACAACCGATCCCGGCAGCCTCTCGCTTGCGTCGAAAATCTCCGAAGCGATGCGTTCTGTATCGTCGCGGTGCTCCAAGAAAAGTGCCTGCCGAGCAGCTGGCGTCGAGCCCTTGATTCCCAGGAGTTCGTCCATGGCGGCGTCGCTGATTTGACATTGGACCGGCTGATCTCCGTTCAGCATCAAGAATATGTACACCAACCGCCGCTCGTCGTGGCCAACTATCCGGCCCCTGGTCAGTGGCATTATTTGCTTTTCAAGTGCACTAATAGTTCCACTAATCTGCAAACTGCCTCCGGGTGCGACGGAAACGGTTGTTTTTATTTGGCAATCCATTCGTCGAGTACGGGCGGGGCGCATGCGGACCACGACCGGCTCGCCTTTGCAAAGTGGCTCAGCGCGTGCTTAGCACGCCACCGACAAATGTGTCTCGATCCCGCCGCGCGCCGTTGCCGTTCTTTCCGGGACGGCGGTGCAGTCATGACCAATGACCAACATCAAACTCCCCTAAAAACTGCATTGTAGGAGCCGCGAAGATCAAAAAATGGCACGAGGAGCGCCTGCGCCGATTGGCGACAAAGCGCAACCGGCAACGGGTCGCGCACGCAGGGCGAGAAATAGTCGGCGCAAAATTCCTGAACGCGATGCAACTGCGGGAAGGTCGTTTTTGGCGCGCGGAGACGGATGCACCGAGACAGGCTCAGGTCCACGCCTATTTCAATGAGCTATTGATTGACGTGAACTTGGTGTTGAGCTTTGTGCCAAGCCCGTTCACGGCCACGATACTGGCGAACGCGATGCCGGTTGCGATCAACGCAGACTCGATGGCGGTCGCGCCGGATTCGTATCACATATAAATTTGCGAACGAGATGATTCATTCCGTATTGTACGGAGGAGGTTTTAAGGCCGACTAAATTGACCAATAACAACAGCAGCCAGCGAATTAGGAAACCGCTAACCATCTACGGCGGGGGCCTGCGCAACCGGCAACGATCGGCCTCGCACGCGAGGCCGCTTAAGCGAAAATGGCATCAGAGAGTACGGGGCTTCGGTCCCGCGCTCACGTCGAGCTACAAATCGTAACCTTGCCTCAACCGACTAATCGCGGTGACCACTTCGCTTCGGTCAAGCACCTCAACTAACCTGCTTAGCAGACGCTCATAGTCGTGTATGGTGGGCTCGAGATATTCCTCAAGGATACGCTGGGCATTACTGATGGCTTGGAGCATCGTTTGTTGGTCGGTCATAACGTCATCCCGGGGAAATCACTAATGCGCCTTCTAAAATTATGTCTAGGCTGGCTGCAGTTTGTTCAATCAGATTTCGCAGCGCAGCCATCCGCCAAAAGCTGGTCGAACGCCTCTGGCGGATATCGGTGTCCGTCCGGCGCCGTAATCGCAATGTCACGATAGCTGGCCTCAGCTAATTCCGCGGCCTTTTTCAGGGCCGCCGCAGCTGTTTCACGCCGGAGTATGACCCGGCCGGAAGCGTCCGTTCCTGTGATCAAAAACCCCATGGGCGATAACCATCGCGCCGGAGACCGAGGCTGCGCACTAATAGTTTAGGTGAATGCGAGAGCGACCACGCCAGAGAAAAGCAGGATAACACCTGCAACAGTAACAGCGAGGAAGCTTTTAGAAGCGAATTCATCCCGCATTGTACACCACCCTTCGCGAGCCCTGATTGCAAATCAACGACGGTCCGGTTGCACAGTCAAAGAGTTTCCTTGCAAACATCCAATTTCGACGCGGGCTGATGTTTTAATGCAACACCCGTTCGAGAAGGCTTTATGGCCCTGAGCAAAAATCCGAGCCCGCAGGAGCGTCTTATTCATCGAACGTTCCGTGAATCTTTGTATACAAGGGCGAATAGCAAGGGCTCTTGGATGTTCCCCCAAGTCAGTTACCGCCAAAATGACCGCCGCGGCCGGGTAAGGGGGGGACGGTCAAGGTTTGGGGCCCCCCGGGACGCGGCCTTCAGAAGGGGTAGGCGGCGGCGCCACCGGTTGCCAACATAACAGCCCGCAAAAGCCTCATGAAAAGCCCCGACGAAACGACGATTGTTAAAAATCCTAACAAAAAAGCGCGGCACATATCACCAAAACGCCCAAGATACCAAGCGCGGTCATCCGGGAGCCCACAAGAGGCGAAAGCCGCCCCGGGCGTGCTGCCGGTCAAGGTTACTTCACGGCGTCACCAGTTGCCGCCTGATTGTTGCTTTCTGCGCAACCTGAGATAAACGCGGCTCGATCCCTTCTTAGCACCTTCGCGTCATTGGCCATTTTGGCGCATTCATTCAGCTTGAGTTGTTCAGCTCGCCTTTTTTCGGCAGCCGCGCGGAATTCGGGAGCGACGGTATTAGGATCGACCAGCTTTTGAGCGAAACTCGGTTGGAAGAATAACAAGAAAGCCGCAACTGCGGACAGATACCGAACCGACTTCATGGGTAAGCTCCGGGCGTTAGATGCAATCGTATTTCCCGTTGGCCATCCTGCCCTGCATCCAAGGTGGTGCCTAGCGAGGAAAGCAGAACGTTGCGGCGTAGAGTCGAAAACTGGGTTCACTTCAAAGCCCTGGTTGATTGGCGTCCCGCAGCGTAGGCGCTGGCGCCCCCTGGACGTTGATTGCCCGGGTTTCGACGATCTCCGTTCGCAGGCATTTGGTCA
>NZ_JBEKRB010000159.1:0-5906 GCF_049519115.1 Bradyrhizobium sp.
ACGGAAAATCCGCCATAAGCGTACAAAAAGAACAGCCGAACGATATTCGCGCGAAATACGTCGTCGGGGTAGCTGTCGTATGCATCCAAAAACCAGCCGAAGCGTTTTTTGATAAATTCGCGATTTTCAATCGTATTCCACAACACAAATGCGTAGCCGGCGTTTTTTTCGATGAAGCTCCACCGCCAGTACGAATAATTAGCCGAAAGGTTTGGTTTTGAGCTCCAGGTATGAAAAATGATTTTCGGTAGCCGCGCCTCGAGTTGCGCCGGCACGTCACCGGCCGGATCAAAATCGGCGATCGAATCCGGGGTGGAATTGTTTCTTTGCGGTGAGATTCCGTGGCCTTTGAAAACGTGCAATAGCAGCCGATACGAAATGGGATCGCAGATTGAAGCGAGAATTCGCTGCAGCCGCATACCCAAGTTCCTCACGGCTGACATCCGCGTCCGCCGAAAACGAGGCGAGACGCACCTGTGCCCCGCCAACGGGCCGTTCGAGAAGCTCCTTGATTCCGAGTGACCCAGCACAACAGCGTCATTTAGAATGGGCCCCCTTTCGGAGTTGGGCGCGAAGATGGTCGGCCAAACGAATCGCAAGTGCTACAATGGTCAAAGTCGGATTCGCATGTCCACCCGTCGGGAATACCGAGCAGCCACCGAAGTATAGATTACTAACACCGTGAGCGCGGCAATTCTCATTGACGACGCCGTCATGCGGATCTTTCGACATTCTGGTCGCGCCGATATGGTGGTAGGTGCCATAGAGGTCTTCGTTTCCAATCGGCATGTTACTGGTGAGCCACGGCTCGGCCTTGGCCTGCCCAAGTCCTAATTGCTTGAGCTCTCCCGCAATCAGGGTGTTGAAATAGCGTGCGGTTGCGCGTTCGATTTCGGCTATTCGCCAATTGACCTTCGCGCGATTCATTCCCAAGGCGTCCTTCTCGTGTGACAACGTTACCCGACTTTCTGGGTCTGGTTCCTGCTCTAGATCGACGATAATGGTCACCATGGGATTAGGAAGAATTGCCGGCTGTCCTAGAAATACCCGCCTTCCAAAGTTTGTCGTGACCGTCGGCGCGTCGCCTACCGCGTTGATGACGTCACGAAAAATTCCCTTGTAAGGCGTTCTCGATTTTAAGGCGCTCTTCAAGCGGGAGCCAGATTTCCAGGCTGATTCAGGCCGTGCCTCATAGTACATTGCCGCACTAGCGTTCACCAATCGCTGCTTGCGTTGGGCTTGCTCGGACAAAGCAAAGCCGATCTCGTACTGGGTCCCCCCGCGGCGATAAAACACCGAGAAGAGATTTTGTAGACGCTTTGCAGTATCTGGGGTCGTGTCGAGTGTCGCGACGAGACCGCGCGGGTGCTGTGCAAAATATCTTCCAAGATTATCGAATGCGTTGAGTTTGCTGACAACGCTGTCTGGCGCCTGAAGCGCGAGACGAACATTCTCGATTCCGCCGCAGCAAAGCACGAACGCTTTGGCTCGGATGGTGATCGAGTTTTTGTTCAGCGAGGTGACGGTGACGGCGTTGACAATCGATCCATCCTCATTTCCTTCGAAAGAAGTCAAATTCGCGTGCAACAAAACGTAGGTGTTCGGATCTTGCTGCAGCCGACGGCGATATTTTATGCCATGGTTGACATATTTGCGATAGCCCAATGGGGCGTATCGCCAGACAAAGGGGTTAATGTCTTCCGATTTAAACCCAGGCAACTTCATGGGCGCGGGAAGGGGGTCCGACGGCAACCACCTGTTCGGAAAGCTGTTAACGTCCTGGGCGCGGGCGTAATACGGATAAAGGTCGGAAAGGTCGATAGGCCATCCGGAGTGTCTTACCCAATCTCGCTGCTTAAAGTCGATGGGGTCGAGCATCGCGTTGCGGCCCCCCCAACGGATCACCGATCCGCCGAAGACGCGAGTCCGGCTCCGATCAATTCCTGTGCAATCGTCACCCCTGCGGGGCCGCCGCCCACAATGCACAGATCAACCGCAAGCATTTTTGCCGAAGCGAGTTCCCTCAAATCCTCAATCACCGCCGCGAACCCTCTCGATATTATGACTTAGTACGCAAGCCTGTTTCTTAAACATAATTCAATCAATATGTAACGTCGATTTAGGTCAGGTCAATTTGTTGTAAAAGTTAATCGCAAATATGGGTAATGACGATGCCTCATCGGGAAACGGCGAGGCGGTACCACTGCACGACCACAAAAAACGCGCGAAAGGCGTGTCAATGACCGCGGCAAACCATCACTACTCGCGCATTCCAAATGACAAATTCAGTTCGAACGGCCCGGCCCGATCAACATTGACAGCTAGACGAAATAGATGTTTTCCTCACATCGCAACGTTTTATCTTCAACCGTGAGTTAAAATCAGGTTCGGGTTGTTGCGTGGGTTCGGGCTGTTCGCGCGAGCGGGAATTTTAAGTAGTTTGGGTATTGATACGATACCGCGGTGTTTGAATTTGCCGGAAATGCCGAGAGGTGGCGATCCCACCTCACCGAAAATACAGCAGTTAGAAAATACGAGCAGTTACATGACAATCGAGCTAATTGGATTCATTGCACTCGGCTTTGGGCTGTTTAGCATTTTCTGCGAACCTGCCTTCATCGTCTATGTTTTTCTCTGTTCAACACTATTAGGTTCAGCGGCCGCTATCATTTTGGACTCACTCGGGGGCACCAATATATCGCCTGCCCATCTCTTGCTTGGATTTCTGACTTTCAAGCTGATAGGCAGCGGAAACTATGCCAAGAATTCGGCGCAGGGACTGACGTTCGGCCGTGCGGGATTTTGGCTGCTGCTGACACTGATATATGCCCTCATCTCGGCGTATGTCATGCCGCGGCTATTCCAGGGACAAACCTCGACCTTCCCGCTTCGCACCGTGACCGGTTCTGACAATACCGCGGCGAGCTTCGCGCTGGCTCCTGCCATGTCCAATCTAACGCAATCGATCTACTTCATCGGAGACTTTGTTTGCTTCATTGTCCTCTATGGATATGCGGGCACGCACGACGGCAGAAGGGTTCTAGGCAGCGCGGCGCTGGTCTGTACGGTCCTCAACCTGATCTTTGCAATGCTGGATCTGGTGACATTTTTTACGAATACCACAGAATTGCTGTCGTTCATTCGCAATGCCAACTATTCGTTGATAAACGACGACTCGATCGCAGGATTTAAGAGAATTGTCGGGTCCTTTATCGAGGCCTCCTCATTCGGCTCGGCCACGTTGGGATATTTCGCATTCAACAGCAAATTATGGCTGCTCGGCGTTCGTCCCGCCCTGACACTGCCTCTCGCGCTGTTGTCGCTTTGCGCGCTGGTATTTTCAACATCGACGACGGCTTACGTCGGCCTCGCCTTACTGCTTGCTTATCTTTATTTTGAGGTGTTAGCTTCTGCTGTGTTCCGAAAGATCACGTCTCAAGGTTTCCTGTTCATGATTGGCGGACCGATCATCGCAATAGTCGCTGTGATCCTCATTCTCCTCAATGATGCAGCTGCCGCCTATTTTTCCAGTCTGCTTGACACCTTGCTGTTCAATAAGTTGTCGACCAGTTCAGGAATCGAACGCTCGTTGTGGAACAGCCAGGGTATCCAGAATTTTTACGACACATTTGGGTTTGGAGTCGGTAATGGGAGTATGCGGGCGTCAAGTTTTGTGATTGGCGTCCTCGCCAGTCTTGGCGCCATTGGGACGCTGATTTTCAGTCTGTTCTTCGTGCGGCTTCTGTTTAGCGACAAACGCGGCGGCGAATCCGATCCACTCAATAGCGCCTATCGGCAGGCAGCCAAATCGACCTGTATCGCATGGCTTATCACGGCCAGCACCTCCGGTGGACTTATTGACCTCGGATTGCCATTTTTCGTTTTTGCCGCAATGGCGTGTTCGCAGCTGTCGAGCCTCGAGCGACCGAGGAATCGAGCAGTTTCGGTTTTAACCGCAAGAGCCGCCTAAAGGCTCAACGCTGGTCTGCAGCGTGCAAAACCCAGCCGTTTAGGCTATCGCGTGGTCTCGTGGCGTCCCGCCTGGACACCCGAGCTAGCTGAATGGTCCAGTGTGCTTGGAGGCATGGCATGAGCTTGCCGTTATCATTAACGATGAAAAGCCATTCGACCATGCGGCATGGTGCAATTGGAACGCCTCGATCGGCTATAACAAGTCCTTGGATTAGGCGGGTTGGCCGGCGCGGCGGCCTTTGGCATTAATGCGAAAGCAAACGAGCCGGTGAGGTACGAGCAAAGGATGGCGGGGATGGCCTATCGTGATTGAGGATTTGCAGCAGTTCGAGAGCGGGAAGTCGCTGGCGTTCGATCTTTGCGTGGTGGGCGCCGGACCCGCCGGAATAACGATCGCCAACGAACTCATCGGCAGCGGTATTCGCCTTTGTCTCGTGGAGTCAGGAGGCTTCGGTGACGAACCCGAAACCCAGGCGCTCTACCAAGGGGATAACGTTGGGCATTCGGTGACCCTTGATGAGGGACGCTACCGCGTATTCGGTGGCTCTGCCACAGGCACCACAACCCCCCATCGTCCCGCGTGGGGCGGCCGATGTGCCATGCTCGATCCGATCGATTTTGAGACGCGGCAATGGGTCCCGAAATCAGGATGGCCGATCGATCTCGAAACCCTTCGCCCCTATTACGAAAGGTCAAAGCGCGCGAATAATTTTCTGGAACCATGGCTACCTGATGATGCTGTGCCCGCCACCCTCGGGGTCGAACTGCCGGAGTTTCATTCGCAGGACGTCAACCCGTTCGTATGGCGGATTGCGCCGGCCGAGACGCCGCCGTCGGCGTGGAAGTCGGCAGGTCCTCGGAAGCGGTTCGATTGGGGGCGAGCTTATCGTCAGAAACTTCAGGCCGATCCGGACGTGCATGTTCTCCTGCATGCAAATCTGACGAGCTTTGTAGGAAGTGCCGACGGCTCGTCTATCGAAACGATCACGGTGTCTTCGCTAAAGCATGTGTCGATGACCATCGCGGCGAAGGCGTTCGTATTGTGTTGCGGCGGGATTGAGAACGCTCGTGTTCTGCTCAATGCGCCACAGAACATCGTGAAGAGGGTAAACGAATTTGACAATCTTGGTCGATACCTCGCGCAACATCCGCGAGGGTGTATCGCAACGCTGGAAACGACACCTCAGACTGACAAACGGTTGCAGAATCTGTTCACTGATTTCTTGAGACCTGATGACGTTCAATACGAACTCGGCTTTGCCCTGTCGGAACAGGCACAGCGCAAGCATGGTCTTTTGAACGCCAGCGCGGCGATTTATTACGCCGCTGGACCGGAATCGCCTTGGCGATCGGGAGCACGATTGCAAGATGCGGTCAGAACAAGAAAACCCTATCAGGGGATATTGCGGGATGTCGCAAATGTCTTGGGTAGCGCGGACTCTGTTGCCGCAAACACTTGGCGGCGAGTTCGCGGTCGAGCGCTGCTTTTTCCAGATCCGTTGGTGTCGATTTTGATCGATTTAGAGCAGGCGCCAAATCCGCAAAGTCGGGTGACGCTATCGGACATGAAGGACTCATTGGGGATGAACCGGGCCAAAGTAGATTGGCGCATCTCTGAAATTGAACGAACCACGGCGAGGCACTTTAGTGACTACATTGGCGACGTATTGCAAAGGCTTGGACTGGGAAAGGCTCAGCCCTCGGCCTGGTTGGGTAGCGATTTGCCTGTTCAAAACGATGAGCTTTACGGAACCTTTCACTTTATTGGCACGACCAGAATGTCGCGCGATCCACGCGATGGGGTAGTTGACGAGAACTGCCGCTCCCATGGCATTGATAATTTGTATTTTGCGGGTTGTTCGGTGTTTCCGACCGGTGGACATGCAAATCCGACGCTCACGATTGTGGCCCTCGCTATTCGTCTGGCCGATCAT
>NZ_JBEKRB010000160.1:0-4078 GCF_049519115.1 Bradyrhizobium sp.
GACCCAGAAGCATCGCGGCGACCACGGCGCGGCTCGGCGAGAGTCGTCCCGTGGTCAGGCGGAGATGTTTCATCGGATTTTGCATGGGATATGTCCTCTCGATTAGGCGAGCGTCTTGTCGATGATGGCGAGCGGCTTGCTGCCCTGCATGACCGTAACGGTCGACAGTCCCAACTTGCTGCGGAGTTGATCGGCGGGGACAAGCATCGGCCCGGGCGACGGCGCCGAGCCGGGAGCCGGCTGCGGGAAGGCCGTCGACAGCGCCGTGTGGAAGGTCATGTTGCCTTCGACCTTCTGAGCGAGCTGATGGATGTGGCCATTGAGAACAGTGACCGAACCGAAGCGCTTGAGCATGTCGAGCGCGCGCTGGCCGTCTTCGGTGCCCCAGCCCCAATCCTTGTAGAGAACGTAGAGCGGGATATGGGAGAAGACCACGATCGGCGTGGAGGCCGACTTGCCTTTCAGATCAGCCTCGAGCCACGCGAGTTGCTCGGCGCCGAGGTTGCCGAGGCCGCCACCCTTCAGGTCGACGACGTTGACGAGGCCGATGAAGTGGATACCGTGATCGTCGTAAGAGTACCAGCCGGCGCCTTTTGCGCCCTTGCCGTAGCGATCGAGATAGGCCTTGCCGCGGTCCTCATCGATGATGTCGTGCTCGCCGGGTACCCAGTGCATCTGAACGCCGGTCTCGCTGAACACCTTGTCGGCATTGTCGAACTCGGCGGGCTTGGACAGATGCGTGATGTCGCCGGTGTGGATGATGAAGCCCGGCTTGGTCGGCATCGCCTTGACCTTAGCAACCGCCTCCCGCAGCGTCCCGAGCGCATCGGGATTTGCAGCCTTGTCGAAGCCGATGTGGCTGTCGCTCATTTGCAGAAAGGTAAATCCGGTAGCGGGCTCGGCGGCTGCCGCTTCCCCGATCAGTCCGACGGAGTGAGGAACACCGCCGCTGATGGTCCAAAGGACACCGGTTCCCGCCCACACCATGCATTCCAGCACTTCGCGGCGACCCAATCCCTTCTTCCGATCGTCAGGGCCTTCGTTAGACATATCGTATTCTCCCTATGGAGCCTGATGTGGGCTCCAGATGGCGCAGGATTGCGCCGCACAAGGGAGACTCGGGGTTTTCAGGCTTTATTCCCGGGCCGGAAACAACTCGGGTTTTGGCACTTATCGACCGCGGCGCAACCGCCCTGCTCTGCCTTGGCGGCGACCGATCGGGGCATCGGCACCGAGCACCCCAAGTCGATAAGACGGCAGCAAGAGCGAGGCTTGCTCGCCGGACGACACCGCGCTGCTGGCGGCCATTGGGCCCTCGCAGAACTCATGAGTTAGCTTTGCCAACTCTTCGAGTCGTTGAAGATACCAATTCAACTTCGCTAATCTGAATTCAAGCTAACTCTCGGAAGCAACTTCCTTGAGGCGCCGATTCATTCCTACCGCGCCAGCATCACACTGGTATCGCTACGCCGTTCGGAAGTTGGTTAAATCCGCAGCCATCGCCGAATATTCCCAACTGTTAATAGTCGGAAGACATCCAACTGACGATTTGAAGAGCCGTCTTCAGTTCAGCCAAGTCAAGAAATTATCATGATCATATTGATCGATCAGGTTGTCTTGTTTTACGGCGCCCACCTCCAAGACTGCATCGCCATCTGAAGAGAAGCCCCTCGCTCTTTTCATGTTGTCAAACATTAGGGTTTCCTGAACCGGAGGTGCTGCGTCACTGATATGGCTGCGGGACATTACGGGAATTTCTAGGGAGCATCGGGTTTGGCTCAATAATGAGTTATTGCAAGTGGACCAATTTAAACCGCCAAAGATCCAACAACAGGCCATTCAAGCTCGATTGAACTACTTCCTTGGTGCTGAGGAGTACGACCGCCTCTTCGTAGCCTTCGAAATCCTCCGCATCGAAAATGAGGTGCTCACCTTGGGCGTCCTATCCGCTTGCACAAGCGAGGTTCAGGACAAATATTCGTGGCACGTCGCTATCGTTGCCGAGGCCCTTTTGAAACAGGCGATTCGCAAAGTGAACGTCATCCCGCTCGACGACTCCCGCCCTTCCCGGGCGCAGTAAGCTTCGTAAGGCGTTTCTTTGACGGCTTCCTCGCTCACTGCGGGGCATGGAGAAGATTAACCACCGCCGTGTGAGGCGGTCGTTCGTCGAAAAGAAGGTTAGAAACCTAAGCGCTCGGGAATATTAACGACGGAGCGCGAGTCACTCTCAGCAAGGATGTCGATGCACAACGCAAGTTTTACGCTTTCACCATCACGAGCCGATTCAAATGACCGCCCTGGCAAAGCTAATTAACGTCATCGGGGGTGCATCAGACGATGCCCTTCAATATTTGGAGCACCACCATTGGCTTTTCGGGTTTCTAATATTTGCCTATTTGTTCCGCCTTCATGACCGAAGCGTTCACGCCAGATTCAGCGCGCTGGATAAGCGAGTTGATGAGATTAGGAAACGTCTTGCTTGCGGTCTCTGACCGCACTGCGCGCTTCATTTTTATATTCGCCGATCTCAATCGCCCGGAAGTCACCGTCCGAACCGACAGAGGAGAGTGTCGTGCCCCCAGCGGAGTCGCTAATTTGCTTCTCATCTAATAGAATTGAAATGCATCCGTGCCCACAGTGCCGTTACCCAATGACGAAAATATCCGACACTTCCTCTCATTCTAATTTGGATTTGTGCAGCTTCCACTGTTTCAACTGCGATAGTGCTGGCCGGAGTTCGCTTTCTCTGCCTGGGCTCGGCGCATCCATTTGAAGTACGAAGTGAGATTTTAGCGGCGAGCACTGAGGTATGCCCTTTGGCGCCATGGACTGCATGAATCAATGAATAGATAAAAGTGTCCCAGCGCCAGGGATGACGGCTGGAGGCCAATGAGGCCCGTGGGCAGGCAAACTGCGTGACCGGCGACGCTGCCTCCAAGAGAAAGTCCCACATTCGGCTATCAACATTCCTGGGCCGTCATCTCCAATTCCTTGCTCCAAAACAATGTTGTCAACGTCAGGCTCGCATACGCATACAGCCCGCCGCCTCTGTCATCGGACAATCCGCATTGCAATGCGTGAACGCGCGGAACGCATTTTTCACGATGGCTTGAAGTAAATCCAATCGTCGAGAATTCAGGAATATCTCGAATCCATCGGGAGTCTGGTGATCAGAAGCGCCTATGCGCGAATGAAGACCAGAGGAGTCACACGATGACTAACCATTTTCTTCTTAGCATGTCCGTAATTCTATCAACCGCGATCGCGGCTCCTGTCTTCGCACAGGCAGTTGCGCAGGAGTCAGATGCATACGCTCTCTACCTTCCCCACGTGGGGACAGAAATTGGATCTGCAAAATCTGAACAGCGCGACGTATCCATCGTTAACCCCGGCGCAGCCGATGCCATGCCATCCGCGCCGTCCGTTCGCCCTTGGAAGGCAGGAAATGAAATGGCAACCAAACCCTGGTCAGCGCCGATGGGTCACCATCAGCCAACCGCAGTCGATGTTCTCGAGGCTGATTCTCGGCTGAGCCTCGATCAGGAAGACGCGAAGGTCGACCGCATCGTGAGAGGCATCTGCCGAGGTTGCTGAAGATCCGGGCCCGACGGGATTTGCCGTCGGGTGCCGAGCTTGCAGCGGAAAGATGAACAGGACGTATGACGATGAGCACCAATCACGCTTCCAATTATCCGATCGGACGCTTGGCAATGTGGAGGCAGGACATCTCGATGGTCGCCGCCTTCGTGGTCTGGGCGGTCGTCCTGGGCCTGCTGCCGGTCTTGGTTATCAGCGCGTTAATGGCTGCTTGAACGGGCGCCGTGCGTCGCGATCACGCCTCCGACACGAATTATTTTGCGCCGGAATAAGGTCGTCGCCGTCCAGGTCTTCTCGGCAGCGAACTTCCGATCGAACGAAGACTGGAGCAGATGGTCATGATCGAAAATTTGGAATCCGCGCGAGGAATGGTCGTAGTGAGGCCGTCCGCGAAGAGCGGACGCTTCGACCCGACGAGCATGGCCCTGCATTGGATCACCGTGCTTCTCATCGTCGGCCAGTTCACGACGGTGTGGCTGCA
>NZ_JBEKRB010000161.1:0-6599 GCF_049519115.1 Bradyrhizobium sp.
CTTGACGTAAAGTGTGACCGCCTCTTCGAGCGCGGTGAAGCCGCCGTTATAGCCGGCGCGCTGCAAGCGATCGACCTCGCTCTCGGTGAAATACTGGTAGCTGTCGCGAATGGAGGCGGGCATGTCGATATAGCGGATATTGGGCTTGGCTCCCAGCGCGGCGTAAGCGGACAGCATCAGATCCCTGAAGCTGCGCGCTTTGCCGGTGCCGACATTGAAGAGGCCGGAAACGGACGGACTCGCGAGCAGCCACATCACCACCCGTACCACGTCATCGACATAGATGAAGTCGCGCCGTTGATCGCCGTTGGCAATGCCGTCGCGATGCGACTTGAAGAGTTCGATTCCGTGCCCGGCCTTGATGTCGTCGAAGCGGCGCGCCAGCACGCTCATCATCGTGCCCTTGTGATATTCGTTGGGCCCGAACACGTTGAAGAATTTCAGGCCCGCCCATTGCGGCGGCAGCTTCTCGGCCCGCGCGGCGCGCTCCATCACCGCCACGTCGAACAGATGCTTGCTCCAGCCGTAGAGATTCATTGGCCGCAGGGTTTTCAGCGCGGCCAGCGACGGGGCGTCGGCAAAGCCCTGCGTGCCATCCCCATAGGTCGCGGCCGAGGAGGCATAGATAAAAGGAACCGCATGCGCGGTGCACCAGTCGAAGAGCCGCATCGAGAAACGGAAATTGGTCTCGATCACGAGATCGCCATCGGTCGCCGTGGTCTCGGAGATCGCGCCCATATGGATGACGGCATCGACCTTGCGGCCGTCGAGCCAGGCCAGGAGTTCAGCCGGCGGCACGATGTCGGCAAGCTGGCGTTTGGCGAGGTTGCGCCATTTGCCGCTGTCGCCGAGCAGATCGCAGACGGCCACATCCGTGCGGCCCGCCTCGTTGAGCGCGGCCACGATATTCGACCCGATAAAACCGGCCCCACCGGTCACCAGCAGCATTCCGCACCTGCCTGTTGAGATGTTCAAGCTTTGCCTTAACCGGGCCCGCCAAGCAACTTCGGCTAACCCGCATAGTGAAGGCCGTTGAGACCCGAGTTTAGAGACTTTACGTGCCTGCGCGGAGCCGTTACCGAGACGGCCATGGGTAGGCCCCTTAAATTATGAACGTTGATTCAGACCATTCCGTGGCTGTGGAAGACGCCAGCGATGCAAGGCCGATTCTGATCGTGCCGTATATGTGGATCGGCGATTTCGTCCGCGGCCACAGCGTGGTGCGGGTGCTGAATCAGCGCTTTCCCAATCGGCCAGTCGACCTCCTGACCACGACCTTATGCGCGCCGCTGGTCGATTACATGCCGGGGGTACGTGCCGGCGTGGTCTGGGACCTGCCGCGCAGCCGGCTAGCGCTGGCCGAACAACGGTGCCTCGCCGCGGCCCTCAAAGCCAAGAAATACGCCACGGCGCTGGTCCTTCCCCGGACCTGGAAGTCGGCACTGGCGCCGGCGCTGGCCGGAATCCCCGAACGAATCGGCTTTGTCGGCGAAGCCAGATTCGGCGTTCTCAACCGATGGCGCTGGGGCGAGCGGGCCCTGCCCCGCCATATCGACAAGAATGCCGTCCTGGCGCTGCCCGATGGCGCAGCCCGGCCGCGGGAATGGCCGGTTCCGCAATTGCGGGTGCCGCACGACGAAGTGATGCGTTTTCGGCAGACAAACGGTCTCGGCCAAGGGGCCGCGGTGGCGCTCGCGCCGGGATCGGTCGGCTCCTCCAAGCGCTGGAGTTATTACCCGCAAGCCGCAAAGCTTTTGGCCGAGCGGGGCCTGGACGTTTGGGTGATCGGCGGCCCCGGCGAGAAGGCAATCGCCGCCGAGATGGTCGCCGCGGGCGGCGCGCGGGTACGCGACCTCACCGGCACCGATCTTCGCCACGGCGTTTTGGCGATGGCGGCCGCACAGCTTGCGGTCAGTAACGATTCCGGCCTGATGCATGTCGCGGCCGCTTTGGGCACGCCGACCATGGGCATTTTCGGCCCGACCAGCCCTTATCACTGGGCGCCGATCAATGGCCTGGCGGCAACCATCCTAACCAAGACCACCGTGCCGTGTCAGCCCTGCCATCGCCCGGTCTGCACCATGAACGATCACCGCTGTATGCGGGATATCCCCGCATCCGACGTGGCCGAGGAAGTCATGAAGCTGGTTGCTGCTGCGCATTAAGCACGATACGCGCTTGCACGAGCTTGGTGTCGTGATTACCAAAGACGAACCAACATGGACGCCGACGCTTGAGCCCAACCTCAAAAGACCCTATTGCCGCGCATCTGAGGCTTTCGCGTCACGCGATTGAGCGCGCGGGCCAGGACGAAAGCCTGCTCGACGCGGCGCGTAAGATCGCCGACGTCATCGCGACCGGCTTGCGCGCCGGCAACAAGCTCCTGATCGCAGGCAACGGCGGCAGCGCCGCCGACGCCCAGCACATCGCCGCCGAAATTGTCGGCCGCTACAAGAGAGATCGCCCGGCCTATGCCGCGATCGCGCTGACCACCGACACGTCGGCGCTGACGGCGATCGGCAACGACTACGGATTCGAACATGTGTTTTCGCGCCAGGTCGAAGGGGTCGGCCGCCGCGGCGACGTGTTGCTCGCGCTGACAACCTCGGGCCGCTCGCCGAACATTCTGGCCGCACTGAAGGCCGCACGGCAGCATGGACTGATCACGGTGGGTTTCACCGGCGCCAAGATCATCTGCTGGTAGCGCCGAGCGACGACACCGCGGTCATTCAGCAAATTCATATGGCGTTCGCGCACGGCATCTGCGAGGTGATCGAGCAAACGCTGATGCAGGGATCCTAGTGGTCCAAACATGAACGGCAACAGTTCTCCCCACTCCGCGCCGCGACCGGCGGCGTTTCTCGACCGCGACGGCGTCATCAATTACGACGACGGCTATATGGGCACCCGCGACCGCATCCGCTGGATGCCAAATGCGGCAAAAGCGATCCGGCGGCTGAACGAGGCCGGCTATTTCGTGTTCTTCTTCACCAATCAATCCGGCGTCGCGCGCGGCTTCTTCAGCGAGGAAGCTCTCAACGCCCTGCACGACTGGATGCGCGCCGAGCTCGCCGCGCAAGGCGCCGTCATCGACGACATCCGCTATTGCCCGCATCATCCGGACGGATCGGTTGCGGGTTATCTCGAAGATCATCACTGGCGAAAGCCGAAGCCCGGCATGATTCACGACTTGATGAAGCACTGGCCGGTCCGTCACGAGGGCAGCTTCGTGATCGGCGATCGCGAGAGCGACTTAGAGGCGGCCGACGCGGCCGGCCTGCCCGGCTTTCTGTTCGCGGGCGGCGACATTGATGCCTTCGTGGCGGATATTCTGGCGTCCCGGATTTAGCGTCGCATCGCGAAGAAGGCACCGATGTCAGGCGCCGGCGACTTGATCTCGACCACGACGGAGTCTTCGATGGCCTCCAGGCCGTGGAGGACTCCTGTGGGGTGCCGGCAAACATCGCCAGGTCCCATGATGAATTCCTCCGAGCCGACCGTCGATTTCACTTTGCCCTTCACAACATAGGCAACCGATTCATGCGTATGCGTGTGAAGCGGGGCGCCGACTCCCGCCGCATAATGAATCTCGAGAAATGTCATCTCGTCGCCCTTGATCAGCGGCTTGACGAGCATATGGCCGCCATACACCGGTTTACCCTCAACGGCGCTTACAACTACCGCCTCGACGTCAGCATTTCTCGACTTGATCATATCGGTCTTCCTTGCGTATCAACCGCAATCGACAGGAAACGACGAGAGCCGCAACGGCACTCCGACTCCCTGCAACAGTCTTGCGGGCAAAATTATCGCCCTGCAAGCTAAGCCCATTCGTTTTAGGTCAGAATGGCAGTACGGTCAGGTAACAGGCAAAGTCCGCTATATCTCGATCACTGATGTGCAAGTCTGGACCGTCTTGCGGACCCTGATTCGGGGGTCGAATTTGCTTGAAAAACCCCGCCGATGCGGGCAAGCAGGCAGAAGTTTCGGGAAGCAACCCTGACCAAAGGGCGCGAGAGCCGCACTTTCGTCAATGGAACGTGGATGGCTGAATTTCCCAAGAAAATCACCGATGATCCCTATGGCGCGGCGGTCCTGATCCGCCGTCTGGTGGTCGAACAAGGGCTCGGCTACTGGCGGCAATATTTGACCGCCTTTGCTTTGATGGCGGTGGTCGCAGCCGCAAGCGCAGGCGCGACTTACGTGCTCGGGCAAGTGATCAATCAGGCTTACGTCAACAAGAACGTGGCGGGCATCGCGGCGCTCTCCGGCGTCACGGTGCTGTTGCTGTTTATCAAGGGCATCGGGACCTACGGCCACACCGTGATCCTGTCGAAGATCTCCAACGCCATCCTCGCCAACAATCAGCGGCAGCTGTTTGCCAAGCTGATGAGCGAAAGCATCGGCTTTTTCTCCGAACGCCATTCGTCGGAATTTCTGGCGCGCATGACCGCCGGCGCCAAAGCCATCACCGATCTCCTGAACATGCTGATCAATGCGATCGGCCGCGACTTCCTGGTCCTGATCGCGATGATTGCCGTGATGGTGTCGCAGGATCCGATCCTGTCCCTGATCGGTCTCGTCGCCGTGCCGCCGGCGATGCTGATGCTGCGCAAACTCGTCAAGCGCATCAAGGGCCTTGCGCACACCCAGTTCACCGGCACCGCCAACATCATGGAGACCATGCAGGAATCGCTGCAAGGCATCCGCACCGTCAAGGCATTCACGCTGGAACAGGCGATGCAGCGGCGCATCGACGGCAACATCGCAGCCGTCGAACACAACGCCAACAAGATGGCGCGGGTCTCCAACCGCTCGAACCCGCTGATGGAGATGCTTGGCGGTTTTGCGGTTGCGGGCTGCCTGCTTTATGCCGGCTACAGCGTGGTCGCGCTCAACTCGACGCCCGGACAGTTCTTCTCGTTCATGACCGCCTTCCTGATGGCGACCGAACCGGCCAAGCGTCTGGCGCGGCTCAACATCGATCTCAACAGTCAATTGGTCGGCGCGCGCATGCTGCTGGAAGTCATCGACAGCCCGGCCACCGAACAGAACGATGACGACAAGCCGGCGTTGAAACTCTCCGACGCCACCATCGAATTCCGGGATGTGTCGTTCGCCTATCGGCAAGACGAGCCGGTGCTGAACCGCATGAGCTTCGTCGCCGAGCCCGGCAAGGTCACCGCGCTGGTCGGCCCCTCCGGCGGCGGAAAATCGACGGTGCTCGCGTTGTTGTTGCGCTTCTACGAGATCAAGGAAGGCACAGTCCTGATCGACGGCCAGTCGATATCGGACGTGTCGCGGCGCTCGCTGCGCCAGCAGACCGGCTATGTCGGGCAGGACGTCTATCTGTTTCGCGACAGCGTCCGCGCCAATATCGCGTTCGGCAAGGAAGACGCGAGCGAAGCCGAAATCATCGAGGCCGCGAAGGCAGCCTGCGCACACGACTTCATCATGGGCTTTCCGCTCGGCTACGACACCCCGGTCGGCGAACATGGCGCGCAACTCTCGGGCGGCCAGCGCCAGCGCATCGCGGTCGCCCGCGCATTGTTACGGGACGCGCCGATCATCCTGCTCGATGAAGCGACCGCGGCGCTGGATTCGGAATCGGAAAAGCAGGTGCAGGAGGCGATCGAGCATCTTTGCCAAAATCGCACCACCATCGTGATCGCCCATCGCCTGCACACCATCATGCATGCGGACGCTATCCTGGTGGTGGAAGCCGGCGAGATCGTCGAACGTGGCCGTCACGAGGACCTGTTACGGCGCGGCGGCCGCTACGCCTCGTTCTTCCGCCTGCAGCAGCGCGACACCAATTATCTGACACCGGTCAGCGCGGCCGTGTAATCACGTCGTTTGGAGATTATCTGAGGGCGGAGGCCACGATCAGGCCGAGCAACGCAAAGGTCAGCGAATATTTCAGCGCGTAATACACCCGGCGGTTCCATTCCTTGATACGGCGGCCGAACAGGTGGATCTCGTAGAGCCTGCCGAACACCTTGTTGAGCACGCCGACCTGCTCGCCATCGACGTTCTGGGTCGCCGACGCCTTGACGACGTGATGGCTGACCCAGCGGTTCATCGCCGTCATGAAGGAGTACTTCATCGGGCGCTCGACGTCGCAAAACAGGATGATGCGGTTGGTCTCGGTCGCGTTCTCTGCGCTGTGGATGAAGGTCTCGTCGAACATGAAGGCCTCGCCGTCGCGCCAGACGCACGGCACGCCGTCGACCAGGATCCGGCATTTATCGGAATTGGGCGTCACCAGACCCAGGTGATAACGCAGCGAGCCCGCAAAGGGATCGCGATGGGCGCCAAGTTTGCCGCCGGGCGGCAGCATCGCAAACATCGCGCCATGCACGCTCGCGATCGAGTTCAACAGCTCCACCGTCTGCGGGCACAGCGCGCGCGCCGACGGCAAGAAGTCATCGTACCATTTCAGGTAAAAACGCTTCCAGCCGCTCTTGAAGAACGAATAGAAACCCCAATCGTTGTTATTGGCGGCGGCGCGGATAAATCCCTCATCGAACAGCCGAACCGCCTCGTCGCGGATGGTCTGCCAGTTCTCGTTCAGCTTGGCGAGCTCGGGAAATTCCTCG
>NZ_JBEKRB010000162.1:0-3975 GCF_049519115.1 Bradyrhizobium sp.
ACACCGGCTTTTTTCATCGCGATGCAGCACGTTCAGCTTGGTGGACCCGATCACTGGGATCATGACGATGGCGAGGAAAGGCTGAGATCGTGGTGAAAGGGCCGATCGCTGCACTATAGGCCCGCGCCGCCCTTCTGGTGCATCCTTCAAGGTTGTGCATGCAATTCGTGATCCTCGAGAGCTTTGGGATCCCTCGAGCTGCAGTTGCCCTGATAATCATCTACGGGGTTTCGGTGATGATGGAAAACCGGTGAACCACGTTTGCTGCAATTTACAGAGCCTCTCCTGGGTGCAGACAAGCGACGCGCGGAACGCGCAATCAGGTCGTCTCGCTCAAGATGTCCGGACGAAGTGCTCGTTAAGGACCGAAATCGACCAAGGCCATCGTGCGATCACAGCGGAATTTCATCGCCCAAGAGACCGCTGCAGCTGGTCCCATTATTTCGAACAAGGTGCACGCCAAGTCCCAATTACGAAGTGCGCTGATGCGAGCGAACCACTATTACTTGCCTCCAGCGAACGTAACCGCGCGGTCGGTTAGGTGTGATAATTTTGGCGCAGTGCGGATTCTTTGTGCTAATGATTCTACTTTGGTGCTTGAACGGAATTGCGCACGCTGCGATTAATTCAGAATGGCAGTCCCAGCCGTCAGTTTGTCCGGCTGTTTATTTGGCGGCCAATAGTTTTTAATTTTCAGTGGGAGCCGATAGATGGAGAGGATTAAGGTATTTACCTTCGCACTAGTGGGCTGCTGCGTCATTTGGTCTGCTCCAGCTACTGCCGTGATCATGACGGAAATTGTCGGAACTTTTAGCGATCCGATTTACGCTGGCACCGTTGCAAACGGCGGAGGGCTCTATGACAACAGCACAACAGCCCCGCCAACAACCAGCGCTACGGCGAATTCTTTGCAATGGGGTACAGAGCCTACCGTCCCTACCAACGGCACGAACTACAGTTCCTTAACCTTTACTGGCGCATTCGTTCCTCTCTCTGGCAGTCTTACTCCAATAACACTTGGCCAGATCACTTATGTAAACGGAACAAGCGCACTGAACTCGCTCATATTTGGAGCAACCCTGACCTTTTCGTTGAACGGAGTCGCGTTAGGCTCCGACCAAGTCATCATCACCACAACACAAAACAGTTACAGCGGCCTGGGACTAACTTCCGCGCAACTCCGAACAGATGCTGACTACATCAACATTTGCGGTGCTGGCAGCAACATCTGTTCAACCGGCATTTCTGCTTACGAGAACACCGAAGGAGCATCGACCTATAGCTCGGGGCTCACCGTAGCGCTTCTCGGAACCTATCAATACGATCCATCTATTACACTGACGGGCGCGAACTACGTATCTGGTGATGGTACCGTCGATACGCGAATTGCGGGAGGAGTCCCCGAAGCCTCGACCTGGGCAATGATCATCGTCGGTTTCCTCGGGCTCGGCTGGCTTGCTCATCGACGAGGTGCAAGCGGCGCGGTACGTTTCGCCTGATCCCCGGCCCGTCAAGTAAAACAAAGACCGTCTCCGGACGGTCTTTGTTCGCGTCTGAAGTGGGCAAATTCCGTTTCTGGGTTGAAGTCTGACGTCAGCAAGCCAATGCCGGGCGGCGGCGCCATTGTGCGCGCCCTTTGCTCAGCGCGCCTGCGCTTCCGGACTTTTGACGAGCGGAGGATCAGAATTAATGGAAACGAAATCTGTTCGGAGACAAATAGATCACGGGTGTGGAATAGAGCGTCAATGCTTGGCTGAGGACGAGCCCGCCTATTTTCGAAATGCCGAGCGGTTGGCGCAGCTCGCAACCTTCGCCAAAACTAAACGCAAGCGGCAAAGCCCCAAATGGCGGCCATGGTCGTCATCATAGTCGGACGGAAACGAAGCAGACAGGCTTCCCGGATGGCGTCTACCGGGCTAAAGCCCCGCTTGCGTTCTGACTCGAGCGCGAAATCAATCATCATAATGGCATTCTTCACGCATGAACGCCTTCGTTGATTTCAAAAAGGCATCTGGAACCAAGCAGCCAAAAACCCGGTTTGCTTTCGTAGACGCGTTACGTGGCGTGGCCGCCCTGGGAGTCGTGCTGTTCCACTCTCTGGAAGGCAAACATATTCCGGCGCTCGAGGCTGCAATGCCAGACTGGCTGAGAGGTGCTCTCGCTCAGGGCAATCTAGGTGTAGCAATCTTTTTTGTCCTAAGTGGATTTGTGATCTCCCATTCTCTCTTTGACCAGCGGGTGACGCTTCCTCTGGCAGCTCGCTTCATGCTGCGGCGATCACTGCGGCTCGACCCGCCTTATTATTTTGCGATCGCTATTACCCTCGTCTTCGCGATCCTGTCCCACCACTTCGTTCCCGACAAGCCGTTTCCAGATATCTCGTTCACCCAACTGCTCGCTCACATCGTCTATCTTCAGGATATTCTTGGCTATCCCGCGCTTAGTCCCGTGTTCTGGACTCTGTGCCTCGAGGTCCAATTCTATATCCTCTATGTTGCAATTCTCGCGGCTTGCGGAAGCAACTCAAACGCATTTGTCCGCGACAGAACAACGATCGTCGCGCTTGGCGCAGCATTGCTGGTGGCTCTGCTCTGGCCCACCGCGAACATCCAGACAAGTCCCTGGTCGGGAAGTTTTCTACCACTCTGGTACGGATTCTTGATCGGTGTTTTTTCCTATTGGTCGACGCGACGGCGAAGCGTTACACCTTTCTTTCTTCTGACGTCAGCGATCCTGTTCGTCTTCGGACTTTGGAACAACAACCCGTTTGCCCTAGTCTGCGTTGCTACCGCCATGCTCTTGTCGCTAGCAGCCGCGACGAACAAGCTGGCAACGGGTTTGTCCTACGCTGGAGTGCAATTTCTCGGGGCGATTTCTTATTCGCTCTATCTGATCCACAACCCAATCACAGGCGCGAGCTTCCGCGTCGGATACATGCTGACCGGCCACGGACTTTGGTGGGAAGGGTTCTGGTGGGTCGTCTCGATTGCCGCGTGCATTGCGTCGGCGGGCATTATGTGGTGGTTCGTCGAGCGCCCCAGCATGCGGCTGGCTCGCCGAGTGCGCCTTTATGCCAAGCCCCCCGACGATATCGCAATTCCGATCCTGTCCGAGCGGGATTAAAACGGGATAGTTTAGTTAGTTTAGTTAGTTAGGCCGTGTACCTATGAACTCGGCGGCGTCATGTGATTGGTGACTACGTCCCCTTTGCTCCTATAGCGACCAAGTTCGTGCGGCCGCGCAATATGTCGCGATGGGCCAACGGAACAGACATTGCGTCTCGCCTCGTCTCGTGACGCAAAAGCGTGTCGTCGATGGCGGGCTGAAGCACGTACTGGTCCACAGCATCTCGGACCACGGCTTCATGAGCGGACTCACGCCGACCAGCAAGTACAATGCCGAATGGGATTTTCTGACTTTTCTTCGACCAGGGTCGAAAATGCGCGGACAACTGGCTTGCGGAGAATTTTGTCAAACTCGGCGTCGAGTCCTCCATGAACGTCAAAGAGGCATACTGCTTTGTCAGGTCCGCAGTCAGGCGCCTGCGCCGGCCTGACGCTACTTCCGAAACCGGAACATGAAAAAGCGGACTTCGGACGCGAATGTAATTTGGGTCACAACCAAATGTTGCGATGCGTGATAGCTGTTGGGCGCGTATTTTGTCTCGGCCTTATTCTTGGACGACCATTTAAACCGTGGAATTGAAAGCACCAGCCAGGCGTGCCTCGCGCGCGTCTGCGCGCGCATTTGTAATTTCGCCAGCTTGTATTTTGGTCAGGAGGACCAGCAATGATCGTCAACCTGCCGCCAACAGCTCATTCCTCCATCTCCTACGACGACACCCTCGCAGCCAACGGCAACCATGCATCGGGTGCGGTCCTGGCCCAATCGGTGCTCGACTATTGCTAATACGACTACAGCCGGCTGGCCGCTCTGTTCAACGTCGTTCTGCAACCCCAGAAGCTGCCCATCCAG
>NZ_JBEKRB010000163.1:0-3927 GCF_049519115.1 Bradyrhizobium sp.
TGTCGATATCGACGGAACGATCGCGCGGCATGTCGTGTCCACGCAGATTGGGCCCATAGAACGAGCGATACTTGCCAAACTCCGTGACATCGACCAGCGCCAGGGCAGCTCGGTCCTATCCGGCGATGCGGGGTGCTTCTGCAACGCTCGTGCAGGCCTTGGAGCAAGGCCCGAAACCGTTTATGCATATAATGGACTGATTCGTTTGCCTTAATTGGCAGAGCTAGCCGCCGGCGGGACGCCAATCATCACCAATTGGGCCATCGGTCCCGTCTCCAGCTATTTGGTCGGAAAAGTGTACGCGTGGCGTATTGGCTTCCGAAAAAGTAGGCCGGAGACTTAAATCCCTTGGACCAATTGGCCGAGTCGCTTCAAGCCTGCCAGACGATCCGGAATTCATGCGAACCGGGTCGAACCGTTGCGTTTGTCTCCGGGAACTTCAACGTCGTACATCCCGGGCATCTGCGGCTCTTGAAATTCGCCGCCGAGCAGGCCGATATCCTCGCCGTCGGCGTAAACCCCGACTCTGCGCCCGGCGTGACGCTGGGGCAGGATATGCGGCTGGACAATGTCCGATCGATCTCCTTCGTGCACCATGTTGTGCGGCTGGAGGATTCCGCTGCCTCCTTCGTCGCGCGACTGCAGCCGACCCTGGTGGTCAAAGGCAAGGAATTCGAAGACCGCTTCAACCCTGAGCAGGTCGCGGTCGACACTTATGGTGGTCGCCTTGTGTTCTCCTCGGGCGAATTGCGTTTCGCCTCGCTATCACTGCTGGAGCGCGACGCCGATATCGATATTTCCACGGTGCGCAAGCCGCTCGAATTTCCCAAGCGCCATGGTTTCGGTATTTCGCAGCTCAAGGCACTGCTCGGAAAGCTGGTCGGCATGCGCGTCGCCGTGGTTGGCGATCTCATCATAGATGAGTACGTCACTTGCGATGCCGTCGGCATGTCGCAGGAAGATCCAACGATCGTTGTAACCCCCTTGATGACGCGAACCTTCGTGGGTGGCGCCGGCGCGGTGGCCGCGCACGCCCACGGTCTGGGCGCCGATGTCAGCTTCTTCACCCTGGTCGGCGATGACGATGCGGCTCGCTTTGCGCGCAATTCACTCGATGAGCAAGGTGTGAGCCTCAAGACGTTTGCCGATTCGACCCGACCAACCACGCGCAAGCAAAGGTTCCGCGCGCTGAACAAGACGCTACTGCGGGTCAATCACCTGCGCCAGCACGCCGCTGACGGCGAAATTCAGCGGCGGATGCTGACTGCCGTCGAGCGCACCCTGAAGAATTGTGACCTTCTGCTGTTCTCCTGCTTCAACTACGGCTGCCTGCCGCAGGATCTGGTTGATGCCATCGCTGATCGCGCCAGGAAAAAGGGCGTGATGATTGCTGCCGACAGCCAGGCGTCTTCGCAGAGGGGAGACGTTTCACGTTTCAAGGCCATGACACTGCTGACACCGACCGAACATGAGGCTCGCATCGCCCTGAACGATTTTGTTTCCGGTCTTGCGGTCGTCAGCGAGCGCCTTCTGGAGCGCGCCCGCGCCGGGAATCTCGTGGTTACGCTGGGCGCCGAAGGCGCGCTGGTCAACACGATGGTGGACGGCACGTTCACATCCGACCGTCTGCCGGCGTTCAATCCTTCTCCCAAGGATGTCTCCGGCGCCGGCGACAGCTTGTTCACGGCTTCCTCGATGGCACTGCGAGCCGGCGCCGATATCTGGCAGGCCTCCTACCTTGGCTCGCTGGCTGCAGCGCTGCAGGTATCGCGTGTCGGCAACATGGCGCTCTCTACAGCCGAGTTGATCCGGGAAATCGACGAAACCGGTTTCAGTCATGATTGACGGATAGGCTCATGCGCGCGCTACTGCTCGCAGCCGGCACGGGAAGTCGGCTACGCCCCTTCACGAACACCACGCCGAAATGCCTGGTGGCTGTGCATGGTCGTCCGCTGCTCGATTACTGGCTGGATCTCGTGTTCGCGGGCCGCATCCAACGCGCGCTGGTCAATACGCATTGGCTCGCCGACCAGGTCCGCGCGCATGTCGCAGCCTCGCCCTGGCGTTCGCACGTTGATCTCGTTCATGAAGATCGGCTTCTGGGCACCGGCGGCACAATCCTGGCAAACCGGGACTGGTTCGGCAGAGAGTCCTTCCTCGTCGCCCATGCCGACAACCTGACCGATTTCAACGTCGCGAGGCTAATTTCCGCTCACCGCGATCGCCCCGCAGACTGCGTGATGACGATGCTGGCCTTTCGCACCGATGATCCTGCGTCTTGCGGCATCCTGGAACTGGACCCTCAAAATCGAGTCACCGCGTTCTACGAGAAGGTCAAAAACCCGCCGGGAAACCTCGCCAACGGCGCCGTCTATGTTTTCGAGCCCGATGTGATCGAAGACATCGCCCGGCTTGGCAAAAGCGCGGTTGATCTATCGACCGAGATCATACCAAATTACCTCGGTCGAATCCTGTCGGTGGAGACAGACGTCTATCTCAGGGTTATCGGAAACCCTGAAATCCTGCTGCGGGCCCTTACCGAGTTCATGCGCGCGCCGTCTTACGCAGCTCGTCGGGGGTAGGTTCAGGTGGCATTCGACTTTTTCACGGTTCCAGACCAGCGCGTGCGGCAATCAGTCGGACCGGACAGCCGGTGGCAGGGCAACAAATGAAGATTTTTCTGACTGGCGCGTGTGGCTACAAAGGCAGCGTGCTCGTGCCGAAGCTTCTGAAGGCCGGCCACAAGGTGGTTGCCTTCGACATCATGTGGTTCGGCAATTTCCTCGAGCCACATCCCGATCTCACGGTCGTCCGGGGCGATGTCCGCAACGTGGATGAGATCGACCTTAACGGCATCGACGCCATTATCCATCTGTCGAGCGTGGCCAACGATCCCTGCGGCGATCTCGATCCGAAGCTGACCTGGGAAATCTCTTGTCTGGCGACCATGCAGCTCGCCGACCGAGCCCGCCGCCATGGCATAAGGCGCTTCATCTATGCGTCGTCTGGCAGCGTTTATGGCGTCAAGGAGGAGCAGCAGGTCACGGAAGACCTCGAGCTGTTGCCGATCTCCGAATACAACAAAACCAAGATGTGCGGCGAGCGCATCGTTCTCTCCTACAAGGACGATATGGCCGTCCAGATCGTCCGGCCTGCCACGGTTTGCGGCTATTCGCCAAGGCAACGACTCGATGTTTCCGTAAACATGCTGACGATGCAGGCCCTGATGAATGGCCGCATCAACGTGTTCGGCGGCGACCAGACCCGGCCCAACGTCCATATCGACGATATCACCGACCTCTATCTATTCCTGCTCGATCATCCCGAACACACCGGCATCTACAATGCCGGCTTCGAGAACATCTCGATTCTCGACATCGCCAGGCTGGTTACCAAGCACGTAACGGCCGAGATCGTGGTGACACCGTCCAACGATCCGCGCAGCTACCGGATCAATTCCGATCGGCTGCTTGCGACCGGTTTCCGGCCGAAGAAGACGGTGGAGGATGCGATCAAGGAAATCATCGGCATGTATTCGCAAGGTCAGTTGAAGAACGAAGATCGCTGGTACAATCTGAAATGGATGGAACAGGAGATCGTGAAATGAACGCGCTCGCTTTCCAGACGCCGGCCAAGCTTTTCAGCGACTATTCCGGCCGCCTCAGCGCCGTATTGCAGGGCTTCGACTTCACCCCTGTCGAACGCCTGGCTTACGACTTGCGCGACTGCTGGCAGAGCGGCCGGCAGGTATTCCTTTGCGGCAATGGCGGCAGCGGCGGCAACGCCAATCATCTTGCCAACGATTTGCTTTATGCGCTGTCGAAGACGAAGGGTTCGGGCCTGCGCGTGCATTCGCTGTCGGCCAATCCATCCACCCTCACCTGCCTTGCCAATGACGAGGGTTATGACCAGGTATTTTCGCTTCAG
>NZ_JBEKRB010000164.1:0-3874 GCF_049519115.1 Bradyrhizobium sp.
GTTGCCCTGCGCAACCGTGACGGTCGACAGTCCCAATTTGCTGCGGAGTTGATCGGCAGGGACGAGCATCGGCCCCGGCGAGGGCGCCGTGCCCGGCACCGGCTGCGGGAAGGCCGTCGACAACGCCGTGTGGAAGGTCATGTTGCCTTCGACCTTCTGAGCCAGCTGATGGATGTGGCCATTCAACACGGTGACCGAGCCGAAACGCTTGAGCATGTCGAGCGCGCGCTGGCCGTCTTCGGTGCCCCAGCCCCAATCCTTGTAGAGGACGTAGAGCGGGATGTGGGAGAAGACCACGATCGGCGTGGAGGCCGACTTGTCCTTCAGGTCAGCTTCCAACCAGGCGAGCTGCTCGGCGCCGAGGTTGCCGAGGCCGCCGCCCTTCAGGTCGACGACGTTGACGAGGCCGATGAAGTGCACACCGTGGTCGTCGTAAGAGTACCAGCCGGCACCTTTTGCGCCCTTGCCGTAGCGCTCGAGATACGCCTTGCCGCGATCTTCATCGATAATGTCGTGTTCGCCGGGCACCCAGTGCATCTGAACGCCGGTCTCGCCGAATACCTTGTCGGCATTGTCGAACTCGGCGGGCTTTGAAAGATGCGTGATGTCGCCGGTGTGGATGATGAAGGACGGCTTGGTCGGCATCGCCTTGACCTTGGCAACCGCCTCCCGCAGCGTCCCGAGCGCATCGGGATTAGCCGCCTTGTCGAAGCCGATGTGGCTGTCGCTCATTTGCAGGAAGGTAAAGCCGGTCGCGGGCTCGGCGGCTGCCGCTTCGCCGATCAGCCCGACGGAGTGAGGAACACCGCCGGTGACGGTCCAAAGGACGCCGGTGCCAGCCCAGACCATGCATTCCAGCACTTCGCGGCGACCTAATCCCCTTTTCCGATCGTCATCGTTAGCCATATCGTATTCTCCCTATGGAGCCGGATGCGGGCTCCGGATGGCGCAGGATTGCGCCGCACAAGGGAGACTCGGGGTTCAGGGGCTTTATTCCTCGGCCGGAAACAACTCGGGTTCTGGCACTTATCGACCGCACCGCCCTTCTCTGCCTTGGCGGCGACCGATCCGAGCGTCGGCACCGAGCGCCCCAAGTTACGGCAGCAAGAGCGAGGCTTGCTCGGACGACACCGCGCTGCTGGCGGCTATTGGGCCGTCGCAGAAATCATGGGTTAGCTTCGCCCACTCTACGAGTCGTCGAAGATACCAATTTAACTTCGCTAATCTGAATTCAATCTCATTCTTGGAAGCAACCTCCTTGCGGCGCCGATTCATTCCTACCTCGGCAGCATCAAAGTGGTATCGCTGCGCCATTTTAACTCCGCAGCCACCGCCGAATATTCCCGACTGGCAATAGTGGGAAGACATCCAACTGACGATTCGAAGAGCCGTCTTCGGTTCAGCCAAGTCAACGAATTATCATGATCATATTGATCGATCACGTCGTCATGTTTTAAGCGCCCACCTCCAAGACTGCATCGCCATCTGAAGAGAAGCCCCTCGCTCTTTTCATGTTGTCAACATCGGGCTGCTCGGAGCCGAAGGCGCTGCGTCGCTGATATGGCTATCGGGACATTCCGGGAATTTCTAGGGAGCATCGGGTTTGGTTCAATAAAGAGTTATTGCAAGTGGACCAATTTAAACCGCCAAAGATCCAACAACAGGCCATCCAAGCTCGATTGAACTATTTCCTTGGTGCTGAGGAGTACGACCGCCTCTTCGTAGCCTTCGAAATCCTCCGCATCGAAAATGAGGTGCTGACCTTGGGCGTCCTATCCGCTTGCACAAGCGAGGTTCAGGACAAATATTCGTGGCACGTCGCTATCGTTGCCGAGGCCCTGTTGAAACAGGCGATTCGGAAAGTGAACGTCATCCCGCTCGACGACTCCCGCCCTTCCCAGGCGCAATAAGCTTCGGAAGCCGTTTCTTTTACGGCTTTCCCGTACTGCGGGTCATGGAAGCGTAGTGATCGCCGCGCCAGGCGGCCGTTCGTCGGAAGAGGCTGGAAACCTAAGCGCTCGGGAATATTAACAACGGAGCGCGAGTCACTCTCAGCAAGGATGTCGATGCACAACGCAAGTTTTTGCGCTTTCACCATCACGAGACGATTCAAATGACCACCCTGGTAAACCTAATTAACGTCACCGGGGGTGCATCAAACGATGCCCTTCAATATTTGGAGCACCACCATTGGCTTTTCGGGTTTCTGATATTTGCCTATTTGTTCCGCCTTCATGACCGAAGCGTTCACGCCAGATTCAGCGCGCTGGATAAGCGAGTTGATGAGATTAGGAAACGTCTTGCCTGCGGTCTCTGACCGCTGTCTGACGCGTTTCATTTTTGTATTCGCCGATCTCAATCGCCAGGAAATCACCGTTCGAACTGACCAGAGGAGAGTAACGTGCCCCTAACGGAGTCGCTAATTTGCTTCTCATCTAAAAGAATTGAAATGCATCCTTGCCCACACTGCTATTACCCGATGACGCTAATATCCGACACTTCCTCTCGTTCCAATTTGAATATGCGCAGCTTCCACTGTTTCAACTGCGATAGTGCTGGCATGAGTTCGCCTTCTCTGCCCGGGCTCGGCGCGTCCGTTTGAGGTACGAATCGAGATTTTAACGGCGAGCACTGAGATATGCCCTTTGGCGCCGCGGGCTGCTTGAATCAATGAATAAATAAAAGTGTCCCAGCCGGGGATGACGGCTGGAGGAAGGATGCTCCGCAAGCGTAGGCGAAACGCGGGACCAGCGACGCTGCCTCCAAGAGAAAGTCCCACATTCGGCTATCGACATTCCTGGGTCCTCATTTCCATTTCCTTGCTCCGAAACAACGTTGTGAACGTTACGCTCGCATATGCGTACAGCCCGTCGCTTCCGTCATCGGGCAATCCGGGCCGCAATGCGAGAACGCGCGAAACGTATTTTTCACGATGGCTTGAAGTAAATCCAATCGTCGAGAATTCAGGAATATCTGGAATCTGGCGGGAGTCTGGTGATCAGAAGCGCCTATGCGCGAATGAGGACTAGAGGAATCACACGATGACTAACCGTTTTCTTCTTAGCATGTCCGTAATTCTATCGACCGCGATCGCGGTTCCTGCATTCGCGCAGGAGCGGGAGCCGGGAGCGTACGCGCTCTATCTTCCCGACGTGGGAATGGACTCCGAACAACTTCGACGGAGCGACGTGGTTAATGGCGGCCCGTCGGACGTCATGCCGACGCCGCTGTCGGTTCGCCCATGGAAGGCGGGAAGCGAGACAGCGACCAGACCTTGGTCGGCGCCGGTGGGTCACCATCAGCCGACCGCGGTCGATGTCGCCGAGATCGGCTCCCGCCTGAGCCTCGATCAGGAAGACGCGAAGGTCGACCGCATCGTGAGAGGCGTCTGCCGAGGGTGCTGAAGATCCGGGCCCGACGGGATTTGCCGTCGGGTGCCAAGAGGAACAGGACGTATGACGATGAGCACCAATCACGCTTCCAATTATCCGATCGGACGCTTGGCGATGTGGAGGCAGGACATCTCGATGGTCGCCGCCTTCGTGGTCTGGGCGGTCGTCCTGGGCCTGCTGCCGGTCTTGGTTATCAGCGCGTTAATGGCGGCTTGAACCGGCGCCGAGCGTCGCGATCACGCCGCCAACACGAATTATTTTGCGCCGGAATAAGGTCGTCGCCGTCCAGGTCTTCTCGGCAGTGAACTTCCGATCGAGCGAAGACTGGAGCAGATGGTCATGATCGAAAATTTCGAATCGGCGCGAGGAATGGTCGTAGTGAGGCCGTCCGCGAAGAGCGGACGCTTCGACCCGACGAGCATGGCCCTGCATTGGATCACCGTGCTTCTCATCGTCGGCCAGTTCACGACGGTGTGGCTGCA
>NZ_JBEKRB010000165.1:0-3823 GCF_049519115.1 Bradyrhizobium sp.
CACGTCTGCGACGCTTAAAAATTTCGTACTTCAGCGCAAACCGAATTTTTCAACACAATCGACCCAAAACAGACTCGGGCGCGCCCCACGTGGCGAGCCAATACTAAACTGGAGCCACGTCGCCCATCGGGGCGAGCGGTACGGTCACGGGATTGTAAGAATACAGGCCACGCATCTCGGCGCCTGTTCCGGGATTTGGGCCTCTTTCCGTAGCGCCTTGAACCTCGTTAGCCTGCTGGCGGGAAGCGAGTTGGACCCCGTTCGCGCGCTCCTTTCGCGCATTCTCATAAATGCCAAACGCTTCCTCAAATGTCCCCGCGGCTGCGAACGCGCGCCCAAGCACCATCGCGTCTTCGATCGCGATGCAGGCGCCTTGACCTAGAAACGGTGTCATGGGATGCGCGGCATCCCCGAGCATAGTCACGCGTCCCTTGGTGTATTGCTGGAGCGGCTCGCGATCACGAAGCCCCCATTTGAATAACGTTCCTGGTGCAACCGCGTGTATCAGGTCCAACGCATCTTGATGGAAATCGTTGTGAAGGCGGACCCACTCGTCAATCGTGGCGGGAATCATCCACCCTTCCTCCTGCCACTTTGGTTCGCGGGCGAAACAAACCACGTTCATCACGGTTCGGTGGCGCAATGGGTAATGCAGCAGGTTCCGGTTGACTCCAACGAACATGGCGTAAGGAATCTTCTTGATGCCGCCCGGCACATTCGCCATCGGCAGAAGCGCACGAAACGCGACCTGGCCGGTGTAATTGACGACTTCATCTCCGAAGACACAGGTCCGTACCTTGGAGGCGCCGCCGTCACAGCCTATCAAAATATCGCTTGTGTATGTTTTTCCGCCAGCGAACGTCACGACGACGTGTTTGTGATCCTGCTTCAACGTCTCAAAACGGTGATCGAGAAAGATGCAGTCGGGATCGTTGTGAAGGATTGCAGCGGCAAGTGCCGCATGAAGATCCGCGCGATGCACTTGATGATACGGAGCGCCGAATCGCTCGAAGTATTCTGGTCCCGTCCACCTGGTTTTGATCACAGCGCCTGTTTGGAAATGGCGCATGAGATACCTCTCTGCGGGGCCGGCTTCTCTCGTCACCCGTTCGCCAACCCCCAGAAAGCTGAGCGCGTGCATCGCATTCGGCGAGATCGCCACACCTGCACCGATCTCTCGAAGCTCTCGCGCCTGCTCAAACACCGAAACACGATAGCCGAAATGCTGGAGTGAGAGTGCGGCGCTCAGGCCGCCGATGCCGCCCCCGATGATCGATATCCGCGAGAGTTCCAAGGTAATTGCTCGTCTAGCCGGTCGGCGAAATGTTGGCTGCTCGGACCACCTTGCCCCATTTCTCGGTCTCGTCGCTGATGAGCTTTCCGAAATCGGCGGGCAAGCCCGCAAGCGCCATGCCGCCGAAATCCGTAAGCCGGGTTTTCATTTTGGCATCCACGAACGCGGCATTGATTTCCTCGTTGAGCCTGGCAATGACCTCCCTAGGGGTATTCTTCGGCGCACAAAGGCCGAACCAAGCGCTAACCTCGTAGCCCGGCACAAAATCGGCGACCGTCGGCAGGTCCGGCAGCGCGTCCGAGCGCTCGGTCGTGGTCACCGCCAACGCACGCGTCGTCCCCGCCCGGACGTACTGGATCGATCCGGGTAAATTGTCGAACATGATCTGGACCTGCCCCGCAATGAGATCGGTCACTGCCGGTGCGGTGCCCCGATAGGGTATGTGCACCATGTTGACTCCCGTCATCAACTTGAACAGCTCTCCTGACACATGTGTCGACGAGCCGACGCCGCCCGAGGCAAAATTGACCTTGCCCGGATTGGCTTTGGCATACGCGATGAATTCGGGAACGGTCTTGGCAGGTACTGCGGGATTAACTTCCATTACATTGGGCACGCGGATGATGCCCGCGACCGGCGCGATGTCGCGGATGAAATTGAAATTGAGTTTGTCGTAGAGCGTTGCGTTAATTGCGTTCGATATCGAGGCCAACAGGAGCGTATAGCCGTCTGCCGGTGCGCGCACCGCTCCCTCGGTGGCGACATTGCTGCCAGCACCAGGCCGGTTGTCTATAATGAATGGTTGGCCGAGCCGCTCCGACAGCCACTGTCCTATCAAGCGTGCAGAGAAGTCAGTCGTGCCGCCCGGGGCGTAGCCGACGACGATCCGCACCGGCCGCGACGGATAGCTTTGCGCCCATGCCATCCGTGACGCGGCCGGGAACGCGGCGACGCCGGCGGCCAGATGGAGAAATTGTCGCCGGTGGGGACGTTTGATGGCGGTCCTCCCAAAAATATCGCGGATTCCGCGAGAGGGCTATGCTGGCCACACGGCCAGAGGCGCAGCGCTGATGCAGACCTCAGCATGCAATGCAACCTCCGAGAAATCCAATACATAATTGATCTACCACTTCATGCCGAACGGGCATAAACTCGCCAGCCATGGATCTTCGGCACTTGCGAACCTTCGTCACCGTTGCCGAGCAGGGGACTGTCTCGAAGGCATCGCTGCGCCTCCGAGTCGCCCAGCCCGCATTGTCCCGCCAAATCAAGGAGCTCGAAGACGAGCTCGGGCTTAAGCTGTTCGATCGCGTTCGCCGCCGCCTGGTCCTGACCGGCGAGGGCGAGCAATTGCTCGGCGATTGCCGCGCCGTCTTTGGCGCAGTCGAGTCGTTCAGCGAGCGCGCTCGACGGCTGCGGCGAGCCGACACCGGAATCCTGAAGGTTGCGACCACACCACAAACGATGGAAGGTGTGTTTTCCGCATTCCTGCATCGATACGCCGAACGCCGGCCAGATGTGCAAGTCAAGCTGATCGAAGCGGTGGGTCCAAGCCTGCTTGACAAGTTGGAACGCGGCGACGTCCATCTCAGCATCTGCCTGATGCAGACGATACAGACCGACGATCACCCCTTCGACAACTTTCCGCTACCTCCAATGGAGTTTTTTGCTGCCAGCCATACCTCGCTTGCGTTTGGAACCGGGGGAAACATCGACATTGCCAAACTTGCCCGCTACCCGCTCCTGCTCCTGGACTCCAGTTCCGTGGTTCGCGGCACGTTCAATGCGGCCTGCCGTCTCGCGGGACTAAAACCCAATATTTTTGTCGAGAGTCGGTCGCCGCAGGCGTTGCTGGCGCTTGCAGAAGCCGGCCACGGCGTGGCGATTGTACCCTCCATGCTACCAACACATCGCTATCGCCTCCGCGTTGTTCGAATCATGCATCGGCGCAGACCGTTGCGCGAGCCGTGGGCAGCTCTCTGGGACAAACGCCGCGCGCTCCCGCCTTACGCCAGGGATTTTTGTGAGTCCCTCGCTGCGCACATGCGCGAGGTATTTTCGGCCTCGCAACCCGGCAAGCCGAAGCGCGGCTCTGCGAAGCGAGCAACTGGGCGACGCGCATAGTCACCATACGAAGCGTGGAGACAAGCGTTTGCCGAGTCTGGGTACGATCCAAATGGCTTGGCCATCCGATCTTACGCTGGAGACGCACTGTAGGCTGCGATGTGCGGAATGCCTGGTTCTGGCACTTTTCCGACGTGGTCAGTCTTACTGACGATGTCGGTTCATGGGGTAAAGCGGACGTGCAATCAACATGCGGAAACGACGCGAATGACCCAAGGAGGACACTTCCACGATCTGCCGAGCCACTTGCACCGGCTGATTGGTCAATATTGATCAGTAATAAGCCGGTCGAACGACGGACCCAAAGTGAGCTGAGGTCATTGACCCCATGATCTCCCCACGACTTCAATCCGCTGCACAGAGACCTGCTTCAATGGCGACGAGCCTCAATGTGTCGGCGTCAGT
>NZ_JBEKRB010000166.1:0-3803 GCF_049519115.1 Bradyrhizobium sp.
CGCTCGAGCTGATCACCCTCGTCGGGTTTATTTTTAGTTTTCTGTCGTTCTTTGCAGCACTTTTTTACTTCGCCTACTATATTCTCGTTATCCGAAAGCCGCCTCAGGGATTTACAACGGTTGTTATTTTGGTTCTTCTGTCAACGAGCTTCCAGACTACTTTTATCGGCATGCTGGGCGAATATATCGGGCGAATTTTCCGCAACACCCGGTCATTACCGTCCCCGATCATCGACCAGCGTATCGAGCCCATTCAAACGCATGACGATGCCACGCTGGTTCCGGACGCCGCGACTTCAATTTGACGGAGACGTCCCAGGACACCATGGATCCGCAGCAACAAGCCATCGCAGAAGAATTTGACCGCTACAACGAGTCGTATGACGACGCAGTCAATCGCGCGATTTCGTTCTCGGGTCAAAAGGTCGAGTCCTTCACGAGAGCCAAGGCCGATGACCTCTTGCGAACGATCGCCTCGCACTTTGACTCGCCACGGCAACTGAGCTTGCTGGATGTCGGCTGCGGCATCGGCAACTACCACCCGCTGCTGGCCCCCGCAGTTGGCTCGGTCAGCGGGGTGGACGTATCCGTCGCCTGCATCGCAAAGGCGACAGAGCGTAATCCGACGGTTTCTTACACGGCGTACGATGGCGATCACCTGCCCTATCCGGACAAGCAATTCGACGTCACATTTTGCATCTGCGTGCTTCACCACGTTCCGCCTGAACGATGGCCGCGATTCGTCAGCGAGATGCGCCGCGTCACCCGTGCCGGTGGCTTGGTCGTGGTCTACGAACACAACCCGATGAATCCGCTGACCCGCAAGGTCGTGCGCGATTGCGCCTTCGACCGTGACGCCGTCCTTTTGACCATGGCGCAGACGCGCCAGCTTTTGACCGCCGCGGGCTGTACGAATGTTTCAACACGATCGATACTGACGCTGCCGCCGATGGGCGGTTTCATTGAAAAGCTTGACGGGTTGTTGGCAAAGCTACCGTTCGGTAGCCAATATCGCACGGAAGGCCGCGTCGGATGACCGAAACAAGCCCGCGTCCAGCCGCGATCGCGCAGCAGGGCCTACGCAGGGAACCCGTCGTATCCGTATCCTGGCAAAGCTGAATAATGAGCTCGCGAAGCTTGAACGTTATGAGCGTCGGGCATTTTCGAGACGCAAGCGTGCCTTGCGGCTCATGTGACGATGGAATGTCGCGAACCATTCTTAAATTGCATTAATGATATGTTCAATCTTTAGGTGATTTTTCTAGATTTTGGCGGAACGAACCCAATTATAGATTTGCTAGGAGTCAAGCGCTTAAGATTGACGGCTCCAGCTGGCGCCCTTTTTACTAGGTAACGCTTGGGATGGTCGCGCTGAAGAAAGGCGCTCGAAGGAAGCCGCTATGATATTGAGTACACATGCAATTGTCGGCGGCGCGATCGCGAGCTTAATGCCATCTCATCCGCTGTTAGCGGTGGTTGCCGGCTTTGCGAGCCACTTCGTAATCGATGCTATTCCTCACTGGGACTATCGGCTACGATCAATTTCGGTCGGGAAAGGCGCAGACAATCGGCGCTTGCGATTGAGCCGAAACGTCATGTTGGATCTCGCGGTCATCGCCTTGGATGCCTGCGCTGGTCTAGCTTTAGCGTTGTGGCTGTTCGCCACGTCCGCTTCGGTTTGGGTCATTGTTCTCGGCGCCGTCGCAGCAATGCTGCCGGATCCGCTGCAATTTGCCCATAGCCTGTTTCCACGAGAACCGCTGAATACGCTTCAGCGCTTCCACGGCTGGATCCACTCCAAACGAAAGCTGGCCTGGAGGCTTGGCGTTAGTTCGCAGGCAGCGTTTGCTACCGCTGTGTCAGCATTGGCCGGCGCATTACATTGACGACGCGGATCACACTCAACTAGCGCGTGGCATTCTAAAAACGAAAAAATGCGAGACAGAAAAATTCACACCGAATGCGGCGACGATCGATACCAATTTAGCGACTGGTATATTCACGTATTGCGAGAGCGCAACCAATATAGTTGTTGCGACGACTAGCCCGAAGATTCCCGATGCGGCAAAACTTGCGTATCTGCCAAGGCTATAGAGCCCGCCTGTTTCTTTCTCAAATGTGATTTTGGTGTTCATCGCATAGGAGCCAGTAACCGCGACGAGCCAGGAGACTACATTCGATGGAACCAGCGGTAGTCCGACTAGCTTAAACGCCAGCGTAAAGGTGGCCACGTCGACAATCACGTTCACTAAACCGATCGACGCGTAGCTGAATAGCTTCGCCAGTACAGTTCGGCGATGCCAAGCATCAATTATGTTGGCTAAAAAACCTTCCATCACCCCAAGTACCCTTAATCTCAATGAGTGAGATACTAATTGCTTTCCTTTAAGGCAATTCTGCTCAAAGCAAGAACTCTGCCAGTGTTGCCTCTCGGTAACGCTGCCCGTGATCACGCTGCCGAGATAGAAGATCATATCTGTGCGAAGTTTGCTGCAAGGATTGAGGACGCGCGCTATTCCGAGCAAGGCGTCGTCCGATAACTCCACGTTTTCACTCTTTCCAGAGCTCGGTGCGGCTTTCTATCTCCCCGATAAAACTTCGGTTCGCCCCGTCGGGCAAATCAGTGCTCTAACCCATCTTCCATCGCCGCCGGCGCTTAGCCGGACGATAGGAAGGGTTGTCAATGTCGAATCTAGTCGCTCAATCCGACTTTATGCAAGTCGTTAAGCGCGATGGTGACTTTCGGAAGAACTACGGCTTGCTTATAGGCGCGTGTCTTTATGCGTTTTCCCTGAGGGCCGTCTCCGGCCGTTCATTTCCTTGGACTGGCTGGCTTTTGGCCGCCTTCGCCGCGGGGGCGGCTTTAGCACTAAGAAAGGAGTGTACACCCTATAATTTGCCGCGAGTAATCATTTCCAGCAAATCAATCGACCCGACGCAGGATATCGATGCCCTCGATCGTTTGCACGAGCACGTAAGGCTTGAGGAGCTGTGCCAGCTCAGCATCCGTCTTCGCCCGCTCGCCCCACCCGTCGCGAAGATTATCGATGAGAACGACATCGGGCGGCAGCCGCTTGAAATCCTCGATCAGCCATTGCCGCTCCAGCGCCACATAGCCGTTTAGCCTGGCATCCAGGTCTGCATTGACGGTCGTTCTTTCGTGCACCACCCGCGTAAAAGTGCGAATCCACAAACATTCCTGGCGCGAGACCCAAACTCCGTGAAGCGTTCGCACCAGCGGATGGCCGATGGCGGCCTCACCACTCATCACCAGAATTCTGGGATTTGGTTTGATCCGGGCAACGACGTCTTCGATCGGCCCGACAGGCACTCCCGCACTGAACAGGCGGCTGCCAAGAACAAACACCATAGCCAGCATCGCGATGACCGCCAGCCTGGAATGGCGCAAGCGCAAATTTGCATCCGCGGCCAGGACATAGCCCATCGCGATCATCGCCAGAGCCACCATGGGATAGGATTGGTAGCTCCAACCCCGCCGCTGCATGTAGAAGGCGAACGCGAAGCCGAGCGATGCGACCATCATAACCAGGGCGGCGGAATCAAGAGGCCGTTGTCGCGACACCCAAAGAAGCGAAACCACCGCGATCGCGCAAATCATCGTCGCCGGATTAAAAAATACAATCGACATCGGCATCGACCACGATAGGTAAGTATCGCGAACGATCGGATAGAGGACGTTGAAATATTCAGGATAATGGAAATAGCAGAAGATGGCGTAGATCGTGACCAGGCCACCCGTGATCAGGTTCTCAGGCGAGAACAGCACGCGCCACGAGCGGGAG
>NZ_JBEKRB010000167.1:0-5101 GCF_049519115.1 Bradyrhizobium sp.
CAAGATCGGCGATATGTACAAGGACTTTTTTAAATCAGCATTTGAGCCCATGACTGTTGCAACGCCGAAGCTCGCGGTCTCCAATTAATCTCGCCCATACCTCGATAATCCACGTTCGGTTCCGTGATTGTCTCAGGTTCTAGCTGGCGATCGAGCGCGCTGGTTGTGGCTGCGTGAATCGGGAAACCCCAAGTGCCGAGAACTTGTGTTTCCAGCACCGAGACCGGCATCATTTTTTCGGCGAAATGCTCATTGCTCCTCTGCCGGCAATGTTCCTGCTGGCGATTTCGCCGCTCAAAATGACTTCCGCCTTTGAGGTTTTCATCGCGGGCGTCGTCGTGTGGACCTTTGCCGAATATGTTTTTCACCGGTTTGTATTTCACAGACTGTTGGCCAGAGAGCATCGGTTACACCACGCGACCCCCGATGATCCGGTACGCAAAATTCTATGGCAAATTTGGGTTTGTTTCGTGCTTGTCTATTTGATTGCCGGCGGAGTTTTCCTTGCGGGCGCGCTTGTCGCCTACGCCTGGTATCTCTTCGTGCACTACTTTGCTCATCACGGTCCGGACAATCTGCCCGTGTCACTGCTAACACATCATCAAAGCCACCATAGATTTGCGTCCCGCAACTACGGCGTCAGCACAACGCTTTGGGATCATATCTTCAGGACCATGCTGCGCTGACGGCTGCTTGATGGCCGCGCCGATGGCAACGGCAGCTAGCACGTCAGAGATCGTTGCGGCGGCGTCTTGCGGCGTGTTGATTGGAGGAAGAGTGGACGTGTCCGTGTAGCGGCACCAGGGGAGACCCGGTCGTAACGGTTGCGCCGAGTGAAGGAAGGCAGCACGCGGTCGCTATCTGACGTTTCGCAGGTTTCCTAATTTTTCTTTTAGAGACGTTCGCCAGGCACAAACGGTCTCGTCACTCGTTTTCCTCACTCAATAACTCAATATGGAGGAAACGATCGTGAAAATTAGAACCATTGCTATTGCGACGCTGTTCGCGCTTGCCAGCACGGCCTATGCCAGCGCCACCACCAGCCATAAACATCACCGACACTACGTCGGCAAGATGCATAGCGGCATGACCATCGGCATGGCGCGGTCTGGCCCGTCGGGCCCGAGCTTGGATGGCGGCGGCGTCGACAAGTCGCGCCCCGGCGGCCAAGGCGTCGGCAGAAAGCCGGCGGAATAAATTCCCCGCGTGATGCAGCGAAGACCCCGTTCCGGCGGGGCCTCTTCGTTTCGCGGCGTCGCACGGAACGATCAGCCCCTCTATAGGCCGGTACGGGCTGGAGAGAATTTAGGGCGCCGGATTTTCAGGATGGCTTCCTTAGCCTCAGGGAGGTCGGCATAACTGCCAACCCTGACACCGTCGATCCACGCCTCAACCTTGCCGAAGCGCTCGACAACGTACAGACGCTTCTGCTCGAAGTGGATGGAAGCGCATTTGCGCCCACCAATTTCGGCCTCGTTCCATGTGATGGTCCTCAGAGAGGCTAGCACGGCCAGTCTGATTCGCGTCGGTTTAGGTTGCCCCGTCATCAATCTGCCAACAGCACAAAGCAGAGTGTTCGGTCGAACTGTTGCGACCACCGATGCACAAGGCCCCCCTGGGAATTTCGGAACGACTATTCCCCTCGGTCGCCGAGGTCCTTAGTGAACTGGGTTATCTGACCGTCAGGGCTTGCGCGAAGGAAGTGGATTAGCCGGCCTTCTGCGGAACCTGCCATGGCGGGCATTGTTTGTCAGGCAACCAGCAATTACGATCAGGCAAAATCGGCTCGGGTGGGAAAACAAATCATGAGCACTGATCCAGATCCGTATGAACAAGGCCAGCGCGCCGCGCGGGAAAACATTCCGGCCGAGGGTAATCCCTACCAAGACGGGAGCCAGGAGCATTCACTTTGGGCTGCAGGTCATGAGGAAGTGGCTGGCGCGGCTGAAGCTGATGAATCCGAAGGCACATAGCTCCACTGGGCGAGGGCCGCTTCGCTACGTTCCTACGCTTTCTTCGGAGAATGCTGTTCCGCCAGAGTTAACAGCTTGAACCACTTCTCGGCCATCCGCAGCCACGCCCGCTTCTCGACCGGATCCGACACCTGTTCTGCGCGTCTCCGCGCGTCTTCGAAGAAAGTTCGGTATCTCGCAGCGTTGAACGTCATGGCTTCACTAAAAGTCCGACTACATGTTTTGGTTCCTTCTCCGTACGGCGGCGCTCTTCTTTCGCGGCTTCGGCGAAAGCAATACTGGATGTGCGAAGGCCGCCCGTTGGGGGCGGTTTTATGAGTGGTTAGCTCAGCTTCGACCGGATTCGGCTCAGTTCAGATTTGAAACCAATAGGCGAACGCGCGAAAGTTGGAGATTTGGCAAGTCAGTTAATTTCGGGGCGGGGGCAGCAGCCTGCTTTGCTCTCGCCCGATTGACAGAGGGAGAACGCCTGGCGGAACTGGACCAAGTTATTATTCCCAGCGCAACGGCAACAGTCGTCCAAATGACGAATTTGAAGGTAGTAGTTTTCTGGATCATCGCGAAATCCTCGCTTTGACCGACCCCAACCGCACGATGCTACCTTCGGCTGAGTCGGGGAATCCGAAAACTAATAGCGATGGCCGCGCAGGCGAGCTTTGTAAAAAAGGCCCACCATTCGCGACGGGGTCAAGTCTAGGGAGGAACCGTCGTGAGACGGCATCGCAAAGTTGTTCCGATTCGCGCGCCGGAAGATGTGCCCCAGTTCACACAATGGCAGCCAAAGTGTTGCGCCGCCTCCAAGCCGGTGACCTGCGGGGGAGAGTGCTACCGTCCAAAGCAGCGCCGGCCTTTCGATTTGCTCTCGCGCCCGTGGACGCATGCGCGGCGGACAGGCCCCAATGCCTTTCCGAAGAGAAAGCTGGGCAGATGCTCCCCTCTTCGTGATGGCGTTCCTCGCTTCTTTGTGATCGCTTTCGCGTAACAAACAGCCTCGTCAAACCTAACTTCTCAGACAAGGCGCATGAAGCGAACTGCATCTGCCTTCGCTCGACAGCGCTTGATTAGGGAGACGACCATGCAAAAGGCATTTCTCACAACTTTTGGTGCGATACTGATTGCTGCGACGACGGCCCATATGGCAGCCGCGGCCGAGCACCACGCACACAAGGCACGCGCAACGACAAGCGAGCAATTCCGAAACAGCAACGCTTATGTACCAACCCAGCCGGACTACTCTCAGTATGGGGGCGGAATATCGGCGCCTGCCGGTCGTTGATTGCGAGAGCCAAAAGCTGAGCCACTTATTCGCCATCCGCATCCGCGAGGTTTACCTCCGCCCTGTCGTAGAATCGATGCAGGATAACCTTGCGCAGAACCCCCTTCGGCGCACTACAACCGAACGGCCCCGCTCGTCGCTGCGAGCGGGGCTTTTCGCTTGCGCGACCTGCCACGGGTAGGATTGCAATCACCACATCACCGCTTCGAAAGACATTCGCTAAATCGCGCGGCTTGCCGTCGCCGGACGCCGCAATGTTGGCCGCCTAACGGCGTTGCGCGGCTCCAGCGACTGGGGCCGACTGCGGCATCTCTGCCCGGCGTGTCTCCGCGTGTCCACAGCGCAAGCACTCGAACGCCTGGTGGCACGAAGCTGACCAAGCCGTTGCCCTGATCAAGGTCTGCTGCTGGGGGACAAACGGACGTCGATCATTCGCTTTTCGAAGTCTCACTTTGCAAAAATATGAGTAACGGGCAGATTGATTGAGTCCGAGCGATCCCACTGTGTCCGGGGAGCCAATTGCTGACTCCCCGGCCGGGAGAAGCTCGGAGCAGGCGATTACCAAGGCTGGCCTTTGCCAAACGACCAGTCCTCTTTGTTGACGAAGACCATGTTGATCATGATGTCGTCAGGACGTACGCCGAGCTTGCTAGTGAGTTCGTCGGCAATCTGCCGGTAGAAGGCGAACTTCAGTTCTTTGGTGTTACCAACGGTGCTGGTCACCTGGATCAGGATGAAGTCAGGTGACCGATCCATGTCAAGGAAGTGCCGGTCGTAGATGAGATTCTCTGGCGCGTGCTCATTGACCACTATGAAGCGGTCGCCATCCGGAGCCTTGAGGACGCCGACAATCCCCTGATACACGATGTCGGCTACTTTGGCGCGATAGTCTGAAGATTTGCCCTTGATCAGATCGATGCGTGCAAACGGCATAATGTTTTCCTTTGTTTAGGTGGGTTCAGAGGGGGATGGTGAGGCGGTTGCCCGTTGTGTCTACCAACTGATTGGTAGACGAGGTTTAGGGCTTCCAATAGTTGCTGTCAAGCCCTACCTTCCACTTGGTTGGTTTTCGAGCAAAAAGGAAAGTCCCAATGAGCGTAGGTTCGAAGGAAGATATTCTTGCCGCAGCAAAACGGTCCGCGATGGCGCATGGCTACACTGGCTTGAATTTCCGAGATATCGCCGCCGAAGTCGGCATCAAGGCACCCAGCATCTATCACCACTTCCCGACCAAGGCCGATCTCGGGGCAGCGGTAGCTAAGCGCTATTGGGAAGATATTATCGTGGACCTTGAAGCTATATCGGACCAATCACCTGATCCGCTCAGAGCGCTGCGCCGCTACCCCGAAATTTTTCGTAAGTCGCTTTTGAGCGACAACCGCATGTGCCTTTGCAGCTTCATGGCTGCGGAATATGATGACCTACCGGAAACGGTGAAGAAGGAAGTTCAGACCTTTGCCGACGTTAATGTGGCTTGGCTCAGCAAGCTCGTGTCGGCTGCTGGTGTCGTCAAATCTAAGGAAAGCCGGGCGCGGGCTCGAGCAATCTATTCCGCCGTTGCGGGCGCGCAGCTCTTCGCAAGAAGTCGCTCGGATATCTCACTCTTCGACGCGATGATCGATAGCTATCGTTCGGCTGGACTTTTGCCGGCGTAAGCGACGACCGGGCCAATCTTCGTTAGTTCGCCTTGCAGGGGCATCTCTGAATGCCTATCGCCGCCAGGTCGCATATTGTGCAGGTTTTTGGACGCCGGCATAACGGACGGTTCCACGCGCTGTGGCGGCCGGCGTCCAAAAAGCGCCAAGGCACGAAGTCGCGGGAAGTTTGGCACTGGCGGCGCAGCGGGCGCTAT
>NZ_JBEKRB010000168.1:0-3554 GCF_049519115.1 Bradyrhizobium sp.
GCTGGTGCTGGCGACCGTACGACTGTGCGTTTGCGAGCAGAAGCTGACCATGTCCGTTAGGACCAACTCAGCAGTGACACTTCCTGCTCGGCCTCTGCCCGGGGCAGGACGACTGCATGCTCGAGGGAGCAGATCAAGCATCGATGCCATCGACATCCGGCGAACCTCCTGTTCACACGGTGCTGGGGGCAGGATGTGCGGGGAGCAGAAGCAGCCAGGAGCCATTTGACCGTTGGTTTGGCGGTGACTCTTTCAGTCTTTGCGATGGAGTAAGTAACCGCTTGATTTTACTTGCCTCGAATAAAAAACGTTGACCGCTCCTAGGTTTTGACTCGCGCCCGCGAATAGAGGCACGCTTGGATCGGCTTTTACGACACACCCGACTCAACGACCCGTTCGCCCGGCGCTGGGGACACAACGATTGCATGTCTTGTAGGAGCGGAAGCGGCGCCGCCGACGCTGCGGCAAGCCTAATTGTTCGCCGGTGCCGGAGACAGCGCGACGACAAGTCGGCAAGAGCCGAAGCAGACCAAGCACCGTTAGGACCGAGTCAGCAGCGACACTCGGCCTCTGCCCGTAGCAGTACGACTTCATGCTCGCGGGAGGAGATCAAACATCGATGCCATCGACACTCCAGCGAACCTCCTGTTCAAACGGTGCTGGGGACAGAATGGCTGGATGCTCGGGGGTAGCAGATCAAAGCACGCTTCGATCGACACTCCAACGAACCTCTTGTTTACACGAAACCGGAGACAGGACGACTGTATGTGCGGGGGAGCAGAAGTAAGCGGTTGATGCGCGCCGACGAGGTCATCGAATGAAGCTCCTATTGCCGCGGTGCATGAGTCCGCGTGTGGTACATCGCGCCCGTTAGCGCGGTGCGGCAGCATGTCCGAAGTTCGGTTGCCGGAAGTCATCAGCCGAGCATCAAAATGGCGCTCATGACCCAAAGTGGCCGACGCAAATCAGTCCAGCTTGACGCCCGCAAACTTGACTACCTTGCCCCACTTTTCGACTTCGTCGGCAATGAGCCTTCCATAATCGGCTGGCGAGAGCGAGAGTGCCGTGGCGCCGAGCTCGGTAATACGTAACTTCAATTTCGGATCAGAGAGGCCCGCATTAATCTCACCGTTAAGCTTGGCGATGATCTCGGTCGGTGTGTTCTTGGGAGCGCCAACGCCGGCAATCGAGCTCGCTTCGAAGCCGGGCACAAAATCCCCAACGGTTGGGACGTCAGGGAGCCCCTCCCAAGGAGACGTGGTCGTTACTGCCAGTGCGCGCAGCCGACCGTCCTTGATGTACTCGAATGAGGAGGGCACGTTGTCAAACATGACGTGCACCTGGCCGCCCATAAGATCGGTGAGTGCGGCTGCTGTGCCCCGATAAGGTACGTGAACCATATTGATGTTGGTCAGCATCTTGAATAGTTCTCCCGATACATGGATCGAGGTTCCGGTTCCGGGCGAAGCAAAGTTTATCTTGCCGGGGTTGGCTCTGGCGTAGGCTATGAACTCGGGAACCGTCCTGGCTGGAAATGTCGGATTGACCTCCATGACATTGGCAACGCGAAGCACGCTCGCGACCGGAGCGATGTCGCTGGTAAAATTGAAGTTGAGCTTGTCATAAAGCGTTGGACTTATCACCTGCGGTGCACCAATCCAAAGTAGCGTGTATCCGTCCGCCGGAGCACGCACGACGGTCTCAGTACCGATGTTGCTACCGGCGCCTGGACGGTTCTCGATAATAAATGGCTGACCAAAACGCTCCGAAAGCCATTTGCCCGTCAGGCGCGCGAAGATGTCGGTCGTATTACCAGCGGCACCAGCAACGATAATGCGCACTGGCCGCGACGGATAGGTTTCCGCCCTTACGGCGCGAGACATTGCCGGCAGAGCAAAGTACCCGCCGCCAAATGCAAAAATCGACGACGCTGAATTTTCATCGCTTCCCCCGACAACGTCACGACGAAGCTACATTTCGCGCTCGTTTTTAGGAAAGTGCAATGTCTGTTGCCGTGAACCTTTACGGAGATTCACGGCCGCTTACGGAGTAGGCGGACGTCCCGTAGCCGCCTGACATTCGCAGCCATCAAAGTAAATGCGCTCAAGGCGGCGTTTCTGCCTATCCAAGCACTTGTTCGAACCGTTACGATGCCGTCTCCAGAGCTCGGGGACGGATATGCAGCGCCGCAATTTCATCACGCTTATCGGCGGTGCGGCGGCGGCATGGCCGTTAGAAGCACGGGCGCAACCAACCTCCGCAATCAAGCGTGTGGCCGTTCTGATGGGTCTCGCTGAAACAGATGCCGAAGGTCAAGCCAGAAACAAGGCATTTCGTTCGGGATTTCAGCAGTTAGGATGGATCGAGAACGCCAATATCCAATTTGATTATTATTGGGACGTGAATAGCAACAAACGCAGTGACGAGTTGGCCGCAGTGGTAATGAGCAAAAAGGTCGACGTGATTTTTACCAATAGTCCAGCCGGTTTGGCGGCAGCAAAAAAAGCTACGCGCTCCATACCCATTGTTTTCGTTCAATTCACCGATCCCGTTGAAGATGGCATCGTAGCGAGTCTGGCCCACCCGGGTGGAAACATCACCGGGTTTGCAAGTTCTGAACACGTAATGAGCACCAAATGGCTGGACCTCCTTAGAGAGTTGGCACCTCGGACCACACGGGTTGGTTTTATCCAACACGTAGAGCACCCGTCCTGGCAGCGGTACAACCGGATAATTCAGGAGGTAGCATCATCTTTCGGATTTGCCGCCTTTCCTATCGGCGTACGCGACGCTACCGAGCTTGAAGAAGGCATAAACAAATTGTCGCTTATTCCGGGGGGCTCTCTTTTGATACTACCGGACACCTTCAACACCATCAATCGCAAGCTCATCATTGCATCGGCAAGGCAACAAAACCTCCCTGCGGTCTATCCTTTGAGCGTCTTTACGAAGGACGGCGGTCTTATGTCGTACGGCGGCGATTTAGTCGATCTGTTCAAGCGGGCTGCGCTATATGTAGATCGCATCCTGCGAGGCGATAAGGCGGGAGAATTACCGATCCAACAGGCTACCAAGTTTGATTTGGTCGTCAATCTCAAGACCGCTAAGGCGCTCGGCCTCGACGTACCGCCGACACTGCTCGCCCGCGCCGACGAGGTGATCGAATGAAGCGGCGCGATTTCATCACGCTGGTCGGCGGGGCAGCGGTTGCTTGGCCGCTGGAGGGGCGAACACAGCAGACAGCAAAGCCGGTGGTCGGTTTCCTTGCAAGCCTATCGTCAGCCTACGTTGCACATTTTACCCCTGCGTTCCGCGCTGGCCTGTGTGAAACTGGCTACATTGATGGTCAGAACGTTTTGATCGAAGTTCGCGCGGCCGAGGGACAATACGACCGCCTGAGCGCCTTGGCCGCCGAACTTGTCGATCGCAAAGTTGCCGTGATCGTAGCCACCGGCGGTAGTGAACCGGCTAAGGTAGCAAAGGCGGCGACCGCCACGATCCCGATCGTCTTCGTAAGCGCCGCCGACCCTATCAGGGCTGGAGTTGTTCTCAGT
>NZ_JBEKRB010000169.1:0-3530 GCF_049519115.1 Bradyrhizobium sp.
TATTTCGTCGCATATCTCGATCGCGTCAATATCGGCTTTGCCAAGCTGCAGATGAATGAAGTTCTCGGCTTGAGCGAAGCCGCTTTTGGCTTTGGCGCGGGCCTGTTCTTTATCGGATACTTCCTGTTCGAGGTGCCGTCCAACATCCTGCTAGAGAAGGTCGGCGCGCGCGTCTGGATTGCCCGCATTATGATTACCTGGGGCATAATCTCGGCGGCCTTTTCCTTTATCCCTTCGATATCAGGAATGGCCGGCGTTCCGGCATCGGGCGTATTTTATACTTTGCGGTTTCTGCTCGGCGCTTGCGAGGCTGGATTCTTTCCCGGCATCATCTTTTATCTGACGCTTTGGTTTCCGGCAGTTTACCGCGCGCGAGTCATCAGTCTGTTCATGCTGGCGGTCCCGATTTCTTCGATCATCGGAGCGCCGATCTCCGGAGTGCTGCTCGGCGTCACCGGATGGGGTCTGCAAGGCTGGCAATGGCTGCTGGTTGTTGAAGCCTTGCCTTCGGTTGCGGTCGGCATCGGCGTTCTGTGCTATCTGACCGATTTCCCGCGCCAGGCACGCTGGTTACAGCAAGACGAGATCGCTTGGCTGGAAGACATCCAGGCCTCAGAGAGGCGAAACAAGGAGTCGGTCGAACGCCTTTCGTTGCGGCAAGCACTGACCGATCCGCGAATCCTGCTGTGCGCTCTGGTCTATTTCTTTATTCAAGCCGGGAATTACGGCGTCGCCTTTTTTCTGCCCACCATCATCAAGGGTTTGGGCGCAACGAATACCCAGACCGGATTTCTCACAGCGCTTCCGTTTGTGTTCGGCGCTTTCGGCATGGTGCTGTTCGGCCTTCATTCCGACCGGACCATGGAACGAAAACGTCACGTTGCGCTGGCCTTTATAATGTCGACAGTGGGTTTCGGATTAGCGGCATTGGTCCACAGTCCCGCTATAACGATAGCGCTGTTTTGTGTCGCGCAGATCGGCAACTCGGCGGCCTCGCCGATGTTCTGGCCTCTGCCGGCGAGCTTCCTCAGCGGAGCTTCCGCTGCCGCGGGTATCGCGGCAATCAACTCGCTTGGAAATCTGTCCGGCTTCGCGGCACCTTACGCGATAGGTTACCTGAAGGATCTGACCGGCAACTTCACCATGGGCCTGCTCTTGCTGTCAGCGAGTTCGCTCCTCGGAGCAATCGTCGTTTTATTACTTCGGATCGATATAAGGCGCGAGAAAATGTCAAGTGAAGTAGCGATGACGCAATAGTTGGCGTAAATACTGACGGTTAAAATCGCGAATAATCAAATTGCGGATTCTTCGGCAGACAACGCGAGAAGCATGCCCCGGGTATAAGTTCGCGCTATGCATAGCTGGCGATAGAGAACAGTTCTCTCGGGGAGGGAGAGCGATTCAGAATGGCTCGGTTAGAACCCGTTGTTGCATCAGGTAAATCGGAAACCAGACGTTATACTGCGGTACAGAGGCTATGGAGAAAAATGCATTGTCCGAGCCTTATCGAGCGCAACTGAGGGCGCCTCGCCAAAATCTCCTGGGCGAATCTTCGACAAAATCTGCCGAATTCCCTTAGCTTTCGCGGCTCGCGGTACGGTTTGCTGCAATTTGGCGAAACGCAACGTACGACGCGAAGTGCCTGATCGCGCCTCCTGCATAAAAACAAGCCGCCCAAGTTATTGACCTAAGCGGCGTATAATGGCGCACCCGACACGATTTGAACGTGTGGCCTTCGCCTTCGGAGCGCGACGCTCAAGCACGAGCCACAGCATGCTATTATGCAGCCATCGACATGGTCTCGAATCGATGCTTTGTCTCAGTTCGGCCTGCAGTCTCATCGACATTCGCGCTTCCAAGCCACCGGACAATTGAAGGATCTCGCTCCGACAAGACGCTATGAGCGATCAATTCCGAAATTCTTTGCTGCTGTTGGCGCAGATGATCCCTTAGCAAACGGTCGCGGGTGATGTACCCGGCATTCACGCCGGGGAGCGAATGGTTCATCAAGAGATGAATGTCGAGTTCCGAAACCCCTGCCGCTTGCGCGAGCGTGCGATAGCTCTGCCGCAGATCATTTCCCCATTTGGATAGGATATTTCGCTCTTCCTTGTGCTCCACGAGATGTCCTGGCTCGCTATCGGCAGGAAACAACCACGGCGTCGCTTGCGCGGAATAAAGGATCCGACCCCACCTGATCGCGCGGATGATGGAGCGAATCATCGGACGCGACAGTGGAATGTCGAATGCCTTCTCCTCACCACCTTTTGGCCTCGGGATGTGGATTATCCTACGTCGTAAATCGACGTGCTCAAAACGGATCTTCTTGAGCGCGGTTGGTCGTGACCCGCTGAAGAGTGTGAAGAGGTGAAATTCCTGCCTTAGCGGGTTGTCCATCGCGTAAAGCTCCCTCAGCCAGCCGCTGATATCGTTTGGCCCCATCCCGGTGTTGCGTCGATGCTCCTTATTCCAGTCGATCGCGGAAACCGGGTTTACGGCCAGCAGATCGGGATTGCTCTTCCGCGCGTGGTTGTACACTGCCCGCAGACTGCGCATTGATCCGTTTGCAATGTAAGGACCGTTCTCTTTCGAGAGTTTCTCGTGACGTTCAACAACAAGATGCGGTTGTCGCCCAAGTCGAGCGAGCGGATTGTCGAGCCAATCCTTGAACAGCCGCTCCATGTGATCTCGATAGCCCTCAATAGTCCCTGAGTTTCGCCCCTTACGTTTCATGTGCGCATCCCGATAGCGCTCCCAGGCCTGCCGAAGCGTTATTGAGCCAGGCTTGATCTTCGGAGCTTCACCGGGACGTTGGCCTTTGGCTATCGACCCGAGTGCTTCCTTGGCTTTGCCTCGCGCTTGGCGCGTGGTCATCTCACCGAAATCGCCCAGCTTTACCTGGGCAGTGAATTCACGAACGCCATCACGCCAGAACTCACCTTGCGCCATGAAAGTCTTCCGGCGCTTGCCAACGAGCACGAAAAATCCCGGCAGCTCACTATCGCGCACCTTGTATTGCTTCTCCCCCGCGCACAGACGAGCAATGCTCTTGTCGGTGAGAAATTCGCGCTGATCAGCCATGGGTGCCGTCACCATTTTTAGTCTGGGTTTAGTCTGGGGAAGTCCTCAGTGAGAATCATCGAGGTCGCGTTACGCAAAGCTACGCCATGACGCGAAAATCAATGATCGATTAGTACTTTATTGGAAGGACGAGAGTATGGCGGCGTGACGGCGAGGGCGCCCGAAAAGCCTCGAATTCATACTACGAATCTGAGGGTCGGACGTTCGAATCGTTCCGGGCGCGCCATTAAACTATTGAAGCTGCGTGGTAATTTTGGCCGTTTTTGCGATTTGCGTCAGCGCGGGCGGCGCCGGTCGTTAGCTTGTACGTCCCCCAATCAAGCTCAGCACCAGCTTTGCTGGCCGCTTTCAGAAAATCATCTCGCGATCGAACAACAGCTTTATGCTCGATCCGCCACCATTATCCTTGATGATGCGCAGCTTCTTGCCACCGTCGACAATCTCGAAGA
>NZ_JBEKRB010000170.1:0-3429 GCF_049519115.1 Bradyrhizobium sp.
CTTTGTCGGTGGAGAGCCGAAAGTAAACCGCTGGAGAGTCATGAAGCAGATCCCCGCCACCTCCGCGGAATCCGATGCGCTGAGCAAAGACCTGAAAGGCCGTGGATTCACATTCGTGGGTTCCACGGTCATTTACGCCCACATGCAGGCAGTGGGAATGGTGAACGACCACCTCGTCGAATGCTTCCGATATCGGGAAGTCGCGACAGCTATCGTCAAGCCGGAAGGTTGAACCATTGGAAGGAGCCGGAATGCCAAGACTGGACGCAAAAGTAGCATTGGTAACGGGCGGGACGAGTGGGATCGGCCTTGCGGCGGCGAAAGCACTCGCCAAAGAGGGAGCCCACGTTTACATCACCGGCCGTCGCGAACAAGAACTCGCCACGGCTGTCCAGCAAATTGGGGGAAATGCGACTGGTGTACGTGGAGATGTGTCGAATGCCGGCGATCTCGACCGGCTCTACGCGCAAATCAAGAGCGAGAAACAGAGTCTCGACGTTCTCTTCGCGAATGCGGGGATTGCCCGATACGCTGCACTCGGAAACATCACTGAGGAACTATTTGATTCCATTTTCAACGTCAACGTCAAAGGGGTGCTGTTCACCGTACAGAAAGCGCTCCCGCTGATGCCTGAGGGCGCCTCGATCATTCTCAACGCGTCCGTTGTGGCCAGCAAAGGCCTGGCCTCCAACAGCGTTTACAGCGCTACGAAGGCGGCCATCCGCTCTTTCGCGCGAACGTGGACGACGGACCTCAAGGGGCGGCGAATTCGCGTCAACGCGATCAGCCCCGGTACCATCGACACGCCGGGACTGAATGAGTTGCTTGCATCCAGTGAAGCCGGTGAGCAACGGCGGAAGATGGTCGCGAGCGCCATACCCATCGGCAGGTTTGGCCAGCCAGACGAGGTCGCCAACGCCGTTGTGTTTCTCGCATCTGATGACAGCAGTTACATCACGGGCACTGAGCTGTTCGTCGACGGAGGCTTCGCGCAAATCTGAACTACGGTCCGCTGGCGACCCAACAGAAGAGGGGTGAAACCGAAAATGCAAACTCATCAGGTAGACGTACAACGGTGGAGCATAACCTCCCGGAAGCCGTTTGACAGCGTTCTAGCCGCGGTGGAAGACGCGATCGGCAGGCCGAACATGGTCGAATTCACGGCAAAGGTCGCCGCCGCAACCACGTTCGAGGAAATGCGGAACGTGATTGATGAGAGCGTAAGCGAGATCGGTCTCATGGAGTTCATGCGGCTCGATCACGGCGCGGTTCTCGCGAAAGCCGGAGTGGAAGGAGGCCCGAAGATGGTCCGCCTGATCATGGGCAACCCGCTCATCATGCTGTCGATGGCCAGGCTTGTTCCGGACGCCGGCTCCTATGCTCCGGTAACCGCCCTTATAGACGAGCGTGCCGATGGCGTGCATCTTTCATATGACCGGATGGCCAGCCTCTTAGCGCCTTATGGAAACAGCGAAGCGTTGAACATAGCTCGCGATCTGGACGCTAAGGTCGAAAATCTTTTGCGACAGGCTGCGGCTTGAAAGATCAGGAAAGGATTCTTTGTGAAGAACAAACGTGAAAGCGCGGCATCAGACGGAACCACCGCACAACGGACGCGCATCAGGTAATCATTGGACAGGTTAGCAAACTGGCACGCCGTGCCGGCGAACTCGGGGACGACGGCACGAACGATCTGGTTGTCAGCGAAGTTCTGCGCCGCAACGAGCTTGCCGGCATGGTTCCTGAGTGTGCATTTGGTGGATGCGCCGCTTGTTCACGCAACGCCGGTTCAGGCAAAGTAGGACGGGAATTCGCCGTCAAGGAGCGAAGGCTATGAACAGCCGTTTGAAGTGGGAGGTCTTTGTCAGCCCTCAGGTCGCCGTCATCACCAGCGACTTGCCGCCGGGCGTAACGGAGAGGAGATGGTCACCGATATCGTCAACGCTGATCTCGGGCGAACGAGATGCCGTGCTCGTCGACACCTTCATCACCATGGAGCAAAACCAGGCGCTTGCCGAATGGGTCGCCGCAAGTGGAAGGAATTTGACCACGATCTATGCGACGCATGGTCATGGAGATCACTTCTTCGGTGTAAACACGATTCAACACCGCTTTCCAGATGCCCGATTTGTCGCATCGCGAGAGGCCATCTCGGTAATGCGAGAGCAACTCTCACCGCCCTGGCTTGAGGCATATTGGAAATCCCGATTCCCTGGGCAGATCGACCCGGCGCTTCCGATTGCAGAAGAGCTCGCTGGGGGCGTTTTTCAACTAGAAGGTGAGGAACTCGTGAGTATTCCAGCGGGCCATACTGATACCCGGAATACGACTTGCCTCCATATCCCTTCGATCGGCCTGGTAGTGGCGGGCGACGTTGCGTACAACGACGTTCATATCCACCTCGGCGAGTCGAATGCTGATTCAAGACAAGAGTGGATCGCCGCGCTCGACATGATCGAATCGCTGAAGCCGCGCGCCGTCATCGCGGGGCACAAGAGGCCGGGCCGCGCGGATGCTCCGAGCATTGTTGAGGAAACCAGACAATACATTCGGGATTTCGACAGGATTGCAGCAAGGACGAAAACCGCCAAGGAATTGTACGACCAGATGCTCGCGATCTATCCCGATCGAGTGAATTCCCCAGTGCTATGGAATTCGGCTCGCGCGGTAAAGGGTTAAACGATGGGTAGTTGGTTGGGCCCGAGGCGCCAGCCCAGGGCCGCCACCGTCGGTAACCGCCGATGAAACCCGAGCCCGGAATCGAATTCGCGCCGTTCTTCCTGCTTGGCCGACACGTAGGCGGCCCCGGTTGGCTCCGGCATGGATTCGAACCACGACTTGACAAGTTTTTCAAACATCGTCTGCTGATTCTATAAAGTCGCAGAAGTCGCCAAAAGCCTCAAAAGCAGGCCTGCGGTACAAAATCGGCACAAAATTCTCCGACCCTCCAACTCAAGTTCACCACGACTACGACCTCGGAGCGCAGACTGTTGGTAACCGATGTTCACTTTGCACGCTAAGCGTCACCGCAGTTGCTGACATAGAAATTCGCTAGTCCGCCCGTTGGCGAGCGCTGCCGCAGCGGCATTGTAGTGGGCCCCATTATGCCGGGCGAAGGCATGGCGCTGCCCCGGATAGCTGTAGACCGTCGCGTTTGGTTTGCTACCCAGTGCTGCCTTGATCTGAGCTTGCGCTGGCTTGGAAATGAACTCGTCCTCCTCTCCCACGTGAGAGTGTTGGCGGCAACTCATCGAGACCTGGATGTGCTGGTGGCCGAAGGCAAGTTCCGTGAAGACCTCCTGTATCGCCTGAACGTCGTGCCCATTGTCGTGCCTTCGCTGCGTGAACGTGCAGATGACCTTCCACTACTCGTCGGGTACTTTATGACGCGTTTCGGTAAAAACGCGGGCAAGAAGTTCAGGGCAATCG
>NZ_JBEKRB010000171.1:0-3386 GCF_049519115.1 Bradyrhizobium sp.
AGATTCAGGAAATCGAGCATTGACCGAGAAAGCCGGTCGATCTTGTAGACGACAATGACGTCGACCTTCGCAGCTTTGACGTCCGCCAGGAGCCGCTTCAAGGCGGGCCGTTCCAGCGTGCCCCCTGAAAACCCGCCGTCGTCATAGTGGTCGGCGACCGAAACCCAGCCGTCGCCTTTTTGGCTCGCCACATAGCTCTCGCAGGACTGCCGCTGGGCGTCTAACGAGTTGAAGTCCATGTCGAGGCCTTCCTCGCTCGACTTGCGCGTGTAGATGGCGCATCGCAGCTTGCGGATAGTCGGCCTCGTTCCGGCTTCCAACGCATCTAACGTTTCGCCATAGCCTGTGGAGGATCGGTCGCGGCGCGCCGGTCGACGTTGAAGCATCGTCATTTCCGCCCCAGGGCAGTGTTTTTGAGGCCGAAGAAAACCCAACCATTCCACCTAGTCCCGGTAATCTCACGGGCGACCGACGACAGGGATTTGTAGGGGCGGCCGAGGTACTCAAAATCGCTCGCCCGAACCGTCACGCAGTGTTCGACGCCTTTCCATTCGCGGATCAATTTAGTTCCGTTAATCGGGCGCAGGCTCGGCTTGGCCTTCCGCTCGATGGGGCCAAGATTGGCGTATTGCTTGGACATGGCCGTCAGCCGCTCCAAGGTTTCTTGGCTCAGCCCGCCATAGGCCAATTCCTGGATACGGTAGGCCAGCCGGCTCTCAAGGAAGCGCCGGTTATAGGCGGGAGGCTCGGTCTCGAATAGTTCGCGCCAGCGGGCCTTTAGCGCCGAGGCTGGGGCCCCCTTCAACGCCGCCAATTGAGCCAAAACCGTCTCGTTCATGCCCGTTCCCCATTCTCCAGCACTGGCTCATGAGTGCTCCGATCGGGCGAGCAGTGAAGCGAACTTTCTCCGCCAGGTCCGGAATTTCCACTGGACTTCCGGGCGTTCAGGCGCATCAGGCCGATAGCCAAAAGCCCGGCTATTTCCGAAATTCGATCCGAGACTGAAGATGCGGTCATGCTGCAAAAGGACAGCGACTTGGCCCGCATGTCCAAGTGTTTCACGTGAAGTCGTGCCCGGCCGCACCAAATGGTAGAGAGTGGTAATTTCCGTCTTGCTTCCGCCGGCCATCAGATCTCGACTTGCCCGTCTAAGCGCAGTTGATTCGCAGTCGAACATTCCAGCGAGTGGACAGAAATAAATGATCGCTCAGGATTCTGGCGCGGCTCGGGAAGCGGCTCCAAACGGGATAGAGCGCCTCAACGGTCGCGGTCTCGGCGAAGCTTTCCGGCAATTCGTCATTGACGATCCAGAGGTAGCCTTACTCATAGACCGAAGTGGGCTGCGGGATCGGTTCGCGGAAGGTCTGTGTCCTCTCAGTCTTTCTAGTTTTCATTGGCCACTTGAAGTCACAGCAAGAAATTTTGAATTCCGGCTGAATGGAAGCGGCATTTTAGTGCTAGGCCAGCCAGAGTGCAGCCCGACACCGACGGTCTCGAAGCTCGCCCAAGCATTGGCTGATCGAATTGGAGCTTTGCGAATTCTGCTCGCTTCTGGAAAAGTGCAGGCATTTGGAATGAGGGCCGACTTTGTCGAGTCGTTTGTCCCGGCACGCCTGTGGACTCGGAAAAATCTTTATATTGAAGTCGCCAATGGTGATCTCTGTGAAAGAGATGAAAAGGGAAATATCTCGCCAATATGGTCAAGCATTGAACTTCGACTGGCGTCAGCTGAGCCCGCCCAGCACCAAGGCGCTGTCAAGATGGTGGCTGCTCCGTCTGGAAAACGGAGTCCAAAGGGACGAGAGGTCGAGCGTATTATTAAGGAGCGGCAGATAAACGTCGATCGGTTGGGTCGCAAGGCGGCCGCGGCGGAGGTAATGAGACATATGGAAAGCCCACCTCAGTTGGCCAATCAAATAGAGGCTCTGGAGGTCCAGGTAGTACGCATTTCGAAGGAACTCGCGAAAACATCCTGAGACATTTGCGACATGTCGCCGATGTCTTTTGAATTTCCTAAAAATCGCGCGCAGAAGCAGCTCCATCGTAGTCAATGGAGCTACCGGCATGAATTCAAAAACCGCTGATGCGGACGCGCTCCTAACGGAAACGGAAGCCGCCGATTTCCTTAGGCTATCTGTTCGCACGCTCCAAGCGTGGCGCATCCGAATTGCTGGCCCTGCATTCGTTCATGTCGGCCGTGCGGTGCGCTATCGCCGCCGCGATCTGATCACTTGGATCGAAGCGAACACCGTTTCGCCATCGGCCCCACGGTTGGTCGCGCCATCATGAGTGGTCCGATCGATGCGCAGCCCGAGTCGCCAATCACTCTCGATCTCCGGAGTCTGGGTGACGCGGGAGAAGCTCTCTTTGCCGAGCTAAATGCCTGCTGTGACGATGGCCAGCTAGACAAAGTTGCTAGCAAGATCTGGTTCGTTCGGGGCCAAAACCGGCTTACAGACGCGGCCGCCGAGTATCTTCAGCATTGTGTGATCCGTCGACGCAGCGGGATGAGATATCCCGTCACAGCCAGGGTCCCGCGGTTAGCTGGTCGTGTGGGCAGCCGTTTCAAGCCGCGCAAACCGCCTCGTTCACCCGACCGTAAGGCATCTCGCGATCGTCGCCGCAGGTTAGGGGGATCAAGCGCGCTGCCGGACCGCATGCGGCACTGCTACACCGAGGGCAATCGCGCCGTGCTTTGTATCGTCGCCGGCGAGATTAAGCAGCGCGGTTTTTGTGACCTGCCGGTCGACAAGATTGCCGCTCTGGCTGGTGTGTGCCGAACAAGTGTCCAGAATACGCTTCACGAAGCTCGGCGGCTACGGCACATCAGAATCGCTGAGCGGCCGCAGCCCGGTCGAAAGCACCTAACCAACATTGTCGAGATCGTCGCACCAGAATGGATCGCTTGGATCAAGCGCCGCCCATCAGCTGCTCGGGCGACAGGGTCCAAATCTGTGAAAAAGGTGAGCACCACGAAGAGTAAATATAAAAAGAAAGAGGCTTGGCAGGATTGTCAGCGGGGCAACGACTCCAGACCGTCCGAAAAACCAGCGCCAGGACAAATCGAATGATCTCGGAGCAATCGATCAGCAGGAGCAGTGGACAATGGCGAAAATCAAGATGCTCAGACCTCTGGTACCGACGTCGAGCGGGAGGACAATCCACGTCGAGCCGAAGCGCGCCGATCCGATCTACCATTCCGAAGAGCATAAGCGATGGCGTGAGCAGGTGCTTCTCGATGCCAGCTTCAGGTGCCAGTGGGTTGAGAACGGGATCCGCTGCACGAAGGCTGCACCGCAAAATCGGCTGTTTGCTGATCACATCAAAGAGCTGCGCGATGGCGGCGCACCGTTCGATCCAGCAAACGGCCAATGCCTTTGCGGTGC
>NZ_JBEKRB010000172.1:0-3272 GCF_049519115.1 Bradyrhizobium sp.
CCCGGGCAGTAGTAGACGTCGCTGGTCGGATCATATCGAAAGTCGCTGCGCGAGAAGGTGCCATCATCTCGCTTCGATTTGTCGAGCACGGGGATATGTGGTGCGATGCCCTTCTCCTCGACAAGCCAGTTCAGCATCGAAGCCGCACCGTAAGCGGTATCGGCGGCAAGTCGCTCCGGCTTGAGGCCGAAGCACTCTTCGGTTCGGTCGATCATGGTCTTTGCAGCGCCGACCTCGGCCTGACGAATGGCGCGGGATGCCTCGACATCAACGATCACCCCAAACTTGACGTCGATGAGATAGTTGTCCGAGTAAGCGAAGAATGCCGGTCCCTTGTGCGCCCCGGTCCACTGGGCTGCGGGATCGGACGGCGAAACGAACTTCGGTACGACATCGCTCGCCGCGCCCCACGCTGTATCGTCGAGGGTCGCCAGATACTCCTTCACGGCGCGGCTGGACCTCGCCGGATCGCGATCCCTGCGCCAATCCTGACCCGCGATCGAGCGTTGCTTATTAGCGTCGGCCTGAATCAGGCTCGCATCAACCGCAAAGCCTTCGCCACCAACCAGACCGGCGGCAATGCATGTCTCCACGACACGCTCGAACACGCGGCGAAAAACCTCTCCCTCGCGGAAACGCTCATTGCGGGCACGTGAGAACGCCGAATGATCCGGAATCGCGTCCTCGATACCGAGTTTGCAGAACCACCGATAGGCAAGGTTCACCTGCACCTCGCGGCAGATCAGCCGCTCCGAACGGATCGCAAAGACATACCCCACGACCAGCATCCGGATCATCAGCTCCGGATCGATCGACGGGCGGCCTATGGACGAATAGTGGGGCGCAAGTTCGCCGCGCAGCCAGGTTAGATCGAGCGCGGCGTCGATCTTCCGTACTAGATGATCGTCAGGAACGCATCACCAAGGCGAAACGCGTAGAACAGTTGACCCTGGTCACTCTTCAGACGGCCCATCATGGATCGACCTCGCCCAGAATCGCGTTACCACAACGGAATCACGCCTCGCCGGCCATCTCAACCGACTTTTGCAACAAAATCTGCCAGGAAGAGACATTCGCCGTTTGACGCGGCAAACGTACGGCGTTGTCCCGCAGCAGGGGTCAAGAAGATTTGCTCACCCCCCAGAAGAAGGGAAACGGCCCTTGGGACACGCCAGTAAGGTTCTTCGTCCAAGCTGAGTGGCGAAGATACCAGCCGAGTGGGGCGCACACGACCTCGTTTAAAGCCACCTCATTCAGGCGTCGTGCAGCCACCCTTTCGTCATCAGGCGTGTTTGCGTTGAACCAGGCAGCAATCTCCCCTTCGACCGCGGGACTCTTCGCCCAGCCATTGACCGCTACGCTGCCACTCGCCTGGATAAACGGACTGATCGGAAACACCCAATCAACGCCGTAGGTGCTTGTGGGATACAGGTGCCAGCCACCCTTGGCCGGCGGGTTCTTCTGGGTGCGGCGCGCTACTACGGTGCCCCAATCGGCGGCGGCGAAATCAACGTTCATGCCGAGCTGCTTCAACAGATCCGCGGTCACGTCGCCCCACGCCTTGTGTTGGGGTATGTCCTGTGCGGCCATGCAAAAAATTGCATCGCCGGCATAGCCGCTTTCGGCGAGCAGCCGCTTGGCGGCATCGAGTTTGCGTGGGCCCTTGAGTATTTCGCCACCTTGCTCGGTATAGAGAGCAGAACCGGGCGTGAAATATCCAGGCTGCGCTTTCCACATTTTTGCATCGTCGCCGACATAGGCGCGCATGTATTCCTCTTGGCTCAAGGCAGTGAGGAGCGCGCGCCGCGCCCGCGCATCGTTGAAAGGCGGAAACAGGTGGTTCATCGACAGGACGCCGACATTCCCCAACCGGTCCTGGATATCGACCACAACATTACGACTCTTTCGCAGCATCGGGACCAGATCGGGAAGCGCGAACTCCCACCAGTCGATTTCGCGGTTCTGCAGAGCGGCGGCCGCGGTTGCCGGATCAGGCATGGTGATCCACTCGATGCGGTCCGTGATGATACGCTTTCCGCCCGCCATCCAGGACGCTTCTTCCGGGCGCGGCACATAATCGGCGAATCTTTCGAACGCCGACCGGCTCCCGGGAACCCAGTCACTGCGCGCGAAGCGCATGGGGCCGCTGCCGACGTATTCGGTGATCTGCTTGAACGGATCGGTCTCCGCAATCCGGGCCGGCATCACGAAGCAGCAGGGCGATGAGATCTTGCCAAGCGCCAGCAGCATCTTCGGATAGGGCTGCTTGAGCACCCAGCGGAACGTGCGATCGTCAACGGCGACAAGCTCTTGCTCGATGGTCTTGATCGTCTGCCCGAGCGGATCGCGCGCGGCCCAGCGATTAATGCTGGCGACCACATCCTTGGCCAACACCGGCTCACCATCGTGGAATTTGAGATCAGGCCGAAGGCGGAATGCCCAGGTCAGGCCGTCGCTCGACAATTCCTCGGCTTCGACCATCTGACGCTGGACGTTAAGATTACCGTCCACGCCGTAAAGCGTGTCCCACACAAGTAAGCCTGCGTTGCGGACTATATAGGCGGAGGTCCAGATCGGGTCAAAGTTGGCGAGGTCCGCGTGCGGCACCAGACGCACCGTCCGTGCCGCGGCGCGTTGCGATATTGCCGGAGTGGCCAGTCCACCTGCCGCGGCCACAGTACCGACGCCGGCGAAAGACTTCAGAAATGCGCGTCGATGCATTGCGTCCCCCGTCAGGTCGGACACGTCCGGATCCACCCTACACTGCGGTGCGAATAAAATCCATCGGATCGCGGATAATGGATCACGCTATCGGTTTGCAAGCGTGCTCGTCTGAATTGCGCGTCGGTGAAAATCTACATGGCGGTCGACTTCCGAAATGGGTCTTGGCTGTGTGAAAACGCGAAGACGCTCGATCGCGATAGAACAAGTTAGTCGTTGAAAGACCGTCTGAGATACCCGAATTGCAAGTCCGTTCAAGTTTAAGGTTGAACGTAAGAATATCATTCTCGTCGCGCGTTGGAGTTTTGCGTTTTCACACGGCAAGGGTCAGTCGCGTCACTCTGAGCGTGTATCGCTCACTTCAGGTCTGCACCGATTAACGGACATCAGTACAACATCCCGGTTGGTCCGATTCGTGCCAATGATCGAGATAGGGGGGCGTCTCGCGACGCCACCCACCGGGTCGCCGGAGGCAGTCACCCGCCTCCGGTCGGGTAGGATCGAGGCGCGGACCGGGCTTCGCATGATGCCGACGTTTCCTCGATCCCCCC
>NZ_JBEKRB010000173.1:0-3264 GCF_049519115.1 Bradyrhizobium sp.
CCCCTCAATCCTCAAGACGGAGCGACCGCCCGTCACCTGTGATCGTTCAAATAGTTACCGCAGAAGACTTGATCCCACGACCGCGCCGCCAGCCCATCCCGCGTGAGCGGGTTCGTTCTTTGACCCCAAGCGGACATTGAGTCGTCGAATGATCACGCTGGCCGAGCCCCTTCCGGACATCTGCGTCGATGCATTGCTATCGCTGCGATCCCACTCTCCACCCCGTGAAAAGACCCGCGATTGCTACCGGCAGTAGACCCGTGGGTAACAAGAAGTACGTCCCTTGCGCACCTTGGAGCGCGCGAAGCAACCCGCCCGCCACCCATGAACCAAAGGGTAAAATCACTATCCCAAGTGCCAGAAGACTGCCCAAGACGGCGTAGCTGAGAGCCGAAGGTTCGATCCCTACAGGACGAAAACTTATTATCGCTCCGACCACGGCGAATAGCACTGTTGCGGCAACGCCTCCCATGATCGTCGCTACAGGAACAAATAGAATCATCAACGTCACTAGATCGCTGGGGTGCCCAGTTTTCGAGAAAGCCCAGAAGTAAGACACGCTCGAGGCAGTCGTGAAAGCAGCGACTGTGCCAAAGACAGCACCCCATCCTATCGATCTGCCGATTGTGTTGCCCATGCTTATCCCCCGGTCGACGTGTAGGAGCCTACCGCACAAGGGTTGCTTGCGTATGAAGTAGTAGAGCTAACGACCGATTTCGGAATTTGATCGAAGGCAGTACATCGCGCTCACTCACTACAAAACCACTTCCGTTGTTGGCTACGAAACCGACATACGCCGACGAGGTGATCGAATAGCGCGCCTCACTTCCGCCTTTGACCCTGGCTGTGTGAAAACGCCATTCCGCTGTTATGATTCTCCCGATGATTCTTGGGGGAGAATTAATGAGGCGCTTCGTTGAAGAGGCGGATCGTGGGCAATGGACGTTGTTGCCCGAATGCCTCGATGATTTCATTGACGATAGCAATCCGGTTCGAGTGATCGACGTGTTTGTCGATTCGCTCGATCTGGCGGAGATGAGCTTCGATGGGGTTGAGCCGGCGGCGACTGGTCGACCGTCGTACCATCCTTCGGTTCTCCTGAAGCTTTACATTTACGGATATCTAAACCGGGTGCAGTCGAGCCGGCGGCTGGAACGAGAGGCCGGACGCAATGTCGAGGTGATGTGGCTACTGGGCCGGCTCGCTCCCGATCACAAGACGATCGCGGACTTCCGCAAGGACAACGGTCTGGGGCTACGCAAGGTCTGCGCGCGCTTCGTCGAACTTTGCCGTGAGATGGGTCTGCTCGCGACGGCGAGCGTTGCCATCGATGGCAGCAAGTTCAAGGCCGTGAACAACCGGGACAGGAACTTCACGCGGGCGAAGGTGGAGCGGCGGCGCGCCCAGTTAGAGGAGAGCGTCGCGCGCTATCTGAGCCAACTTGACACCGCCGACCGGAAGGAACCGACGGAGGCGCTGGCCGAGCGGGTGACGAGGCTCAAGGAGAAGCTGACGAAGGTTAAGGAGGCCATGGACAAGCTTGCCGTCCATGAACGGCAGATGCTGGCTTCGCCTGACCAGCAGATCTCCCTGACAGATCCCGACAGCCGCTCGATGGCAACCAGCGGCCGCGGCTCGGGCGTCGTCGGCTACAACGTTCAGGTCGCCGTCGATACCCAGCACCATCTGATTGTGACCCACGAGGTGACGAACACCGGCTCGGATCGGGCACAGCTTGCCAACATCGCCTCTCGTGCCAAGGATGTCCTCGGTGTCGAAAAGCTCGAGGCCGTTGCTGACCGGGGCTATTATAGCGGCGAGGAAATCCTTGCCTGCGACAATGCGGGAATTACGGTGACGCTTCCCAAGCCGATGACATCAGGTCTTGAGGCAAAGGGTCGCTTTGGCAAACAGGACTTTGTCTATCTCAGCGACCAGGATGCGTATCGCTGTCCAGCGGGCGAAAAGCTGACCTACCACTACACCAATGAGGAGGACGGACGGCAGCTACGGCGCTATTGGACCAATGCCTGCCGAGACTGTGCACTCAAAGCTAACTGCACAACCGGCAAGGAGCGGCGAATTACGCGCTGGGAGCATGAGCACGTTCTGGAAGAGGCGCAGAGACGCCTCGACAACAATCCCCAGGCCATGCGCCAGCGTCGCGAGACCGTCGAACATCCGTTCGGCACGATGAAAGCCCGCATGGGGGCGACGCACTTCCTCACAAAAACGCTTCCAAAGGTCGCCGCCGAGATGGCCCTCTCGGTTCTCGCCTATAACCTGACCCGGGTAATGAACATCGTCGGGATCAAGCCGCTGATCGCCGCGATTGTGGCCTGAAATACACTTCGGCCGCCTGCCAGCGGCGACATCGCTAAGGCCGTTTTTACACGACCAAGACCCTGAAGAGACATCGGTCATCAACGAAAACCTGCCCTTAGTACCTCGGAGCCTCGCAGCCGCGCCACAGCCTCCTTGTAGCGGCGGCTTCCGACCAAGGTCTCACCGGTATCCATGCGTAGTGCAAAATCGCCCGAAGGGCGCGGCTCGACAGCAACCGCATGGTTCAAATTGACGAGGCGGGTACGATGCACCCGCACCAGGCCGAATGGCAGGAGTCTCGCCTCCTCGGCCGCCAGCGTGCCGCGGACCAGATGGCGCTTCACAGCGAGGCTGAACTCAACGTAATTGCCGGCGATGATTTGCGCCGCCGCTCCCAAAGAGATTGGGCATCACCCGTAGGCCGCCTTGGTTGGTTGCCGCAGTGACCGACTATCCGCCGCTTACCGGGCGCCAGGAAATTCCGCCTAAACTCTAGGCTGTATATAGCCCGGGGAATAGGGCCCCTATCCTAGAATGATTGCCTTCGGTTCCAGGTACTCTTTCAGTCCGTAAACGCCGCCCTCCCGACCAATGCCGGACTGCTTGTAGCCGCCGAACGGCGCGAGCGGGTCGTGATTCAAAGTATTGATAAGTACACGCCCAGCCTGCAATTGACGCGCCACGCGACTGCCCCGTTCCGGGTTGGATGAGCTGACATAAGCCATAAGTCCGAACTGGGAATCATTCGCCATTCGGACGGCGTCTGCCTCGGCCTTATAGGTCAGGATCGAAAGAACCGGTCCAAAGATTTCTTCTCGTGCAATCTTCATCTCTGGCTTCACGTTCGCAAAGACTGTCGGTTTGACAAAGTTGCCGCGTTCCAGGCCCTGTGGGCGGCCTTCACCACCAATAACCACCTCCGCACCTTCGTCGATCCCT
>NZ_JBEKRB010000174.1:0-3212 GCF_049519115.1 Bradyrhizobium sp.
AGACGAACACATAGGCATCGCTTGAACGAGGGTGGCCTCGCCTCAGATAGCGCTCCAAGCCTGCCGCTGCGGAGTGATGCAGCGGCGTCAAACGGGTCTTCCGGAACTTGGTCTCCCGGATCAGTAGTCCGTCATTCGTCATGTCGGCAACTTGCAATTTCAACGCTTCGGAGATCCGCAACCCAGTGACCGCAAGCAAGGCAATCAGAGTGGCGTAGGTTTGAGGTCTCAGCCCGCTCGCAGGGCGAATGCGCAGGGCGGCTTCGATGAGGCGATTGATCTCGTCTGCCGAGTAGATGTGCGGCGGCCGGCGCTTCTTGCGGGCGCCAAAGTGATTGGCCGGCGGCACCTCGTGCCGACCATCTTCAACCCTGATGAACCGTACGAAGCGGCAGACGGCTTTCAACCGCGCGTCGCGCTGCGCCACAGACGGGCCGAGAGCCGCCCAGTCGATCGCCGATTGCGCGTGAACATGCGTGTCCCCGCGGTCGGTCGCAAAGCCAGCAAAGCTCTTCAACAAGTATTCAGCCATTGTCATGTCAAATCCTGCAGCACGGCGCAGGCGGAGGTAGGCCTCTACGGTGTTCAACATCAGAGTGCCTCCGGCCAGGGCTGCGCGATTTGCTGCAGCAGGTTGACGTCGGCTTTCGCGTAATGCGCCGTCGTATCGACGCCCCGATGCCGAAGGACCAAGCCTATTTGCTCGAGGGGGACGCCATTGCGCAGCATCTGAGTTGCCGCCGTATGGCGCAGGCGTGGGCGCCTTTGACTGGCGTAACCACGCCGGCCCGCCTCATGGCGCGCTTTGCGACCAATGACACGCTGCCACCATCGAGGAATGGCCGGAATGGAGCGATGTTTCGAAGGAAGACGCGATCACTCTGAGCAACGGTCGGCCGGCATTCCATATAGGCGATAATCGCGTCTCCAACCTCTTGCGGGAGCGGGAGACGAACCTGATAGCCGGATTTCCCGCAGACCAGCAGCGTACCGGCTTGCCACTCGATATCAGCGAGGCGGAGCTGCGCCACGTCGCCGGCTCGAAGTCCGAGACGTGCCAGCAGCAGGAGGATCGCGCGATCGTGGCGACGCCCAGGTGAATCGCCATCACACGCAGTGAGCAAGTCGACCACCTGCTCCGCTGTCAAATACCTTGGCAACTCGGCCAGGCGCCATGAGGCGTAAGCGGGCACGGCCTTGTCGAGATCAGCTTGGCAGAGACCCTGGACGGCGAGATAGCGCAAGAACACCCGCAGGCTGGTGATCAGCTTTTCGACGGAGCTTTTGCCGCCCTGGCCCGTGCGTTCCAGAAAATACCGCCGCACAGCTGTCGCGTTCCACCCTGTGGGATCGGTGCCAAGCGCCATCATCAGGCGGGTGGCCCCACGAGCGTACTGTCGGATCGTCGGTTCGGCGGCACCGCGATGCTTGCGCAGCCAGTGTTGGAAGCTGACAACGAGCGCTGGCTCGGGGCTTTGAATGGCGGGTGCCGCGTTGGTGCGGTGAACGCCAATTTGTTGAAGAAAGTTGAGAAAGTTCTTGGCGCCGAAAGTCATGTGGTGGTTTCGCCGCCCGCCTTTTGCTCGCGGGCAACGACAAGTTCGCAGATGCTCGTGGAAAGCTGCAAGATTGATGTCGGCTAACGTTCCACCTTGCTCGCACACGAAATAGCCGAGGTGCGCCGCCGCGCGTAGATAGCGCACTGCGATGGCCGGACGATAGCCGCTCCGTTCGAGCGACTGGGCGAAACCGTCAATGAACGATCCGCTTGGCCCGTTTCGCAGGTGCGCAAGCATCTTTGGCGCCAAAAAATAGGTCTCCAGCATCTCGGTCCCTCTTTGTGACTGGCCGTTGGTGGCCAGTTGCAGAGGGCGGGAAGACGCAGTGGTTATGGAGAGCTGAACGGCAGACAATACCCAGGAATCTGCCGTCTATGAGAAATGCGGGCATCGCCGCTGCCGCCAACTCCCCGTTACAAATCGTGCCCATAAGGCAGGAGTTGTAGGCGATGCGTGTCGCACCGCAATCATCGCACTGCTCGACATGCCCGCCGAGTGCTGCCGTCCGGCATGCCGTGATGGCGCCCATGACGCGCCGCTCGACGCGGCCGAGATGCCCGGCACGGGCCTGCCGAAACGCTTCGCCGTGGCGGCGGAAGACATCCGCCACCTCCAGAACCGCAGCCATGGTGCCGCTCAGCCGGGCGGCACCACCTCCAGACGAAGACGGTCAAGCGGGCTTGGCGTGTTGCTGATGGTCTTGGTGGCGACCTGGGTGTAGCGCGCGGTGCTGGCCAGGCTGGCATGGCCGAGCAGCACCTGGATGATGCGCACGTGGGCCCCGTTCTCCAGCAGATGCGTCGCGAAGCTATGCCGCAGCGTGTGGACCGTCACCTTCTTGCTCAGGCCGGCCGCCACGCGGGCCGAACGGCAGGCTGCATGTAATACGGTCGGATCGAGCGGCCGGTCCTCGTCACGGCCGGGGAACATCCGGCGCTGCGGCCGCGTCAACCGCCAATAGCTGCGCAGAATCCGCAACAGCTGCGGAGAGAGCATGACGTAACGGTCCTTGCCGCCCTTGCCCTGCTCGACCCGGATGACCATCCGCTGGCTGTCGATGTCGGCAATCTTCAACAGAGCCACCTCCGACACGCGCAGTCCGGCGGCATAGACCGTCGTCAGCGCGGTGCGGCTCTTGAGGCTTGGAATTGCTTCCAGGAAGCGCACGACCTCGTCGGCGCTCAGCACCACCGGCAGCTTGCTTGGCTGCCGCGCATAGCTGATGCGCTCCGGAATGGCGTCATGGCCGAGGGTCACACCGTAGAAAAACCGAAGCGCACACACGATCTGATTGAGCGCCGGCCAGGATATCCCGATCGCCACCAAGTGGACCTGGAAGACGCGGATATCCTCCAGTTCAAGACAATCGGGGGACCGACCGAAATACCGGCTCAACTTCGATACCGCGGCAAGGTAGGATCGTTGCGTCGCTGGCGAAGATTGCGGACCGTCATGTCCTCAATCATGCGGCGGCGAAGAGGGCTGATCTCAGCCATTAGAAAACTCCTGTCTGAAGGGTTGGGCTTCGAAAGGTGCCGTCCGGAATGCGGTTGGAATTCGGTATGGCGTATTCCCGGGTAACATGAAGTTATCGTTTCAGGCGGCAAGGTCAATTGGCTGATCGGTGGGTTTTGTGGCGAGCGTATTCCAGCC
>NZ_JBEKRB010000175.1:0-3168 GCF_049519115.1 Bradyrhizobium sp.
CTTCTCGCTTCTATGTTGCGGTCCATCGGCGCTCCGGAGGAGGCGGCTCGCAAGGTCGCCCAGCGCATCGTCGAACGACGCGATCCCAGCCATGCGGCAGGTCGTGATAACCTCGCCAATGTCGCGCCCAAAATGTCTGGATCTAACCAGCCCTTCACCGACGTTGGGCAACTCCGGACCATTCCCGGAATGGCGCCGGACTGGATCGCGGCGATTGCGCCGCTAACCACCGTGTTCGGGAGCCAAACCGTCAATCCGTTGACCGCGCCAGCGGGCGTCATAGCGGCGCTGCCGGGTGTTGACGGCCAGCGGGTTGCCGCGTTTCTCAACGCCCGCCGCAGTTTTCCCTCGGATGCCGATAGGCTGATACCAATTCTCGGGGCGGTGCAGCCATATCTTGCGGTCAAGCCGCAGCGTGTCGCGTCTGTGGATCTGACGGCGGCGTTGGCGAGCGGCTACAGCGCCACGGTGCACGCGGTGATAGTCGTGTTGCCTCAGGATAGCCAACCTTACCGCGTACTGGTTTGGACGCCGGTGCCATACGCCGATGCGTCCATTGGGTTGCGTCCGATGGCGAAGGGGTAAGTCTCATGCGGATCGCCGCTATCTTGAGACGATGGATCGAGACTCTGGCCACGATGTTTGTAGCTTGGCGCGAGCGACGGCGTGAACAACATGCGTTGACGGTTGCATACGAAAATCAGCATGTCGTCATACGGGAGTCTCTATCCGGTCGGGATACAGCTCATCCACACTTTCGAGCCGGACAGAAAGTGTCGGCTGACCTTCTGCGCGCTGCTAGCAACATTTTTATCGTTCTTGAACTTCCTGCCGAAAAGGTCGTGAGGCGAAACATCACTGTACCGGCGCAGGCGCAGAAATTTCTGTCGGGAGTCATCCGCAATCAGATCGAGCGACTGTCGCCTTGGCCGCCCAACAACGTGGTGTACGGTTTTAACGCCGAAGCGAGCGGAGAGGATGCTTCGGTAATCGAGGTACGAATCTTGATGGCCTCCCGGACCGATATTGACGCATCGCGACATCATTTGACTGCGCTCGGTGTTCAGGTCGATCGCATCGTGGCGAATGTTTCGACCGTCGAAACCGTAAAGGGCGCAGGATCCGTGACCTTGTGGTCGCGATTGACGGACGCCTCGCATGACCGCCTTGAAGGGACAAGCCGGTTGATTGGTTTAGGGATTGGTGCCATCGCCGCGGTGAGTATGTGTTTGAGCCTGTGGGCGTTTGTATCTACCGGCCTTCTTCGAGACGAGAGTGAAAGCATCGCGGCGCGCGCCAAGGCTTTGCAGCGACAAGTTCAGGGCGGCCGGACGCTGTCTTTGGCGGCATCCATGCCGCTGGCGGAACGGGCGTGGTTCTTGAAAGAAACATCCATTTCGAGCGTGATCCTTATCGAGGCGCTGTCACGCGCCCTGCCTGATTCCGCGCACCTGACCGAAATTCGTGTGGAAAACGCAACCTTGCGCATGACCGGACTGGCCGACGACGCCCCAGCATTACTCGCGCCGCTTGAACAGTCCGGGCACCTGACCGCCGTGCACTTTTTTGCCCCAACGACGCGCGGGCCGGACGGAAAGTCGTTCAGGTTTTCCATCGAGGCGCATGTCGAGCCCCGCAGCAAGATCGCGGAGGAGTGAGCCGTGTGGAGACTGGACCGCGAACAAGCTGTTTCCTTGTTAGTGCTGGTCCTGCTGATACTGACATGCGTGTGCGCCGCAGGACTATCGCTTCAGATGCGTTCCGATGCGGGTCAGGAGCTTGCCGAACGTCGCGACTTGCTCTCGCGTCTGGAGCCCCGAATGCGAGCGGATACAGGTCGGCCGATCGCAGCACCTCCGACAGCTTTTCTGAACGCGCCGACCCAGGGCATCGCTAGCGCCCAACTGCAAGCCTATCTGGCGCAACTCGCCGACCTTCAGCATGCCGGTCTGATGTCATCGGGCGGGGAAGCGGCCAAGCGCGACGAGGCGACCGACACGATCAGGCTTCAGGCCACTCTTGAAATGAACATGAAGGCGCTGCGGGCGATGCTCTATCAACTCGAAAGCGGAACACCTTACGTGTTCGTCGATGCGCTGACAGTGCAGCCGGCCAGCGCGACGGCAGGTCGTATCATCGAAGATCCAACGCTGCGAGCCACGTTGAGCCTGCGCGCGTTTTGGCGGCGAGGGACGCCATGACGTTTTTTCGCCTAACGGCCAATGCCGTTTTTCTGTTGTATTGGACGACTGCGACGCTCGGTGCCGATGCGCCAGCGCAGGCACAAGATTCGTCCGACGTCACGCTTTCTAATCCGCTCGCAGCGCAATCTCTGGAACGGCTGTCGGCGACTATCGATCGTCCGCTGTTTTCGCCCAGCCGCCGCCCGCCGGCAGGGCCGGTCGCCCAGGCTCCCAACCAACCGGTGCCGCCGGTGGCACCGCCTGATCTGGTTCTCTCCGGCATCGTGATGGATGGAGACAGTGTGCGCGCCGTCGTTCAGGTCGGAGCGGAGAAGATTTTACGCGCGCAAATTGGCGATAAGATCGACGGATGGACGGTTAGTCAGATCGAGGGACGCAAGCTGGTCTTGTCGCTCGATGGCCGCTTCGCCACGTTCACGCTCTTTAATCGCAAAGTCGATCAGGGGAATTTTGGTGACGGCGCCGCGTCGAAAGTGTCGAACGGATCATCGCGTGCGCCGCAACCGCTGCAACTGCAACAACAGAATTTGTCACCGACAGGCCAGAATGCAGGAATTCAAGGACGCCGTCGACGAATGGGTGAGTGAACCGCCGCAAGCGAGAGTTCGTAAAAATTTCTTAGTGGAAACAGTCATCGTGTCCAAAATTACCTTTTATTAACCATATATTTGCATGATTTGGCCGCATATTCTGCTTCGGTCGACGCCTAATGCCAGCACTAGCGGCCACACGCTCGGGGGAAACGAGCAAGCGCGACCTGGAAAGGACTGTTGAGTGGCCGTCGCCGCGATCACCTGCGGCGCCGATATAGGGGGGCGAGAATAATACACTGAATTTCAACCGGGGACCGTTTTTGCTTCATTTCTCAGAGGCTTGCTTGGTGGTCGTGTTGCTCAGCGCATTGCCGGGCTGTGTCACATCCAATCCGAGTCCGAGTCTGACCGAGGACGCTGCTCCGCGCGAC
>NZ_JBEKRB010000176.1:0-3137 GCF_049519115.1 Bradyrhizobium sp.
TATTTTCTTGGATATTTTGGCGTGCAATTCCTGCTGCCGCCCAAATCGTATCCCAGCGATTTGCCGGAACACGCCGAGGACAAGTAGAGGCTGCATCAGTAGTCAAAGATTTTCAGCGGGAAGCACGAATCGAGGAAGCCCAACTCTTGTAATCGGGCGATTAGAGGTTTTGACGCTGGTCAAGATAGCTCGGCTTCGATGAAAAGTGAGCAATCTTGAACAGACGTGCAGGGTGTCCTGACTGCTAACATCGCTGCGGTACGGGGGATTCCTGCATGTACAGGGCGAGTCTATTGCTTAGATTGCCGAGTCGTGACCTCTTCGGCCGTGGTAGCAATCGCAAGTGCTCAACCGACGTGGAAGCATGCGACTCCCGCTCTTAATCCTGCACATTTTGGGTGGCACGGTTGGTCTGCTGGCCGGCACCTTGGCCATGGCCGTCCGTAAAGGCAGCCGTCTGCATCGCGCCTCTGGAAACGTCTTCACCATCGCGATGGTGACATTGGCCTCCAGCGCCCTCTGGCTCGCCATCATGAAATCGCAGCGGGGCAACATCATCGGCAGCATTGTCACCTTCTACATGATCACCACAGCGTGGCTCGCCGGTCGCCGCAGGAACATAGGCCGGTCTGACTGGGCCGCGCTCCTGGTCGGCCTCGGGGGAGCAGCCGCCGTCATCACGCTCGGCGTCCAGAACCTCCACCACCCCGACAAAAACGCGCCCGCAGGCATGAGCTTCTTCTTCGGCGTCGTCCTCCTGCTCGCCGCCGCTGGAGACGTTCGTATGCTAGCTAGGGGAGGCATCGCTGGCCGACAGCGCATCACGCGTCACCTCTGGCGCATGTGTTTTGGATTATTTATTGCCACGGGATCTTTTTTCTTAGGCCAACAACAAGTCTTTCCGGCTTTCCTGCGCGGCTCGATCTTCCTGACCGTCCTCGCGCTCCTGCCATTTCCCCTGATGATCTATTGGCTGTTCCGCGTTCGCTTCAGCAAGGCTTACAGAGCGGGGCCACCACCCATGCCAATGGCCATGGGCCCCTTGAAGGCTTGCGATCTCCACATTCCCTCGGAGACATTCGCGCCCTGACGGTTGAAGCCAATAACATGGAATCGTAAGGTTTTTGTGCGGCTAACCAAGGCTATCGCTTGCTCCGGATTGACAGGCCGTTCCCAAAGCCAGCGTGCGCGTACTTTTTCCTCAGCCTTTCCCTGTCGTGCCATAGGCCTTTGAAAGCGATGCGCGGCGCGGCTGAGCCATGAAGCATTGGCACGCAGTGTACAACTCTCAATGCGCGTTATGGCGATGTTAACGGCAATAAGCGTGAGCTCGCCAACCCCATGGCGTTCGTTGACTTGCCGGTTTCGCAGACGTAAGATTCGCGCCAGTGATCGGCCAAACTATCTCGCACTACCGCGTCATCGAGAAACTGGGTGGCGGCGGGATGGGTGTGGTCTATAAGGCCGAGGATATTTTGCTCGGCCGTTTCGTTGCCCTGAAATTTTTACCTGAGGACGTAGCCCAAGACCCGCAGGCATTGGAACGCTTTCGCCGCGAGGCGCGGGCTGCGTCTGCCCTGAACCATCCCAATATCTGCACGATTCATGAGATCGGAAAGCAAGATGGTCAAGCGTTCATCGTCATGGAATTTCTGGAAGGGATGAACCTGAAAGATCGGGTTGGCGGAAAGGCTTTAGAAATCGAGACAGTGATGTCGCTCGGCATTGAGATCACAGATGCGCTCGATGCTGCCCACGCCGCTGGCATCGTCCATCGCGACATTAAGCCCGCGAACATCTTCGTCACCAAACGAGGACGCGCCAAGATTCTCGACTTTGGCTTAGCCAAAGTGACACCGGTTCTCACCCACTCGCAGCCGGCGGACGCGACGGCCCAGCCGACCGCAAGCATTGAAGAGCGCCTGACCACTCCGGGAACGGCGGTGGGAACGGTTGCCTATATGTCCCCGGAGCAAATACGGACCAAAGAGCTGGATGCGCGCACGGATTTGTTCTCGTTTGGTGTGGTGCTGTACGAGATGGCAACCGGGGTGTTGCCCTTCCGCGGAGGAAGCACAGGAGTGATTTTCGAGTCTATCCTGACCCGAACACCGGTTCCTCCGGTGCGGCTGAATCCCGATGTACCCCCGGAACTGGAGCGGATCATCAACAAGTCGCTGGAGAAAGATCGGAACCTGCGCTATCAGCATGCTTCTGATGTGCGAACCGACTTACAACGGATACAGCGCGATTCGGATTCAAATCGTAGCGCAGGCTCTTCAGGGTCGACCGAGTTGAAGCCCGCGAGGAAATTGACTCGATGGGGTGCGCTGGCGGGCGCAACCGCGCTGGTCATTGGACTGGCTGTGAGTGGCTGGGCGTTTTTCTCCCGCAAGGCACATGCACTGACCGATAAGGACACGATTGTCCTCGCCGATTTCGTCAACACGACAGGCGACGCTGTTTTTGACGGCACCCTGCGCCAGGGGCTCGCCGTCCAACTGGAGCAATCACCCTTTCTGAAAATCATGGATGACGAGGAGATGCAACAAGACCTGCGGTTGATGAGCCTTGCTCCCGCGAGCCATATAACAAACCAGGTCGCGAATGACATCTGCGTGCGGGATGGAGCCGCGGCCACGATCGACGGCACCATCGCGAGCCTGGGTAAAAACTATGTCATCACGCTACAGGCAACGACTTGTCCGGACGGCGCCGCGCTGGCTCGGGAACAGATTCAGGCGGACGACAAGGAGCACGTGTTGAATGCGTTGGGAACCGCCGCCACGGACATGCGAGCCAAGCTGGGAGAGTCGCTCAACTCGATCCAGAAGTTGAATCGTCCGCTCGAACAAGCCACCACTCCATCGCTAGAAGCTCTGCAGAACTACACCGCGGGTTATTCCGCGATGGAGCAGGGCCAATTTCTAGCCGCTGTCCCGTTGTTTGAGCGCGCCATTACACTCGATCCGAAATTCGCAATGGCTTACTTCATGCTCGGCATCGCGTTCAACAATGCCGGGGACATAGAGCGCAGCCGGGAATACACACAAAAAGCTTTCGGCCTGATCGACCGAGTTTCCGAATTTGAGCGCGACCTGATCGCGGCTACCTACTACTCGTATGATGGCCAGTCT
>NZ_JBEKRB010000177.1:0-2981 GCF_049519115.1 Bradyrhizobium sp.
ACCTTAACTTCTCCGTCTCTTCTAAAGTGCGCTGCCATGCGCACTCCACATGGCGAGCCTGCGTGTTCGTTTGCCCCACACAGAGGCGAAGAGTGAATTTGCCATCGAGCTTCGTGTGGGTAAGAAAAAGATCGCCGCTCGCGTTCAGCCGCTCCATCAAGAGTTGATTGACCCGATCTTGATTAGAATGATCTTGACTAGCACGATCTCCCGAGCGCAGCCGGAAGCAGACGAGATTGAGCAGGACAGGCGCAGCGATCTCGAACCGCTCATCACAGCGCACCCAGCCAGCGAATTCCTGCGCCAGTCGCACATGCTCGCGAATGTGATGCCGCAGTCCTTCAACGCCGTAATGTCGAATCACAAACCAGAGTTTGAGTGAGCGAAAACGACGTCCCAACTGGACGTGCCAGTCGCGATAGTCAATGACAGCGCCCGATTCCGTAGCCTGATTGCGCAAATACTCGGGCAAAATCGACAGCGTTTCGATCAGGTGTTTTCGCTCGGCAACATAAAAGACATTGCAATCGAAGTTCGTGAACATCCATTTGTGCGGATTGAAGGTGTAGCTGTCTGCAAATTCAACTCCCTCATTGATGAATCTGAATTCCGGGCAGAGAGCCGCCGTGCCGCTCATTGCGGAATCGACATGCAGCCACAGATTATGGTCGCGGCAGACGTGGGCAATTTCGCGTACCGGGTCAACCGCATTCGATGAGGTCGTGCCCACCGTCGCGCAAACGAAGGAGGGAGTCAGGCCGGCCTTGATGTCGCGCTCGACCTGCTCCGACAGCGCTTTCGGACGCATGGCAAAGGTCTTGTCCACTTCGATGTGGCGCAGGTTATCCGAACCCATCCCCGCGACCTTCACCGCTTTTTCGATGGACGAGTGGGTTTGAGTAGAGCAATAGGAGACGAGGCGGCCATCGCAGCCCTTGCGGTTGCTGGCAAACTTCGTCGAATGCTCGCGAGCAGCGAGCACCGCGCAGAGCGTGGCACTGGAAGCGGTATCCTGAATCACCCCACCGCCGCTGCTGGTCGAAAGAAATTTCTCCGGCAGCCCGAGCATCGGCACCAGCCAATCGAGCACGTGCGTCTCGACTTCCGTGCACGCCGGACTGGTCGACCATAGCATGCCTTGCACGTCCAATCCTGCGGAAATGAGATCTCCGAGAATGGCCGGCCCAGAGGCATTCGAAGGAAAGTACGCGTAAAAATTTGGCGACTGCCAGTGCGTGATTCCGGGAAGGACGACGCGGTCAATGTCGGTGAGAATCGCGTCGAACGCCTCGCCCTGTTCAGGTGCGTTTGGAGGCAACTGAGCGCGAATTTCTCCGGGTTGCACGCGCGACAGTACCGGAAAACTTTCAATCCGTGAATGGTAGTCGGCGATCCAGTCCACAACCGCGTGGCCCTGGCGCCGAAACTCCTCGGGAGTCATGTGGAAAGATTTGGGATCAGACATGGGGATTGGTAATCGGCGATTTGTGATTAGTAATTTTAAAACCTAATAATTGATCGACTACAGATTACGAATCACAAATCACAAATGCCCGTAATACACCTGGGTCTTATATTCAAACTCGACCCTGCCGTCGACATTATGGGCGCGAAAAATCCGCTGTAACTCCTGCATCATCGGCGCGTATTTGGGATGACCCTCCAGTGGCGCATAGGAAGAAGATAACAGCCGCCCGGCGGCGCCGGCATAGTCAAAATGTTGCCGCAAGCTGAAAACTCTTTCCTGGCATGGCGCCGGCTCAAAAAACTGCTGAATCATGGCCGTCGTTTTTTCGTGGCGCACTTCTTCGTAGTCCGTGCCGTAGGTCAGCAGCAACTGCTCATACTCGCGCAAAAAAGCTGTTGATGAGGTCAGGCGCTCGTTCCAGATCAGTACGCACCATCCGCCCGGCCGCAAAATGCGAACGAATTCCGCGCGAGCGCGTGGCAGGTCGAACCAGTGTGCCGCCTGCGCAGCGGTAACGAAGTCGACAGAAGCCGCGCCCAGCGTCGTTTCCTCCGCTGTTCCGGCTCTGGAGACCAACCGCTTGTAGGACTCGAGCTGATGCACGCCACTCTCGCGCATTTCCGCGTTGGGCTCTACGGCAAACACAGAGTTGCCGTTCTCCAAAAGCAGCCGGGTAAACATGCCTGTTCCGGATGCAATGTCGGCGACGATGTGACTCGGCTGCAACCCGCATTCGGCGCGCAACAGGTCGAGAACCTCAGGCGGATATCCGGGACGATAGCGGATGTAATTCTCCACCCGATCAGAAAAACGAGCCGTTGAAGATATGGTCATCGCTATTTAGTGTAACGCGTTCAGCAGGCGTCACCCCGCTCACGATACAATCTTCGTTTTGTGCGCAAAGAAATTCTGAAACGCAGCCGTCCGCAAAATCATCTCAAGGAACTTCATGAAACTTCTCGCCGCGTCTCTCCTCTTTTTCGTACTGCTTGGTTCAACTCTTCGCGCCGTCAATGCCGCCGACGAGAAAAACAAAGATAACAACGCAGACAATGATGCCAAGGCGGAAAGCTGGGTCATAAGCGGCTTTCGCGACGTTGCCGCCGAGCTCGAAATCGAAAAGAGATTCCTGGCCGTGCCCGATGCGAAACTCGCCGAAGAGCATCTCCGCATCCTGACCCAGGCACCGCATCTCGCGGGCTCTCCCGAGGACAAGGCGACTGCCGAATATGTAGCTCAGAAATTTCGCGACGCCGGTCTCGACACCGAAATTGTCGAATACAAAGTCTGGATGAATTACCCGGCCGAGATTCGAGTCGACATGACCGCGCCTCCTGGCGTCGAGATGCACGGGCCGCAGCGTGAGCACGTCGACGATGATCCCTTTCAGGACGATCCTCGCGTCGTCACCCCCTACAACGGCATGTCACCCTCGGGCGATGCTGAAGCCGAGGTCGTCTATGCCAACTACGGCTCTCCCGCCGACTTCGACAAGCTCAAACAGTTGAATATC
>NZ_JBEKRB010000178.1:0-2935 GCF_049519115.1 Bradyrhizobium sp.
TCGCTCCAGACGCCGGCTCGACTGCACCCGATTGAGGTATCCGTAGACGTAAATCTTCAGCAACGTCGCCGGATGGTAGGCCGGCCTTCCTGTCGCCTCCGGCTCAACGCCGCCAAAGCCGAGCCCCGACAGATCAAGCTCATCGACAAAAACATCGACCGCCCGAACCGGATTATCCTCGGATAAATAGTCTTCCAGCCGTTCGGGAAACAACGTGCTCTGACTGCGGTCATCGCCAAGGACAAAGCACGTCATCGAATCCTCCCTGCAAATCACAGGAGAATCATATCATTGAGTGCCGTTTTCACACAGTCTGGGTCAATCTGCGGATGCTGACAATACAGCTAGTCTCTCGCCCTCGATGATCAGGCAGGTCAATACCCCAGTTGCAAAGGCACCGGTATCGATATTGATCCGGTTTGAACGTACGTCAACGTTCTCAATCGGCGTGTGTCCGTGAACTATAATTTTGCCAAAGTCCTGGTTTGAATTTAAGAATTCTGCCCTTATCCACAGAAGGTCCTTTTCCGTTTGTTTCGTAAGTTCGATGTTTGGCCTGACGCCGGCATGGACAAAGAAAAAGTCGCCGCAAATGAACGACTTTTTTAGTTCTCGAAGAAAACGAATATGCGACTGAGGAAGCGCGTTGTGGAAGGCTAATTGAGTTTCTACGGTTTTCTTACGATCCGAGAATATCTCGGAAGCCACGCCGTAAGATGCCAAAGTCTCTCGGCCGCCTAATCTGAACCATTGATCAATCAACGTGGGATCGCGCAAGCAATTGATCGCGAGCAATTCATGGTTGCCCTTGAGAAATATCGATTCATGGGCAGCGCCGTGTTCGATCAGTCGAGCAATGGTTTCGCGCGACCAGCTACCACGATCGATGTAGTCGCCCAAGAAAACATAGATGGGTCTTGCTACTGGGTGCTTCGCGGTATCGGCGGCGCAAAATGACAGTATTTTGTCGAGCAAATCGACGCGTCCGTGGATGTCGCCGATCGCATAAATTCGGATTCCCTGGGCAATTGATGGAGGCTGCCCGGCGACCTTGAGCTCTTCACTCGGTGAAATAGAAAATTGCACCCGTTACCTCTTTTCGTAGCAAAACGAAGCGAGCAATTGGCGAGAACGAGAACATTGTCCAAGTCCGCGCCACTAGACTATCTCTGTAGCGAGCAGAAATTGCGCCCAAAATGTCGCCACCACTGTTACGTACGGTCCCGTGCGGGGTGCCCTGGGGGTGGCTGTTAACCGACAAGAAACTGGTCTTCCTAAAGCACTAATGGGCCAAAAAATGCAAATAACTTCATTGACTTACACCCAGCTGGAATAAATCGAGGCGGCACGCGTCAACCTTAAGATTCATCAAAGATTGTAGGTAGCATCAATTAATGGCATTATCTCGGTCCTAACAGCGGCCCAAAAATTGCAAAGCCAACATCCGGGTGAATTAAATGCGTTTTTTCCTGAATAGGGAATTGGTTATCGTGGCGGCATTCAATCTACTCTTAAGCCCTGCATGGGGAGCCTGCGTCAAGCCGCCGGCATCCGCCCAAAAGATGAATCAGTTCAAGCTAAATCCCCAGGGTTTGATACCTTCGGCGGATTCTGAAACGAGAGCGGTCGAGATCCAGACACGTGAACTAGCTGGAACCGATCCACGCCTTGCCGAAAGTCTGGTGCGGGTCGCAGAGACTGCAAATCCGAAGTTCCAAACGGCCATTGCTGCTGGGCTGGCGCAAGCTGCGTTAGCGTGTGAGAACACTGATCAGCAGGCCGCGGAACAAATCCAGCAAGCTGTGGCGGGTTTCCAGAACGGCGAGTTTCAGGCGTCCTTCGCTGCGGTAGCTGGCGACATCGAAACTGCCGCGACCGCCGCCGCGGGATCTGCCGGCAGCGTCGTCATAACAAACCCAAATAGGTCCAAGGGCGCTTCCGGAGTCCCGACCTACGGCGGCGGAACCCCGACCACGATCGTCATCAATGCTACGCCGGCCGGAACTCAGACTACGACCGTGTTCAGCGTCGCTGGGCCCAGCAGTTCTCAGGGGGGCGGAGCGACGGCCGCCGATCCGGTCAGCCCGACACGTTAAGTTAAAATGGCAAGATGCTAAAATAGCAAAGTAACGACGCCTATTTCAATCTGCTACCAACAGCAAAGTGTGCCACATGAACATCGCAAGGCCGTTTTCCCCTCAGCCATACGAGCCAGTAGCAAAGCCCGACGACGTTGAGGGCACAATTTCCCTGCGTAATGTTAGAGATTTTTTCACGCGCCAGTGGCGGCTTGTCGCGGTGGTGACGGCCCTGACGATGCTGCTCGCCGCGGCCTACATTGCGGTTTCGCCAAAGAAATACACCGCACAGGCGGACATGATTATCGACACCAAGCGGGTGACTTGGACTCAAACAGAAATGGCGTCCGAGAACCGGACGGTTGAAGACGCATCTGTCGAAAGCGAGATTGAAACGACGAAATCGGAAAGAGTGGCGCTGTCGGTGATCAAGCGCTTACACTTGAGTGAGGATCCGGAGTTTGTCGGACCGGGTCGCGGAATTATTCGTAGGATTCTAGCCGTTTTCCATCTATCGCCGGCCTCTGAGCCCGTAACGTCAGAGGAAGAGTTGACTCGGCGCGCGTTGGATGCATTCAAAGACAATCTTCGCGTGAACCGAGTGGGGCGCAGCTACATCGAGCAGATTTCTTTTACGTCGCTCGACAAAGACAAGGCTGCAACAATCGCAAACGCAGTCGCCGAGGCCTATATTGAGGACCAACTGCAAGCCAAGTTCGAAGCAACCCGCCGTGCGAGTTTGTGGCTGCAAGATCGCATTGGTGAACTACGAGCGCAGGCAAGCGATGCCTACAAGCAAGTGCAGGATTTCAAGACAGAAAACAGCATTATCATCGGCGTCGACGGCAAGTTGGCTA
>NZ_JBEKRB010000179.1:0-2932 GCF_049519115.1 Bradyrhizobium sp.
GTACACGTTTGCGCCCATAGGTTTTACGGGTGGCATTCGCGCCCCAGAGCGCCTCGCGGCCGACAACTGGATTATAAGCGCATTGCACACGACTGCCGCGCACGACAGATCGCCAACAATAGTTGGCGGCGACGCACCGTCTGATGTCTCTTTCTCGTCCTGCCTTCACCTTCGTGAGCCACTGCTCGTCCGCGATCATCTGCCGTGACAGCAACACCGCGTCGGCGTCGCCTGATGCGATGAGGTCTTCGGCGACATCCGGGTAGCTGATGCGGCCAACCATCAGCACGGGCTTTTTCGACACATCCTTGAAAGCGCGCGCGTACTTGCGTTCCCATCCTTGCTCAAAGGTCATCGGCGTGTGAATCCAAGAATGATGCACTCCTGCCGAGACGCTCACATAATCGATGTCGGTCTGCCGTTCGAGATCGAGGTGCACGCGTTTTACATCTTCGATCTCAAGGTCGCCTTCCCAAAACGACGTCGAGTTTATGCGGTAGCCGAGAATGGCACGACTGCCGATTTTAGCACGAATGCGCCGCAGGCATTCGACCGAAAACCGCAGGCGGTTTTCATATGAGCCACCCCAGCGGTCTGTTCGCTGATTATAAAGCGGCGAAAGAAATTGCCACGGCAAATAACCGTGCGCGAGGTGAAGTTCGACGCCGTCGAGCCCGGCGCTAATGGCGCGCCTCGCAGCGTCTGCAAAGCTCTGCAGAATGCGCTCGATCTCGTGCTCCTCCAGCTCTTTGGGAGTTGGGCCGCCGGGGATTTCGCCGATTGCCATCTGGCTTGGAGCGACCGTATAGGCGTTGTACTCGTACGGATCGCGTGCCGGATCCGTTTTGAAGAAAGGAGTTGGCGAGCGGAGCCCAACATGCAGCAGTTGCGCAATCAACGCACAGCCGTGTTTCTTGACCGCCCGGGCGACCCTGGCAATGCCCTCGACCTGATCGTCGTTCCAAAGTCCCGGGAATGCAGCGGGCGTATAAATCGTGTCCTTGTCGACGATTTGACCGCCGAGAATGATCATTCCCAGTCCGGTCTGTGCTCGCTCTTCGTAATACGCAACGGCTTGGTCAGTAAAAATTCCTTCGTGCGCGTTCCTGACCCACGTCGGACAAACCGGTCCAAAAATGACCCGGTTCGAAATCCTGGTGTGACGCAATTGCCATGGTGAGAACAAGTGGGGATAAGACTGGGCACCCGACACAATATTCCTCCTAGACTTTTTCAAATTTCGAGCAGCGGTAGTCGCGCTGGGCCGCCTTTTGCGCCGATAGGCCAGGCGAACCGGCTATCGGCACGGCGCCCCGTACAGTACCTTAAAGTGCCAGTATGGAAATCATCGAAATAACCGGACGTCGTCGACCGCCGATGACCGCACCGATTGTTCAACTGCGAGGGGGCGGATGAAAATCGTAAGCTTTTGGCGAGACCAGAAAATTCGCCTGGGTTTGCTGCTGAACAATGAAATATTAGAGCCTGCTTTGGCGGAGTCGCTGCTCGATCCGGGAGAACGAGTTTTCTTCAGCGATGCGATCTCATTTATTCGTGGCGGAGAATTTTCGCGCAAGACGGCTCTCCGGCTGGTGGCTTTACGTCCCGTTCATGCGCTTCATCGCCTCGATCGAGTGACTCTCGCCGCACCTATTCTCCCATCCACTATTCTTTGCGCAGGCAGTAACTACCGCGAGCATAATGATGAAAAGATCGGCTCACCAACGAGCGGGAAAGAGCCTGAGTTTTTCGTGAAGACGTCGGACAGCGTCATCGGACCGGACGAAGCCATCCAGTATGATGAAAAACTTACACGCAAACTCGACTGCGAGACAGAACTTGGAATTGTGATTGGAACACCGGGACGTCACATCTCAAAGGAACGCGCGCTGGAGCACGTATTTGGCTACACCGTAGTGAACGATGTTACGGCGCGTGACCGCCAGGTGCGCAGGTCCGGGGATTTCACTTGGTACGAGCTTGGGCGCGGAAAGGCATTTGACACAAGCGCGCCAATCGGCCCATGCATAACGACTGCGGACGAAATCCCCGACCCTCAGGTTCTCGGCATCCACACGCGGGTCAATGGAGAACTGCGTCAGTCGAGTAATACCCGCAGCATGATTTGGTCGTGTGCCGACCTCATTCACTTCTTCTCAACAAATTTCACGCTGAAGCCTGGCATGGTTATCATCACCGGAACGCCCGCAGGTACAGCGTGGTCCGCCGACAAAGAGCTTGGCGGTCGTTGGCAACCGAGGGAAGGTCTCGTTGCTGCCGCACGCTATTTTCTTCCGGGCGACATTGTCGAATGCGAGATTGAGCGAATTGGAATACTCAGGAATCCGGTTCGATAGCTGAAGTTTATATTTCCGGCTCAACCGAGGTCCTTGTGATTACGAATTTGAAGGAAGATGGAGCTGACCGTCGAACTATTGCTTCGTAGTGAAGAGATTAACACCCGTGGCGTAGGAATCGTTGTGTAGGGTCTTTAATGCGGAGTTCGAAGAAAGTGATCGCGCCGAGAGTGGCGGCGATACGAAAGCTCGCGGCTGAAGTAGGCCGCAACCCGGCCGACATTCTTATGTTCGGCATGATGACGACGATTGTCGCGCCAACCGACGAAAAAGCCGCTGCCAAGCTTGCCGATGACCGCCGCTACGTCGATCTCGAAGGAGCGCTGACGTTGATGTCCGGTTGGACAGGCGTGGACTTTTCCCGCTTCGATCGGGATCAGGTTGTTGAGCACGTCAACAGCGAGGCCGGGCGCGCGGCGATGGAAAACATCACCCGCGCCGATCCGGACCGGCGCTGGACGGCCCGGGAGGTTGCCGAGCCCGTTTCGATCGTTGGAATCGGGCCGGTCATCGCCGGCTAGCCGGCCACCATTGCCGATCATCTCGAGCAATGGATCGAAGACACCGGCCTTGAT
>NZ_JBEKRB010000180.1:0-2871 GCF_049519115.1 Bradyrhizobium sp.
TTGGCTCTGCGACTACCTGGGCAGACGTCTCGACACGGCGCGCTCGGCTGCCGACCCTATTGATGCATTCGTGCCGATTGGTGAACCGGAGCTACTCAAGAACGAATGGGCAAAGGCAGCGAGGAAGCCGAAAGCCGCACCGTATCTCTGGCCTGTCGACGAGCTTAACCCGCTCGACTCCACTAAAGCAGAACTATTAGCCCTTGTTCGAGAGCGGGATTCGTTGCTTGGCTCGACGAGCTGGCGCATCACCGCGCCGTTTCGCGCGGTCACAGTTACCTTGCGAACTTGGTCTGCGCAAATCAAACGTTTTCACGAGAAACTTCTACGCAAGATGAGACTCGCGCTGCGAGATTACAGTCCAAACGATCGGCTAGCACGCAGCGGTCTCAGGCAACCGAATCGCGAATGTGGACATAGGGTTGGTAACAACAGCCGCAACTAGCTTCGAGCTGCCTTCGCCGAGGCGTTTGCGCGACGTCCGCTTTGCTGTTCGCCACTACCGTCACCGCGCTGGTGGGCATCTTGCATTGACTACGCCCCCAGCGGCGGCTTCGATCGCCATGAAGCCTCGACGCCTGGCGCGCTCCGGATAACTCTTCACCAGATCTTCCGGTCCATCCCCAAAATCTCACGTCATTCGGCCGCGGCGGATTTTCTCTCGTCGATATGCAGGCGAGGGCTTTGAGCATTGGACTGTTCGCCCCCATTCCTTTAAACGTCTTGTAGCGCATTATGCGCGTTTCGAGACGACTTTCGTCTTGGGGGGCTGATGGACGTTTTCAATGTCGGCCCGAGGCGTCGCTTTCAGCTTGTATTGATCAAGCCGTCACATTACGGCGATGACGGTTATGTGATCCGGTGGTGGCGTTCGATGGTCCCATCGAATTCGCTTGCCAGCATCTACGGCATTGCAGCCGATAGCGCCGCACGCGAAGCACTAGGTGTGGATGTCGATATCGACATTGTGGCGATCGATGAGTTCAACACCCGTGTCGATATCCCCAAGCTCTTGCGGAAATTCGCGAACAACAAGAACTTTGGCCTCGTAGCGCTGGTCGGCGTGCAGTCCAATCAGTATCCACGAGCTCTGGACATCGCGCGCCAGTTTCGCAACGCCAACATCGCGGTCGCCATCGGCGGATTTCACGTATCCGGCTGCCTGTCGATGCTCGACGGGAAAGCCGTCGGCCTGGATGCCTGCCGCGAGTTAGGGGTTTCGATCTTCGCTGGCGAGGCTGAAGGACGCTTCGATATGTTGCTCCAAGATGCCGCCGGTGATCGTCTGCAGCCCATTTACAACTACCTCAAGGATTTGCCGGGTATCGAGCAAACTCCGGCACCGCTTCTGCCCCTCGTGAACGTCAAGCGGACACTCGGTCTGAGCACCAGTTTCGATGCCGGGCGTGGTTGCCCTTACCAATGTTCGTTCTGCACCATCATAAATGTGCAAGGCCGCAAATCTCGTTTCCGTTCGCCTGACGACATCGAGTCGATTGTGCGTACCAACTGGGCGCAGGGCATCAGTAGATTTTTCATAACCGATGATAATTTTGCGCGTAACAAGAATTGGGAAGCCGTCCTCGATCGGTTGATCTGGCTTCGGGAAACCCAGAGTATTCCATTGGGACTGTTGGTTCAGGTAGACACACTGTGCCACAAGATTCCGAACTTCATCGAAAAGTGCAAACGCGCCGGTGTAACGCGCGTATTCATCGGGCTCGAGAATATCAACCCGGATAACCTGCTGGCCGCAAAGAAGCGGCAAAACAAGATCACCGAATATCGCAAGATGCTATTGGCCTGGAAGGACCAGGGCATCATGACGTTGGCGGGCTACATTCTTGGTTTCCCCGGCGACACGGTGGAATCTATCCGCAAGGATATTGCGATTCTCAAGCGCGAATTGCCGCTCGATATCGTCGAATTCTTCTGCCTCACGCCGCTACCGGGTTCGGAGGATCATCAGCTTCTATGGAAATCCGGCATCGCGATGGATCCTGACCTCAACAGTTACGACCTCGAACATGTCTGCACGGCCCATTCTCGCATGTCGATCAGCGAATGGGCGGGCATCTATAACGAAGCCTGGTCGATCTACTATTCGCCGGATCATATGGAGGTATTGCTGCGGCGCGCCGCGGCTACCGGCATTAGAATGAGCAGCTTGGTCAAACTTCTCTATCAGTTCTCGACCATGCATCTGTTGGAGGGCGTTCACCCGCTGCAAAGCGGTATATTCCGGCTCCGCCATCCCGATGAGCGGCGGCCTGGGCTACCGCTCGAAAATCCACTCTTCTTCTGGATTAGATTGGGCAGAGATCTTATTCGTAAGACTTGGTTCACGCTCTCGATGCTAACCCGCCTCAGCGTTGTGGCTGTCCGGATCAGCTACGATCCCAAGCGCCTTGAATACGCGGATGAGGCAATGACTCGCGTGACCGATGAAGACGAGCACAACCTCGACCTTCTGAACCAAACGTCAAGTGCGAAGGACGCGGTCGCCCACCAGAAAAAAGTCTTCGAGCTAACGCGCGGCACGGCCTGAAGCCGCCTGCTCCATCCGCGGGTCAAAACGACCGTGGCCCGCCAGAAGCGCGATCTGCGCCGGCATCCACCGGTGGATCCGAAAGATCGACAAATCGCCGCGGCAGATACGATATCTCCACCGTCACCGCCTAAAACTCAGGCGTTGGCAGCCAAGCCTCGAAAAGCCGCCTGAAGGCGGATTCTTAATTTATATCCGATAGTCGTAATCGGACAAAGCGGAATGCTGCAATTGTCTTCCGAAGATGGGCCAACGATTTGATATCCAAGTCTGCTTAACTAAAATCATTTGATTTATTTTTTTAGAATCACGTTCCGAAGTCG
>NZ_JBEKRB010000181.1:0-2861 GCF_049519115.1 Bradyrhizobium sp.
AACCAACCAGCTGGCATCATCAAACAGAAAGTCGCAGACGGTGCCAAGCTGGCCATCGCTCGCCGCAATGGCGTAGCCATCTATCACTGATGTGTTCCACAACATTGCGCGACCCCTTAACGTTCAGGTAACGGCCAATCGGTGTCCTTAATTGCAATCTCGCGGTCATTGTGCCCATATCGGGCAGGATGTCGTCATCCATTATCGCTGGCATCCACTGTACGGGCGAAGTGCGCGTCGCATTCAGAGTGAGCGGCGCGCATCAGGCGATGTCGTGCACGTGGAGCTATCGTCCGGTGCTGTGACGAAGTTGCCGGCGTGGAAGCTCGACGCCGTCTACTGCGCCGGTCTGAAGGTCGGCCCGCCCCAGGCCTCATTGGCGGCGCTCTGCTCATTGCATGAGCTGCTCATCGCCTGCGAATCACGATTGGTTTCCGCCGACGGCAACATCGTCAGGCAGGAGACGCAGGATGGAAGCGCAGTTACGGCTCGCACGGAGGACGGAGCTCGCTCGGAGGCTGAGGCACAGCCTTCCGGCGGAGCCACGTCAGCTCGACCTCATTCTCGACGACACACGATTTCGGGGCATGACGCTGGCGGAGCGCCAAGCGGTGCTAAGGGCGCTCGCACGGCTCCTGCTCGAGGCCAGCGGCGTGGCAAAGCTGGAGGTCAGCGATGACAACGCATGACGCTCTCCTTCCGGCAACTGTTCTGCAACGCAAGGCGGTCGTCTATGTCCGCCAGTCGACCCCGCAGCAAGTCCAATCGAACCTGGAGAGTCAGAGGCGGCAGTACGAGTTGGTCGAAGTCGCACGTCGACGCGGGTTTACCGACATCGACGTGATTGACGACGATCTTGGTCGCACCGCGAGTGGCACCGTCGAACGGCCCGGCTTCGATCGCCTGGTCGCCGCCCTGTGCGCCGGGCAGGTCGGCGCTGTGCTCTGCCTCGATGCCTCTCGGCTCTCTCGCAATGGCCGCGACTGGCACCATCTCCTGGAACTGTGCGGTTTGGTGGAAGCCCGTGTCATCGATCTCGATGGCGTGTACGACCCCTGCCGGCCGAACGACCGCCTGCTCCTTGGCATGAAGGGCAGTATCAGCGAGTTCGAGCTGGGGATTATCAGATCCAGGATGTACGAGGCGGCACGATCAAAAGCGAAGCGCGGCGAGTTGAGGATCTCGATCCCAATCGGCTACTCTTGGGACCGGCACATCGGCCTCGGCCTCGATCCAGATCGGCGGCTGCAGGAGGTAATCAGGCTGGTGTTCCAGAAGTTCCGTGAGCTGGGCAGCGCCCGCCAAGTGCTGTTGTGGATGACGTCGCAGAATGTCCACTTTCCCTATCCGTCGGACGGCAGGACGTTGACGTCGTTCGAGTGGCGGCCGATCAGGTATCGCAATGTCATCTCGATTCTCAAGAACCCTTTCTATGCGGGCGTCTACGGCTACGGGAAGACTGAGAAGCGCACCGCGATCATCGATGGTCGTGCGCGCAAGAGCTATGGCCACCGCAAGCCGATGGGCACATGGGAAGTGTTCATCCAGGATCATCACGAAGGCTACGTCAGCTGGGCAGAGTACGAGCGTAATCAGACGCTGCTCGCCGGCAACGCCTACGGCAGGGTTGGTGACACGAAGTCCGGACGGGGTGGACGCGCGCTGCTGGCTGGTCTCATCTGCTGCGCGCGGTGCGGTCGCCGGCTCAGCGTTCTCTACACTGGTCGCTATCCGCGGCCGATCTACAGGTGCGAACAGCCGAACGTGCAGTTGGGCCAGCGGCGTTGCTTGACCGTCGCCGGCAAGCGCATTGACGAGACCATTGCGGTCGAGATGCTGCATGCCGTAACTCCGATGGCGATCGAGGCGGCTGAGGAGGCCGAGCGGATGCTGAGAGACGAGGACCAGGATCGGCGGCGCATCGCCGAGCTGGAGCTGCAGCAAGCCCAATACGATGCATCGCTCGCCGAACGCCGCTATGCCGCTTGCGACCCCGACAACCGCCTGATCGCAGCACAGCTGGAGAAGGCATGGGAGACCTCGCTGGAGCGTGTCGAGCTTTGCCGGGAGCGGCTCGTTCGAATGGGGACGCCCGGTGCTGACGATATCCATCCCGACTTCACTGGATTGGCCGATGATCTCGCGGCGGCATGGAAGGCGCCGCGAACCACGATGAGGACGCGCCAGCGACTGGTGCGGGCACTGATCACCGAGATCGTGGTTGATATCGACGCGGTGGCTGGTGAGATCGTTCTGGCCATCCACTGGAAGGGCGGCGTGCATTCCGAGTTGCGCATCCACAAGCCGCGAACCGGTGAACACGGATGCAGCACACCCGAACAGGCGCTCGCCGTCATGCGCAGCATGGCGGGCCGATGGTCCGATCAAGACATTGCCGCATCACTGAACCGCATGGGAATGCCGTCCGGCCAAGGCAAGACCTGGACGGCGCACCGTGTCGGGTCGGTACGCCGCGTTCGTGGCATCCATGGTTACCGCTCCGCCGCGAAGAACGGGGAGTGGCTAACGATGCGGGATGCTGCCGCAAAGCTTGGTGTGAGCCATCACCAAATTCGCAAGCTCATAAAGGCCGGTATCCTCGCCAGCGAGCAGATCATGCCCGACGCACCACACCAGATCCGTGCCGCCGACCTCGCAAGCGAACAGGTCGTTACCGCGCTCAAGCGAAAGGGGCGCCCGTGTCGGGTCGATTCCGAAAAGCAGATCTCAATGTTTTCAGACACTTGAAAAGGAGGTGCAGAATGAATCGGTCATTGCGATGCCACGCAGCGCGCGTTCCGCGGCATTGTTCGACAGGCAGATACGCCCATCATCGAGGAACCGGGTGAATGCGGTCCAGC
>NZ_JBEKRB010000182.1:0-2842 GCF_049519115.1 Bradyrhizobium sp.
GCTCCACGCTTCCTCCCCACACTCGGTCGCCCTCATGCAGTTGCGCTTCACTTCGCTCGTTGTGATCAACTCACGATGGGACTTGCACCCATAAGAGTGCGCCCATGCTGGGCGCACCATGACGAAGCGGCCGCCATCGACGGCTGCCGCATTCGCGGTTGAATTCGGAAAACCGATGGGTGGCGATCGCGGCCGCAATCAGTGTCGCGCTGATTATTAAGCTCTACCGCGGTGCTCTCTCACGCGGGCGCGATTCCTTCTATGCCGCCACCGCTGCGTCGGGCGCAGTGATCCTGCTTGCCCAGGCCTTCTGCGATGCGAGCCTGCCTCATTCCGGTGTCGCCGTGATCGGCGATGCCCTTGTCGGCATCGGGCTTGCGCAAAGCGCCAGCTGGGCGGATATGGGCCAGCTCGGGACGCTCTCAGGCGTTGCGCGTATCGAGCGTCGTCCAGAAGTTCGGATTCTTCGGCGTTTGCATCCGCAACCAGCGATAGGGAGCGCGCAACCACGGCCGGATTTGCGGCGTGAGGTTATCAAGAATCACGTCGCCCGCCGACGTCCGCACCACCAGGACGAGGTGATGTTCGCCCCAGGAGGTGACGACTTCGCTCAGCAACAGCGTACGCGCTGCCCAGCCACGGTCGAGCAATTCCGCTCGCTTGGTAACGGCATAATCGTTGCAATCACCATGCGACGGGCTGATCAACCAGTTCTTTGCGGCGACACCTTCCGTGTTCGCTTCGGGGACGATCGAGCTGTTGACCGACTTGTTGACGTCATTCAGTTCTTCCCAGCGTTCGGCCGTCATATGGACCGGGCCGCCGCGAAACAGCATCCGTGTTTGCCTGCACTGGTCCGCGTAGCGGATGCACTGGGTGTAGGCCATCGGCGGCAGCGTGTAGTCGCTGAAGGAGATTCGCTTGATCATCGGACCAAGCGCCCGCGGCATGCCTACCATTGCAGCATTCGCGCTCTGGTAGCCGCCAATGGCCGCCACCGCCGCAATTGCAACAATCCATTTCAAAATGGTACGTATAGTCCGTGCTCCCCGATCCGCCGTTGCGAAGGACCGTAAGGAGCAAGCTTTGAAATTTCGCCGCGGGCTTTGAGTCAAATGCCACCACCACGCTCGAGGATTCGTTAACCCTTCACACGGGCCCTCACATGTAAACTCCGCCGGCGGAGCCTCGCGGGTCACCAGGAATCGGATTTTCCCTTATTATGCTGGGCTTTTTGAAATCCCGTCGGTCGACAAAAAAGCCGCATCTGCCGGAGGGGACCCGCATCTATGCGCTCGGCGACATTCACGGACGAGCCGATCTTCTGAAGAAAATGTTTACCGTGATCGACGCGGACCTTGCGCGCAATCCGGCATCTCGCCCAATCCAGGTTTTCCTGGGTGATTACGTCGACCGGGGTCCGGACTCTGCCGGAACGCTCGATCTCCTGATCGAACGGGGACGCCATCACGAGACGGTCTGCCTCAAGGGCAACCACGAGGCCTTCATGCTCGAGGTCCTTCACGATCCGAACAAGCTGGGGGAATGGCGCAAATTCGGCGGCCTACAGACGCTGATGGCCTACGGCCTTCAGCCGTCGCTTAATCCAGGCGCCGAGGAGCAGGTCGAGTTGATCCAGGCCTTGACCAAGCGCATGCCCGACACACATCTGCGATTCCTTGAGGGCCTCCTGCCCTCCTTCCTCTGCGGCGATTTCTTTTTTGTCCACGCCGGCGTTCGGCCGGGCGTCCCGCTGAAAGAACAGACCGAGGCGGACATGCTGTGGATCCGCGACGAATTTCTCAACAGCGAGGAGAATTTCGGGAAATTCATTGTGCACGGACACACGCCGGTGCGGGAGCCCGACATCCGGCCGAACCGCATTAATATCGATACCGGCGCCTATGCGACCGGAAATCTGACGTTGCTGACCATCCAGGGAGATAGCATGCTGGCGCTGTGAAGACGCTGGCGCTTCCAACCGCGTGGCCTAAAAAGTGGCCGGCCGATTGCAAAACTGTAGACGATGCAGGACCACGATGAAGCCGATCTGGAAATTTCGATTGCTGGCCTTGCTGATCGTTCTTTTGGTCGGGACGGTTTCGATCACAGATTTCGCGACCGAACGGTTGCGGCCTGCCCCTAGCGCCGGTGCCGGCGCTGAATAATCCATCGCCTACACCGGGTGCCGTTTGGGCGGCGGCGCTCGCCACGGAGATCGCCCCGTTCCGCGAAGATCTTAAGGCCGATGAAGCTGCCCTGCGCGCCGCGGCAGTTCTGGCATCCAAAGCCCCGGGCGATCTGTCGACGAATGAGGCTGCACAAACCGCCGTCAGGGCTGCGCTCGGGATCGGACCACACGATGCACGGATGTGGTTGACGCTGGCACTGCTCCGGGCCCACGGCAATCTTGGCGATGCCATGATCGTCGAGCCGCTAAAAATGTCATATCTCACCGGCCCAAATCAGGCCGAATTGATTCCGCCGCGGCTTTATCTCGTCTCCAGCATCAATGCGATCAGCGACCCGATCTCCAGGAGCTCGCCGCCAGCGACGTCCGCGCGATCCTGACCCGTCTCGCCGATCTGCGGCCGCTGCTGGTAACGGCCTACGCCCAGGGCTCGGACCATTGCGATCAAGTCTGCCAGCCAGATTAAGCGGAAGGCTTGTAGTCCGGCTGCCTGTAGTCCGGAAACCGGCTCAAGACCGCGGCCCTCAAAAACTTGAAGTGGGAGATCGAGTCGGCGAGCGACCTCAGACGCTTCTGGCCATTTGAAATTTCTTCGCTGAACAAGTTTTGGTGGTGGCGATCGAGCGGTTCGCGATCCAGGTACTCGTCACT
>NZ_JBEKRB010000183.1:0-2758 GCF_049519115.1 Bradyrhizobium sp.
CGCCCCGCCATCTCGGACGCTGTTATCTCGTTCCTGTGCCGGCGCCTACGGGATTTGAGCGACAAGCTCGAGACCGTGGCGCTCTACCCGATGGAAGTCCGTTTGGCGCGATTTCTTCTGACCACGCTCGGCGACAGGGAAGCGGCGCCCGGACGACGTGTACCGCTCGAGCTCCACTTCTCCCAGAGCGAGCTTGCTCACCTTCTCGGCGCCAGCCGCCCCAAAATCAATGCGGCATTAGCGGCGCTCGAGAGCGCCGGGGCTATCGGACGCACCTCGGACCGTTTGTTCTGTGATCGAGCAAAGCTTGTCCAGATCGCGAAACGCGATGACGGCTAGTCTTGCACCCGAGCAATACCGATTGCGGCGCACTGGTTTTCATGGCCCGCGTTGCGTGGGCCAGTGCCGGCCTCGCCTTGTAACTCGTCCTTCGAGGCGACCGGAAAGGCCTGCATCAGACCGCCGAAAATCGGGCAGCCAAGCCGACTGCGGATTGGCAAGCTCTTTGCCATATCCTGATCAGGGCATTCGATGATGTGCCTCGTTGGAGCATCAAGGAGTATAAAATGAAGAACCAGCGCCATTTTGGGATTCTGGACGGGACCAGCCAGCGGGAAGCGGAGCGAATTGGCACGTTAATTAACGACCTCGACCGTATCGTTCAACTCCTTAACTGCGATATCGAGACCGAAGAGGAACACGCGGGAGTGTCGGATCGCTCGAACGCCGCATATCCGATCCTTGCCAGGACCCTGGCAGCACGCCGCGACAATCTAAGGGAAACCATGGCTGCGCTCGAACGACGCCTTGCGGCGATCAAAACGCCCTTGGGCAACGCGGTCGCAGCCTAGCATTGCTGTTCGGATACCCCCGAGGCTGACTTAAAGAAGAGCCACCTCCGAGCGGCTGCTTTTTGAATTGCGTCGGACCAATTAATCAGTTGCGGAATTCATCAATTTTCACAGGCGCGTCGAAACGACTGCCGAAGAACTCAAGCCGCCGGTCAACACGAGATCGCCCATCTCACGTCTTAAAGGATGTCCCGTTACGATCCTTGCTAGCCGCCCTGCCCACGTTCGACGAATGCCGCAAAATCCATCCCAAAAGGCGCGCCATGGCAGCGGCCTCATTCGATAGACCCTCGACTCTTCGCCTAATCCTAAGAGTACCGAGGCCTCGATTCAAGGTCGCTATTTTGGCGGAGGCAGGTAGCCTTTAGGCGAACCTGCATATGGCTGCTGTGGATCATTGGGAACTAAGCTGAGACATCTATCCACGCCGGACTTACAGGAGCCTAAGCAGGCTGGGTCGTTTTTGCATCCGGACAAGCAGGCCAATGCGGTTTGCATGCAAGCTTGAAGGGTAGGCGGCGGGGAAATGGCTTGAGCGTGGGCTACCTTGGCAAGGAGCAATGAAATGATTACTGCCAAACCAATTGTTCGCATTTTGCCATTTACCCCGACCCGACAGAATCCGCGCAAAACGCCCCCAGCCTATGGGCCGCCTTGAGCGCGTTCGCGGCGCTCTGCACTACACGCCGATCTACTTCGGCATTCAGCAAATGTGAAGGGTCTGCGCAAACGTTGCAGGTACCACCTCGCCGAGACGTCCCGGTCCGGGCTTCATCGATTTGACCTCGCCCATCGTCGGCAGCAGAGCGTCGATCCTTCCTCAATTTACCAGAAACCGGCGATCCTGACAGTTGGACTAACCAATTCCGCTTTGGCGGCGGCGAAATCCTGGTTACAGCATGCATCGTGCAGCGACCTGGTATGGTCAAAGCTTCTGCGCTTGAGAGATCGCGACGTTCAAAGTGTCCAACGCGGACAACGATCCGCACCTGCAGCGAAAGAGTAGAACGCGAGGCTCTACGCGGCGTCGAGAAAACCAAGGTCAAAGCACGCCCTTTATCTTGGTCGTTGTCTGAAGCACACTTCCAGCTTTACAGCTCGCGGCGGTAGAACCCACTGAAGTCTCTTGCTTCATAGACACGAGAACCAGTCCCACTTTTGTTAGGTTCAGCGCTGATGACCAAGGCCAATGCCCAAACTGAATGCCTTCTGACGCAACGACCCTTCTGTACGTTTCATCGTCCTAGCGATCTTTGCGATCGGCGTGCGCGCTTTTGAATGAGCACGAATTTCCTTGACGTCCGCCTTGGTATACTCCCGACGAGCAACAAGTTTCTTTCTTGCAGATTTAGGCACGTTGGTGCTCCTGATATTATGTGAGGGCGCACGTACTAACACAAATTTTATGGCATGCAAGCTTGCAATTCGACCGCGGCGCATTTTAACACGCCGTTAATATCCTAACGGAATCGCAGCCAATAACCTCCAGCAAAGCTGGAGGTTTGATTGGGAGCCGCCAAAGGCGGTTTTTAGAGATGGTTGGACGATTGTTTGGATTTTGGGCTGCTGAAATCAGCTCAAACTGCTCCAATTGCCGATCGGCGAGTTCTTGGTTTCTTATGTAGGCTCGGATCCCTTCCTCGTCCCGACCAACGGTCGTGACAAAGTACCCGCACGCCCAGAATTTGTGGCCCAGAAAATTACGCATCTTGCGTTCGACATTCTGCGCGATCCATATCGAACTCTTCCCTTTCATGTGCCCGATGACCTGAGCCACCGAATATTTGGGAGTTATCGAGATCAATCGCCGGTATTTTCTAGCGCCGGTGAATTCGCGTCGTAAAAAGACGGCGAGCTGATCTGATGACGTCATCGAATTCGTTTTCTAGATGCTATAATGCCCCGAC
>NZ_JBEKRB010000184.1:0-2585 GCF_049519115.1 Bradyrhizobium sp.
CCGGGTTTTGCGTTCGAAACTTGTTTCTGGCTGAAGGACAAGGACATCGCGGCGATCTGCAGCGATACTTGGGGTTGCGAAGTCAGACCCAACGAGACCAGCGAGGCGAACCAGCCCTGGCACTGGGTGGTGATCCCGTCGATCGGCATCTCGATGGGTGAGATCTTCTATCTGAAGGAGCTCGCCGAGGACTGTGCCGCCGACCGCGTCTATGAGTTCTTCTTCACGGCGCCCCCACTGCACCTCCCTGGCGGCGCCGGTTCTCCAATCAATCCCCAGGCGATCAAGTAATCACGTGAGAGAGGCTCGGAACCCAAAGAAAGGCCGCTCGCGAGGAGAGGAGTATTCTTCCGACGCGCACGGTCACCGGGTCAGGGAGTTTTCCCTGACCCCTTCCAAGGGTCCCGGCTTCCGATTTCATCGGTTCGAAAGGAGAAAAGAATGAGACGCACATTGGTATGCATCACGATCGTTGCCGCCATCGCCGGTTGCCTAAGCCGGACGGCATGTGCTCAGGGCGTTTCGGCACCACAGGCCGGTAGTGCGACGGCCACGCCGGAGAATGCGGTTCTTCTGACCATCTTCCTTCGACACGATCAATCCCGGCCGCTCTCGGAGTTGAACGCTCAACTGGCGAGGCAGGGTTTCTACAAGCAATTCCCGCCGCCCGGCGTCGAGGTGGTCAGTTGGAATGTCGTCATGGGTATCGGCCAGATCGTCACGCTGCGATTTCCAGCGAGCCGGATCCGTGAAGTCAACAGAGTGCTCGAGGATACCGCCTGGGGGGCATACCGCACCGAATTCTACCCGACGTATGACTATAAATCCGCGGGCATGAGCGAACACGAAAAGGCGCAGTAGAAATTCGGCTGGTTGGCGGGAGCCGACGCCGATATCCGACTCGATTTCTTTCGCTTCTGACGCGCGAAGTCATGATCTGACGGGAGACACAAAATGGCTGCCAAGAAAACCATCGCTATTATAGGTGCGTCCCGCGGCCTCGGTTTGGCCATGGCGCAGGAATACTGCGCCCGGAACTGGAACGTGATCGCCACCGCGCGGGGTAAGTCCGCCGGTCTGGACGCGTTGCGCGAACGTTATCCCGCAGCACTTGAAATCGAGAACGTCGATATCGTGGACCTTGCCTCGGTAAAGGCACTGAGGGAGCGGCTCGCCAGCCGCAAGCTGAACACGCTGTTCGTCAACGCCGGCATCTGCAAAGCGCACGAATTGACGCCGCTCGCAGTGAGTGACCGGGATTTTCTCGACATGATGTTGACCAACGCGCTGAGCCCGATGCGCGTGATCGAAGCCTTCCAGAACCTGGTCGCCGAAGACGGCGTGATCGCGGCCATGTCGTCCGAGATCGGCAGTATCGGCAACAGCGTCGGCTTCTGGGAACTATATAGTTCGAGCAAGGCTGCGCTGAACATGCTGATGAAAGCCTTCTCCGAACGGCACCCGGACGATCCGCGGGCTCTCCTACTGGTCGCCCCAGGCTGGGTGCGGACAGAAATGGGCGGCGAAGAAGCTGCTCTGGAGATTTCCGATAGCATTCCGCTGGTCGTCGAGATGGTCGAGCGCAATGCCGGGATCCCAGGGCTTCGTTTCACCGATCGTCACGGCGAAGTCCTCCCTTGGTGAATTGTTTGGCGCGTACGGCTGGATTCGGATCGCCGGAGGACCACCATCTGCAAACCAGAAAGTTGTCGCCGTCTGCAGTTGGGCAGACGTTAATCCTGACCTTCGGGGAAACGACTAAGATGCTGAATTTGTTGGACGCCGCCGGTCTTGTAACTTTCCGCCCCCCCCTCGGCGGAAATCCACCAAACATTGCCATTGAGCGCGACTTGATTGTTCGAATCAAGATTGCCGGCTTCGTCGAACGGCTTACGGTTCCAAGCAAGAAAGATAGATCGCGCCGCCGATTCAGTGCTGACGCTAGGGCGGACGATGCGCATGAATGATCGCCGCAGCTCGCCTCCCAAGGATGTGTTTGTTTTTGATCCGTTCAGCCTGTTTGCGGCAGAGAGGGTGCTCAAGAAGGCTGACGAGCCGATACAGCTCGGCGGCCGCGCGCTCGACATCCTGATCGCGCTCGCGGAGCGCGCCGGAGAAGTCGTCCCTCACCAGGAGCTAATCTCGACCGTGTGGCCGGGTGTCACTGTCGAGAACGTCAATCTCCGCAGTCAAATCGCGGCGATTCGGAAGGCACTTGGCGACGGACGAGAGGGCACCCACTACATATCCAATGTTTCCGGTCGTGGCTATTGTCTTGTCGCGCCGGTGACGCGCTCGAGCGCTGGGCAACCGGCTCCGGTCAGCGGGATGAGCCCCGCAGAACGGGTTCGAAGGCTGCCGCCGCGGCTAACGCGGATGGTCGGTCGAGACGACGCTGTTCGATCGTTGGCGCAGCGACTTCAGATGTCGCGCTTCGTCAGCATCGTCGGTCCCGGCGGTGTCGGCAAAACCACCGTGGCGATCTCGGTCGCCCATGCGCTGGTCGATGGATTCCACGACGCGGTATTCTTCGCAGATCTGGCTGCGCTGACGGACCCTGAACTGGTTCCGACCGCGCTTGCGTC
>NZ_JBEKRB010000185.1:0-2555 GCF_049519115.1 Bradyrhizobium sp.
TCATGGCTGAGCCTCCTGTCTGGCTTTAATGACTTCGGTTTTGATGTCCGCCCATTGCGGCTGGTCGGTGTAGCGCGCACGAATATATTGGGTGATGTCCGCAATTTGTGCGTCGGTCAGAATACCGTCAAAGGCCGGCATGTAAGGTCCGCCGCCGGTCCGGTAAGATTGAATGCCATGAAGAATAACGCGGACGGTGTTTGCGGGTTCTTTCTGCTGTACGGCCGTGCTTAGCGACAGCGCAAGCGCTTTTGATGGGCCGACATCGTTTCGGTCGTTGTGGCACTTCGCGCAGGCGCCAGTATAAATCGCGATGACATCGGCGGCCTGACTTTTTCCACCGTTATCGGTTACGACGGCCGTCTTGTTATCCTGCTGCGGCGAAAGACTTGCGACGTAGGTAGCAATCGCATGAACCTCGTTCTTCGAAGCTTGACCGAGATTATTGGCGACGTCGGCCATCGGGCCGGCAGCTGCACCGTGAAGCTTGTGCCAGCCGGTCGACAGATATTCGGCAAGCTGATCAACGGTCCAGCGATGTGTGGTGACAAGCGACGCGTTGAGAGGTGGCGCATTCCAGCCTTCAGCGACACCGCCGGCGTAGGAACTACCATTCTTTTCACCGCCAAGCGCATTGCGCGGCGTGTGACAGGATCCGCAATGTCCTAGTCCCTCGACCAGATAGCGGCCGCGATTCCATTCTTCGCTCTTGCTGGTGTCAGTTTCCAGGCTGGCCTGGCTAAAAAACAGGACTTTCCATCCAGCAATGATCGGGCGGAAGCTGAATGGAAACGAAAGCTGATTTGCAGGGATAACGTTGCGGGTCGCAGGTAAGCTCATCAAGAACGAATAGAGGGCGTGAATATCTTCATCTGTCGCCTTGGTAAAATGATCATAGGGAAATGCCGGGTAGAGTTGCCTTCCTTCACGATCGACGCCCTCGTGCATGGCGCGACGGAACGCCTCTTCAGACCAAGTCCCGATCCCTGTTTCAAGGTCAGGGGTCAGATTGCTGGCGTAGATCGTTCCGAATGGCGTCGGCAATGCCCGGCCACCTGCATAGGACACGCCAACATCTTTTGTGTGGCAATCGCTGCAGTTGCCGATGGCCGCGAGCTCGGCGCCACGATCAATCGTTTTCCGATCGGAGATCGCCTGCCTCGCTGAAATCGGCGCGATGGCAGGACGCCAAGCCCAGGCAAGGCCGCCAACAGCAATAAGAACGCCCGCAGCTAACACAACAAGAATGACTCGACGCAACCGCATATCGGTCTGCTCCGAAACATTGCCAGCTTAGAGTATTTCTACGGCTTAATGAAGCGGTTTGGTAGCCGCCTCATGTCGGCAAGTATAGAACTGGTACTTTATTCGGCGCAAATTGACATTCCGTCCGGGACAGCACCAATAGGACACGCCGCTGCCCAGAGAGAAACTATCTGAGGTTCCCGATACAGCGGACGCCAGCGTCCGGAGTGCGCTCAGTGCGCTTTCGCTGGGCTCGCCAAAATCAATGTCGCGCACAAGGCCTTGAGGCCGGTCAATTGCGGACCGCGAAATCCTATCTATCCGGAAGGGGAAGCGGTTCCTGTCTGGCGGCGTTCCAGTATCTTCGTGTTGACGTGGGGTTTGGGCCCAAATTCGGTTGAAGGAGATAACGCATGGCCACGAAATTGAGCGATGGATTACCAGAAGTCCTAGCGTCTGTGCGAACGCGCCCGCTTTTCATCATGCGTCTTGACGTACAGCCCTATCAGATAATCGGTGGGCCCGAAGGCGCCTTTCGCAGGGTTGGAGTCGTACCGGGAGGCATCTTCGAGGGGGAAAGACTTTCCGGCAAAGTGTTACCGGGTGGAAACGATTGGCAAACGGTGCGCAACGATGGCAGCACACTACTCGACGTAAAGCTCGTACTGGAAACAACCGACGGTGCGCTTATCGGAATGACCTACAAAGGCGTACGACGCGGCCCCGCTGACGTGATCGAGCGGGTTAATAAGGGCGCGGATGTCGATCCTGCGTCGTATTATTTTCGTACCAATCCGGTCTTCGTGACAGCGTCGAGCTATTCCTGGATCAACGGAATCCTCGCTATCGGTGCTGGCTATCGCACCCCGGCCGGCGTGATCTACAGCCTCTTCGAGATTCTCTAGTTGGTATCCGTTGCTCGTGCGGCGGTCCACGATCTGCACACGCAACGGTGCGAACCTGCCGATCCGGACGGACACGAAAGGAAAAGCTACCATCTTTATTACCCTAACCGCCGCCACCATTCGCCGGCGTTCGCACTGTTGATCGACGCGCTGCGCTATCGGGGTCGACGTGAGCACTGACGCGTTACCGCCGAGCCCCGATAACCCGCTCAAGTTCCGCAGCCGTCGTGATGGTGGCCTGCCACGGAATGACCTTCTCCAAGAGCACCCGATGCGTTTCCTCGTCGCGATCAGAGCAGCAATCGCCGACGACCAGCAGTCTGTAGTCAGCGTCGGCGGCATGGCGCAGCGTAGAGAGTACGACACCGCTGGTGATGATCCCCGTCAGGATCAGGGTCTCGATAC
>NZ_JBEKRB010000186.1:0-3397 GCF_049519115.1 Bradyrhizobium sp.
TTTTGGTCGGCCTTGCCGTCGATCGAACGGCAGGACCAAGCAGACATGCGAACTCACCTCATCCATCGTCCCGCGAGGGACATCCTTCCACTGCTCGGGGGAACTCGAGTTTTCTCCTATCCGGATCTGATCGTTGACGATGTCATGCTGCTGCCGCGGCTTGTTCCCTAGTCCAGCGGAACTCAGTGCCATCAACCCACATACGGTGCATGACCACGGCCAGCCGGCGAGCCAGCGCCACGATCGCCTTTTTCATCCCGCAGCGTCTGGCGATCTGCATCGCCCAGGCCTTGAGCCATGACCATTTCTTGGAACGCAGCATACTTGGGGCTGCTTCGTAGAGCATCGTCCGCATCATCTCATCGCCACAGCGCGATATTTTGCCGCTCCAATCTATCTCACCCGATTGATACTTGGCGCTCGTCAGCCCAAACACCGCCCCGACTGACTTGGATTTGCGGAAGCGAGCCGGAACGTCGACAGTGGCGCGATAGGTCAGTGACACCACGGGGCCGACACCCGGGGTCGTCATCAAACGCCGGCATACCTCGTCATCCCGCACGATGGCCAGCAGGCGGCGATGCAGGATGCAGAACTGCTCGCGAAGCGTCCGTCGAACAATGAGCAGCGGTTCGATCAGTGCGGCCAGGTCGGGAAAGTTCTCGACCAGCTCCCTGATGCGGACCTCGACCCTAACTGTCCCAACCATACCGACCTTCAGACCGAAGTTGCGTAAAGTGCCGCGCAAGTCGTTATCGATGGCGATCGCCTTGGACTGCAGCAGCTTGCGATGGGTCAGCAGCATCCGCAGTTTCTGACTGCGTAGCGTCTTCACTTGCACCGGACGGTAAAGCCCCACCCGCATCATCTGGGCGATGCCGCGGGCATCATTGCGATCCGTCTTGTTAATCTGCGCCTTCAAAACCGCTCGCATGTGTCGCGTTTCAACACAGATCACTGGCAAGTCTGCTTCAGCGAGCGCGCTGTAAATGGCCCAGCTTCCAACCCAATTCGTTTGAAGTGGTAGGCGAGGTTCTTCAACACCGCCAGCAACGCTTCAGGCTCGCTCGCCACCTTCGCTTCCCGAACGATCTTGTGTCATCCACAATGCGGATGCTCGTCTCCTTGACCGATACGTCCAATCCAGCAAAATGGTCCATGCTGCGCTTCTCCTTCTGATGCTTGAGGCCGTGACCACGGACCTCGTTTCACCATCAGCCTGAAGCGCAGCACCCAAAATCTTCAGCTATCCACAGCTGGCCGGCCTATTACCCCATCTCTTGAGGACAGAACCGACATGCCATTCAGGCTGAGCCACTTCCGATTTTGACCCGTTTCGGACTTCGGACGCGTCTGACTGGCTGTTGTCATCCTTCCGGGAGACCGGCCCGGACCATTCCATCATAGACGCGCTCGCGTCGGGCAAGATAGGTCGGATTGTCGGTTGCTGCGCTGGCGCGGAAACGAGCGACGGTAAAGCTTGGGTCCAGAAGAAGCCCAGCTTTTGCCGCAGCCCGCGCATCCTCATGTCGATTCACGAGCTGCAGCGCAGATGCGAGAAAGAAATGTCCGACAGCTAGATTTCGATTAGCTTCGATGCCCCGACGTATCCAGACGATTGCTTCTTCATCGGCTCCGAGCTGCGACTTGGCATTTCCCACCCACACCATCCACACATTTGCGCTGGGATCTCGTGGAGAAAGATGAAGCGCCTCCTGGACGTGGGCTTCGGTTTCTTCGCCGCGACCGGTTACGAATTTAGCAAAACCGATTTGTGCATGAGCGACAGCTAGATTTCGATCCAGCGCCAGCGCCCGTTCGCATTCGGCGATGCCTTGCTCTGCGCGGTTGGAAAAGATTTGGACGATGCCTAGCAAGCAATGTGCCATGGGATGATTTGGCGCGAGCGACAAGACCGTCGTCAAGGCAGCCTCAGCTTCCGCGAGGAGACGCGCCCGCTGGTCGCTCATAAAATAAGAACCGCTGCGTGCATCGACGGTCGCCCTGCCGACCAGCGCCTCGATATTGCTGGCGTCGAGTGCGAGCGCTCGCTCGAAAAAGCCGCGTGCCTTTGCGATTCGCTCGGGAGAAGATCCTCCATTTGCGTGGAGCATTCCCTGGAAATAGAGGTCCATTGAATCTGGACTTGGCGCTTGTTCTGCACGTCTCGCTTCGGCCGCGACCAGTTCGGTGCCTAGCTGATTGGCAAGACGCGCCACGATCTCGTCCTGCATATCGAATAGATCGGCCAATGGCTTATCGAAGCGCTCGGCCCAAAGGTGATTGCCGGTTTCAGCGTCTATCAGTTGGACATTTATCCGCAGTCGATTTCCGCCGCGTTGCACCGAGCCTTCGAGCACGTAACGCACGCCGAGTTCGCGGCCTACCTGTTTTACGTCTACGTGCTTGCCCTTGTAGGTAAAAGCCGTATTGCGCGCGATCACGAAGCCGCCAGAGATGCGCGACAAGTCCGTAGTCAGACTTTCGGTGATGCCATCGACGAAGTACTCCTGCTCCGGGTCACCACCCAGATTGGCGAAGGGAAGAACCACGATGGAAAGGTGCGGCGGTGTGGCGGCCGAGTCCGGACTTGCTCGCGCCGGCCTGCCGACTTCGAGCGAATAAGCCCGGATCGGATCGGCGATATTCTTGAGGTTTTGCTCACCGAGATCGGCGACCACAAGATCAAGCCGTGCTTTGACCTGGCGATAGGCATCCTCGGAAAGGCAAATAGCCCCTGGCTTCGCGATCCCTTCAAGCCGGGCGGCGATATTGATGCTGTCGCCCATGAGATCGCCGTCCGATTCCTCGACAACGTCGCCGAGGTGGATTCCGATGCGAAACTCTATACGGCGGTCGGGCGGCAGTCCGGCATTGCGCTCGACCATGCCGTTCTGAACCTCGATGGCGCAGCGCACGGCGTCGACTACGCTGCTGAACTCGACCAGGGCTCCGTCGCCGGTGCGCTTCACCACACGCCCCTTGTGAACTGAGATGGTCGGATCAATCAGATCACTGCGCAGCGCCCGCAGCCGCGCAAGCGTGCGGTCCTCGTCGGTGCCCGCAAGGCGGCTGTAACCCACGACATCGGCGGCGAGAATCGCGACGATCTTGCGGTGTGTCTGGTTGCCCGGCATTCTCCCAAGCCCCAAATGAGTTGGGCAAATAAGCGGAATGCTATTGCAAGTCCGGCGATAAAGCTATGACCGTCCATTCTCAATGAAGCTGTCCCGCTAAGGAAATTCGGCTGAAAAACGTTGGGCGGCACTTCCGGTTTTGTGCAGGTTTTTGGACGCCGGCATAACGGACGGTTCCACGCGCTGTGGCGGCCGGCGTCCAAAAAGCGCCAAGGCACGAAGTCGCGGGAAGTTTGGCACTGGCGGCGCAGCGGGCGCTA
>NZ_JBEKRB010000187.1:0-2538 GCF_049519115.1 Bradyrhizobium sp.
GTTGCAGAGGCGAAGAAGCGGAATTGGAAGATGAACGCAGCGGTGGTCGATTCCGGCGGCAACCTCGTCGCCTTTCAACGAATGGACGGTGCGATGCTTGCCTCCATTCAGATTGCCGAGCACAAGGCACGAGCAGCCGCAACCTTCCGGCGCGAAACGAAGCAGTTCGAGGACGGTATCCAGCTTATGCATTTCAACTATCTGCTCGCGTTCGATGGAATCATTGCCTCTCGAGGCGGGATCCCGCTGATCGAACAGGGGGGTGATTATCGGCGCAATAGGTTGTTCGGGAGGCACGGATTCCCAGGACGAGATCGTCAGCAAGGCAGGCGCGGCGGTAATCAACCAACTGCCGAGAAGGAACAAATGATCCCAATATCTATGGACAGGAGGGTGCCATGACCACTGCAAGCGCACTTACGAAGCCCGCGCAGATCCGCGTCGCCCGGCGGTCGCCCGCCTATTGGCGTGTCACGATCGACAATCCGCCGATCAACGTGATGGGCCCGGAAATGGTCAAGCAGTTTCAGGAAGTCATCAATGCTCTCGAGGCCGACGAGCAGGTCAGGGTCGTGGTCTTCGACAGCGCGGTCGATGATTACTTTCTGAATCACTCCGATTTCACGGCCAAGATTGAGGACCTCACCTCGATGGCGGAGGGTCCCACGGGCTTGCCGCCCTGGCCGGACTTTCTCGTGCGTCTGACCCACTTGCCAGTTGCCTCCATCGCCCTCATCCGCGGCCGTGCGACCGGCAACGGCAGCGAGATCACTCTGGCCTGCGACATGAGTTTCGCCAGCCGCGAAAGGGCCATCATCTCGCAATGGGAGGTTGGCGTAGGGATGGTCGCCGGCGGAGGACCCATGGCTCGGCTGCCTCGACTTATCGGCCGAAACCGCGCCCTCGAAGTGCTCTTGAGCTCGGAAGACATTAGAGCAGACCAGGCCGAGGCCTACGGCTACATTAATCGCGCCCTGCCCGATGCGGATCTGGATGCGTTTGTAGAGGCGCTCGCGACTCGCATCGCCAAGTTCGACAAATGGGCGATCGCCCAGACCAAGCGCCTCGTCAACACCAGCCTGCCGCCGGACGTCGAGCTGGGTGCCGGATGGGATGCGTGCATCGCTTCGCTCGGGCGGCCTGCCGCCCAGGAAGGGATCAAGGCGCTGATGGCGCGCGGCTTTCACAAGCCGGGGGATGTCGAAAATCGACTCGGATATTACTTGGGGCAGATCTCGCGCTAGGCGGCGCTCCGACGTAAAGAGAAAGGAAGTTTTGGATTCGCGAAGGAGACTGCGACATCCGTATAATCCAACACCTGTGAGGCGCAATGACGAAAACGACAAGCTTTCAAATGGACATTCGCCCGCTTTTTACCCAGCGGGACATTCAAGGCATGAGCAAGGCCTTCAACCTGGGGAGTTACGATGACGTCAAAAAGCACGCTGGCGCCATCTACGATCGCATTCGTGGAATCGGCGGCGCCGTAATGCCGCCCCCACCACCAAGAGGAGAAGGCCCCTGGCAGCAATCTCGAATTGAGCTATTCGCCAAGTGGATGGCGGACGGGTTCCAACCTTAGTCGGCCGAGTCGTACACTCCGATTCCGCTAAAGCATTTGGCTTCTTGTCGAATTGTGGGCTCAAGATGAACGATCAACCAAAGAAGCAGCAGGAGTCTGGAGTGCGAGATCGAGCGATCCGTGCGGCACTGGATCGGCATTGGGCGGCGTCCGATGCCAACGATTTTGAAGCGGAGCACCTCATCTATCATGAGGACGCGGTGCTGGACTATCCGCAGTCAGCCGAGCGAACCCGCGGTCGAAGCAACATACAGAACCAACGCGCCAGTCAGCCGAGCAAAAAGCGGTTTACTGTCCAACGAATCATTGGCGGCGGAGACCTTTGGGTCACCGAGCTGATCCTGACATACGACGGCAAGCCCACCTATACCGTAAGTATTATGGAGTTCACGGGCGACAAGGTCGCGCATGAAACACAGTACTTTGCGGATCCATTCCCGGCTCCCGCATTTCGCGCTCAATGGGTCGAACGGATGGACACATAATCTCGAGGCCGAAACCGATGGAGGGATAAGAGATGGATTGGAAACGGTTGGTCCAGTTTGCGCTGCTGGGTAGCAGTGATTTGGAACAATATGCCATCCTGCTGGTACGGGTTTCGCTCGGGCTGTTCTTCGCCATCACTGGGGCAAACAAATTGTTTGTCGCCGGCGGCATGAAACTTATTTACGAAACGCTGGTTAAAGCCAAAGTTCCGTTTCCCCACCAGACGGCTTATTTCGTGTCGGGTGTCGAGTTCGTTGGTGGATGCTTGCTCACCGTGGGGCTTCTTTCGAGCCCGGCCTGCGTGGCTCTATTGATCGATATGACCGTCGCCACCCTGACCAACGCGCTTTCCACCATGCCCAAGGGGCTCTCGCCTCTTAACTGGCTCGACGATTTCCTCTACCTTCCAGAAGTTCTGTACGTGCTTTTCTTTATCTGGCTGATCTGCTCCGGTCCGGGAAAGTTCAGCG
>NZ_JBEKRB010000188.1:0-3553 GCF_049519115.1 Bradyrhizobium sp.
GGGATAGTCTGCAGAGACTACCTCACAGCACCCGGAGAAGCAGCCCATGACCACGCCCTTGGCCTCGATCGGCATCGATATCGGTAAGGAAGTTTTCCATGTCGTCGGCTTTGGCACCGACGGCAAGATCGCTTTTCGGCGCAAGATCAAGCGGCTGGCGCTCGTTGAGACCTTCAAACAACGAGCATCGTCGGCATGGAGGCATGTCTCAGCGCCCACTTTGTCAGCCGAGCGCTGCGTCAACTGGGTCACCAGCCGCGGATCATCCCGGCGATCTATGTGAAGCCCTTCGTGAAGGGGCAGAAGAACGATTACAACGACGCTGAGGCGATTGCCGAAGCATCCCTGCGGCCGAACCTGCGAACCGTGCGCGAGAAGACACAGGATCAACTCGACCTTCAGGCCTGCCATCGCGTTCGCTCCCGACTGGTCTCCCGTCGGACTGCCACGATCAATCAGATCCGAGCCTTCCTTATCGAGCAAGGTATCGCGGTGAGGACCGGGTCTAGGGCTTTGCGCAACTCTCTCTTGGCAATTTTAAAGAACCGCCAGGACGAGATATCACCACGGATGAGCGGCCTGATCGCTGGCCTCTACGAAGACTGGATATCCCTTGATGAGCGGATCGAGACCATCGCGAGCGAGATCGAGAAGATCAGCGAGAAGGAAGCCAACTGCAAGCGCCTCATGAGCGTTCCCGGCATTGGCCCACTGATCTCGACTGCTGTGGTCGCTGCCATCGGCACCGGCGAGGCATTCGAGCGCGGGCGAGATTTCGGGGCATGGCTTGGTCTCGTGCCACGCCAGTACAGCACAGGTGGCCGGTCTATCCTGGGTCGCATCTCCAAGCGAGGCAGCAAATATCTTCGAACCCTATTCATCCAAGCCGCAAACGTCATCCTGATGCGGCCGCATAATTGGGAGCGTTTCAGTTTCGGAACATGGCTTGTAAACGCAGCCCCACGGATGCATCGCAACAAGCTGGCAACGGCGCTGGCCAACAAACTGGCGCGGATTGCGTGGAGCATCCTGCGCAACGAGAAGACCTTCGACATCAACCGTCACGAGGTCATGGCGATCTGAGCCAAGACCTCATCGGAGTTCGCGACAGAGAAAATGCATGGAACGGATCGATGAACGCATCAAGAGTCTGATGGCACGAATATGTTTACCTATTCACAGACCCTAGCAGTTGCGATAGCTTTGAAGAACATCGCAGTCGGCTGTCACTTCGATAGAAGCCATATTTGGGCATCTTGGGAGACACGGCAATGCACGGGCCACAAGCGCTTAACCCTTATCTGTCCGGCAACTTCGCGCCCGTACGCAGCGAAGATGAGTACGAATTAGAGATTGTCGGTGAATTCCCCACCGATTTGGCGGGCACTTATTACCGCAATGGTCCAAATCCGCAGTTCGAACCGCGTGGCCATTATCATTGGTTTACCGGCGACGGGATGATTCATGGCTTCTTCGTGGATGCCGGCAAAGTATCCTATCGCAACCGCTACGTTCGAACGCCGAAGTGGCAGCTCGAGCACGCCGCTGGTAAAGCGTTATTCGGTGGTTTCGATCCGAGGGCCACAGACCCGTCTGTGATGGGGAAGGATGGCGGCGTAGCAAACACAAACATCGTCTGGCATGCTGGCCGTCTGCTAGCACTCGAAGAGGCTCACAAACCCTTTGAGCTTGATCCGTGCAGTCTTGAATCCAGCGGCTATGCCGACGATTACCGGGGCCGTGTCACAGCTCATCCCAAGATCGATCCCGAAACGGGCGAGATGGTCTGGTTCGGCTACTCGGTCGGCGATACGCCGTTTTCGAAAACAGTCTCCTACGGCGTGACCGACGCTAAGGGCTGCGTGAAACGGCGCGATGACTTCGAGGCGCCCTTTTCGAGTTTTGTGCACGACTTCATGGTCACGCGCCGGCATGTGCTCTTTCCCATCCTGCCGTTGACCGGCGATCTCCAACGAGCAATGCGCGGTGGACCGGCCTTCGCCTGGGAACCCGATAGGGGATCCCATATCGGGGTGATGGCGCGCGATTCCGGTGTTGAGACCATGCGCTGGTTCACCACAGAGGCTTGTTACGTCTTCCATCCCATGAATGCCTGGGAAGAGGGCGACAAAATCTTCGCTGACGTGATGGAATATCCCGTTGCTCCATTGTTTCCCTTAGCCGACGGATCGATGCCTGAGCGCAGCTCAGCCCGGCTGGTGCGATGGACGCTCGACCTCGCATCGGCGTTAAGCTCCATTAGGCGTGAACCGCTGGACGACTTGCCAGGTGAGTTTCCGCGCTTTGATGAACGCCTTGCTGGCTTGGGCTACCGGCATGGGTGGTTCGCTGGCCGCGCCGGAAGGCGAGAAGATATCGACTTCGATTGCATCGCCCATATTGACATTAAGACCGGAAAACGGATGACCTATCCACTGATCGCGGGCGACGCGCCAGGAGAGCCTATCTTTGTCCCGCGTTCGCGATTCGCGCCGGAAGGTGATGGTTGGGTGATTGCGATCATCTATCGCGGAAACGAAGATCGCAGCGATTTTGCAGTCTTCAACGCTCAGGACATCGAAGCCGGACCAGTCGGGATCGCCAAGATGCCGCGACGTGTTCCATTCGGCTTTCACGGAAATTGGCGGCCAGCATAGTCGTTCGATCACGGCTGTCGCCAATTCGGTGCGACGTCTCGCCGTAGGCATCTAGAACGAAATATCTTTGGAGATCGCCGACTTCCGAGATTGTGCAGGTTTTCGGCGGCCGGAATGCAGGTCTATCGACGCGCTGAGGCGGCCGGCGGCCGAAAAGCGCCAAGGCACGAAGTCGCGGGAGGTTGAGCACCGGCGGGGCCGCGGGCGCTATGAAGAGGTGCTCGACTTAGGAAACCCCGAAGCGTGGCGGCTTCAAATTCCTACACAACTTAAACGTTTTGGCACGATTGATGCAAAAGAGGGGATTTAATGTTTTTGACTCTCGTGATTTCAAATAGTTGCGCGTGGCAGAAATAGCGCATCCGACAACTTTTGCGCGATTGAACGGTTGATCCGAATTCGGTGGCATAGCGTGAATCAATTTCTTGCGAGCAGGAACGCCTCAGGCACACATTAAAGCAAACTGGCTGGCGCTTTCGTCAAGGCAATTTTGCCATTGCCTCACCGGCTCGGCGCATCAGGGTCATGACCCGCAAGCCTTCTTGCTGTTCTTGATCATGCGTTGCACGGCGACAAATCCGCGAGTTGATCGAGGCAACTCCGCTATCGCTGTCCTCTCTCGGCCGACTACCGGTCTCTCGGCTCTTGCTCCCGCGCAGCGGGCTGGAGCGCAGCGACTTTGTGCGATGGTCATTCGTGTCGCTTCGGCGACGTCGGCGGTGAGTCCGCTCTGCCCCAACCAACTGACATCGTCAGTTAGACCGAGTACGTCGGAAAAGTGCCAAAGAACGAACCCGCTCACGCGGGATGGGCTGGCGGCGCGGTCGTGGGATCAAGTCTTCTGCGGTAACTATTTGAACGATCACAGGTGACGGGCGGTCGCTCCGTCTTGAGGA
>NZ_JBEKRB010000189.1:0-2832 GCF_049519115.1 Bradyrhizobium sp.
TCGCACTTTGTGGTGTTTCTCCATCGGCCCAAGAATGCCTCGCAGCATGTCGCAGCACTGCTGAACACTCGGCTCGCCGATCTGAATCGGCTGGAAGCGCCTCGTCAGCGCAGGATCTTTTTCTATGTATTGGCGATATTCCGACCAAGTTGTAGCTGCAATGGTGCGGAGGGTGCCGCGTGCTAAAGCCGGCTTGAGAAGATTTGCGGCGTCGCCCGTGCCGGCTGACCCACCAGCTCCGATCAGCGTGTGTGCTTCGTCGATGAACAGGATGATCGGTATTGGCGATTGTTGCACCTCGTCAATTACCGAGCGCAGTCTCTGCTCGAATTCACCCTTCATCGATGCACCCGCCTGCATAAGACCGACGTCCAACATGCAGACGCGGACTCCGCGGAGCGGTGGCGGCACGTCGTTAGCAGCGACGCGCTCTGCGAAACCCTCCACCACAGCAGTTTTTCCGACGCCGGCTTCGCCAGTGAGGATCGGATTATTCTGACGCCGACGCATCAGCACGTCGATAATTTGCCGAATTTCTTCATCACGGCCCAGAATCGGATCCATCTCGCCCAATTTTGCCCTAGCGGTTAGATCTTGGGAGAAGCGGTCAAGCGCCGTAGTACCCTTGGTGGCTCCTTCGCGGGTGACCGGCGTGCCGCCCGCTACCAGCCCTGACCCGTCCATGGGTCGTAGATTTTCTTCCTCGGAGCCAGCCCAAATCGCGCGATGTTCGCTAGTTAGAAGATCGGTCGAGATTTTGGTGAATTCCTTAGACACACCGGCAAACGCGCGCGCGAGTTCGCGTGACTGCAGGGCGCCGACAAGAATATGACCGGTGCGGATCTGGGTTTCACCAAAAAACAGGGTCGCGTAGTGCCAACCCCGGTCGAGTAAATCCATGACGGTGTTGGAGACCGCTGGCATTTCGGTTTCATTCTTTGCGAAGCCATTGATCATCGCGAGAACGTCGGTCAATAGCTTGCCCCGATCAAGCTTGAAATGATCGGCGGTGAGACCGATGTCCGTACGCTCTTCTTGCAGAATATGACCGAGCCAGTGCGCCAATTCGACATTGCGGTTACCCGCACTTTTCGCTTGGCGAAGGGCCTTGAACAAAGCTTCATAACCGACGCGGTTTAACTTGCCGGCGACTGCTTCAAGGCTGATATCAACCATCGCCTCCCCCCTTCAGCCAATTTTCCAACTACGTCCGCCTGCGCTCATGCCTCATGTGTTCGTCAGCATGAAACCTTGCATCGTACCTGTATGCGTCGACGGACGCCCAATTCGGCGACATCCAGCTTGTCCAGCCGAGTTGACCGAACCTCCCGAGCCTGACGGGCTCGACCGCGCTCACGGCAATGGCCAATTCAGTATCCCAATCGAGTTGCTCGCCATTGTAGAAGAATACAAGATCGACCAAAGGTTGGCACAAGTCGCCGGTTGGCAGGAAGCGCATGTATTGTGCGAGAGTTTTAGTGAATATGCGAATCCTGATTTTATCTAGAACGCTGAAAACAGTTCGGCCCAGCAACGCGTCTTCGCCCAACACGTTGTGGCGCCTGCCCAGGACACTCCATTCGTCCGCCTCGATTACCAGGCGGGTACCTACGAACTCTTCGATTTCTGCCTTGACGTTAAACAGACATATATGCGACGAACCGATCCTCGTCGGGACGATCATGCTGGACGATCGGCCGTGCATCCGCCCAGGCGCGAAAAAATAATTGAATAAAGCGGTGGTTGAAGATGTCGAGAAATCGAGCGAACGCTTCGTCCTGGGCGAGCACAAAGTGAAATGCCTCTTCCGTGGTTGCAAGGGGAAGCGCCCCCTGCGGTCCCAGCATCCCAAGGAACCTTACGAATAACTGGACGGGCTTGTTGTCGCTCTGAACCACGCGGTCGAGATTCGAGGCGGGAAATTCCACAAACGGATCTTGTCCTAGCCGGACGAATTCATCGCGGCACCTCGCACTGTCGCCGATGCGTGGTTTGCTTGCTGAAATACGTTCGAGATGTCGCAGCACCGCGAAATAGTCAAATCGCCACGGCTCCGCTTCGAGATTTCGGAAAAAACTCACAATTACCTCGAGTCGATCACAATTGTCTGCGCGTTCCCATGCGCGGCGGCCACCGCATGATTTCGCCGCGCTCGACAGACCGTATTGCCGTCTGCGTAAAATGGTTGAAGCCGGAATACTCGGCGAAAAATCGCTCGAGCACGGCACCAAGCAAAAAAGCGCTACTGCCCTCGAAGGCCCTTTCGTCGATCACCACGGTGATCTCCGTTCCACGCGCCACTCCCACGCCGGTGCGTTGGCCAACACGGCGTACGATCGGCCGGCTGTCAACGCTTCGAATGCCGCGGATGCGCCGCTCGGTGACGGCGTCGTTCATGTCCGCGAACATCGACAGGATTTCTCTCAGAGCCTGCGCATTGTGACCGGCGCCGCGTTCCACGAGACCAAGATGATTGGTGCTGAGCATGTTGATCAAGCGCCACGCAACCGCGCCGGTACCCGCCGTTTCGCTGCGGCTTCGTAACTGCGCTACGATGGGCTCGCGCGGCGGCGTCGGGCCGGCAATGCACACCAGATCCAGAGAGACATCATCAATCAGGCGAAAATCCGCACCCTCGGCGCCGATCGGGAGATGCTCGGTCAGATGGCGGTTCGAACAGAGCGCTCGCACGCTCAGTTCCGCGATCGCATCATCGTCGTCGGTGCCGCCCAAAACGCTCAACGAGATGAACATATCGGTCCCGGTGTAATCCGAGGATATGCCCGCGCGCTTTTCTTCGACGGTGCGCAGCCGCGGCAACCGACGCACCGT
>NZ_JBEKRB010000190.1:0-3216 GCF_049519115.1 Bradyrhizobium sp.
CAAGGGAGCTGAAGAGAAGTTCAAGGTGCTGTCTGAGGCTAATGATGTTCTGAGCGATCCCAAGAAGCGCAAGATTTACGACCAGTTGGGCTTTTACTCGGACAACATTGATCCTGCGACGGCCGATGCGTATGCGCGTGCCGGTGGTGGGACGGGCGGCGCCACTGATTTTCAGGGAGGCTTCCCGGGCGGACAACCCGCTGGCGCGGGAGGTCAGGGCGCGAATTATGACTTCAGTGGGTTTGATTTCTCCGATCTTTTCGAAGGAGGAGCCAGCGGCGGCCGGGGCCGGAAAAGTGGCAGCGGCGGGGGTTTCAAAGACATCTTTTCCGGGATGTTCAGCGGCCGGAGCGGCGCGGCCGCGCAGGAAGTGCCCGAACCAGGTTCCGACCTGGAGTACCAGGTTAACGTGCCGTTCTGGACCGCGATCCGCGGCGGCGTCATGCGGTTGAACATTACCCGGCAGGAGGTTTGCGGGACTTGTCACGGCAATGGCTACACCGAGTCCCCGGGCAAGTGCCCGGAATGTGGCGGCACCGGCCAGATCACCCAAACCGGCGGACGGATGAAGTTCAATACGACTTGTCCGCGCTGCCACGGCACGGGTAAGAACATTTCGACCTGCCCGACCTGCCACGGAGTGGGCACGGTTGAGAAAACCGAACCGCTCGAGGTCCGTATCAAGGCTGGCACGCGCGATGGCCAGCGCATTCGAATTCCTGGCAAAGGCAACGCTGGTTCTCACGGGCAACCCCCCGGCGACCTGTACGCCATTATCCGCGCGGGAGACCATCCTATTTTCCATCGGGAAGGCGACGATATTCACCTCACCGTTCCGGTGAGCGTCACCGAAGCGGCGCTCGGCGCTAAGGTTGAGGTTCCGACTATCGATGGCCGCGCCATGCTCAAGATTCCGCCGGGAACGCAGTCGGGCCAGAAGCTGCGGCTGCGCGAAAAGGGCGTGCCGTCGGCGACCAAAGAGGGAGCACGCGGAGATGAGATCGTTGAGATCAAGACCGCAGTCCCCATGCCCCACGACGAGCGCTCGAAGGAAATCCTGCGCGAACTGGCAAAGTTGAACCCCGAGGATCCACGCGCCGAACTCTGGAAGAGCGTCTAAGGTGCAATTGCTGCCTTTTTGGCATCAAAAAGAAGATGAAGAAAGTGACGGCACCAGCGCCAGCCATTCTTGTCTCGAAGACTGCGATCTTGACTGTACTGCTGTTTGCTTGTCTCTGCCATGGGCAGAGCGCCGGAGTCCAGCAGAGCACAAATAGCAACCCCTCTCAGCCGCAGATGATGTCGCGGGCAGAGGTGACCGACATCATCGCAGCCTCTCGAAAGATCGTCTCTCCGAACGGTGTCGATGAGCTTCTTCCGTTGCAGATCAATGGGTCCACGCAGTGGGTATCCATCCGCGGGAAAGATCGCCGCAACCCAATTATTCTTTTTCTACATGGCGGTCCTGGATCGCCGACGATGCCCGCAGACTATACCTTCCAGACGCCGTGGGAAGATTACTTCACCGTGGTGCAGTGGGACCAGCGTGGCACGGGAAAGACGTATGCCGCCAATGACCCGAACGCGCTCGCTTCAACGATGACGATCGCGCAGATGACCAGCGATACGGAAGAAGTGGTGCAATACCTGCTAAAGACATTCAGCAAGCGGAAGATTTTTCTGCTCGGACACTCATGGGGAAGCGTACTCGGTCTGGCGGTTGCACAACGCCATCCCGAATGGCTCCATGCATATTTAGGCGTGGGACAGATGATCAATATAAGACGTAGCGAAGAGGAGGGCTATCGCTTCGCGATGGACGAGGCTCGCTCCCATCATAACTCCGACGCCGAAAAAGAACTCCTGTCCATCGCTCCTTATCCCGGTACAGCCGAGCTGACTTTTGCCAGAATCGGGATGCAGCGTAAATGGATCATGTTCTACGGTGGTCTCACTTACGGGCGCACCGATTTCTCCTATGATGGAAATGCGTGGAATCTTTCGCCGGATTACACGGACAAAGATCTAGACCTGGTTGATGAAGGTAGTTTGTACTCCCTGACTCATCTTTTGAGCGCCGCGGAAGAACTGAACTATGAGAATCTGGTTACGTTCAAGTGCCCAATCCTCCTTTTTGAGGGTCGTCACGATTACGCAACCTCTCATACGGTTGCTGATGAGTGGTTCCAGCGCATTCATGCGCCGGCAAAGAAACTCGTGTGGTTCGACAATTCTGCCCACATGGTAATGCAGGAAGAACCAGGCCGTTTTCTTTATCACCTGATTACCGATCTGCGACCGATCGCTGTGAAAGCGGGCGACGGCCCCCCGATCGAGTAAGGTCGCAAACAATTAGCCCTCGCGGGTTTGGACTCGGAACAAACTTCCCGATTAAGTGTCCGATAGCCCAAGCACCCGCCCCTTGCTGTCTTGCGGTCACTTCTTGCTGGGATCATCCGCAGGGTTCACATAGTTGAACTGCAGCGGCGACATGCCATGCACCTGAACCACCGTTGGCCCCAAAGCCATCGCGTAGTGGTGCATTTCGGGATCCAGATAAGCGAAGCTGCCAGCGGGGAAGGTCCCCATTTTAGCCGCCTCGAACTTGTCCCCCATACCTACCTTAAAACTCCCGGAGATAACGGTGACGTTCTCCCTCTTGGGGTGCCAGTGAGGAGCGATCTTGTATCCGCCAGGCATCTTCAGCCGGATGGTGTAATCCCCAGTGCTGGCGGTGGGATCGCCTTCCAGCACTGCGAGCTGTGCGCCAGCGGCGACGAACGGCGGAGGCGGTCCCCACTTGATTTGATTTGGCGTAAAGGTATTCTGCGGTTTTCCTGATTGGGCGAGCAGGATGACGGCGCTCATCAAGAAAGCAGCAAGCAGCATTTTCTTCATGGAATTTTCTCCTGAGAGAAACGGTTTTTGAAATCGCATTATTTATACCAGATCGTTCGAGCTGGTTTTCTGCCTGCTTCGCTGGCGGGAGGCTGACAGCCGTTACCTCCGTCGCAGCCCCTCCGAGAAAAAAATAACTCGAATTCTGATCACTTTTTTTCCACAACGCATCTAAATTGCCGTATTCTCACGAATGCGAACTAACTTCAGCGCAGCTTCCGGAATCTTAGTGCACCGGGAGGCCCAGAGCGAATGTAGGCGCGACGGGGTGGCTGAGAGTGATTCGTCCCAAGGGAGGAACACATAGAAATTGGCAAC
>NZ_JBEKRB010000191.1:0-23363 GCF_049519115.1 Bradyrhizobium sp.
TTGTTGTGCTACGGCTTCGATTCGGTGCACGGCATTTATACCCGACAAATCGTAACGCTGCTGCGGATCGGCGGCGGACTGACGGTTGCGATGCTGGCGGGCGCGCTCGGCTTCATGTTCTGGCGGAGCGGCAAGCGGGGGGCCTCGGCGTGAACCCGATCTTTTCTCTGCCCGAAGCCACCACTCACGCCGAACACGTTGATCACATTTTCTATGGCCTTCTGGTTCTGTCCGGATTGACCATGCTCGTGGTGTTCGCGCTCATCATTACGCTGGCGATCCGCTATCGTCGTGGATCGGGTGCGAAACGGGGACCGCTGCCCGAGATCGTCAGCCGCGAATTCGAGATCGGCTGGACAATGGCCACACTTTTTCTGTTCGCATTCCTGTTCTGGTGGGCAGCCTCGGCCGATCTCAGCAGTCTCGAGGTGCCGGCCAACGCCCTAGAAATTCATGTGGTTGCAAAACAATGGATGTGGAAGACACAGCACCCGAACGGGGCGCGCGAGATCAATGCGCTGCACATTCCCGTCGACAAGCCGGTTCGCCTCGTGATGACATCTCAGGACGTCATTCACTCGTTCTTTGTGCCGGCCTTTCGCGTCAAACAGGACGTGGTGCCAGGACGCGAAGCCGAAATCTGGTTTCAGGCCACCAAGACGGGGGTATTTCCGCTGCTCTGCGCCGAATATTGCGGCACCGATCATTCCATGATGCGCGGCCGCATCATCGTGATGCGCCAGGAGGATTACGCCGACTGGCTGACCCAACAGCCGGAAGGAGATGATCTCGCCCATGTCGGGGCTAAACTCTTCGTCGAGCGCGGCTGCTCGGGCTGCCACGCGGATGCCTCCAAGGTTCACGCCCCCAAGCTCGCCGGTCTGTATGGCCGCAGCGTCCAGCTCTCGGACGGACGTCAGGTCAAGGCAGACGACCGCTATATCCGCGATTCCATATTGCAGCCGAAACGAGACATCACGGCCGGCTACGAACCGGTCATGCCCAGTTACGCGGGCCTGCTCGACGACGGCGAAATCCAGAGCCTGACCGCGTACATTCGATCGCAGACGGAGAAGGCGAATGACTGACGCCCTGTTGGCCGGCGAACTTCCGTTCCCGCCCCGTCCTGATTACCTTCGAGACGGAACGACGCTGACGTCCTGGCTCACCACGACGGACCACAAACGTATCGCCATTTTGTTCGCTGTCACCATCACCATGTTCTTTTTCATGGGCGGGGCGGCGATTACGGCGGTACGGCTGGAGCTGTTCACGCCGAACGGCGGTCTGCTCAGCTCGGACACCTACAACAAGCTGTTCTCGTTCCATGGCATCATCATGGTCTGGTTTTTCCTGGTGCCTTCGATCCCGAACACGATGGGAAATTTTCTCCTCCCCCTGATGATCGGCGCGCCTGACCTCGCCTTTCCACGGCTCAATCTGTTCAGTTGGTATCTGACCGTTGCCGCAGGCGCCGTCACCGTGTACGCGCTAGTCGCCGGCGGCGTCGATACCGGCTGGACCTTCTACACGCCCTATTCGACCATGTTCTCCAACAGCCACGTTCTGGCAGCGGCGGCGGGCGTCTTCATGGTCGGGTTTTCGAGCATCGCGACTGGCGTCAATTTCATCGCCACGATCCACATGTTGCGTGCGCCCGGCATGACCTGGTTCAGGCTGCCACTGTTCGTCTGGGCGATCTACGCCACATCGATCATCATGGTGCTTGCCTCCCCGGTGCTGGCGATTTCACTGCTTCTCGTGATGGCGGAGCGCTGGCTTGGATTGCCGATCTTCGATCCTGCTCGAGGCGGCGACCCGATCCTGTTCCAGCATCTGTTCTGGTTCTACTCGCATCCCGCCGTCTACATCATGGTTTTGCCCGCGATGGGCGTGGTCTCCGAAATCATTCCTTGCTTTGCGAGGCGCCGAATTTTCGGTTACGATTTCATGGTCTACGCCATGATCGCAATCGCCGGGATCGGCTTCTTTGTCTGAGGCCACCACATGTTCGTGTCCGGCCAGTCGGCCTATGCGAACCTGATCTTCTCATTCCTGTCCTTCATCATCGCGGTGCCTTCGGCCATCAAGGTATTCAACTGGACGGCCTCGCTATACCGTGGGCAGATCAGCTTCAACTCGCCAATGCTTTATGCGCTCGGTTTTGTGGGATTGTTCACGACCGGCGGATTGTCAGGACTGTTCCTGGCTTCAATCCCGGTCGATGTACACGTCACCGACACTTACTTTGTCGTCGCGCACTTTCACTACATCATGGTCGGCGGCTCGGTATCGGCATTCTTTGGCGGCCTCCATTTCTGGTGGCCGAAAGTAACGGGAAGGATGTATCCGGAATCCTGGGCCAAGTTTGCCGCGATTCTCATGTATTTCGGATTCAATATGACGTTCCTTCCGCAATTTTTCGCAGGCTATCTCGGGATGCCGCGACGATACCACACCTACCCGCCGGAGTATCAAATCTACAACGTGATGTCGTCGTCGGGCGCGGCTGTTCTGGCCGTCGCCTATCTTCTGCCACTCGGTTATTTCGCTTGGTCGCTGTTTTACGGCGGGCGCGCCGGCAAAAATCCGTGGGATGCGACGGGTCTGGAATGGACGACGACATCGCCTCCGCCGCCGCAGAATTTTGATCGGCAGCCTCGGGTCGATCGCGGTCCTTACGATTACCACGCCGAGGGACAATCCGCCGGCCTCGACCCGCCCGAGCCTCAGAACTCGCGAGAGGTCCGATGAGCGAAACAACAAGCCTGCTCAAGGAGCCGTGGCAGTATTTCGATCGCCAGCGCGAGGCCGGAACGTTCGGAATATGGGTATTCCTGGCCAGCGAACTGCTGTTCTTCGGCGCGTTGATCCTGACGTACACGGTTTGCCGGATTGAAAACGTCGCGGCGTTTGCCGCGGCGGGGCGTGAAACCAATATTTGGTATGGAACGATCAATACCGCCATCCTACTCACCAGCAGTCTGACCATGGCGATGGCGTCGCAGGCCGCTGCCGCCAACGAAGGTCTGCGCCGCCTGATCCTCTGGTGCCTGGCAGCGACAGCCGCCTTGGGGCTCGCCTTCCTGGTGGTGAAGGGTTTTGAATACCGGGAGGATATCGAAAGGCATCTGGTACCGGGAGCGCATTTCGGCTTGAAGCAAACAGCCGCGCAGTTGTTTTTTGGGCTCTACTGGATCGTAACGGGCGTCCACGCCGTCCATCTGACGATCGGCATTATCATGGTGGTCCGGCTAACGCTGTTGGGATACCTGAACAAATTTCAGCTCGATGAAAATCCCGAGATCCAGGTCACGGGATTGTACTGGCACCTCGTCGATATCATCTGGATCTTTCTGTATCCCCTGATTTACCTGCCAGGGCGTACTTCATGAGCATGCAGAGCACCCATCCTCACACGACTGCCTGGCGGCTGTGGCGTCGAAACGGGCTGATCTGGGCCGCCCTGATGCTCCTGCTCGCCCTTACCCTTGTTCTCGCCTATGTCCCCATGGGCTGGCTCACACCGGCGGCTGGCATCGTGATTGCTTTCTCCAAGGCCGGCCTTGTCATCCTGCTTTTCATGGAATTGGCTAAGGCGAGGCCGCTGATCCGCCTCGCGGCGATGGCAGGCGTTGTCTTTCTGGCCGTTCTATTCGCGCTGACGCTTGCCGACGTATTGTCGCGCCTTGCTGGAAGATGACTGCGGCTCAAGAAACAAAAGCCCGAAAACTCCCTGCGGCGAGAGGTTTGTTTGATTGATTTCTCCTGTCGCCGCGCCTCGATTGGTGACGCCGACCGTAGTTGCGTTTTGCCGTTAGCAGGGGCGGTCGACGACGTGCATCACGGCATTCCGGTTGGCGCGATCCGTTGTATTCGTGGTGGAAGTTTGTGCCGATGCGATACCCATCATCAAAGCGATCCTCAGTAGCGCTGCAACAAGGTCATTTCGGTTATCCATGGCCCGTTCAATCTCGCGCAAGTATTCGTCGGGACGATATCCGGGATCGGCGCTTCGCTCAGCACGACACTTTTAGGTCCTCGTGGTAGGGAGCCTCGGCCGCGCGGCAGAATTTCTAGGCATTTCAGTAGTGGTCCTGGCCACGCTGCTTCTCCTGTGGTTGCTAATGCCCGAAACCCATCCGTCAAATAGAGCGAGCACCTATGACCGCTTATTTGCTACCCACCCGCTGGGCCGAGGCTCGGGCACCGATGTTCTGGTGCACGGAGTGCATCAACTTATGACCATCCGCGAACCGGGACCGTGCCGGGGCGCGCTGCTCAGCAAACCCGAGCACGTATTGCTAACGGTAAGGGTGGTTATTCGGTTCTGACGTGTCACGCTTTACTTCCTGCGGCACTTGACGGGCTGGACCGCGAGGACCGCCAAAGTTTCAGATTTTTTCGAATTTTGGTATCGACCTTGCTTGCGGTGATAAGCAACACCCGATTCTTACGATTGGTGAAGAGATCCATTCCGAAGCTGGTACCCGGCACTCACGCTGAGGCGTAGAATGAGCAGAATTGCTCACTCGACTGCAAATGACACCCCCTGCGGGGGCGATGGAAACCAACTCCAGTCGATGCGCAAAGGATGCCTGGCTTGGAACTTACTTGCAGAGCGGGACGTTTCCTTTTGGAGCGCCGTGCCTTCATTTGAATCGAGCGGGCCTCAATCGGAGTACACCATGAACATTTTCTACATCATCGGCGTCATCGTCGTCGTTCTCTTTGTCGCAGGCTTTTTCGGGTTGCACGTTTGAGCATAAGTGCCGGTTGGAAAATTGAGTTCAAGCCGCCAAATTTGAACCCAAGTACGGCGAGCGGTACCGATCGAATTGCCGAGGCTTAGACCCGCCGAGCCCGCCACCAGCATTTCCTGTAAGTTAAAGCAATATTGACCATCGAGATCGGAATTTAGGGACCAAAATCGACATCGAGGGAATGCAGATGGTTGGCATCCAAATGGTGAAGCCCAGCAATATCGAAACCACGACGATGAGAAAGGTGACCTGGCGGCTGGTACCGTTTCTCATGCTCTGCTATTTCATCGCGTATCTGGACCGGGTCAATATTGGCTTCGCCGGGACCACAATGCGCGCCGACCTCAATCTATCGGCAACTGCCTTCGGTGGAGCTGCCGGGATTTTCTTTCTAGCCTACTTCTTCTTCGAGGTGCCGAGTAATCTTGCATTGAATGCCTTTGGCGCGCGCCTCTGGATCGCCCGAATCATGTTCACGTGGGGGATCATTTCCGGCGCCCAGGCATTCGTCTCGGGAGAACTGAGTTTCAACATTGTCCGCCTGCTGCTCGGCGTCGCCGAAGCCGGTTTCTTCCCCGGTATCATTTTCTTCCTGACACTTTGGTTTCCGACCGCCTATCGCGCCCGGATTGTCGGCTGGTTCATGTTCGCCATTCCGATATCGACGGTCATCGGAGCACCGATTTCCGGCCTTATCCTCAGTCTCGAAGGGGTCGCTGGGCTACATGGCTGGCAATGGATGTTCCTGCTCGAGGGTTTTCCGGCACTGATTATGACCTTCGCCGTTCTTTACTACCTCACTGACCGACCAATTGACGCTAATTGGCTCGAGCCGCAGGAACGCGAGTGGCTGCAGGGCAGGCTCGATCGTGAGCGCGCAGAGCGCCAGCGAATTCTGGATCTTTCCTGGTTTCGCTCGATGATGGACTGGCGTGTTATCGCGCTTGGCCTTGTTTATATGGGCTGCAATATTCCCCAATACGGGTTGAGTTTTTTCCTGCCTCAAATCGTCAAGGCCTTCGGCGTGTCGAATGTGACGGCCGGTTTCATCACCGCAGTGCCCTATCTCGTTGGCGCCGTTGGCATGATCGTCTGGGGATTGCACTCTGACCGCACCGGCGAGCGCAAATGGCATGCGGTCATCGCTTTTTTGTTTATCGTTGTTGGTTTGGGTCTTGCTTCTACTGTCGATGATCCGACGATCAAGATGCTATTCCTGTGTGTTGCCGGATTTGGCTTCTTCGCAGTCCTGCCGATCTTCTGGACGCTACCAACAGCATTTCTAAGTGGTGCCGGCGCCGCGGCAGGCATCGCAGCCGTCAATTCGATCGGCAATCTTGGCGGTTATTTCGGACCGCAGGCTTTTGGCTTGCTACGGGATCATACCGGCAACGACGTTGCAGGTTTGATCTTCCTTGCCGGATGCGGGTTCATCGGCATGTTGATCGTGCTCTTGCTTGGATATAACCCGGCGATCAGCCGCAGTCTCTCGGCCGAACTTTCCAAGATGCCGGCTTATTCCAAAACGGCATAGAAATCGAGTTCAGAGAGCGACCGAAAGGCTTCGCTGGAATGGCAGTTCAAGCACTCGAACGTGCGTATATCATAACCAAGCGCGGCCGGTTCGATTTGGGACAGCCTCATTGGGTTGCCGCACTTGGAGCACGCAAGGATTCCGATTTCAGCGCGGCTATAGAGTGGATCAAGATGGGGGATGGCATGATGCTCACCTCTGAATAGGGCGGGAACGCAATACTCTCGGTCACCGGGAATCGCCGACACGGCGCGGTGAGACAACCAGCATGCTCCCCTAGTTCTAGAGCCGCTGGTCATTATTGCTCATTTTTCAAATTCGTACGCGGAAGAACGGCTCCGGCGCGGGGGTGACAGGATGGGGCCGCCCGATGGAACGCCGCGTAACGGCCCGCGACGTCCGCAGCCCAAGTCGATTATATCTGGGCTGATAGGCACTGATCGATTTTGAACTCTTTTCGGGATTATCGTTGACCAACCCCGAGCAAAAACTTCGGTGTCTGCTCGGACCGAGCTTGGTCCAAATATCTTAGTGTCTGCCAACCGAACTCAGCCCGGCACCTATTATTCGCTGGAATGCGAACCTCCTTACATGAACACGCCCGCGTGCTTCTGTATCCTCCGCCCAGAACAAAAATCAAAGCTATCGGCCGGGCGGCTCTCGCAACCTTTGCCTTTGCTCGATCTGTTCATCCGTGAGCCTTGCATCATAAATAGAACGCGGTTCGATCATCCGCGAAACCAGCGTCGCAATGACGACTGCAAGCAATAGAGGTGCAATGAATGACCGGTCCTGCCCGGTCAGTTCCATAATAAGCACGACTGCCGATATCGGTCCTTGAGTCGTTGCCGCCAGAACGGCGCCGGCGCCCACCACCGCAGCCAGTGCCGGCTGCATTTCAGGCCAAAGCCACGAAAAGGCGTGGCCGAAAACCGCACCAAGCAGCGCTCCAAGCGCGAGCGACGGCGTAAACAAACCTCCCGGTACACCGCTTCCCAGGCACAACACGGTCGCAACGGGTTTGAGTAGCAGGAGCACCAGCAACAGGGCGATCGGCATTTGGTCCGCGAACGCGAGCTGAGCAATGTCCTTGCCATTTCCCAGCAATTGCGGAAAGGGAATGGATGCCAGCCCGAGCAGTCCGAGCACCAGGATGGGAGCCACCAGTCGTCGTCGGTGCTTTGGTCTGTATCGGTCGGCCAGCGCGATGACTCGCACGAACACCACGGAAACTAGTCCGGCGATCGGTCCAATCAATACCGCCAAAGCCAGATTTGCGGCGGACTCATCGAAGCGAGAAAGGACGTAGGTCGGGCTATTTGGCAGCGCCAGCCACGACGTTGCCGTAGCGACGACCGACGTTAGTAGCGCGGGTAACACAAGCCGCAAAGCCAGCATTCCGCGCAGTACCTCAAGCGCGAATAAGGCGCCGCCCAATGGCACACCATAAGCCGCGGCCATGCCTGCCCCGGCGCCGCAAGCAACCAGCAGCCGGCGTTGCTCGTCAGAAAAGTGAGCCTTGTCTGATAGCGCGTTAGCGATAACCGCACCCGCCTGCTTTGGTGCCCCCTCGCGCCCAAGCGAGGCGCCCATTCCAACGACAACAACTGATAACACCGCGCTGCCCAAGGTTCGCAATGCCGGCAGCCGTCCCGCAGAAAACCAGATCGCCTCCGTGATGTCGATGCTGTTGCCCGCCGTCAGGCGCACCAGGATGAGCTGGCCGGCGCCGGTCGCCAACCCCGCGCCCAGAAGAACCAGGATATGTCGCAAGGACGTCGCCTGATCGGCAGCGTCCAGCAACGTTGCACCGGTACCCGGCCAAACAAAATGCTGGACGGCCTGTAGAATCAATGTCAACGCGGCGGCACTCGCGCCTGTTCCAATGCCGGTAAGCACGATCCCGAGCCAAAAACGCCAGCCGGCGTGCGGGCCAAGTTCAAACATAGATGCCTTCGAAGAACGATCGCCCACGTCGTTTCAACGCTCTTCTTGGAGAGATCCTGTCTCGCCGTGTAACCGCGATGGCCCCCACTGTCGTCATAAAACCCACGTTGAGAGGTCGATTATGGCAGCCGGCATAACAGCAGAGCAGGACCGCTTTTCAAGGCGATCCTGTTTGCCGATAATCAATCTCTTTGGCAATTGCAGCACGTCTACCTGACGTGCACCGGCCTGAGGAAATCGATCAAGTATTGCTCGGGTACTTGTACTCCGGAGCAGCCTTAAGCTGGTCGGCATTGGCATCCATGTTTGCGTGCCACTTTTTGTCCTTGGCATCATAGCTGAGCTTGATCGCGGAAGGACGAACCGCAACATAGTGATCGCCCATTCCAAGGAACCCACCGACGCCTAGGATATAACCGTTCACGTTTGTGCCGTTGTAGGCCACATCCTTGATCGTACCGATATTCTGGTTGGCATTGTTGTAGACATCGAGGCCTACCACTTTTGAACTCAGCTCGTCCTTGGAGGGAATGCTCGTGAACATACCCCCGGACTGCATGTCTGATTTGCCCGCGTTCGAACCTGACGTCTGATCATTTGATCCGATGGTTGTAAATTCGGTTGCCGAGTTGGGGCCGATGATCATCGTCACCGGGTTTCCTGACTTATCGTTGGCTTGTACCAAAAACGAATCTGGAACCACTTTGATATTGGTGAAGCCCGACTGCTGCAAACTATTAGTCAGTTGCTGTCGAAGTCCAGGTCCGCCCGGCTGTGGCTTGGCGGTTGTCGCGGCGGCAGGAGCCGTACTGGAGTCGGAATTTGCTCCCTGCGCCAGCGCCACTGACGACACAGTTGTCAGGATAGCTGCTGCCACCAACGTTGTTTTCTTCATCACTTAATCTCCATTGTTTCTTTGCCCTCGCAAGCAACAGAATGGATGTCAGCTCGTTCCGGAATATTGGGATGTGGACGAAAGTTAAATTCGTTTTTAGAGGATCCAGCTATGTTCAAAAGGCGGGAGCGCCGGAGCACCCCGCTTTGTTCGACGACAGCCCTCCGCGAGCGGGAAAGTGACATAATGAGAGCCAGCCGCGGAGCGAACGCGCGTTAGAACACTGTTCTTGTTGCCTGCTTGAGCGCTTTTGACCGCCGCGGTCATATCCCCGGAGTTCGCCACGCTCCTGCCCGCAACTCCGAGAATCACGCCGCCTTCCTTGACACCATAGCTCTCACCGACAGTCACCGCAAAGCGCCACACTTCGCCTGGAACCTTGGTCCGCACGAACAGTTGCCTGTCAAAGGTGAAGAACCGTGTGGAAACGCTGGATACCCACGATCGCGATTTTTTTAGGGCTCGTTGCGCAAGCTGAAGCGGGTGAGTTTCATCATATGTCTTGCACTGTTGTCCGGCTCTACGTCGCAAAATATTCGGCTCCGGCCGCTGAAGCGTGGGCGCGAAGCCGAGGTGCCACTGAGGCCGAAATCATGGTAGCGCGGCGATGTCTCAAAGATGAGCCCATTCGTACGGCGACTGACCTGAGTGCAGGAGCTCACTGATAGTTCTCGTATGGACTCTCGTCCAGACGTGCCGCTGTCGATCGAACAAGATAAGACATGGAAAAGCTGGTCACCGGTCTGTTATCTCTGTCACTGGCTTCGTCTACATTGGACGATACGGCCCCAGGATTTCATGATCGTTGATACGGCCTGACTTATAGATACGGCGGGTGTGGCAACCACGCTTACTCCAAATGCTTAAAGCGGCCGTTCGGACACCTACCTTCGCTGCTTGGTCGCATTTGGTTTTGGAAATCTTAGGTTGTCGAGGCTTACGTTATTTTAGAATGTACCGCACACTTCTCGTTACCTGGCACTGAACGGCGTCCCTTTTAAAGAAGTTAGAAATCGAAGGACACGGATATTAAGATATGACTGACTATGAAGAACCGCTTGCCCGCAAAGTGCACACTATATTGCTTTCGCTCAGACCAGAATCGGGGTACCGAGAATTTGCGAGCACTGTCGAACTGCTCTCGCTGGAGCAGACGACCGTACGCCAGTCCGACGATTTCAGAGCCGAAGCTTTCTTTGCTGTACGAAGCGTTACGAAGGCGATCTTCGAAGGGGCCTGCTACTCTGAACGAAACCGGCTCCTTTTTCATGCTGTCAATTCCGCTCATAGTTGGCTAAACGCGCGGAGATTTCTGGACACTTATTGATCAATTTGGCCGCAACGGAAAAATTCCATGGAATTGATCCGGTCGCGAGATGTGCTGTCGCGCAGCCGTCGAGCCCGTGATCGGTCACCTCAAGGACTATCATCGGATGCGTCGCAACTGTCTCAAAGGCCGAGGTGGCGACCGCATCGTCCACTCCGGCGCTCGCCGCCAGATGATTCAGGCAAACCGTGTTCAGTTCGAGGCTCTTAAGACCGGCGCGATGCTCAGTCGCTCGATTGCGTCGTGCTTTCCCTTCGTCACTTCAAACAACGTATCCTTACCGTTCCGCCAGAAGCGAATATCGAAGCGTCGCCGCCCCAGCCGCAGATCGGTCAAGGTCACGTCCGGCAGCCAGTCCGGCAGCGCGGGATCAACGTAGAGCTTGCCGCGCGGGGCATCCTGCTGAAGCCCAAGCATCGCCTGCAACAGCATGAATGGCGTCCCCGCTGCCCAGGCCTGTGGCACGTTGGCGCCGAGATACTGTACCGGAAAACTCGTGGGATCGCGCTGCAATCCGGCATACAGCTCCGGCAGCTGATTGAGTAGAAAATGGCTCGCCGCGCCGCTGACATCACGCGCCACCGCCGCCGCTTCGGCGGCGAATCCATAGCGGCGCATTCCCATTGCGATCAGCGAATTGTCGTGCGGCCACACCGCTCCGGTTTGATAATTGTACGGATTGAACGATGGATGATCCGATGACAGCGTGCGGATTCCCCAACCGCTCCACATATCCTTCTGCATCAACCGTTTTACAACGGCAGCAGCACGTTTTGGCGCGATGATGCCGGACCAGAGGCACTGCCCGACATTTGAAGTCACCGAAAGCACCTTTTTCTTGTCTCCGTCCAATGCGTAGGCATAGAAGCCTGATTTTTCGTCCCAGAACACCTCGTTAAAGTGTTTGAATAGCAAAGCAGCCTTCTTGCGCAGCTGGTTCGCGCGTCGTTTGTTGTCGAGTTCGTCGTAGATCTCGGCCATGCGCAGCCAAGCGTCGTAGACATAGCCCTGCAATTCGCAGAGAGCTTTAGGGCCGCGAACAAGCGTACCGTCAGGGTACATTACGGAATCTCCGGAATCCTTCCACGCCATATTCTCGTAGCCCGCTTTCGACCGCGTCTGGTATTCTTGGAAACCGTCGCCGTCGCGATCACCGTATTTGTCGATCCAGGTCAGGCACGCTTCGGCATTCAGCAAATGCCGCTCAATCAGCGTTCGATCACCCGCTGCCTTCCACGCCGCATGCAGCGCGATCAGATAGAGGGGCGTCGCGTCCGCCGTGCCGTAATACGGCGTGTGCGGGATCAGCTTAAAATGCGCCAGCTCGCCGCAACGAAGCTCGTGCAGGATCTTACCTGGCTCGGCGTCACGGTAGTCGTCGCGCTCCGTCGCTTGATACCGCGCCAGAACCTCTAGCGTACCCGCAGCGAATTCCGGATAAACAATCATCGTTTGCAATGAGACGATCAGGGTATCGCGGCCAAACAGTGCCACGAACCACGGCAATCCGGCGGCCGGCACGAACACCATTTGATCTGTACCCTGCAACGGAAGCCGCAAGGCAGCCATGTCCTGCACGCCCTGATTAAAGCAGCGATAGAATTCCTCGTTGCTGGTCTCAATTTTCAGGACCGTTCTCCGCCATTCGTCCATATCGCGAGAGTGGCCCGAGGTGGGGCTGGAATGAATACATTCCTTGGATGCACGAAGGCGTTTCGATCCGTCCACGAGATCGTAGATCAGGCAGCGATGCCAGACCTGCCCCGGCTTCAGTGCAATGTCGAAACTCAAGCGTCCGTTGGCATATACCGTCGGTCTGCCGTCGCCTTCGCCGGTTCGGACGATTACCTCACGGCAAAAATCCTTGTTGCGATAGGTCACCCGAAGTACTTCCCGCTTGGCCGACCATGAGGTGATGATGTGGCCGCGCCGCACGATGTTGTCGCCCTTCACCTCGAAAATGTCGGCGAAATCGGCGCGTATTGCGACTTCGAGGTTGAAACGAACTGGCTTTTGGCTGTTGTTGGTGATTTCGATGTCTTCGTGCAATCCACCCTCGATTTGGCGGCCGATCACCAAGCCCAGCGTACGCGCTGCGATCGGTCCATCTTCGGTCTCGAAAGCGCGGTTGGTCAGGAAGATACGAGCCGCATGGGGAGCAACTGCGCCACCATTTAGCAGATCCCAAAGTTCGCCGTTGGCATAAATTGCCCAGGCGCTGATCACCCTGGTATCGCGGAAATATAGTCCGCATTTGCTTGGCCAGTTCACGCACCCGTCGGTTTCGGTGAGCAACACCGTCTGCCCCTGATGGATGGCAATTTGAGCTGGGCCGACCTGAACCTTGAACGACATCCGCAAATCCTTCACCGATAATGGCTATAGTACCCAATAAGATGAGATCGTTCACCATCCTGACGGCCATCATGCGCGCCTCATGAAAGAGACGAGCGGTTATAGGTAGTCGCTCCTATTTGACGGATGGGTTTCAGGCATTAGCGACCACAGTAGAAGCAGAGCGGCCAGGGCCACCGCCGCAATACCAAGAAATCCTGCCACGCGGCCAAGGTTCCCGGCCACGAGACCTGAAAGTGTGGTGCTGAGCGAAGCGCCGACCCCGGATATCGTTCCGACGAATCCCTGCGCGAGATTAAACCGGCCGGTACCTGCTGTGAGGTCGGCGACTATCAGCGCCGTGAGCACACCCAGCATCGTTCCGCTGACTCCATCGAGTACTTGAGCGACAATGAGAATCATCGGGTCGGTGGTCGAGGCAAACACCAGCGCGCGGATCAGCAATGCTGTGAAGCCGACGAGCAACAGCGGTCGGCGGCCCCAGGTGTTCGCCCGGCGTCCGGCCCACGGCGCCATTATCGCCACAATGACCTGAGGCACCATGATCAGCGCGGTGACGATAAGCGAGGAGAAAGCTTCCTCATTGTACGCGAACGCTTCGCCGGCGAGCGGCAGCATCGACGCGTTAGCCAACTGAAACAAGAACACGCAGCCAGCGAATATGAGTAGACCGCGGATCTTCCAAAGGCTTCGAAGCCGGGCTCTCGGCGGCGGGCTCGGTCCTTGATGATCCGGAATGCACGAGGCCCGGCCGAAATGGATATCTAAAGGCTGGACCCGGCTGAGAGCGAGGAGCAGTGGAACCACTAGGGCGGCAGCGACGATGAATATCGCGCGATATGACAGGAAATAGGCGATGAAGCCCATGAAGCCCGTCGCCAATACCCCTCCCGCTGAGGCGAAGCGCTGATTACGTCCAAGTCGGTCGGCAAGCGCTGCATTGCCAACTAGGCCAAGGCTGATGGCGGTAATCGCTAATCCCAGAAAGCCACCCGTGATCCCTTGGAGCACCAGAGCTGCTAACACGAATGGAAAGCTTGGCGAAACTTCAATAATCAGCGCGCCTGCTGCCACCATACCGGCCCCTAGCGCGACCGCCATTCGTTTCGATCGGATAGCATCGAGCAATGCACCGCCGGGTAATTGGCTCAGCAATCCAGCGAATCCACCTGCCGTCAACACGAAGCCGATGCTCTGTTGGGTCCAGTTTCGTTCGGCTAGGTACGTAGCGACGTATGGACCGAAGCCCGACAACACTCCAGCGAGAAATAAATTGACGCCATCGAGGCCACGCAAGCTGGCGGCAGATGGTGATGGCGCAATTCCATCCGCCAGTCCTGCGGAATCCGCAGCAATGACCATTTCGTTCGACTCCGTAGCCCATTGTTGACCGCGACGAGGTCAAAAGATGTGGCATAGAAGGTCTCGGGCATAGACCACCGGCGCGGAGCGGAAAATCGAGCGCGACCGCTTCCGGCGCAAAGGCTTCCTTAAACGCTATCGCACCACGCAAGATAAGCCGCCGGTGACGAGGTTTACAACCACTGATGCGAGACGTCGAAGTGCTGGGCAATGTAGCGAGAACGAACTCATTCCGGCGCCTCCGCAAAAAGACAAAAAGGTGCAGTTCAAGGAATCACTATCGGCGGATTTCGCATGTGGAACTACGCGTACGCATCAATCAGACTGCGCGCGGGCAACTTGGTCGGCTCCCACATCTCTCAATCATAATAGGAATTTTAGCCTCTTAGCGCTTCCTTCGAAGCAACCACTTGAATGTCGCTGCCGTTGACCGCCTAATACTGGAGGAGGCCTTTATGAGAAATCAGCTTCTTGCGGGTGCGATAGCCCTAGCGCTTGCAGCGGGAATAACGACCAGCGCGATGGCTTTCGACCGCGGCGGCGGCTTCCACGGCGGTGGTCTCCATTCTGGCTATAGCAGCTTCCGCGGAAGTCATGGGGATATGCGGGGTAGCAATTTTTCTGGCATCCGCGGCTTCAGCAGTCGGCGTGACGGCGGCAGGGGCGGTCGGAGTTTCGTCGGCGGCCACAGTGGCTAGGGTTATAAGGCGGCCTTCTCAGCGTTCCTGTCGTCAGGGCAGATAAGTTCAACTGCCCTAACGATGTATTCGTCAGATGCTAGAATCTAAGCTCGACCATTTCGCGCTAACCCGGCGCAGCTTATCACGGCCATCTCAAACCTTCTCAATAGGGCGACGCCTACAACGTAGATTAGCGCTTTCACACAGCAGCCCACAGTAAGGTGCAAAGGCAGAACGCCCTTCTCGCGCAATGCTTTGAGACGTAGCATCTCGACCGTTTTTGACTTTGAAAACACGCGAAGATGCTGACCCCAATTTTTGCGGGCCTCGGATAGCGGGTCCAATTGTTCCAGTTCGGGATCTTTCGCCGCATCGAATGCAACATTTAATTTGAGTTTTCGAGCCCGAGCATCTAGACAATATTACGATCCCAACTCTCGCGACCGAGACCATTGCATCACTTAAAATCCGATTTGGGTTGGACGGGTTTGGACCGGGCGGGATATGAAATTTGCGACTGGTTTGCTGGCGGCGACTCTCCTCTTTGCAGGGGTGGGCGCGAGCCATGCGGTTGTCCGGATTGCTGATGATCGCGGCGGCCTAATCGGCACCTACCTCGAAAAATATCAGAGCCTGCGTACTTCGGGCGAGACGATTATCATCGACGGCCTATGCGCCTCGGCGTGTACCATCGTTCTCGGCGCGGTTGCGCACGACAAGATTTGCGTGACGCGCCGCGCCAATTTGGGTTTCCACGCGGCATGGGACTTCGCCGCCAACGGGCGCGAGGTTACCAACCCCGATGCGACGCAGACGCTGTATTCGATATATCCGTCCCCGGTACGGCGCTGGATCGCCGCGCGAGGGGGGCTGAAACCGCAGATGATCTTCCTGCGCGGTAAGGAGCTGATGAGCATGTACCGCTCCTGCTATCTCGACGCACAGGCCTTCCCATCGCGCTAAGACGAAGAGCAAGGCATACGGCGGGCACCTCGAACTCAGCCTACTGGCGAACGGTTCTTGGTCGTCCGCGGCGAACAGCAATGAGTGCGAGCTGAGCTGTTTGACCAGGACAGCACGCCGTCACATCGCGGCCAACCCGGCGGCTAGCTGCCGGAGTGCAGCCGTGTCGCGGCTTCACGCAATTCGCATTTTATCGTCCCGTGAAATTCGGCCTGCGTTTTTCCATAAACGCCTGCCTTCCCTCGCGGAAATCATCCGAGTCCATGCAGGCCGCGGCGATTTCCTGGATGGCGTCCATATCACGCATCCCAGGATCCCTCAGCACCTGTGTGATGGTAATCTTCGCGGCCTCGATTGCCAGCGGTGCATTGCCCGAGATGGTGCGGGCGATCTCGATTGTGGCATTCCACAAATCGGCGTCGGGCACGACACGATCGATGACGCCGATTCTTAACGCCTCGTCGGAATCGATCCGCATACCCGTGTACATCAGCAACTTTGCCCATGACGGACCGACGAGCGTAACCAGGCGATTAAGGTCGTTATAGCCGTAGGCGAGGCCGAGTTTGGCGGCGGGAAAGCCGAACTCACTGCCGTCGCCGGCAATTCGGATATCTGCCAGCATTGCAACCTGCAACCCGCCGCCGAGGCAGAAACCCCGGATACAGGCGATAGTCGGTTTCGGGTACTCCGCCAATATCGCGCCCTGTCCGGCGCTTCGTCTCGAATATTCTTCCGACGCCTCGGCGTTGTGGCGGGTTTTCTCGAACTGGCTCACATCAGCGCCCGAGACAAACGCCCTGGCGCCGGCGCCCGCCATGATCACAACTCGCACATCGGGATCGTCACGCAATTCAACAAGAGCACTGACCAATCCTTGCCACATCTCGAGCGACATAGCATTCCGTTTTTCTGGGTTGTTGAACGTTATGAGGCCTATCCCGTCGGCAACGCTTAGCAATATCTTGCCGTCGGCGTAAGTTTCATCAGTCTTTTGGGTGAAATCTAGCATCGGTATCTCTTTCCGAGGCAGCATAGGCTAAGGCCTATGAACCGCTCTTACGCGGCCTATGAAACAGCAGTTTGAGACCCACCACGACTCCCAGGAACGTTTCCATGACCCAAGATCTTATTCTCCGAAAAGTCGTCTGGCCATCGGCTCGACTTTTGGATGGCCATCGGCTCGACTTTTGGAGCTGCGCTAAATTTTGCTAAGCCCTTCTACGGCGTTTGATTGGAACTGTTATTGAAGTCAAAGGTTCCAAATGGCACGATGCAATGCGAGTTCAAAACACTTTCGCGCCTCCCAAACGCGCCGCACAACCAGCTACTCGCCACAAGGCGAAGGAGTTGGCGAAGAGATAGCTTGTCACCACCCATGGGGTTTGTGAGAGCCGATGGCGAGGTCGCCAGACAAATAACGCAGGGCGACGTTGGCGATCGTCGTGTCGAGGACTTCCATAAAGATGGCGACAGACATAATCACCGCGACCAGCTAGGGGTTTGCTTCGATGGCGGCGGGATAGGAGGCTCCTGATTCAAGTTGTGTTTCCGACGCCCATTACCGAACTGTGTAACTCCGAGAATCAAAATTGTCGCCTATCTCATCTTCCCAGCACTTCTATTTGCTTGCTGATTCCCGGCTGTCATGATCCCCAAGGATGCGTCGATTGAATAGCTCAATCCATGGGACGCAAACGTTATCGTCGGTTGCGCGCCAAAATCCTGTGAGGCAAGCTTTTCGAGCAAGATGCTGCCGAAGCCTTTGCGAGTTGGAGGGACGACTGGCGGTCCGTCGCGTTCCTGCCAATGAAACTTAAATCTCGCTTCCTCGGCCTCCCCCACGGTCGACCAATGAATATTAACAAGGCCGTTGTTCGGCTGTGAGAGCGCGCCGTATTTGGCCGCATTGGTAGCAAGTTCATGCAGCAGGAGCGCAAAGGTCTGCGCAGCCTTGGAGTTCAGTAAAATGTCCGGACCAGCAGCCATGACGCGGTCGGAAAATGCCTCGAACTCAAGCCGGACGATCTCAGCCACGAGAGCCCCTTCGAATCTCTTGCTCATCAGTGCCGATTGACTGCGTGCCAGAGCCTGCAGGCGCCGCGTAAGTGTGTTGCGCTCCTCGGCGAGAGGCTTCGCTCCAATCAGGGTACGAGCGATGATGGACTGGATCACGGAGAGCAAGTTTCCGCCTCGATGCGCGAGTTCGTGCATGAGAAACCGCTGGTGCTCTTCAGTGTGTTTGCGGTCGGTAATGTCAAAGCCGCAGTTGATTGCGCCCGTAACTTCTCCGTGTTCATTCTTGAGCGGACGGATATTTACGATGACGTTAACCCGCGAGCCATCAGCCCTCTCCACGACTACTTCTTCGTCGTGAACCGCCGGCATTTTCCCCGAGATCACCCACGCCATCGGGCACTCGTCGTGCGGCATAACACTTCCGTCCGGACGAAACATCTTGACCGAACCACAGAATCGCTCGCTGCTATCGCCGCGCGCCGGCGTACGGCCCCATAACTCTGCGGCACGTTGGTTGAATTCCTGAATTGTACCTCGGGCATCACAGGAATAGACGGCAGCCGGACCTAGTTCGAATAGAGTACGAAAGCGCTCTTCGCTCGCACGCAACGCACCGTCGGTCTCCTTTCGTTTGGTTATATCCCGGATGTTGCACTGAACGACTTGTTTGCCGTCCTCGTCATAGCGATTGGCCACGACTTCCACTTCCCGCCTGTCCCCTGATTTTGACTCGAGCGGCAAATCTTCGTAGCGGACCTGGCCGTTTTTCTGCAGCTCCCGAAACGCGACTTGGCTAGCCTGCTCATCCTTCAGCAGGCCTATTTCCCACAATTCCTTGCCCAGTAATTCCTCGTGCTCATAGCCAAGCAGATGTGACATGAAAGGATTAGCGTCGGTTATTTTCCGGGTGACGGAGTCCAGAATAAGCACACCGTCGTGGGCTGCCTCGAAAAGCCGGCGGTACCGGATTTCCGATTGGCGGATGGCAACCCGGAATGCGAGGTCGTCGGCTTTGTCCTGGGTGGCCGAGATATCCATTCAGTGCGACGTTTCCAATATGGCAAAGACAACGGTTCCATTTCGGGAATCGTACAAAAGATGCCTGGATGTTTTCACGCTGAGCTATCCGATTTGTACACCGGTCGCGCAAGTGGCGGTGCGGTGGGAAATATGCGCTCACACTGCAACAACGCGGTCAGACGAAAGGTCCGTTTCCTCTGAAGAAAAACGAGCGAGCAATATAGCTCACCTTCCCCGTCTCCTCCGGAGAAGAACGAGTGAGTTGCAATCATACCGAAAGCTCGCAGATCACATCTATCAAGCAACAAGTAAGGTCGATCCTTCGATCGACCTTACTTCTTTAAATTGCATCAACAGTCTGTCTAATACAGATTGTCCACGGCAGGGAAAATTCTACTTATTTTCTTGTGAGGTAGCGGGAGCCGGTGACTGGGTAGCAGCACCGACGGTCGGGCTGGCCTTATTTCCAGAATTGCTAGCCTTTTCCGGGCCGGCATTGACGTCAGCGACGTCGAAGCGAACTCCGTCCTCGACATCTCTTAATGCCTGGTTTCCTTCATAATATTTTCCAGAGTCGATTAGTTGCGCCGCGTTTTCGATCCCGCTGAGAGTCTTGTCGAGCGGAGCCACCTCCATTACGAATGCCACGTCGATTTCAGAGAGTTTTAACGTTTCCATTGCCTGCTTGTGGTCCCCCTTCTTCAGTTGCTCATTTGCTTTCGCGACACTTGCCGCTTTGGTCGGCGTCGCCACGAAATCTTCGCCTAACGTGAGACCACCATCAACAGGGATCCACGCGGTTGGCGTCGTGCTTTGCATCGCCTTGTCAGCCCCGCCTTGGGCGGTACCTCGCTGGCTCACTCCGGCCGGCGGCTTAAGGGAGGCCTCAGCTTTCATGAAGGCGGTATCATCGGTCTTGGCCTTGGTTATAGCAGCCCTCGCCTCATCGACGTACTTCTTTGCTTGATCCGCTTGACCATCAAAAATGGCAAGACGCGCCAAACGCACATCTCGGAAAGCCTTCAATCCATCGGCGGAAAGCTTGCCGAGTTCCCTAGCAGTAGCTTGCGTGCCCGCGGTGGGTTGAGCGGCGGCGGCTGCCGGGCTCTTGTTTGGTTGGTCTGCAGCTAAAGCAGCAGACCATGTTAATATCGCCGTAGTGGCGAGAGCGACGGCCAGTGGCTTAGTCATAAACATGTTAGTCTCCTATTTTCTGGAGGTTGGTCACGGCGCAAGTCTCGAATTGAGGATTACGACGACCACGCTCATAACCCGGCGCGAACTAAATTGTTGCGCCGGCCAAGGACACTCGCTCGCGACACGTGGGCTCGGAAAATACCTAGAGGACGAGATATTGCGATGGGAAATGCCAACCCGCCGTAGTTTCCCGGCGACTGTTAGCCCGTATTCAAGCTCTTGGCCGAGGCGTTGCTGGACCGCGGGCTGATCAAATCGTGGCAACGCAGCGGTTTCAACCTAAATTGCAATTTAAACATCGAAGTTCTCGAGCTTTCATTCGGCTGGCGCCGTAATTCCGCATCCGGACCTTGACGCTATTTGAGCCCAGCGAGTTTGCAGACCAGGCGCAGTCCCGCAGAGAAGTGGCGCGCGTTTCCCTTAGGTTGTTGCGACACTAATGCTTGACGGCATTGAAGAACTGCTGGACGAAATTGCATTCGACATGGAGTGCGAAGTCGCAGGCACGTTTGACCTTGCGGATTGAATTAAGCGCGAGGACAGCTTTTATGAAGCGGTGAGGCAGTTCGTATGGCATTACGGATAAGTGACATTAGGGACCAGTCGACAATAAAACAGCCAACCGGGCGACCAATCGCCTCAATCGCGAGAAGCGACGACCTTTTCACCTGACAACGATGCGCCCTTGCCCCTCACCGTCCGGATCACGTCAATGATCCCGAATATAGACGATGGATCGAGGTTGGACTCTAGGGTTTCAAGGTTGAGAATGATGCGAACTAGGCTCCGACGACGCCGTAATAATCATCGAGACCAAGAGCTTGATCGCCGTTGTCCCAGTCCCACGAATCCGATCGCGCGTACTTTGGTGCCGCTTTGATTTTGTCGATCGGAACCATCGTCTGATATCCGCCTAGCTCGACGTTGTATTTGAGTGAAGGCCACGGCAGAGGGTAGTAGTCATCCCCGATTCCGAGAAAACCACCAAAGCTCAGGACTGCGTAAGAGACCTTTCCGCTGATTTTTTCAATCATTACCCGCTCGAGCGAACCGATTTTCTCTCCATTGGCGCCATAAACCGCTGTGTCCTGCACTTTGTCGCTGCCTATTAAGCTTACCGTTTCACGTTCTTCCGTGGTCATAATAATTTTCCTTTAGTTTCCGCAACGCCGACTGGCGAAAGGCACGGACGTTCCGCCGCGCGTCCCGCCCAAAACTCAACAAGGTTGGCTCACCTGCAGCAAAAGCGCCGGAAGACTCAGTACGGCCACATCCTGCGCGGATCTTCACAAATTCCTTCCGTTGCGGGGCAGCGATCCTTTAATCACATGGTGCACTACGAGCCCGCCCGGATGCACATTCCCAAACAACCGCCATCGGAAAGATCGCGTACACGCTTGGTGCAAAGGCCTTCTCGTCTGATGCCAATGGCTTCGCTGACTGCCGATCTTACTTACATCAACTATCGGCTACACTTCTTATTCAACGCATCAACCAGATTGAGGCCGTTTGGCCGCATCATGTCTAGGTTTAGCCCTGGATAAACGGGCTCGGGACCATCGATGGATCCTGCGATATTAGACCGCTTTGTCGCGATCCATTTGCCATCACTCTCCCTCTTGAATGCAGAGCAGTCGAAATTGATACGCACCGTCGCTACGACGTCAGCAACCTCAGCAGACTTTGAGTTTTGAGCAAAGCTAAGGAAAAAAACTACTAGGGCGAGCGATCTTGTGGTCGAGCTCAGGGGCTTTTTGAGCGATTTTCTTGGTGCCATTTCTGAAAAAGCCCTCACATGAGAGCTATGGCGGCAACCGCCGTCAACAATTTGCTCGTGATCATCGCAGAGTTCTTTCATAAAATACTCGGCTGCCCCGCAGCCTTGAGCTACGACAATCGCCGAATATGGCGTTCGTTCCCCAATATCTGGTTACGCCGAGGCAATCGGATCTGAGTATTTTCCGAGGCTCTACGCGGGGCGTGATTTGCACATAGGCTGCTGTTAAGACGCCTTTGGCGCATACTCATGCGCCAAAGCTGCTCGCGGACGCCGAATTGACCGGGATGAAGTAGAGATTCCCTTCGAGTTAAACCGGAGCGTAGTCATGAATGAATATCCCGCGAATATCGCGAAGCCAAAGTGGTCTGCTGACACATCGAGTTCAGAGACAGGCACGCACCGTCGCTTTCGACAACGTTGGAGCGCATTGATATTCGCAGCGGTTCTCATCTTCCTTGTTCTCGCTGGACTCACCGACTATATCGAGAAATGGCTGTGGATGAGGCAGCTTGACTATAGCGGCATCTTCTGGACGCTCCTGTCGGTACGATGTGCGATGTTTTCTGCGGCCTTCGTATTTGCTTTCGTGTATTTGTGGCTCAATCTGCGCCCGGCGACCAAAGAAAGTGGCCCGATCAGCGGAGGCGATCGACCATGGAGCCTGGCTTCTTTATCCAAAACCAACGCCGATACGCAAACCGGTGACGAACTCCCTCCGAGACTCATTAAAGCTGCCGTCGTCCTCGTTAGCGGCGGCGTGGCTTTGTTTTTTGCGCTCGGCTTCTACAGTGAATGGGATACCTACCTCCGGTTTCGATACGGCGGATTCTTTGGAGTATCCGATCCGCTGTTCGGGGTCGATGTCGGCTTTTACCTATTTCATCTGCCCTTCTATGAGTTGCTGCAAAGCAGCCTGGCGACGCTGACCGTATTGACGCTAGCAATTGTTCTTCTGGCCTATGGACTGTTCGGAACTTGGCGGATTCGCGGCAGCCGAGGGATAGTAGCTAGCGGCAGCTCCGTCGCGCATGTATCTGTGATTCTTTTTATTTTGGTTGCGACTCTCGGTTGGGGTTTTTACCTGGATCACTACGAACTCGTCTATTCAACTCTGGGTGTCGTCTACGGCGCTGGCTATGCGGCGGATCATGTAACTCGGGTTGCCCTCTGGAGCATGGTCGGTATCTCTGCCGTTGCTTGTGCGCTGCTCGCGCTAAACATTTTTCGTCCGCGGTTCATGACATTGGCTGCGGGAGCCGGCGTGTATGTGGTCCTATGGATATTCGGGGTTTCATTGGCGCCATACTTCTTCCAGAAGTTTTTTGTCCAGCCAAGTGAGTTGGCACTCGAGACCCCTTATCTAAAAAACTACATAGACTTCACGCGAAAGGCCTTCCAGCTGGATGGGATCAAGGAAACTTCCTATCCGTCTTTGGCGGATCTAACACCGGCCGTGATCGCAAGAAACCAGGATACGATCCAGAACATTCGTCTGTGGGATTCGAGGCCGCTGCTACAGAC
>NZ_JBEKRB010000192.1:0-4345 GCF_049519115.1 Bradyrhizobium sp.
GAACGAACCCGCTCACGCGGGATGGGCTGGCGGCGCGGTCGTGGGATCAAGTCTTCTGCGGTAACTATTTGAACGATCACAGGTGACGGGCGGTCGCTCCGTCTTGAGGATTGAGGGGTTCAAACACTCCAACCTCAAGACAGGAGCTCCCAATGAGCGAGAAGCCCATCAGCCCGCTGCGCCGGCGCATGATCGAAGACATGACGGTGCGCAACTTCGTCGAGAAGACGCGCAACGACTATATCCGACACGTCGGGACATTCACAGCCTTTCTCGGCCGCGCGCCGGATACGGCCACGCCTGAAGATCTTCGCCTTTTCCAGCTGCATCAGACGCAGGCCGGCGTGGGTGCGCCGAGCATCAATGGCTCGGTTGCGGCGCTGCGTTTCTTCTTCACTGTGACGCTCGACCGCCCCGAGATGGCACGGTACCTCACCTTCGTGCGAGAGCCACGCAGGATCCCGGTGATCTTGAGCCTGGAGGAGATCGCACGGCTGCTGGAGGCGGCCCCCGGCCCGAAGTACAAGGCCGCGCTAAGCGCCGCTTATGGCGCCGGACTGCGGGTTTCTGAAGTTGTGGCCCTGAAGGTATCGGACATCGATTCCGAGCGCATGCTGCTGCGCATCGAGCAGGGCAAGGGGCGCAAGGATCGTTTTGCAATGCTTTCCCCGCTGCTATTGGAGTTGCTGCGCGATTGGTATCGCATCGCCCGGCCCACGGTCTGGCTGTTCCCGGGCCGTGATCCGCTGCTGCCGCTGACGACGCGGCAATTCAATCGCGTCGTTCATGTCGCTGCCGATAGGGCGGGGATCAAAAAGCGAGTGTCGCCTCATACATTGCGACACAGCTTTGCGACCCACCTGCTCGAAGAGAAGACCGATGTCCGTTTGATTCAGGTTTTACTCGGAACGGCGACATACTGCCCGCGAACAACAGGCCGAAGCACGCATCACCTACCGATTTCATCCTCGCTTCGACGAGACGGTAGGCATTAGGCGGCGGCTTGAGCGAGGCGGCGCCGCGTTTCTCGTTGTGCACCAACTTGACGGCACCTTTGCCTGCCTTCCGGCGTGGATGACTGACGAGTCTGCGTCCCGATTCGAGATCAGCGTTGAGCCGCATTTTCCATTGGATGTTCTTCGCTCCCTACGCAACGAGGTCGATGCGCTTCTAGGCTTTCTGGCGTCCGAATCAAAAACGGAGCGACCAGAGAATGACGCACCGATCCGAGAATCTCCAGCCAAGCCTGTTCGAGGCCGAGCGACCATACGTCGAACTGCGTGCAGCTCAAAAGAGCGAGCTCGCGACGGTCATCGAGGTGCTGCTGCGCGAGATCGCGGCGGCGCTGGCAAAGGCGGCAAGCGGGGGGAGCGGCGATGACCAAGATCACGACTGAGCATCTCGCCCGCAACGCCTGCGTCTACATCCGGCAATCGACAGCAGACCAGCTCGCGCATAATCATGAGAGCCGACGGCGCCAATACGGCCTCGTCGATCGCGCCAAGCAGCTTGGCTGGAGCAACGTCAAAGTCATCGACGACGACCTCGGCCGGTCCGGCGGCGGCATCGCGCGTCCCGGCTTCGAGCGGCGGCTTGCAACGATCTGCGACGGCCGTGTCGGCGCTGTGCTCGCGATCGAGGCGTCGCGTCTTGCCCGTAACGGCCGCGACTGGCATACGCTGATCGAGTTCTGTGGATTGGTCGGCACGCTCATCGTCGACGAGGACGGAATCTACGATCCTCGCCATCCCAACGATCGGCTGCTGCTTGGCATGAAGGGCACGATGAGCGAGCTTGAACTCTCGATGTTCCGCCAGCGCTCGCAGGAAGCGCTGAAGCAGAAGGCGCGCCGCGGTGCGCTGGTCCTCGGTGTCGCCGCCGGCTATGTGAAGATCGGTCGCGATCGCATAGAGAAGAATCCGGACAAACGCGTGCAGGACGCCCTGCAGCTGGTCTTCACCAAGTTCGCCGAGCTGCAAAGTGCAAGACAGGTGCACATCTGGCTGAGAGAGGAGGGCATAGAGCTGCCGGTCAAGTCGCGCCAAGGCGAGGCGCACGGCGTCGTGTGGCGACTGCCGGCCTACAACATCGTGCACAACATCCTGACCAATCCGATCTATGCAGGTGCCTACGCGTTCGGGCGCACGACGAGCCGTGTGAGTGTCAAAGGTGGACGCAAGCATGTCCGGCGTGGTGTGCAAAAGCCCATGGCCGAATGGGATGTCTTGATCAAGGATCACCACGCGGCCTATATCACCTGGGACGAGTTCGAGCACAACCTCGAGGTAATCGCCAACAATGCGACCGGCATGAGCAGCGCACTCGCTCGCGGAGCAGCTCGTAAAGGCGAGCTGCTCCTGCCCGGACTGCTGCGATGCGGCCACTGCGGCCGCAAGCTCCATGTGCACTACAGCGGCAAGATCGGCCGCTACAATTGCTACGGTGCGCGTACGAACCACGGTGCCGCGCGCTGCATTTCGATCAGCGGCTTGAGCATCGATACGGCGATCAGTAACGAGGTCCTGCGCGTCATGAAGCCGCTCGGCGCCGAGGCAGCACTCAAAGCGATCGAGGCGCAATCGAGCACGACGACCGCGGCCGAGCGCCAGCTGGAGCTGTCGCTGCAGCAGGCGCGCTACGAAGCCGCGCACGCGCGCCGACAGTACGACGCCGTCGACCCGGCAAACCGGCTGGTCGCCGGCGAGCTGGAGCGCCGCTGGAACGAGGCATTGCGGGCTGTCGCAAAGCTTGAAGGAGAGATCGCCGCCCTGATTGCGCGCCGTCCGCAGCCGTTCGGTGAGCCGGAGCGCCAGCAATTGGTGGCGCTCGGTGCTGATCTGGAGCGCGCCTGGTTGCATCCCGCTGCAACCGCCGCAACGCGCAAGCGTATCCTTCGCGCGGCACTCACGGAGATCGTCGTGCGCAGGGACGGCGCAATCATCCATGCGGTCCTGCACTGGCAAGGCGGCGACCATACCCAACTGCAAGTCAAACAGCGACTGAATGCGGCCGGCCGGCACAATCCACGCATCCCCGACGACACGATCGCACTCGTGCGTGAGCTGGCGCGGCTGATGCCTGATCGGCAGATCGCGCGCCTGCTCAATCGCACTCGCGTCGAGACCGGGCACGGCAATGCCTGGACGCAAGAGCGCGTGCGCGGCTTCCGCAATCACCACGACATTGCCGTCTTCCGCGACGGCGAGTGGGCGGAGCGCGGCGAGATTACGCTCGAAGCAGCAGCAAAACTCGTCGGCGTCTGCAACATGACGGCGTTGCGTATGCTCCGCCGCGGCGACATCAAAGGCCGACAAGCTTGCGCGGGCGCGCCTTGGGTAATCAGAGCTGAGGACCTGGCAGGCTTCGCCCGCGGAAAGCGTCAGAAGCCTCCGCTAACACCGGATGCTGCGCAGCAGGTCTTTGACTTTCAATGAGTTAAGCCGAGGTGCATTATGAATCGTGACTGCTCGGTCATGCCAAGATCGACAGCACGGCGCTCTACGCGCAGGTAGCTACCAACGTGATCCGCGCGGTAATGAGCCCGTTGGATCGGCTCACGCCGCTGACACCGGAGAACAAGCCGACGGCATAAGCCACGGCGATCATGGCTCGCCCCGCCCTGGAGATCGCGGATATCTTCCGCGACCACGGGCCCGCTTGGCGTAAAGCCAATGCAGGTCACGTCAGCCTCGGACAGTTGAAGGTGATGTCGGCGATCGAGAGCTGCCGCACGGTGGCTCTCGGCGGCCATGTCATGCGCTGTGAGGACTGCGCCCACACGCAGATCGCCTATAACAGCTGCCGTAGCAGGCATTGCCCCAAGTGCCAGGGCTCGCAGGCGCTGGCATGGATGAAGCAGCGCAAGTCAGAACTGCTGGGCGTCCCTTACTTCCACGTCGTGTTCACTCTGCCAGGGCGGATTGCCGCCATCGCCTACCAGAACAAGGCCGTCGTCTACGATCTCCTGTTCAAGGCTTCCTCGCAGACAATGCGCACGATTGCAGCCGATCCCAAGCGCCTGGGGGTCAAGATCGGCTTCACCTCGGTGCTCCACACCTGGGGCTCCGCGATGACCCATCATCCACACGTCCACATGATCGTGCCGGGCGGTGGGATATCGCTCGACGGCACGCGCTGGATCGGCTGCCGTCCAAACTATCTCTTGCCGGTGAAGGTACTGTCGCAGCTGTTCCGCCGCCTGATGCTGGAGATGCTGCTCGCCGCACACCACGCCGGCCGCCTGCAGTTCTTTGGCAACCACGCCCACCTCGCCGGCAAGGCCGCGTTCAAGGCCTGGCTCGCGCCGCTGCATCGGAACAAGTGGTTCGTCTATAGCAAGCGGCCG